>JAEUJQ010000044.1 GCA_016793095.1 Myxococcaceae bacterium | reverse complement strand
GGCGGCTCCACGGGCGGCGGCTTCGCGGGCGGCTCCACGGGCGGCGGCTTCGCGGGCGGTTCCACGGGCGGCGGCTTCGCGGGCGGGTCCACGGGCGGGGGAGCAGCGGTGCCTGGTGACACCTGCGCCACGGCCATCGCCATGACGCCCATCAGCGCGACGCAGTTCACCGCGAGCGCGAGCCTGACTGGAGCAGCGGACGATCACTCGGGGACGTGCGGGGGAGCTGGCTCCGACCTCGTCTTCTCCTTCGTCGTCACCCAGGCCAGCGACGTCTCGTTCGCCATCACCAGCATCGGCGGCTCGAGCACGCCGGTGGGGTACCTGCGGCGCGACGACTGCACCACGGAGCTGCGCTGCCACACCGGCACCTCAACCAGCATGCCCGTCACCCTGCAGCCCGGCAGCTACCGGCTGGTCATCGACGCGCTGAGCACGACGGCGTCAGGCTCCTTCACGGCCAACGTGGTGCTCTCCATGCCCGGTCCGCTGGTCGGCGACGACTGCTCGAGCGCCGAGGTCCTCACCGTGACGAGCGGGGCTGCGTCGGCCACGGGAGAGACGGTGGGGTACAACCAGACGATCACCACCTCGGCCTGCGGCTCGACCGGCCCTGACCGCTTCTACCGCTTCACCCTGTCGTCCTCGTCCAACGTGACGGCCACGGTCACGCCTGGCTCGGGCGCGCTCGCTGGCGTCTACCTGTTGGGGCCCACGACCATCAGCGGCTGCGCGTCTGCGCCAGAGCTGGACTGCGGTGAGAGCCTCTCGCTGGGAGGATCGGCCACCGCAACGGGCACCGCCCTGCCGGCAGGAACCTGGTACGTCGCGGTGAAGAACCGGGGCAGCGTGTCGAGCCCGTTCTCTCTCTCGCTGACCACGACCCCGGCGGGCGTCGTGGGAGACTCGTGCTCCTCCGCGGTCCCCCTCTCGTTCAGCGGCGGCTCGGCCTCGGCCAACGGAACGCTGAGCGGCGCGGCGAACGATCGCTCGTCGAGCTGCGCGTCGACGAACGCTGACGTCGTCTACTCCTTCACGGCGACCGCGGGACAGGTGTTGACCGCGATGGCCACACCCGGCGCGAGCTGGCGACCGATCTTGACGCTCACCTCGGGGTCTTCGTGCAGCAGCGCGACCGAGAACACGTGCATCGCGGCGACCTCAGCGGGCTCGAGCGCGAGCCTGACGACCGCGCCCCTCGCCGCAGGCACTCACTACCTGTGGGTCGACTCGGTGTCGGGAGTGGGGACTCCCGGCTCCTTCTCCTTGTCGGCCACCCTCTCGTCTGGCTCGGCGACTGGTGAGAGCTGCTCGGGCCCCATTCCCCTCACCTTCGTGAGCGGCAGCGCGAGCGCCACGGGGACCACGACGACGGCGGTTGACGATCGCACGACGGTATGTGGCGGCTCGGGGCCTGATCGCGTGTACAGCTTCACGGTCTCCACCACCCGCACGCTCAACGCCTCGCTCACGCCGAACTCCGGCTTCACCAACCCGATCCTCGCGCTGACGGGGCCCAACTCGGTCTGCACGAGCGCCCCGGAGATCACCTGCTCCGGCGGCTCCGGGGTGACCGGGACACGCACGATCTCGCGAAGTCTCAGCGCGGGCACCTACTACCTGTGGGTCGATGGCTACAGCAGCTCGGCCGGCAGCTACACGCTCAGCGCGACCCTGAACTGACCAGGGTGAAGTGCGAGGCCTCGCGTTCGGTGGTGATCGCGGCGCGATCGGCCTCGTCCTCCTTCGGGTGCAGCCAGCGCACCATCTCGTCGGCTTCCCACGCATACGGCGCGCCGTTGAGCAGCACCCGGCCCTCGGCCACCGCGCGGGTCGCCTGGAGCAGCGGCACCTGGCGCAGGTCCCGGCAGAGCGCCTCGAAGCGTCCCTGCCGGCGTGGGTCGACGAAGCGCGCCGAGTCGCGGGCCGCCCAGGCCATGTGGAACCACGACGGCCGGAACGCCACCCCGTCGAGCACCAGCCGCGTCGCGATGAGGCCGAGCAGGTTCGCCACCTCCTTCGCGAGGCCCAGTCCGGGCACCTCCTGGCCTGGCAGCTGCGGGCGCACCGACGAGAACTTCGCGCGCGGGTTTCGCAGCGAGAGCCAGTTCACGAAGAGGAACGTGCCCGTTCCCACCCGTCGCCGATCGACCTCGAGCTCGACCAGCACCACGCTCGCGCCGGTGGTGGCGTCCTTGCCCAGCAGCCGGGCGCGATCGAAGCCGCCCGCCCGATCCAGCACGACGTGGAGCTGCTCGAAGCCGAGCCGTCGCAGCAGCGGCAGCACCCGGTACTTCTCGAGCGCGAACTCGAGCCCCTCGGCCGTGTAGAAGTCGAGCAGCCGTCGCGGCCCCGACCGGGGCAGCCCGAGCGCTTCGGCGACGTCCGCCTCGGAGAGCATCGGCGGGCTGCCGAGGTTCTCTGCTTTGAGCGTGCGGGCAATACCCCGCATGCGCGCGGCCAGCGGGTCGTAGTCCTGGGGGATCGGCTCGGTGGAGCTGCGCGCGAGCACCAGGCCCGAGCCTGCGAGCACCTGCCAGGCGTACGAGGTGTAGCCGCCGGCGGGCACCCACACCTGCGGCAGCTCGGCGAAGTGCTCGAAGACCCGCAGGTCACGACGCCGCACCCCGGCGAGCGAGAGCCCCAGCGTGCCGAGGCGATCGCCCGCCAGCACGTCGCCGCCCGCCAGCACGAAGGCGAAGTCCACCTTCGGCATGCGCGAGAGCAACCGCTCGAGGCCGGCGAGGTACTCGTCGTCACCCGTGCGCTCGGGCAGGTGAACCTCGTCGACGCCCTCGAGCGCGCCCCAGGCGGTGCCCGAGATCGAGCCGAGCCAGACGGTGGGATCACGCCCCAGGCAGGCGGAGGTGCCATCGGGTGGGTGGCAGTCGAGGTCGAGCACCGCCACACGCCCGGTGAACCCATCAGCCCGCAGCACGGCGATCGCCACCGCGATGTCGTGAACGGCGCAGAAGCCGGCGCCGCGAGTGGGCGTCGCGTGGTGGAAGCCGCCGAGCGTGTTGAGCACGGGCGAGCGATGCTCGAGGGCGTGCCGAGCCCCCTGAATGGTGCCGCCGGTGGCGAGGCGAATGGTGCGCATCACCTCGTCCACGAAGACGTCGGTCGGATCGACGGCGAAGATGTGCGCCAGCGTCTCGACGCGTTGGAGCGACTCGAGGTACTCGTCGCTGTGAACGCGGCCGAGGTCGCCGTAGCTCGCGGGCAGCGGCGTCAGGACGTCAGCCGCGGAGATGGCGCCGACGGCCAGCAGGTAATGCACGGCGTCGTCTGCGCGGCGGGTCTCGAGGTGCGCCGGGCCCGACTCGACCCCGCTCAACGGAAGGCGATAGGCCTCGTCATAGAAGACCTTCAACCTCGCGCCGCGATCGAACCACCGCCTCAGCGTGTTGGCGATCACGAGTCGTCGCGAAGCTCAGAGATCGAAGGTGACGACCGAAGATCCAGAGTCGCTCGGCGCGGGCTCTTCCGTCTCCGATCGGCGATCCCGCTCGTCATCGGAGTCCCGCACCTTGGGGATCTCGACCTGTGGGCGCTGGCGCTCCTGGCGCTGGCGCTCCGCTTCCCGGCGACGGAGCTCTTCGATGATGTACCCGTCGAGCATGTGAACTCCCGGAAAGCCTGAAGCTGGCCCAATGATAACCGGCTTCCGCCCGTCATCAACCCACACCTACGCCACCCGAACCACCCGTATTCACTGACTGCTCACTTCGCCCCTTCAATGCGCTTCTTGAAGTTCTCCAACAACCTGGGGAGCTGGCTGTCCACCAGCGCGTTCAAGATGGTCTTCGGCACGAGGGGGCCCACGGCCACTTCGATGCTGTAGGTGGCCTTCGTGGTTCCCTGGCCGGCGTCTTCCAGCACCCATCCGCCTTTGTTGTCCTTCATGAACTCACCCTCGATGAAGGACCAGTTCACGCGGTTGGGCTTCTCCTCCTTGAGGTGGAGCGTGTACTTGATCACCTTCACCACCTCGGCCTCGTAGTGCACGTCGCACTCGGGGCCCCGCCGGTTCGAGGTGCGGATCTTCTTCACCTCCGGCAGGAACTCCGGGTACCGCTCGTAGTCCGAGATGATCTCGAAGCACTTCTCGACAGGGGCGTTGATGACGATCGAGCGGGTCGCGCCAGGCATGCGGGAGGCTCCTCCTCAAGAGAAGCGCGGAGCGTAGCAGCCCGGGCCGCGATCACATCGGCTTCTTGTCGAGCCGGTGGGTCGCCGTGATGAAGCGCACGGTGCCGGTCTTCGAGCGCATCACCACCGAGTGGGTCTCGGCGCCGTGGGCGAAGAAGCGCACGCCCTTGAGGAAGTCGCTCGAGGTGACGCCCGTCGCGGCGAACATCACGTCGCCCCGCGCGAGCTCTTCGGCGCGGTAGATGCGGTGCTCGTCGGCGATGCCCATCTTCCTCGCCCGCGCGCGCTCCTCGTCGTTGCGGAAGCGCAGGCGGCCCTGGAAGTCCCCCTCCACGCAGCGCACGGCGGCGGCCGAGATCACCCCCTCGGGCGCTCCGCCGATGCCCATCAGCAGATCGACGCCGCTCGACTCGAAGCAGGTCGACACCGCGCCCGCCACGTCGCCCTCCTCGATCAGCTTCACGCGCGCGCCGGCGGCCCGCACCTCGGCGATCAGCGCGTCGTGCCGGGGGCGGTCCATCACCACCACCGTCAGCTCGGCGATCTCGCGCCCGAGCGCCTTCGCGACCGCCTTCAGGTTCTCGGTGGGCGTCTTCGCCAGATCGATGCAGCCCCGCGCCGCCGGGCCGCAGGCGATCTTCTCCATGTAGGTGTCGGGCGCGTTGAGCAGGTTGCCGCGCTCGGCGAGCGCCACCACCGAGAGCGCTCCGGGGCGGCCGTAGGCGCACAGGTTGGTGCCCTCGAGCGGGTCGAGCGCGATGTCGACGGGCGGCGCGCTGGTGGTGCCCCGGCCGACGCGCTCGCCGATGTACAGCATGGGCGCCTCGTCGCGCTCCCCTTCCCCGATCACGACGGTGCCGTCGATGTTGAGCGTGTCGAAGGTCTTGCGCATCGCGTCCACGGCCGCCTGATCGGACTCGTTCTTGTTTCCACGGCCCATCAACCGCGCCGACGCGATGGCCGCCATCTCGGTGACGCGGACGACTTCGAGGGCGAGGTTGCGATCCATGCGGACTCCGGCGAGCGGCTCTAGGGCGCGGCGAGCAGTCGCACCACGTCTGGTGGAAGTCCAGCCGGTTTTCCGCCCGGGCCGACGCACGCGTGCACGGTGTGGCCGGTCGCCAGCGCGGCGCCGTCGGCCTCGCGGAGCACCTCGTACTCGAAGCGCAGCGACGCCCGGCGCAGCTCGGCGAGGCGCGCCTCGATCACGATGACGTCGTCGTACTTCGCGGGCGCCCGGTAGCGCGCGGCGGCCTCGATGACCGGCAGCCCGAAGCCCTGGCGCTCGAGCTCGACGTAGCTGCCGCCGAGGGCGCGGAAGAACTCGCTGCGCGACAGCTCGAAGTAGCGGAAGTAGTTCGCGTAGTAGACGACGCCCATCTGATCGGTGTCGCCGTAGATGACGCGCGTGCGCGCCTGCACGACGCGGGGGGTGGGCAGAGGCGGAGCCATCGCCGCCAGCGTGTAGCACGTTCATCTCGCTCGACCGTGCCCGGGAAAGCGACCATTCTGCGCGCCCTCATGAGCCGCCTCGCCGCGATCTGCTGCCTCCTCGCCAGCGTCACCGCGCTCGCGAAGCCGCCCCGCCTCACCGTCTTCATCAGCGTCGATGCGCTGGGCACCGACGTGCTGCAGCGGAACCGCTCACGCCTCAAGGGCGGGCTGGCGCGCCTCATCGCCGAGGGCGCCTTCGTGCCGTCGGTCCGCTACGAGGCGGCCGAGTGCGTGACGGCGGTCGGCCACGCGACGCTGGCGACCGGGGCGTGGCCCTGGCGGCATGGCATCGTCTCGAACAAGGTCTTCAACCGGGCGACGGGCAAGCTCGAGCCGATGTTCGTGGACCCGAACCACCCGATCCTCGAGGCGCCGCTCGGCAACGACGACGTCTCTCCTGACCGGCTGCTCGCCGAGACCCTCTCGGACAAGCTGCGGGAGGCGACGTGGATGCGGGGCAAGTCGATCTCCATCGCCGGCAAGGCGCGCGCCTCCATCGCCATGGGCGGTCGGCTGGGCGAGGCCTGGTGGTTCCACGAACAGCTCGGGCGCTTCGTCACCGGGACCTGGTACGAGAAGGCGGTGCCCGGCTGGGTGCAGACGTTCAACGACAAGAAGCTCGCCGACGGCTGGCACGCGAAGAAGTGGGAGTTGCTCGCGCCGCAGAAGGACTACCTGGGCGACGACGACCGCCCCTTCGAGTCCGACTGGTACGGGATGACGCGCGTCTTCCCTCACCCGCTGTCGGGGGCGCTGCCGTCTCCGGGGCCACAGGCCTGGTCGGCGCTGGCCTCGAGCCCGATGATGAACGAGCTGACGCTCGAGTTCGTGAAGGCCGCGATCGAGGGCGAGCAGCTCGGCAAAGACGACGTGCCCGATCTGCTGTCGATCGGCTTCTCAGCCGTCGATCGCACCTACCACCTCTACGGCCCCAGCTCCTGGGAGATGCAGGACATGGTGCTGCGCCTGGACAAGACGCTGGGCGAGCTGCTCGGCCTGCTCGAGCGGACCGTGGGCCGCGGCAACGTGGTGGTGCTGCTGACGGCGGATCACGGCGGGGCGGCGATCCCCGAGGAGTGGGCCGCGCTGGGCCTCGAGGGCAAGCGCGTGCCGCCCTTCCAGCTGCAGAACGCGGTGAACGAGGCGCTCAAGGCGAAGACCGGCCTCGAGAAGACGATCGTCGCCATCGAAGAGACCGATGTGTACGTCGACTGGAAGGGCCTCGCGGACAAGAAGCAGGACCTCGCGACGGTGCGGCGGGCGGTGGCAGAGCAGCTGCGTGGCCTGCCGGAGGTCGCCGTCGCGGTGTCTCGTGACGAGCTCGACAAGCCCGATCAGGGCGGCCTCGTGGCGCCCTTGCGTCTGGGCTTTCACCCGAACTTCAGCGGCGACGTGCTGATGATGCTGAAGCAGTACGCAGTGCTCGAGAGCGAGCCGCGGGGGACGTCACATGGAACGGCCTGGTGGTACGACGCCGAGGTGCCGCTCTTCCTCTGGGGACGCGGCGTGAAGGCCGGAATCTCGACGGCGCGCGCGCGAGCCATCGACGTCGCGCCCACGGCCGCAGCCCTGATGGAGCTGGGGCTCCCGGCGCAGTGCGAGGGCCACGCGCTGTCCGACGTGCTCCAGCTCACGAAGTGAAGCCCCGCGCGCGCGCCGTCACCATCGTCGAGCCCGCCCTGCCGGAGGCGCAGTTCGAGGAGCTGGCCCGGCGCATCCGCGCGCTCGGCGCTGAACGGCTGCGGTCGAGCTACCAGACGACGTTCTGGTTCGACCTGCGCGAGCCGCCCTCCAACGTCGTCGAGGAGGCGGCTGTACGGCTCTTCCGGGCGCTCCCGGGGAGCCGCCGGCGCGGCGTCATCGGCGTCGAGTGGTGGTTGTCGCGCATGCGCACGTCCAACGTGAAGGTGGACTTCCACGTCGATCGCGACAACGCGCTCTTCGACGACACGGGCCACACGGTGACGCCCGTGACGTCGTCGGTGCTCTACCTCACCTCGAGCGTGGGCGGCCTGCTGGCCGTGACGAAGGCGAAGGCCGATCCGACGCGGCCCGCCTGCATCCCGGACACCGACGAGTTCGAGCTCGTCGAGCCGAGGCCCAACCGCTTCGTCTACTTCGACGCGAAGCTGACGCACGGGGTGCTCGACGCACGGAACCAGGTGCCGCTGGCCCGCCTGCCCGTGCAGCGCCGCTGGCGCATCGGCGTGGCGATCAACTTCTGGCACCGCCGCCCCAGACGGGTAGGCACGTTCGCGGAGTCGGCGCACTATCGACGCTTGGCGACACCGGCTCAGTCCGCGTAGGGTTGCGGTTCATGCGTCGCGCCCTCCTCGTGATGCTGTTCGCAACGACCGCCTTCGCCGAGAGCGAGGCGCCGGCCGTCGAGCGCGCCGCCGAGGGCGAGCCGTTCGTGATCGACAGCGCAACCGCCATCAAGATGTCGGTCGGCCACGCGTTCGGGGTCGCCGAGGCCCGGGAGCGCGTCGGCTACCTGCTCGACTACTGGGGGCGGCGCTTCGGGGTGAAGCGCGAGTGGCGGGGTGATCGGGTCTTCCTCACCGGCTCGGTCTGGGGCGTCGAGATCAAGGCCGTCTTCCGGGTCGAGCCGCACGCCGTGTTCGCGATGGCGTGGGATCCGGGGACGATGTTCGCCTCTGCCGCGCAGCGCTACGTGCGGCAGAAGCTGAAGAAGTACCTCCACCCCACCTACGACGACCCCTGATCGGCTGATCAGCGAGGGGCTGATCGAACGATCGTGTCTCGGGCCGCGACAGGCCTCACAAGCACGCGAAAGTCCACTTTTCTTCATGTAGCCCGAGGTGCGCTCCCACCTCGACCCACATGGACATCGCTGGCCGGGGCTCAGTGGCGATCACGGCGAGGCCGGTAAATCGGCCTCGGAGAACTCACGCTTTACAGAGGGGGCTTCGCGATCACAATGCGGCGCCTCATGTCGGAGATCGCGCGCGGCCTGGGCCGCGACCTCGAGGCAGTCGTCGTCCCGCCTGGCACCAACGGCCTCACCCGGTTCCACCAACGGCTGGTGGCCGAGGAGCTGACGGGGAAGCAAGGCGATGCGCAGCAGCGCGTCGTGCGGGCCCTGTCCGAAGCGAAGGTCGATCTGAACCCGCATCAGCTCGAGGCGGCGGTGTTCGCCCTCGACTCCCTGTCGCGCGGCGGCTGCATGCTGGCTGACGAGGTCGGGCTGGGGAAGACGATCGAGGCGGGCATCGTGGTGAGCCAGCTCGTCGCCGAGGGGAAGACGCGCATCCTGGTGCTGGCGCCGGCCACGCTGCGCGCGCAGTGGCAGAGCGAGCTGAAGGAGAAGTTCGATCTCGAGTCGGCTGTCGTCGATGGCCGCACCATTCGCGCGACCGGGAATTGCTTCGATCAGAGCGCGCCGGTGGTGATCGCCTCTCACCCGTTCGCCGCCAACCGCAGCGAGCTGCTGGCGCAGATGACGTGGGATCTGGTGGTGATCGACGAGGCCCACCGGCTGCGCAACGCGCACAAGCCGGGCAACAAGACGGGCAAGGCGCTCAAGGCGGGGCTGCGAAACTCGCCGAAGCTGTTGCTGACCGCCACCCCGCTGCAGAACGATCTCTCGGAGCTCTTCGGCCTCATCTCGCTGCTCGACGAGCAGATCCTCGGGCCCGAGGAGGCCTTCCGCGCCCACTTCCCCGTGGATCCCGAGCACGGCGGGCTCACCGAGGGCGCCTCGCGCGACATCAAGCAGCGGCTCGCGCCCGTGGTGCAGCGCACCCTGCGCCGGCAGGTGCGGGAGTACGTGCGGTACACCAACCGGCGCTCGGTGGTGGAAGACTTCACCCCGCTGCCCGAGGAGCAGGCGCTCTACGACGACGTGTCGGAGTACCTGCGGCGCAACGAGTGCGCGGCGATCGAGCCAGGCAAGCGCACGCTGCTCACGATGGTGTACCGGAAGCTGCTCGCGTCTTCGACGTACGCGATCGCCCCCACCCTGCGCCGGCTCGCCGAGACGCTCGAGAAGCGGCTCGAGTACGCGAAGCTCGATCAGGCCGGCACGGCGCTGCTCTTCGAGCCCGAAGAGACGAAGCAGTACGTCGAGGAGCAGGAGGAGTGGCAGGACGACGCCACCCCGCGCCCGCACACGCTCGACGCGATGAAGCGCGAGGTGTGGGAGCTCAAGCAGTTCGCCGATCGCGCCGATCGCGTCCGGGTGAACGCCAAGGGAGAAGCCCTCAAGCGCGCCCTCGATCGGGTCTTCACCGTCGCCCGCGCGCACCAGTGGCCCGAGAAGGCCGTCGTCTTCACCGAGTCGCGCCGCACCCTCGAGTACCTCGCGCAGCTGCTGTCGGACCACGGCTTCGCCGGGAAGATCGCGAAGCTCACCGGGGACGCCGGCACGCCAGAGGCCCGCCGCGCCCTGGTCGAGGAGTTCCGCGATCGCGCCCAGATCCTCCTCTCCACCGAGGCGGGCGCCGAGGGCCTCAACCTGCAGTTCTGCAACCTGGTCGTGAACTTCGACCTGCCCTGGAACCCGCAGCGCGTCGAGCAGCGCATCGGGCGCTGCCACCGGTACGGCCAGGCCCGTGACGTGCTGGTGCTCAACTTCCTCAACCGCTCCAACGCGGCCGACGCGAGGCTGTACGAGCTGCTGGAGAAGAAGCTCAACCTCTTCGACGGCGTGTTCGGCGCGTCCGACGAGATCCTCGGGGCGCTCGAGAGCGGCGTGGACTTCGAGAAGCGCGTGCTCGAGATCTACCAGTCGTGCCGCATGCCCGAGGACATCAACGCGGCCTTCGACGCCCTGCGGAAGGATCTCGAGTCGCGCATCGATCAGCGCATGACCGAGACGCGGTCGCTGCTGATCGAGCGCTTCGACGGAGAGGTGCGCAAGCGCCTGCGGCTCGCCACCGAGACCGCGAAGGAGGCGCTCAAGAAGCGCAAGGCCAACGAGCAGTCGCTCACGGGCGCGGTGCTCGGCCGGGCCGCGACCGGACGCAAGCAGCTCCAGCTCGCCGCCAGGGAGGTGCGCGCGCGCGTCACCGACGCCGCGAGCCAGATCGTCATCGACGGCAGCACCCTGCCCGCCTCGCTCGATCACCTGCAGGGCAAGGAGGGCTGGTGGTTCGTCTACCGGTTCGAGCTCGGTGGCCTCAAGGCCGAGGAGAAGCTCGTTCACCTGGTGCTGACGAAGCACGGCGAGTCGTTCCGCGTGGTGCCCTGGACCGACGCCGAGGGGCTCTCGCGCGCGGTGGCGAAGGAAGTGACCGGCCGCACACCGTCGTCGTCGAGCCCCACGCTCGTCCACGAGCAGGCGATCGTCGCGGTGAAGGACGAGCTGACCCGCCTGCTGGAGAAGCGCAGCGTGCTCGAGCTCGACGCCGCCCGCGATCGCGCCGATCGCTTCGCGGAAGACAGCCTGTTCTCGGCGCGGCAGCAGGTGGAGCGCGCGCGTGACGAGTGGGAGACCGCCCGTCTCGCCGTGCTGGCCATCGAAGAGCCTTCCGAGCGGGTGAAGCCCAGGGCCACCGCCGAGCGCCTCGAGCGCGAGTACCGTCGCAAGCTGACGCAGCTGCGCCAGGCGGAGGACTCCCGCTACGCCGAGAAGGACCGCACCCTCGCCGCGCTCGCCCAGAAGGCGAAGGTGACGACGACCCGCAGCCTCGTCGCCAGCACCTGCTTCTGGGTGGAGTAGCGCACCAGACGTCGACGCCGCCCGGCGGTGCACTAGACTCGGGCGCCGCGGGAGGCCCCATGTCGACGTCGAGGCTGCTGTTCACGGTGCTGATGGTCGCGCTCGCCGGCTGCAAGAGCGGCAGCGATCGCATGAAGGAGCGCCAGAAGGCCCGCTCCGCCGAGAAGCAGGCGCAGGAGGCCGCCGCCGAGGCCGCCAGGAAGGCCGCCGAGCCGAAGCTCGACTGGGCGAAGCTCGACGACTTCTGGGATCCGCCCGGCGCCGTGAAGATCTCCTCGGGCAAGCCCTGCCCCGACGGCCTCTGGGCGCTCTTCCCCGTGACGCCTGGCGAGGGCAAGGAGCAGGAAGCCAACGAGGCCCGCCGCAGCACCCTGCTCGAGAAGGTGAAGGGGCAGACGTACTACGTCCAGCTCAGGCACGATCAGGGGGTCACGCTGCGGAAGTACAACGCAAAGAAGAAGACGCTCACCGTCGAGGTGGAGGGCCTCGTCGAGTGCTTCGACGGCGCGGGGCTCCTGTCCGTCGCGTGGGGAGAACCCGCGAAGCCCTACCGGCCCCAGCACGGAGAAGATGAAGAGGCCGGCAACCCACCGCAGTCCGTCTGGAGGGCCATGCCGCTGCTCTTCCCCATTCCCTTCGCCACCGCGGACGAAGCGAAGGCCTTCGCGCAGAAGGACGGCATCGGCACCATCGCGCGGCTCGTCTTCACGCTCGGCAAGCCCGACGTGGACAAGAAGGTGCAGAAGACCGCCAGGCCCAACGGTGAAGAGGGCGTGGACGAGCTCGACTGGGGCGCCGGCCGCCTGGTGCGGGTGAAGGTGCTGGGCGTCCGCATCTCGACGGACTTCGAGAAGAACGCGCTCGTCGAGAAGAAGACGGAGTAGCCGCGCTGGTCAGCGCCGTGCGACCTGGGCGCGCTGGGCGCGGGCCTTCGGCGTCTGGCTCTTCGTGCGGGCCGTGCGCATCAGCTCGGTGTCGTTGCGCCCGTGGTGCGATGACTTGCGGGTGGACTTGCGCGAGGGGCGGCCCGACGTGGAGTCCTCGAGCGCGGCGCTCGGCCCCTTGTCGCCACGCTTGGTGACGTTGCGGGTGTCGGTGTGGCCCGGGTCCAGGTGGTGGGCCTTCTTCTGCTGCTTGGGCTTCTTCGCTCCGCTCCGCTGCTGATCGTACCGGAACAGCTCCGCCTTCGTTGCCATGTGCGACCTCCACTGCTCACGTTATGCACCAACGGCCTCGAGGGCCACGATGGTTTCGCGCAGCCCGTCCGGCACCTTCGTCTTCTCTCCGTTCGCGTCAAGCAGCACGACGACGGCCTCGCCTTCGGCGACCACGCGGCGCTGGGCCTCGCTCGACAGGCGATAGCCCATCACGAAGCTGGTGGTGCCGAAGGACTTCACGGTCGCCTCCACGGTGACGGTGTCGGGGAACGTCACGGGCGCGCGGTAGTCGATGGTGGCCCTCGCGAGGATCGGCCGCAGGCGCGGTGAGTCGTCCAGCTCGATGCCCACGCCCACCTTCGCGAAGTAGGCGATGCGGGCGGTCTCGAACCAGCGCAGGTAGTACGCGTTGTTCACGTGGTGGAACGCGTCCATCTCGCCCCACTGCACGGGGAGCGCGAGGCGCACGGGGAAGCGGCCGAGCTGCTCCATCGTCACACCTTGAGGCGAATGGCCGCGGGCAGCAGCGTCACCCGGCACGGCAGGCGGCCCGGCTGCTCGCCGTCGCAGTCGATCAGCACCTCGTCGTCGGCTTCGCAGACCGCCTCACGACACTGCCGCGCCTGGGTCCCCGGGAAGGACAGGTGCGTGCCCTTATAGATGCCGCCCTGCTTGAAGACGAAGTCGGACAACGAGTACCCGCTCCAGATGGTGACGTCGAAGAGGCCGTCGCTCACGTTCGCGTTCGGCGTCACCTTCATGCCGCCGCCGAAGTACTGCCCGTTGCCGAAGGCCACCACCGTCACAGGCAACGCCTTCGAAGGGCCGCCGTCGAACGACAGGCGCACGGCGCGATCGCGGTACCGCGTCAGGGCCCGGAGCGACGCGAGCGAGAAGCCGAGCCGCCCGCCGAAGCCCTTCATCGACGCCACCTCGCGATCGACGAGCCCCGAGACGCCGAAGGAGAGGATGTTCGCGAAGTAGCGCGACTCCTTCTGGCCCTGGTGGTTCACGTACTCGCACAGGCCCACGTCGAAGGGCCGGGTGTCAGGCGTCTTGAGGCGCTGAACCGCCTCGTCGAGATCGGTCGTCCACCCGAACGTCTTGCGGAAGTCACCGCCCGTCCCGCGGGGCAGCACCCCGAGCGCGGCGTTCGGGTTCACGGCCTTGCCGTTCTCGAAGAAGCCGTTCGTCACCTCGTTGATGGTGCCGTCACCGCCGATGGCGACGATGCACTCGTACCCGGCCTTGAGCGCGTTGGTGGTGATGCGCGCCGCGTCCATCGGGCGCTGGGTGAACTCGACGCCGAAGTCCTGCAGGGAGCGCGCGATGGTGGCCGACAGCTCGCCCCAGCGCTTGCCAGTGGCGCCGTTGGCGCTCTTCGGGTTCACGACGAAGAAGGTCTTCATGACTGGCTCACCCACCTCTCGAGGAGACTGACGAGATCGATCGCGCGACGCCCAGCGCGCTCGAACATGCGCGTCGAGGTCGGACAGCCGCTGACGATCAGCACGGACGGCTCTTCGGCGACCTCGAGCGCCTGACGTCGCGCGACCTCGACCGCCGTCTCGGCCATCGTCCGGGGCAACAGCCCGCCCCCGCCTGCGCAGCCGCCTTCGCGACGGATCGACGGCGCCTCGACGACCGCGGTGACGGCCTTCGAGAGCAGCGCGCGTGGCTCGTCGTACTGACCCAGGCCGCGACCCAGGTGACAGGCGTCGTGGTAGCCGACGCGCTCGGCGAGCGGCGGGGCCGGGGGCGCGTGCGGCAGGTTCTCGTGCAGGACGTCGATCACCGTGCGCACGCGGCAGGGCAGGCGGACGCCGACCTCGGGGTAGAGCTTGACGAGGGTGAAGGCGCAGCCCGCGTCCAGCACCGCCACCTCGGGCGTCTCTTCGAAGGCCTCGGCGACCGCGCGGGCGTGGGCGCCGAACGCCTCCATCGCGCCGGCGGCGTAGAGCGGGTAGCCGCAGCACTTCGACGCCGAGCGCGCGACGCCCATGGGCGCGCCGAACGCCTCCGAGAGCGCCAGGGTGTGCTCGAGCAGGCTCGGCCGCTTCACGAGCGTGGAGCACCCCGGGAAGAGCGGGTACTTCACGGGGCGCTGCGCCCGCCAGGACGCGACGAGGGAACCCATCTCGCGCCCGAACGGGTTCTGCGCCTGCTGGAACGTCGCCAGGGTTGACGCGGCGCCCCTGGGCTGGACGCCCGCCTGGACGGCGTGGCCGCGCACCTGGAACAGCGTCAGGCCCACCTCGTTCTCGTGCTTGCACATCGCCGTGCAGCGCCCACAGCCCGTGCACGCGTGCACCGCCGAGGCGAGGTCTGCGCCCATGGGCCGCGCGCCCGTCAACACCTGGTGCGCCGCCGACATCTTCCCCCAGGCCGACAGCGCCTCACTGTGCGTCGCCTCCGACACGGGGCAGGCGAAGCGGCAGGCCTTGGGGCAGAAGGAGCACGTCGAGGTGGCCTGCTCCGGGCGCCGGTCGGCGATCATGGCCCTCTCCCCAGGACGTGCGAGCGATCGAACGCGGCGCGGAGGCCCTTGAACAGCGGGCCTGGCGGGATGAACTCGTGCGCCGCGACGCCACGAGCGATCACCGACGTCAGCGCAGGCCGGAAGAGCTCGACCGAGCCGCCGTGGCCGAGGGCGCTCGCGAGGTCCGCCCAGGAGGCCTCGCGCTCGGGCCCGTCCACCTCGGCCTCGCGGCCCAGCCCCTCGAAGCGCCCGCCGACGTGCTCGGCGCAGCGGGCGAGCAGCTCGAGCTCGCGATCGACCTGCGCCGCCGCGCCGCGCAGCGTGTACTCACCGACCGTTCGGCCCGCGCGCCCGCGCAGCACCGCCCGCGCGAAGGTGACGCCAGCAGAGAGCGCTTCCCGGGTCGCCTCGAGCGCCTGGGCGAAGGTGCCGAAGGAGAACAGCCGGCGCTGCTCGGCGTCGTGGAGCGGCATCAAGCGCAGCACGGCGGCCGTCACCAGCCCGAGCGCACCACCGCCGCCGACCAGCAGCGACGCGAGATCGGGGCCCGCCGCGTGCCGGGGCCCGACCGCCGACCGCACCAGGTGCCCATCGGCCAGCACCCCGGTGATGCCCGCGGCGATCGGCTCGAGCCGCCCGGGCACGACGGCGCGGAAGGCGAGCGCCGGGTGCTCGACGAGCTCGCCCACCGAGGCCTCCCACGCCATCGGAGACAGGGGCCCGAGGGTGAGGCGGGCGTGGTTCGCCTTCGACTCCACCACGCGCACGGGGACGCCGGCGCCCGCCTCGAGCGTCATGGCGCGATCCTGAACCGCGCCGAGCCGCGCGAGCGCGCTGCGATCGAGCATCACCTCGGCGCCCAGCGACGCCTGGCGGTCGCGGAGCACCGCGAGCACCGCCACCAGCTCCCGCTCCGACGCGGGCCGCAGCACGAGGCCGTCGCCGACCGCCTGCGCCACCGGACCGAGCGCCTGGAGGAGCGTCTTCACAGGCCGAGCTTCCCCGGGTTCAGGATGCCGTCCGGGTCGAACAGGCGCTTCAGGGTCGCGAGCGCGTGCCGCCCCTCGCCGAGCGAGTCCTGGTAGGCGCGCGCCTTGAGCAACCCGATGCCGTGGTGGTGGCTCACGTTCGCGCCTGCGCTGGTCGCCGCGCCGAGCGCTGCGCGCCAGAGCTGTTGGTAGCGGTCCTCGATCTCGGCCTCCGTGCGCCCCGAGCCGACGAAGGAGAAGTACAACGAGCAGCCGTCGGCGTAGGCGTGGCTGAAGTGGCACAGCACGAGGGCATACGCGCCAGCCACCTCGCGAACCCGCTCGTACACCTCGAAGACGGCGTCCCACGGCGCAGAGACCTCCATCGTGTCGATGAAGGTGCCGGCCTCCATCAGCCGCGGCAGGCGCGCGTTGACGTCGTAGCGTTTGCGGTACCACTCGCGTCCGGGCCCCTCGCCCAGATCGACCCCACCCATCGAGAGGCAGGCCGCGGCGATCGCGCGATCTTCGGCGGCAGCGTGCTTCGCCTCGCCCTCGCACATGAAGATCAGCCGGCTCCTCGTCGCGAGGCGGGTGAGCGGGTTCACCAGGCCCGGGCGCCCGAGCGTCTCGATCGCCAACCGCTTCAGCACGCCAGGCAGCACGGTGGCCTCGAGAGCGCTCCGCTTCGAGGGCGCCTTCCTCGGCGACGCGGGCTTCGCGCGACCGACGAAGGTGGTGTCGAACGGATCGTACAGACGCACCACCGCGGGGCGCAGCCCTTCTCGGAAGACGCGGCGGATCGCCTCGAGGCCCCGCTCCACCGAGGGGACCTCGAAGGCGCGGAAGACGCGCGCCTCGGGCCGGGGGTGAACCCGGAGCCGCGCGCCGGTGAAGACGCACAGCGTGCCCTCGGAGCCCAGCAGCACCTGGGCGACGTCCGGGCCGTCGAAGGGTCGCTCAGGCGTCTCGAAGCGCTCGCCGGTGCCCAGCACGCCGCGCACCGACAGCACCATGTCTTCGATCTTCCCGTAGCGGCTCGACAATTGACCGGCCGAACGCGCGGCGAGCCACCCGCCGACGGTGGACATGCCGATCGACGAGGGGAAGTGCCCCAGGGTCCACCCGCGCGCGGCGAGGCGGCGCTCGAGGGTCTCCCCCATCACGCCTGCGCCGACGTCCACGCACCGGCGGACCGGGTCCACCGGCCCGATGGTGTCGAAGCGCTTGAGATCCACCATCACCCCGCCGTGAACGGCGAGCGTTCCGCCGCAGACTCCGGAGCCGGCGCCGAAGGGGATCAGCGCCAGCCGTCGCTCGCGCGCGATCCGGACCACGCTGGCGACCTCGTCATCGGTGCCCGGCCACACCACGGCGTCGGGCGGGGGCGGCACCTTGCCCTGCCGGAGCCACAGCAGCGTGAGCGGCCAGAGATCGCGCCCGGTCGCGAGGCGATCGAGCTCGCGGGTCGAGAGGCGGCCGCGCACCACCGCCTCGAGGGCACCCCGGGCCTCCAGCACCGACTGGCGCGGCGGCGGGAGCGCTGAGACAGCGAGCGGCGCGATGGACACAGCCCCCGCGTTCTACACGCCCCCGCCGGTGACACGAGAGGAGATTGGCGGCGGCTCGTGGGTGTCCTACACCGCCCGCATGGCCTCGCGCCGGCGACGGGTCGCCCTCGGGCTCTTCAGTGTGGTGCTGGTGAGCGGGCTGTCAGGGGCCGGCGTCGGCTGCGCGCTCTCGGCGCCGCGGTGGGCGGGCACGCCGACCGATCACTTCGACGGCGAGCGCTTCTTCACACCGTACGACGCGCCCGCGATGCCCCTGGCCTTCGGCTCGCTGGACGGCCTGCAGGCGTTCCTCAAGTGGCAGGCCTCGCGCCAGCGCGGCCCCTGGAGGCCGTACCGCGAGGAGCCCTTCGGTCCGCCGCCGCCGCGCGACGTCGCGCCCGGGGCCATGCGGGTCACCTTCGTCAACCACGCGACCACCCTCATCCAGCTCGACGGGGTGAACGTGCTGACGGACCCGATGTACTCGCGCCGCTGCAGCCCCACCTCGGTGGCGGGCCCCGAGCGCGTGCGGCCGCCGGGCATCAGGTTCGAGGACCTGCCGCGCATCGACGCGGTGGTGATCAGCCACAACCACTACGATCACCTCGACGTGCCCACGCTCAAGCGCATCGTGGAGACCTGGCCGCGGGTGCAGCTCTTCGCGGGGCTCGGCAACCGCGCCTTCCTCGCCCAGCACGGCCTCGAGAGCTTCGAGCTCGACTGGTGGGAGTCCCGGTCGCTGGGCGACGTGACGATCACCTCGGTCCCCAACCAGCACTTCTCGAACCGCGGGCTGGGCGACGCGAACGGCACGCTGTGGAGCGCCTGGGTGCTCCAGGGCACGAAGGGGCGCGCGTACTTCGGCGGAGACACCGGCTATGGAGCGCACTTCAAGGCGATCGCCGCGCGGCTGGGGCCCATGCGGCTGGCGGTGCTGCCGATCGGCGCGTTCCGGCCCGAGTGGTTCATGGGGCCGATCCACCTGTCACCTGCCCAGGCGGTGCAGGCCGCGATCGACCTCGACGCAGCGCTGGCCGTGCCGATGCACTACGGCACCTTCAGCCTGGCGGACGACGGGGAGGACGAGCCGGTGCAGGCGCTCGAGACCGCCCTCCTCACCCGGCCTGCGCCCTTCAAGGTGCTCGGGTTCGGCGAGGGTGTCGACGTGGAGGACGTGCGATGAGGTGGAGTCTCGGTGTGCTGGTGCTCCTGGCGCTCGCCTGTAGGCCCCGCGAGAACGAGGCCGGCCTGGTGGCCATCGTCACCATCGACCCCCAGGCGACCTCGAGGTGCATGCAGCTCGAGATCGGCGCCAACGGGACCCGGCGCAACAGCGACCCGATCGTGCTCGAGGGGCGACGGCTGATCCACGTCGGCATCGCCCAGGGTGGCTTCCCCGATCAGGTCGATCTCCGCGCGCTGGGCTTCTCCGATGAGACCTGCCAGACGCGCGCGCGGGAAGAGAGCCCGCTCACGGCGGCCACCTTCGACAAGGCCGAGGTGACGCAGGTGAAGCTGACGCTGAAGAAGGTGGCGCCGAAGACCGAGAGCGCCTGCGCCGATGGGCTCGACGAGGACCTCGACGGGCAGATCGACTGCGCGGACGGGGACTGCAACGACCAACCCTGCGCCAGCACGGCGGCCTGTCTGGTGTCCACCCGGTGCACGAATGGCACGTGCGGCGGCGGGCAGATGCGCCAGTGCGTCACGCCGCCCACCACCTGCTTCGCGCCGACCGGGGTGTGCTCGGTGACGGACGGTGGCTGCCTCTACACGGTGGCCATGGCCGCGCAGTGCGACGACGCCGATCGGTGCACCACGCAGGATCGCTGCGAGCTCGACGGCGGCTGCCGCGGTGTGCCGGTGAGCTGTCAGCAGAGCGGCAACGTGTGCCTCGAGCCGATGGGCTCATGCACGGACGGCGGCTGCACGTTCGCGCCGAAGGTGGACGCGGGCTGCGACGACTCCGACCCCTGCACGATCACGGATCGCTGCGACCTGCAGGGCGCCTGCGCGGGGTCGCGGGTGAGCTGCGCGCCGACCGCGTGCCGGACCTTCACCAACCAGTGCAACCCCGATGGCGGCTGCGTGTTCTCGCTCGTGGACGCAGGGACCGACTGCGACGGGGGGCTCTGCTCGCTCGAGGGCGATTGCCTGCCCCGCTTCCCGTACCAGCCGGTGAACTTCGACGTGCCGCAGCTGCGGGCTCCGCCGCCGGCGCCGACGGTGCTGGACTGCGGAGAGACGATCATCGACACCGGCGCGACCGGCAATCAACGCCTCACCAACTGGTGCCGCGGGCAGCCCTTCGAGGCGACGATCGTGCGGCAGCCAGGCGGCCCCGAAGCGCTGCTCGTGTCGCTCGCCGGCCTCACCATCACGACCGACGGGGGGCTCACGGTGGTGGGCAACCGGCCGCTCATTCTCGGCGTGTTCGGCGACGTCAGCATCACCGGACGCGTGGTGAGCCGGGCCGGAGCCATCAACTGCGGCAGCGGGAACGGCGTGGACGGCGCCTCTGCAGGGCTCGGCAACTCGGGGGGCAGCGGCGCGGGCTTCGCGACGAACGGTGGCACGGGAGGCGCCGGCACAGGCACCGCGACGACCAACGCGGGCAGCGCGGCGGTGCAGACGGGTCCGACTCCGCTGCGGGGCGGGTGCCGTGGCGGTCGAGGGGGCGATCAGTCGGGAAACCTCACGGAGGGCGGGGGCGGCTTGCAGATCTCGGCCTCGGGCACCCTGGCGGTGAACGGCGTCATCGCCGCGCCCGGGCGAGGCGGCGCCGGGGGAGACTGGCAGGCGATCAAGGGCAAGGGCGGCAATGGCGGCGGCTCGGGCGGCATGGTGATCCTCGAGGCGGCCGCGTTGGCGATCTCGGGAGGGGCCATCACTGCGAACGGCGGCGGGGGTGGCGAAGGAGGAGGCGTTCTGGGTGGTGACGGGCGCTCGGGAGCCGATGGGCCGTTCGACACCGACACCGCGGCGCCGGGAGGCAGCGGCGGTGCGTTGGCTGGCGGCGAGGGCGGCGCAGGTGGCGCCCTTGGACCGGCGACGGGCGGTGGCGCCAACACGGCCGGCGGCGGCGGCGGCGGCTCGGCCGGTCGGCTGTTCTTCCGCGGGGCCACGTCCTGCAGCATCGGCCCCCAGGTGACGTTGAGCCCTCTGCCCCCGCTCGACGCAGGCTGTCCGTGACGGGCAGGGCCAGCGCTCAAGCCGGCGGTGAGTGGGGCGGCAGGCCGAGCGTGAAGCGCAGCGCGTCTTCGAGCCCCGGGTGCAGGAACGAGAAGCCGGTGCGCTCCAGCACGCCGGGCTTCACCCGCTGGCTCGCGAGGATCGTCCCCTCGGCCATTTCACCGAACATCACCTTGAGGGCCAACGACGGCAGCGGCGCGATCGCGGGTCGGTGGAGCACGCTGCCCAGCACCCTGGCGAAGTCCTTCGAGGTGACGGGGTTCGGCGCGACGACGTTGACGGGCCCCGAGATCGCCTCGTTCATCATCACGTGGTGAAACGCGCCGATCACGTCCTCGCTCGAGATCCACGACATCCACTGCGTGCCTGGCCCCGTCGCGCCACCGGCCCCGGCTCTGAAGGGCGGGAGCAGCTTCGCGAGCGCTCCCCCGCGCGCGGTCAGCACGATGCCGGTCCTCAGCAGCGCGACCCGCACCCCCAGCCGCTCGGCCGCGAGCGCTTCGGCTTCCCAGTCTGAACAGAGCCCGGCGAGGAAGGCGGCCTTCGTCGGCGCGCGGGCGCCTGGCGCCGCCTGCTCGTCGAGCACCTCGTCGCCGCGGTCGCCATAGACGCCGATGGCCGAGCCGCTGAGGAGCACCTTCGGGCGTCGCTTCGCGGCCGCGATCGCCTCCACGAGCTGCCGGGTGTAGGAGACCCGGCTGTCCACGAGCAGCCGCTTCCGTTTCTCCGTCCAGCGCTCGTCCGCCACGCCCGCGCCGGCGAGGTGCACCACCACGTCAGCGCCGTCGATGGCCGTGCGGTCGAGCGTGTCACCCGAGCGCTTCACCGGCCGCACCTCGTGTCCCCCCGTCGAGAGGAAGGGACCGAGCGAGGCTGCCAGCAGGCCGCTCGCGCCGGTGATCGCCACCGTGAGCCGCGCCGCGCCCCTCGCGAGGGCGTGCCGCTCGAGGTCTGCTTTGATCAGCGCGTGCCGGTAGTCGAAGGCCGCGCCGATCTTCTGGCGCGCGTAGCCAGCTCCAAACAGCGCGCCCAGGCCACCCATCGGCAGCCGGTAGTCGAGCTCGTCCTCGAGCAGGCTGCGCTGACCGTCGATGGGGATGAAGCGGTGCGTGTGGACCCAGGCGTCGAACGGGCCCGACTGCATCTCGTCGCGGAAGACGCGGCCCTTTTCGTAGGCCGTGTGTTCGGCGATCCACTGCTGCGAGACGGGCCCGACCTTCGCGCGAATGACGGTGCGTGAGCCGACCTCGAGGCCTCCCGACCGCTCCACCACCTCGACCGGATCGAAGGGCGGGTTGAGCCGCTCGAAGGCGCCGGGCCGCTCGTGCCAGGCGAACACGTCTTCACTGCTCGCCGGCAGCTCGGTGCGCTTGAGGTACCTCTCCATGCACCCTCCCTAACCTTGCGAACTCAGGGATGCACCATTCTGCAGCCCATGGCGCCGTGCGTCGGGGTGGGTGGCTTGTGGGCGGGTGTGCGGCTGGGCTAGGTGGACGCGTCTCTTCGGGCCCGGACGCAGAAGAACAACGGAGTGTCGATGTTCAGGATCACGCTGTCGGTGGTTGTCGTCTCCGCGGTCTGCTTCAGCGGGTGTGAGCGCCCGTCCACCCGGCTCGAGACCGGGACCACGCAGGTGCGCATCGAGCCGGGCACCCCGCCCATCGACCTGCGCGCGGACGTGAACCGGAACGGAGTGATCGAGCTCGACGTGGCGAGCGAGGACGAGAACGAGAGCACCTGGGACGCCACCCACGGGGCGATCTTCCTCGCCAACATCGACGACGACGCCGCGCGGTGTCGCGGCACCGATTCCTCTGGCCGCCCCCTGCCCGACGCGCAGCTGCCCGCGTGCAACGACGCAGCGGACGAGGTGGTGAATGGCGCCGATGACGCCGCCGATCTCGCACCGCTGGCGATCAAGGCCTGGCCTGAAGCGCCGGCAGGCACGGTAGCGCGGCTGGTGATCGACCCGAACCAGGCGAAGCAGATCCGCCTCTTCCGTCACGTCGGCGACGCGTACACCGTCATCGACCCCGAGCTGCCCCTGTCGCTGGCCGAGCTGCAGACCGGCCTGTCCATCGCGCTCGAGGGGCGGGACGTGGTGCGTGAGATCGCTGTCTGGGACGGCTTCGTCGACGTCACGCTCCAGGTGACCGTACCTGAGCAGAAGTACTGGAAGCCCGGCACCTGGAGCGACGCCGTTCGCCTGCGGGTCGCGCCGGTGCTGACGTTCCACCACAACCTGCCCACCGAGACCGCCTACGCCTCGGCGGTGCCGCGTGACGCCGACTCCACCCGCTTCATCGCCGACGTGCGCGCGGCGGTGACCGCGGCGAGCCCGATGATGACGCTCGAGACCCCCGCGGTCGAGGATCAGTGGACGCAGGACTTCTTCGAGACCGGCTACGCCTCGAAGCCCGGCCCTGGCGGCGCCCAGCACGTCATGCGGGTGTTCTTCCGGTCGGCCAACATCGAGAACCCGTTCTCGCGTTCCTTCCCGATGCGGGAGGCGGGACGCCTCGTCTTCACCCGCTTCCGTGGGAAGAACGTGGCTGGCATTCAGCAGATCGATCTGAACAGCGCCGAGGAGATCCAGTCGCTCAACTCCTTCGGCAACTTCGAGACGATCCCTCCCTACACGCAAGGCACGAAGCAGTGGCCGCTGGGGCGGATGATCCGCGGCAGCGTGCAGGGCTTTGCGCCTGATCGGAGCTTCATCGCGATGACCGAGGGCCAGAAGTACCAGGAGCCTGCCGTGAACGTGGACACCTCGTGGCTGCTCGTCGGGCACGTGGACGAGACGGTGTCGTTCCTCAAGGCGTCCACGCCGCGCGGGTGGATCATGCTGGCCAACGACGCGCGCCTGGCGAAGTCGATGCTCGAGGCCGAGGTCACGCGGGGCAACGGCGCGACGAGGCTCTTCGTCGGCATGCAGTGGATGGATGATCAGGGCAACGAGGTTCCCGCGGTGACGACGATCTCGGCGCTGCTGGCGAACACCGACGTCATGCAGGCGAGCGCGGCGGCCGCGGTGAAGGTGGACGAGCAGGTGGCGATCATCAAGCGCGAGACCGGCATCACTGACGCCGAGATCATCAAGCTGCCGTTCCTGCACGAAGACGTGCAGGGCACCTCGCTGGCGCACCAGCCCGGTACGGTGAACCTGTTCGTCATCGACGACAAGACCGTCGCCGTGCCCAACCCGCACGGCCCGGTGATCAACGGCCGCGACCTCTTCCAGAAGCACCTCGAAGACGCGCTCGCGCCCCATGGCTACACGGTGAAGTGGGTCGAGAACTGGAACCTGTACCACCGCATGGCCGGCGAAGTTCACTGCGGCACGAACGCGATGCGCGCGATTCCGTCGACGAAGTGGTGGGAGGTGACGCCGTGAGGACGCTCAGCCTGATGACGGTGCTGGTGGCGCAGGTGGCGCTCGCGCGTGGTGCGGTGGAGATCACGCTGACGCCGGCAGACGACGCGGCGCTGCGCCAGCACATCGCGGCGGCGAAGAAGTCGGCGCCCCAGGCCTTCACAGCCGTGCAGGCGGTGCGGGCCCAGATGGCGGCCATCGACGCGAAGAAGCGGGGCCGGTTCGCGCCGGTGACGCCGCGGCTCAACGCCATTCCCGACGCGACGTGGGCGCTCGCCGAGGCCCTGGCCGTCGAGGGGGCGCTCGACGACGCGCTGCCGAGGTCGGCGCAGGTGGCGTGGCAGACTGGCCTGCTCGAGGCGCTCGGGGCGCGACGTGACGGGAAGACCGAGGCCGTGCTGGTGGCGGCGCTCGACGGCGCGACGGCGACCGAGGTGCTGCGGTCGGCGGCTGATGGCCTGGGCCGGCTCGGCACTGATGGCGCGGCGGCGGCCCTCGTGCGCTCGGCCTCGCAGCGAAGCGGCGCGGCGCGTGACGCGGTGCTGGCGGGCATGGGCTCGTGCCGGCGCCTCGTGGTGGCCGACTACCTCGCGCGGCAGCTCGCCGTCTCGACCGCAGAGAAGGAGCAGCTCGCCCTCATCAAGGCGCTCTCGGTGATCGGCAACGAGTGGGCGCTCGAGACCCCGGCCGGCGCGCCGGTGAAGGCCGAGGTGCCGCAGCTGCGCGCCATCGCCGCCGGGGCGCTGGTGAAGCGCTTCTCGGAGTCCTCGGGCAACGTCCGTCAGCAGGCGCAGGACGCGATCTTGATCGTCAACGCGCCCGAGACGAAGCTGCTGCTCGCCCAGGCGCGCGCGAAGGATCCCGCGGCCGTCGACGCCCTGCTCGCGAAGACGCGCTGACGCGAAACCGGGTACGATCCCGGGTGCTGATGCGAGAGACGAAGCCAGCCGCGACGTTCGCCGACCTCGACCAGGTGCCTGAGACGATGATCGGCCAGATCATCGACGGGGCGCTGCTCGTGCTCCCCCGTCCCGCGCTCCCGCATGCGCAGACGACCTCGAACGCGGGGGCCGACATCAACGGCCGGTTCGGGCGCGCCCGCCCACCCGGCGGCTGGTGGATCCTCGATGAGCCCGAGCTCCGGCTGAGCGCCGACGCTCTCGTGCCCGACCTCGCCGGCTGGCGGCGCGAGCGCCTGCCCGCGCTGCCGTCGGAGCCGTTCCTCGCCCTCGCGGCCGACTGGGTGCTCGAGGTGCTCTCTCCTTCGACCGCCTCGATCGATCGCATCGCGAAGGCGCGCGTCTACGCGCGGGAGGGCGTGCGCTGGCTGTGGTTCATCGACCCGCTCGCGCGCACCATCGAGGTGAACCGGCTCGAGGCGGGCGGGTGGCTCCGCGTCGGCGCGTTTCACGGCGGAGAGCCGCTGCGCGCCGAGCCGTTCGAGGCCGTCGAGTTCGACACCGCCGACTGGTTCGCGACCGGCTGACGGACCCCGCTCACTTCGCGGGCGGCGTGCTCTTCACGTACAGCTCGCGCAGCTGCTTCTCGTCCACGTCGCCGGGCGCGCCCGTCATCAGATCGGTGCCCTTCTGCGTCTTCGGGAACGGGATCACGTCGCGCAGCGACTCGGTCTCGGTGATCAGGAACGCGAGGCGGTCCATGCCCAGCGCGATGCCGCCGTGCGGAGGCGCGCCGAACTTGAGCGCGTCGAGCAGGAAGCCGAACTTCGAGCGCGCGTCCTCGTCGCTGATGCCGAGCGCCTTGAAGACGAGCGACTGCACCGCCGGGTCGTGCAGACGAATGGAGCCGCCGCCGATCTCGAAGCCGTTCAGCACCACGTCGTAGCGGTAGCAGTACACCTTCGCGGGATCGAACGAGTCGGGCTGCAGGTACTGGAGGCACTCGTCCATGGGCCGCGTGAACGCGTGGTGCGCCGCGTGCCAGGTCTTCGTCTCCTCGTCGTACTCGAAGAGCGGCGGGTTCACGACCCACAGGAAGTTCCACTTCCCGCCCGAGCCGTACTCGGGGATGAGCCACAGCCGCTTGGCGAGGTAGACGCGCAGGTTCGCCATCACCGTGTGCACCTTCGCCTCGGGCCCGAACTGGAAGAGGATCAGGTCTCCGGGCTTCGCGCCGGTCGCGTCGAGGATCGCCTGCTTCAGCTCGGGCTTCGCGTTCTTGAAGAGCGGCGCCTGCGTCC
Source organism: Myxococcaceae bacterium (assembly GCA_016793095.1). GTDB lineage: Bacteria > Myxococcota > Myxococcia > Myxococcales > Myxococcaceae > Xiheimicrobium. The sequence goes on along the minus strand of JAEUJQ010000044.1, from coordinate 51,043 downwards.
ACTCGCCGTTCTCGGCCAGCTTCGCGCGCGCGAGGCCCTTCGCGCCCATGCCCATCACGTACGCCTCGGTCTCCTCGATCTCCTTGCGCGACAGCTCGTGCGGGGGCGGCGGCACCTTCGCGGTCGGGTTCGGGTTCGCCTTGCGGAACGCCTCTTCCTTCGCCTTCACCACGCTCGGGTCATGCTCACCCGGCTTCACCGGCTTCACCACGAGCGCCTTGATGAGGCCGCCCTTCTGCTGCAGCGCCTCCCACATGGGCGCGACGCCACCCTCGGCGCCGAACTGCTCGATCACCTTGTTCAGCACGACGTGCGACATGCCGAACCGCAGATCGGGCTTGTCGTTGCCGTACTTCTCCATCGACTCGTCGAAGTTCATCCGCGGGAACGGCGTGGGGATGTCGAGGCCGTGAACCTCCTTCCACAGGCGCTTGAGCAGGCCCTCGATCACCCCGAACACGTCGTCCTGGGCGACGAAGCTCATCTCGACGTCGATCTGGGTGAACTCGGGCTGCCGGTCGAGGCGCAGATCTTCGTCGCGGAAGCACTTGACGATCTGGAAGTAGCGCTCGAAGCCGGCCACCATGAAGAGCTGCTTGTAGAGCTGCGGTGACTCGGCGAGCGCGTAGAACTTCCCCGCGTTGAGGCGCGAGGGCACGAGGAAGTTGCGGGCGCCGCCGGGCGTGTAGCGGCCCATGAAGGGCGTCTCGAGCTCGAGGAAGCCGTTGTCGACGAAGTAGCTGCGCGTGGCGGCGTTCATCTTCGCGCGGGTGATGAGCGCCTTCTGCAGCGGCGGCCGGCGCAGGTCGAGGTAGCGGTACTGCAGGCGCAGCTCCTCGTTCGCGCTGATGTGCTCGCTGATCTCGAAGGGCGGCACCTCGCACCTGTTCAGGACCTGAATGTCGGTGACGTAGACCTCGACCTCGCCCGTGGGCAGGTTCGGGTTCGCCGCCGAGACCTCCTTGTTCTCCTTCTTCGACCACTGGGTGCCGCGGTCGTGCACCTTGCCGGCGATGGCGATCACCCACTCCGAGCGCAGCTGCTCGGCGAGGTCGTGCGCCTCCTGGGAGATGGAGGGGGCGAACTTCACCTGGGTGAGGCCTTCACGGTCGCGCAGGTCGATGAAGATCAGATCGCCGTGGTCGCGGCGGCTGTTGACCCAGCCGAACAGCACGACGTCCTTGCCGATGTCCGAGGCGCGCAGGGCGCCGCAGGAGTGGGTGCGCTTCACCTTCGAGATGAACTGGTGCGACATGTCTTCTGGCTCTTCCTGTGAGGAGTGATGCAGCGCGGGCACCGTAGAGGTTTGCCTCTGCCCCAGCAACGACGGCGTGTGGACCGCCGCGTGCCGAGAGTGAGCGCCGAAACGCGCGCTGCGGTGTAGGCTCCGCCGCCATGCGTGCGTTCCTGTCTGCCCTCTGCCTCGCCGCGCTCGCGTGCGGCCCTGCTCCCGCCCCGCCCGTGCGCGTGATGGCCATCATCCCGGTCGAGACGGGCAGCTACGAGACCCGCGAGGTCCAGCTGCAGACGATCGGCAACCTCACCACCCTCAAGGGCGCGGTCGCCGAGCTCGTCGGCGTCACCCGCGTCACCCTGGACCCGAACGACCCGCTGCAGCGCGGCGGCATCGAGAACCTCACCGAGGAGCAGCGCTACGAGGTGCTGGTGAAGGACAAGGGCGCCGACGTGCGCGGCAACTACCTCGAGCGCTCGGGCGTGTACTGGCCGGCCGACTTCCACACCTGGAACATGGTGACGACGTACTGGAACTTCGAGAACGCGTACCTCTACTTCCAGGATCTCGCGGCGTCGCAGGTGCCCACGCAGACCCCCGACGAGCTCAACAAGATGAAGGTGATGTACTGGACCGAGCTGCGCCTCAACTCCGATCAGCCGGTCACGGACAACGCGCTCTACCTCTCGTTCATCAAGGCGTTCACGATCACGCCGTTCAAGAACGAGAGCAAGGTGCCGCTGCCGATGAACCTCGGCGTCATCGGCCACGAGGTCGCGCACAAGGTCTTCAGCAAGCGCGTCTTCAACGACGAGGGCATTCCGCTGCCCATCCGCACCTGGAGCGGCGAGGCCTTCAACCTGCTCAAGTCCCTCGACGAGGGCCTGGCGGACTTCCACGGCTTCGGCACCACCTGCCGCTCGCTCTCGGGCTGCCGGCCCGACATCCTGGCGGTGAGCATCTCGGACGAGGCCTACGCACGGCAGCGGGACGTCAGCCGCGCCGATGCCTGCATGGACGAGGGGCTGCGGCAGGCGCTCAAGACCTTCAACCAGGACATGTGGATCCGCGGGCGCGAGATGTACCTCTACGGCAACCTGTGGGCGTCCACGCTGTACCAGGCGGGCTCGAAGGCGGGCGGGCTGCCGAAGGTGAAGTCGCTGCAGGTCGCGCTGCTGGGCGCGTACAACGACGAGCGCTCGCAGTCGCCTGGCCTCAGCCAGCTGATCACCCGCAACGTGAACAACCAGATGGCCTTCACGCCCGAGGCGGTCGCCGAGGTGATCGCCAGCCACGTCGCTGACGTCGATCTCCGACGTGCGTTCTGCAGCGAAGCGATGGATCGGTTGCAGCTGCAGTGCATGCGCACCGACTGCGCCGACAAGATGCCCAGCTGCCCCGGCACCACCCGGCGCGGCACCACCTGCAAGGTCCTCCCTCCCCTGCCGTGACGACCGCCATGCACCGACTCCTGATCGCGCTCCTCTGTCTGGGTGTCTCGCTGCCGGCCGTGGCGGACAAGGACGACGCCCCGCTGCCCTACGACGACGAAGCGGCCTCCGACGAGCCGGACCGGCCGAAGAAGAGCCGCAAGTCGGAGCGCCTCCGCCAGGAAGACGAAGACGCGCAGGAGCGTGACGAGCGGCTGGCCTCCATCGACGACCCGAACTACGGCATCGGGGGAGACGTCAACGCCGGGCTCGTCCTGCTCGAGGCCAGCCGCGGCGGCGTGGACCCACGCTTCACCTTCGGCCTGCGCTTCACCTGGGAGTGGGGCCGCCTGTTCTCCGATGAGTACCTGCGCGAGATGTTCTTCGCCGACGTCACCTGGCGCTTCGCGGTCACCACCGACGGCACCGGGCAGGTCGCCGGCTGGGGCAGCAACCACTACTTCACGGTCGCGCCCGCCTTCTCGTGGCCCTTCACGAAGTCGCTCGGCGTGTTCGCGCAGCTCGGCCTCGGCGTCGACGCGGCCTTCACCGGCGTGCGGGTCGAGAAGACCGAGGTGCAGCTCCAGGGCGCCCGCTTCCTCCTCCAGTACGGCGTCGGGCTGCGTGGACGGCCGGCGATCCTCGAAGACGAGACGGTGCGGCTGACCTGGCGGGTGGAGATCACCCGCTACCTGCGCGGCTACATGCACGACACCGTCTTCGCGGCCGGTGTCGGGGTGCTCTTCTGAACCCCGCCCACATTGCCTGACACGTGGCGGCCGCACCTGAGCAATCCAGGTTGACGGGTGAGGGGGCCCATCGCTAGACCCCTCGGCTTGTCCGAACGGAAACTCAATTCTTCACGAGGGGTTGTCGTCGCCATGGCCCCTCGAACTCTGCTCACCGAGGCGTGACATGAAGCTCCGAACTGGGGTCCTCCTGGCCCTGATCGTTCCCGCGATCGCCTGCCGTCCGCCTGACAAGCCGAAGCCGCCGCCCAACCCGCCGGCGATCACGTCCTTCACGGTGGACAAGCAGGCGATCCGCCGCGGCGAGCTGGTGACGTTCAGCTTCACCGTCGAGCGCGCGCAGTCGGTCGAGCTCGTCGATCAGACCGGCGCGAACGTGGCGGTGGCGTTCGACGAGCTGAGCGGCGTCGGCTCGGCGAAGGCCAGCCCGGATCGCACGACGTTCTACGTCCTGCGGGCCGAGGGCGAAGGCGGCCGCGACACCTCGTTCGTGCAGGTCGCGGTGGACGCCGGGCTCCAGTCCGTGTTCCTCGTGGTGGTGCCGCAGCAGGTGAAGCCCGGCCAGCGCGTCGATCTCATCTGGTCGGCGGCCGGCGGGCGGAACGTGCGCCTGATGGCGGGAACGATGATGCTCTCGACGATGGAGAGCGGTTCGGCGACGGACACCCCGATGCGCTCGACGACGTACACGCTGGCCGGCGAGCGCGCGGATGGCTCGCTGTCCACTCAGAGCGCCACGGTGACGGTGGTGCCGCAGATCGACGCCTTCACCGCGACCCCGCCCGCCGCGAAGCCCGGCGAGAAGATCACCCTCACGTGGAGGACCTCGGGCGCCGAGCAGGTGTCGATCGCCGAAGCCACCTTCGGCGCGATCCTCTCGACCACCACCGACGTCGCGATGGGGACCGCCGAGTTCGTCGTGCCGTCCTTCTTCGCGGACGCAGGCGTGTTCGACGCTGGAGCGAGCGACCCTGACGCCGGCCTCGACGACGGGGGCGTGGACGGCGGCGTCGATGCTGGCCCGCCACCCCTGCCCCCGGTGCCTGTCGTGCGCGACGGCTTCCCGCTGCGCTTCACGTTGACCGCGACGACCACCATGCCCAACCAGCAGACCCAGCGTGCGGTGGACGCGCGCGTGGGCCAGGGCCCGGTGATCGAGCTCTTCGACGCTCCGGGCTTCGGCACCCGCGGGCGCCCCCTCACGCTCTCGTGGCGCACCACCGGGGCCGCGCGCATCGAGCTGCAGGCGAACGGGCTGCCGTTCTACACGCCGCTCGCGGGCGTCAGCACGACCGGCTCCTTCAAGGTGGGCAACTTCAGCGCTGACACCACCTTCACGCTCGTGGCCTACGACTTCAACGGCCTGCAGGTGTCTTCGGCGAAGCTGGTCCGCGCCGTAGCCCCGCCGCGCATCATCAGCTTCATCGTGCCAATGGCCGCGCCCACCGCCGGCATGCGCATCACCGCGACGTGGATGACGGCTGACGCGACCTTCCTGCTGCTGCGCCTCAAGGGCGGCCCGGCGTTCTTCCGCGAGGACGGGGTGAACAGCGTCGCCAACGGCACCACGCAGTTCACCGTCCCCCTGAAGGGCACCTACGTGTTCGAGGCGTACAACGCGGCTGGCGACAAGGCCGTCGAGGAACGCCTCATCGACGTGGGCGCCCCCATTCAGTTCACGATCAACCCCGAGCTGCTGGGCCGCGGCGAGCTCACCACCATGACGTGGGACGTCGGCCTGCTGTCGGCCAACGACATGCCTGGCCTGCTCAATCCTCCCCCTGCCGTCGCGATGAACGCGACCGCTTTCGACGACCTCACGATGGCGCCCACGGCCAGGCAGCTCTTCTTCGCGAACCGCGACGACGGAACCGCCACCATCACCCTGCCCAACGGCTTCGTGTTCCCGTTCGCGACCCGGCAGGCGAGGCAGCTCACGGTCTCGACGAACGGCTTCGTCGCGCTCACCGCGGGCGCCGGCGCGCTGGCCGTCAACCAGGATCTGAGCGACGTCGGCTACTCGGGCCCGCCGCTGCTCGCGCCGTTCTGGGACGATCTCGAGCTCGGCGCCGACGGCAGGGTGTTGTGGAACCTCGACGAGGCCACGATGCCCCGCCGGCTCACCATCTCGTGGCACAAGGTGAAGCGCGTCGGCGCGATGGGCTCGGACCTGACCTTCCAGGTGCAGCTCTTCGAGACGGGCAAGTTCCTCTTCGCGTGGGAGGTGCTCGACGGGCCGGGCGCAGACGGCTCCGACGCGACCATCGGCGCCATCGACGCGGTCGACGCGTACCAGGGGCTGGTGTCGTTCAACAGCTCGACGGCCGCCGAGCTGGCAGTGGACACCGAGCGCGTGTGGTTCTCGGGCAACCTCGAAGGTGCTGGGCAGCGGCAGCTTCGGCTGCGGGGGCCCTCGGTGCTGGGCTTCGTGGTCGAGACCGCGCAGGAGCGGATCCCGGTGTACGGCCGCGCCCGCGCGTTCGGTCCCTCGGACGTGCTCATCACCGAGGCGATGCCGGCGCCGCTGCAGGTCGTCCCGCAGGGCCAGTGGGTCGAGCTGTACAACCCCAGCGCCGACGGCGAGGTCGATGTCGCCGGGCTGCGGCTCGAGTCAGGCACTGGCGCCAACCCGTTCGTGCTGCCCGCCGACACCATCCTCCCGCCCAATGGGTTCTTCGTGGTGGGGCAATCGATGGATCCGGGGTTGAATGGAGACGCTGGCGTGCGACTCGAGTGGAGCGCCGGGGCGCTGCCGCTGACGTTGCCTGACTCGGTGCGCCTGGTGCTGCCGACGCAGCTGGCGGACGGTGGCACGCTGGTGGTGAGCCGGCTCGGCTGGGGCGGCTTCAATTCCATCCTGCCGGACGGAGGCCCCGGACCCGACGGCGGCGTCGATCAGGGCGCCAGCGTGCAGGCGCCGGAGAACGTGCTCGTCCGCTCGGGGCAGCCCCCGTTCAGGTGCGCGCGGACGCTGACCTTCGGCCCTCCGGGGCAGACCGGCACCCCTGGCGCGCGCAACGAGGAGTGCTTCCCGTACGTGCTCAGCGAGATCCCGGTGAACTACGAGGACATCTCGGCTGCAACCGGCCCGATCAGCTTCACCTTCAGCATCCTCAACGACGACGGCGCCGCCTCGGTCCCGCTGCCCACCTCGTTCAGCTACTTCGGACAGACGTATGGCTCGGTGCGGGTGTGCAGCAACGGGTGGGCAAGCTTCGTCGACACCTCCTCGACCAGCTTCTCGAACAAGACGCTGCCGAGCTCGAGCACTCCAATCCAGACGCTGGCCCCGTTCTGGGCTGACCTCTTCATGCTGCCCGCCTCCGCCGCGTTCGCAGCACGTCGGGGCGATCGGACGATCATTCAGTGGAAGGACTTCACCACCTATGCGAATAGAAACTCGCCGACGCCTGACGTGCTGAACTTCCAGATCAAGCTGTTCGATTCGGGTGTCATCGAGTTCCACTACGCGACCATGACGGGCGCGAACGGCGTCAGCGCGACCCGGTGGATCGACAACCCTGATGGAACGGCGGCGCTCGCCATCAGCGTGAATCAACCAACCGTGTTACCGAACACCGCGTTCCGCTTCACGCCCCGCAGCCTCCTTGGGGGCACGCCATGAGCTTCCGTCAGCTACTCCTCCCCCTCGGCCTCATCGTCCTGACCGGCTGCCCGACCGCCCCTGCGCCCGATCCGCTCCCGAACCCGGCGCGCGTGGTGCGCTTCACCGCCACGCCGACCACCGTCGCGCGCGGAGGCCTCGTCACCCTCACATGGGAGACTGAGAACGCTGTCACCGTCGAGCTCGTCGATCTCTCACGTGGCGCGCTCGCGGGAGCCGCCGACAAGACCTCAGGAGAGGTGCAGGTGCCCGTCACCGAGGCGACCGTCTTCGTGATCTCGGCGCGCAACGCCCGCGGCGCCCGCGCCAGTTCGGTCGCGAGCGTCAACGTCGAAGGCGTCGAGGCGTCCTCCATCGTCTTCACCGCCTACCCGCCGGTGATCCCCGCCGGACAGAAGGGCCTGCTCGTGTGGAACGCTCCGAGCGCGCGCGCCCTGCAGATCGCGCCCATGGGCGGACAGGCGATCGATCTGAGGGGCCAGACGACCTCTGGCACCGTCGAGATCGATCCAGCCGAGACCGAGTCGAGCTGGGTGCTGACCGCCGACGGCATCACCCGGACCGCCACCGTGGTGCGCGGGCAGGCGATCACCGAGTTCGTCGCCTCGAAGCCACAGGTACGGCCGGGCGAGATGATCTCGCTGACATGGAAGACGACGAACGCGTCGAAGGTGAAGCTGTCGAGTCCAGGCCGGGGCGTGCTGCGAGAGATCACCACCGCGGCCGACGTCGCGATGGGCTCGTTCTCCGACACGCTGGGCGAGCAGATCGACGGCTCAGCGGTGAACTACGTGCTCGAGGTCGAGGGGCGGGGGCCGCTCCAGACGAAGACGGTGTCGGTCTTCTACGGCACCGCCCCCGAGATCCTCACGCTCACCGCTCCTCCCTACGTGAAGGAGAATCTGTCGTTCTCCCTCACGTGGACCACCGCGTTCGCCGATCGCGTCGAAGTGCGCGACGGGAGCACGATCGTCTATCGCTCGCCCAACGGTGCGGTGGCCGCCAGCGGCTCGGTGCTGATCCCTGCGCCGGCGGCAGCGACCACCTACACCGTCGCCGCCATCTCGTCTGCCAGCGGCGCGAGCGCGACGAGGACGATCCGCGTGACCCCCGTCACCGACGTGACCACGCCCACGCTCACCGCCATGCCCACCACCATCGCGACGGGTGGGACGCCGGTGACCCTGTCGTGGAACGCCCCGGGCTCTGCGCGGACCCGTATTCTCGAGAACGGCGAGCTGACGGTGGTCGCGGTGGAAGGCGCAGGCGCCGCGATGGGCACCGCCACCGTGTACCCCAACCGCCCGAACACCACCTACGTGTTGCGCGCCACCAACACGCTCGAGCCCACCCTGACGGCCACGGCCTCGGTGACGGTGACGGCGCCCGCGAGCGCCTCCGCCGCAGACGGCGGCACCATCTACCAGTCGCAAGGCACCGCCCAGCTCGCGTGGACCGTCGGCGGACCCGGCGCGCAGCTCATCGGCTTCGGCACTCCGACGGCGCGTGAGACGACGGGGTCCACCACCTTCGTGGACATCTCGATGACGGGCACGCGCCTCGAGTTCCCGGCGAACGCCAACGACGCCCTGCTCTCGTTCACCCCCATCGACTTCGAGACGTTCATCGGAGGCCGGCGCGAAGAGGGGACGGCCTGGGTGTCGACCAACGGGTTCATCCAGTTCGCGGGTGGCGCGCTCACCAACAGCCGCCCGGTTCCTCAGGCGATCCCCTCCGCCAGCACCGCGAGCGTCCCCGAGAGCTTCGTGGCGCCGCTCTGGGCTGACCTCGAGCTGGGCACGGGAGCGGTCTTCTGGGAGCTGCGCGGCGCCGCCCCCAATCGCCTGCTGATCGTGCAGTGGAACCGAGTACGGGTTCGTGGTCAGCCGTCGTCCTCGCTGACGTTCCAGGTGCGCCTCCACCAGGCCGGCGCCGTCACGTTCGAGTACCAGACGATGACGCTGACCCCCGTGCCCGTCAGCATCGGGTACCAGGGCCCGGCGAACCTCGGCTACAGGTTCCTGGCGCCGATGACCCCAACTGACGGCGGCGCGAGCCCCTCCGCCCCCGCGGCAGGCACCCGGCTGGAGTTCGCGGGCGCCGCCTCATCACCGGCGGTGATCTCGACGCTGGCCGCTCCGGGCGCGGGCCTGGTGCAGATCGGCACCGGCGGGCTGTGGTTGGAGTTCGACGGCATCGTCAAGCCGACCGACCTCTTCATCAGCGAGATCATGAGCCGCCCCAACCCGGCGGTGCCGCAGGGGCAGTGGCTCGAGATCGCCAACTTCTCGAACGCGACCGTCGATGTGACGGGCTGGCAGCTGGGCAACACCGACGGCGGCGTACTCGCTTCGCTGCCGACTGGCGCCATTCCTCCCCGCGGCTACCTCGTGATCGCCGCGACCGCGGACGGAGACCGCAACGACGGGCTGCCGGCGGGCACGGTCGCGGTCCCCACGTTCGCGCTCGCCGCAGGACCTGGCGACGTGCGGGTGTCGAACGCACAGGGCTTCAGGAACGACCTCGTCTACCCGGCCCCCGCCCAGGGCGTCTCGCTGACCGTCGATCGCGGACCGTTCGTGAACCGCGGCGCCAGCGCCAGCCAGCCCTTCAGCTCGGCGCTCTGCAGCGCGCGGGCGTCGCAGACGTTCGGCAACCTCTCGCCCAGCCAGCGCGGGACACCTGGCGCCAGCGGCGAGGGCGCGTGCATCGGGTACACGATGTCCACCATCGCGGTGAACTTCAAAGACATCGCGATGACGGGCAGCGCCGTGCCCCTCTCCTCGCTGGATGACTCCACGGCGACGATCGATCTGTCGTCGGCCCCGGTGAACCTCTTCGGGCGACCTGCTCCGCGGGTGACGCTCGACACCAACGGCTGGCTGGTGCCAGGCCTGCCAGACGGCGGCGTCTTCACGGGCGGCAGCAACTACACGAACAAGGTGTCGCCAGACTCGACTTCGCCCGACACCGGCGCCTTGATCGCGCCCTTCTGGGACGACCTGCGCTTCCTCTCAGCCAGGCCGGGCTCGGGCATTCTCCGGCAGCGCTTCGACGCGATGAGCGACCCGAACGAGCCTCTGCCGCACTGGGTGATCCAATGGAACCGGGCCGAGCGTTTCGCGTCGAATGACGACCTGACCTTCCAGGTGAAGCTCTTCGACAACGGCAACATCGAGTTCCACTACGCGACGATGACGAGCGGCTCGTCGGCGAACTACGGCAGCGGCAACGACGCGACCATCTGGCTGGAGGCCGAGGGGCCGGCCCCCTCGAGAGCGCTGGTCTACAGCGTCAACCGGCCGAACATCCGTTCGAACATGGCCATCCGCTTCACGCGCGTTCCCTGAGGCCCACATGACTTCCTTCCGAACCTGCGCCTTCGCGCTCGCCCTCATCGGCCTCACCGCCTGTCCCAACCGGCCGCAGGCGCCGCTGCCCGCGCCAGCGCCGGCCTCCATCACCGCGTTCACCGTGAGCCCCAGTGTGCTGACGACGCCGGGAGAGCCGGTCACGCTGGAGTGGGGCACCGCGAACGCCACGGACGTCACCATCGAACAGGTAGGGGTGGGGCCGCTCGACCTCGGCGCGAGCCGGCTGTCCGGGCGGCTGACCCTTCCGCTCAGCCGCGACGCGATCTTCCTGATGACGGCACAGGGTGCGGGAGGCAGCGACAGCCGGGCGACCTCGGTCTCAGTCCGCCGGAGGGCGCGGGCTGCGCTCTTCAGCGCTGTGCCCTCGACCATCGAGGCCGGTGGGTCGGCGACCCTCGTGTGGAATGCTCCGGGCGCGACGGCCGTCACGCTCGAGGAGGTCGGTGGACCACGCCTCGACATCGGCGCCCAGCTCGAGTCGGGCTCGGCGCGGGTGTCACCCAACTCGACGACGACCTACCGGCTCACCGCGGACGACAAGGTGACGACGACGACGGTGTCGGTGGCGCCCACGGTGGTGAGCTTCGAGCTCGTAGGAGCCCCACCGGCGCCCGGTGCGGCGGTGACGCTCCGGTGGCGAACTGCCTCCGCGACCAGCCTGACGCTCACGCGGGTCGGCTCCGCCTCACCCATCATGATCCCGGCTGGCGACGTGGCGGGTGGCACCACGACGGACACCGTGCCTGCGAACAGCCCGCCTGACGGCGTGCTGACGTACGTGCTCGAGGCCCGGGGCATGGGTGGGACGGCGAGCAGAGCGCTCGAGGTGCCCGTCGGCGGCGGCGTTCGCATCACCTCGTTCGCGGTCCCGTCGTACGCGTTGACGGGCTCCACCTTCGGCGTGAACTGGACGGCGACTGGCGGCGAGTCAGCCGAGCTGATCGTCGATGGCCGACGCGCGTGGCAGGCCCAGAGCCAGGCCGAGGTGACCTCCGGCTCGTACACGCTGAGCGCGCCGACGCAGAGCACCCGCATCGAGCTCGTGGTGCGCAACGGTCGCGGGGCTGAGGCGCGCGAGGCCCGGACCATCGAGGGCGTGGGCCCGCTCGCCTACAACTTCTTCGTCGCAGACAAGACCTCCATCGCGACGCCCGGCGAGGCCGTCACCTTGCGCTGGAGCGTCACCAACGCCCGGAACGTCCGAATCACCTCGAGCACCGGCGCGGGCTTCTACCGGCAGTTCACCGGCAACGCGGACTCAGGGCAGCTGGTCGTCCTGCCGAATGGCCGCGCCGGCCTCACCCGCATCACCTATCGCCTCGAGGCCGACAACGGCACCGGCCAGGCGCCCATCGCGCGCACGCTGGACGTCACCCTGCCCCCAGCGGCGGCGGCCTTCACCTTCTCGAGGCAGCTGCCGGTGCGAGCGCCGAACACCGTCACGGGCACCACGTTCGGAGCGCCGACCGCGGTCGCGGGCTTCAAGAACGTCGAGAAGAACCCGGCAGGCGAAGCGTTCATCGACATTCGCGGGACAGGCACGGCGGTCTCCTTCGGAGCGACCACCAACGCCTCGAACGTCCTGCTGCCGGCGCCCTTCGAGGCCACGCTCTTCGGCACCCGCATCAACGGGACCCGCCTCAACATCTCGCGGTACGGGTGGTTCAACCTGACGACGTCCACCACCGCGGTCTCAGGGCGAGCCGACAATGACACGCAGCTCGGCGCGGCGCTGGCGCCGCTGGCGGTCGCTCCCTACTGGCAAAACCTGGTGGTCGCCGACGGCCAGGTGCACTGGCGCATCGACGGGGTCGCCGACGCGCGGCGGCTCATCGTGCAGTGGACGCGGGTACGCCCGACCAATGGTCCCATCGACGCCCGCCTCACCTTCCAGGCGCAGGTGCACTCGAACGGCCGCGTCGTGCTCGCCTATCAGGACTTCTTCAAGGTCCAGGGCGCTGGCGCGGTGGGCGTGGTGAACAACAGCCAGAGTGACGAGAGCGGCCCATCGATGCCCGTCGCTGCAGGAGACGTCTACCGGCTCTTCGGGCCCCAGATGCTGCCGGCGCCACTGCGAATCGAGGGAACACCGTACGCGGGCCTCGCCCTCATCAACGGAGACGTGATGGAGGCCGAAGGGCAGGCGAACTACCCGTTGAACCAGTTCCTCGTGACCGAGGTGCACTATCGCCCGGCGACGGGCATCACCAACGGCCAGTGGATCGAGATCGCGAGCAACGCCGACGCCGGGGTCGATCTCGGTGGCTGGGACATCGACTTCGGCGGGGTCTCGAGCTGGCAGATCCCCATGGGCACCATCCTCCCGCCCTTCGGCCGGATCGTCGTCGGGCAGGCGAGCGATCTGGGTGACCCGGCACCTGCCGCAGGTATCGCGCTGCCGGATGGAGGCTTCGAGCCCCGAGTGAACGCCGCCGCGGTGTACCCCGCGACCTTCACGCCTCCCGCGACGGGCGGGTTCGTGCGCATCGGCATCGGCGGCAACGAGTACACCCGGTTCCCATCGGCGACGGGCACCCTGTCGGCCACGCTTCCCCTCGGGCGCGCGTACGGCCTCGAGGACATGCGCAGTCCGTGGGTCGTCTACGACACTGCGTCCACGCGCTTCTTCTGTCCTGCGGCGCGCCCGGTCTTCGGGCAGAGCGGACAGCGTGGGTCGCCCGGCCTGCGGAATGCGTCCTGCTGGATGTACGAAGCCCCGGCCTCCTCGTCTCAGGCTTTTCAGTCACTCGCCGGCTCCGGCACGCGGATCACGTACACGGCGGTCGCGAGCGGGATCCCCGCCGCCGACGAGGGGCTCGCGGTGCTCAACCTGCCCACGCCGATCAAGACCTACGGCTTCGAGACGAGCACCATCACGGTGTCATCGAACGGCTTCGTCGTGCCCTACGCCTTCACGGGCTGCAGCTTCTTCGGGTTGTTCCTCGACGCGTGCGGCTCCAACCTGCCAGACCCTGAGCCGATCACCGCTGAAGATCCCCCCTTTGCGATCGCTCCCTTCTGGGACGACCTCGACGGCACGGCCAACATGGGCGGCGCGACCTACTGGCGGCAAGAGCCGAACGGCGATGTGGTGGTGTCGTGGGAGAACTGGAGCATCTGGACGCTGACGACGGGCCTGACGACGGACCTCAACTTCCAGGTCGTCCTCCGCGCGAACGGTGACGTCGAGTACCGGTTCGGCACCATGACGGGCGCGGGCGGCTCTGGCACCGGCACCGGAGTGCTCCGCGCGGCGGGTTCGAGCGCGACCACCTGGATCGACATCGGACCCGCAGCGAGCCCGATCAACATCAACTCGGGCGTGCCCGGCATTCAGTCGAATACCGCGTACTTCTATGAGTTGGCGCTGAACCGCCGCTGAGACGGCGCCCGCTGAACCCCTCGTCCCTCACGCTGGCCCGACCGCCCTCGCGCCTGGCGAGGCCAGGGAAGTCACCGGGAGCCGCACCCGACCCGGAAGCACCTTGCGGCGTGAACTCCACCCGTCGATGCGAGTGATCGGCGTGAACGACCGCCGGGCGACTCCGTTGCCTGGCCTGGGCGAGATCAGCTCGCCTGCAGTGCTTTCAGCTTGAGCCCCACCCGCTGGTGACCCAGGTACTCATCAACCTCGACCTGGAAGGCGAGATCGACCGGGGCCTCGGTGAGGGGCGCGAGCTCGGCGAACCCGAAGCCGATGCAGTCGAGCTGCGGCGCCGCTTCGAGCGACAGCTTGAGGTGCCCCGGCAGGCCGGGCTGCTTGTTCTCGAGCACCCGCGGTGACGTCACCAGCCGCCGCGCGGCGAGCACTGGCTCCGGGTTGCCCATGCCGAACGGCGCCAGCGCCTGCAGGGCTTCGACCGCCTTCACGTCGAGCTCCTTCGGCTGCACCACCGCGTCGACGCGCTGCCGGGGAATGAGCTGGTCCTCGGACAACAGCTCGCCCGTCACCTGCTCGAAGGCGGTGCGGAAGGCATCGACCCGGCCGGGATCGATGGACAACCCCGCGGCGGCCTTGTGCCCCCCGAACTTCGACAGATCGCCCGAGCAGCGCTTGAGCGCGTCGTACAGGTGGAAGCCCTCGATGCTGCGCGCGGAGCCACGCCAGGTGCCGTCGTACGAGCCGATCATCACCGTGGGCCGGTGGAAGCGCTCGACCACCCGCGAGGCGACGATGCCCACCACGCCCGGGTGCCAGCCTTCCTGCGCGATCACGAGCCCCTTCGCGCCGCGATCGACGAAGCCCTGGGCCTGCTCCACCGCGCCCTGCAACATGGCGCGCTCGATCTGCTGCCGCTCGGCGTTGGCTGCGTCGAGCTTCTGCGCCAGAGGCCGCGCCGAGGGCACGTCCTTCGAGAGGAGCAGCTGCAGCCCAAGCGACGCGTCGTCGAGGCGGCCGGCGGCGTTGATGCGGGGCCCCAGGCGGAAGCCGACGTGCCCCGCGGTGATGCGCATGCCGGCGAGCTGCGAGACCTCCTTCAGCGCGCGCACGCCCGGCCGGCTGGCGTTGGTGAGCACCTCGAGGCCGTGGCGCACGAAGATGCGGTTCGCGCCGGTGAGGGGCACCACGTCGGCCACCGTCGCCAGCGCGACGAGATCGAGGAGCTGCTTCAGGTTCGGCTCGGGCCGCGTCGCGAAGTGGCCGCGCTCCCGCAGCGCCTTGCGCAGGGCCATGCAGAGGTTGAACGTCACCCCGCCCGCGCACAGCCACTTCGTCGGGTAGTCACAGCCCGGCTGGAGCGGGTTCAGCACGGCCAGCGCTGGCGGCATCGTCTCGGGCACCGCGTGGTGATCGACGACGATCACCTCGAGGCCCAGCGCGTTCGCCTTCGCGATCTCGGCGTGCGAGGTGATGCCGCAGTCGAGGGTGACGAGCAGCTTCGTGCCCTCGCGCGCCAGCTTCTCGATGGCGGTGGCGTTGAGGCCGTACCCCTCACCCAACCGGTGGGGAATGTACGTGCGGACCTCGAGGCCCACGTCGCGCAGGAAGGTGGTGAGCAGCGCGGTCGAGCAGACGCCGTCGACGTCGTAGTCGCCCCACAGCGTCACCTTGTCCTGCGCGGAGATGGCGCGCAGGAGCCGCTCTACCGCGGCGGGCAGGCCCTTCATGCGGAACGGATCGGGCAGGGCGGTGAGCGCGTCAGTCAGGAACGCCTGCGCCGCCTCGGGGCTGCGGTAGCCCCGGTTCGTCAGCACCCGGGCTGCGACGGGGTGCACGCCGAGCTCCCTCGAGAGCGTCGCTGCTGCGCCCTCCTCGTCCCCGGTCGGCCACACCCACTTCGTCGGTCGCGCGATGTCCCTCACACGGCTCCACCTAGCACGGCCCCCTGACACTCACCGAAGATCGCAAGGAAATCTCGAACCTTACCCTCGTTTCTCTCCCCCAACGACGAGTTGGCAGTGGCCTCGGGTTCGCACAGGATCCGCTGGCCGATGCCCCGCCGTCTGCTCCAGCCGCTCGACATCACCTTGCGCCACGGGCGGCGCAACCAGCTCGTGCGCCGACTGTTCCTGGGCTTCTCGGTGCTGCTGACGTTCGGGCTGCCGCTGCTGCACCTCCGGGCGGTCTCGGTGGAAGGGGCCGGACTCGCTGCGGATTCACCCTGGGCGCGGCTGATCGGCTGGCTGCCCGTGGTGGAGGTGCCCTTCGTGGGCGCGCCGACCTCGATCGCCCTCTTCGGCATCGAGCTGGTCGATCCGCTGATGTGGCTCGGGGTCGCGGTGCACCGCGGCGTGTCCTGGCCGATGGTGTGGACACTCCTCCCCGGTCTGGTGCTGGTGGTGCTGCTGGGCCGCTTCTTCTGCGGGTGGGCGTGCCCCTACCTGCCGATCCTCGCGGCGAGCAACGCGGCGCGCTGGTTCCTCTCGCGCCTGGGCGTGCCGCTGAAGGACGTCAAGGTGCCGCGGGTGACGGCGCGGGTGGCGATGGTGGGCGTGGTGCTGCTGAGCGCGCTCGCGGGCACGCAGCTGCTGCCGCTCCTCTACCCGCCGGCGATCATCGGCCGGGAGGTTTTCCGGGCGCTCTTCTTCGGCTCCCTCGGCGCGGGGGCGCTGGTGGTGGGCGGCGCGTTCCTCTTCGACACCTTCGTCTCGCGGGCGGGGTTCTGCCGCTCGTTGTGCCCCGGCGGGGCGATGTTCTCGACGCTCGGGGCGCTGTCTCCCCTGCGGGTGCACCGCGACATTCCGAAGTGCACCGACTGCACCGTCTGCGACGTCGTCTGCAACCTGGGCCAGCTGCCCATGACGGACAAGCTCGACGGCGGCTGTGAGCGCTGCGGCAAGTGCATCGCCTCGTGTCCGACGCAGGCGCTCTCGTGGAAGCTGGGCACGCCCTCCGCGCTACGCAAGCCCCGGGAGAAGCCAGGCACATGAACCGCCGTGGCCTCATCGGAGCCGTCGCCGCCGCGATCTCCCTCGCGGTCGTGCCAAAGCGCGCGCGCGCGAACCCGAAGAAGATCCGCCCGCCGGGCGCCCTGCCGCCGGGCCAGTTCGAGCAGGCGTGCATCGGCTGCTTCCGCTGCGCCGAGGTGTGCCCGACGGCGTGCATCCGATTCCCCGGCACGTTCTCGCTCGATCAGGCCACGCCGATCCTCGAGCTGTCCGACCGCGCGTGCGTGCTGTGCATGAAGTGCACGCAGGTCTGCCCGACCGACGCGCTGCTGCCCATCGCCGCCGACGCGCAGGTGATCGCGAAGGAGGTGCGGATGGGCGTGCCGGTGCTGAACCGGCCGAAGTGCCTGCCCTGGAACGGCACCGGCGTGTGCCGGCTCTGCTACCAGGTGTGTCCGTACCCGGACAAAGCCGTGGAGCTCGTCGGCCCGCAGAAGGCGCCGCTCTTCCACGCCGACGCGTGCGTGGGCTGCGGGCTGTGCGAGGAGGCCTGCCCCGATCAGGCGTCGGCCATCGTCATCGAGCCCATCGGCACCGAGCCCCCGAAGCCGGAGCCGCTGCGCCGGGGGCCGGGCGGGCAGCTGCGGAGGGGACCACGATGAGCGAGCCCAAGCGCCCAGCCCTGAGCGCCGTCGTGCGCAAGCGGTTCAGCCGGCGCGAGCTGATGAAGGCGGCGCCCATCGGGGCGGCGCTCGCGGGCGCGGGCGTGCTGGGGGTGGGAGCGCTGGGCACGGAGGCCACTGCCGCGACGAAGGGCACCTGCCGCTTCTGCCTGATGCACTGCGGGATCATCGGGCACACGAAGGGCGCGCGGCTCGAGAAGGTCGAGGGCGATCTCACGTCACGCACGAAGGGCTTCATCTGCGAGCACGGCTTCGCGCTGCGCGAGATGGTGCACTCGGGCGCGCGGCTCCAGCACCCGATTGTGCGCCGGGCCGACGCGTTTCACGAGGTGTCCTGGGACGACGCGCTGGGCGAGGTGGCGAAGCGCCTCGAGGCGGTGAAGGCGAAGTACGGCCCCGAGGCGTTCCTCATCCAGACGGGGTGGCCGATGGTGCGGCACCCGCTGGTGAACTGGCTGCACCGGTTCGCGCGCGCGTTCGGCTCTCCCAACGTCTCGACGGTGGCGAGCCTGTGCGAGGCGTCGCTGCGCATGGGCCAGGCGCTCACCGTCGGCAGCAAGTACGCCTCCGACGTGCGGCGGGTGAAGACGATGGTGCTCTGGGGCTCGAACCCGGGCGTCACCGCGCCGCCCTTCCTGCACGTGATCGCGAAGAAGGCCGACGGCGGGAACCTGATCGTGATCGATCCCGTGCGCACGGGGCTCGCCCGCGAAGCGACGCTGTGGGTCCCCATTCGCCCCGGCACCGACGGCGCGCTGGCGCTGGGCCTCATCCGCTGCGTGCTGGAGAACGGCTGGTACGACCGGTCGTTCATGGAGGCGAACACGCTCGGCCTCGAGGAGCTGAAGGGCCACGCGTCGCGGTACACGCCACCCGAGGTGGAGCGGCTGACGGGCGTGCCCGCGGCCGACGTCGAGCGCATCGCGCGAATGATGGCGCAGGAGGGGCCGACCGGCGTCTGGGGCGGGCTGGGCGTCGAGCATCACGAGAACGGCGTGCAGACGCTGCGGGCGATGAGCTCGCTCGAGGTGCTGTGCGGGCGCTTCGACGGTACGCAGGAGCCGAAGTCGATCCTCACGCCGCCCGGCCCCCGCTTCGCCGACGAGATGCTGCCGGCGCTGTACGATCTCGGCACGCCGGAGCCGATCCCTCCGCCGGTGAAGGCCCGCGCCCTGGGCCGCGACGCCTACCCGCTCTACGAGATGTTCAACCGCGAGGCGCAGGGGCAGCTGCTGGCCGACGCGGTGCTGCGCGACACGCCCTACCCCATTCGCGCGGTGATGCTGCTCGCGAGCAACGCGCTGGTGACGTCGCAGGGCACCCAGGCCCTCGAGCAGGCTGCCGAGAAGCTCGACCTGCTCGTCGTGGTGGATCCCTTCTTCACGTACTCGGCGAAGCTGGCCGACGTCGTGCTGCCCGCGACGACCTTCGCGGAGTCACCCGACGTGGACGATCAGGACCGCGTCGCAGCGCAGAGCATCGTCGCGCCCCAGCACCGCGCCTGGCCCGACTGGAAGGTGATCACGGGGCTCGCGAAGAAGCTCGGGATCGGCCAGTACTTCCCCTGGGAGACGATGCACGAGGCGTCGAAGCAGCGGCACCTGCGGTGGATGCACGACCCCGAGCAGCAGCCGCGGCCGCAGCCGACGGTCGCAGAGCCGAAGTTCGCCACGCTCTCGGGCCGCGCTGAGTTCAAGAGCCAGTTGCTCGAGCGCGCTGGCTTCCCGGGGCTGCCTGAGTGGACCCCTCCCACCGAGACGCCGACCCCCGAGTTCCCGCTGCGCCTCGTCACCGGGCCCCGCGCCCGCGCGTACATCAACTCGCAGTTCCACGAGGTGCCCAGCATCAACGCCCGCATGCGCACGGCGGAGATCACCATTCACACCTCGGCGGCGAAGCCGCTCGGCCTGTCCACCGGCATGCCCGTCAAGGTGACGTCACCCTACGGGGCCATCGAGCTCACCGTGGTGGTGACCGACGACGTGCAGAGAGAGTGCGCGGTGATGGCCGCCGGCTTCGCGGACGCCAACCCGAACCGGCTCATCAGCCCCGACAAGCGGGATCCGATCAGCGGCTTCCCGGCCTTCCGGTCCGGCATCTGCCGGGTCGAGAAGAGCAGCTGAGACCTGTCAGCCACACCTGACGGCGCGCTCAGCGCTGGACGTGGAGCGTCGTTGAGGCTCTCCTCTCTCCGTGCCGTGGCTTCAGCGAGTACTCGCCGTGTGCTGCGCGTTCGCTGCCGGGGCGGCGTGGGGCCAGCTGGGCCCGGTCAACGTGACGGTGGGGGGACGTCAGGTCACCCTCACGTGGACCAGCATGGCGCAAGGCCGCACCGAGGTCGCCTGGGGGAACGCGCCCGCGCCGTCGTTCGCGGCCTACCCCGACCGGCTGGTCGCATCGAACGTCGCGACGACGACGCACTCGGCGACCCTCAGGCGCCTGTCTCCGGGGATCTGGTACGTACGCGCGCGCACGGGCGCCTTCGAGTCCTCAGAGCAGATCGTTCCCATCCCTGCGAACGATGGCTGGCCGCTCGCCGACTGGGCCTTCGACGGGCCGGTGAACGCGGTCGAGCACCTCGGCTCGAGCTGGTACGTCGGGGGATCCTTCAGGTCGGTAGGCCCGACGACCGGCGGCGCCTTCCCGTCGTCTTTCGATGGCGGGGCCGCCAGCCACTTCCCCGAGGTCGCGGGACAGGTGTTCGCGGTCGAGCCCGATGGCTCGGGAGGCCTCTACCTCGGTGGAGCATTCAGCTCGGTGGGCGGGCTGCGCCGCACCAACGTCGCGCACCTGCTCCCCGATCTCGGCGTCGATCCGGGCTTCGCCCCGAACTGCAACGGCGCCGTCTATGCGATTCACCGCACCCTGGGCTCCGTCTACCTCGCCGGAGCGTTCACGCAGGTGAATGGCCAGAACCGGACCGCGGTCGCCGAGCTCTCGCCGAATGGGGTGGTGCGTGGCTGGGCACCCACCATCGTCGGACCCGTCTTCGCGCTCGAGTCGCTCGGCCCCGTCGTCTACCTCGGGGGCACGTTCTTCCTGGTCAACGGTGAGTCGCGGGAGTGCGTGGCAGCGATCGGCACCGATGGTGGCCTGCAGCCATGGAATCCGAACCTCACCGGCGGGTGCTGGGTGACGGGCCTGACCACGGAGGGATCGCGGCTCTACGTGAACGGCTCGTTCGACACCGCGGCGGGGCAGACCCAGCGCGGCGTGGCGGCGTTCGACGTCGCGGGCAACCTGCTGCCCTGGCGACCCACGATCGCTGGACCCGGCGCCTTCGTCCGGGCGGTGCTGCCGAACTCGGCCGACTCGGTCTTCATCGCGGGGACGTTCGACACGGTGTCGGGCGCGCCGCGGCGTGGCCTGGCTCTCGTGGACACCGACGCGGGCCAGGTGCTGCCGTGGAACGCTCCCGTCGACGGCGGGTCGATCCTGGGCCTCGCGCGCGACGCCACCCGGCTGTTCGTCGTGGGCTACCCGCCCGGCCGGGCGGACTCGTTCTTCCTCGCCAACGGAGCGCCAGCGCCCTGGCCCATCTCGCTGAACGGCCTGGTGCGGTCGGTCACGACCTTGCCGACCAGTCTTTACCTGGCGGGTGACTTCACGGGCACTCGTGACACAGCGAGGGCGGCGCTGGCCTCGGTCAACGCGGCGACGGGCACCCTCGAGCCGTGGAGCCCGTCCGTGACCGGCGGCAGCTTCGGCACGCGCGTGTCCGCGCTGACGCCATTTGGCAACGCGCTCGTGGTGGCAGGCAACTTCGGCCAGATCAACGGGCTGCCACGCGGAAACGTGGCGATCGTGACGGCCAGCGGAAACGTGAACCTGACCTGGGACCCGAGCGTCGATGGCGAGGTCGATGCCGTGGCCATCGCGCAGGGCATGGTGCTGATCGGCGGGGTCTTCACCCAGGTGAACGGCCTGCCCCGCGCCTACGGAGCGATGCTCGATCTCGCAAATGGCCAGCCGCTGGGCGTCGACCCCTTGTTCAACTCGAGCGTCACCTCGATCGCCGTCGAGGGCCCGACGAGCTACTGGGTGGGGAACTTCGGGACGAGTCGCGGGGTGACGAGGGGCCACGCGGCGGCGTTCGACCTGCAGACGTTCGGGCTCACGCCATGGAACCCCGCCATCGGCGAGGGTGTCGAGGCCGTTCAGATCGCAGGCGATCGCGTGGCGCTGGGCGGGCAGTTTCAATTCGTCAACACCTGGAGGGGGGTCAACGAGCAGCCCACCCTCGCGCTCTTCGATCGTGACGCGGGCGTGCTGACGGCGCCCAACCTGCGGATCGCCTCCAGAGCGCAGGCGCTCCTCAGCACCGGCAACACGCTCTACGCGGCCGGCTTCAGACTCACGGACGCGGGCCTCCTCATCGCGGCGGACCTGAGCACTGGCTCGGTTCGGGGGTTCGATGTCTTCGGCCAGCAAGACCCCCTCCTCAACACCGGCGTTGCCGAGGTGATTGACCTGGGCCTCGACTGCGCCGACCGCAAGCTGGGCGTGGCAGGGAGGTTCTTCTCGGTCGGCATCACGCCCGCCGGTGGCCTGGCGGCGATCGACATCCCCTGCGACGCCGGGGTGCTCGACGCAGGGGCGGATGCAGGCGTACCGCCAGACGCCGGGCCCGACGCTGGGGGGCCCGATGGAGGCACGCCGGACGCTGGCGGACCAGATGCAGGGCAGATGACAGACTCTGGCTTTCCCGACATCGACGCAGGCACGCCCGACGCGGGAGCGGACGCCGGGAACGGCATGGACGGCGGAGAAATCGACGCGGGCCTGACGATCGATGGAGGCGCTGATGCCGGTCAGCCAGATGCCGGTCAGCCGGACGGAGGCAGTGACGGCGGACGAAGCGATGCAGGCGCACTTGACGCTGGTGGAAGCGGGGACGCAGGCCTGCGGGCGCCGATCCTCTTCATCCCGGCGAGCTGCGGCTGTGCGGCGCTCGATGGGTTCGGACCCACCCTGCTGGGACTCTTCGTGCTGCTCTGGGCCGGACGTAGGCGAGTCTGAGGACGAAACCGCACACCGGGCCGCGAAAGAGTAGCCAGGCCCTTCACAGCCTGTGACTGGCCGGGCTACACGCGGGACCTCCTGTCGCTGGAAGTCCATGGAATCCCGACGAGGTTGGTCCGGCACGCCGCTCGCTCTGAAGGCCCTCATGTCCATCAAGAACCTCTCCTCCCGCGTCTCCCTCCCCTCCAGCCGCATCGCCTCCACCGAGACCGGCGCCTCCGTCGCCTCGACCGAGACCGGCGCACGCGTCGCCACGACCGAGGTCGGCGCACGCGTCGCCACCACTGAGACTGGAGCTACCGTCGCAGCGACCGAGACAGGCGCGCGGGTCTCGTCCACTGAGACGGGAGCCCTCGCAGCGCACCAGCTTCAGAGCGGCTTCGACGGGAAGTGACGCTCGATCAGCTCCTCATCGACACGCTGAAGCACGCCGTGCAGGCGCCCTTCTACCAGGAGCGCTGGGGCGAGCGTTGGCGCTCCGTTCGCACCATCGATCAGCTCTCGCGGCTCCCGCTGATCGACAAGGCGACCGCGTCGAAGCACCAGGCCCGGCTGATCGTCGGAGCCCGGCCCGCGGGCCTGGGAGTGGTCTCGTCGGGCACCACCCGCGGTGAGCAGTACACCGATCCCCTCAACGTGCCCCGAACCGCGGCCGAGCTTCAGGCCTCTGCGCGCGCGGCGGCGATCGCGCCCGACGAGGCCGGCTGGACCTTGTCGGTCGTCTCGGTGCACCACGGACTGCCGAAGCGGCTCGAGGGACGCAACGAGCTCATGCTGCCATGGCTCCACGACGCGAACGCGCTCGCCATGCTGGAGACCACGCTCCGCCACCCACAACCCGATGGTCGGCGGGTCACCGCCATGGTGATCGGGTCGGGGCCCATCAAGGTCTTCACCAGCTACCTCGCGGACCGCGCCGTCGACCCGCGCAGCTTCGGGGTCGAGCTCATCGGCACGTTCTCGTACCGCCTCTCCTCGACGTGGACCCACCTCGTCGAGCAGCGGTTCGGCGCGCGGGTCTTCGACAACTACTCGCTCTCGGAGTTCCCTACGCCCTTCACCACCTGCGCCGCGTGCGGGTGGCTCCACGCAGGGCAGCCGCCGATGCTGGTGGAGCTGCTCGCGCTCGACGCCGATCGTCCGGCGAAGCGCGGGGCCGCCGGCCGCCTCGTCTTCACCTCCCTGGCGCCCTTCGTCACGACGATGCCGCTCATCCGGTATGACACTCACGACGTCGCCATCGCCGGTCCCCTCTGCCGCGCGACCGGACAGCTCGGGCTCAAGGTGCTCGGCCGTCGCCGGCACGGCCTTGAGCTCGATGGAGCGTTCGTCTGCAACGCCGTGGACGTGCGCGACGTGCTCGAGGCGCTGCCCGAGGTGGAGAAGACGCTGCACCCGATGACGAGGCTGGGGCACGTCAAGAGCGTCGATCTCGGGCCTCCGCGCTGGACCATCGCGGCGCATGAAGGGCGCGCGGTGCTTCGCTTCGAGGTGCGCTTCGACCCTGACCTCTACCGTGCCCGGGCGCGTGAGCTCGAGCACCACGTCGCGACGACGCTGTGTGCGCTCGATCCCCTGACGAGGCGCTTCGCAGGCAAGAAGCGCCAGCGGCTGGTCGTGGAGGCCGCTCGGGCCGGCACGCTCGTGGCGCTCACCGAGCGCTACGACTGACGACTTCGTGCCCGGCTCGGGGCATGAAGGTGTCGTGCGCTCCCGGTACAAGACGCTGATCCTGTGGCTGGTGCTGATGGTCCTGTTCGTGGGCTTGTACCGGGTGTTCCAGACGCGCGACGACGACGCCGCGCTGCTCGCCTGGACGGCGCTCGAAGAGGCGGTCGAGCTCGACGGGGTGGAGCGGGTGGACGTCACGGTCGAGGGCGGCGACGCGCGGGGCACGGTGCGGATGCGCGACGGCACCCGCTTTCAGACCGGGAAGCAGCCGCTCGGCCGGTTCACCTCGCTGCAGACCCGTGGGGCGGCCGTCGTGTTCAAGGACGAGGGCAGCGGCCTCTGGTCGGGGATCGTGACTCAGTTCGTTCCGATCCTGCTGCTGTTCGTCTTCTTCCTCTTCTTCATGCGCAACTTCCAGTCGAAGGGCACCGACCTGCTGAAGTTCGAGCCGGCGCCGGTCGCGAACCTGCAGCCGGTGACGCTCCGAGGGCTGGAAGCGGCGAGGCAGCAACTGCTCGACGCCGCGAAGGCCGCGCAGGCGGCCGCTCCAGGACCGAGGCGCATCCTCATCACCGGCCCCGCCGGAACCGGGAAGACGTCGCTGCTCAAGGGCACCGCGTTCGACGCGGGGCTGCCCCTCTACGCCCTGCCCGGCTCCCGGTTCGTCGAGGTCTTCGTCGGGGTCGGCGCGGCGCGGATGCGCAGGGTGTTCGAGGTCGCCACCGCCTCGCAGCCCTGCATCGTGGCCATCGACGACGTCGACGCCTTTGCGACCCGACGCGTCCTGCCCGACGAGAAGGGCCTCGTCGACGAGCGCGCCACCACCCTGCTCGAGCTCAACAACCGCCTCGAGGGCCTGACGCCGATGCCGCCGCGGGTGCTCTTCCTCGCGACGACGAGCCGGCCCGAGCTGCTCGACGAGGCGTTCCTGCGCCGCTTCGAGCTGCGGGTCGCCCTGCACGAAGACGGCACCGCCACCAGCGACGCGGCGCCCTTCACTTCCCCGCGATCGCCGCCGGCTTGAACCGCGCCCACGCGACGAAGGCCGCGAGGCCGCCCATCACTGCATTCACGACGATCCGCTCGGCCTCGCCGATCGCGACGTGGGTGGCGGCGCCCAGCACCATCACCACGACGAGCAGCGCGGCGGCGATGGGCGTGAGCACCGGCTTGATGCGCGTCGCCGCGGGCAGAATCAACCCGAGCGCGCCGAGCACCTCGCTCGCGCCGATGAACCGCACCAGCCAGCCCGGCACATGAGGGATCCACGCCATGTTCTTCGCCAGCTCGTCGAGCGGCGCTGCGAGCTTCATCGCTCCCGCGGTAAGGAACGCGAGCGCAAGCAACGCCTGGGCAGCCCACGCCCCGAGGTGAAGGCCCTTCGGTGGTGCTGCCGAGCCCGCCGTGTCCGTCGTCATGGTGTTCGTCCTTTCGTGTGGCGCTCTGATGCCACAGCGCCCCCGCCGTTGCGCGCCGTCCAGCGGGACAGACTGAACCAGCCCGGGGCCGCCTTGCGCGTCACGCGCGCGAACGCTCAGATGCCCGCATGCTCTCGACCCTCGCCGCCCTCGTCCTCCTCGGTACGCCCGGCGCTGCCGGCGACGCCCCCCACCTCACGATGGAGGAGGCGATCGTGAAGGCAAAGACCCACGCGAAGGACAAGAAGATCGATCTCTCGCGCCAGTACCTCGAGGCCGCTGAGTTCGACCGGACGGGCGCCGACCCGAAGACGACCGGCCGCTGCTGGAAGTTGCGGTGGCAGGTTCCGCGCGCGAAGGGCGGCACCACCTTCATCACCGTCTGTGAAGACGGCCGCGTCGAGGCGCAGTTCGGCGAGTGACGGTCAACCGAGCGCGGTCCGATAGTCCACGTCGTACTCCTCAGGCGGCGCGTGAACATCGCGCTCGGCGCCGAGGAAGAACTGCTCCACGGCGCTCTCGACCTCGGCCTTCGTGTCGAGGCGGTTGACGAGGTTGCGGAAGTGCGAGGCGCCCGCGAGCCCATGCGCGTACCAGGCGAGGTGCTTTCGGAAGTTGTGCACGGCCGCCCGCTCGGCCCGCTGGGCCTCTTCTTCGGGTGACAGCTTCTCGCGGCTCACCCGCTCGTGCGCGACGAAGGCCAGGTGTTCGCGGAAGTGGCGCAGCACCAGCGTGGCCCGCTCCTCGCGCGTGGGCTTCGGCCCGCCGAGCAGCTCACGGAACAGCCACGGGTTCCCCAGGGCGCCGCGGCCGATCATCACGTAGTCGCAGCCCGTCGTCTCGAGCATGCGCGTCGCGTCTTCGACGGTCTTCACGTCCCCGTTGCCGATGATAGGGAAGGCGTTGCCCACGTGCCGCTTGAGCGAGGCGATGACGCTCCAGTCGGCCTTGCCGGAGTAGCCCTGGGCGCGGGTGCGCGGGTGCACGGCGAGCGCGGCCACGCCTTCCTTCCCGAGCGCGTCGGCCATCTCGAGGAAGTTGCGGTTGGTCGAGTCCCAGCCGGACCGGATCTTCGCGGTCACCGGCAGCCCCGTCGCCTCGCGGATCAGCTTCACCAGCAGACCTGCGCGCGGCGGGTCGCACATGAGCGCAGACCCGGCGCCGCTCTTCGTCACCTTCTTCACGGGGCAGCCCATGTTGAGATCGATGATCTGCGCGCCGTGCTGCTTCCCGATCACCGCCGCCTGCGCCATCACCTCGGGCTCGCCGCCGAAGATCTGCAGCGAGTACGGGCGCTCCACCTTCGCGTTGAACCGCAGATAGCGCAGCGTGCGGGTGTTGATTCGGAACAGGCCCTGCGCGCTCACCAGCTCGGTCGGGCACAGCGCCGCGCCCTGCTCGAAGGCGATGGTGCGGAAGGGCATCTCCGACACCCCGGCCATCGGCGCGAGGATGAAGCGGTTCTTCAGGGCGTACGGACCGATCGGCAACATGGGGCTCCCCTACCGGACAGAGGGAAGCCCCCGCAACTGACCTCGAAAGGCGGAGCTCAGGCGAGCTGGAAGACGACGGCGACCGCCGACCCCGAAGCCGAGAGCGCTGGATCGTGATCGGGGAAGTGACCCGCCACCTCGTCCACGCACCGCTGCACCTGCGCAGGGGGCAGCGCGGTGCTCACGTGCACGGTGACGACTGCGCCGGTGCGCTCGGCGCGAACGCTCACCCCAGAGCGCAGCCCGGCGCTCTGCAGCGACAGACCGAGGGTCGACAGCAGCGCAGCGACGATGCTCACCGCGACGCCCACCGGCGCCCGCAGCGTGTCGGCCGGCGCCTCGCCCACCTTCGCGCCGCCGACGTGCCGCAGGTGGTGCTGCGCGATCTCCACCGCCAGCCGAACCGTCTCGTCGGCGGTGGTCGCTCGCGTCGCCTCTCCCACCATGCGCTGCACCGCGTGGAGGATCGGTCGCACCCGATCGGCCGCCTCGGACATGTCACCGAGCACGTCTCCGAGATCGTTCGCCGCCTCTCCCGCGTGCGAGGCCCACTCGGGCAGCGCGCCTTGCGCACGGAGCACCAGCTTGAGCTCCTCGGCCGCGATGCGGGCGACGGACACGCCTGAGACGAGCGGAGAGAGCACGTTCCTCAGCTCGGCGAGGGCCGGCTGCATCGCGCTCGCCACCGCGGATGCGGGCACCCGGTCCCGATGGCTGGCGAGCTCGGTCAACCGTTCAGAGACGCGCCCCGCGAGCTCTTCGATCCGCGCCGCCTGCGCGGGGGTGAAGGTGCGCGGCTTGACGTCGGCGCCACACAGCGAGCCCACCACCGTCGGACCGACCTTCACCGGAAAGCCGACGTAGGAGCGGACCCCGAAGGTCTCGACCAGGGTCTTCGGCACCCGATCATCGACCGCAGCGTCCTTCACCTCGAACCGCTCGCCGTCGCGCACGACGAACTGGCAGAACGTCACGTCGCGGTCCATGCCCCGCAGCCGGTCCAGATCGCCCGACAGGCCGAAGTGCGCCCGGAACAGCCCGACGCGCTGCAAGACGAGCGTCACCGTCGCCATCGGCACGTCGAGCTCGGCGGCGAGCTGCTGCACGATCGCCTGCAGCCTCGGATCGTCACTGACTGAGAGCACGTCCCCGCTGTAGGCCGACCAGTCGCGGTCGCGGTTCTCCAACGCATCGATTCTCAGGGGCATCGGACGACAACGTATCGGAATCGCTCGGACGCTGCCCGCCGATCTTCGCCAGGCCGGTGTCAGTCCGACCTGACACCCTGTCGCACAGCTCAACCAAGGGCGAAGACGAGGGAAAGCGCCGATCCCGAGGCGGAGATGGCGGGGTCTCCCTGAGGGAAGTGAACGGCGACCTCGTCGGCGCACCGCTTCAAGACATCGGCGGGCACGTCGGCGCTGAAGCGAATCGCCACGACCTCGCCGCTGCGCTCGGCCAGCACGTTGACGCCCGACCGACGCCCGGCGTTCTGCAGGGCGAGCCCCAGGGACGAGAGCAGCGCCGCAGCCGCGCTCACCGCGACGCCCACGGGCGCCTTCAGCGCGTCGCCGGGCACGCGCCCGAGGCTCACGCCTCCGACGTGGCGGAGGTGGTGCCGCGCGATCTCGACCGCGAGGTGAACGGTCTCTTCCGCGGTCGTCGCGCGGGTCGCCTCTCCCACGGTGCGTTGCACGGCCTGCAGAATCGGCCGGAGCCGGTTGGTGGCGTCCGCCATCTCACCGAGGATCTCGCCCAGATCGCTCGCGGCCTCGGCGGTCCGCGTCGCCCATTCAGGCAGCGCTCCCCGGGCGCGGAGGGCGACCTTGAGCTCTTCGCTCGCCACCCGCGCCGCAGGCACTCCGGAGACGAGCGGGGCGACCACGTTCCTCAGCTCGGCGATCGCGGGCTGCATCGCGCTGGCGACGACCGGAGCTGGAGCGCGGGGGGCCCGTCCCAGCTCGGCGAGGCGCGCCTGAGCCTGCGCCGCCAACGCAGCGAGCCGTACCTTCTGCGCGTCGGTGAAGGAACGGGCCCGCGTGTCGACTCCACACAGCGAGCCGACGATCACGTCTCCGACCTTCAGCGGGAAGCCGAGATAGGCGCGAACGCCGAGCGTCCGAACCAGGGTCTGCGGCACGCGGTCGTCCGTCTGGGCGTCGTTCACCTCGAACCGTTGCCCGTCGCGAACCACGAACTGACAGAACGACACGTCGCGGTCCGTCGCGTGGAGCCGCTCGAGCTCGCCGCTGAGGCCCACGTGGGCACGGAACAACTGCGTCCTCCGCAAGACCAGAGACACCATCGCGATCGGAACCTCGAGCTCGGCGGCCAGCTCGCTCACGATCGTCTGCAGCGTCGGGTCATCAGCGCCGGACAGGACCTCGCCGTCGTAGGCAGCCCAGTCGCGCTCGATCCCCTCCAACGCGTCGATTCGCTCTCTCATGGGGCGCCTTCAGGGTGCGACCGGGGAAACGCTACTCAGCGGGACCGAATCATGCCAGCGGATCGCCGCTCGAGAGTGCACCTGGTCGCCCGCGGGCACGCCGGGCCCTACTCGAGGTGGCCAGCCCCCCGCCGGTGGTGCTGCTCTACGGGTTGGCGTCGGCCATGGAGAACCGGGCGGCGACAGCTCGGCGCTCGCAAAGAAGCACCGCGTGTCAACGCCGGGTGCGCGCTAGGCTGAACGCAGGCACCAACTGTGTCCGGGGGCTTCGCATGCGCACGCTGTGTTCCGGAGCCATCGCGCTCCTCCTGCTGTCCTGTGTGACGCGCGATGAGCGCGCGCCGTCGAAGCTGGCCGAGGGGTGCCTGCTCAACTCCGACTGCCAGGCCCCGCTCGTCTGCGTCTTCCGTCGGTGTCACCAGCCCTGCACGACGGGGCGTGACTGCCCGATGGGCTCCGACTGCCAGGCCCAGGGCGATCCGCCGACCCTCGTCTGTACGCAGCTGTCGTGCCGCGATCTGCCCTGCCCTGCAGGCATGCTGTGCGGCGACGACTTCACGTGCCGCAAGGGCTGCCTGGGGCTGTCAGACTGCGCGCAGGGCCAGCGCTGCGTGGCGAACCAGTGCGTGTGGCCCGAGAGCACCACCGCCGACGGCGGCTTTCCGCCCGCGCGACAGACGTGCCAGCGCAACAGCGACTGCCCCCAGACGGACGGAGGGCTCTTCCTCGCCTGCCGCGCCGGCTCCTGTGCGCCCGAGTGCTTCGGTCAACCAGACTGCCCGACCGACGCGACCTGCAGCTTCGGGCGCTGCGTGACGAACCAGCTGACGCCCGGCCCCACCGCGCGCTGCGAGTACAACTCCCAGTGTGCGGACGGGGGCGCTGGCGCCTTCTGCATCGGGGGGCTCTGCGGGCCCCAGTGCATCACCGGGCGGGACTGCAGCACCTCGCAGCTCTGCGACCGTGGCGTCTGCGTCGTCCGCGCCAACGATGGGGGCCTCGGGCGGGAGTGCCGCTACACGTCCGAGTGCCCCACGCCGCTCACCTGCTCGGCCCAGGGCGCGTGTGTCGAGCAGTGCCTCCTCGATCGCGACTGCGCCGTGCTGGGCGCGGGCTTCGTCTGCCAGCAGTACGAGTGCCGGCGGCCGACCGTCGCAGGGGCGTGCCGCTTGAACAGCGAGTGCGCGCTCAACGAGAAGTGCACCAACGGCGCCTGCGCACCTGAGTGTCTCGGCGCCCGGGACTGCTCGAGCGGCTTCGCGTGCTCCGACGCCGGGGCCTGTGTCCCCACGGTGGCGGACGCGGGGCTGACGACCTGCACCTTCACCAGCCAGTGTCCGATCGGCCAGCGCTGCGCCCAGAGCGTCTGCATCCCCGAGTGCGCCCAGAGCCGCGACTGCGTCTTCGGCTTCGTCTGCAACGCGCGTGGCGAGTGTGTGCTGCCCGGCCTCGATGGCGGCGCTGCGAGCGGCGACGCCGGCGCGGGCACCCGCTGCGTCTACAACAGCCAGTGCCGCCTTGGTGAGAAGTGCGGGCCGCAGGGCCTGTGCATTCCCGAGTGCACGGCGACGCGTGACTGTCCGGGCGGGTACGTCTGCGATCAGAGCGGCGCGTGCGTCTTCCCGCCCTTCGACGGCGGCGTCGTCGGGAGCACCGACGGCGGCCACCGCTGTCTCTTCAACAGCCAGTGCGCGCCCGGGGAGCGCTGCTCGAGCCAGGGCTTCTGCATTCCCGAGTGCCTGAACGATCGCGACTGCCCACTCAGCTACACCTGCCGACAGAACCTCTGCGTGCCCCAGGGGCTGGCGGGCGACGCGGGGCTGCCGACCGGTTACGGCGCTCCCTGCACGCTCCAGTCGGCCTGTGCGCCCTTCAACCTCGTCTGCGGAGGCTCGGGCGTGTGCGTCTTCGAGTGCCTGAGCGACGTGGACTGCTTCACCACCCAGGGCCAGTGCTGCCAGCAGAACCGCTGCCGCGGCGCGAGCCTCTGCGTCGGGGGCAGTGACGCGGGCGTGCGGGACGCCGGCACCGTGCCCCTCGACGGCGGCTGCCGCGCCGACATCGACTGCATCGACAACGACTTCTGCAACGGCACCGAGGCCTGCCGCGCCGGCCGATGCGTCGCCGGCCTGAGCCCCTGTGACGACACCAACCCCTGCACGCGCGACACCTGCGACGCGGTGCTGCGGGTCTGCAGCTACCAGACGATCGCCGTGGACTTCGACGGCGACGGTCGCTACCCGCGCCAGTGCGGAGGCTCGGCCGACGACTGCGACGACACCGACAACACGATCTTCCCCTCGGCGCCAGAGCTCTGTGACTGGAAGGACAACAACTGCAATGGCGTCGTCGATGAGGCGCTGTGGCGCGAGCGCACGGGCGCGCGTGGCGTGCTCTCGACCGGCGGCCTGTACCCCGCCCGCGCAGGCGCCCCGTCGGCGAGGCGGGTCGGCGCCGACGTCTTCGTCGCGGCGGCCAGTCACCAGACGAACGGCTCCATCGACGTCTACAAGCTCTCGACGCCCGCGTTCACGCTCGTCACCGGTCCGGTCCCGGTGATGCAGTCGACGACCGCCTGGCAGTTCTGCAACCCGAACCCGCTGTTCTACGGCAAGCAGGCGGCCCGGCCCATCATCGCCACCGGCGCCTCGACGATCGCCATCGGCGGCCTCCTCGCCTCGTACCCGAACCCGCTCGCCACCTGCTGCCAGACGGGCGTGGGAGGCGACGTGAGGACGTCGCGCGCCGGCTTCGCCCTCGTCGACACCTCGCTCGGGCCTGTCACCCAGGGCACCCTCGCGTGGGCGGACACCTCATGGACGGGCAGCACCATCTACTGCGAGGACCTGACGAGCCAGAACGGCGGCGGGCTGCGCCATGATCGCGCCTCCCTGGCGTTCAGCCCCACGAGCGGCCAATGGGTGGCGACGTGGTGGGACAACGCGGGCATCGGAGCGAACCCCCCGTGGCAGCTGCGGTTCTCGACGATCAACCCTGACGGCGGCGTCAACGGCGTGCGCAGCGTCTACAACCTGCCGCCCAACGAGGCCCGCAGCTCGCTCAACCTCACCGAGCCCAACAACAACACCGGGCTGACGGCAGTGGCGGTCGGGAGCCGCTCGGTGCTGTTCGCCTGGGTGAACCAGGCCCAGGCGCCGATCAGCAACACCACCCACGTGCGCTGGATGATCTACGACCTCGCGCTGACGGCGCCGAGTCTGCCCGCGCCGATGACGTGGGGCTTCAACAGCGCGACCTCCCCCCTCAACGGCCGGCGCCCGAGGCTCGACGCGCCGGTCTTCGATGGGCAGCGGTACCGCCTCGTCGTCAACTCGAACACCAGCTCGGTCGGGGTTGACGACCTCAAGGTGCTGCTCATCACGGAGGACGGCGCGCTCGAGGGCTGGCGCTCGCTCGAGGAGGTGCAGTCGACCAATGCCCCGACGAGCGCAGGCCACGTCACCGGCTCGACCGCGGGTGTGGCGTTCCCCGGGCCAGGCGTCGTGGGCGTGTTCAACAAGGACACCTGGCTGCGCCTCAAGTACGGCGTCTTCGCCTCGGACGCAGGCTTGCAGACGTACGATCTCAACCTCGGCCAGCAGTTCGACCAACGCACGGACGTCGCGGTGGTGCCGCTCACGGACACCAGCATCGGCCTCGTCTGGCAGGACGGCGACCTGCGCAAGACGGTGTTCGAGTGCGCCCCCTGAGGTGAGGGCGACGTACACGACGCGATCACCCG
Source organism: Myxococcaceae bacterium (assembly GCA_016793095.1). Classification (GTDB taxonomy): domain Bacteria; phylum Myxococcota; class Myxococcia; order Myxococcales; family Myxococcaceae; genus Xiheimicrobium. The sequence goes on along the minus strand of JAEUJQ010000044.1, from coordinate 17,826 downwards.
GGGCCCGGGGTGCTACGACTGCCTCGTGTTCAGGTTCCGGCTCGCCGGCATCCCCGTTCAGGTCCACTTCAGCCACCTGCTGATCGCGACCCTGCTCGCGTGGAGCTTCGCCAACAGCGAGCGCAACGTCGCCGAGTGGCCGGGCACGGTCCTCGCCGCGCCACAGCATCCCGAGCGTGGGGCGACGCTCGTCCTCGTCATGCTCGTGTGGGGCGTGATCATCTCGCTCTCGGTGCTGGTGCACGAGCTGGGACACGCGGTGGCGGGGCGCGCGTGGGGCTGGCGACCGACCGTCCAGCTGCTGGGGCTCGGCGGGCGCACCATGCCGAACGCGCCGGGGGAGATCGCGTGGCACCGGGAGGTGCTCTTCACGCTCGCCGGGCCCGCCGCCGGGCTCACCCTCGGCATCCTCGCGGGAGCGCTCGGGTGGGGGCTGGAGTCGCTGGGGGGAATGCCACGGCTCGTGCTCTACGCGCTGAAGGGGGCCTTCCTCGCCAACCTCTTCTGGGCGTTGGTGAACCTGCTCCCCGTGGAGCCGCTGGACGGCGGCCACATCGCCCGGGTCATCCTGATGCGGATCTTCGGGCGCAAGGGCTTCCTCTACGCGCAGCTCATGACGCTCACCTTCGCGGCGATCGGCCTGGGCGGATCATTCCTGCTCAAGGCGCCCATTCTCGGCCTGCTCTTCGGGTTGTGGGGCTTCCGCTCGATGACGGTGATCCAGGCCTGGCGCCAGGGCGCGATCCCCGAGGCGGGCCACCCGCTGCTGCTGGAGCTCGATCGGGCCGCGGCGGCGCTCACCGAGGGCAGGCTGACGGACGCGAAGGAGCTCGCCCAGCGCGTACTTCAGGCCATCGACGCACCGCCGGTAGCGAGCGCCCGCGCCCACCTGGTCCTCGGGCTGGCGGCCGTGAAGTCGGCGGACGCGCAGGAGGCGCTGAGGCACTTCCGCCAGGTCGAGGGGCTTCCGATTCCGCCCGAAGCGCTCGCGGCCGCGCACTCCCTCGCCGGCGACGACGAGACTGCCTTGCCCTTGTGGGCTGAAGCCGCGCGGGTGAGCTCGCAGCCGCTGGTGCGCGCCGAGTTCGCAGGCACGCTGCTTCGCCTGGGTCGGGGAGACGAGGTTCGCGCGCTGCCCGGGGTCTCGCTCGCGCACGCCTTCCTCGCGGCCGAGCGGGTCTTCTACCTGCGTGAGCAGTGGACCCGCGCCGCCGAGATGGCCGAGGGCGCCTTCGCCGCCGAGCCGAGGCCCTCGAGCGCGTACACCGCGGCGTGCAACCGGGCGCGGGCGCGTGACGTCGAGGCCGCCCTCCAGTACCTCGAGCTCGCGCGCCTGCACGGCTATGCCGATGCCGACGCCGCCCGCACCGATCCCGATCTCGCGACCCTGCACGGGCACCCTTCTTTCGAGGCCTGGCTCGCGAAGCTCTCGATGACGAACGGATGACACGGCTCACGGTTTTCGACGCCGGGCTGACGATCGGATGACGGCACCTCGTGTTGATCGGGGTGGACATGACGACCGCGAACACGCCCTCCAACCAACCCCACGAGATCAACCTCGTCGCCTGCATTCCCTTCATCGCCTGGCACGCGATGCTGCCGTTGGCCTTCCTCATCCCCTTCAAGTGGGAGTACGTGGCCGTCGCGGTCGGCGCCTACTTCGTGCGCATGTTCGCGATCACCGCTGGGTACCACCGCTACTTCGCGCACCGCGCCTTCAAGACGAACCGGGTGTTCCAGTTCATCCTCGCGTTCCTCGCGCAGACGAGCGCGCAGAAGGGGGCGCTCTGGTGGGCGGCGAACCACCGGCACCACCACCGCTACAGCGACCAGGAGGAGGACATTCACTCGCCTGCCCGCAAGGGCTTCTTCTGGAGCCACATCGGGTGGATCCTGGTGAAGAAGTACGAGCCGACGAACTACTCGGCCATCAAGGACTTCGCGAAGTACCCCGAGCTCGTCTGGCTGAACGAGCACTTCATGGTGCCGCCGATGGTGGCCCTCGCGGTGACGTATGCGATCGGCGGACTCCCGTGGGCGTTCTGGGCGGGCGTCGTCTCGACCGTCGCGCTGTGGCACGGCACCTTCACCATCAACTCGCTCACGCACATCTTCGGCTCCCGTCGCTACGTGACGACGGACACCAGCCGGAACAACTTCTTCTTCGCGCTCCTCACGATGGGTGAGGGCTGGCACAACAACCACCACTTCCACCAGAACACCGCCAACCAGGGCTGGTTCTGGTGGGAGATCGACGCGACCTTCTACATCCTCAAGGCGCTGGCGTGGCTCGGGGTGGTGAGCGATCTGCGCCTGCCGAGCGAGCAGACGAAGTACTGCTACCTCAAGTACACGGACGCTCAGCGCGCCCAGCTCTCGGCCGAGACGAAGTTCAACGCCTGGCGCACGCCGCCACCGCCGAAGACCGCCCCCACCCCCGAGGCGACGCCCGTGATCACGCTCGGGGCTGCGCCACAGCCTGGGCAGGCGTGACCCGTCTCAGGGCAACTCCGAGGCGAGGTCGGCCTCGACGTCGTGCCCCAGTTCGCGGAGCGCGCTGCTGACGTGGCGCATGAGGAGCCGGCTCTCCGGCCCCAGGGCTGATTCGCCTTCGTCGCTTCCGTCCAACAAGCGTTCCTGGGTGCCGTCGAGGGACCAGAGACAATCGCGCCATTTCCGCACGAAGGCACGGGTGCCGCGCGGCGGGAGGTGCTGAACGAAGCTCCGACCCAGGGCCTCGCCCAACCGCTTTCGATCAGCGCCCCGCAGCCCGCCGCCCCACTGCGCCCAGAGGAACTGGGCATTGGCGAGCACGCGAGGATCGCTGAGACGCGGGCTGGCGAGCGAACGCGTCAGGACCTCGACCGCGGCCTGTGGCGAGATCCCGACGAGCGCCCGCCGAAGCGTGTACACGTCAGGCGACTCCTTCGCCCAACCTCGAAGCAGGGCCGCCTGGCGCTGCGCCGCAGGTTGAGCCAGCGCAACGCCCAGCTTCAGACACGACATACAGTCGAGGTCGTGATCGTCGTCGTCGTCAGCGCCGACGGCAAGCGAGGGCAAGGCGAGGGTCCTCGCGAGCCGCGGCGACCAGTCGCAGGCGAGCAGGTAGCGGGCGTCCGCGCTGGCGCGGGTGCGCAAGAAGAGCGCCTTGACTCGCGCCCGCTGCGCGGCCGAGAGGGTGATCGGGCCGTGCCCGTCCAGGATCTTCATCAGCGCGGTCCCCAGCACCTTCCACGCGAAGATCAGCTCGGCCTCACCCTTCCACCGCACCACCTCGAAGCGATGGTGCCGGGCCCGCAACACCCGCTCGAGGGAGGCGAGGGTCTTCGGATCAGGCACCTCAATCGACGGTTGCGGGTGCGCGGCCGGCACCTCGAGCCCCAGGTCTGCTGCTGCCGTCTCGACCTGGTCCAGCTCGGTCGCGTCGTCGGGCCGTCGAGTCACGAGCACTGCAGCGTGGAAGGGCTGGCGCATGGTCTCTCGAAAGCAACCGGGCTCCCACTCGAGATGAGCAGGAGCCCGGGCAAGTTCAGCTCAGGAAGGCGTCACATCGAGCAGGTGCCCAGACCCGTTCCCATGTTGTTCTGGCACATCCCCGCCGCGCACGACGGCATGCCACCGTCCACGTTGCAGAACGCGCGGCACACGCCGGACATACCACCGGCCGCCGCCGCGACGCACTGGAGGCCGCGAGCGCAGAACGCCATGTTCGTGCACGTTCCACCGTTCATCACCATGCCGGCCGGACGGCAGACGGGGGTGCCGCTCGTGCCAAGCTGGCAGGCGTCCGTCGCGGCGCAGGGGGTCTGATCGAACGGGTTGCAGGGCGTAGCGGGCGAGCAGACGAGGTGGAGCTCACTCGTGCCGTTCTGCACGGCGGCGAACCTGACGCCGAAGTCGCAGTCAGAGCCCGGCGAGCACATGTTGAGGGGACCGCAGAACCGACGGCAGGTGGGCGTGCCGCCGCCCTGGAAGCCAACACACTGGGCTCCGCGCTGACACGAGTCGGGCACGGAGAGCTGACACTGGCCGTTGTCGGCGGTCCCTGCGTCTCCAAGCGTGAACGGCGTGCACACGCGCTCGACGCCACCGTCACCGACGGGAATGATCATGCACTTCGTGTTGCCGGCGCAGTCCTGCGCGAGCAGGCTGCACGCGCCCGGGATGCAGGTGCCCGCGGAGCCGTTGATGTCGTTCAGCACACACTCTGCGCCGGTCGGACAGGTGGGGTTGGTGATGAGGTCGCAGGGCTGGCGAACAACCGAACCGCCTGCGCTGCCTCCTGCGGTGCTCCCGCCACCCGTGCTGCCACCACCCGTGCTCCCGCCAGCGGTGCTGCCGCCGGCCGTGCTGCCCCCGCCAGCCGAGCCACCTGCTGCGCTCCCACCACCGGTGCTGCCCCCGAAGCACGACTTCGTGCCCATGTTGCAGACCTGGCTCATGGCCGTGCAGTTCGAGCACGCGTTGCCTGAGCTCCCGCACGCCGCGTCCGTCAGCTTGTCAGGTGTGACGCAGGCGCCGGCGTTACAGCAGCCCGTGCAGTTGTTGGGGCCACAGTTTCCAGCCGGGGTTCCGCATGAGGGCACGACGGCGAGCGCGAAGCCGATCGCGATCCCGAGAGAGAGCGCCTTGAGGTTCATGGATTCTCCTGAGGTGACCCGGACCGGCCCGGGTTGGAATCGGGCGCGCACCCAAACCCACACCCGCGCGGCCGTCAAGCATCGCGACTGACGGCTCGAGTCGCAGAACGATTCAAGGGCCGGACGAGGGCGAACCGCCGTCTGTCCCGAGCAGGAGCTGAAGTGCCTTCGGTTTCTCGAGGCTGCAAGCGGTCACCGCACCGGAAGGATCGAGGGCGTCGGCGCCTTCCTGCACCGCGAGCACCTTCCTGCCCTGCCCGATCACGAACGTGACCCGCCTCGCCACCGTGACCAGCGGGTACTTCACGTCGAACTGCTTCATCAGCACGCCGCGCTCGTCGCTCACGAACGGGTACGGCGCCTTCAGGCTCTCGCGGAACTTCTTCGCGGTCACTGCGTCGTCACCCGACACGGCGAGCACCGTTCCCTGGCTCTTCGTGATGTCGGCATACCGGTCCCGGTACGCGGAGAGCTCGCGCGTTCAACCGCCGGTGAAGGCCTTCGGGTAGAAGGCGACCACGACTGGCCCACGGTCCACCAGCTTCGACAGCGTCAGCTCGTTCCCGTCCACGTCCTTCACCGTGAAGTCGGCGACGAGGTCTCCAATCGAGGGCGTGGCCATGAGCACCAGCAGAGGAAGAGCAACCATCGTGGCGGGAGTTAACGCGGGCGCCCCCGCGCCGCCAGCTTCACGTACCGAGGCGCGACCAGACGGCGGAGGCGGCCTCGCGGCTGTGGCGGGCCAGCTCGGCCACGTCAACGGAGAGGGGCTTGCGCTTCCACAGGCGCCACATGCCGTCCACCATCACCGACTCGACATGCTGCGAGGCCATGCCGTGAAGGAGGTGGGAAGGCAGCGACTCGGAGGAGAGGGGCGTCGGCGGCTGGTAGTCGAGGACGACGAGGTCCGCCACCGCGTCCTCCCGCAGTGGACCGATGGTGACGCCGAAGGCCTGCGACGCGAGCCGGTGGCCGTTCGCCACGAAGCGCAAGATGTCGATGGGCTGGCTGGCGTCGCGGCTGCGGAGCGACGCGACCTGGGCCTCGGCAAGCGTGTCGAGGCTCATCACGTCCGTCCCCAGGCAGGCCCGAACGCCGAACTTCGCGGGCGTCGCCAGGCCGGTCTGCGTGTTCATGTTGCTGCGTGAGGAGTGCACGAGCCACGCGCCGCGCGCCATCAGGTCGGACAACTGTGGCCAGGAGAGGTGCACGGCCTGTGAGATCGCCGTCGCCTCGCTGATGAGCTCCTTCTCGAACAGCCGATCGAGCGGCGGCGCGCCAAACGCCTCGAGGCTGCGTTGCTCCTCGGCTGGATCTTCGGCGACGTTCACCAGCGTGAGGGCCCTGGTCGCGCCCGAGATCGCCTTCACCGCGGCCAGCGCCTCGTTGGGCGTCTGCGCGAGGTGCGAGAGGCCAATCGCGCCACGGAAGCGCCCGCGGGCCCGGCTGATGAACCCCGCGAGCTCGTCGAGCGCCTCTTCGCGGCTCACCACGCCGGCCCGATCCGACACCTCGTACGCCACCACCGCCCGAATGCCCGTGTCATTCAGCCCGTGCGCAACCCGCGCGAGCGAGCCCGGCACCACCCGCGGCGAGGCGTGCAGCGCGAAGACCGTCGTCGTGCCCGAGCAGAGCCCCTCGAGGCCCCCCACCGCCGCCGCGGCTTGAATGTCGTCGTGACTGAGCGCGTTCTCGAGCCGCTCCAGCAGCGCCTGCTCGGCCTGAAACCCCGTCGCCTCCCTCGCGAGCCCCCGGAGCAGCCCTGCGTGCAGGTGGTGGTGGGCGCTCACGAGCCCGGGCATCACCACCCGCCCGGAGAGATCCGTGATCTCCTCGTTCGGCAGCGGCTCGAGCGCCGTCGCGCGTGCCACGATCCGGCCCTTGTCGATTCGGAGATCAGCCTGCTCCACCGATGGCGGCTCGATCTCGACGAGCGTGGCCCCTTTGAGAAGCGTCGTCACGAGGGCCGGGAGGCTACAACACAAGAAGCCTGACAGATCAGTGGAGTATGAACTGTCCCAATCCGAGGCAGATCAAGGCGTCGCTGTCCGGCTGCGCTTCCAGGCGCCTGCGTAACCCAATGGATCGACGAACGAAAAGACCGGGGCACACACCTTGCTCACGGCGCGCACCGTCACAGTCGTTGTCGGGTCCCTTCCGACAACGCGATGCAGCAACGGGAGCCACATGAAGTCATACGTCTTCTCCACGGTGTTGGCCGGCGCCGTCCTCGGGAGCGCCTGCGGCCAGGTCGAGCTCTCGTCGCAAGAGAAGATGACGACGGCCGCGACGCAGCAGGAGATCATCGGCGGTACGGTCGCGATGGGAGATCCCGCCGTGGTCGCGCTCGTGGTGGGCTTCGGCGGTCGCTTCTCGAGCTACTGCACCGGCTCGCTCATCGGCCCCAGGACGGTGCTGACGGCGGCGCACTGCATCTACGCGCAGGGCCGCAACGCGCCCTACTCCGTCGCCTTCGGCACCGTCGCCTCGAACCCCACCTCGACGATGCGGGTGGTGGGCCAGTTCGCGCACCCCCAATACTCGGGCCAGCGCAACGACTTCGGTCTGCTGCAGCTGGAGCGGGCGGTCACCGATGTCCCGCTGCTGGAGATCAACGAGCGGCCGCTCACCGACGCGATGCTCGGGACGCCCGTGCGGCACACCGGCTTCGGGGTGACCGATGGCGCGACCCAGTCCGGCGGAGGGACCAAGCGTGAGGTGACGACTCCCCTGCGCCGGGTGATGGCAGCGAGCTTCGAGTCGGGCGCGCAGGGCAAGCAGACCTGTCAGGGCGACTCGGGTGGCCCCGGGTTCATGGTGCTGCCGGGAACGACGGGAGAGAAGCTGATCGGCGTCGTCAGCTATGGCGATCAGGGCTGCACCAATTTCGGCGTGGACATGCGCGTGGACACCGTCGTGGACTGGATCCGCATGACCAAGGCCGCCTGGGAGACGCCCACCTGCGACTACGACGGCCTCTGCAAGCCGGGCTGCGCGGTGATCGATCAGGACTGCGCCTGTGCCTCGAACGACGGCCAGTGCTCGGCGGAGTGCCAGGACTTCGCGCGCGACCGCGACTGTCCCGCGAACTGCGCTGCTGATGGCGTCTGTGCGCAGGCCGAGTGTCCCCGCGCTGACACCGACTGTGTCGCCGAAGGCGGGCTCTGCAGCGCGGCCACCCAGTGTCGCGGCAGACAGTGCGTGAACGATGTCCAGAACCGCGACACGTACTGCAGCCGGACGTGCGCGCAGACCAGCGACTGTCCAGCCACGATGCAGTGCGAGGCCGGCGCCTGCCGCATTCCCCGCCGACCCGAGCGCGTTCTGCTCGAGTCGTGCTCGGCGCTGCTCGACTTCTGCGTCACCAGCACCTGCAACGGGCCGCTGAACGGCGTCACCCGCTGCGTGCTGCCCTGCACGAGCGCGGCGGACTGCGACGACCGCTCGGTGTGCGAGGGCGGATCGATGGGTGGGCGCTACTGCCGGCCCTTCAACGTGGACTTCATGCCCCGGCGCGTCCCCGGGGTGTCGAGTGAGCTGGGCGTGGTGGCGAAGGGCTGCAGCGCGGCTCCCGGTGGACTGCTGGGCGCACTCGTGCTGATGCTCCCGCTGCTTCGCCGCCGCCGGAACACCCCATGATCGTTCGTCGCCTCGCCGCTCTCGTCGTCCTGCTCTCTGCCGCCGCCTGCGGCCCCACCCTCGAGGGCGACACCTCGGAGCTGCCGCCCATCGCCCGCCAGCGAGGCGCCATCGTCGGTGGCACGCTCGCGCCGAACGACAGCAACGTCTTCCAGCTCATCATGACGGAGGCGTCGGGGCAGATGGGCATCTGCTCGGCGACGCTCATCGGCTCGCGCACGCTGCTCACCGCCGCGCACTGCGTGGACTCGGCGCGCTCGGTGCTCGCCCACAACGCCCCGAGCGACACGCAGATCCAGTTCGGGGTGAACACCCACCGGGCCCTCCGCTGGAACGTGCACCCCAACTGGGATCCGAACAGCCAGTCGCTGCGCAGCGACATCGCCATCATCCTGCTCGAGCGCGCGCCCCCGAACGTGAACCCCAAGCCGTGGAACAACCAGACGATGAACGGCACCCAGGGCCGGCCGATTCGCGCCGTGGGCTACGGCAACACCTCGCCAGGGTCGGGCAGCGGCACCCGACGGCAGGTCGGCCTCACGGTCTCCCAGCTGACCCCGCAGCTCATCTTCATGGGCGACAGCACCTCGAAGGGCATCTGTCAGGGCGACTCGGGCGGCCCCACGTTCTACACGTTCCCCGATGGCGTCGAGCGGCAGGTCGGTGTTCACAGCTTCACCGTGTCGCAGAACTGCACCTACGGAGCCGATACGCGGGTCGACGCGTTCACCCCGTTCGTGCAGATGTACCTCAGCATGTACGAGGCGCCGTCCTGCGATCGCGATGGGCGCTGCGCGACCAACTGCAACACGCCGGACTTCGACTGCGTGTGCGCGAAGGACAACATCTGCAGCTCGGTGTGCCTGGGGCTCCAGGGCGGCGTAGACCCGGACTGCCCGGACTGCGGCCCGAACGGCCTCTGCGCGACCACCACCTGCGCTGACCCGGATCCCGACTGTGTGCGGGAGGGCAGCGACTGCACGATGGCCACCCAGTGCGTGAACCGGGAGTGCCGGAATGACCCGCAGAACCTGCAGCCCTACTGCACCCGCGCCTGCCTCCAGCCCACCGACTGCACAGCGGGGTTCGAGTGCCTCAGCGGCTTCTGCTTGAAGAAGCAGCTCCCCCTCGTCTCGGCGGGAGAGCCGTGCCGCATCGGCACCAACTTCTGTGGCATGGACACCGTGTGCACCGGGCCCAGCCAGGTCGAGTCCACCTGCCAGCTCACCTGCCGCAACCAGGGTGACTGCCCCGACGGCTACTCGTGCTCGAACGGGTGGAACGGGTTCCGCTTCTGCCAGGAGCCCCCGAAGCCGCAGATCCTCATCGGCAAGGCCACCATCGCCGCGCCGGTCGCGAAGACGGGCTGCGCGAGCATCGACGGCGTCTCGCTCCTGTCGCTGATCGCGCTGGCAGGCCTGCGCCGCCGCCGCTGACCGCGCCGGGACGCGGGTCCGTCTCGCATGGCGTCGCGCGACCGACGACCGGCGCTGCGACCTCCGACCGACTCGGTGCGAGCTCCGACCGACGCTGCGACCTCCGACCGACTCGGTGCGAGCTCCGACCGACTCGCTGCGACCTCCCGCTCGCTGCGAACTCCGACCGACCCGGTGTGAGCTCCGACCGGCTCGCTGCGCTCGGACATCGAGACGGCCAACGACGCAGGCTCCCTCTCCCTCTAGGCCGACAGCTCGCTCGTCACCTTCCAGGTGGTGCCGGCTGGCGTGTCCATGATCTCCACCCGAAGCCCCTTCAGCTCGGCGCGAATGCGATCGGCTTCCTCGAAGTTCTTCGCGGCGCGGGCGGCGTGCCGGGCGTTGATCGCCTCGTCGACCTTCTTCACGTCGATGCCGAGCCGGGCCACCTGCCGATCACGCCGGCGCAAGAGCCAGTCCTGGGGAGAGTCCTCGAACAGGCCCAGCGCGAGCGAGGCCTTCTTCGCCACGTCCCGCAGGGCCACCAGGCTGCGCCCCACCAACGCCTTGTCCTTCACGGGCGGCTTGTCGGTGAGCTGGTTCATCTCGTTGAACAGCCCCGAGAGCGCGCCCAGCGCGCCGGGGAAGTTGAAGTCGTCGCTCATCGCCTCGTCGAGCTCGCGCAGGAACTTCTCGGGCTCACCGTGCACCGCGCCCTTCCCGAAGTCCTTGCCGGTGACGCGCTCGTCCACCTTCCGCAGCGTCTCGTAGAAGTACTCCATGCGCGTCTCGGCGTCGGCGAGCTGCTTGTCCGAGAACGAGAGCGCCTGCCGGTAGTGCGTGGTGAGGAAGAAGTAGCGCAGCGCCTCGGGATCGACCTGCCCGAGCGCGTCGCGCAGCCGCACGACGTTGCCCAGCGACTTCGACATCTTCGCCCCCTCGAGATCGAGGAAGCCGCCGTGCATCCAGCAGTTGCACAGCGTCTTGCCGCTCGCCGCCTCGGACTGGGCGATCTCGTTCTCGTGGTGGGGAAAGATCAGATCGAGCCCGCCGCCGTGCAGATCGAAGTGCTCACCCAGGTACTTCGCGCTCATCGCCGAGCACTCGATGTGCCAGCCCGGCCGACCCTTGCCCCACGGCGAGTCCCACGACGGCTCGCCCGGCTTGGCGGCCTTCCACAACGCGAAGTCGAGCGGATCGCGCTTCGCTTCGAGCACCAGCTCGCGCTCGCCCGCCCCTGACACGAGATCGTCGAGGTGCTTCTTCGAGAGCTTCAGGTAGCCCGGGTACTTCCGGACTTCGAAGTACACGTCGCCGCCGGCTGCGTACGCGGCGCCGCGGGCGATCAGCTTCTCGATGATCGCGATGATCTCGGGGATCGTCTCGGACACCTTCGGTGAGACGTCGGGCTCGAGCAGGTGCAGCGCCTTCGCGTCGGCCTGGAACTCACGGATGAAGCGCGCGGCGAGCTCGATCGGGTCTTCGCCGTTCTCGTGGGCGGCCTTGATGATCTTGTCGTCCACGTCGGTGTAGTTGCGCACGTAGCGCACCTCGAGCCCGCGGAAGCGCAGGTACCGAACGATCGTGTCGAAGGACGTGAAGGTGCGGGCGTTGCCGATGTGGACGAAGGAGTAGACGGTGGGGCCGCAGACGTAGATGCCGATTTTCCCAGGGGTGATGGGCGTCAGCGGAACCTTGGCCTGCTGCATCGTGTTGAAAACGCGGATCTCAGGGTGCGCCATGGGGTGGGGACTTTACCTGGAGGAAACTCATGGTGTCAGATGTGCGATACCTCGTCAGCCCGACGACTGTCTTCTGGAGTTCTCATGCCGCAGCAGCCGAAGCGTCCTGACCCCGACTTTCCCATCTCCGAGGAGAACATTCTTCGCGCAGATGATCCCCGCCCGCAGCGGGTTCCGCAGTACCCCAGCAGCACCACCGGAGTGAGGCGTCCCTTGAAGAAGGCAGAAGAGGCGATTCCAACCGCCGTGTACGACACGGAGAACGCCGATCAGGAGATGCAGGCGTCGTACGGCATGGGCGAGCAGACCTACAAGCCGGCCTTTCTGTACGTCGAGCGCGGGCCGGGTGCGGGCCAGCTGCTCGAGATGAAGCAGGGCACCGTCGTCATCGGCCGCGCATCCGTGTCGGACCTGCGACTGCAGCACCCGTCCATCTCCCGGCGGCACGCGCAGGTGCGGCGGATCGGTGATCAGTTCTTCGTGAAGGACCTGGGGTCGCAGAACGGCTCGTTCGTGAACAAGACGCGGATCGCGAGCGAGGTGGAGGTGAAGATCGGCGACACCCTCGCCCTCGGGAACGCCCTGCTCCGGCTCCGCGGGCCGATGCAGAAGGGCGAGAAGCCGGCAGCGCCGACCTCGACCGGCAAGGCGCGCGTGCCGACCGCCGTGGTGGCGCGGCCGTCCTCACACACGAGCGGCCCGTCGCGCACCCTCAGCCCGAACCGGATGGTGAAGATCGCCGTGTTCGCGGGCGCCGTGGGCTTCGGGCTCGCCGCCGTCCTCGCCTTCGCGTTGATCCGCCTCGCCACAGGCTCGCCGACTGCCTCGACCGAGAAGCGCCCGAAGGGGACGGTCGTGGCCGCGGCCACCACGCCAGACGATCCCATCGCCGAAGCCCTCAAGCGCAAGCAGGCCGAGGGCGGTGTGCGGGTGAAGGCCGTGCCTGCGCCGACTCCCCCCGCAGAGGAGGCCGCTCCGGCAGAAGAGCCCGCGATCGAAGAGGGCGCTCCGGCGATCGTGAAGTCCGTGCCCGGCGTCGCGCCGTCGGTCGCGCCCGCTCGTGCCGCGCCCGTCGTGAATCGGGTCGCCGCCCCCAGGCGCCCCGCCGCTCGTGCCGCAGCGGGACAGGAGGAGGACGAGAACGCGGCCAAGGGGGGCAAGCGCTCTCAGATCCTGGCGCCCTACGAGCGGGGCAACGCCGAGGGGTCCCTCGAGCTCGCGAAGTCTGCTGGCGACAAGGAGCTGTCGGACAAGCTGCTCAAGTTCATCTCCGCCTACGACGCTGGACAGGAAGCGCTGCTCTCGAACAACGGCACCGTCGCCATCAAGGAGTTCACCCGCGCGCTGGCGCTCGACGAGCAGCTCTCCAGCGGCTGGGGCAAGTACGGCTCGGAGATCCGCAAGCACCTCGGCAACCTCTACTTCCTGGTCGGCAAGCAGTACGAGGCGAACGGCGACGACGAGAAGGCGAAGTCGGCCTACGCCGCGTCGGTGAAGAACGACCCGTCGAACGCCAAGGCCAAGAGCGCACTCGCGAGCCTGAGCGGTGGCGGCGCGGAGGAAGAGGCGCCCGCCCCGGCGGCACCAAAGCCTGCGCCGAAGAAGCCGCCCAGCAAGGCCAGCATCGACGACGCCTTCGGAGACTGAGCGACGTCGCTCGAGCAGCTCCGAACCGGGTGGCCGTCGATCGTCGCTCGCCTGGTGGTGCTCCACCAGCACAGCCGGTGGTGTTCGGGCCTGGCGCTCGACGTCAGCCCCGCTTGAAGAACCGCATGGTGCCGCGGACCAGGAGCCACGCGTTGAGCGCCGCGAAGGCCCCCAGCACTGCCACCCACGCCTGACCTCCCAGGTCGCCGCCCGGCTTGTCCTCCTGCAGCAGGATCCACTTCGCCGGCGCGCCGGACCACTTCTCGTACTCCGCGAAGGCGTCGATGTAGCGAGGCGGGGCGTCGTCCTTCGACAGCAGCCGCCCCTTCACCGTGAACGGCCGGGCATCGGGCCGCGGAGGCGTCTCTCCGGGGCTCCACTTCTCGGTGGGCAGCGTCGGCCGCCGCAGGATGATCGGCGTGTCGATGATGCCGACGACGATCACCGTCGTGTTGCGCTCGATGAAGAACCAGCCCCGTGGCGATGGCGCCCCGTGAACCTGCACGTACCGGTTCGACTGGGCGAGATCGAAGCGATAGGCCCCTTCGCTGCCGAGATCGATCGCGTCCTTCGGCGCGGTGAACTGGTACTCGAGATCAGCCCGCTGCCCCCAGATCAGGTACACCGAGAACGCGAGGGCCACGGCCGCGACGAGCGGGGTGACGCCGACAGCGGTCGGGCGGGCCAGCCGCGCTTCCAGCTCGGCGATGCGCCGCTCACGATCATCACGCCGCTCTTCCACCGCGGTGGGAGGCGGCAGCGGGGCCGGCGAGGCGCCTTCAGGCGTTGGAGTCGATGCTGGCTCGTTCTCGCTCACCGTCCTGCTCCCTCCCGCGAACGAGCTGGAGGCGAAGGTGCCGCTCAGGCCATGTTGAAGATCTTCTTCAGATCGTTCTCGATGTCCTGCTCGGTGACGCCCTTCGCGAACGCGAGCTCCTTGATGAGCAGCGACCGCGCGGTGTCGAGCATCTTGCGCTCGCCGAACGAGAGGTCCTTGTCACCCTTGAGGAGGTACAGATCGCGCAAGACCTCGGCGATCTCGAAGACCGAGCCCGTCTTGATCTTCTCCATGTACTCCCGGTACCGGCGGTTCCAGGTGGTGGAGTCGACCGAGATGTCCTTCTCCTTGAGGATCGCGTAGACCTGCTTCACGTCGTCCTCGCTGATGATCTCGCGCAGGCCGACCTGGCCGATCTTGTTGATGGGGATGAGGAACCGGCCGCCGTTCTTCTCCAGCATCTTGAGCACGTAGAAGCTCTGTCGCTGGCCGGCCACCTCAGTGTGCTCGATGCCCACCACTTCCCCGACGCCGTGTCCGGGATAGACCGCCTTGTCGCCTGGCTTGAACATCAACAACTCCTTGTTCTGACTGTGGATTTCCCGTCCGTTCCGGTTCGGGAGTGATCATTTATACCACAGGTTGGGGTTGACTACAAACCCGTACATCCCTACGCTCCGAACGGCGGTTTCTGGCGAGTGTGGTGGTGGGCGGCGGGTTGGGGGTGGGCGATGGGTGGCTGGACGTGGTGGGCGCTGGGCAATCGCCCGGCGGTGTTTCCGGTGGTGGGGTTGCTCCTCGGGGTGGTGATCGCCTCTGAAACGGAGCCCCCGCCCTGGCTGTTCCTGACGGGGCTGCTCGCCTGTGCGGGCCTGGCCTTCTGGCGACAGGGCAGGGACTTCGCGCGAGCGACGATGCTGCTCGCCTGGCTGGGGCTGGGCGGGTGGTTGGCGTCGGTGCACGGGCAACCTGATGCCCCGTTGGTGGAGCCGGGGCGTCGGGTCCGGCTCGAGGGCGAGGTGGAGGCGGCGCGACGCGTGGAGGGAGGCCAGCAGGTGCTGCTGGCGGTCTCGCGCCTTTCTGGGGAGCCATCGCGGGTTCGGGCCCTGCTCTTCGCCTTCGATTCACCGCCCATCGAGGTGGGCGAACGGGTGGCGCTCGAGGCGAAGCTGAAGCCCGTGGTGCCCACCTCGAACCCGGGAGAGTGGAACGGGTTTCGTCGTGCGCTGGCCCGTGGACAGCCATGGACCGGCTCCTTCGAGGGGAGCCGCCTGGTCAAGCTCGCGCCGGCCCCGGCCTGGCGGCGGTGGCTGACGACGACCCACCGGGCGATCGAGGTGGCCACGGTGAAGGTGGCTCCTGACGCGGCGTCGGCGGCCCTCTTCCTCACGCTCTCGGCGGGGCTCCGTGCGACGCTCGACGAGCAGATCGAGGAGGACTTCGCGAAGAGCGGGCTCGCGCACGTGCTGTCGGTCAGCGGGCTGCACGTCGCGGTGCTCGCCTTCGCGCTGTTCGGGCTCCTGCGCTGGCTCGCGATCCGCGCGCCAGGTCGCTTCTTCCGCCGGGTCGAGCCCCGCCGGGTGGCGGCTCCGCTCTCGCTCCCGCTGACCTGGGGCTACGTGGTCTTCACGGGCCTCCAGGCGCCGGCGGTGCGCTCTGCCGTCATGTGCTCGGTGCTGCTGCTCGCGAACACCCTGCGGCGTCGCTCCGATGGGCTCAACGCGCTCGCGCTCGCTGGCGCCGTGATGATCGCGCTCGATCCGTCGGCGATCTTCGATCTCTCACTGCAGCTCTCGTTCTCGGCGGTGCTGGCGCTCGTCCTGCTCACCCCGACGTTGCGGCAGCTCGTGCCGATCCCCGTCCCATCGCCAGCGGCGGCCCAGGGGCTGCGGCTGAAGGTGTGGAAGTGGAACGAAGCAGGGCTGACGACGGCGCTGGCGAGCCTGGCGGTGACGGTGGTGTCAGCGCCGCTGATCGCGATGACGTTCCAGCGGATCGGTCTGGCGGGGCTCGTCTCCAACGTGGTGGCGATGCCGGTGTCGGGCGCGCTGACGTTGCTCGCGGCGGGCGCGGCGGCGGTCTTCGTGGTGGCGCCGTCGCTGGCGCCTCCGGTGCTCTGGCTCGGCACCCGCCTGGCCTCGGTGCTGCTCGCGCTCGCGGAGTGGTTCGCCGCCCTGCCCTTCTCGAGCTGGGAGCTGGCCGCTCCGTCGCTCGTGCTGGCGGTGCTGTGGTGGCTCGGCCTCGCCTGCTTCGTGTTGGTCAAGGGGCGCTGGCGGTGGCTCGCGCTCGCCACGCCGCTGGCGGCCGCGTTCCACCTGCTCGCCCCGACGCAGCCTGCTTCGGATCTCGAGGTGACCTTCCTCGCCGTGGGCCAGGGCGACGCGACGGTCGTGAGCCACCGGGGCCAGCACGTCTTGATCGACGGCGGCGGGGTGCCTCAGGGAACGGACACCGGGCGACGGTTCGTGCTGCCGTTCCTGCGACAGAAGCGGATCAAGACGCTGGAGCTCGCGGTGCTCAGCCACGCGCACCCGGATCATGCGCTGGGCCTGACCTCGACGCTCGAGCAGGTCCCGACGAAGCGGCTGTGGTTGTCTCCCTCGCCGCCGGGTCCGCTCACCACCGATCTGCTGGCCGTGGCCGACGAGGCTGAGGTCGAGCTCGTTGAGCGCGGTCATGAGGGTCTGCGCCTCGGAGACGTTCGCCTCGAGGTGCTCGGCCCGCCGGTCGATCGCTCGACCATCGAGGACGAGAACGATCGGTCCATCGTCCTGAAGCTGACCCATGGCGAGATCTCCTTCCTCCTCACCGGGGACATCGAGGAGGTCGCCGAGGAGCTGCTCGGAGACCCCGGCCCCATCACGGTGGTGAAGGCGCCGCACCATGGCTCTGACACGTCGTCGACGCCCGCCTTCGTCGCGCAGACCCGCGCGCGCCACGTCGTGTTCTGTGTGGGTCGTCACAACCGCTTCGGGTTTCCCCGCGAAGAGGTGGTGTCCCGCTGGGAGCGGGCCGGGGCGCGCTGCTACCGCACCGACCGCGACGGCGCGATCACCTTCCGCAGCGACGGCCGTGAGGTGCAGGTCGAGACCTTCGGGCCGAAGGAGGCCGGCCACGCGCGGCGCCTCGCCCCGAGACGGTGGTAGCCGGCCTCACCCGGGGGGCGCTCGCTTCGGGAAGACGACGAAGCGCATGAGCAGCAGGTTGGGGATGGTGACGACCAGCACGTCTCCGGCGAGCTTGGCGACGGTGAAGGGAACGCCGATGGTGTCGGTCAGCCAGGTGACCACCTGGCCGTGCACGAGGGTGGTGCCCACGGCCATGGCGACGAACTTGATGCCGCTGCTCGCGAGCGTCGCGTCACTGTCGCCAAACGCGTAGACGCGGTTCGCCACGTAGGTGAAGAGCCAGGCGACCGCGAGGCCCAGCATCGCCGCTGCCCGCGTGGGGCCGCCGAGGCCCAGCACGATCCACCCGATCACCAGGGCGATGAGCACCGCCCCGGCGCCCACCAACAGGCTCCGGAACGCCCACAGCCGCTCCAGACGACGCCACCAGGGACGAGAAGGCTCGGTCGGCGGGGAGGACACGGCGGCCGACATAGCCGGACGGCCTCGAGAGGGCACGCTCCACCACGAAGGCGTCACCGCGCTCATCCAGGCGGAGCAGAAGACCGGGTGCGCAGCGCTCTTTCCGCCCGGGCAGCCGGCCTGCGCGCCGCGCGAGCGCCACAGGGCGAGGCGAGCGCGACCACGCCAGCGACACCACGCATGACGAGCCCAGATGACGCCTCGGCGTTGAGGGCGTCAGTCCTTCAACCTGGGCACCCGGCCTGCGCGCGCGTGAACGACCACGCGAGCGACCCTCCGATGACGAGCCAGGTGGCGAGACCAGTCCGTCGTTCAGGCTGAGCACCCGGCCTGCGCGCGGCCGAGGGTGGTGGGGGGGAGGAGTGTGCGCGG
>JAEUJQ010000089.1 GCA_016793095.1 Myxococcaceae bacterium | reverse complement strand
CGTCGCGAAGGCGGGCGGCGGCGTCGAGCGGCTCGCGATGACGGGCCTCTTCGCCGAAGGGAAGCAGTCGTTCGCGCGGGTGCCGCTGGCGCCGTTCCTCGCGGGCCTCGCGGTGCTGCTGGTCGTGGCCGAGGTCATCGTGCGGCGGTTCCTCGCTGGCCCGCGTGCGCCGCGCCGCGCCGCCCCGAAGTCGTCAGCGGTCGTCGGCACCGAGGCGAACGTCGCGGTGTCACCGTCATCGGACACGCCGCAGCCGACGCCAGCGAGCGCGGGGCCTCCCAGCTCAGTCCCGGAAGCTCCGCCACCGCCCGCTCAGGAGCGGAGAGATCCACTGGCCGAGGCGAGGGAGCGCGCCCGCAAGCGCACGCAGCGCTGACCCTCCGACCAGTTCAACCGGGCCTGTCAGCGCTCGCCGGCTCCGCGTGCTCGGAGGCGCAGCTCCGCCAGGTGAGGGCGACTGGCCCCGGGAAGCTCGAAGAAGGCGGCGCGGGTTTCGTCGCGGTCCCGACCGGTCTCGAGCCGAGGCGTGGGCGACGAGCTGCTCGAAGCGCTCAGCCGAGCGAGGCTCGACGCCCTGAGGACGACCGCCCGCCGGCGGCAGCGCTTCAGAGGTCCTCGCCCGTCATCACCACCTCATGGCGCCTCGTCGCACCCGACGTCGGGCACCATGGTGCCCATCGACGGTCGGCGGTCGCCGTCGATGTCGTCTTGCGGGGCGCCGGTGAGCGTGCCCACCGCGCGCATGGGGGACATCGTGCCGAGCCGGAAGTTCGCAGCGAACCCGGGGTCGAGGGACATGTTGTTGTTCGACGTGACTCCGCCGCCGTTGAGCGCGTTGATCTGCGCCGCGGTGTTCAACATCGTCGTGTTCTCGTTGAAATAGAGAGGCGGGGTCGGCGGCATCACGAAGGAAGGGCCGGACCAGAAGTTGTTGTTCTCGAGCACCGCCGGGTCGCTGTCGCTGGTCAGCTCGGCCAGCGCCGCGCGGAAGCTCGCGAACCCCAGCGCCGTGATGATGTTGTTCCGGTAGGTGCCGAGCGGGCCGAAGGGCGTGCTGACCGACCCACCCGCGCGAACCTGAACGCCGACGATGTAGACGTTCATCGAGATGCCGGAAGGGGTGGTTGGGACGATGGTGTTGCTGTGCACGTCGGGCGCCGGCGTGCTCGAGTCTCCGGTGCGCACGATGTTCACCTGCTCGAAGCCGACGGCGGTCTGGCACTGCCCACCGAGGATGAGGTTGTTCTCGATGCGCGACGCGGCGCCTTCGACCCGGAGGCCATAGATGCCGGTGGACATGCCGCTCCCGCCGACGCACTGCACGCTGTCGGTGCCGAAGGTGTTCCGCGCCACCCGCGGTGACGAGTGCTGGATGATGCCGTGGAAGACCGCAGGTGCGTTCTCGCCGCGGACCTGGTTGCGGACGACCTCGGTGCACGAGCCCCGACACGCCGCGGTGCCGGTCGCGCAGTTGCCGATGCAGGCGAGCCCGATGGAGGCGCTCTGGGCGCGGCCCGCGTTCACCGAGGGGTTGCTCGCGATGCGGCACGCCGAGTTGGCCCCCGAAATGCCGCGCTGCTGCTCGCTGGTGCAGACGATGCCCGCCGCCGAGGTGGGAACCGTCGTCGAGAAGAGGGCGCCGTTCCCGGTGACGGTGTTGCGCTCGATGTCCAGCGCGCACCCGTCGCTCGCGAGCACCCCGACGGTGTAGCTGTTCATTCCCGACGCGGAGCCGCCCTGCACCGAGCTGTCGACGAGCCGGGGCGGGGCGGCGAGCGGCGGCAGCGCAGGGCACGAGCCGAAGCTGACGCCCACTGACTCGAGCGCCGGCGCGATGGGTCCACCGGGGTTGTTGCAGCCGCGGGCTTCGATGGTGTCGAGCAGGATGTTGGCGGTCTGCCCACCTGCCGCGACGCCAGCACACCCGCCGTTGCTCGCGAGCCCCGCGAAGGCCGAGGAGGCGCTGAGCGTGGTGCCCGCCGCCCCGACGAGGAAGAGGCCCGCGCTCGCCGTGGACGGACCGCTGACGTTTCCGCCGCGCAGGTCGAGATACTGGAGCTCGGCCGCCGAGGCGCTGACGGAGATGGCGAACGAGTTGGTGGTGGCAGGTCCGGCGCTCACCTGCGCGCGCGTGGTGTTCCCGATGCCGGCGATGCGCGGGTTCGCTGGCGTCAGCGCGCCGTTGGTGGTCGACACCGCGATGCCCGCGGCGGTGGTGGGCGGGGGCAGGCTCGTCGACGGAGCGTCCACCTGCACGTCGAGGATGAGAGGAGAGGCGTCGACGATGGTGATGGCGGCGACCGACGTCGAGCCGGCCACCGCGCCGGAGCTGATGACGCGGAGTCCATCGAGCCCTGAGCTCCGGGTGGCGCCAGGTGCGAACGTCACGCCCAGCGGCGAGAGGTTCAACAGCGCCGTGCGTGGGTTGCCGGTGCGGCTCCAGGTGCCTGCCATGGAGACGATCCAGCGGCCCTGAACGACGACGCGGTTCGGGACGGTGATGGCTTCAGCGTAGGTCGTCGAGGCTCCCTGCAGCCCACCGACGAAGACCGTGGGAAGGTTGAGCTGCTGCGCGACGGCGATGCCGCGCGCGATGGTGCGGAGCGGGCTCGTCTGAGTGCCGGGGTTCGTGTCGGCCGCTCCCGGGCATGTCACGCAGACGTAGGTGTTGAGCGGGCCCATGCCGCCGCCTGTGCCGCCGCCCATGGAGCCGCCTGCGGTGCCGCCGCCCATCGAGCCGCCTGCGGTGCCGCCTGCCGTCGAGCCGCCCGCCGTCGAGCCGCCAGCCGTGGAGCCGCCAGCCGTCGAGCCGCCAGCCGTGGAGCCGCCAGCCGTGGAGCCGCCAGCCGTGGAGC
>JAEUJQ010000063.1 GCA_016793095.1 Myxococcaceae bacterium | reverse complement strand
GGCTGCGTAATGCGACTGTCCGAAACCCCACCGGCAAGCCGTATGCGGGAAATCCGCACGTACGGTTTGAACGGGGGTCGTGCTTCCTTCGCTGTGTCTTTCAACCCGCAGTAAGGAAGCACGATCTACCAATGGCGCTCGATCCAAAGCTGCTCGACATCCTCGCCTGCCCGGAAGACAAGGGACCGCTCCTGTACTTCGCGGCCGACCGGCTCCTCTACAACCCGCGGCTCAAGCGGAAGTACCGCATCGACGACGACGTGCCGGTGATGCTCGTCGAGGAGTCCACGCAGGCGAGCCCGCAGGAGCACGAGGCGCTGGTGGCGAAGGCGAAGGCCGAGGGCATCACGCCGAACTTCTCGTGATCGACACCCACTGCCACCTCGACCTGCCGCGCTTCGACGACGACCGCGACGCGGCGCTCGAGCGGGCCTGGGCGGCGGGCGTGACGGGCCTCGTGGTGCCTGGCGTCGCCCCATCGACGTGGGCGGCGCTGCTGGAGTGGCCGCGTCGTGACGCACGGGTCCAGGTGGGCCTGGGCATTCACCCGCAGCTCCTACCGGAGCTGGAGGAGCGAGACGACGAGAAGCACCTCTCGCACCTCGACGAGCTGCTCTCGTGCGGCGGCGCGATCGCCGTGGGGGAGTGCGGGCTCGACGGACCGACCGTCGCGACGGCGCCGATGGAGCGCCAGGTGCGCGTGCTCCGCGGGCACTTCGCGCTCGCGCGCAAACACCGGCTGCCGCTGTTGATGCACTGCCTGCGCGCGCACCCGGCGCTGCTCGAGGTGCTGAAGACGGAGCCGGTTCCAGAGGCGGGGCTGCTCATGCACAGCTACTCGGGCTCCGCCGATCTGACGACGAAGTACCTGAAGCACGGCTGTCACTTCTCGTTCGCGGGGCCGGTCAGCTTCGCCGAGGCGCGACGGCCGATCGACGCGCTCAAGAGCGTGCCCCTCGACCGCCTGCTGGCCGAGACCGACGCGCCCGATCAGGCGCCGCACCCGCACCGGGGCCAACGCTCGGAGCCTGCCTACCTGCCGCTCATCATCGACGCGATGGCGAAGCAGCGTGGGGAGCCGCCCGAGACCCTTCGGCGCGCCCTGCTCGACAACACCCGGCGCCTCTTCCCGGTGTTTCAGGGTTGACTCGCCGCCCCCGGCGCGGACGCGTCGCGCCAACACGGCCCCGACCGGGAATGACCGCGCGCGCCGGGCGTCTCAGGGCGCTCCCGCATCGAGCTGCGCCCTCGCTGCCTCGAGCCAGGGCGCGACGTCGGCGGCGTCGACGGGGTTGCGCCGCGAGGCCTCCTCCCACGACTGCACGGCCTCGTCGGGCCGGCCTTGCAGGAAGGCCACCATGCCGCGGTCCATCACCTCGTTGGCGCCCTCCACGGCGGCGAGGCAATCGGCCAGGGCCTCGTCGCGCAGTCCCCGCGCCACCTGAATCCAGCAGCGGGTGCCCTTCGCGGCGGCGCTCGGGCTCCTGGCGATCGACGCGTTCACCAGCTCCAGGGCGAGGCCGAGATCCTGCCCCGTGGCGAGCAGGCCCCACGCGAGGTTGTTGAGCACCATCGCGTCAGCGCCTCGCTGCGAGAGCGTCGCGCGCACGTCCTGAAGTCCCCCGTCGGCGTCGCCCAGGCGCAGCCGGGCATAGCCCCGCAGGCCCACGTAGGCTGGATCCGGCCGCAGCCGGTAGGCGCGAGACAGATCGGCGTCGGCCTCGGCGAACCGACCATCGACCTGATGCGCCCCTGCGCGCAGCGCGAACGCCTCGGCGAGGAGCTGCGGCGATGCGTCGGTGCCCACCATCGTGTCGATCGCGGCGGTCACGTCAGACAGCCCACCGTCCTTGTCGCCGCGCTCGTTGCGCGCGAAGGACCGGAGGATCAGGGCCAGTGGCTCCTTTCCCGACTCGAGCGCCTTGCTCGTGAGCGCCTCGACCTGCTCGAACTGTCTCGCCTGAAAGGCCTCCTGCGCCTTCTGCATCAGCTCGGCGGCGTGGGCCCGGGGGTTGTTCTGCGTGCGAACTCCGGCGAGCACCGCGAGGCCGATCACCGCGGCGATGACGATGAGCTGGGAGCTGAACGCCGCGCCCCGCCCTTCCCGCTCGAGCGCCGAGGCCGTGGCGACGAAGCCCGCGAGCAGACCGATGACGGCGCCGCCGAGGTGTGCGGCGTTGTCGAGGTACGGCACCGAGAACGCGAGGAAGAGGTTGATGGCCAGGGTCGCGAGGATCCCGTCCCACAGGCTCTTCGCGGCGTCCGGTGGGAGCAGGTGGCGCGCCTGAATGGCGAAGCCCATGACGAACCCGAAGAGCCCGAAGATCGCTCCCGACGCGCCGGCCGAGACGTTGACGGGGTTCCACAGCACCGACGCGAAGGCGCCGCCGAGACCGGCGAGCGTGTAGACGAGCACGTACAGCGGGCCGCCCAGCATGCGCTCGACGAACGCGCCGACCCGCCAGAGCGAGTACATGTTCACCGCGAGGTGCAGCACCCCGATGTGGATGAACATGCTGGTGAGCGCCCGCCAGTACTCATGCTGAAAGACGACGAGCGTGCCGCGGTTGGCGCCGACGGCGAGCAGCTGCTCCACGCCCGGCTGGGTGGGCGAGATGCCAGAGGCCACCATGGCGAGGAACGCGGCGACGTTCATGCCGACGAGGACGAAGGTGACGATCGGGCGCCGGGGCTCCATCGGGGCGGTGAGTATCGCGACCACGTGCGGCCTGCTCGGGTTTCGGGCGCCGCGGTCGGACGATCGGACGGTGCGGTTGCGTCCGGTAGCCTCCCTCGGGCAAAGACGAGCCCATGGAGCCGTCGCCCGAGAACAGCCACCTGCCCGTCCCTGCCCCGCCGCCGAAGCCGTGGCGCCTGCACCGGCGCTTCGATCGCGCAGCGCGGCTCCTGGGCGACCAGGGAATGAAGCGCCTCGAGGACGCGCACGTCGTCGTGTTCGGTCTCGGCGGGGTCGGCAGCTACGCGGTGGAGGGCCTGGTCCGCAGCGGCGTGGGGAAGCTCACCGTGGTGGACTTCGATCTCGTGTGCGTGACGAACTCGAACCGCCAGCTGCACGCGACCGTCAGCACCGTCGGCAAGCCGAAGGCCGAGCTGATGGCGCAGCGCTGCAAGAGCATCAACCCGGACGTGCAGGTCACGCCGATCGTGGACTTCTACCGTGAAGAGCAGGCCGATCAGCTGCTCGCCGGGCCGTTCGACTACGTGATCGACGCCATCGACAACGTGAAGGCGAAGCTGAACCTGCTCCACAACTGCCTGGTGCGTGGCTACCCGGTGGTGAGCTCCATGGGCGCGGCGGGCCGCCTCGATCCGACGGCGATCCGCGTCGAGGACCTCTGCGAGACGCACATGGACCCTTTCGCGAAAGACATCCGCAAGCTGCTGAAGCGGAAGTATGGGCACGACACCTCGAAGCCGACGGGCATCACGGCGGTGTTCTCGATCGAGCCCCGCCGGGAGCCGTTCGCCGTGCAGTACGACGAGGCGCACGGCGGCTTCCTGTGCGTGTGCCCGCAAGGTGAGAACGAGTTCCACAGCTGCGAGCACCGGAACCAGATCGACGGCTCAGTGGCGTTCGTGACGAGCGTGTTCGGCATGCAGATCGCGGGCGTGGTGGTGCGGCGCGTCGCGCAGGGGCGCTGAACGACGACCGCCGTCGCCGCGCTGATGGGAACCGAGCGCCCCGAAGGCCCATGCGCGGGCGCTGCGCTTCGCGGGCTGAGCCCGGGGCGCTAGACTGCCGGGCATGACCGCAGCAGAGCGCCTGGCCATGACGTACCCCGAGTACCTCGCCGCCGAGGACCGTTCGCGCGAGCGCCACGACTTCATTCGGGGCGAGGTCTACGCGATGTCGGGAGGGACGCCCGAACACTCGCTCCTCTCTGCGGCGGCGGTGGGGGAACTCCGAAACGCCCTGCGCGGCCGCCCGTGCGTGGTCTTCGAGGCCAACATGCGGCTCCGCAACGCAAAGGCGGACTTCAGCTGCTATCCCGACGCGTCGGTGGTCTGCGGCGCGGTTGTGAAGGCGCCCGATGATCCGCAGGCCCTCGCCAACCCGGTCCTCGTCATCGAAGTGCTCAGCGACTCGACCGAGGCATACGATCGCGGCACCAAGAGCGCCGAGTACCGTGCCTTCGCGAGCATCCGCGAGATCGTCTTCATCTCGCAGAAGGCTCAGGTCATCGAGATCCACCGCCGGAACGCCGAGGGGCACTTCGTGATCACGGACTACCGCGCTGGCTCGACGGTCGAGTTCGCGTCGGTCGGCGTCGCGCTGCCGATCGCCGAGCTGTACCGGGACCTCGAGCAGCTCCAGCGACTCAGCGCCGCGACCTGAGCCTTCAGCCTCCCGTCAGCTTCGCGAACGCGTTCGCGAGGTCGGGCTTCTCGCTCAGCACGGCCTTCATCGGGTCACCGTGCTTGTCGAGCCACGCGCGGCCGTTGCGGATCGTGAACTTCGTCGGCGTCAGCCCCGGTGCGACCTCGCTCCACGGAATCGGCATCGACACCGGCGCCCCGTCCTTCGCGCGCACGCAGAACGGCGCAGCGACCACCTTCACCGGAGCGTTCTGGATCACGTCCAGGTACACGCGCCCGGCCCGCTTCGGCACCACGCGCTCCATCGTTCCGAGCGTCGGGTGCTTCTGGATCATCAGCGTCGCCAGCACCTCGGCCAGCTGCCGGGCGCCGTCGTGATCGAGCTGCCCGCCGAGCGGAATGAACACGTGCAGCCCGCTCGAGCCGCTCGTCTTCACGTACGCCGGCAGCCCTGCCCGCTCGGTGATCGCCCGCAGCTCGTTCGCCAGCGTGATCACCGCAGCGAACGGCGCGTCCTTCGGGTCGAAGTCGACGACGCACCAGTCGGGGCGGCCGATCGTCGCCACCCGCGTCGTGGGAATGTGGAACGGGAGCGCCCCCAGGTTCGCGCACCACTCGAGCGTCTGCTGATCGTCGCAGACGATCTGATCGACCTCGCGGTTCATCTCCTCGCTGTACGTGCGCACGGTGCGCACGAAGGCCGGCGCCTTCGGTGGCTTCGCCTTCTGGAAGAACGACTTCCCCGCGATACCGTCCGGGTACCGGGTCACCAACAGCGGCCGGTCCTTCAGGTACGGCAGCATGAACGCCGCGACGTCGCGGTACCACGCGAACACGTCGGCCTTCGTCAGCCCGTCCTTCGGGAAGTAGACCTTCTGCGGGTTCGACAGCGCGACGCCAGGCGATTCGGCCGCGTCGGAGCCGGGAGACTCTGGCAGCCGCTTCTCCGGCGGCGTCGGGCACTCGTCCGGGCGCTTGTCGGGGCGGAAGCGCAGGAAGACGGGCTCCCGCAGCGACAGGTTCTCGGGCCACGACTTGTAGCGAACCTCGACCACCAGCGTCGGCGTCACCCACTTCATCTCGGGATCCAGCGGCACGTCACCCAGACACACGGGCGAGCGCACCACGTTGGCGTCGAACTCCTTGCGCACCGGCGCGGCGACCTTCGGGTTGTACCCGGCGCCCACCTTCCCCGCGTAGAGCCAGCGCTCTCCGTCCCACGTCGAGAGCGAGAGCGCGCCGTCGTCGTCCGCGAAGCCCGTCACCGCGAAGTCGGCGATCGTGGTGAGCGCGATCTTGAGCCAGCGATCGCTGCGGCCGCCCTCGTACGGCGCGTCGGCCCGCTTCGCCATCACGCCCTCGAGCCCCTTCTGCTTGACGATCTCGAGCAGCGCCTCGCCCTGCGCCTCGACGTGCTCGACCGGCATCACGCGCGCGCCGGCCACCTTCGGCACGAGGCCGAAGAGCAGCTCCTTGCGCTGTGACAGTGGCAGCTTGCGGGTGTCGTGCCCGTCGAGCATCAGCAGATCGAACGCGAAGAAGACCGCCGGGTCCGCGTGCGAGGCGCTGATGATGTCCTTCCGGTGGGCGAGCGTGGACCGCTTCAGGAGCCGCTGGAAGATCGGGTGGCCGTGCTCGTTCTGGATGACGAGCTCGCCGTCGACGATGAAGTCCGGCCCCGGCAGCGCCTCGAGCGCCTCGACGATCTCGGGGAACAGCGCCGTCGCCTCGCGCCCGCGACGCAGCACCAGCCGCACCTTCTTGTCGACGCGCTCCGCGAGCAGCCGGAAGCCGTCGAACTTGAGCTCGAACAGCCAGCCGGCGGCGGTGAAGGCGCTCGAACGCGGCTCGGCCAGCTGCAGCTCGACATCTTCGGCGCGCATCGATCAGCTCCGCCGCTTGAGGGCGAGGAAGCGCGACGCGTCGCCCCGCTTGAACTTGAGCAACACCGGCTCGGCGGTGGGCGTCGCGAGCACGAGCTCCTGCAACTGCCGCAGCGACGTCACCGCGGTGCGGTTCACCTCGACGATCACATCGCCGACCACCAGACCGCCCAGCTCGGCGATGCTGCCCGGCGCGACGGCCTCGACGCGAACGCCCTGTCCCTCCGACGGCTCGAGCTCGCCGAGCACCAACCCGAGCGACTCGATTCGCCCGCCCGACGCCATCGCCTTCGACGGGCCCGCCGCCGGCCGGGTCGAGAGCAGCGCCGACGCGTTGATCACCTTCCCGCCGCGCACGATGCCGAGCTTCACCACCACGCCCGGCCCCTGAATCGCGATGCGCCGGAGGAGCTGCTGGTAGCGATCGACCGGCTTGCCGTTCACCGAGACGAGCCGATCGCCCGGCAGCAGCCCCGCGCGCGCGGCCGGCGACTCGGGGTACACGTCGACGATCACCGCCTCGCCCGGCGCCGAGACCTTCACCTGGCTCACCGTCACGCCGAGCCAGCCGCGCACCGGGGTGCCGTTGTCGCGCAGGTTGGGCAGCAGCTCCTTCACCAGGTTCACCGGCACCGCGAAGCCGATGCCCTGGCCCTGGTTCATGATCGCCGTCGTCACGCCCACCACGTGGCCCTTCATGTCGAAGAGCGGGCCACCCGAGTTGCCCGGGTTGATCAGCGCGTTCGTCTGGATGAAGTCGTCGAACGGCCCCACGCCGATGACGCGCTCGCGCGCCGAGATGAGGCCGTGCGTCACCGAGGTGTCGAGGCCGAAGGGGTTGCCGATGGCGACGACCCAGTCGCCCACCTCGAGCTCGTCGGAGTCCCCCAGCGTCACCACCGGCAGGTCTGCCGCGTCGGTGAGGCGCAGCAGCGCGAGGTCCGTCTCGGGATCGCGACCGACCACTCGCGCGTCACGGCTCTTCCCGTCCGCCGCGCGCACGACGATCGTCTCGGCGCGCTCGATGACGTGCGCGTTGGTGACGACCAGCCCATCAGAGGTGATCACGAAGCCCGAGCCGAGGCCGCGGCTGCGGGCGTCGTTCTTCGCCGAGATGTTCACCACGCCCGCGCGCACGGCACGCACCAGAGGCGCCAGTGACGTCGGCGGGGTGAAGGCCGGCACCAGCGCGGGGCCGCCCGGCAGCTTCTCCTTCCAGAAGGGAATGATCGTGCGCTCGCGCCACACGGCGGGAGCGCCCGGCTGCTCCGGCTCGGCGGTCGAGGGCGCGACGGCGGGCGCCAGGCCTTCCTTCTGGGCCCGCACCTTCGCCCGCCCCCAGTCGGCGATGTCATCAGCCCGCGCAACGATGGGGCTCAACAGCAGACACGAGAGGACGAGGCGCACGGGTGCTGACTCAACCCGAGTTTCCGCCCACCGTCACGCCTGCGCAGGCTGCACGTACTTCGCGACCTTCACCCGACCTGGACGAAGGACCCGGCCCTTCAGGCGCCAGGCTGCCTTGAGGACCGAGATCACCCGGCCGTCGTCGCCCGGGTTCGGAGTGAGCTCCATGTCGCTCGCCTCGGCCAGGTTGGGATCGTAGGCCGCGCCGCTCAGCTCGACGCGCTCGAGCCCGAACTCCTCGGCCTTCCGGATCAGCCCGTCGCGAATGAGCCTGACGCCCTTGGAGACCGGCGACTCGTCGGCGCCGCTGAGGCACAGCTCGAGATCGTCGATCGCGTCGAGCAGCACGAGCGCCACCCTGCCCTTCTCGAGGTCGAGCAGCTGATCGCGCTCACGGAGCATGCGCTGCTTGAAGGCCTCCCGCTCGCTCTCGCTGTGCTGGAGCCCACGGGCCAGCTCGTCGATGCGCTTGCGCGCCGCCTCGAGCTCGGCCGACGACCGCTGCTCGGCGGCGTCCACCTTTGCGCTGCCGGTCACCTCGACCTCGATGGGCACGCCGTCGTCGCGGAACCGCCGCTTGTCGTTCACCTTGATCGAAGGCTCGGAGGCCTCGTCTGGACGCGCGTTTGCCGACTCGCTCATGGCGGCGGCAAGGTAACCGCCGAGCCTCGGGTGTCAACGGTCGCGCTGGTGCTCCAGGTAGCGGCGGGCGGCTTTCTGCACCCAGTCGGGAGCGCGCTCATTCCGCGTCGCGGCCTCGAGCACCGCCGACCACCGCGCCAGGGCCTTCGGATCGTTCGTCAGGTTCATCAGCCGGTTCACCATCGACACCGTGAGGAAGGTCGGCTGACGCGTGAGGGACGCCTCGAGATCATCCTCGAAGCCGGGCCGGCGCTCGACCTCGTGAACGACGACGCCCGGGGTGCCGAACTCCGCGTCGGGGAAGGCCTCGAGCAGCGCGAACACCGCGCGGCGGTAGCGCACGGGATCGAACGAGGGACGGCCGCGCAGCACCACGTCTCCGAGCAGGCGCATCGTCTCGTCGGGATCCTCGCCGGGCGTGAAGCGCCCGAAGGCCTCCAGCATCGCCTCGAAGCGGCGCTGGAGCGCTGCCAGCGCCTCGCCGACCAGGTGCAGCGACCCCGCCACCACCACCACGCCACCCTCCGTGAGCGCGGCCTCGAGCGCGGCCTCGACGGACGGCGCGACCTCGACCCGCCGGGCCAGGGTCCCCGCGAACGTGAGGTACGAGGCCGGGTCCTTCGAGCGCGGGCTGTCGAGGGGCGCCAGGCGCACCGACTCCATCAGCGGGAAGAGCGCCCGCATCATCGGCGCGGAGTCCTTGTCCGCAAAGACGCCGAAGACGAGGTGCAGTGGTCGCCCCGCGAACTCCCGGGCGAGGGCCGCGACCAGCGCGTCGACGCCCGCCGGGTTGTGCGCACCATCGAGCAGGATGGGCGGCGCCCCGTCGAGCTCCTGCAGCCGGCCGGGCCACCTCGTCGTCGCGATGCCCCGGCGAACTGCGTCGTCGTTCCACCCGAAGGCGCCCTGCCCGGCCAGCACCTCGAGGCACCCGAGCGCGACGCCGGCGTTCTGCGACTGGTGCGCGCCCTGGAGCGGCAGCGAGAGGCCACCGAGGGTCCGCGCGCGTCCGGTGAACGTGTCGCCCCGGAACACGACGTCGCGCCCCTCGACGATCAGCGCTGCCTGTCGCTCGCGCGCGACGCGCTCGAAGACCTCGAGCACCTCGGGCGGCTGGCGCGCCACCACCACCGGTACCCCCGGCTTCACGATGCCGGCCTTCTCGGCCGCGATGGCGGGCAGCGTGTGGCCGAGCAGCTCCTGGTGATCGAAGGAGATGGACGTGATCGCGGTGACGGCAGGCGCGCACAGCACCGTCGCGTCGAGGCGGCCGCCGAGCCCCACCTCGATCACGGCGAGCTCGACCCGCTCCTGCGCGAAGTGCCAGAACGCCAGCGCGGTGCCGAACTCGAAGTACGTCAGCTCGTGCTCCTGACCCAGGCGCTCGAGCAGCTCGCCGACGCGAACCGCGAGGACCTCGTCCGAGATGTCTTCGCCGTTCACCTTGAAGCGCTCGTTCACGCGCACGAGGTGAGGCGACGAGTAGAAGCCCACGCGCTTCGATTGAGAGAGGCACGAGGCGATCAACGCGCAGGTCGAGCCCTTGCCGTTGGTGCCGGCGACGTGGACCGAGCGGTACGCGCGCTGCGGGTCGCCGAGGCGCTCGAGCGCGGCGGTGATGCGCTCCAGCCCCATGCGGATCGTCGAGGGCGCCAGCGACGCGAGATACGCGAGCGCCTCGTCGGTCCGCATGCTGGCGACTCAGCTCAACAGGCCGATGAGCTGCGACAGCTTCGCCTTCAGCTCCTTGCGCTGCACGATCGCGTCGATCATGCCGTGCTCGAGCAGGAACTCGGAGCGCTGGAAGCCCTCGGGCAACTTCTGGCGGATCGTCTGCTCGATCACGCGCGGGCCCGCGAAGCCGATGAGCGCCCGGGGCTCGGCGAGGATCACGTCGCCCAGCCACGAGAACGAGGCCGCCACACCACCCGTCGTCGGGTGCAGCATGACCGAGATGTACGGCTTCTTGATCTCGCGGAAGCGGTTGATGGCCGCGCAGGTCTTCGCCATCTGCATCAGCGAGAAGATGCCTTCCTGCATGCGGGCGCCGCCGGAGGCCGAGAAGACGATGGCCGGCACGTCGAGCTCGCGGGCGCGCTCGAAGACGCGCGCGACCTTCTCGCCCACCACGCTGCCCATGGAGCCGCCCATGAACTCGAACAGGAACGCGCCGATGCTGACGTGCTGACCGTCGATGCGGCCGGTGCCCGAGACGAACGCGTCGTTCTCGCCCAGCGCCTTCTTCGTCGACTTGATGCGATCGCGGTACTTCTTCGAGTCGGAGAAGCCCAGCGGATCCTGCGGCTCGAGCGCCTCGTCGTGCTCCTCGAACGAGCCCTCATCGCAGGTCGCGAGCAGGCGGGCGCGCGCGTTCCACGCCATGTGGTGGTTGCACGACGGGCAGACGTTGACCGCGCGCTCGAGCTCCTCGCGCAGCAGGATCTCACCGCAGGCGTCGCACTTGACCCACAGCCCCTCCATGCGACTGGGGGCGTTGCGCTGCTCGACCTCGTCGACCTCGGCAGCGGTGGCGATCTTCGGCTTCTTCTTCGCGTACCACGACATGCGCGCGCTCGTAGCGCCACGGTCCGACAGGCTCAAGCCTTCCGATCGTCAGCCACTGCGTAGCGCGTTACGCACCCACCCCCGCCAGCGCTTCGAGCTCGGCGCGCGTCTTCGGGATCGACGCCGTCAGCACCTCGGCGCCGCTCGCGGTGCACACCACGTCGTCTTCGATGCGGATGCCGCCGAAGCCCCGCCCGCCGTTCATCGCGAGGTAACGCTCGGCCTCGTCGAAGTTCACCTGGCCTTTGAACTTCGCGCGGAACTCCGGGTTCCGCAGGATCGCCGGCACGAAGTACAGGCCCGGCTCGATCGAGAAGACCATGCCCTCGGCGAGATCGAGATCCATGCGCAGGTAGGCGAGGCCGAACTGCGACGAGCGCTGGCGCCCCATCGGGTAGTGGATTCGATCGCCGAACGCCTCGAGATCGTGCACGTCGAGGCCGATCTGGTGGCCGAGCCCGTGGGGGAAGAACATGGCGTGTGCGCCCGACTCGACGAGCGCGTCCGCCGTCCCCGAGAGCAGCCCGAGATCGACCAGCCCCTTCGCCAGCACGCGACACGTCGAGAGGTGCACGTCGCGGTAGCGAGCACCCGGCTTCACCTGCGCGATGCCGTGCAGCTCGGCGGCGAGGACGAGGTCGTAGAGATCGCGCCCCTCGGGCGTGAACGGCCCGCCCACCGGCCAGCAACGCGTGACGTCGCTGCAGTAGCCCGCGTGGTTCTCGGCGCCCGCGTCGAGCAGCACGACGTCGCCCGCCTGCAGCGTGTTGCCGTGATCGTGGTTGTGCAGCACCTCGCCGCGCACCGAGAGGATCGTGCCGTACGCCTGCACGCAGCCGCTGCGCGCGAAGGCGCCCTCGACGAGGCCCGCGAGCAGCTCCTCCTTGACGCCCGGCTTCGAGGCGCGCATCGCCGCCACGTGCGCCTCGTGCGTGACGACCGCCGTCTTCCGCATCTCGGCGAGCTCCTCGGGCGCCTTCCGCAGCCGCAGGGCCGCGATGGCGTCGAGCACGTCGCCCGGCCCCACCTTCTTTGGGTCGTCGAACTGCAGATCCTGTCCGGTGATCGCCCGGGCGCGCTGGGTCGCCTTGAAGTCCGCCACCGCCACCGAGTCCAGCTGCCGGCCCTTCGCGAGCGACGCGAGGTGCGACTCGAGCGCCTCGACCGTCAGCACCCGATCGACGCCGTGGCGCGCCTTCGCCGCCTCGAAGGACTCGACCTCACCGTGCCACAGCGCATCGGCCATCGTGCGCTCGGGGAGGAAGAGCGTCACCGTCTGGTCCTGCGGGTCGAAGAGCGCGGCGCTGCCCGCCTCGGGCCGCTCGAAGAAGTAGAGGAAGTTCGAGTCTGCCCGGAAGGGGAAGGTGTTCGCGGGGTAGTTCCGTGAGAGCGCGGAACCCGAGAAGAGCACCAGCGGGCGCCGCAACGCTGCGAGCACCGCCTGACGACGCGAGTGGAAGCCCATTCGGGCACCCTAGCTCACCGGCCGCAGCGGGTGGTCGGCGAAACCAAAGCGACGGCGGGCGGCGCCGAACGTGCTATCGCGCGACCTGATGAAGGCACTGGTGATGAAGGCGCCAGACGGCCCGAACGGCCTCGTGGTGAAAGACGTCGCGGCCCCCGTGTGCGGGCCCGAGGAGATCCGCGTCGGCGTGCGGGCCAGCGCGCTCAACCGCGCCGATCTGTTGCAGACCATGGGCCTCTACCCGGCCCCGAAGGGCGTGCCTGCCGACATCCCCGGGCTCGAGTATGCCGGTGAGGTGCTCGAGGTCGGCGCGCGCGTCACCCGGTGGCGGCAAGGCGATCGCGTGATGGGGCTCGTCGCAGGTGGCGCGTGGGCTGAGCAGCTCGTCACTCATGAGCGCGAGGCGATCGCGATGCCGGTCGGGCTCGACTTCTCCAGCGCCGCGGCGGTGCCCGAGGCGTTCATGACCGCGTGGGACGCGCTCTTCCTGCAGGGCCGCATGACGGCCGGCACGCAGGTCCTGCTCCACGCGGTGGCGTCGGGGGTCGGGACCGCCGCGCTGCAGCTGTGCGCGCTGCATGGGGCACGCGCCATCGGCACCGGTCGCAGCGCTGACAAGCTCGAGCGCATTCGCGCGATGGGGCTCGAGCACACCCTTCTCGTCAGCAAGGACGAGCCGCGGTTCGCCGAGCAGGTGAAGACGCTCACCGGCGGGCGCGGCGTCGATCTCGTGCTCGATCTCGTGGGCGGCGCCTGGCTGCCCGAGACGCTCGACGCGATGGCGCCCCAGGCCACCCTCATGCTGGTCGGCCTCGTGGCGGGCGCCTCGGCCGAGGTGCCGCTGCGCACGGTGCTGAGCAAGCGCCTCACGGTGATCGGCACCACGCTGCGCGCCCGCGCCCTCGAAGAGAAGATCGCCGTCGCCCGTCGCTTCGAGCAGCACCTGGTGCCGCACTTCACGGCGGGCCGGCTGAAGCCCGTGGTGGAGCGCTCCGTGCCCATGGCCGAGGCCGCCGCCGCGCTCGAGCGCCTCGCCGCCAACGACACCTTCGCGAAGACCGTCCTCACCTGGTGACCGCCATGCCCTTCGATCCCAACGCTGCCGCCGCTCCCGACTCAGGCGTCTTCGGCCTGCCCTTCACGCCCGAGGACTCGAAGGTCGTGCTGATCCCCGTGCCGTTCGAGGCGACCTGCAGCTACGGCGGGGGCACGGCGGACGGCCCGGCAGCGATCCTCGAGGCGTCGAAGCAGGTGGACCTCTTCGATCTCGAGACGGGCAGGCCGTACGAGGCCGGCATCGCGATGCTCGCAGAGAGCGCCGAGGTGCGCGCGTGGAACGACGCCGCGAAGGCAGCGGCGAAGCCCATCATCGAGTCGGGGGGCGCCGTTGCCGACGCCGCCGCGCTCGAGACCGTCAACCGGCTGAGCGAGCAGCTGAACGGGTGGGTCTACGACACCGCGAAGCATTGGCTCGCGAAGCGGAAGATCGTGGGCGTGATCGGGGGCGATCACTCGACGCCCTTCGGGGCGATCAAAGCGTACGCCGAGGCGTTCCCGGGGTTGGGGATCCTGCACCTCGACGCTCACGCCGATCTCCGGCGCGCGTATGAGGGCTTCACCTACAGCCACGCGTCGATCATGCACAACGTGATGGAGCGGCTCCCGGGCGTGAAGAAGCTCGTCCAGGTCGGCATCCGCGACTTCGGTGAGGCGGAGTACGAGTACCTTCAGAGCTCGAACGGCCGCATTCACACGTTCTTCGACGCCCGACTCGCCCACGCGCGGCTCGACGGCATGCCCTGGCGCGAGCAGGTGGACATGATCGTCGACGAGCTGCCGAACCGGGTCTACCTGTCGTGGGACATCGACGGGCTCGAGCCGGTGCTCTGCCCGCACACCGGGACGCCGGTGCCGGGCGGTCTCACCTTCCACCAGGCGTGCACGCTGCTCGAGGGCGTGGCGCGTGCGGGCAAGACGATCGTGGGCTTCGATCTCAACGAGGTCGCGCCCGGGCCTGCCGGCGATCAGTGGGACGGGAACGTCGCGGCGCGGCTGCTCTACAAGATGATCGGCTGGACGCTGAAGACCGCGTCGAAGTGACGGCTCACTCGGCGTTCCAGTCGGACGCCGGCAGCACCTTCCACCCGGTGTCCACCTTGCCCGCGCGGAAGCGCACGACGCGAATCGGCCACTCGCGCGCCTGCTTCGCGGGGCCTTCCTTCGAGAGCACCACCCAGCGGTGCACCTCGATCGAGTACTTCCCGTTCGAGCCCGCCTTGCCGACGACCGCGCGCATCGGGTTCTTGGGGTGCCAGTAGACCTCTTTGCCCACGCGCATGACGTAGGCGAGCACCGGGTGCGCCTTGGTGAACGCGGCGGCCTTCTCGCGCGTGGGCCCCAGCATCTTCGTCGCGTCGGCCTGAGAGACCTCGGTCATCTTCAGATCGTCGCCCACCTGGTCCATGCCCATCAGCTTGGTGAGCGCCGAGCGGCCAGCCTTGTCGAGATCGTTCATGCCGTGGACCGCGTGCGCGAGATCGGACTCCTCGCGCTTCACCGGGTCCTTCGACTTGAGCTCCCAGTTGTCGAGGGTGAAGAGCTGGGCGTTCATGGTGACGCCGCCGAGCAGCAGATCCTTCCCGGCCTCGTCGCCCGCGCCGGTGAGGGCGTTCAGGTAGGTCTCGGCCACCTTCTTCGGCTCGGCGTCGTCCTGCGCGAGGGCCAGGCCAGCCGAGAGCGTCACAGCAAGCGTCAGCGTTCGGAGCATGGATGCGGGTTGTAGCGCACTTGTCCTTCGCTGTAAGGCCGCGCCCATGACTCGCCTGGTCGTCCTCTCGGTCGTGGTCGCCGCTGGTGTGAGCGGCTGCGGCGTGCCCGAAGCGGCGCCATCGCATCCGATGCACGACACCGTTCGCCAGGAGCTTCGGCCCACCGACACCTCGGGCATGCAGATGTTCCGGTTCGATCCCACCGACGTCATCGAGCGCTTCGGCGTGGACGGAGGCGACTTCGCGGTGCACTTCACGCGCGCGGGGCGGCACCGCGTCCCCGCAGCCGACCGGAACGACTCCGGCGTGCCGGACTTCGTGGAAGACGTCGCCGCCGTGTACGAAGACGTCTGGGCGACCTACGGCGCCTGGGGGTTTCGTCACCCACCCCGCGACACCACCGTGCCGTCGAACGGTGGGGACGACCGCTTCGACGTCTACCTGCTCGACTTCGCCCGGCAGGCCGACGGCGCCTTCCGCCAGGACGCGTGCACCACGGCCAACGCGGAGATCTGCATCGGGTACATGGTGCAGGAGAACGACTTCGCCGGGTACGGCTACCCATCGCTCACCGAGGCGACGCGCATCCTCGGCAGCCACGAGTTCTTCCACGCGGTGCAGGCAGGCTACGACTCGAGCCAGGAGGTGAACCTGTCGGAAGGAACGGCCGTCTGGGCCACCGAGCAGTACGACCCCCAGAGCGACGACTTCGAGGGATTCATCGGCGCCTGGCTCGCGCGGCCAGATCGCTCCCTCGACAGCGCGCCCACGGGGCCGGTGCCAGCGTCGGCGTACGGCACGGCGATCTTCTTCCAGTTCCTCACCGAGCGGTACGACGCGGCGATCGTGCGCAAGCTGTGGGAGCACCTCGAGAACGGCCGCGGCTTCGACTCGGAGCCGGCCAACCAGGCGAACCCCACCTGGGTCATCCAGCTCGACGCGCTGCTGCGCGCCGAGTACCAGTCCACCTTCGCGCGGACCTTCGAGGAGTTCGCCACCTGGAACCTGTACCTCGGGCCCGCGGCCGCCGACTCGGCGCAGAGCTACGACAACGGCGTGCGCTACCCGACCGTGATGATGACGCAGGTGACGGCGCCATACCGGGTCTCGCCGATGCGCGTGTTCTACGCCTCGACCCAGTACCTTCGCCTGCCCGTTGACGGCCGCGCGTCGATGACGGCAGCGCTGTTCGACGATCCCGCCATCGCCGGTGACGACACCGAGGGCATGGTGCTGGTGGGCGCGGCGCGGCGGCAGGGACGGAACGTCGAGGTGAAGCGCCTGCCCGCGACGTTCGACACCAGCACGGCCGACGAGCTCGTCGTCGCCGTCATCAACACCGCGCGCTCCGCAGTGGGCCCGGTGCTCAGCAAGCGCCCGGGGCTCTGTGTGGGCACCCCCGCTGAGGTGCAGAGCTGCCTCCTGCCGCCCTCGATGGACGCGGGCGCCACAGCGGATCCCGACGCCGGCGTCACCCTGCCCTCCATCGATCAGCCGTTGCCTGCCGTGAAGCCCGGGTGCGGGTGCGGAATGGGCGGCGGCCTCACGCCGTTGCTGCTGCTCCTCGCCGCCCTCGTCCGTCGCCGATCGCCATGATCCACGCACTCACGCTGACCCTCTCGCTCGTCTCCGGTGATCTCCAGAGCCGCCGAAGCCCGGTGGTGCAGGTGGTGGAGCAGGTCTCTCCTTCCGTCGTCTACGTCGGCACCGTGCAGATGGTGGAGCGCTCGCTGCGATCGCGCTCGCTCTTCGACGACCTCTTCTATGGCCCGAGCGAGGAGCGACGGGCGGTCGAGGGGCTGGGCTCGGGTGTCATCATCGACGCCTCGGGCATCGTGATCACCAACGACCACGTGATCCGCGGAGCCTCGGAGATCCACGTGGTGCTGGCCGACGGGCGCCAGCTGGACGCGGAGGTGATCGGCGCCGACGCGGACGCGGATCTGGCGGTGCTGAAGCTGCTCGGCAAGGGGCCGTTCCCCACCGCCAGATTGGGCACGTCGTCCGATCTCATGATCGGCGAGACGGTGATCGCCATCGGCAGCCCGCTCGGGCTCAAGAAGACCGTGACGGTCGGCGTGGTGTCGGCGCTCGGCCGCACGATTCGCAGCGACTCGCGCACGTTCAACGACTTCATTCAGACCGACGCGTCGATCAACCCGGGCAACTCCGGCGGCCCGTTGCTCAACATCGACGGCGAGATCATCGGCATCAACAGCGCCATCGTCGCGAGCGCGCAGAACATCGGCTTCGCGATCCCCGCGGACAAGGTGCGCCGCATCGTCACCGAGCTCACCCAGTTCGGGAAGGTCAGGCCGGCCTGGGTCGGCATCGACGTGCAGGCGCTGACGCCAGAGCTCGGCCGGCAGCTCGGGTGGGACCGGACCTTCGGCGCGGCGATCTCCAACGTCGAGCCGGGCAGCCCTGCCGAGAAGGCCGGCCTGCAGCGCGGAGACGTCGTGATGCAGGTAGGCACCACGCAGGTCGAAGACGCCGACGACTTCCAGAGCCGCCTGCGGGGCTTCACGGCCAGATCTCCGGTGCGGCTGCAGATCTTCCGGGGAGGCAGCGCGCTCGAGGTCGCCATCACCCCTGTCGAGTTCCCCGCGGAGCTCGTGGACAGCACCGTGTGGGATCGCCTGGGCGTGCGCCTCAAGCCCATGCAGGGGGTCGGCATGGTCATCAGCACGGTGCGGCCGGGCTCGGTGGCGGCGCAGGTCGGGCTCCGCCCCGGCGACGTCATCCGCAAGCTGAACAACCGCCCCGTCACGAACGTGAACGACTTCCGCGAGGCCGTCATCCAGGCCCGCGCGTCGCGCAGCGTGCTGCTCCTCCTCGTGCGGGGGCAGCGGGGCTACTACCTGACCCTCCCGTTCTGACCGCGGTCCAGAGCCGCTGGAATTGTTGACCTCTGGCACGAGGGGCCTACGGTCGGTTCCATGCGGCCAGTGCGGTACCAGGTGCTGGGGGCGCTGCACGCGGGTGAAGGCTCGCGGGCGCAGCTGGGGCTCGCTGTCTTCGAAGACAGCCGGGCTGAGCCGTGCGTCGTGGTCTTCGTGCCCGACGAGGCCGAGAAGGACGCGACGCTGCTCGCGAAGATCCGCCGCGAGACCGAGCACGCCGCGCAGCTCGATCACCCCAACATCGTCACCGTCTTCGGCTTCGCCGAGCTCGACAAGAAGCACGCCCGCGTCGTCGAGTTCGCTGATGGCGAGTCCCTGCGCCGGGTGTTGAACCTGTCGAAGACGCTCGCTCCGAGGCTGGCGGCCCGCATCATCGTCGACGCCTGCACCGCCGTTCACTACGCGCACCTCGCGGGCAACGACGACGGCACGGCGCTCGTGCACGGAGACGTTCGCCCCGAGACGCTGCTCCTCTCGTTCGCTGGCGTGACGAAGGTGACGGGCTACGGCGCGCTCGCCTTCGCGCCGCGGGAGATCGGCGGCCAGCGCGTGAAGGGCCGGCGCGTACACTCCTCACCGGAGCAGATCATCGGCGGCCGTGACGCGATCACCGTGCCGAGCGACGTCTACCTGCTGGGCCTGTGCTTCTACGAGCTGCTGACGGGCGTGGTGCCGTGGGCGGACCAGGGCGACGCGTTCGACCAGGCCGTGCTCGCGTATCCCCTGCCACCCGCCACGCCCGGCCTCATCCCCGAGGCGCTCTGGCCCGTCCTCGAGAAGGCCTGTC
Organism: Myxococcaceae bacterium; assembly: GCA_016793095.1. Taxonomy (GTDB): domain Bacteria; phylum Myxococcota; class Myxococcia; order Myxococcales; family Myxococcaceae; genus Xiheimicrobium. Next base: position 34,728 of record JAEUJQ010000063.1, on the reverse strand, counting down.
AGAAGAAGGCCGCCCAGCGCTACCCGACGCCCTTCGCCCTGCGCGAGGCCATCGAGGCCGCGATGGCCGGCGAGATCGCCTCAGGAGACGAGCTCGCGAAGCACCTCGACACGCTCTTCCCCGGCTCTGGCGAGATCCGCGCCGAGCGGAAGCGCACCATCGACGCCGGCATCGCCGCGTTTGCGCGTGAGCAGTGGGCCGTCAAGCGTGACACGAAGCAGATCCCCGTGGTGCAGGTGCCCTCAGGGCCGCAGCAGCCGATCGCCGCGCCGCCACCGCCGATCGCCGCGCCGCAGCGCCCGTCGCCAGCGCCCGCCTCCCGGCCGGTCGCTCCCCTCCCCCCCGGGCCCGCCGCTCACCCCGGCTCGCACCAACCCCATGGCGGTGGACACCATGTCCACAAGCCGCCGGAGCCCGAGCCTCCAGAGGTCGAGGCCGAGGGCGGCGAAGACGAACAGGGGTCGAACCTCGGCTGGGTGATCTTCCTTCTGGTGATCGTCATCGGCGCGAGCGCGTACTTCGCCTGGTCGAAGGCCAACGAGCCCTTCGAGCCGAAGCCCCCGCCGGACGACAACGCAGTGCCGATCCGACCGAGGGACCCCACCCCGCCGACGCCGACCCTCGTCGTCGCCGCGCCAGACGCGGGAGGCGAAGCGGACGCAGGGCCGCAGGAGCCGACCCTCGACGCTGGAGTGGAGCTGCCGGGCGACGCCGGCCTCCCTGCCCCCGTGGCCATCGCCGACGCTGGTGGCACCGCGACGGCCGTGACTGCGCCCGCGGAGCTGATGGTGACGATCGAGTCGCAGCCGATCCTCGATCTCTCCATCGACGGCGCTGGCGTGGGCAAGACGCCGTGGTCCGGCAGGCTGTCCACCGGCGCTCACAAGCTGAAGCTCGAGAACAAGGACCTGCTCATCAGCGCTGGGCGAACGCTGACCGTCTCGGGCGATCAGCCGATCAACCAGACGTACACCTTCTCGAAGGGGACGGTCGGGGTGACGGCGCCGGCCGGGGCCGTCATCTTCATCGACGGGAAGAAGCAGGGCGTCGCGCCCCTGCCAGGCGACCTGTCGATCTACGAGGGCTTCCACCGCATCCTGGTGAAGGTGGGCCAGGCGCAGTGGACCGAGACGTTCAGCCTCTACGAGGGGCAGCGGGTCAACTTCAACGTCGAGCTGGAGTGAGCCTGGAGCTCCCGAACCTCAGCTCACCGCGCCGGTCTGGCGAGCCTTGATGAGCGTATCGTAGCTGCGCGACACGGCCTGACTGACGATCAGCAGCTCGCCGATGTCAGGCGGGGTCATCTGACCGGGCCCGTTGTCGACGTAGAGGATGTGCACGGGCTTGCCGCGCACGAGCAGCGGCATCATCACCGCCGTCGCCGGCGCGGCGCCGCCGAGCAGCTTGTAGAAGACCTCCATGCCGGGCGACTTCTTCATCGGCCCGATGAAGTGCGAGCGCAGATCGCGCACCATCTTCACCGAGTTGTCCTCCTTCAGCGACAGGCCGATGCGCTGCACGCCCTCGCGCTTGACGCCCTTACCCAGGCCCTGCCAGCCAGTGACGAGATCGCCCCGCACCGACAGGAGCAACGCCCGCCGGAACTTGCCCCGGGCGAAGCGCAGGACGGTCTGCGCGATGTCGTCGCGGTTCTGGCTCTGAGAGAGCAGCTTCTGCGCCTCGACGAAGGTGATCGGCTTCGGCTCTGGCGGAGGGACCGAGAGCGGAGGCGGCGGCGCCGGCCGGCCCGCGACCACCGGCGGCTCGACGACAGCGCCGGTCACCACTGGCACGTCGTCCTCGATCACCGCGCCTTCGATGACGTCCTCGTCCACCGGCGCCGCGGCCTGGGCGTACAGCGCCGCGAAGTCGCCCTCGTTGATGAGATCACCGACCTCAGTGGGCTTCGGGTCGCCCGCGTTCATCGCCTTCGACGGGCGCAGCGTGTTCATGTCGATGGGGCGCATCGGCCGAAAGGCCTTCGCGTACTTCCGCAGCAGCTGCGCCATGCGGAACTCGGGGATCACGACCTGCACGACCCGTTTGCCCGACTTGAAGCCGAGCGCGTCGATCGCCTCGATCTGCTTCGGGTGCGTGATCGCGACCGTCAGCTTCGTCGCGTCCACGCGCATCGGCAGCACGTCTTTGTCGTCGTAGAAGTCGGCGTCAGCGACGGCGAGCGCGGCTGGATCCGGCACCATCTCCCCGGCCGCGAAGGCGCAGTTGTGCAGCCGCCCCAGCACGCGCGCGAGATCCGGCTCCTTCACGAAGCCGAGCTCCACGAGGTTCGTGCCCAGCCGCCCGCCATAGACGACCTGCGTCTCGAGGCCCTCTTCGAGCTGGCCCTGGGTGATCAGCTTCTCTTCGAGCAGCAGGCTTCCAAGTCGTGGCACGGGCGGGACGATACACCCGCGGCGTCACGGTGGTGCATCGAACGGGTGGTGACTCAACCCCACGAGGGTGCCTTCGGGATCCTGGACGTAGATCGTCCATCGGCTCTGCTTGACGATCGGCACCTCGAGGGCGGCGAGCCCGGTCAACACCGAAGCACGCGAGGCGGGGTCGATGCGCAGCGCGATCATCGAGGGCCCCAGGGAGTTCGCGGCGACGGCGGCTCCATCAGCGAGGTGCTCGATGGCGAGGAACCCGCCCTCACTGCCGCCCACCGAGATCCACACGCTGCGCAACGAGCCGTCCTCCCGGCGCCACCGCGTCACCTCCGAGAGCCCCAGCACGTCGCGGTAGAACGCGGCCACCCGCTCCACGTCGCGCGCCTGGATCGCGAGGTGGTGAAAGCCGAGGCTGTGCATCAGCTCACGGCAGAGCGTCGAGGTAGCGGCGAATCGCCTCGAGCATCGGAGACGGCTCCTCGAGCGCGCTCGGCGGCTGGGGCGGGGGGACGACCTTGAGGCGGCGGCCCGCGAAGTCGAAGGCCGGCAAGCGCAGGTCCTGCTGCTTCAGGGCGAGGTTTGAACGCGGAGGCATCTCAGTCGTCCTCCGGCAGGCGATCGTACTTGCTGAGCAGATCATCGACGGCTTCGCGCAGGTACTCGGACTGGGCGATGCGGGTGCGGCGCGACAGCTCGCGCAGCTTCTCCACCTTCTCCTGCTCGACCAGCACGTGCGTGCTGACGACCTCTTTCTCCGGCTTCGTGATCAGCTCGCGGTCCGAGCTGGTCTCGGTCGCTGGAACTCCCATCGGCGCGTCGTGCATGTCGTCTCCTGGTGACTCGAAGCGACAAGGCGCTACAGCCCTGTCACCGGCGATGAGACGACGCGTTCGGGGAGTGGTCAAAAAAACAGCCCCGACTCGGTGACGAATCGGGGCTTCGACTGTGGCCAGGGACGGACTCGAACCGTCTACCTGCGGATTATGAGACCGCCGCTCTAACCAGATGAGCTACCTGGCCGTTTCTGCCGTTGAAAACCGCGCGGTCTCTACACAAGCCCCCCCGAGGCCGCAAGCGCCACGACGCCGCGCCCACCTCGCGTCTGACGGAGCAGCTCACGCGAAGCGCCGGTGCTCGACGAGCAGGCACTTGTCCTGGACGACGTCGATGCCGGCCTCGACGAGCTTCCGGGCGAACTCGTCGTTGCGGATGCCGAGCTGGAGCCAGACCGCCTTCGGCTTCGCGGCCAGCACATCGTCCAGGTGCGGCAGGAGATCGGAGGGGCGACGGAAGACGTCGAGGAGGTCGATTGGCCCGCCTGGGATGTCGGCCACGCGCCGGTACACCGGGCGGCCGAGGATCGTCGTGACGTCCGGGTAGTAGACCGGCACCGGGATCACCTCGAGCCCCTGCTGGGCGAGGTACTCGGCCACGTAGAAGGCGGGTTGATCTCGCTGGGCCTCGGTCTTGATCCCCAGCACCGCGACGCGCCTCGCCCGCCGGACCAGCTCCGCGATGCCCTGCCCGTCTTCGATGAGTCTCGCCATGGGTGCCTCCGGGTCCAACGGCTGAGGGTAATCGGGACTATGGTGCGCCGCATGGTCCTGCTCGTCACTGCCCTGCTCGCCGCCGCCCCCTCAGGTCAGCCGTCCGTCTTCACCCTCGAGGCCCAGCCGTTCGTCGCGTCGGCCCGGGCCGACCTCGCCACGTTGAAGATGTTCGTCGCCGGCCTCAAGTCCACGCACGGTCAGGTGCAGGCGAACCGGCAGCTCTTCGCCCTCAAGGCGGACTCCGTGCTGACGCCCGAGCAGAAGCGCACCGTGCTCTCGGCCTGGGGAGCGCTCTTCGGGTACTTCGCGTCCATCGAGGGCCTGCGCCAGAAGTACTGGGACTTCGTGAAGCTGCTCCCGACCGACGCCCGCCACGCCTGGGGCTATGTGATCACCCACACGGCCCTCACCGCGCTGCTCGCGTACGGCCTGGCCTTCTCCGATCTGGTGATGGGCAACAAGCAGCTCGAGACGTTGTTCGACGAGCCCAACGACGAGTTCGGCGTTCCGGCGGGGGCGTTCGCGGCCTTCAAGCTCAAGGCGATCCACGTCGCCACCTCGACGCAGCTCATGACGGGCGACGCGTGGGCCATCACCGTCACGCCGGTCCTCAAGAAGCTCAAGGCGATGGACGAGCAGGACGTGAAGTGGGCGTTCGGCGAGATGAAGACCGGCTCGAAGCAGGCGAAGGCGTCGCTGACGAAGAGCGGCGTGAAGCTCTTCGCCGGCAACGCCACCGACCTCATGAAGGACTCGACGATGCACGCCGTCTTCCCGGTGCAGAAGTCCTTCGCGGAGTGGATGGGCGACACCCGGGTCGCGCGAAACGGCAAGCCGCTCATCACGAGGGACTTCGTCGAGAAGAGCGTGCTGCCGAAGCTGCAGCCGGGCGACGTAATGGTGACGCGGCAGAACTGGTTCCTCTCGAACATCGGGCTGCCGGGCTTCTGGCCACACGGGCTGCTGTACGTGGGCCGCCCACAGGAATGGGCCGCGATCGAGATCGACCCGGGTGTCCAGGCGTGGCTCAAGACGCAACCCGAGAAGCCGGCGACGCTCTCCGAGCTCCTCCAGAAGCGCTACCCCGAGAAGTGGAAGACCTACGAGTCGGGCCAGGACTTCCAGGGGCACGGGCCGATCCGCGTCATCGAGGCGATCTCCGAGGGCGTCAGCTTCACCGCCATCGAGCACGCGTTCGGCGTGGACTACCTCGGGGCGTTCCGGCCGAAGCGGCCGCTCGTCGAGAAGGCGCGGGCCATCGAGCGCGCCTTCAAGTACCAGGGGCGCCCGTACGACTTCGACTTCGACTTCTTCTCGGACTCGACCCTCGTGTGCACCGAGCTCGTCTACAAGGCGTGGCAGCAGGACAAGGACATGAAGGGCCTCGACTTTCCGCTGGTGGACGTCGCGGGGCGACGCACGCTGCCGGCGAACGAGATCGTGAAGCGCTTCGACCTCGAGAACGGCAAGCCCGAGGCGCAGCTCGACTTCGTGCTCTTCATCGACGCGAAGGAGAAAGAGAACACGGTCTTCGAGAGCTCCGCCGAGGCGCTGCGCGGCACCTGGAAGCGGCTCAAGTGGGACGTGGCGCAGAAGTGACGGGCGTCACTTCTTCACCAGGTCGGAGTACTCGAAGTAGCCCGCGGCGTCCCGACACTCGACCAGCACCCACTTCTGCGCCCTGTTCGGATCCGGGCGCGGATCACGGGCCCAGCTCGCGGCGTCGCTCTCGTGGTTGTCGCCAGGCTTGAGGGTGCCGAACAGCTTGTGGGTGCCGTTGGGCAGATGCACGTCGCAGCTCGCGCCGGCGGGGCCGGGCTTCACCATCACGCGCACCGTCGAGGTGGTGTTGCCGAACAGCACGTCCTTCTTCCGGGTGAAGGTGACGGACCCCAGGATGCGCGGCAGCGCGTTCTCCGCGGGCTTCGTCTCGACCGGCTTCGCCTCGACGGGCGTCACCTCGGCCACCTTCGGCTCGACCGGTCTGGGATCGGCGGGCTTCGGATCGGCGGGCTTCGGATCGGCGCCCTTCGGCTCGTCGGGCTTCTTGAACGGGTCGGCGAGCGCGATGGGCTCATCGGGCCTCTTCGTCGCCTTCGGGCGATCGACGACGGTCTCGTCGACGAAGGCGAACAACTGCTCGGGGTGGGTGTCGTCCTCTTCCATCAGCAGCTCGGCGACGGTGCCGCGGGCCTTGAGCTCGAGCACGCGCGCCTGCCCGTACGCCTCGCGTTGATCGCCGTCGACCGCCTCGCCCACGAGGCGCAGCCGATCGCCCTCACGCAGCTTGCCTTTGCCCTTCCCGATGTCGATGAAGGCGCCGTCGGCGCGCCGGATCACCTTGTAGAGCGTGCCCTTCGGCGTCACCTTCACGCGCGCGACCTTCGGCGGCTCGACGGCGGCGCCGGCGTCCACCGCCGCGATCGGCTCCACCGGCTTCACAGGGTCCTTCACCGGCTCAGCGAGCTTCACGGGCTCGAGCGCCTTCACCGGTTCGACGGGCTTCGTGGGCTCAGCGATGGGCTCTTTGGGGGAGCCGCTGGAGCCCATCACCACGTACCCGCCGCCCGCGACCGCCACCAGGAGCACGAGGCCGAGGATCACGAACGGCAGCGGCGAGCGCTTCGGCAGGACGACGGGCGCGTCGTCCATCGGCTGCTCGGCCACGATGGGCGCGACCCGCGCGGTGGCCTGGGCGGACCGCGAGGTCACCTTCGCGGGCGCCACCGGCGCGGGCTTGCCTGGCGATGACGGCGCGCGCTGCACCGAGAGCGCGCGCTGGGCAGGCGTGAGCGGGACGGTCGGCGACGAGCCGGTGTCGCGTACGAAGGTCCCGTCGAGGGGGATCTCGTCTGACGCCGACACCGTGCCTGACTTCGGCTTGAGGTGGTGGCCGGGGCTCGACGGCGGCCGCTGCCCGCCCTTGCGAAGGAGGGACAGCTGCGACTGCAGGCTGCGCTCGGCAGCGAACTCCTCGGGGCACATCGCGCGCACGAAGTTGCCGGCCTCTTCGGCGCTGATGGTCAGGCCCTCGCGCACGGAGACCTCGTTCAGCGCTCGGGCGAACTCGTCGGCGCGGGAGTAGCGCAGCGCCGGGTCCTTCTGGAGCGAGCGCATCACCACCTGATCGAGCGTCTCGCTGACGTCGGGGCGAATGGTGCGCAGCGAGGCGATGTTGGGCATCGCCATGCGCGCGACCATCTCGGCCATGGTGGCGCCGGCGAAGCACGGGCGGCCGGCGATCATCTCCCAGATGACGATGCCCGCCGAGTAGATGTCGGAGCGGTGATCGACGGTCTGCGCGAGCGCCTGCTCCGGCGACATGTAGCCGAGCTTCCCCATCACGGTGGCAGGCAGCGTGTGCTTCGACCGCGCCGCGCTCTTGGCGAGGCCGAAGTCGATCACCTTCACCTCGCCCTCGTAGGACACCATGACGTTCTGCGGGGAGACGTCGCGGTGGACGATGCCCAGCGGCGTGCCCTCGGGGCTCGTCTTGCGGTGCGCGTAGCCCAGCGCCTCGCACATGAGGCGGCCGATGTGCAGGGCGACCGGCAGCGGAAGGAAAGTCCCCGTGTCGGCGCCGCGGGTCTCGACGCGCGCGAGATCGACGCCAGGCACGTACTCGATGGCCATGTAGAGCGTGCCGTCGGCGTCGCCCATGTCATAGACCTGCGCGATGTTCGCGTGGGTCAGGTGGGTGAGCACCCTCGCCTCATGCATGAACCGATCGACGAACTGCGCCTCGGCCTTCATCTGCGGGAGGATCGTCTTGACGATGCAGAGCTTCTCGAAGCCACCAGCGCCGGACAGGCGCGCGAGGTGGACCTCACCCATGCCGCCCTGCCCCAGGAGCAGGAGCAGCTCGTAGCGCCCGAGTTTTCTGACGTCCCCTGAAGTCTCTGGCATGTCCGCGGCAGTCTACCGGGAGGCGCGGCGGTTGCGAGGAAAGCCGCCCGCTCGTTCGGCCGTTGAAGCAGAGCCATTCGCCCGCGTATGGAGTGGGCATGCTCGCCCTCGTCGTGCAGCTCGCGCTCTCTCAAGGTCCCGGCTCGACGCTGGAGGTGCAGCAGCCGACCGCGCCGCAGCCGTCATCGGTCACCACGAGTGAGCCCAACTCAGGGCTCGAGCTGCGCAAGCTCGAGGGCTCGGCTGTCTCGTCGATCGAGCTGAAAGACGTGGACGCGCTGATTCGCAAGGTGAGTCTGGTCGAGGGCCGCGCGGCGCCGTGCGAGCACCTCGCCACCCAGGCGTTCTGCGACGACCCGACGATCGTGAAGCCAGAGCTCTCGTACACGCTGTCAGACGGCGGAGTGTCGAACGTCCAGCTCTTCACCTTCATTGGTCTCAAACCTGGTCGCACGACGTGCGCGTGCGGACAGCCAAGGAACCTTCAACTGGTCTACGAGTTCACCGTGGGCTCGCTCGAGGACGCCCTGCGGCCGGTCGCGAGAAAAGTGGTAGGCGCGGCGTTTGCGCGGCTGTATACGCAGCGCCGCAGTCTGGTCCCGTAGCTCAGCTGGATAGAGTACTGGCCTCCGAAGCCAGGGGTCGCGCGTTCGAATCGCGCCGGGACCGCTTGCGAAGCTCGAGGCGCAAGGTTGATCTTGCGCCGTGCTTCGGTTCCCCAGGGCCCTGCTCCTCGTGTTCGCTGCGTGCGGCGGCCCGTCGTCGCCTCCTGTCGACGCGGGAGTGCCTCGGCCCCTGCATGGCCCCGCCGAGTCGCTTCGCGCGTGCAGCAGCCTGCAGTCGAGCGGCGCCGTCACCACCATCTTCGGCGCGGTCGATCGGCTCAACGCCCTTCCCCTCCCCGTGTCGGCGCCCTGCTTCGTCGCGAGCCTGCCCCGCCCCCTCGACGCGGTCGCGACGTTGAGCCCCATCAGCGCGCAGCCCGGCGCCGGCCGACGAAGCCCTCGCGTCTTCCTGTTGAACTCCGGCCTCGTCGTCTCGGTCGCGCACGAAGGGGCGGGCGCCAGGCTGATCGAGTTCGCCGAGTGGACAGAGGCGAAGCGCACGCTGAAGGGCGAGCTCGAGGTCCCCGTCGCGGCCCGCCTCCCCCACCTTGCGCCCCTCGAGCACGTGCAGCGGCCCACCGGCGTCACCACCTGCGGTGTCTGCCACCGCAACGAGTCCCCGCATCCGTCCATCGACGGCGGCTACGTGTCCGAGGCCTACCGGCCCGACCCGACCACCAACGTGCCGCTCACCGAGGTGTCCAGCCTGCACGACGGCTGCGCCGAGGCCGACACCTCAGACCGCTGCCTGCTGCTCCACGCGCTGTTCGACTTCGGCGAGCTGAGGCAGGGCGCCTTCTCGCGCTCGCTGTCGCTCTTCGCGCCTTGAGCGCTGTCGCGAGTCGTCCAGATCTCGATGGCGCCCCCACGTGACTTCGCTCTACAGGGCCTCATGCGCCTCGCTCCCTGGTGGACCGCTTCACTCGTGTTGGTGTTCTTCGCGTGCCCCGGCCCGACGCCGTCACCCGACGGAGGTGCCAGTGGAGGCAGCGCCGGTGGAGTGCCTGCGGGCGGAGGCTCGTCGGGAGGCGGCGCTGGTGGGTCGATGGCAGGCGGCTCCACGGCGGGTGGCTCCACGGCGGGTGGCTCCACGGCGGGCGGCTCCACCGCAGGCGGCTCCACGGCGGGCGGCTCCGCGGCGGGCGGCTCCGCTGCGGGCGGCTCCACGGCGGGCGGCTCGACGGCGGGTGGCTCGACGGCGGGTGGCTCGACGGCGGGTGGCTCGACGGCCGGTGGCTCGACGGCGGGTGGCTCGTCGGCCGGTGGCGCGGGGGGCGGGTCGACGGCGGGCGGCTCCGCGACGGACGCGGGAGCGCCGGACGCCGGCACCGCTCCGCTCTGCACGATCTCGGGCTCGGGCGCGCGCCGGCTCATCACCGGCACCGTCCTCACGCCGACCGGACCGCTCCTCAATGGTCAGGTCGCGCTCGAGCCAGGAGGCCTCATCTCGTGCGTCGGCACCACCTGCGCCGACGGCGGCCAGCTCGTGATCGCGTGCCCCGCTGGCGTGATCTCGCCGGGGCTCATCGACGCACACGTGCACCACAACTTCGGCGCCAACGCGCCGCGAGCCGAGACGGGTGAACGCTACGAGCACCGCCACGACTGGCGCACCGGCGCCAACATGCACACGCCACTCATGGCGACGGCGGGGGCTACCGAGGCCGTGCGCTGGAGCGAGCTGCGGGCGGTGCTGGCGGGCACGACCAGCACCCTGGGTGGCCCGGGCGTGGCCGGCCTCACGCGCAACCTCGACGTCAGCACGCTGCGCGAGGGTGCCTCTGGCCAGGTCGCCCTGACGTCGCCCTTCCCCCTCGGGGACGCGGCGGGCGTGCAGCGCACTGGTGACTGCAACTACGGCGGAACGGCCGACACGGCGGCGTCCTTCGCGGCCAACTCGGCCTACCTCGCGCACGCCGCCGAGGGCGTCGATCGCTTCGCCCTCAACGAGTACCGCTGCATGTCGTCGGCCACGTTCGACACGACGCCGCCCGGCGTCTCGAACGACCTGCTGGGCCAGAAGACGGCCTTCGCCTTCGCGACGGCGCTGAGCGCGGGGCAACTCTCGCAGATGGCGGTAAGCGACACCTCGCTCATCTGGTCGCCGCGCTCGAATGTCGCGCTGTACGGCAACACCACGCCCATTCCGCTCGCGCAGCGCCTCGGCGTCCGCGTGGCGCTCGGCACCGACTGGGTCGTCTCGGGCTCGACCAACCTGCTGCGCGAGCTCGCCTGCGCCGACCGGCTGAACAGCGTCTACTTCGGCAACGCCCTCACCGACGAGCAGCTCTTCCGCGCCGTCACGTCGAACGCGGCCGAGGTCGCCGGCGTCGGCGCCTCGCTCGGCGTGCTCGCACCCGGCCGGGTCGCCGATCTCACCATCTTCGACGGCCGGGCCCGCACGGGGTACCGCGCTGTGATCGCTGCCCAACCCCAGGACGTGGCCCTGGTGATGCGCGGCAGCATCGCGCTGTACGGCGACGCGTCGCTCATCTCGAGCCTGCGGCTGTCGGGGTGCGAGCCGCTCGACGTCTGCGGTCGTGCGCGCGCCATCTGCCTCGTGGCAGAGACGAGCGTCACGTACAGCCAGGCCCAGACCGCCGCCGGCATGGCCGCCCTGCCCGCCTTCGAGTGCGGCGCGCCCACGCTCGAGCCCACCTGTACGCCGAGCCGCGCGCAGGCCGTCAACGGCTCGACGATCTACACCGGCGCGATCTCCCCGACGGACGCCGACGGCGACAACCTGCCAGACGCGATGGATGCCTGCCCCACCGTCTTCAACCCGCTGCGTCCCGTCGACAACGGCGTGCACCCCGACGCCGACATGGACTCGGTGCCCGACGCCTGCGACGTCTGCCCGCTCGCGCCGAACACGACGAACTGTACCGCGCCCACGCCGAGCGATCGCGACGGCGACGGCGTCGCCAACGCGCTCGACAACTGCCCCCTCGTCGCCAACCCCACCCAGGCCGACGGCGACCTCGACGGCAAGGGCGACGCGTGCGACCCCTGCCCGATGAACGCCAACCCCGGGCTGTCCTCGTGCCCGGGCACCGTCTACGCCGTCAAGGACGGCACGTTTCCTCTGTCGTCCACCGTCGCGCTCGACAACCTGCTCGTCACGGCGAAGACGTCGACCGGCTTCTTCGTGCAGGTGAAGCCCGGAGACGCGCAGTACGCCGGCGCCGATCGCTCGGGCCTCTTCATCCAGACGGGTGCGGGGGCCGCCATCCTCTCGAGCGTCGCGGTCGGCAACCGGGTCGCCGTCGATGGCCAGGTGACCGATCTCTTCGGCGCCATCGTGCTCGCGAACCTCGGCTCGGCGCAGATCACGAGCAGCACGGTCGAGGCGCCGCCCGCCTCCACGCTCGCTACCATCGGCGAGATCACCACGGGGGGCACGCGCGCGGCCGCCCTCGAGGGCGTGCTCGTCACCATCGGCCCGAACACCGTCACGGCGGTCAACGGCATCACGAGCTTCACCGCCACCGCCGGCATGGACTCGATCACCGTCGGCACCCTGGTGGCTGGGCTCTCGCCCATGCCGATGGTCACCCAGACCTTCACGGCGATCACGGGCGTGCTCGCCTGGCGGTCGAACGCCTCGACCTTGAACCCTCGCGGAATGGCGGATCTCGCGACCGGCGCGCCCACGATCTTCTCGTTCGGGCCAGACGCCTTCACGAACGCCGGACAGCTCACGGCCGCCCCCACCTTCCCGCTGCCGCTCACGATCACCCTCACCGGACCGGCGCTGATGAACACCTTCGTGCCGATCAGCTCGTCCAACGCCGCCGCGATCTCCGTCGAGAACGGCGGCGTCACGGTGGCGCAGGGCCAGACGTCGGCGGTGGTGCTGGTCAGCTCGAGCGACGCCGGCACCTCGACGCTGACCGCGGCCCCTGGCATGGGCATGCCCACCGCGACGGTCAGGGCGATCACGCCGACCGAGCCGCGCACGGTCGCCTCGCTCACGCCGCCGATGCCCGCCGTGTCTCCCGGAGGCAGCGTCGTCTTCACGGTGACCCTCGACATTCCCGCCGGGCCGGCGGGGGCGATGATCGGCCTCAGCCTGATGCCGCCCACAGCCGGCACGCTGCCCGCCACCGTCTCGGTGCTCGCCGGCCAGCGCTCGGCAACGTTCACCTACCTCAACAATGGCAGCGCCCCGTCCGCCACCGTCAGCGCGACGCTGGGCACGACGGGCTCCGCGACAGTGACGACGCAGACGGGCGGCGGGCTGGTGATCAACGAGGTCGACTACGACAACCCGGGCACGGGCGACCCGAACGAGTTCATCGAGCTCTACAACAGCACGCCGGGCCCCATCTCGCTCAGCACCCTCGTGCTGGTGCTCGTCAACGGCGCCAACGGCGCCGAGTACCTGCGGGTTCCCCTCGCGTCCGCAGGCAGCCTCCCCGCCAACGGGTACCTCGTGATCACGAACGCGAACCTCTCGCTGCTCGGCGGCGCGCGGCTCACGCCGATGGGGTGGATGGCTGGCGACAACGTGCAGAACGGAGCGCCCGACGGGGTGGTGCTGCTCGACAGCGCGACGAACACCATCATCGATCGTCTGTCCTACGAGGGCAGCCTCACCAACGCCTCGATCATGGGCATTCCCGGCCCGACGACGCTCGTCGAGGGCATGCCGTCATCGCTGGCCGACAGCAACACGGTGAACGGCTCGCTCTGCCGGCTGCCCAACGGCACCGACACCGACAACGCAGCGACGGACTGGGCGCTGTCCACCACGCCGACGCCGGGCAGCGCGAACGTGCCGTGAGCTGTCGCGACGCGTCAGGCGAGTCCCATTGACTCCGTGATGGTTCTCTCCGACAAGGCGCTCCACTTTCCTACCCGGAGGCGCGTGTGATCGTCGGAGTCCCCAAGGAGATCAAAACCCGTGAGTACCGCGTCGGCATGACGCCGGCCATCGCCAGGGCCTACGTCACCGCTGGCCACGAGGTCTTCGTTGAGAAGTCCGCCGGTGAGGGCGCCGGCATTCTGGACGCCGAGTACGAGCGGGTCGGCGCGAAGCTGCTCGCCAGCGCCGACGAGGTCTGGAAGCGCGCGCAGATGATCGTCAAGGTGAAGGAGCCGATCCAGCCCGAGTACGATCGCATGCAGGAAGGGCAGATCATCTACACCTACTTCCACCTCGCGGCCGTGCCCGAGCTCGCGAAGGTGCTGGTGAAGAAGAAGATCGCCGCGGTCGCCTACGAGACGATTCAGCCCGAGGACGGCTCGCTGCCGCTGCTCAAGCCGATGTCCGAGGTCGCAGGGAAGATGTCGATCCAGGTCGGCGCGACGAGCCTCGAGAAGGCCCACGGCGGCAAGGGCATTCTCCTCGGCGGCGTGCCGGGCGTGCGGCCGTGCAAGGTCACCATCATCGGCGGCGGCGTCGTCGGAACCTGCGCGGCGAAGGTGGCGCTCGGCATGGGCGCCGAGGTCACCCTGCTCGACGTCAACCTCGACCGCCTCACCTACCTCGACGACATCTTCCAGGGGCGCCTGCGCACGTTGATGAGCGACTCCGAGAACATCACACGGACGGTCCGTGAGTCGGATCTCGTGGTCGGCGCGGTGCTGATCACCGGCGCGAAAGCTCCGAAGCTCGTCTCGGCGGAGCTCATCAAGGAGATGTCGAAGGGCTCCGTCGTCGTCGATGTCGCGGTCGATCAGGGCGGCTGCATCGAGACCATCAAGGCCACCACCCACGACAACCCGACCTACGAGGTGTCCGGCGTCATTCACTACGGCGTGGCCAACATGCCCGGCGCGGTCCCGATGACGTCGACGTTCGCCCTCACCAACGCGACCCGTCCCTACGGTCGGAAGATCGCCGACCAGGGTCTGATCGCCGCGATCAAGGCCGACCCGGCGCTCGCGAAGGGCCTCAACACCTACGGCGGTCACGTGACCTACGAGGCCGTCGCCCGCGATCTCGGCTACCCCTGGGTGCCCATCGAGAAGGCCATCGAGGGTAAGTGAGCAGGTCGATCAGAACCTGCCGAAGACGCTGAAGCCGGTCCCGGACGGAGCCACCGCGACCGGGCTGTCAGCCCCGAGGAAGAACAGCAGCGCGCCGGTCCCCACCAGGGCTGCGCCGCTGATCCACAACACATTGGCGAGCGTCGCCTGGGTGCGCTGCTGGGCGTCGAGCGCGAGCGCCTCGGCGCGCGTCAGGCCGGTGATCCGCCCGGCGGCGTCACGCTCGGCACTGGCCACGCGCGCGCTGGTCCCCGCCGCCATCACTCCGAAGATCGACCCCACGCCGACCGCCACAGCGCCTGCCCCTCCGGCCACCAGCCCGGCGATCCGGAGCGTCGACATCGGCCGCGAAGGCACGGACTCGCGGACCTCGACGAGCGGCGGCGGTGGGGGCGGTGCGTCGTCGGGCTTTGCGGCAGGCTTCACGTCGGACTTCACGTCAGGCTTCGGGTCAGGCTTCGGGTCGGGCTTCACGGGAGGCTCGACGCGCGCCACGGGCGCCGTCCCCTCGACCATCGGCTTGTCTCCACTGCCCGCCTCGAGGAGCCCGGCCTTCTTCTCGCCGAGCGCGAGGGCCCACCACTCGACGCGTTGCGCGCCGGCGGCAGCGACCGCCCCTCCGCCGGCCACCGCCACGTCGACCTGCCGCTGCGAGCCGTCGATGACGAGGAAGAACCGGATCTCCTTCACCAGCTTCAGGGGATCGTTCGCGACCTCGACCCGCACGTCTTTCACCCCGCCGCTGCCCCGCGTGCTCGAGGGCTTGAGCGTCACGCTGCCCTTCTGGCTCACGAAGCTGCGCGCCTCGAAGAAGACCGTCGTCACCTTCGGCGGCTGGTTGCCGCTCAGCTTCGCGTCAGGCGCGAGGGCGAGCCAGCTCTGAAAGGCCTTGAGCGCCTTCGCTTCCTGGCCCAGCGAGGCGTAGGCGACCCCCTGCAGCTCGAGCACCCTGAGGACGACGTCGCGGGGCGTGTTGGGCTCCTTGCGCGCTGCCTCGAGCGCCTTCACGGCGTCGCCGTACTCGAGCGACTGCATGGCCTCTTCCGCCTTCGCGACCAGCGCCCGAACGTCGGCGGCGACGGCGAGCAGCGGCAGGAGAAGCCACACCACCAGACTGACGCGGGCGATGGCTGACACGCCTCGAGCGTACCAGAGCGCACCCGACGCGGCGTCGGCGAATCGGCTCCGAGCGGCGCTCCCGGTGATGCATAGTTCAAGCGAGATGGAGACCAGCGTCGGCGCCGTGTGGGCGCCTGGAGCCATGATCGGGAACTACTCCCTGCTCGCGAAGCTGGCGACGGGGGGCATGGCCGAGATCTGGCTCGCGCGGCAGTCAGGGATCAAGGGCTTCGAGCGCATCGTCGTGATCAAGCGCATCATCGAGTCCCTGTCGGCCGACGAGTCGTTCGTCGAGATGTTCCTCGACGAGGCGCGAATCATCGTCCAGCTCACGCACCCGAACATCGTGCAGGTGTTCGATCTCGGCGAGCACGCGGGCGCCTACTACATCGCGATGGAGTACCTCGCGGGGGAGCATCTCGCGACCATCGTGCGGACCGCCCTCAAGGCAGGCAAGCCGCTCAGCCTCGAGATGGCCGTCAAGCTGATCGTGAGCGCCCTCGACGGGCTCGCGCACGCCCACACCCGCACCGGCGTCGATGGGCGCCCGTTGCATGTCGTGCACCGGGACGTCAGCCCGCAGAACATCATCCTCACGTGGGACGGGCAGGTGAAGCTCGTCGACTTCGGCATCGCGCGGGCAGCCAACCGGGCGACGCAGACTCAGGGCAATCAGCTCAAGGGCAAGTACGCCTACATGGCGCCGGAGCAGGCGCGCGGCGACCTCGAGCTCGACGCACGCGCTGATGTGTTCGCCACGGGCGTCGTGCTCTGGGAGCTGCTGACCCACCGGCGGCTGTACGCGACCGACGACACGGTAGCGATCCTCCGCTCGCTCATCGACGACACGCCCATCGCGACCGCACACGAGGCCAATCACAAGGTCCCGAAGGCGCTCTCTGCGATCGTCGCGAAGGCGCTCGAGAAGGATCCGGACGAGCGGTGGCCCGACGCAGCGAGCTTCAAGGCAGCGCTCGAAGAGTGGCTGTCGACGCGCGGGGGTGGCCCGACGACCGCCGACCTCGGCGCGATGATGCAGGGACTGTTCGCGAACCGGATCGCCGAGCGGAAGGCGTTGATCGAGAACGCAGCGCGCGGCGTCGCGACGACGAGCCAGGTGAGCGAGACGCTCAAGCCCACGACCAACCGCACGATGCCGGGGCAGACCGATCTGTCCCGACGGACTCGCTGGCTCGCGATCGGCGCGGTCGTCGCGCTGCTGGGTCTGGCCATCGCTTCGGGAGTCCGCAGTCTCCTCGAGGAGCCTGAGACCGTCGTCCACCAGGTCGAGCCAACCCGGATCCCCGCGTCCATCGTGGTCGAGACGGATCCACCAGGCGCGGAGATCACCCTCGATGGGAGACCCGCCGGAGTTGCCCCAGTCACGCTCTCGGAGTCGAAGCCGGGCGAACACCTCATCGCCGCCTCTCTGCCCGGACGCTCCCGCGTGACGAAGACCATCGCGGTGAAGGCAGAAGGCGAGAGCTTGATGATGATGCTGTCGCTCCCTGCCCTTCCCTCCCAGGAGCCTGCGACCGCGCCTGCCGATGCGGGGGTGACCGAGGTCGTTCAACGGGACCCGCCGATCCGGAAAGCCGAACCCGCGGTCGGCAAGCTCTCGCTTCAGACTGAGCCGTGGACCCATGTCTCGCTCGGTGGCAAGGCGCTGGGAGACACGCCGCTGCTCCAGATCCCCCTGCCGGCTGGACGACACCAACTGAAGCTGAGCAACGATCAGGAGAAGATCAACCTCACCATCGAGGTGGACATCAAGCCGGGCCAGCTCACCAAGAAGGTCCTGAAACTGTGAACCTGCTCGTGCGCCTCTCGCTCGCGATCTCCGTCGTCGCGTCCAGCTGCACGTGTGGCGCCTTCGATCCGGCGACGACTCGTTTCGCCTGCAGGGCGACCGAGGAGTGCGGAACGGGCTTCGTCTGCGCAGGGGGAGAGTGCGTCGCTGGCAACCGTGGTGGTGGAGCGGCGACTCGCGGAGGCGCTGTGGCAGGCGGTGCCGTGGCAGGCGGTGCCGTGGCAGGCGGTGCCGTGGCAGGCGGTGGTGGCGTGGCCGGCGGCGGGGCTGTGGCGGGTGGTGGTGCCGTGGCCGGCGGTGGCGGGGCCGTGGCGGGTGGCGGGGCTGTGGCTGGCGGTGGTGCTGTGGCTGGCGGTGGGGCTGTGGCTGGCGGTGGTGCTGTGGCGGGCGGTGGTGCTGTGGCGGGCGGTGGTGCTGTGGCGGGCGGCGGTGCGGCGGGTGGAGGCGGAGCAGGTGGAGGGAGCGCGCCTTGCGATCCCATCGAGTCGCCCCGTGTGAGCGGTGTGTTCGTCAGCTCATCGGGCGACGACGGGTTCCCCGGGACGGTCTCCTTCCCTGTGCGGTCGATCGGCGTCGCGGCCGCCCTTGCGGCCTCTCAATCACTGTCAACGGTCTACATCTCAGCCGGCGTCTATCCAGGCAATCTCAGTCTCTCGGGAAGGGACCTCGCGCTGCTCGGCGGCTGGAACCACCAGCCGAGTGGGTGGAGCCGAAACTGTTCCGACGACGCCAGGTCGCAGACCGTCATCGTGGCGCTCGATGGCGGTGCAGCAATTGCCGTTGCGGACGGCGGCTATCGCATCCGTTCGCTCACTGCCCGAACCGGGAACGGATCATCAACGCCTGGCGCTGCGGATGCTCCGGGGGTCTCCCGCGTGGGGCTGGCGGCGAGAAACGCGGACGTGACTCTGGTGGACGTGTCTGTCATTTCAACAGACGGCACCTCGGGGGGATTCGCGAGTCCAGGCGCTCCAGGCTCGGGCTCCCTGGCCTGCACAGGCGTCGCCGACTGTCAGGCGGGGATGTCCGGCACTCCATTCTTCACCGGCGGTCTCAGCTCAGACGGCGGCCGCTTCAGCATCGATGGCTTCGTTCCCGGGGACGGGGACCGGGGAGCCAACGGCGTTGAGGGTCAGAATGGGACTGCAGGGAGCCCGGGGCCGGCGGCGGTGTCGTGCTACCTCGGCTGCGGTTGCGTCGCGAACTGCGTGTCGAGCGGTCCGCTGCCCCAGCAGGCGCCTCCGGGCCGATGCGGGTGCGGCGGACGGGGCGGCTTCGGGGGCTCGGCAGGGCGCGGCGGTGGCGCTTCGGTGGCGGTGCTGGCAGTCAATTCAACCATCAGGGCTGACTATTCCTCACTCACCGCTGGGCAGGGCGGGAACGGGTCCGTAGGAGGTCCGGGCGGAACCGGCGCGCTCGGAACGAATGGCGCTCCAGGCAGTGTGGTGAGGTGCCAGACCAAGCCCTGCCGGGTCGTGGGGGGAGTCTGCCCGAACGCCGCGTGTTACTACGGAAACGGACCGGGCGATGAGGTCTACATCGACCTTCAGGCCCCCCCAGGGGGGCGAGGCGGGAGCGGCGCCGACGGCCAGCACGGCGGGAGCGGTGCAGGCGGGCCGTCCGTGGCGGTCGTGCTCGTCGGGGCCTCGAACCTCATCCTCGACGGAGGAACCGTCCTGCGCGCGAGTGATGGTGGAGTTGGCGGCCCGGGCGCTCGCAACGGAGCGTCCGCCCTGATCCAGTCGTGGTGAGCCTTCCCCCGTGAGGGTTCCCGATACGGTAGGCTGAGCCCGTGCATCGGACGCTTCGCCTCACCTTCGCGATCGCAGTTGCGACAGTGTCTGGATGTACTTGTGGTGCGTTCGACCCCGCGACGACTCGCTTCGCGTGCGCAACGACGGATGAGTGCGGCCCCGGCTTCGTCTGCGCTTCGGGCGAATGTGTCTCGAGTGGGGCAGGCGGTGGCTCCGCGGGCGGTTCGACGGCGGGCGGCTCGACGGCGGGCGGTTCGACGGCGGGCGGTTCGACGGCGGGCGGATCGACGGCGGGTGGCTCGAGCGCAGGTGGATCGACCGCAGGTGGCTCGACGGCTGGCGGCGCGGCGGGCGGCTCGACAGCGGGCGGCTCGACAGCGGGCGGCTCGACAGCGGGCGGCTCGACGGCGGGCGGCTCGACGGCAGGCGGCTCGACAGCGGGCGGCTCAGCGGGCGGCTCGAGCGCTGGTGGATCGACCGCAGGTGGCTCGACCGCAGGTGGCTCGACAGCGGGTGGCTCGACAGCGGGTGGCTCGACAGCGGGTGGCTCGACAGCGGGTGGCTCGACAGCGGGCGGCTCGACAGCGGGCGGCTCGACAGCGGGTGGCTCGACGGCAGGCGGCTCGACGGCGGGTGGCTCGACTGCTGGTGGCTCGACTGCTGGTGGCTCGACCGCTGGTGGCTCGACCGCTGGTGGCTCGACGGCAGGTGGCTCGACGGCTGGTGGCTCGACCGCTGGTGGCTCGACGGCAGGCGGCAGTTCTTCGGGCGGAGGATTCGCTGGCGGCTTCGCGGGCGGGGCCGGCGCAGGATCTCCGGTCCGGCTTGCCTTCACCACGCCGCCGCAGACGATCTACAGCGGCCGGTGCTCTGGCATCGCGACAGTGCAGACCGTGGACGGGCTGGGTGCAGTCGTCCCGACGACCGTCCCCCGTTCGGTGACCTGGTCTACGGGTACGATCTCCAGCACGTTCTACTCGGACGCCATGTGCATGGTGGTCTCGCCGACGACGACGATACCGGTCGGCACGAGCAGCGCCTCGACCTGGTTCCGATCATCCAGCGTCGGGGATGCCATTCTCTCGGCGAACTCAGCGGGCCTCGTCGCGGCCACCCAGATGTTGACCGTCCGTCCCGCACCCGTTTCGCTCGCCATCACGCAGCCAGGAGGGCCGTACGCCGCGAAGTCGTGCGTCCCCGTCACCCTCTCAGCGCTCGCCCAAGGAGGCGCTCCAGCGGCCCTGCTCACGCCAGAACCAGTCCTGGTCGGAGTGTCGCCCGGCCTGTCGGTCTTCACGAATCCCTCCTGCTCGACCCCCATGGGCCCGACCGCCACCATTCCCGCTGGCTCATCCTCGGTCATCATCTACGTGCAGGTCCGGGCGGCCGGCCCCCTCAGCCTCACGGCTGTTGCCTCGTTCGGAACGGCGATGGCGACCTTGAACGGTCTCGCTGCCGTCAGGAGAGGGACCTGCACGCTCCCGTCCACTGCTGTTTCTGTGAACTGTTTCGTCCCGCCCCCTGCTCCACTGCCCTCGCGTTCACTCCTGGTCTTCCAGGCGCGCGCACACGACCCGATGAACGATGATCCATCGAGACTCGAGACCCGCTGTCGCCTCGCCAGCCCCGACATCGTCTGCTCGAGGTTCAGAGGGGGACCGGCGGCCACGATCACCTGGCAGATCCTCGAGCTCGCCAGTGATCTGTTCGTGCAGCGCGCGACGGGGGCTCCGTGTCCTGGCTCTCAGCTTCCGCTCACCACCCCGGTCGATTCGTCGCGCAGCTTCGTCCTGGCCTCGGTGTCGGCAGGTGGCGCCAACTTGAACAACGATGATCTCGCGGTCACCCGGCTCGTCGGTGGAGCCGACGCAGGCTGGGTCTCGATCGAGGCGGCCGGCGGGTGCGAGGCGTGGGAGTACCAGGTCGCCACCTTCGCGGGCGTGACCGTGACCCATGGCACCGTGCCGGGGTTCGGGTTCACGAACATGCGTTCACGCAACGTCATCCTGCCAACGCCCGCCTCGACCAACACGGTCGTCCTCACCCAGCTCGAAGTGTTGTCGTCCCTGCCCACCAACGCGCCCACTTGCAACCTGTTCGCCCGCGGCCTCGTGACCTCACCCTCCGGGCTGACGTTCACGCGTGCGGCGACCGCGCCAGCCGGCGACTGTGACGTTCACCCGAGCGGCGACCTCTCGTTCCAGCGCATCGACTTCAACGCGACAGCGCGGGTCCAGCAGCTCACCGTGTCCTTCGTCATGGGAGATGTGAGCCGGACAGCGGCCATCACCACCGTCGATCCCGACCGGACCCTCACCTTCCTCGGCACCCAGGCCGTTCAGGGTCTGGCGCTCGGCGAGGTCGGCGACTCCACGCTCAACAACGACGAGCTCGGGCCGGCCACGGCCACGACGGAGCTGACGAACTCCACCACCGTGACGCTCACCCGACCCACGACCGAAGAAGACGCCAGCTTCACCCTCTACGTCGTCGAGTTCGCCCTGTAGCTCGACCCACGCTGACACTCTGCGCGCGAGGAGCCGCGCCACTGTGTCAGTCGATGCTCACCCGCTGGCTCGCAACCTGTGTGATTCCAAGCGGTTACGCGGACTGAGAGCCGGCACCGGGGCTGCACCTCCTGTCTTTCGGTGGGAATGCCGCCCGCACGAAATACCTGAAGGACTTCGTGCGTTTCTCGATTTCGGCAGGCCGTGGCCAGGGAGACCGGACATGTTGGGGTTTTCGACGAGGAGCGACAAGACGCGGGCGGAGTTCGAAGGGCTCGTCGCGCCCTGGCTTGATTCGCTCTACGGCGGCGCCCTGCGGCTCACCCGCAACGAGCGTGACGCCGAAGATCTCGTGCAGGACACGGTGATGCGGGCCTACCGCTTCTTCGACAAGTTCGAGCGGGGCACCAACTTCCGCGCGTGGCTCTTCAAGATCCTCACGAACACGTTCATCAACGGCTACCGGCGCCAGGTGAAGGAGCGCTCCCTGGGTGACGAGTCGGAGCGGCAGAGCGTCGAGGCCCAGTTCTTCTCGGCCGACACGACGGATCAGGCGCAGAACCCCGAGGACTTCCTCCTGCAACGGGTGATGAGCGACGACGTGCTCAAGGCCATCGACGGCCTGCCCATCGACTTCCGCATGGTGGTGATCCTCGCGGATCTGCAGGAGTTCTCGTACAAGGAGATCGCTGAGATCCTCGACGTGCCGGTGGGCACGGTGATGAGCCGCCTGTTCCGCGGGCGGCGGCAGCTCGAGGGTCTGCTGCGGAAGCGGGAGCTCGCCGAAGAGGCCCCGCTGGTCGACTTGAACGCGTACCGGGAGCGGAAGAAGCTGGGCTGAGCGCTGTTGACGAGCCACGGATGAACTGTCGCGACCTCGAACCCCTCGTGATGCCCTACCTCGACGGCGAGCTCGTCGAAGCTGAGCGCCTTGCGGTGGAGCGACACCTCACCGAGTGCGCCGGCTGCTCGAAGCAGGCCGAGGTCGGTCGGCACAACCGCACCCTCCTCCGCACGCTCGTCAAGGCCGGCACGCCGCCAGCCCCCGAGTCGCTCAAGGCGAAGATCTTCACGTCTGTCCGCGCGGTCGAGGCCAGGCAGCGTCAGGGGCGCTTCCTCCGCCTCTCCGCCGCGGCAGCTGGCGTGGCGCTGTGCGCGTTCGTCGGTCACCAGCAGTGGCGCTCGTTCCAGCGCCGCCTGTACGTGGAAGACGCCGCCAGCCGGCACGCCCGACAGTTCCCCCTCGAGGTGCGCCTGCCTCAGCCCGAGGCGCTGGAGGCCTGGTTCGACGGCAAGCTGGGCCATCGCGTCGCCGTGCCCCGCTTCCCCAACGCCATCGCCGAGGGCGCGCGCGTGCTCAACGTGCGCGAGAAGCAGGCCGCCTACATCCGCTACGACGCTCCGGCCCGCGCCTCGGCGCAGCCTCGTCAGGTGGGTCTGTTCGTCTTCGGCGACAACTCCAACGACGTCGACGTCGGCGCCCGTGGTGCCCCCGATCTCCGCAACTCCAACGGCTACAACGTGGTGACCTGGCGCGAAGGCGATCTCGTGTACCAGCTCGTCACCGATCTCGAGGAAGACGACATTCGCGAGCTGCTGCCGTCCGAGCCACCGATGCGGGTTCCGGTTCCCGTTCCCGTGCCCACCCGCCGCCCGCTCGACGTTCAGCCGGCCGCCTTCCAGCGGTAGGGCACCTGCCTCCAGCATTCGTTGACCCCCTCGGACCCCCTCGGTAGCCTTACCGACACATGTCCAAGACAGTATTGATCGTCGAGAAGGACGTCGCGCTGATGCACTCCATGCGCGACGCGCTCGTGGGCCGCGGCTTCGAGGTCGACGAGACGACGGACGGCAAGGCCGTGCCTGATCTCGTGAAGAAGGGGAAGCCGGCCTGCGTGGTGCTGGCGGTGGATCTGGACGCCGGCCAGAACGGCTACATCCTCTGTAAGAAGCTCAAGAGCGACGACGATCTCAAGGGCGTGCCGGTGCTGATCGTCGGGGACCCGAAGGGGTTCGGCCAGCACCAGAAGCTCAAGACCCGCGCGGAGGACTACCTCGGCAAGCCGTTCGACGCGTCGGCCGTGGTCGACCGCGTGGGAGCGCTCGCGGGCTTCCCGCCTGCGCCCGAGTCCACCAGCGCGCCCGCGGGTGCCGAAGAGGGCTTCGACCCGGGATCGCTCCTCGACGAGGGCGACCTGGGCACCGGCGATCTCGCCCTCGAGAGCGCCACCAACGAGGAGACGGTCGGCAACAGCGACCCGGACTTCGAGATGGTGGACGCGATGTTCGACGACAAGCCTCCTGAGTCGGGCGAGCCACCGCCGCCGCCCGAGCCCGAGGAGATTCAGCTCACGCCCGCCGAGGACGAAGAGGAGTTCCCGGTCGAGAAGACGATCGTGGGGATGATGCCCATCGCGCCCCCACCTCCTCCGAAGCCGAAGGCCGAGAAGAAGGAGCCTGAGAAGAAGCCTGCGTTCAGCTCGTCACCGTCGGTCGCGGCCGACGGAACGGAAGCACGGGAGCTGCGCGCGAAGGTAGCTGAGCTCACCAGCGCCCTCGAAGACGCGACCCGGCGCGCGGAGGAGCACGAGGCGAAGGTCGCCGAGCTCGAGACCACGCTGGAGAGCCGGCAGACCGAGCTCGAGGCGCTCAAGACAGGCGGTGGCGCGGGCAAGAACGACAAGGAGCTCTTCACCCTCAAGGACTCGGTCAACAAGAAGGACAAGGAGATCCTCCGGCTCAAGACCGAGCTCAACGACAAGGAGAAGGAGATCGTCGAGCTGCGCGAGAAGGAGAACACGCTCGATCAGCAGGCCTCCGAGAGCTCCGGAGAGCTGGCGCGCAAGGACGCGCAGATCAAGACCCTGCAGACGAAGGCCGATCAACTGGCTGCGGAGCGCAAGAAGATCGACCAGCAGCTGAACACGGCGAAGGAAGAGGCACGCTCGGCGTCAGCCCGGCTCTCGTCGCTGCAGACCGACTTCGACACCCTCCAGCCTCGTGCCCAGGAGATGGAGCAGGAGCTCGAGAGCCTGCGCACCGAGAAGAGCGACCTCGAGAGCGTCCGGCAGCAGGCCGAGACCGAGCTCGCCGAGGCCCGGGGTGAGCTCGAGGCCGTGAAGGCCCAGCTCGAAGAACGCAGCCGCGAGGCCGACGACGTTCGCAGCCAGCTCGAGCAGTCGCAGATCGATCTCGACGCCGCGCGGAACCAGGTGACCACCCAGGCCCAGGCCTTCGCCGACGAGATCTCAGGCCTCCGCCAGCGCATCGCCGACCTCGAGACCGAGTCGAAGCGCCACGAAGACAAGGCGAGCCGGCAGCAGAGCCGGCTCAAGGCCGTGCTCAAGGACGAGGAGCGCGTGCGTGAGGTCCTCGAGCAGGCCCTCTCCCAGCTCAAGCACGAGGGCGTCGACGGCGACGAAGACATCGACATCGACGAGCTCGCCGAGGCCTGACCCGACGAACGTGCGCCGCGGCTCAGCCCTTCTTGGGCTCGTTCTTCCGCTGGATCATCTTCTTGGCCATCAGCTGGATCGCGCCTGACACGTTCTTGTCGCGCGCGAGCGCCTTCACGTCGGCCTCTGCGAGGGTGTTGAGGAACCGCATCAGCACCTGCGCGGGCACCTTCGGGTTCTTCACCAACGCGAGGCGCACCGGGTATTTCCGCGTCCACTCGCGGTGCGTGTAGATGACCCGCAGCACGTCTTCGTGAGCGCCCTTGTTCAGGGCCTGCGCCATCACCTCCATGTCCGTGATGCGCGGGCTGCGGATGGTGGCGACCGCGACGAGCTTGTTCGAGTCGCGGATCAGCATGCTGCGGATCTCCTTGTTGCCCTTCGTCGCGAGCTTGATCCGCTCGGACACGGACATCTTCGCCACCTTCTGCGTCAGGGTGAGCTTCTTGCCGTCCTCGAGCTTGGCCTCCTTCTCGGCCAGCTTCTGCGCGTGCTCCGCGTCGGCGGGGAGCTCGTGATCGGCCCCCACGCCGTACTCGGAGATGATGTCGTCGGCCGAGGGGCCCTGCTCGACGGGCCTGGCCGCGGCCTCGGGGCCGAACAGGCGCACCTTCGCGGCCACCATCTGCGGAACGTCGGGCAGATCGAGGCCGTTGCGCACCGCGAAGTCACAGACGCCGTCGATCAGCGCGCCCTGAGCCACGGGGTTGAGCGCGAGCTGCCGAACGATGTCCTCGTGCCGCAGGAGGCGCAGCTGGTTCTGACCGACCAGCTCGGCGATCTTCTGGCTGCAGACCGACGCGATCGCTGCCACCGCCGGGTCGGGCGTCGTGGCGTTGAGGATCAGCATCTCGGCGTAGGCGTCGTTCTGCGCGTAGACCTCGAGGTACCAGCCCAGCACCGGCGCCTGCACGCCCTCATCACGGAACCCCGACGCGGCGATGCGATCGGGGAGCGTCGAGGCCGTCTTCCCTGCCGTCTCGCGGATCTTCTCGTCCGCGTCGTACATGAGCATGAAGAGCGCCCCGAGCATGTCGGGCGGAGCCAGCGGCACCAGGGCCTTCGCCGCCATCATGCGCAGCGGCATGGGCGCCTTCGGGTCCACGTGCTTGCGCATGTTCTCGGGCAGGAAGGCAGCGGTGATGGGGCACGCGCTGACGGCCTCCTGGACCGGCGCTGGTGCGGCGGCTTCCGTGGGCGGGGCGACCTCTTCACTCATGGGTGGTTCCTCTCGTAGATGAGGCGCAGACCGTCGAGCGTCAGGAACTCGTCTACCTCGTCGATGGCCTTCGACTCGTTGGCGATCAGCGGCGCCAGGCCGCCTGTGGCGAACACCTTCAACGGCGCGCCGATCTCGCCCTTCATGCGCTCGCAGATGCCATCGACGAGCGAGACGTAGCCGAAGACCAGGCCCGCTTGCATCGAGTGCACCGTGTTCCGGCCGATCACGTTCGGGGGGCGGGCGAACTCGACCCGCGGCAGTCGCGCGGCGTTGCGGAAGAGCGCGTCCATCGCGATGGTGATGCCCGGGCAGATCGCGCCGCCCAGGTACTCGCCCTTCGCGCTCACCGCGTCGAAGGTGGTGGCGGTGCCGAAGTCGACCACGATCAGCGCGCCGTCGTGCTTCTCGCGCGCGGCCACGGCGTTCACGATGCGATCCGCCCCGACCTCGCGCGGGTTGTCGTAGAGGATCGGCATGCCGGTCTTGATCCCCGGCCCCACGAAGAGCGGCCTGGTGTGGAAGTACCGATCGGCCATGCGCTCGAGGTTGAACTGCATCGCCGGCACCACGCTCGAGACGGCCACCGCGTCCACCTTCGAGGCGTCGAGGCCGGCGTGGGCGAACCACTGCAGCACCAGAATGCCGTACTCGTCCGAGGTCCGCCGCGACGTCGTCTCGAGGCGCCAGTGCGCGATCAGCTTCTTGCCCTGGAAGGCCCCGATGACGGTGTTGGTGTTGCCGACGTCGATGGCGAGGAGCATGTCAGCGCGAGAGCATACCCAGCGGGCAGCAAACCCAAAGCCCTCAGCGCGGCGAGCGCTTCAACCCTTCCGCGGGCGGACCTGCTCGACGTCGCCCGCGAGGATCCGCTCGACCCGGCCGTCCACCCTCAGCAGCAGCGCCCCGGAGTCGTCGATGTCCTCAGCCACGCCCCGCAGCTCCTTCGAGTCCGAGCGCACCAGCACTTCGGCCCCGAGGATCGACGAGAGCGCCTTCCACCGGTCGCGCACCGGGCCGAAGCCGTTCTGCTGCCAGGTGTCGAGCCAGGCCTCGAGCCTGGTGAGCAGCGCGGCGGTGAAGAGCGCCCGGGGCACCGGCTGGCCTCGCATGATCGCGACGGACGTGGCGAGCTCACGCAGGTCGTCCGGGAAGTCGGCGGCCGCCGTGTTGAGGTTGACGCCGATCCCCAGCACCACGAAGTGGACCCGCTCGGTGTCCGCCGACAGCTCGGTGAGAATGCCGGCCACCTTCCGGCCCTCGAGCTGAACGTCGTTGGGCCACTTGATCAGGGCTGGCGCGCCCGCCTCGCCGAGCGTCTCGGCCAGGGCAACGGCGGCGACCAGGGTGAGCTCGGGCGCTCGGGTCGGCGCGATCTCGGGCTTCAGGATCACCGACATCGACAGGTTCTTCCCTGCCGGCGACACCCAGCTGCGCCCACGCCGACCCTTCCCCGCCGTCTGCGCCTCGGCGATCACGACCTCGCCGTTCAGCGCTCCCTCCTGAGCGAGCTCGAAGGCCTGGGCGTTCGTCGACGGGAGCGAGTCGAAGTGGTGGAGCGTGCGGCCCAGCTCACGCGTGGACAACATCGGAGAGATCTCGAGCGCCGTCAGACGATCGGGGACCTGCAGCAACCGGTAGCCGCGCGCGGGCTGCGCTTCGATCGTGTACCCGAGCTTGCGCAGCGTCTCGACGTGCTTCCACACCGCCGTTCGTGAGAGCCCAAGCTTGTCCGACAACGTCGCGCCCGAGATGAAGTCCGTCCCGCCCTCGGCGAGGAAGGAGAGGATCATCTCCTCGTTCGACAGCTCTGGCTCGAAGGGCTCCACCGCAAGGCAGGCTAATGGGCCGGCTTGCCCGCTTCAACCGGCGCGGGTGCCTGTCCGGCTGGGACGAACCTGAGCAGGGTCAGCTGTGACTGGGGCAGGCGGCGGCCCCCGTCGTCGAGCGTGGTGGCCATGCGCACGATGCCCACGGCCGGCGCGAGGGTGATCTCGTTCACCAGCGTCTTGCTCTGATCGATGCGGTTGCGGCTCTCGACGATCACACACCCCTCCCAACGTCCCGCTGGTGCGTCGCAGGGCTGATCGACGGAGATGATCTCGTAGTTCTCGATGGAGGACGGAGACACCACGTTGTTCCACCGCGTCCCCGTCTCGATGGGGTTGCGGAGCAGATAGCGCCGATCGTCGCGCACCCCCCACGCGTCGGCCATCAACCGCGCGCCGGTGGAGTCCTCGGCCGCCCCGTCCACCACCTTCAGGATGCTGACGGGGAGCGTCCGCTTCTCACCCAGCATCGAGGCCTCGTATTCCCACGCAGTGCCTACCTTGAGGGGGAAGTAGTCGGCGGCCGTGCGGGTGCTGCCCTTCTCCTCGCCAGCCTTCGCGCCGGAGCCGGTCGCGCACGCGCAGACGAGGAGGAGCAACGTCACGAGGTGGCGGCGGATCATGGCGGCGGACCTTTCGGGGCTGGCTTGAGCTTCTTCGATCGTTCGCGGAGCTCGGCCAGGGCCTTCTCGGCCGAGCCGCGCAGCACGGGATCTTCGTGTCCTGAGGCGACCACGTCGAGGTAGGCCTCGGCCTCGTCTCCTCCGATGGCCGCGACGGCGAACACGATCTCGCGCTGCACGACGGGGTTCTTCGCGCGCGAGGCGTCGATGATGGCGGGCACGGCGGCGGGATCCTTGAGCTCGACCAGCAGGCCGATGGCCCGGTGCAGCTCGCCCAGATCGTCGCTCTCGAGGCGCTTGACCAGCGCAGGGAGCGCAGCCGGGTGACGCCTGCGGGCCAGGATCCTGATCGCTGCGGCCTGCACGGCACGGTCTGACGCATCGACCTTCTTCGCGAGCTCCTGGTCGGGCTTCGCGTCGAGCTCGATGGAAGCGCGGGCCTCGGCCGCGGCTTCGGCCAACGAGAGATCCAGCGCCTTCACCGCCGCGGCCTGCACGGCCTCGATCTCGTTGGAGTCGGGCCTGGTCTGCTCCGACGCCTCGACCTCGAACCCCTCGGGCGTTCCCTTCTGCCGCAGCGAGAGCGCCACGACCGCGCTGCCGGGCAGCTCGACCGTCGGATCGGGCTCGTCGATGCGGGCTGCGATGGCCACCCGCCACGGCTTGACGCCCGAAGGCACGCTGCCCTCCCGAACCACCGAGAACCCGGCGCGCTCGAGGGCCGTCTCGAGGCGCCCGACGAGCTGAGGCGCCTCCCAGCCCACGATCTCCCGGCCCTCGAACACGTCGATCTCGACGCGCTGCACGACCGGCTTGTCTGAACGCGGGCAGCCCACCCCCAGCCCGAGGGCCAGGAGCAGCATCAGCCAGCGTGTCCTCGGCTCAGCTCGGCTCACCGGGCGCGGGCGGCGGCGCTGGTGGCGTGGGGGCAGCGGACGCGTCGGACGAGCTTGCTTGAGGTGCGGCTGCGGAAGCTTCTCCGGCCTGCACCGGCGCGCCGTCCGGGCGGGTACCGCCTGGGCCACCACGGCGGCGGCGACGACGGCGACGGCGGCGGCGGCGGGCATCTCCCGGTTGGCCAGGCTCACCGGCAGGCCCAGCCTCGCCCCCTTCACCCTCTTCGCCCTCATCCCCCTCGTCGTCGCCCTCACCTTCGTCGTCACCTTCACCGCGGTCGGCGGTCTCGGCGGCCGGTGCGCTCTCCACCTCTGGCGCGGCGTCGGGCTTCGCGTCTGCGGCCGCCGCCTCGCTCCCCTCGCTGGCGTCCCCTTCGGCAGGCGCGGGCCGCTCACCGCGCGCGTCGCGCTCACGCTGCCGCTCCTCGCGGCGCTTCGTGGCCTCGTCGGCGTCGGCCTTCGCCTGATCGAAGAAGGCGTCATCGATCTCGAACAGCTCGACGCGGGTCACCGACACGCCGATCTCGGCCTCGAAGAACTTCTCGGCCAGGTGATCGCCACACCACAGCATCGTCAGCGCGCCCCCGCTCGTCGCCTCGGCGCGGGCGTCACCGCGCGCCTCACCAGCCGTCAGGTACAGGCCGAGGTTCGCGCTGAGCTGGCCAACGTCCCGCCGCAGCTCCTGAACGTTCCGCCGCTCGACCTGGACCGTGCCCTTGACGATGCGGATCGCGAAGCGGAGCTCGAGGCTGCCCTCCTTCTTCCGTGCGGACAGGAGCACGCCGTCCTTCGCGCGCCGCGAGACCTTGAGCTCGCGGAACCCGTTGGCGTGCAGCAGCTTGACGCACGCCTTCTCGAAGGTGCCGGTCTCGAGCTCCGAGAGCTTCTTGCGCAGCACCCGGGCCAGCGCCCGGCGCGCGTCCTTGACGGCCGTGCGCGCCGTGTGGACGAGCGCGAGATCCTCGGGGGAAGCGACGATCGGCTCGTCTCTTCGGCGCTGCGACCGCAGCACCACGCGGCCGTTCTCGAACGGCAGGTTGGCGGCCTTGCAGAAGGCCTCCTGCGCCTGGAGCGGCGGGGCGGCGGTCTCGGCTGGCGAGGCGTCCACCGAGAGCTGCAGCTCGTTGTTCTCGGCCCGCAACGCGGCGAACTGCGGGCGGCGGCCCTGGTCCACCCGCTGCTGGTTGTCGTCGGCGAGCGCCTCGAGCAACGAGAGCGTGCCGAGCTCGTCGACGAGATCGCGCGCCTTGAGTCGCGCGATGAGCTCGGCGGGCACCAGCGCGCCGGCCTCGGAGAGCACCTCGAAGGCCACCTCGGGCACCGGCGGGTACTTCTTGCGCTTGCCGTCCTCGTCACGGCGCCGGTTGCGCTCGGCCTGGCGGCCAATGGCCCGCAGGTACTCCGCACGGGGCTCCGGGTGCCGCTCGGTGGGCCGCAGGGGCGGCAGGGCCTCTTCGGGGTTCGGGTCGAGGGTGCCGGTCACCGCCAGCGCGTCCGGGTCTTCGGTCAGCATCCAGTCGGACAAGGCGAAGGTGTCCTTCGCGGTGACGACGAGCCTGCGATCTCGCGA
The DNA here is from genome assembly GCA_016793095.1 of Myxococcaceae bacterium. GTDB lineage: Bacteria > Myxococcota > Myxococcia > Myxococcales > Myxococcaceae > Xiheimicrobium. The sequence goes on along the minus strand of JAEUJQ010000063.1, from coordinate 3,501 downwards.
GCGCTTGGCCTGCGCTGCCAACCGCGCGAGCATCGTCTGCTCGGGCATCTTGCCCACGTGCGACAAGAGGCCCTTGTCGAGCGACTGCCTGGTGATCTCCTGGTAATGCAACGGAGCGCCCGCCTCTTCCAGAACGCGCAGCGCCGCCTCGTAGAAAGTCATTTGTTTTCCAAGCGAAATCGGGGGCTTCAAACGGCCCACACGAAAGGGAGGGCAAGCTACGCTCCGCGGTGAGGCGAGTCAACGAAGACGGGAAGCTGGGGGCGTGGTGCTGACGCTGAGGCTGGGAGAGCGGTGGCGGACGAAGGGGGCGGGCCCGAGGGACTCGGTGTCGCTCGAGATCGAGGGCGTGTCGCTGCTGCCGGCAGTGGACGAGGTCGATCTCGGACAATGGCTCGGCGGGTGGCTCGAGGCGCTGAAGGCGATGCTGATCGATCGCGCAGCGACCGCGCAGGTGTCGCTCGAGGCTCCCGCGCTCGAGCTCTGCCTGTTGCGTCGGCCGGGGCTGGGCCTCGAGCTGTCGGTGGTGTCGCTGGAGCCTGAGCCGCGACGCATCTCCAGCCCCGTCACCATCGATCTGGTCGAGCTGCGGCGGGCGCTCGAGACAGCCACCCGCGCCTTCCTGCGAGGGGCCGCGGAGTCAGGCCTCGAGGCCGGGCAGATCGTCGCGCTCGAGCGCGCGCTGCGCGAGGCCACGGGCCGGGCGATCAGCCCCTTCCCAGCCACCGCGCAGGCGCCCTGGGCGTTCTCGAGGAGCCTCGAGGGGCTGCGCCTCGAGCTCGACGATCGAGACGGGCGCACCACGCTCGTCTCACGAGGCTCGGCGAACCTCGCGGCCCTCCTGACGGGCGGCGGGCTGTGGATCGACGGAGCCACGAGCGGTCAGCCACCCTTCCTCGCGATGATGGGCCTGGTGCGCCGGCGCCCGTCGGCCGAGGCGTTCGAACTGGGCCTCGCTCTCTGCGCCGCGCTGCACGAGCGGCACGCCGGGTGGGCCACCAACCCGTGGGTGGACGCGCTCTTCGTGCGCTGCACCGAAGGCCTCGCGGCGCTGCGGCCGCCCACGCCCGCGCTGTCCGACGCGCCGCCGCCCCGACCTCCGGGGCCACGAGGAGAAGCCCCGCTGGCGCCGGTGGGCCAGGCGCGGCGCGTGACGTTGTCGCCGAAGTGGAGCCGGCCCGTGGCGCTCGGTGAGCCACGCGGGCGCATCGCGCTGTCGAAGCGGGCGGTGGTGGTGCACGCGCCGCACGCCGCCCACGTCTTCTCGGCTGCCGGGAAGGAATGGCGCAGGGTGCACGCGACGCGGGGCGTCGCCGCGACGGGTGACGGCGACCTGCTGGTCGCGCACGAGGCGAAGCTGGCGTGCTTCTCCGGGGCCGAGACGAGCGCGCGGTGGCTTCGCGACGGCAGCGGCCTGCGGGTGGGGCCCAGCCTCGAGTCGCTCGACGGGCGATGGCTGACGAGGCTCGGCGGGCGGGGCGCGCTGGCGCTCGAGACCTTCACGGGCCGTGAGGCGTGGCGCTTCGACCCGCCGAGAACGCAGCGCGCGGTGCTGTCGAGGATCGGTGGGCGCCTGATCATCGGCACCGACTCGGGCGATCTCTACGGGCTGGACGCGAGCGACGGCCAGGTGCGCTTCCGCATCCGCGGACCGGTGGCGAGCCCGTGGCCGATCGCGCCCCTGCAGCGTGACGGCGTCGCCGTGCTCACCAGCTCGAGCCAGACCGTCGTCTTGCGGTTCGCAGCGCTGGCGGGCGGCGTCGCCGGGCAGGCGGGCGCGGTGGCGTGGACGAGGCCGCTGCCGCTCGAGAACGCGAGCGCGCCCCTCGTCGTGCGCGGGAAGATCTTCGTCGCTGGCCGGAGCGACAACCGAGGCGCGGTGGCCTGCCTGTCGGCCAGGGGCGAGGTGCTCTGGCTTCGCGGCGTCCCGCTCGACGGCGCCTCCACGTCCCTGCTGGGCTTCGAGCGCGGGGTGCTGGCCGTCGATGGCCGGGGCGGCGCGGTGCGCCTGCTCCCCGACGGCGACGTCTCGTGGGTGCTGGGCGGGCTGGAGGACGCCCTGACGCAGCGGATCGAGCCCAGCCTCGCGAAGCACGTGCTGGTGGTGCCTGGCACGAGCGTGCGGCTGGTGGAGCCCACGTCAGGTCGGCTGTTGGCTGCGACGCCGCGAGAGCCGGAGCTGACCGACTGCGCGGTCGGGCGGGGGCTGACGCTGTTCACCTACGCCGAGGCCGGCGCGCTCACCTGCTACGAGCCGCGCGCGGTGCTCTCGGTCGTCTGACGCCGACGCCTACTTCTTGGCCTGCTTCGAGGGGTCGATCTCCTCCTCGGGGCGGATCGACTCCTGAGCGCCCTTCCACGTCTCGCCGGGCGCGAGCTTCCAGTCGGCGGGCACGTCACCCTTCCACTGGTAGCTGGCCATGATGTCGCCGCCGGAGGGGCTGCGGGCCGAGATCGTCCACGAGATCTCCGCGGTCTTCGCCTCGGGCGGCAGCTTGTCGATGTCGTAGGTGCCGAACACCACCATCGGCGGGAAGAACTTGATGTAGCGCTCGGGCCAATCGACGCGCTCGTTCGGACCGCCCTCGCCGGGGATCTCGGCGATCAACTTCCCCTTCTCGTCGAACAGCTTCCAGTTGAACTTGAAGTTGCCGTTGGTGACGACGCGGCGCACCTTCTTCTCGTCGATGCGCTCCTCGCGCGGCAGGCCCCAGGCGACGACCGGCATGTGGATCTGATCGCCCCGCGAGTCCGCCGAGACGATGTCGAGGCGAATGCCGCTGCTGGTGGCGCTCCACCACGGCGAGTAGCTGCCGGCCTTGAAGGTGTCGAAGAGCTTCTTCGTGTTCTCGTAGGCCGCCTTCTTGTCGCCGGTGCGGTCTTTGGCCATCGAGGGCTGCTCGTACTCGGAGTACTGGCTCGCCTTCTTCGACGACTTCTCCTCGAGCTCGAGCAGGTAGTCGTCGAAGTTCCGGTTCAGGCGGAACTCGTTCACGTGCTCGTTCACCTGCTTGAAGTACCAGCGCAGGAAGGTGCCGACCTCGTCGGTGTACGCCTTCTGCTCGGGGATGGAGCGGATCCACGCGACGCGCTCGAGGTAGTCCTGCCGGATCTTCGCGGCGGCCGCCTCGCGCTTGGCCTCGGTCGACTTCTCCTCCCACTTGCGCATGGTGAAGACGATGCCGACCGTGACGAAGACGATGGCGACGATGATGCCGAAGTAGCGCTTCATGCGAGCGATGGCTCCTTGGGAAGGGTGACGCGTCTTACTCCCAGGGCCCGGCCGCCGTCGACTGCCGCGGCGACGCCACGCGAACTTCGGCGCTTTCGCCCTGGCCACCCCTGTTGCTAGAGCCCGCGGCATGGTGCGTCGTGACGACTCAGAGCCGACGGACGGGCGACCGGCCGAGCAGGAGGCGGAGTCACGCTGCACTTCACCAGCGGGTGAAAGTCCCGCACGGGTAATCGCCGGAGAGCCCGGAAGCAGGCCACCACCTGAGG
>JAEUJQ010000060.1 GCA_016793095.1 Myxococcaceae bacterium | reverse complement strand
GGCTGCGTAATGCGACTGTCCGAAACCCCACCGGCAAGCCGTATGCGGGAAATCCGCACGTACGGTTTGAACGGGGGTCGTGCTTCCTTCGCTGTGTCTTTCAACCCGCAGTAAGGAAGCACGATCTACCAATGGCGCTCGTGGTTGGCATCGCTGGAGGCACCGCCTCGGGGAAGACGACGGTCGCGCGGAAGCTGCACGAGGCCCTGGAGTCGTCGGGCATCGCCTTCATCGATCAGGACTCGTACTACCGCGATCTGAGCCACCTGACGCTCGAGGAGCGGCGGGAGGTGAACTTCGATCACCCCGACGCGTTCGACTCCGAGCTGCTCGCGGCACACCTGCGCTCGCTCAGGGCTGGCCAGGCGATCGAGAAGCCCGTCTATGACTACGTCGAGTCCACGCGCACGCGGCGCACCACGAGGGTGCAGCCGGCCGAGCTGATCCTCATCGAGGGCATCCTCGTGCTGCACATGGAGGCGCTGCGCAAAGAGCTCGACGTGCGCATCTTCGTCGAGACCGAAGACGACGTGCGCATCATCCGCCGCCTCACCCGCGACATCAAAGAGCGCGGCCGCGACTTCGATCACGTGGTGAGCCAGTACTTCCGGCACGTGCGCCCGATGCACCTGGCCTTCATCGAGCCGTCGAAGCGGTGGGCCGACATCGTCGTCCCGCATGGCGGCAACAACGAGATCGCCATCGACATGCTGGTGGGCGCGCTCAGATCGCGGCTGTCACGCAAGCGCTGAGCGATCAGAAGACCCAGGACTCGCCCTCTTCACAGACGTGCACTGGCAGGTGCTTGACCTCGCGCTTGAGCACGTCAACGAAGGCGGGCTTCAGGTGGTACAGCAGCACCTGGCAGCCCCCCCGCTGGAACTTCGAGAGCTCGGCGGCGACCGTCTGTGGGGTGAAGTGGCCCGAGATGTCGGCGAGCGCCTGCAGCGCGTTGGGGAAGCTGGTCTCGAGCAGCAGCAGCTTCAGCTCGTCGAGGCCGTTGAGCACCTTCCAGAACTTCTCGGTGGGGCCGGTGTCGCCTGACATCGCCATCGTCGAGTGCCCGTCGGAGATCACGAAGCCGCACGACTCCACCGGGTGCGTCACGGGGACCGACTTCACCGTGTAGCGGCCGATCTTCACCGTCGCGCCGCTCTTGAAGGCCTTCAGGCGGTAGACGGGCGCCTTCTTCGTGGGGATGCGGGTGAAGTCGGGCCACAAGACGTTGTTGAAGAGGTTCTCGCGCAGCGTCTCGATGCACTCGGTGTTGGCCCAGATGGTGACGGGCTTGTCGCGGCGGCCCACCAGCACGTCGGCGAGCATCGGCAGATCCTTCACGTGATCGAAGTGCGAGTGCGTGAGCAGCACGTCGTCGATCTTCACCAGCTCGTCGAGCGGCAGGGTCGAGGTGAGCGCGCCGGCGTCGAGCGCCAGCACGCCATCGACCAGGAAGCAGGTGCTCCTGCAGCCTGGCAGCTCTCCGCCATGTGGGCCCAGCACGGTCAGCTGCACGTCAGAGATCCCCGAACTTGAGCTTCGCCTCGAGGAACCGCAGGTAGTCGAACAGCCGGGCGGTGTCGCGCACCGTGAGGCGATCGCCCTGCAGCTCGATCAGCCCGCTCTTCTCGAGCCGGTGGCAGAGGTAGCGGATCGCCGGCTCACCGACCGCCAGCTCGCGCGGGAGATCCCGAATCGGGAAGTCGATCTCGATGCCTTCCTCGAGCGGCCGCCCCCTCGTCTGGCAGAGCTGCAGCATGTGCTGCACCACGCGGCTGTTCGGGTCGGACAGCAGCAGCGTCTCGACCTGCGCGTCCGCGTCGGACAGGCGCTCGGCCAGCTTCTTGATCATGCGGACGGCGATCTCGCTGTTCCCGCGGATCATCGCCTCGAACGTCTTGGGATCGATGACGAGCAGGCGGGCGGCCTCCTCGACGGTCGCCGAGGCGTTGCGTGGCTTGTTCGAGATGATCGCCATCTCGCCGAAGAACTCGCCAGGCCCGAGGATCGCCAGCACCTTCTCGACGTCGCGCACCTTCTTCGAGATGCGCACCTTCCCCGACTGGATGACGTACATCTCCTTGCCGGGCTCCCCCTCTCGGCACAGCACGGTGCCGACGGGGATCTCCTTGCCGAACCGCTGGAACAGGGCTTCTTCGGCGCTCATGAATCGGGTGGGAGACTTGCCGACAACACGCGGGCGGTCAATTTCCGATTACTTCGTGGTGAGCGACGCGACGCCGTCCCAGTCGTTGGGAGGCGGCTGCGCCTTGAAGGTCTCGATCTGCGCCAGGTAGCGCCGCGTGGACATGTCGGTGGGCCACGCCTGCAGCACCTCACGGAACTTCGCCCCCGCCTCCTCGAACTTCCGGGTGGTGAAGAGGCGCAGGGCCTCTTCGAAGAGCGCGATCACCGGCGCCTCGGAGGCTGAGGGCTTGCCGATGCCGCGCAGCTCATAGATGCCGACCGGCAGCCGCTTGCCCTTCACGCGGACCGCGCCGAGCCTCCGGCACACCACCTCGTCCTTCACGTGCTGCCACGTGTACTCGGAGATGATGATGCGGGTGTCGTATTCCTTGTTGGTGCCCTCGAGGCGGCTGCCCAGGTTCACCGCGTCGCCCAGCACGGTGTAGTCCACGCGCACGTCGGAGCCCATGTTGCCGACCACCATGGGCCCGGTGTTGACGCCGATGCCGATCTCGAGCTCGGGGTAGCCCTTCTCGCGCCAGGTCTTCTTCATCTCATCGAGCGTCTGCAGCATCTTCACGGCGGCGCGGCAGGCGCGCAGAGCGTGATCGGGCAGATCGAGCGGCGCGTTCCAGAACGCCATCAGCGCGTCGCCGATGTACTTGTCGAGGGTGCCCTTCTCTTCGAAGACGATGGCCGTCATCGGCGAGAGGTACTCGTTGATGAAGCTCGCGAGCGCCTCGGGCGACATGCGCTCCGACAGCGTGGTGAAGCCGCGAATGTCGGAGAACAACACCGTCATGTCGCGCTTCTCGCCCTTGTTGAGCCGCTCGGGGTTCTCCATCGCGATCTCGATGACGTCCTCGCCGAGATAGCGGCTGAAGGTGGACTTCATCTTGAGCTTCTCGCGATCGACCGAGAGGTAGCCGAGGAAGACGACCGTGAACGCCGCCGTGCCCAGGCCGACGACCGGCACGGCGATGAAGACCTGCGTGCCCGAGAGAAACGCAGCGTACGAGGCAGCGAACCAGCCTCCCAGCACCCCGGCGATGAGCAGCGCCTTGAGCGTGAACCGCAGCCGCGGAATCGCGACGCCCAGGCCCAGCGCCAGCAGGATCAGCAGCACCAGCTCGAGCGCGAGCGTGCTCACCGATCGCGTGAGGAACCGCCCGTCGAGGATGTTCGAGACCATCGCCGCGTGCGTGTAGACGCCGGGCTCGAGCTCCTTGAACGGGGTGACGCGCTGATCGCCCGCGCTGCCGACGATGGTGACGCCGATCAGCACCGCCTTGCCCTCGAGCTCGGCCTTGCCCACCTTCCCCTCGGCCACGTCGTAGATGGAGTAGCTGGCGAACGACTGGGCCGGGCCGGGGTAATCGATGAGGGCGAAGTGGGTGAACTCCTCGAACGGGATCCGGCGGGGATCGGGGCCGACGAGCTCGACGCCCAGCACCTCAGCGCGCTTGAGCACCGGCTTCACCTGCGCGCCCAACGCCACCGCGGCCGTCATCAACGCCATCGACGGGAAGAAGGACTCGCCCTGTCTGATCCGCACCAGCAGGCCCGCGCGGCGGATCGTGCCGTCGATGTCGATCATCGCCCCGAAGTGCCCCATCGACGAGCCGGCCCCGAGGAACCGCGCGTGCGGCGCCTGGAGCGCCTGGAACGGGAACAGCTCGCTCTTCTCCACGACGTACTGCCGTTTGACGGTGCCGCTGGTCGTCTGGCGGAGCACGTACGGCTCGAAGGCCTGGCTGAACTCGTCGAGCTGGGTGGGCGTGTAGTCCTTCGCGCTCTCGGTATCGATGGGGATCACGCCCTGCACCAGCTTCGGCCCCAGCCGCTTCATGGCTGCTTCGAGGGTCGCGTCCTGTCCTGTCGCGACCCTGGTCTCGAGCGCGGCGCTCCATGCAGCGGCCTCGGGCGAGGGTGGCAGCGCCTTGACGCGCTCGAGCGTCGCCTGTGCCTCGGCCACGTCCTCCGTGCGCGCATCGACGAAGGTCACGTCCATGCCGATGGCGGCCACGTTCGCGTCGGCCAGGCGCTCGAGCGCGCGGGCCATGTGCAGGCGCGACCAGGGCCACAGGCCCCAGGCCGTCGAGCTCCGCTCGTCGATGGCGATGACCGCCACCTTCGGGTGAGGCGCACGCGGGCCGCGCAGGCGGAACTTGAGATCCCACAGGCGGCCTTCGGCGATCTGCACAGCGCGACGGAGGAGCGTGGGCACGCGGTGCCCACCGACCACGTCGAAGTCGTGGGTGACCAGGTGGACGACGGCCGTCACCAGCGCGATCGCGACGGCCACCAGTTCGAAGCGACGCCGGGCGAGCCAGGTCATTGCCGCCGACGATAGCCGACGTCACGCTGTTTCCCCCGGTCGGAAATGGCTAGAAGCCGCGCCGTGGGCACCTCGTACAAAGACGCCGGCGTGGACATCGTCGCTGGAGACGCGCTGGTCGATCGCATCAAACCGCTCGCCGCGCGAACCCGGCGGCCAGAGCTGCTCTCGGGCGTCGGCGGCTTCGGCGGCCTCTTCGCGATCCCTCCCGGGAAGTACCGCGAGCCGGTGCTGGTGAGCGGCACCGACGGCGTGGGCACCAAGCTCAAGCTGGCCTTCTCGATGGGCAAGCACGACACCGTCGGCATCGATCTCGTCGCCATGAGCGTGAACGACGTGCTCACCTGCGGCGCCGAGCCCCTCTTCTTCCTCGACTACTTCGCCACCTCGCGCCTCGACGTCGATCAGGCCGAGCAGGTGATCGCCGGCGTCGTGACGGGCTGTGAGCAGGCGGGCTGCACGTTGCTGGGCGGAGAGACGGCCGAGCTGCCGGGGTTCTACACGCCGGGCGAATACGAGCTCGCCGGCTTCTGCGTCGGCATCGTCGAGCGCTCGAAGATCATCGACGGCTCGAAGATCGTGCCGGGCGATCGCGTCATCGGCGTCGCCTCGAGCGGGCTTCACTCGAACGGCTACTCCCTGGCGCGGAAGATCCTCGGCGACCGGAAGCTGGCGCTCACCGACGAGGTTGACGGGGTGCAGCTGGGCGAGGCGCTGCTGGCGCCGACCCGCATCTACGTGAAGGACATGCTGGCGCTGGCCGCGGAGGTGCCGGTGAAGGGCCTCGCGCACATCACGGGCAGCGGCCTGCCGGGCAACGTGCCCCGGTGCCTGCCCGACGGCCTGCGCGCGGTGCTCGACGAGACGCGGTGGACCCGGCCAGCGATCTTCGCGGTGCTGCAGCGCCTCGGCGACGTCGCCCGCGACGAGATGTTCTCGACCTTCAACATGGGCCTCGGGATGACGGTGGTGCTGGCGCCGTCCGACGTGCCCGCGGCGCTTGCCCTGCTCTCGAAGCGCGGTCTCACCGCGTGGGACGTGGGCGTGATCGAGGCCGGCCAGCCGGGCCAGGAAGCCGAGGCGATCGTCCGGTGATGCGGGTCGGCGTGCTGGCGTCGGGCAGTGGCTCGAACTTCCAGGCTCTGGTGGACGCGCTCCACGTCGAGGGCTCGCCGGCGCGCGTCCTGTGTCTCATCTGCAACGTCCCGGGCGCGAAGGTGCTCGACCGGGCCCGGCAGGCTGGCGTCGAAGCGGTGGCGCTCGATCACAAGACGTTCGCGTCGCGTGAGGCCTTCGATCAGCGCCTCGCCGCCGAGCTCGAGCAGCGCGAGGTGCAGCTCGTCTGCCTCGCGGGCTACATGCGCCTCGTGACGCGCGCGTTCCTGTCACGCTTCCCCGGCCGGGTGGTGAACGTGCACCCTGCCCTGCTCCCGGCCTTCCCCGGGCTGCACGCGGCGCGACAGGCGCTCGAGTACGGGACCGCGCTCGCTGGCTGCACCGTGCACTTCGTCGACGAGGGCACCGACACGGGGCCGATCATCGCGCAGGCCGCCGTGCCCGTGCTGCCGGGTGACGACGAGGCGGCGCTGACCGCCCGTATCCAGAAGGAGGAGCACCGGCTGTTCCCGGCGGTCGTGCGCGCGATCGCGGCCGGCGCCGTGCGCCTCGAGGGCCGCAAGGTCGTGCGCCGCGAGGTGATCGCGTGACCACGCCCGCCGCCCTCGCGAAGCGCCCGGCGACGCCCGGCCGCCACGTCTACGACGTGATCGTCTTCGGGAGTCAGGTGTCGGGCGTCCTGGTTGCCGGAGCGCTCGCGAAGCGGGGGCTCACGGTGCTGTTGGTGCCTCATGACGGCCTCGGCGCGCCGTACGTGCACCAGGACTACCAGTTCACGCACGCGCCGTTCCTCACGGGCAGCCTGGACAAGATCGCGCCGCTCGAGGCGCTCTTCGTCGAGCTGGGCATCGCGACGCAGGTGAAGCGCGCGTCGCACGCGTCGGGCCTGCAGCTGCTGCGGCCGCGCGAGTGGTTCGAGCTGTTCGCCGAGCTGGGCGCGCGCTCGAAGGAGGTGTCTCGCGCGCTCGGCGACGAGGCCGGCGAGGCGCTGCTGGAGACGCTCGACGCCGCACACAAGACGACCGCCGCCAGCGATCCGCTCTTTCAGTCGCACCCCGATCTACCGGCCGACGGGTGGTTCGCGCGCTGGAAGCTCAAGCGTCACCTCGCGCGGTTCCCCGGGGCCGACGCGGACACGTCACTCGACGGGAAGACGCCGCAGACGGCGCTCCTGCGTTCCCTCGAGCGCTTCGCCGCGACCGCCGAGGGCCCGCTCGCGCGCGCGCGCTCGCTCGCCCGGCTCTTCCCCACGCCCCACACCTTCCCCGGAGGCGCGGAGGGGCTGTTCACGCTGCTCGCCGATCGTGCGCGGGAGCTCGGGGTTGACGTCATCGACGCGGAGCAGCAGATCGAGCTGCTCGTGCTCGACGGGCGCACCGCGAGCGGCCTGCGGCTCAAGCGCAACGACACCGTGTACCGGGCGGGAGCGCTGGTGGCGGCGTGCGATCTGCAGACCTGGGCTCCGCTGATCCCCGAGGCGCGGCGGGCGGCCACGCAGAAGCTCGCGCCGCTGGTGCCCTCGACGCGCGCGGTGTTCACGACCCACGCGGTGGTGCCCGATCGCGGGCTCCCGCGCGGCCTCGGGCACCTCGGGCTGATCGAGACGACGGACGCCGAGCTCGGCACGGTGCTGTTCTCGGTCACCGCGGCCCGCAAGGCCGGCCAGGAGACCAGCGACAAGGTGCTCTCGCTGTCGGTGCGCGTGCCCACGGCGCTGCGGCAGGCCGGCGAGCCGGCCGTGCAGGCGCTCACGACGCGGGTGTGGGCCGCCGTGAAGGACGTGCTGCCCTTCACCCGCCAGCACGCGCTCGTCACCTCGTCGCCGTGGACGGACGCGCCCCGGGTCGTTTCGCAGGTCGCCGAGCCCTGGCCCACCTTCGAGCTCTCCGACGCGGCCACGCTGGGCATCACAGGCCTCACGACGTCGACGCCGTGGCCGCACCTCTTCAACGCCAGCCGGCAGGTGCTGCCGGCGCTCGGCCTCGAGGGTGAAGCGCTCGCGGCGCAGCGGGCGATCGCGGCCGTCGAGAAGCTGCTCAAGAAGAAGGACCCGCTCAAGGCTGGGAGGCCCGCATGAGCACGGTGAACGTGATGGCGCGCGAGGTGGCCGCCAAGGTCGTCTTCTATGGCCCCGGCCTCTCGGGAAAGACGACGTCGCTCAAGCGCATCTACGAGTCGATCAAGCCCTCGCTGCGCGGCGAGCTCATGTCGCTGCCCACCGAGGCCGACCGCACGCTCTTCTTCGACTTCCTGCCGGTGCGCGTCGAGAAGGTCGGCGACTACGCGCTGCGGCTCGCGCTGTACACGGTGCCCGGGCAGGTCTTCTACAACGCCACCCGCAAGCTCGTGCTGCAGGGCGCCGACGGGGTGATCTTCGTCGCCGACTCGAACCCGGGCGCCGACGACTCGAACCGCGAGTCCATGGCGAACCTCGAAGAGAACCTCGCCGAGCAGGGCATCCGCCTCGACGGCTTCCCGCTCGTGATCCAGTACAACAAGCGCGACCTGCCGAACGCGGCGCCGCTCGAGCACATGCGGGCGTCGGTGAACGGCCGCGGCGTGCCCGAGTTCGAGACGTGCGCGACCAGCGGCGAGGGCGTGCTCGACACCATGAAGGAGATGGTGCGGCTGGTGATCAAGGATCTGCGCGCGCGCAAGGTGGTGCCGGCGCCCCGGGCGAAGCGCGAGCTGCCGAAGCTCGACCAGCCCGAGCACCCCGGCCTCGAGGCGAAGATCCGCGAGCAGCTGAACGAGAAGCCCGCCGCGCCGTCGAAGCCGGCCGCTGATCCGATGGGCGCGGTGGCGACGCTGGCGCCCGCGGTGCTGGTGGATCCCGCCCGGGCGGCCGAGGGCTGCTTCGCGCGCGGCGACTACGAGGGCTGCGTGCGGGCGTGCGCCGAGGCCGTGCAGCGGGGGCTGTCGTTCGCGGGCGGCGCCGAGCGCGGCTCCCAGGCCTTCCTGCTCGGCCTCGACGGGCGCGACGTGCTCGAGCTCGAGCGCCGGGCCGCGATGGGCACCAGCCGCATCGATGACGCGGCCTTCGCGCTCTACGTGCTGGCGCAGACGTTCGTGCGGCTCGCGCACGCGGGGCTCCCGACGCCGCAGCAGTAGCGATCAGGCGTCGCGGACGAACAGCACGCCCTGCCGCACGAGCTTGGCCAGGCCCTTGAGCGCGTCGACTTCCTTCTGACCCGACGCCAGCACGATCGCTGAGACGTCGAGGCCGGCCTTCGCTTGCGTGACGAGCTGGCGCTCCTCGGGGCGCAGCGCCTGCATGAGCTCGGGTCGATCGTTCACGTCGAGGCGAGCGACGGGCGGCAGCTCGCGGTACAGCGCGGCGACGTGCTCGCGCTCCACCATGCGGGCGAAGTCGCGCACGCGGCGATCCTGCGGGTCGCTCTTCAAGAGCGTCATGAAGACCAGCGCCGCGGCGTCGAACTGCCGCTCGCGGAGCAGGATCGCGCCCTGCTCCAGCATGTCGGCGACCGGATCGGCCTGCGGCGCCTGCGCGCCCTCGACCGTCAGCTTGCCCGCGCGCGTGAGATCGAAGACCGCGCGGCCCACGATCGTCCTGGGGAGGCCCAGGGACAGCCAGAGGCGACCGAGCGGCAGCGCTGACTCGCGGGCGACGAGGCGGGCGATCACCCGGTGCAGCACGTGCGACGGCGCGACCTCGGCGCGGGCCCGGAGCACGCGCGTGTCGTCGGGGAGCAGCCGCTCCACGTCGGCGCTCTCGTCGAGGCGCTTCAAGGACTCGAACACGGCGTGCCGCAGCGGCACCTCGAGCGACACCCACTCGTCCTCGCCCCGGTCGGGGTCCTCGGTCCAGTGGAAGCGGCCCGACTGCGCGGCCGTCAGATCGGTGATCGCGCCGAGCAGATCCTCCTCGGCCAGCTGGCGCACGGCGGCGCTCATCGCGGCGCTCGAGAGCTGCCCCGCCTTGAGGGCCCCGACCACCTGCACGCCCGCGAACTCGGCGCCCACGTCGAGCACCCGCGCGATGCGCTCGTAGAGGCCCTGCGCCGCGGTCGCCACCACCTGCCCGCCAAGCAGGAAGAGCTTCCGCTCGCCGGCGTCCCACGTGAGGTGCAGCGCGCCGGTCTTGCGCGACGCGTCGAGCCACTGGAGCAGCTCCGGCACCGGGTAGCTCGAGCAGTCTCCGTGAAAGGCCATGGGCGGCGTATTGTACGAGAAGCGCGTGCCCCCGCCCTCGAAAGTCGCCTTGTTGTTCATCGACGGTGTCGGCGTCGGTGCGCGCGACGAGGCCGCGAACCCGCTCACGGCGCACGACTTCCTGCTGTCCCAGTTCGAGGACGGCTCGGGTGCGCCGCTGCCTCGCGGAGGCCAGCGCCACGACGTCGACACGACCTTCGGCGTGCCCGGGCGCCCCCAGTCCGCGACGAACCAGACCGCGATGCTCACCGGGCTGCCCGCGCCGCGGCTTCTCGGCGAGCACGTGCTGGGCTACCCCACGCGGCCGCTCGCGAAGCTGCTCGCCGACGCGTCGATCGTGAAGGCGCTGCTCGGCGCCGGCCGGTCGGTCACCTTCGCGAACGCGTACCCGGTGGGCTACCTCGACGCGCTCGGGCTCGCGCGCCGGCCGGGCTCGCTGGGCGACTTCGTGATGCCCGACAAGCTCAAGCGGCGCCTCAAGCCCTCGGCCACCACGCTGGCCTTCACCGCCGGCGAGGTGCCGCTGCGCACGTTCGACGACGCCGTCGCAGGCCGGGGCCTCACGCACGACATCGACGGCGCCGCCGCGCAGCGCCGCTTCCCGGTTCCCCGGCGCACGCCCGAAGAGGCGGCCGCGATCTTCTGGGCCCTCGCCGAGGACTTCACCCTCTTCGAGCACCACCTCGCTGACGAGGCCGGGCACGCGCAGGATCGGGGAGCGGCGCTCGACGCCCTGCGCACCTTCGATCGTTTCGCGCGCGAGATCGTGCGCCTGATGCCCGATGATGCGCAGGTGCTGATCTGCTCCGATCACGGCAACGTCGAGGATCTCTCGACGCGCAACCACACGACCAACCGGGTGGCGGCGCTGTCCTTCGGCGCGCAGACCCCCGCCCTCTCCACGGTGGCCGACGTGGGGCGGCAGATCGTCGCCTGGCTGGAGCGCCCGTGAGGCTGGCAGCGCTCGGGCTCCTCCTCCTCGGCGGCGCGGGTTGCATCACGCCCCTCGCGTCGCTCACGCGGGTGACGTCCGTCACCGCCGGCGCCCAGCGCTTCGAGCTCAAGAGCGAGCCGGCCGCGACTGAAGACGAGCTGCGCCTGCGCCGCTCCATCGAGCGCGCAGCACCGAAGCTGGATCGCTGGGGCGGGCTGGCGGCGCCAGTCACCGTGCGCATCGCGCCCACCCACGCAGACCTCGAGCGCGCCGTCGGGCGCCACGGCTATGACTGGCTGCGCGCGTGGGCGCAGTACGACGATCTCATCATCCAGTCGCCCGGCTCGTGGGCCGGCACCGATCGCGACGTCGATGAGCTGGTGGTCCACGAGCTCACCCACTGCCTCATGTTCCAGCGCAGCGGCACGAAGCAGACGTGGGCGTCGAAGGGCATCCCCCTGTGGTTCCGCGAGGGCATGGCGGCGGTCACGGCCGAGCAGGGGCTGCGGTTCCCGTCGCTCGAGGATCTCGCCGACTGGCTTTTGCGTAACAGCGAGCTCGACGTGTTCGCCGAGGCGGAGGCGCTGTCGCAGACGGCCTACGGGCAGATCTATGGGCTCGCCTTCCACGCCGTGCGCTTCCTCTTGCGACGCTACGGCGACGGCGCGGTGACGAAGACGATGGAGGCGATGGGGCGGGGCAGCGGCTTCGACCGCGCCTTCGAGACCTCGGTGGGGCTCGCCCCCCGACGGTTCGAGGCGGACTTCCTCAACTACGTGCGCCTGCGCGGCTTCCGCGGCTTCGGGCTCGAGCTCAAGCCACGCCTCGATCGGCGCGGCCCCGATCAGCGACCGCGCTGATCACTCGGTGCGCATCACGCCGATGAACGGCAGGTTGCGGTACTTCTCGCCGTAGTCGAGCCCGTAGCCGACGACGAAGCGGTCTTCGATGACGAAGCCCTTGTAGTCCATCTGCACCTTCGTCTTCGCGCGCGCCGGCTTCTCGAGCAGCGTGCAGACCTTGACCGAGGCCGGGTGCCGCGCGGCGAGGTTCTCGAGGAGGAACTTCATCGTCAGGCCCGTGTCGATGATGTCCTCGACGACGAGGATGTGCTTGCCGTGCATGGGCTTGGTGAGATCGAAGCTGATGCGCACCTCGCCCGTGGTCTCGGTGCCGCCGTGGTACGAGCTCACGCCCATCAGCTCGAGCGTCACCGGCAGATCGATGGCCCTGGCGAGATCGGTCATGAAGAAGATGGAGCCCTTCATGATGCCGACCAACGTCAGCTCCTGCCCCTGGTAGTCGGCGGTGATCTGCCGCCCCAGCTCGACGATGCGCGCGCGGAGCGTCTCCGCGTCGATCATCACCTCCACGTCGCGATCGAAGAACGCCATCACACCCTCACACGTACGCGTTGTTCATCACTTCGCCCATGCCGCCGGCGCCGGGCACGATGTACTGGTGCTCGTCGAGGCCCCGCTCCTTCTCCCACAGCTCGCCGGGCGCCGTGCCCAGCACCTCGTCCGGCGACAACCCGCGATCGAGGCGCACGGCGTAGTGCACCACGTCGGGGTGATCGGTCACCATGCGCTTGATGTACTCGGGCGTGACGATCAGGTTGAGGCAGATGATCTTCCGCGCCTTCCCCGGCACCTTCGTCTTGTACATCTTGATCGCGGTGGACAACGACGAGCCCGTCGCGCCCATCGGGTCGGGGAAGAAGACGAACGCGTCGTCGACGTCGCCGCCGATCTTCGCGCCGCCGATGTTCGAGCCGATCACGTGCGCAGCCTGATCGAGCTCGCGGCTCATGATCAGGTGATCCTGCCGCACCAGCCGCGGCTCGAGGATCGTATTGAGCAGATCGTAGACGACCTGCGAGGGCAGCGTGCCGGCGCGCGCGATGTTCACCGAGACGGCGCGCACGTGCGTGTCGAGCACCTCGCCCTGGTACAGGCCCTTCGGCGTGTGCTCGATCATGCGGGTCGGAATGGTGACGTGTTTGCGCGGGAACTCGTGGTTCACCGCCATCGTCGCCAGCTCGCTGTAGATGGTGCGCACGAGCGTGTTGACCTCAGGCTGCTGGGTCTCCTTCGCGCTCAGCCGGGCCAGCAAGGAGATCAGGTACGGCGAGCCGACCAGGTGCACGCCCGGGCCGTAGAAGTGCTTCTGCTCGTTCAGCGTGTAGTTGAGCTTCTCGTAGAGGAAATCGCGCATCGCGTTCACCGGAAGAGATCGAGGTTCTGTGGCGGAGTCGCCTCCACCGGGGACGGCACATGACACTTCCTGCAGCGGGCCTCGTAGGCGCTCGAGGCGCCGACCAGCACCCGCTCCTGGGAATCGGCGAGCCGCTGCGAGCGGTTGGCGGGGTTGCCACACACGACGCAGATGGCGAGCTCCTTCGTGATGTACTCGGCGATCGCGAGCAGCTGGGGCATCGGCTCGAACGGCTTGCCCTGGAAGTCCTGATCGAGCCCGGCGCAGATCACCCGCACGCCGCGGGTGGCGAGCTCTTCACAGACGGCGACGACCTCGGGCCCCAGGAACTGCACCTCGTCGATGCCCACGACCTCGGTGTCGGGCCGCAGCGCCTGCAGGATCTCCTCGGGCCGCTTCACGGGCGTCGCGACCACCTTGAGCTGGCTGTGGCTCACCACGCTCAGCTCGTCGTAGCGGGTGTCAATGCCTGGCTTGAAGACCTGCACGCGCTGCTTGCCGTAGAGGGCGCGCTTGACGCGGCGGATCAGCTCCTCGGTCTTGCCGGAGAACATGGAGCCGCAGATGACCTCGACCCAGCCGATGTTCTTGGGGAACTGGTGCATCGTCACTGGTCCAGGTCGAGCAGCTTCGCGAGCGTGCGCGCGTCGGCGTCTGGGAACTCGAACTCCCCCATCTCGCTCAGCGTCACCCAGCGGTGATCATTCACCACCGCGTGGCTGACCTGCTGGCCAGGCCGCGCGAGCCGGCAGGAGAAGACGCGGAAGTCGACGTCGTAGTTCGGGTACTCGTGGTGCGTGCTCATGGCCTGCTCGCCGACGATCACGTCGAGGCCGAGGCGCTCTTCGAGCTCGCGGGCGAGGGCGGCGCGATCGTCTTCGCCCTCGTGCACGCGGCCGCCGGGGAACTCCCACAAGAGCGGCAGGGACGCGGTCTTCGAGCGCTGGGTGATCAGGTACCGGCCCGGCTCCTGCTCGAGCATCGCGCCTACGACGCGGATCAACCGTCCACTCATGACTCGCGGCGCGTAGCACGTGACGATTCGCACCGAAACCCCGTCGAGCGGAAACGGAACGACCAGCGGTGCTGGCGTCCATCACCGGCCTGAACGATGGAGCGTGCGTGCGCTGGCTCCCGGTCCTCCTCGTCGTCTCGTGCACGCCTCACGCCCCCGCGCCCGACGCTGGCGACCCCGGCGACGGCACCTGGCGCAGCGCGCTCTACCCTGAGGACTGGAGCCCGGCCTTCACCGATGACGCAGGGCGCTTCCTGCACGACTTCTCGTACGCGGGCTTCGAGTACGGACGCGAGCCGCCTTCTCCGGCCGGGCACGCGGCCCTCTTGCCCTCCGTGGGCGACGCCACCGCGGCGCTGCAGGCGGCGCTCGACGACGGCGGTGTGGTGACCCTTGGCGCGGGGCACTTCCGCATCGACGGCGCGCTCACCATCTCTCGCGCGGGGACGGTGCTGCGCGGCGCCGGACCCTCGACGGTGCTCGTCTTCACGAAGGCCGCCGGGCTCGACTACGGCCAGCACGTCTCCATCGGTGCTCCAGCGCGCGAGCTGGGCGAAGCGCCACTCCTGGCCGACGCGCCCGCCCGCTCGTTCACCGTCTCCATCGCGGCCCTCGACGCTGGAGCCCTGCAGCCCGGTGACGACGTCGTGCTGGGCCACGTCATCACGCCCGACTTCATCGCCGCCTGGGGTATGACCGGCACCTGGCGTGCCTTCAACGACACCTGGCAGCCCATCGCGTGGCGCACCGTGCGCTCGGTCGACGGCGCCACCGTCACGCTCGATGTGCCGCTGCGGAGCGCGCTCCTGTTGCGCGATCGTGCGTCCCTGCGCCGCGTCGTCCACCCGGTGCACCACGTGGGCATCGAGGCGCTGGCCTTCACCAACGCGGTCGATCGGCCAGCGGCGCTCGCGATGAACCAGGTGGCCGTCTTCTCGTTCACCGGCGTGAAGGACGCGTGGGTGCGTGAGGTGCGCTCGGTGTCGCTCGACGGGGGCGCGCACGTGCAGTCCGGAGGAATCCGCGTGCACCAGTCGAAGCGGGTGAGCGTCGTGCGCAGCGAGCTCGGCCGCGCGCAGCACCGGGGCAGCGGCGGCAACGGCTACCTCTTCGAGGTGCGCCAGTCGAACGAGGTGCTCTTCCAGGACTGCGTCGGCCGCGACGGCCGGCACAACTTCATCCAGAACTGGGGCTTCGGCGTCTCGGGCTGCGTCTGGCAGCGCGTGCACAGCATGGGCGGCGCGTCGGAGAGCGCGCTCGGCACCAACACGAACAGCTTCTCCGAGTTCCACCACTCGCTCGCGACGGGGAACCTGATCGAGGACTCCACCTTCGACGACGGCTTCGCGATCGTGAACCGCGGTCAGGAGTCGACAGGCGCCGGCCACACCGGCACCGGGAACGTCTTCTGGAACGTGCGCGGCCGCGGCGCCCTGCGCTCGATGCAGGCGGGCCACGGCTACGTCATCGGCACCGAGCAGCTCACGGTGGACCTGGAGGACCTGCTCTTCGGCTTCTCTCGCACCGAGCCGATCGACTTCGCCGAGGGCCTCGACGCGGGGGCCTCGCTGCGACCCCAATCCCTGCGGGACGATCAGCGCCGCCGCCGCCCCTGAGCAACGCCCTGCACGTCAGCGTCCAGCCGGGACGCCGAGGCCGTACACCTCCTGCTCGACGTCGCCCGGCGGCTCGTACTCGTTCAGCTCGGCGAGCGGGCCGTCATCGAAGTCGATGAGGTGCAGCTCAAAGCCGTCGGGGCTCGTGACCACGTCGATGCGCCAGAAGTCGTCGCCCCGCACGAAGACTCCAAGCCACCAGCCGTTGCCGAGCCGATAGCCGCCTCGCTCGGGGGTGACGGCGAGCTCGCGGCGCTCCACGGCCCCGAGCATGTCGGAGAGGCGCTCCGCCACGAGGGCGTGGAGAGGCCGGCCGGCTTCGCCCGTGCCGATCCACGCGAGCGCCCGGGTCGCTGCGGCGAAGTCGTGGCGGGCGGCGACCTGATCGACGAGGGCAGACAGATCGGGGGCGAACCGCAGCGCGAGGGCCCGTGGGTCGACACGGCAGAGCCACGACTCGATCCCCAACTCGACGCAGCGGGCCTCGGTGAGGCGCCCCTGCAGGTGCTCTGCGAGCGCCTGCCCCGCCGGCCGCCCTTCCCCAGCCCAGACATCAGCGATGACGTTCAGCGCCTGAAGCTGGGGCTGTGAAGGCGCCCCCTCGCGTGGCGCCGCGCACAAGAGCTCGAAGGTCGCCACGTCCACGCGCCCGACTCTATGCCGGCGCCCACCGGAACCGGGGTTGCGCACCACCGCCCCGCCGGGTGTATTCCAGCGGATCCACGCAACTTCCTCGCCGGCCTGCCGAAAACACCTACATGCCCGCTCCCGCCTTCAAGATCTCCGCTGCCGCCCGCCCCATCGTCGACCAGCTGCTCGCGCGCGCCACGACCGAGGCTGACAAGAAGAAGGTGAACGAGGTGCTGCGCAAGGCGGCGGGCGCCGACGGCAACAAGGTGATCTCGGCGGCCGAGGCCCAGGCGATCCTCGACACCTTCAAGTCAGCGGCGGCGAGCGCGGGCACGCTCGACCCGATCGCGCTGGGCGTCGAGAAGTCCGCGGCCACCGTGGCCTCGATGAAGGAGCTCGCGAACCTCGACGGCGTCAGCTCGCTCTTCACGTTCCAGGACGGCTCGGTGAAGGACAAGATGATCGCCGAGCTGAACGCGTCGGTCGCGCGCGCCAACGGGCGGCCGATGGAGATCAACATGCTGATCTTCGAGTTCCAGTCGGACTCGCTCGAGAAGGCGCTGGTGGACATCGCGAAGAAGAACCCGAACGTCACCATCCGCGTCATCGGGGACTCGGGCCAGGCGACGGACTCGGGCGGCAACGCGCTGCCCTCGATCCTCAAGGAGAAGCTCCCGAACGTGCAGGTGAAGTACAAGAAGGACTTCCCCTACATCTTCAGCCAGTCGGCGGGCCGGCCCGTCTACAACCACGGCGCGACCCAGGGCCTCAACCACCACAAGGGCTTCGTCACCCTCATCGACGGCAAGCCCGATCTGCTCTCGACCGGCTCGTTCAACTGGAGCGACACCGCCGACACGAAGAACTACGAGAACCTCGTCTTCATGCGCAACACCGACTCGTCGAGCCGGCGCGGCATCGAGAGCTTCACCGACGAGTTCGCGGGCTTCTGGAACAACCCCGAGGCCGCGCTGTCGCCAAACAACTTCGCCAACTTCAAGAGCCAGAAGTGGAACGAGTTGCTCAAGGCGAACGGCAAGCCGCCGACCCAGGCGAAGGCGAAGCCCGACGACAGCTACGCGCCCTACTCGCCCCCGCTCGACCGCAGCGCCGATCTGAACGGCTACCGCGCGAGGGATCTGAGCCGGCTCACCGAGCTGGTCGGGGCGACGCTCGCGAAGGCGGTCACGAAGGAGCGCACGACCAACGGCCGCTTCACCAGCGTCGAGGACCTGCAGGAGCGCGTGCCCGGCACCGCGGCGCTGTCGGCCGAGACGCTCGCGGCCCTGCACTTCGGCAGCGGGCTCGTCAGCGTCAACACCGCGTCGCTCGAGGAGCTCGACAACCTCGGCTTCAGCAAGAAGTCCGCGCAGGACATCGTGAAGTGGCGCGAGACGAACGGCGACTTCGACTCGCTCGATCAGCTCAAGGGCCTCGCGCCCCAGGCGACGCTGACGCGGCTGAAGGACAAGCTGTCCACGACCGACGTCGAGGTCTTCTTCAACTCGCGGCCCTTCGGCGCACCGCAGGGCGGCACCGGCTACGGCTCCAGCGGCTCGCGCACCACGCCGGTGATGGGCGCGAACGGGCAGATCACCAGCGCGGCCCCGAACGTGGTGGTGGGCGCCACCGATCTCTTCAACCGCGCGAAGGCGGGCCAGCCGATCGACGTCGCCATGTACGGCATGAGCGTGGGCGCGCCCGAGTACAACGCGCTCGTCGAGGCGGCGAAGCGCGGCGCAGTGGTGCGGGTGGTGCTCAACGACGACTACACGGCGCCCACGGTGGCCGCGCTCAAGGCGCTCGCGACCCAGGGCCTGCCCATCGACGTGCGGGTGCAGAAGGCGAAGACGATGCACGAGAAGTTCGGCGTGGTGGGCGACGACATCTTCTTCGGCTCGGCCAACTTCTCGGGCTCGTCGTCCACGAAGCACTCCGAGAACCGCATCACGATCAAGAACGAGGCGAGCACCGCGAAGGCGTTCCAGGGCCGCTTCGACGAGATCTGGAACAAGTCGAAGGTGATGTGACGCTCACTCCCACTCGATGGTGGCCGGCGGCTTGGACGAGATGTCGTAGACGACGCGGTTGATGCCGCGCACCTCGTTGATGATCCGCGTGCTGATCTTCCCCAGCAGCTCGCACGGGAGCCGCGCCCAGTCCGCGGTCATGCCGTCGACCGAGGTCACCGCGCGCACGGCGCAGGTGTTCTCGTAGGTGCGCTCGTCGCCCATCACGCCCACCGACTGCACTGGCAGGAGCACCGCGAAGGCCTGCCAGAGCTCCTTGTAGAGGCCGGCGGCGCGGATCTCCTCCTGCACGATCACGTCGGCCTTCTTGAGCACCTCGAGGCGCTCCTGCGTGATGTCGCTGATCACGCGAATGGCGAGGCCCGGCCCGGGGAACGGGTGGCGCGAGATCATCTCGTCGGGCAGGCCGAGCTCGCGGCCCAGCACGCGCACCTCGTCCTTGAAGAGCTCGCGCAGCGGCTCCACCAGCTTCAGGTGCATCTTCTCGGGCAGGCCGCCCACGTTGTGGTGGCTCTTGATGGTGGCCGACGGGCCCTTCACCGAGACCGACTCGATCACGTCGGGGTACAGCGTGCCCTGGGCGAGGAACTTCGCGTCGGTGAACTCGCGCGCGGCCTCCTCGAAGACCGAGATGAACTCGTAGCCGATCGTCTTGCGCTTCTTCTCGGGGTCGGTGACGCCCGCGAGCTTGCCGAGGAAGCGCGCGCGCGCGTCGATCGTCTTCAGCGGCACGTGGAAGCGGCCCACGAAGAGCGCCTCGACCTGCTCGCGCTCGCCGTGCCGCAACAGCCCGTTGTCGACGAAGATGCACTGCAGCTTGTCGCCGATGGCCCGGTGCAGCAGCAGCGCCGCCACCGAGCTGTCCACGCCGCCTGACAGCCCGCAGATCACGCGGCCGTCGCCCACCTTCGCGCGGATCTCGCCGATGGACTCTTCGATGAACGACTTCATCGTCCAGTCGCCCTTGCAGCGGCAGTCGGTGAAGAGGAACGACTGCAGCATCTCGCGACCCTGCGCCGTGTGGACGACCTCGGGGTGGAACTGCAGGCCGTAGATGGGCTTCGACTCGTGCGCTGCCGCGGCGAACGGCGCGCTGGGCGTCTTGCCGATGGCGACGAAGTGCGGAGGCAGCTGCTCCACGCGATCGCCGTGGCTCATCCACACCTTGAGCGCGGTGCCGCGGCCGAAGGCGGCGAAGGGCCCACGCGAGGCCACCACCTCGACGCTCGCCGGCCCGAACTCACGGTGGGCGCTCTTGTCCACCCGGCCGCCGAGCAGCTTCGAGAGGAGCTGCAGCCCGTAGCAGATGCCCAGCACCGGCAGGCCGAGCTCGAACAGCTCGGGCGTACAGGTGGGCGCTCCGGGCGCCTCGACCGAAGCCGGGCCACCCGAGAGGATGATGCCCTTCGGCGCGAAGGCCTTGATCTCGGCGAGCCCCAGGGTGGGCGGGTGGATCTCGCAGTAGACGCCCAGCTCGCGCACGCGGCGCGCGATCAGCTGGGTGTACTGGCTGCCGAAGTCGAGGATGAGGATCTTCTCGTGGGTCGCGTGCATCCGTCCGCTCCTCAAGGTGGGCGAGGCTTCTCGTTGACTTGGGCGTCTACCCCTTCAAGACTCCGCCCGCCAATGACAACGCGACCCCTGACGGTGCTGTGTGCGCTCACGCTCCTGTCTGCGTGTGTGAAGGAGATCACGTCAGACGAGCGGCTCGAGCGAGAGACCGCGCGCAGCGACGCGCTCAAGACGAACACCGCCGCCGAGCTGTCGAAGATCACCTGCGACGCGCTGAACGACGACCTCGCCAAGGCGCGCGACGGCGCCCGGACCGAGGAGGAGCGCCTCACCGTCTTCGCCGACGTGTACGAGCGCCTCAAGAACCGCTCGAGCCGCTTCGACGAGGCGATGTCGCGAAACCCGGACCTCGCCTACCAGGAGGGCAGCCAGCGCCTCGTGGATGCCCGCGAGGCCTGCATCCAGATGACCGCCGATGTTCGCGTCGAGTTCGAGAGCCTGATCCGCGAGATCATGCAGGTGCTGGTGGTGGACGAGGTGAAGGGTGGCCAGACGGTGAAGGCCGCGCGCCTCGACTTCGCGCCGCTCCGTGCCGCCATCGAGAAGCTCGAGCTGGACGATCGCGAGTCCCTGCAGAACAAGATCAGCAACGCCGAGAAGCAGGTCGAGGTGAAGGGCTCCAGCCGCGGCCGCAACAAGTAGACCCAATGCGGCGCGGAGCCGCCTGCGTCACCCTGAGCTGAGGAGCGCAGGCCAACGTCACGCAGCGACGCCGACGCGCACCCCGCTGTGCTGCTCGAGCAGGGCCTGCGCGAACACCACCGCGAGCCCCATGATCGTGTGCTGAGGGTTGACCCCCAGGTTCGTGGGGATCACCGACGCGTCAGCCACCACCAGGCCCTCGACGCCGTGCACCCGGCCCCGCGCGTCCGTCACGCTGGTCTTCGGGTCGGTGCCCATCACGCAGCCCCCGAAGAGGTGGCTCAGGATCGCGATGTAGTGCTTCGGGTCCAGCGGGCCTTCCTCGATGAGCCTGAGCTGATCGGGGCCGAGCTCGTACGGCAGGCCAGCGATGCCCGGAATGATGGCGCGCGCACCGGCGGCGAAGTGCTGCTTCGCGAGCAACGTCATGCCGACGCGGAAGCGCTCCATGTCCGCGCGGTTCAACTGGTAGCGGATCACCGGCCGCGCGCTGCCGAAGAGCCCCGGCTTCACGGTTCCGTGAGACTCCGCGCGCACGGCGTGGCACCACATGGCGATGTGCCGGTAGCGCGCGAGGCGCTCCATCAGCACCGTGCCCCCGCCTGCCAGGCGGCTCGCCACCAGCTCCGGCGGGATCGCCAGCGTCTCCAGCTTGAGCCCCGGCTGCTCCCGGAACGCCACCGACGCCCAGCCCTGGGTGGCGCCGACGTTCTGATCGATCGGGTCGTCGTAGACGCCGAAGACGCCCGTGCCGGGATGCGAGCGGAAGAAGCGGCCCAGCGCAGGCAGCTCGAGGCCCGAGCGCATGAGCAGCACTGGCGAGTGCGTCGCCGACGCCGCCACCACGACGGCCTTCCGGGCGCGGATCACGAACTCGCCGCCCGGCTTCCGCGTTCCCGGGTGAACGAAGCGACCCTTCACCCCCACGGCGCGGGTGCCCTCGAAGACGAGGCGATCGACCGGCGCGCAGGACACGACGACGCCGCCCCGCTCGAGCACCTCGGGCACGTAGTTCAGGTTGACGCTCTGCTTGCGGCGGCCGGTGCAGCCCTGCATGCAGCGGCCCGCGCCCTCGCACTGCTTCACGTACCGCTTCATGTAGTGCGAGTCGGCCCAGCCCAGCCGATCGGCGCCGTGCTTCGCCAGGACGTTGGAGCGCCCGCGCGCCGACTCAGGCACCTCCTCGACCGCCAGCTCCCGCTCGATCACGTCCTGCGCCGCCAGCACCCCCGCCTCGAGCCCGCGAAGCCCGTGCTCCGCCTCCCACTGGCGGAAGATGTCGCCGGGGGTGCGCACGCAGATGGCGGAGTTCACCACCGTCGTCCCGCCCACGGTGCGAGCCTGAACGACCGGCCAGAACGCGCCGCCCAGCGTCACCTGCGCGCCGAAGTCGTCCATCAGGTCGCGCAGCGCCCCGAAGGTGCTCTGGGGGTAGTGCTCGGGATCACGCCAGGCGCCGGCCTCGACGATCGCGACCTTCTGGCCGCCGCGCGCGAGCGTCACCGCCGCCGCCGCCCCACCGGCGCCCGAGCCCACCACCACGAAGTCCACCTCGGCCTCGAAGTGCTCCGTCTGGAAGCTGACGTGACTCACCCGGCGGCCCTCCAGGTCCCGGGATCGGTCCCCAGCGGCGGCAGGGCGATCAGCTTGCGCACCTGCGGGTCCGCGCCCCAGCACAGGCCACCGGGCAGCTTCACGAGGAAGACCGCCTGACGCAGCAGGTAGATGCTGGTGGTGGTGATCCCCGCTGCGTGCCGATCGAGCAGGCCCTTCGGCAGGAGGAACGCCGGCAGCGGGACGAAGATCGTCAGCAGCGGCGTGAAGTGGAAGACGAAGGCGCCCAGCACCGTGCCGAGCCACACGAGCGTCGTCGTCTCGGCCTTGAAGCGCTTCAGGAACTCGTCGAGGCCGCAGTCGGCCGCGCCGGGAATGACGACGCCGTCACGCTCGACGCGAGGGAAGAGCGCCACGATCGCAGACCTCACGAACCAGAGCATTCGCCCTCACTCCACCCGGTAGTTCGGCGCCTCTTCCGTGATGATCACGTCGTGCACGTGGCTCTCCTTCAGCCCCGCCGAGGTGATCTGAACGAACTGCGCCTTCGTGCGCAGCTCGTCGATGGTGCGGCAGCCGACGTAGCCCATCCCGCTGCGCAACCCGCCGAGCAGCTGGAAGACGTTCATCGAGATGGTGCCCTTGTACGGCACGCGCCCCTCGATGCCCTCGGGCACCAGCTTGGAGTCGTTCTGCACGCCGCCCTGGAAGTACCGATCCTTCGAGCCCGCCTTCATCGCGCCGAGCGATCCCATGCCCCGGTACGCCTTGTACGAGCGGCCCTGGTAGAGGATCACCTCGCCGGGCGCCTCCTCGGTGCCCGCGAAGAGCGAGCCGATCATCACCGTGTTCGCGCCGGCGGCGAGCGCCTTCACCACGTCGCCCGAGTACTTCACGCCGCCGTCGGCGATGATGGGCACGCCCGACCCGTCGGCCGCGCGGGAGCAGTCGTCGATGGCGGTGATCTGCGGCACGCCGACGCCAGCCACCACGCGGGTCGTGCAGATCGAGCCGGGCCCGATGCCCACCTTCACCGCGTCGACCCCGGCGTCGATGAGCGCCTTCGTCGCCTCGGCGGTCGCCACGTTGCCCGCGACCAGCTCGAAGCGGCCCTTGAAGTTCTTCCGCGTGTCCCGCACCGCCTCGAGCACGCCCCGCGAGTGGCCGTGGGCGGTGTCGATGACGATCAGGTCCACGCCCGCTTTCATCAACGCCTCGACGCGCGCCTCACGATCGGGCCCGACGCCCACCGCCGCCGCGGCCAGCAGCCGCTGCTTCGAGTCCTTGGCGGCGTTCGGGTACACCCGCCGCTTCTCGACGTCCTTGATCGTCATGAGCCCCTTGAGCTCGAGCTGTTCATCGACGACCAGCAGCTTCTCGATGCGGTGCTTGTGGAGCAGGTCGATGGCCTCTTCCTGGGTCACGCCCTCTCGCGCGGTGACGAGCTTCTTCGTCATCACCTGCTCGACCCGCTGGTTGAGGTTCTTCTCGAAGCGCACGTCGCGGCTGGTGATGATGCCCACCAGGTGGCGCCCTTCGACGACGGGGATGCCGTTGATGCCGTGCCGCTGCATCAGCTCGAGGCACTTCGACAGCGGCGCCTGCGGCTCGATGGTGATCGGATCCACCACGATGCCGCTCTCGTGCTTCTTGACCTTGACCACCTCGGCGGCCTGCTGCTCGGGCGTGAAGTTCTTGTGGATGATGCCGATGCCGCCTTCCTGAGCCATGGCGATCGCCATGCGGGCCTCGGTCACCGTGTCCATCGCGGACGAGAGCAGCGGGATCGGCACCCGGAGGTTGCGCGTCAGCCGGGTGGACAGATCGACCTGATGTGGCAGCACCGAGCTCTCGCCGGGAACCAGCAGCACGTCATCGAAGGTCAACCCGAGGCGGAGGTTCGAAGGCAGCATGGCGGGGCCCTACCGCACCCCCACGAGATCGACAACGCCCGTCGGACGGCTGCTCAGCTCGAGCCCATGCGCAGGAGCCCCTCGAGGGACTCGACGGTGACGTAAACGAAGGCGGCGTCTCCCAGCGACACCACCTCGCCGTCGGTGAGGATCGCGAACTGATCGCCGACCTGGGCGCCGTTGATGAACGTGCCGTTGGTCGAGCCGAGATCGCGGAGCGCGACGACCGAGGGGCCCGACTGCCAGGTGAGCTCCGCGTGGGCGGAGGACACCGACGGGTCCTCGACGACGATGTCATTCTGGGGCCCCCGCCCGATCGTCTCGATGCGATCGGTCCCGGCGCCCACGCTGAACGCGATCATCTCTTCGAACCCGAGGACCAGGGCGAGGGCGTGGCGGGCGAGGTGGGGCTTCCCGGGCAACACCACGGTGCGCGGCTGCTGCAGGGCAAGTCGGCGCCTCAGCTCGTCGGGGGGCTGCTGCACGAGCGCAGCGAAGGGCACCGCTTCCCTCAGCTGGTTGCTGGCGGCGAGGGCGCGCAGCTCGCGGACCGTCAACTTCGGCACCATGCAGCGCAGGCTAGACGAGCACGGCGCGCAGGTCATGTGCGACCAGCAGCCGCGCGACTAGAGTCGCCTCCCCTCTTCCGAAAGCGCCCCGTGCCCGCCCTGCTCACTGCCCTGCCCCTCGCCCTCGCCGCGCTGCCGCTCGAGCAGGTGATCCAGAAGGTCGATGCCTCGGTCGTCACCGTCCGCGTCGCGCAGAAGAAGACCTCTGGCCGCTCGGTGTCGATCACGACGGGCACCGGGTCAGGGGTGCTGGTGCATGCCGAGGGGTGGATCGTCACCGCCGCGCACGTGGTGGACGAGGCCGACCTGATCGAGATCGAGTACGTCGAAGGCACGACGTCGCCGGCCGAGATCGTCACCCTGTCGCGCACCGAAGATCTCGCGCTGCTCAAGGCCGAGAAGCTGCCGAAGAAGCCCGTCGTGGCGGCCCTGGGCGACTCCGACGCCCTGAAGCCCGGCATGCGGTTGTTCGCGATCGGGGCGCCGCTCGGCCTCACCCACTCGGTGACGGCGGGCGTGGTGAGCGCGTTGCGCACCGACAGCCGCAAGGGGCTTCACCCGAGCCGCGTGCTCCAGACCGACGTGGCCATCAACCAGGGGAACTCGGGCGGCCCGCTCTTCAACGAAGAGGGAGAGGTGGTGGGCATCGCCAGCTTCATCGCGTCCCGATCGGGTGGCTCCATGGGGCTCAACTTCGCCATCCCCAGCGCGACGGTGCGGGCCCGGCTGTTCGAGGCGCCGCTCCCGTGGATCGGCGTCTCGGTGCGGTTCGTGTCGAAGGAGTTCGCCGAGGTGATGAACTGGCCGATCGAGGCGGGGCTGTTGATCGAGAAGGTGAAGGACGATGGCGCGGCCGAAAGAGCGGGGCTGCACGGCGGCATGATCGAGGCTGAGATCGCGGGCGCGACGGTGATCCTCGGCGGCGATCTCGTGCTGCGGGTGAACGGCCTGCCGACGACCGACGCGAAGGCCATCGGCAAGAGCCTGGCCGCGCTCCAGCCCGGGGACTCCATCAGGTACGACGTGCTCTGCGCCGGCTCCGCGAAGACGGTCGAGGTCCCGCTGCCGAAGCTGCCGCGCGTCCCGTCGCTGCCGGCGAAGAGCGCGAAGCCGTGAGCGCGGGCCCCTTCATCGCAGTCGACTCCGCTCGGGGGCAGGGCTAACTCTCGCCGCCGCGTGTCGAACGCCAAGCCGATCAGCCTCTCGGTGCGCCTGCCGTTCAAGACGGCCGAGGAGTTCCTCCAGGGCTACGGCGCGAACCTCAGCCGCGGTGGCATCTACCTGCGCGCGCGACAGCTGCACCCGCCAGGGACGCCGGTGACGCTCGAGGTGAAGCTGGCCGACGGAGCCCGCATTCTCTACGGCAACGCGACCGTCTCGTGGGTGACGGGCACCCGGGGCGAAGGCGTGACGGGGATGGGCTTCAAGTTCATCACCCTCGACGCGGGCAGCCGGCGCTTCCTCGAGGCGGCCGCTGCGGCGATGCCCCACGCCCGCAGCCCCGAGCCGCCGGTGCCCCGCAACGTCGGCCCCATCGACACCCGACCCGAGGCCGTCGCGCCGCCACCACCACCTGCCCCGCCCCCGTCTCAGGTCCAGGCGGCGCTGCCGTCGGAGGCGAGCGGGCGGCTGCTGGTGCAGGGCGCTGGCGGAGCCGAGGTGAAGGCGCCGGAGTTCGAGGCGCCGCTCGCCGAACCGCCGCGGGACGGGCCGATCATCGGCATCGATCTGGGCACCACCAACTCGTGCGCAGCCATCGTGAAGGACGGCCAGCCGGTGGTGCTGCGAAGCCGTGACGGGCAGATCTTCATCCCCTCGGTGGTGGCGCTCACCTCGCGAGGGAAGCTGGTGGTGGGCGGAGCGGCCAGGAGCCAGCTCGTCACCAACCCGCGGTGGACCGTGGCGGGCTTCAAGCGGCTCGTCGGACGGGAGATCGAGTCACCCGAGGTGCAGGACCTGCTCTCGCGCTTCACCTGGGAGGTGGTGCCCACCGGGTCCGGCGACTGCGGGGTGAAGCTGGCCGATCGCGTCTACTCGCTCGAGCAGATGTCGGCGCTGGTGCTTCGAGAGGTGAAGCAGCTCGCCGAGCAGGCGCTCCAGCAGCCCATCAACCGGGCGGTGATCACCGTGCCTGCCTGGTACTCCGAGAAGCAGAGGCTCGCCGTGCGCGAGGCCGGGCGCCTGGCGGGGCTGCACGTCGAGCGAATCGTCAACGAGCCCACCGCCGCCGCGCTCGCGTGGGGCTACGGCCGCAGGAAGAGCCAGCGCGTGCTCGTGTACGATCTCGGCGGCGGCACCTTCGACGCGTCGGTGCTCGAGCTCTCAGACGTCGTCTACGAGGTCGTCTCGACCGGCGGCGACCCCTTCCTCGGGGGCCTCGACTTCGATCATGCGATCGTCGCCTGGCTGCTCTCGGAGTTCGAGGCGAAGCACGACGCGCTCTTCAACGATCGGGTGTCGATCCAGCGGGTGCAGGAGCAGGCCGAGCGCGCGAAGATCTCGCTGTCCGACAAGACCGAGGCGCGCATTCAGGTGCCCTTCGTCACCATGGTGAAGAACCAGCCGGTCGATCTCGACGTGACGATGTCGCGCTCGCAGCTCGTCTCGCTCACCCGCCACCTCGTCGATCGCACCATGGAGGTCTGCCAGGAGGTGCTGCAGGCGAGGTACCTGCGCGCGGATCAGATCGACGAGATCCTGCTCGTCGGTGGCCAGGCGAAGGCGCCGCTCGTCCAGGAGCGCATCACCCTGCTCTTCGGGCGCCGCCCCCTGCTCGGCCTGAACCCGGGTGAGGCGGTGGCGCTCGGCGCCGCGCTGCTCGCCCACTCCCTCGAGACCAAGGCGGGGCTGCTGCTGATCGACGTGTTGCCCATCTCCATCGGGGTCGGCCTGCCGGGCGGGCGCTTCTACCCCGTCATCCAGCGGAACACCTCGCTGCCGGTGACGCGGAAGTACCGGGTGCAGACCACGAAGGACGGACAGACCGAGCTCGAGCTCTCGATCTTCCAGGGCGAGTCGGCGCTGGTGCGCAACAACCACCTGCTCGGCGTCTTCAAGGTGGGCGACCTGCCGCCCGGCCCCCGCGGCTCGGTCAGCGTCGAGCTGTCCTTCGAGCTGTCCAACGAGTGCATCTTGAGCATCACCTCGAGCGAGGAGACGACCGGCCGCACCGTGACGTCCACCTGGGCGACGCAGCACACGCCCGACGCGGCGCGGAAGAAGGTCGCGCAGCTCGAGGCCGAAGGACCCGAGCTCACCAGGGCCGAGCTCGACGCGGCCAGGCCCTCGGGGCTCTTCGCCTTCTTCCGTCGCCTCTTCGGGCGCTGAGCCCCGGCCGTCCCATCGAGAACGAGTGGTTATCGATGCGCGAACCCGTTGCACGGGAACTTTGCCGTTCGACCGACGTTCGAGAGCGCATACTCGACGCACCTCGGGAGGAACGACCCATGAGCACCGCAGCCACCGCCGACCACGTCATCCGCCAGCACGTCTACTGGAGCATCGGCGCTGGCCTCGTGCCCGTGCCGATCGCCGACTTCGTGGCGGTGACGGCCGTGCAGCTCGATCTCATCCGCCAGCTCTGCACCATCTATGGCGTGTCGTACGAGGAAGGCACGGGCAAGGTGTGGGTGGGCGCGCTCACCGGGGGCGCGGTGGCTCGCCTGGGGGCCTCGGCGATCAAGGCCATTCCAGGCATCGGCACGCTGCTCGGCGGTGTCTCGATGTCGATCGCCTCCGGCGCGTCCACCTACGCGGTCGGCCAGGTGGTGAAGGCCCATCTGGCGAGCGGTGGAACGATGGCGAACCTCAACGTCGAGGCGGCGAAGTCGAAGTACGCGAACGAGTACGAGAAGGGGAAGGACGTCGCGAAGCAGGCCAGCGAGAACAAGGAGGCGGGCGACGTCTTCGAGAAGCTGCAGAAGCTCGGCGACCTGCGCGACAAGGGCGTGATCACCGAGAAGGAGTTCGAAGAGAAGAAGGCGCAGCTGCTCAAAGACGTCTGATCAGAGCAGCGCCGTGTGCGGGTTCTGGCCCCACGGCGTCCCCGGCGCCCGCGCGGCCGCGGTCAGGTAGGCCCACAAGCCAGGGTAGCCGGGGGTGCCCATCGGCAGGCGGTAGCCGGCGTTGTTCCCGGGATCGAAGCGACCGGTGGTGCCCTGCCGCACGTATTTGCCCCACACGGTCGCGCTGACGCCGTTCGCGTGCTCCGAGGCGGTCGGCGAGTTCCCCCCGATGCGGGCGAAGTCACCCCACAGCAGCGTCACCACGTTCCGCCCCTGGAGCGCGAGGGTGCGCGCCAGGAAGACCTCGAGCGACGGGAGAATGCCGGTGCGCATCATCTCGCGCGAGACGTCGCCGGAGCCATCGCCGTGGGTGTCCCAGTTGGGCGTGTCGCCGCCAAGCCTGACGCGGCTGCTGGTCACGCACACGACATCGGCCCCTGCGCGGATCATCAACTCCGCGCCGGCCAGGTGGGAGGTGAAGGTGACGGCCGAGGTGTCCGTCGGCGCGATCCCGTAGGCCTGGGCGATCTCGTTCCAGTCGATGCCCGGCGGGGGCGGCTGGCGGAGCGCGTTGATCAACGAGTGGGTGCCTTCCCACGTCTTCTTCAGCGCGGTCGGGCTGTGCTGATAGCGGGTCGCGCCGTAGGCGAGCGAGGCCTCGAGGGCGCGCGCCGTCTGCCCTCTGCCGGCTCCGACGGACTGGTTCGAGACGAGGGCGATCGCGGCCGCGAGATCAGGCACCGCCGTCATCGCCACCCCGTTGACCGCGCGGTGCGGAGCCCCACGCGCCGGCGCCTGGCCGAAGTGCACACAGCGGAAGGGCGCGGTGCCGCCGAGCGCGTCGGCGAGCATCAGCGGAACGCTGCGCCCCTGATCGAACCACGCGTACTGGAGCGCGAAGTCATGCCCCGACGTGCGGTGCGCGACGCCGACGGTCGCCATCTTCTGAAGCACGGGGTCGGGCAAGGTGCCCATGGTGGACGCGTCGACTACCACGCCGTTGCCCACGTCACGCACGTTGCCCGCGCCACACCCGTAGAGCCCTTTGGGCACGTAGCAGTCCGCGGCGGAGAAGAACGCGTTGTACCCACCATCGAGGTACACGAGGACGATGGTGGGCTTCTCCACCGGGACGTCTGCTCGCGCGAGGCTCGAGGCCGCCACCGCGCCTGCCCCACCCACCATCAGCTGTCGTCTCGTGAGGTGCATGACCTGACTCTTCAGTTCGCGAGGAAGTTGGGGGACGCAAAGACCGAGGCACAGACGAGCGCCCAGCGCTTCTTCACGTCTGGCTCGTCGAGCGTGAGCGCCAGCTCGACGCAGGGCGAAAGCTCGGTGGCCGTCGGCTGCCGGAGCCACGCCGCCTTCATGGTGCGCGCGCAGAACGCCTCGGCGCGCTGCTGGGTGGGCGCGAACGCGGTGTGCTCGAACCAGCCGGTCTTGAGCGTGGTGTTGGTGGTGCTGAAGGCCCGGTCGCAGGCTTTGAAGGCGTACTGGAACGTCACATAGACGGCGAAGGCGCCGACCTCGCTCTCCTCGTACCAGCCCGCCGGGACGACGCCGAAGGCCGCGCCGACGCCGGGGTTGGTGAGCTCCTGATCACCGGTGGTGGTGGTGCCGAGCGACCGCGCGATCTCGGTGATCACGCTCCAGTTGTTGCTGTTCGGATCCTTGTTGTTCCGGAACGGGCGGTGGTTGTCCACCAGCGGGGCGACGTCGGGCCGGCCCGCCTCGAGCGCCTCGCCCGCCAGCCCGCGATAGCCCCGGCCTGCCGACGCGTTGGTGCAGGTGGCCGTCGAAGGCAGCGCTGGAATGGGCCTGGACTGCAGCGAGCCGGGGCCAGCCGGATCCGGAGTTCCCGCGGGGGCGCCGGGCTCCCCGTTGGCGGGCGCCGTGACGTCGGAGCGCGGGCCCAGGATCGCCCCCTCGCAGCCGGCGAAGACGACGAAGAGGACCAGCGACAGCGAGCCGCTCGAGCGCGTCATGGCACCGCCTCGCAGTACTGCGGATCCTCGAGGTACGAGGCGAGCGCGTCCTGGATCATGCCGGTGCGCGCAAACGCATCGACGCACCGATCGAACATGGCCGCCTCGCAGGCCGACTCGGGTCGCCCGTAGACGAACTCGAAGGCGAGCCGGCAGGTGCGGAACAGGAAGGCGTCGCTCGACACGAGGACCTCGACGAGGTGCTCGTGATCACGCACCTGGACCCCGTTGAAGACGGTCTGCGCGGTGACGGGCACCTTCTCGGGCCTCGCGCCACCGCCAGTGCCCACCTTCCGCGGCAACAAGCGCGCGACGTAATCGAGGGCATACGGCGAGTCGAAGTGACACCCCCGGCACTCGGCCCGCTCCCGCCCCGTCGCCGTCACGTCTCCCTCGCCGTTCTCGGCCGAGGGCAGCAGCTTGAGCCCGACCGTGTTCTGCATCGTGCGGTAGGCGGCGGTGAGCATCAGCCCATCGGGGGCGTTGCCGAGGTAGCGCTTCTGCCAGCCCACGCTGCCGAAGTAGCCGAGCGCAGGCGCCGTCGGATCCTCGGTGATGAGGTTGTTCGTGTGGTTGATCTTGTAGCGACCGATGAACAGCTCTCTCCACGGCTTCTTGTTGGTGACGATGAAGCGGACCGCGGCCGCGACGCCCTCCTCCGCGAGGTTCGCGCCTGGCGCCGGGCTGAAGCGCGCGTTGATGAAGCCCGCGAAGGTCGCGATGGCGTCGCGTGACTCGAGCCAGGTGCGTACCCTGGACTGCGGCGTCGCCCCTGCCAGTGACTGGAGGCTCGCCCGGTAGCCGATGCCCAACGTCTGGCTGATGCGCCGGGTGCAACGCTGGGTGGGCTCGTCGGGGGTCTGGGCGCCCGCCGCCCAGGGCCCGAGAAGTACGAGGAAAACCAACGCCCGGAGTGCCATGACTCCCATCAATGCCGTGAGAGGCGGGGCCCCTTCCCGCGGGTTGGCGATTCAGCCCGGCTACTCGGCGGCGCGGGCGCGGGCGGCCTGCTTCTCACGCTCACCCAGGGCGGCCTGCAGGTACTTCCCTGACAGCTTCCGTCCGATCAGCTCCTGCGCTAGCTCGCCCGCCTCGACGAGCTTCTTCAGGTCGATGCCCGTCTCCACGCCCATGCCATGGAGCATGAAGACGAGATCTTCGGTGGCCAGGTTGCCCGCCGCTCCGGGCGCGTAGGGGCAGCCGCCCAGCCCGCCGATGCTGGAGTCGAACGTCGTGACGCCGAGCTGCAGGCCCACCAGCGCGTTGGCCAGCGCGGTGCCGCGCGTGTCGTGCAGGTGCAGAGCGATCTGCTCGAGCGGCACCAGCTTCGAGACCTCTCCGACGATCTGGGCCGTCTGGTTGGGCGTGCCCACGCCGATCGTGTCACCGAGCGACAGCTGGTACAGGCCGATATCGGCGATCTGCTTCACCACCTCGACCACGCGCGACACGGGCACCAGGCCCTCGTACGGGCAGCCCCACACCGTCGAGAGGTAGCAGCGCACCCGCATGCCAGCCGCGCGCGCGCCCTGCGCCACCTCACGGGCCGCGGCGACGGCCTCGGCCACCGACTTGTTGATGTTCTTCTTCGAGTGCGACTCGGTGACGGACAAGAAGACCGCGGCCTCCTCGAGGCCCGCAGAGGCTGCCCGCTCGAGGCCCTTGAGGTTCGGCACCAGCGCCGTGAAGGTGACGTCGGCTCGCTTCGGCAGCAGGCCCAGCAGCTTCTCGGCATCGGCGAGCTGGGGAATCCACCTGGGCGAGACGAACGAGGACACCTCGATGCGCTTCTCCCCGGCTGCGATCAACGCCTCGATGAGCCGTGCCTTGTCGGCGGTCGGCAGCGTGCGCAGCTCGTTCTGCAGGCCGTCGCGCGGGCCGACCTCGTACACCTCGACCCGCTTCGGGAGCGCACCCAGCACACTCATGCCCGCGCCGGGATGTGCTCCTGAATCCACTTCACGATGTCCTGCGTGCTGGAGCCGGGGGTGAAGATCGCAGAGACGCCCTGCTCCTTCAGCTTCGGGATGTCGTCGTCGGGGATGATACCGCCGCCGAACACCTTGATGTCGTCGGCCTTCTGGCCCTTGAGCAGCGCGAGCACCGCGGGGAACAGCGTCATGTGCGCGCCCGACATGATCGACATGCCGATCGCGTCCACGTCTTCCTGAACGGCGGCGCTGACGATCATCTCGGGCGTCTGGTGCAGCCCCGTGTAGATGACCTCCATGCCGGCGTCGCGCAGCGCCCGCGCGATGATCTTCGCGCCGCGGTCATGACCATCGAGCCCAGGCTTCGCAACGAGGATACGGAGTTTTCGGTCAGCCACGTTTCTGCGCTCCCACGATCTGATCCACCGACGCGTCTCCCAGCGGGCTCCCGTCCACCCCGCCGTGCACCCACCGCACCTCGAAGCCCGCCGCGTCGAACAGGGCCTCCCACTCGGAAACGGCATAGTAACGAATGAAGAACGATGCAGCCATGAAGCGCCCGTCGGGGAGCGTGAGGTGGCGGGTCAGCTGATCGCGGCGGCGCGCCTCCTCGAAGCGCACCTGCTCGACGAGGTGGGAACCATCGGGCAGCTGCCCGTCGTAGTTCGCCTCGGGCTGTCGCTGGGCGGCGTGGGGCGGCGTGCCGTGGACGATCACCCAACCGCCCGACCTGACGCATCGCGCAAGCTCGGCGAGGGCGACGGGCACGGCCTCGTCCTCGAACATGCCGAGGGTGTTGTACCAGCAGAGGCTGCCGCCGAAGGCGTCGCGGCGGAACGGGAGCCGGAAGAGATCAGCTCTGGTGACGGGCGCCACCGCCCTCGCCTCGGCGACCGAGAGCGGGTCGAGATCGACGCCCACGACCCGCCCCGGAAGGCGGCCGGCGAGCTGGCCGAGGTGGCGACCGTGGCCACAGCCGAGATCGAGGAGGAGCCCGGTGGCCTGGCCCTCCGCGAACCGCGCGGCGAGGTAGTCGCCTTCAGCCACCGAGACGTGCTCGGGCAGGAACGGCCTGCTCGAGCGCAGGTACAGCTCGCCGAACAGGCCCCTGGGGCCCTCAGTCGAGATCGTCATCGGCTTCGTCTTCGTCGAGCGCCGCGTGGGCCTTCGAGGCGTCCACCGTCAGCCGGCCCTCGGTGTCCCACTCGAGCCGGACGCCGGGCGGCAAGGCGAGATAGCGGATGATCTCAGGCACGCGGTTCGCGATCTCCGCGAGGCTCATGACGCCCTCGGGTGGCCCGTCGTGCGTGGTCCGGCTGGTGAGCCGCCAGCCGGAGTCTTTCGACGCCACGGGCTCCTCGCGCACCGCCGTCAGGGCGCGCAGCGCGTGCACGAAGCCCCGCACCTTCGCGGTCGCCGAGTGGAAGGGCGCGTCGCCCGTCAGATCGTACTCCTCGAGGATGAGGCGCTGCTCGAGCGCGCGGATGAGGGGCACCGTGAGCGGCTGTCGTTCGCCGCGCGCCTCCTCGACCGTCTGCACCTCGAGCACCCCCACGCCGGGGAAGACCTCGGGGGGCAGCAGCTTCTGGATCATCGGCGGGTGCCACCCACGGAAGGGCCCGCCGGCGTCGCCCTCGGCGGCGAAGAAGGTGAGCAGATCGAAGCCATACGCCATCGACTGTCCGTGCTGTACGCGGTGACCCTGCTCCATCGCCCAGTCGGCGAGGTGCCCGCACATCAGCGCGGCGTCTTCGAGCAGCTCGCGCCCCCGGAACTCGAAGCTCACCTCGCGCTGATCGAGCTTCGACAACCCGACGGTCTCGGCCCGGAAGCCATGCTCGCCCATCTCGGTGAACCCGACCGAGAACAGATCTTCCGCCAGGGGCTCGTCGGGGAGCGCCTCGGACGCCGACTCGAGCGGGAACGGCCACAGCCGCAGCACGTCGAAGCCGAAGCCGCGCAGCCCCGACGAGGCCTCGAGGAAGACGCGGCGGGCGTCATGGAAGAACGACCCCGCGCCGCCGCGCACGACGCGCGAGAGGGCGAGCAGGAACCCACGACGGGGGGTGAAGCGTGAGAACGCCTGGACGTGCGGGCCGAAGAGCTCGTCGGTGCGCGCCGGGATGACGAGCTCAGACAGCTCCTGCAGGGTGACGCGCGTGCCGCTGTTGGGAGGCGCGAAGGCGTCGGTCGGCACGCCTCCATCGGTGTAGATCACGAAGCAGCAGCGGAGCGTCGGCACGGCGGAGCTGACTGTACCTCGCCAGAACGCGAACGCGAGCAGACGCGCGGGCCGGGCTGGCGCCCGCGCTACGAGTTCCGCTTGACGCGCTCAGAACACCCCGCCCTCGCGGTACTGACCCCAGACCTTGCGGAACACGTCGGAGACCTCGCCCAGGGTGGCGTACGCCTTCACCGCCTCGAGCACCGGGGGCATGAGGTTGAGCGCCTCGTCACGGCACGCCGCCTCGACCTTCGCGAGCGCCGCGGTGACGGCGGCCTGATCGCGGCTCGCCTTGACCTGCTCGAGGCGCTCGACCTGCTCGTGGGCCACCTTCTCGTCGATCTTGAGCAGCTCGATGTTCCGGTCGTCGAAGTCGGACTTGAACGCGTTGACGCCCACGATCAGCCGGTCGCCCTCTTCCACCTCGCGCTGGAAGCGGTAGGCCGACTCGCCGATCTCCTTCTGGGGGTAGCCCTCCTCGACCGCGCGAATGATGCCGCCCATCTCGTCGATGCGGCGGATGTAGTCGAAGGCCCGCCGCTCCATCTCGTCGGTGAGGTGCTCGAGGTAGTAGCTGCCGGCCAGGGGGTCGACGACGCGATCGACGCCCGACTCATGCGCGATGATCTGCTGGGTGCGCAGCGCGATGGTGACCGCGTCCTCGGTGGGCAGCGCGTAGGTCTCGTCGAGCGAGTTGGTGTGCAGCGACTGGGTGCCGCCGAGCACCGCGGCGAGGGCCTGCAGCGCGACGCGCGCGACGTTGTTGTACGGCTGCTGGGCGGTCAGCGACACGCCGGCGGTCTGCGCGTGCGTGCGCAGCATCATCGAGCGCGGGTCCGACGCGCCGAAACGATCGCGCATGATCTTCGCCCACATGCGCCGCGCGGCGCGGAACTTGGCGACCTCTTCGAAGAAGTCGTTGTGGACGTCCCAGAAGAACGAGAGGCGCGGCGCGAAGTCATCGACGTTCATGCCGCGCTTCACGCCCTCCTCCACGTAGCCGATGCCGTCGGCGATGGTGAACGCCAGCTCCTGGACCGCCGTCGCCCCGGCCTCGCGAATGTGGTACCCGCTGATCGACACCGGGTTCCACTTCGGCATGTGCCTGGCGCAGAACTCGATCATGTCGGTGACGATGCGCACCGCCGGGCGTGGACCGACGATCCACTCCTTCTGGGCGATGAACTCCTTGAGCATGTCGTTCTGAATGGTGCCGCCGAGCTTGTGCATCGGCACGCCCTGCTTCTCGCCGACGGCGATGTACATGCACAACGCGACGATGGCTGACGCGTTGATCGTCATCGACGTCGTCACCTCGTCGAGCTTGATGCCGTCGAAGAGGATCTCGAAGTCCTTCAGGGTGGAGATCGCGACGCCTTCCTTGCCGACCTCACCCCGCGACATCGGGTGATCGGCGTCGTAGCCCATGAGCGCGGGCATGTCGAAGGCGGTGGACAGGCCGGTCATGCCGTGGCTGATGAGGTACTTGAAGCGCTGGTTGGTGTCGGCAGGGCCGCCGAAGCCAGCGAACTGGCGCATCGTCCACAGGCGCGAGCGGTACATCGTCGGCTGCGTGCCGCGCGTGAAGGGGAACTCCCCCGGGAGCCCGAGCTCTTCGTACCGCTCGCCTCGGCGATCCGCCTGCGTGAAGACGTCGGGCAGGGGAATGCCGGAGTCGTTGAGGAAGGCCTTCTTCCGCGTCGGCATCTTCTCGACCGACTTCGCCAGGGTGCCTGCGCGCCAGCGACCGACGCCAGCCGTCACCTGCTTCAACGTCGAGGCGTCGTAGGTGGTGGCGTGCGCCTGCTTCTTCGCGGCCTTCGCGGGCTTCTTCCCGGCCGGCTTCCTGGCCGCCGGCTTCTTCGACTTCGCCTTCCCGAACGAGATCTTCTTCGCGCTCTTCGCCATGCGGGAGCAGATAGCATCGGGGCCCGCGAGCGGCCAGACGGAGCGCAGCCGGGTGGAGCGCAGCCGGGCGCCAGTGCCGGGGCGTCAGCGCTGCGTCGCCCACGCCTCGAGCCGGCGAATGCCCTCGAGCAGCACCGGATCGGTCTTGCAGAACGCGAAGCGCGCGAGGTGGTGCACCGAGGGCGCGTGCGCAGGCGAGAAGAAGACCGACGGGGGAATGGCCGCGACCCTGGCCTCGGTGACGAGCCGGCGACAGAAGGCGCCGTCGTCCTCGCCCTGCCGACGGTGGGCGCCGGTGCCCGCCATGACGAAGTAGCTGCCGTGCGGGACGAAGGGTGAGAAGCCCGCGCGGCGCAGCCCATCCACCAGCAGATCGCGCCGCCGCTGGTACTGGCCCACGAAGTCCGCGAAGTACGAGTCCGGCAGGCGCAGCGCCGCGGCGATGGCGACCTGGAACGGGTGTGCGACCGCGAAGGTGACCCACTGGTGCGCCTTCTGGGTCGCGCGGACCAGCGCCTCGGGGCCCATCGCCCAGCCGATCTTCCACCCCGTGAACGAGAACGACTTGCCGCCGCTCGAGATCGTCAGCGTGTGCTCGGGCTGCAGCGTCGCAGGGCGCAGGTGCGTGGCTGGGGGATAGACGAGGTGCTCGTAGACCTCGTCCGACAGCAGCGTGGCGCCGTGCCGCGCGACCAGCCCGTGAATCAGCTCGAGCTCGTGGCGGGTGAAGAGCTTGCCGGTCGGGTTGTGCGGGGTGTTGACGATCACCAGCCTCGTCTTCGACGAGAACGCCGCGCGCAGCTCGGCTTCGTCGAACCACCAGGCGCCTTCGGCGGTCTCGGGAGGCCGCAGCTGAACGAAGCGCGGCACCCCTCCGGCCATCTGGACGCTCGCCAGGTACGAGTCGTAGTACGGCTCGAAGAGCACGACCTCGTCGCCCGGGTCGATCAGCCCCATCACCGCGTCGAAGATCGCCTCCGTCGCGCCGCTCGTGACGGTCACCTGCTTCTCGGGGTCGAGCACCTGGCCGTAGAAGCGCTTCGCGTGCTCGACGATCGCCTGGCGCAGCACCGGGCTGCCGGTGGTGACGCCGTACTGGTTGACGCCCGCCCGGATCGCCTCGATCGCCGCCTGCTTCACCTCGTCGGGGCCGTCGAAGTCGGGGAACCCCTGGCCGAGGTTGACGGCCTTCTCCTGGATGGCGAGGCGGGAGATCTCGGTGAAGATCGTGGTGCCGAAGCCAGCGACGCGGGCGCTCTCGGGGTGCATGGGGCCCTGTCTCTCACGAACCCGTCGACAGCCACAGCATCACGAG
This sequence comes from Myxococcaceae bacterium, assembly GCA_016793095.1. Taxonomy (GTDB): domain Bacteria; phylum Myxococcota; class Myxococcia; order Myxococcales; family Myxococcaceae; genus Xiheimicrobium. The sequence continues at coordinate 165,758 of JAEUJQ010000060.1, read as the reverse complement.
CCCGCCGATCGCGAGCGCGGCGCCGACCGCGAACGCGGCGATGGCCAGCTGCTTCGTCCGCGCCGACTGACGCTCGCGCTCCCGCCGCCGGGCCTCGGCGTGGGCCAGCGCTTCCCGCGCCGCCTCCGCGCTGCCGGTGACGGGCGCGTCGAGGGGTGGGGCTGCGTCGTCGCTCACGCCCAGCACGTCGCGCACGTGCTGAACGAACCGATCGACGCCCCGGTACTTCTTGAGCGAGCGGCCGATGCGCTCGAGGCGTTCGGCGCCGGGTTCGTCGTCCCAGGTGAGCCCGTCGGACGGGCGCGGGCGCCGCTCGCCGCGCTCGCGTGCCTGGCCAGTCTTCAGCTTCCCTCCGGACCAGACGAGCACGTCGTCGAACAGCGCCAGCTCCTGTCGGGTGACCCGGCCGCTCTCGTCGATGTCGGTGACGAGCTCGGCGCCCTTCGGCCCGCGGTGCCAGATGGTGCGGGTGCCGTGCTCGTCGGGCGGTGACTCCACCGCGCGAGTGCGGAACATGGACTCGACGGCGGCGAGCCGCTCTTCGTCGGTGCGCGGCGACATCTCCAGCGAGGCTATTACACCGCCCGGGCGAAGTGTCCTCCGGCGCCGACTGCTTCGGACGACCGGGCGCCCTGGCGCTCGCCTGGGCTACGCTGCGCCTTTGTGAAGCGCCTCGCCCTGCTCGTCCTCCCCGCCCTCCTGGCCTGCCCACCGAAGCCCCTCCCTCCCCCAGATCCGCCCACGCGCTGCGAGGTGAAGCTCGACGAGCTCCAGCTCTTCGCGAAGCTCGGCACCGGCGCGAACGCGAAGGTGATCGAGGGCGCCGCGGAGCTGATCGGCGGGGGCTTCGCTCAGGCGCGCGCGGGTGACGTCGCCTTGTCGAACGACAAGATCCGCGTCGTGATCCAGCAGCCGACCCGCACCATCTCACCGACGCCGTACGGGGGCGCGATCATCGACGCCGATCTCGTGCGCGCTGCCGGCGAGGCTGGCCGTGACGCCTTCGGCAAGCTCGCGCCGCTCTACGCGTTCGGGCGCACGCCGGCGGTGACGAAGGTCGAGATCCTCGAAGACGGCTCGAAGGGCGGCTACGCGGTCGTCGCGGCCACCGGCAAGGACGCCGTGCTCGACTACATCAACGTCACCAACGTCTTGAACGAGTACCTCGGCGCGGTCGAGCTGCGCAGCGACCCGAACACCGCCGTGCCGCTGCTCGTCACGACGTACTACGTCCTCTCACCCGGAGAGACGCGCGTGCGCCTGTTGAGCGCGTTCTGCAACGAGGGCAGCACCCCGATCACCACGATGGTGGGCGATCTGATCGACAGCGGCGGCGAGACCGAGTTCTTCAACCCGCAGGGCTGCGCGAACGGGCTCGGCGCGGCCGACTGCCTCGTCGATCCCTCCACCTGGTTCGGCTACCAGGCGAGCGGCGTCGCCTACGGCTACCGCAGCTACTCCACCCGCGATCGCAAGACGGTGGCGACCAACGCGGTGCTGTCCATCGCGGGCGTCGTCGGGGTCCTGTCGGAGGGGAAGGACCGTGACGGCCTGCTCTCGTGGACCTCGACGAGCCGCGAGCCGGTGGGCGCGGTCGGGATCCTGCCCGTCCAGCCCCGCCTCTTCCTGCGGGACTTCTTCGTCGAGCAGGATCTCGCGCGGGTGCAGGCCGGCATGCTCGCGCTCGACGCGGCGCCGCGCTCTCGCCTCGACGTGACGGTGCTCGACGGAGCAGGTCAGCCCGTGCCGCAGGGACGGATCGCCGTGTACGGCGCCGAGACGCAGAAGCCGGTCACGCTGGCCATCGCCGACGCGGCGGGCAAGGCCCGCTTCGACGTTCCGGTGGGCAACTACCGCGTCTCGACCGGCGCGTATGGGGTCGCGCTCGAGAACCCGATCGACGTCGCCGCCCCGACCACGGGCGAGGCCCAGGTGACGGTGCGGCAGGGTGCGCGCCGCACGCTGACCGTCTCGGTGCGCGATCCGTTCATGCGGCCGCTCACGGCCAAGGTCGTCGTGAAGTGCCCCTCGGGGGTCTGCCCGAACGAGATCGCGAAGCTCAGGGCGTTCTTCGCGATCGAGCCCACGCCCAGCGACGTGCAGGCCATCGCCTTCGTGCCCGCCTCGGGGACGACGCAGCTCCCGCTCCCGCCTGGCGCCTATGAGATCTTCGTCACCCGGGGCCCCGAGTACTCCGCCTGGCCCGACACCTTCCCCGGCCGCGGACAGGCGGTCGATCTCTCCACCACCGACGCGAGGCTCGACGTCACCCTCGCGCAGGTCGTCGACACCACCGGGTGGATCAGCGCCGACCTGCACGTGCACGCCGTCGGTAGCCCCGACAGCTCGGTGCCGAACGCGGTGCGGGTCGCGTCCTTCGCCGCCGAGGGTGTCGACGTCATGGTGTCCACCGATCACGACTTCATCACCGACTTCGCGCCCGTCGTCCGCGAGCTGGGCCTCGAGGGCTCGATGGCGTCGTTGATCGGCTGTGAGGTGACGCCCTTCGACTACGGCCATCAGAACGCGTTTCCCCTCACCGTGCGCGAGGGACCGGGGGGCGCGCCGTTCGACTGGGCGGGCGGCGACGGCCCCTCGCTGAGGCTCGACCAGCTCTTCTCGGGGCTCCGGGGCGCCTGGCCCGACGCCGTCATCCAGATGAACCACCCGCGGGGCGGCCAGGGCGCGTCCCTGTCTCAGCTCAAGGTGGACACGGCGCGCGGCACCTCCGCGGCGAACCCGGCGACCTTCCGCATGGAGGCCAACCCGGCGGCGACCGCCAGCGACACGAAGCTCTTCTCGCTCGACTTCGACGCGATCGAGCTGATGAACGGCACGTCGGCCAGCCTCGCCGTCGCCAACGACTGGATGACGTTCCTCTCGCGCGGCTGGGTGAAGACCGCGACCGGCGTGTCCGACACGCACGATCGCGACGCCACCACGGGCGGCTACGGCCGCACCTGGCTGTACCTGGGCGCCGACGCGACGCCAGCGCGCTTCACCCCTGCCCTCTTCACCGCCGCGATGAAGCAGCACCGCGCCGTCGGCTCCTCGGGCCCCTTCATCACCCTCACCGCGAAGCGCCAGGACGGCCAGGGAGCGACGGCAGCGATCGGCGACACCCTCTCGCTCCCCGCAAACACCCCCGTCGAGCTCACCGTCGAGGTGCAGGCCCCGGAGTGGATGCAGTTCGACGCCATCGAGGTCCACACCCACGCCCCGGGACGCGAGGCGGTGAACGGCGTCTCGAACTCCGACTGGCCACCGTCTCGCACGCTCGCGCGGCGCGAGCTGCCGATCGGCACCCTCACCGTCGAGCCGGTGCCGGGCCTCAACGGCTTCTCTGCCCGCCGCGTGCACGTCACCGAGCGCTTCACCGTCACGCCCGCCGCCGACACCTGGTACGTCGCGATGGTGCGCTCGAGCAGCGCGGCGCGCCCGCTGGCCCCGATGGCCTGGACGGGCGTGCGCTGCACCAACGGCGTCTGCCGCCCTACCGACAACCGCGCCGAGGCGTTCACCAACGCGATCCTCGTCGACGCCGACGGCTCGGGGGCCTACGACCGGTTCCCGCTACAGCCGGGCAGCCCGCTGCTGCTCCCCCCGCCGGCGAGATCCACCTCCCGCGTCGTGCCGACTGGCGAGCAGCTCGACGAGATGCTGCGCGCGCTGCTGCGCCACGAGCACTGAGCATGTCGGCCGAGGCGCGAGGCTGGCTCGCCGCCCTCGAGGCGGCCCTCTCGGAGGCGCGGATGGATCGCGTCGAGGCCCTGCGACGAACGGTGCCGCCAGCCATCGAGCTCGCCAGCGATCAGGCTGCTCTTCAGCGAGTCGTCACGCGGCTCGCGGCGCTCACCGGGCGGAGCGCCGATCGGGCGGGCCCCGAGCAACTCCCGTGGTGGCTCGACGCGCTGCTGCTGCAGCGGGTGATCGTCGTGCCCCGGTCCCGCGGCCGGGCGCTCGTGCCCGCGCTCTTCATCAGCCTCGCGGCCCTGCTCGGGCTGCTCATCGGCCGCATCGCGGCGGCGTCGATCATGACGGTGGGCCTCGTGGTGTGGGCGATCCGCTCGGGCGGGGCGGTGCGCGAACGGCACGGCGACTGGCTCAGGCTCGGTGACACGCTCTTCGATCTGCGCCGCGTGCGCGCCGAGCCGCTGAGCGCCGACTGGTACCTGCTCGAGGGGCACCGGGTGCCGGCCGCGGTGCTTGCAGACCTGGGTGTGATCAGGACGCGATGAGGAACCGGAATCGCCCTGACGTCGCGGCGCTTGCGGGGCTGGGCGTGATCACGTCGCGATGAGGCGCGCCAGGACTCGCCGTGACGCAGCGGTGCTTGCGGAGCTGGCCGAGATGAGGCGACACGGGCACGGCGCCGCCTGCGGAGCTGGGCGTGATGAGGCGACCGGGAATCAGGGTAACGCGGCGCCTGCGGAGCTGGGCGTGATCAGCACGCGATGGTGCACTGAAGGGATCGCTGTGACGCGGCGCCTGCGGAGCTGGGGGTGACCAGGCGCGACGACCTGGCCCGGGAATCGCCGTGACGCGGCGCCGCCACACGCGTGGTGGTGTGGCTGTTCGTCCGTCGAGCCCGGCCCACTCGGCGGCTGAGTGCTTGGCTCGGCGTGCTCAGACGCGGCGGCCCGGGAATTGGTGTGAGCCTGCGCGCCTGCGATGAGCCCTCGCTCTCCTCGGCGGCTCGCTCGGCCCTGCAGGGACGTCACGGCGGCGTCTGCGTTCTGAACACCTGCACGGTGCGCGCGAAGTCCCAGCGGGCGTCGGCCTGATGGCAGCCTGAACACAGCCCCGACCGCCCCATCGTCGAGTAGCTCCAGGTGGCGCCGCTCCGGTTCGCCACGGCCCACGACCAGTCGTTGTTGGCGGGGTCCCAGCCGGCGGGCTCCTTGCGCATGAAGTAGTACCGGGTGGCCTGATCGAGCGGGGTGGCGTCACCGGCGACCACCGCCTTGGCGATGACGCTCCCGACCGCGAACTGCACGGGCTCGGTCATGGAGTCGTAGGTTGGGGCCGCGACGGCGTTGAACATGCCGCGCACCCGCTGGCCCGAGTGCCCTCCGGTGCCCGCCCATGTCGTGGGCAGCACCTGGCGCCAGCCCTGCGCCTCGGTGATCAGCTCGAGCGGGTACTGTCCCGGCGTCCACGTCAGGGTCCCTCCGTCGGCGGTCGGCGTCGAGGTTCCGGGCGCAGGCGCCCCGCCACACGCGAGCAGGCCTGCCATGACGAGCGGACTCCACCGGGTGCGCATGCGGACAGGTACGAACGAGCGCGTCGCTCGGTTACGCGCCGGAGACAGGTCAGTCGGCGGGCACGGGCGTGTAGATCCACGCGTCGTTCAGCACCTCACCCGAGGGGTTCGCCGGCGTCTCGTTGAGCCCGCCGGTGACGAGCACCGAGCCATCGTGCAGCAGCGTGCAGGTGTGGAGGTAGCGCGCGACGGCGAGGCTCGGGCCGTTCTGTCCGGTGGTTCCGCCGCGCCCGTCGTTGCGGACGATCATGGTGGTCGCGTCCGAACGGACCATCATGCCGGCCATGTCAGCGGTGCGCCCGCCGATCGCCAACACCGTGTTGCCGTCCTTCAGGGTGACGGCGCAGAGCTCGCCCCGGCTGCCGATGTCGGCACCCCGCGCGACCGTCGCCACGCCTGATTGCACGATCTCGGTGGTCTGGACGGGCCTGATCGCCGTCGGGTCGCTGTACCCGCCGAGCACCAGCATGTCGGCACCGTCGCGGAAGCTGACCGCGGCCGCGTTCCGACGCCCGGGCGCTGCCAGTCGCGGAGGCGCCTGCTGCGTCACCTGCTTGAAGCCTCGATCCTCCCACTTGAAGAAGACCACCTCGTCTCGCAGCGCCGTGCCGTCGGTTCCTCCTGCGACCGCGATGAACTCGCCCTTGTTGACGGCGGCCGCGGCGCTATCCACGCGCTTCACCATCGCCGTCTCGAGGACCCGCGGCGTCGGGTCGTTCGCGTCGAACCACTCGAACTCGTTCACCGGGATGAGCCGGGGCCCTGAGCCGCTCGAGTTGAACCTGAGGCCTCCGACCACCAGCACCCGGCCACCGGAGTCCACCACCGCCTGATGCTGCGTTCGCGGGATGGCGGCTGGCCCCGTGCCACGCTGGGTGGCGTTGAACCTGTTCGCGCCCACGTCGTACACGAGGACCTCGGACTGGGGAGCGACGACGTTCACGCCGCTGATCACCGAGTACTTCTCACCGCCCCAGATCAGCACCTGCGCGGTCGGGAGCAGCGACGCCGTGTGGAACGCCTTGAAGAGCTTCGTCTCTGTCTTGTTGGTGTCGATGAACGAGAACTCCTTCGCCGGCGTGAAGACGCCCGTCGAGGGATCGAAGATCTCGGTCAAGCCGAGCGAGACGCGGAACCGATCGTTGGGCGAGGGAATGTGGAAACCACCGGCGATCAGCACCTTGCCGCTCGGCAAGAGCGTGGCCGTATGCGCTGCGCGGGCGCTCGCCATCGCCTGGCACCGCTCGCGCTCGGTGAGGCTGACCGGCTGCGTCCACGTCCCGACCTGCCGCAGGATCACCGACTTCTGCAGCTCGGCCTCGGGGATCGCGCCGTCGATGAGATCGGGCACGGTGAACGGCAGGGTGTGACCGATGGAGACGACCCGCCCGCCCACGGTGGGATCGTTGTCGTAGGCGCGCACCTCGATCACCCGGTTGGAGCCAGCAGGGATGTCAGGGAGCACCGCCGACTTCGACGAGGCTGGCGCCACCACCTCGAGCGGCGTGGTGATGCCGTCACCGAGCACCCGAATGCGCACGAACTGAACGCCCTGAAAGGGGTTGGCGCCGCCGCAGCCGGTCGTCACGATCGTGAGGCTGTACTTCGCCTCCTTGGGTGAACAGCCAGCGGCCCCCAGCAGCAGGAGCGCCATCGCCACGACGAGCCCGAGCCCTCGAGTCACCACGATGCCGTCACCGTTCCCGTCACCGGCCGCGTGGCCTCACGGATGCCGAAGTAGGCGCCCACGCCTGCGCCCGCGGCGGCGACCCCGCCGATGACGATGATGGCCCACACCGGGAAGCCCGCCTTCGCCACCGGCTGTTCCGACGGCGGCTGTTCCTGCGGCGGATCGTCGACATCGACGACGTTGGCCGGCTTGTCGAGCACGCGGTCCTTCGGCTGCAACACCACCTTCGTCTTCCGCTCGGGGGCGGCCACGGAGAGGTCGTCGCCGGTCGGGTCGGCCTTCGTCGGCTCCACCTTCGCGGCCACGACCGCCTGCGGCTTCTTCGCGATCAGGGTGAAGGGCGCGCTCACCGGCGAGCCGAGCGACGCGGTGCGCTTGAGCAGCTCGTCGGCCAGCTTGAACGCCTCGGTGTTGGCGGTCAGCACCTCGACGTCGAAGGCCACCGGCGCGAGCTGGGCGAACGCGTTGCGGCGGGCGGCGAACAGGGCGGTGCCCGCGGAGAACTGCGTGTCGCTGATGCGGTACACGAGGCCGATGAGCGCGAAGTCAGCGCCAGCCGCCTTGCAGTACGCCGTGAGCCGCTGCGCCATGCCCTCGTCCACCGTGGCGGTGACGTTGGGGTTGGGCACCATGTTGACGGGGGCGCGATCGGGTGGCGCGCCGAAGGCCGCCTTCACCTTCACCGTCTGCCCCTTCACCTCGACGACCTGCCCGAACTTCTCTCCGCGGGTGCCGTCCACCCTCACGTAGTGCGTGCCACCGACGACGTTCTCTTCGGTGGCGGGCACCATGCCCAGATCCCGCCCGTCGAGGAACGCGGTGGCGCCCGACGGGCCCTCGATCACGATCTGCCCCCGCGGCAGCTTCTCGACCCGCTTCTGCGCCTTCTCGAACTCGCGCTGGAAGACGGGAGGGTAGCCTGGCGGCAGGGCGTAGCCGGGCGCGAGGCGGGCCAGCTCGGCGAGGGCCGCCTTGGCTTCTTTCTCCTCGCCGTTGCGGAAGTTCGACGCGGCCACCTTCACCAGCGCGTCCTGCACCACCTCGAAGTCGGCGGTGACGGGATCGGCGAGCATCAGCTCGACGCCCTTCTTGAGCGCGGGGATCGCCTCGTCGAAGCGCAGGTCGTCGAAGGCCTTCCGGCCGGTGTCGAGGGACGAGATCGCCTCGGCGCTCGGGCCCTTCTTCCCTCCGCCCTTCTCGGGGGCAGGCTTCGTCACCGGCGGGGCGACCACCTCGACCGCGTCGGTGCGCGTCTTCAGCTCGTCGGACACCAGCGCGCCGAACTTCGACGCCGCCTTGTCGGTCGCTCCTTCGCCGGTGGCGAACGGCACCACGACGACACGCGGCTTCTCGGCGACGGCGAGCGTGGCCGTCAGCGCGAAGAGAATGCTCGATGCTCGGATCATGCGTGGAATTCGGGGGCAGAAGAGAGGTGTTGCGCCGCCGGCAAGGTAGGCTTCTCCGACAGTGACGGTCAATGTAGTACTCACCTGATGCGGCTCTCGCTCGCGACGAGGATCTTCCTCGGCTACGCCGTGGTGCTGGTCACCTTCGGAGCGGTGTCGCTGTTCAGCGTGACCGAGCTCCACCGCGGACAGGTCGAGATCCGGCTGCTGAGCGAGGGCTACCTGGCGCTCAGCCAGACGGCGGCCAACCTCGATTCGTTGCAGAAGAACCAGGCCAACGACACCACCCGCCTGCGGGAGCAGTCCGACGTGGCGGTGCGGCGGGTCACCATTCAGCTCGCCCGCCGGTACTTCTTCGAGCAGATGGATCGGCAGCTCGACGAGGCGCTGTCGCTCATTCGCCGCCTCGAGGAGTTCGCGCCGGCGGACGAGCAGATCTTCATCGACGACGCGCGTCGCCGCCTGCTCGAGCTGAAGACGAAGTACGCCGCCTATCGCGAGACGGCCGACGCGGCCTGGGAGGTGCTCGAGCAGCCGAGCCCCGACGCGACGACCGCCAGCCTGTTGCTCGATCGGCTCCAGGTGGCCGAGACCGCGCTGGGCGCGACCATCAAGCTGCTCCACAGCTCGCTCGAGGCGCGCACGCGGCAGCGGGTCGCCCTGACCCAGGAGCGGGAGCGGCGCACCGGCGTCGCCATCATCGGCCTGTCGGTGCTCGCCATCGCCGTCGGCCTGCTGGCGACGGGCATCGCGGCGCGCTCGCTGCGACCGGTGCGCACGCTGATCGACGGCGTGTCGCGGATCTCCCGCGGTGACTACTCCGCGAAGCTGGGCATCAGCGGTGACGACGAGATCGCCGTGCTGGCCCGGGAGTTCGATGCGATGGCCCGCTCCCTGGCCGAACGGGAGGCGCAGCTCGCCCAGAAGCAGGAGGCGCTGCTGCGCGCCGAGCGGCTCGCGGCGGCCGGGCGCGTCTCGGCGCAGGTCGCCCACGAGGTGCGCAACCCGCTGTCCAGCATCGGCCTCAACGCCGAGCTGCTCGGCGATCAGCTCGAGTCAGCCTCGTTCGCCGATCCCCAGGACGCGTCCGAGGCGCGACGCCTGCTCGCGGCGGTGACGCGGGAGGTCGATCGCATCACCGAGATCACCGAGGAGTACCTCAAGCTGGCGCGGCTGCCAGCCCCGGCCCTGCGCTCGGAGGATCTCGTCGCCATCGTCCAGAGCGTGATCGGCTTCTCGAGGGAAGAGCTGACCCGGGCGAAGGTGAACGTGACCGCCGCGCTGCCGCCGGGGCCGCTCCTCATCCAGGCGGACGAGGGGCAACTGCGGCAGGTCTTCTTGAACCTCTTCCGCAACGCGCGCGAGGCCATGACGTCGGGGGGCGCCCTCGAGGTGTCGGTGGCGGTCGAGGGCCGCGAGGCGGTGGTGCGCGTGGAAGACACGGGCCCCGGCCTGCCCCCCGCCGTTCGGGAGCGCCTCTTCGAGCCCTTCTTCTCGACGAAAGACCGGGGCACCGGCATCGGGCTGTCGCTCTCGCGGCAGATCGTGGAAGCCCACGGCGGCCGCATCGGCATCGACGAATCCGTTCAGCAGGGCACGGCCTTCGTGATGAGGTTCCCCCTCGCGTGAGCTTCCGTGTCTTCAAGCACCGGCTGCCGTCGGGCCTCACCTGCGTGACGATCGAGACGCCTCACCTGCACAGCGCAGTGTGCGCGGTCTACGTGCGGGTGGGCTCTCGCCACGAGTCCCAGCGCACCAACGGCGTCAGCCACCTGCTCGAGCACCTGTTCTTCCGGGGCTCGAAGCGCTTCCCCGACTCCGTGCGCATGAACGCCGCCGTCGAGGCGGTGGGCGGGAACCTCAACGGCGTCACCATGCGCGACTCGAGCTACTTCTACACCCCCACCCACCCCGACGGGCTGGGGGTCGCGCTGTCGATCCTCGGCGACATGCTGACGCGGCCGCGCCTGGTGCACCTCGAGACCGAGAAGAAGATCATCCTCGAGGAGATGCTCGACGAGGTGGACGAGAAGGGCCGCGACATCGACGTGGACAACCTCACCAAGGCGAAGCTGTTCGGCGAGCACTCCCTCGCGCTGAAGATCGCCGGCACGCCGAAGTCGGTGAAGCGGTTGACGCTCGCCGACGTGCGGCGGCACTTCGAGACCCACTACGTCGCCGGCAACATGGTGCTGGGCGTCGCGGGCCCGGTGCGCACGGACGAGGTGCTCGAGCGGGTGGACCGCGCCTTCGCGCCGATCGGCCGGGGGCCCCGCGTCGAGGAGCAGCCGCCGCCCGCCGCCACCAGCCCCCACTTCCACTTCGTGCGCCTCGAGGAGTCGCAGGTCGAGTTCCGCCTCACCTTCCCCACCGTCGCCGAGGATCACCCCGACGCGATGGCGCTCTCGCTGCTGAGGCGGGTGCTCGACGACGGGCTGTCGTCGCGGCTGCCGCACAACATCGTCGAGAAGCGCGGCCTGGCCTACTCGATCGCGGCCACCATCGAGGCGTTCCACGACAGCGGCAGCTTCGATCTCGACGGCGCCTGCGCGCCGGAGCAGGCGGGCGCCGTCGTACGAGAGGTGCTCTCGACGCTCTCGACCCTGCGGCGGGGCCGCATCAGCCCGGACGAGCTGCGGCGCGCGAAGCGGCGGTTCGAGATGCACGTGGACTTCATGCAGGACGCGCCGGGTGATCTCTGCGGCTGGTTCGCCGGCACCGAGCTGTTCCGCGCCGCCGAGTCCTTCGACGACAGGAAGGCGCAGGCCCGCGCGGTGCGCCTCGACGATCTGGTCCGCGTCGCGCGCGAGTACCTGGGCCCGGAGCGCCTTGTCACGGTGGCCGTCGGACCGCGCGAGGCAAAGCGCCCCATGGAGCGCGCCGTCGCCGCGGCCGCCCGGCTGCTCCGCTGACCCAGCACGACGTCAGGGCGCCGCGCGCTCGAGCTCGCCCACCTGCGCCTCGAGCGCCGTGAGGGCGTCAGCAGAGGGAGGCGGGCCTGCGAGCCGGAGCTTGAGCGACGAGAGCGCGGCCTGCTTCGCCTCGTCGGCGCCCAGCTTCCCCTCGAGCTGACCGAGGCGCTCGAGCAGCCTCGCCACGCGGCTGTCCCGATCACTCACCCGCGTGGGCGTCACGACGGCGGGCTGCGCGAGCTCACTCGACGGCCGCGTCGAGAGCACCACGCCGGCGCCCACGATGACGGCCCCCAGCGCGACCACCACGGCGACGAGGCCCGAGCGTCGTGGTGAGCCCGACGCGCGCGTGGGCGGCGTCGTGTCGATGACTCCCTCACCGAGGTCGGCTGGCTTCGGGAGCGCCGACGCCGGCAACGCGTCCTTCACCGCCTCGAGCTGCATCGAGGGGCTGAGGGCGACGCTGGGCTGCTGGGCCGACAGCTCGGGCATGCGGGCGCTGGACTTGAGCAGCTCCTTCTTCATGGGGGCGAGCACCTTGCGGGCCTCATCGGCGCTCGGGTAGCGATCCTCCGGGCGCTTCTCGAGCAGCTTCATCACCCAGTCGTCCACCAGATCCGGCAGGGACAACACCTTCGTCGAGGGCCGCGCGGGCTTCTCGTCGCGGTGCTTCATCACCATCTCGATGACGGTGGTGGCCTTGAAGACCTGCTGGCCGGTGAGCAGCTCCCACGCGATGCAGCCCACGGCGTAGAGATCGAGCGCCGGCGACACCATGCCGCCGGTGGACTGCTCGGGGGCCATGTACGACGGCGTGCCCATCATCTGGCCCGCGTTCGTCTGGGGCGAGGCGCCGACGACCCCCAGCTTCGCGATGCCGAAGTCGAGCACCTTGACGTACTTCGTCCCGTCGCGCTGGGAGCAGAGGAAGATGTTCGACGGCTTGAGGTCGCGGTGGACGATGCCCGCCGAGTGCGCGGCCCCCAGCGCCGAGAGCAGCTCGTCGAGGATCACCAGGACGTCCACCAGCGGCATGATGCGCCGCTCGGCGCGCAGCTTCGCGATCAGCTGCTCGAGCGACTGCCCGTCGAGGTACTCCATGACGATGCACTGCCGCCCATCGGGGAGCTGCCCGAAGCCGAACACGTCGATGATGCCGCGATGCCCGACCTGGTTGACCGCGCGGGCCTCGGCCACGAGGCGCTGCACCACGTCCGGGTTGTCGGCCACCTCGGGCCGCAGCACCTTGATGGCGACGCGCTTGCCGATGACCGGCTGCTCACCCTCGTACACGATGCCCATGCCGCCCTGACCGAGCTTGCCCTTCACCCGGTACCCCATCACCTCGGAGCCGATCACCGGGTCGCGTTCGGGCTTCCCGGCGAGGCCGAGCAGCGCGGCGGGTTGCTGCCTCACGGTGTCTTCTTCGCCCGTGAAGAGGGGCTCGGCCGGGGTCGCTGGCTGGCCTTCGGCGCCGGTGAGCGTCTCCTGGTCGTCGCGGGTGTTCTCGAGCGCGCGCAGCGGTCTGGGCAGATCGTCACTCATGGGGGCCGCGCGAGCGTAGCCGAAACGCGCGGCGGTCGGCGCAATGGACGAACGTCACGAGGCGCGGGCGGCGGGTGCAGCGGGCACGCCCCAGTCCACGACCTGCCAGCCGCGGCGCTGCGCGTGCCGACGCAACCTCGGGTCCGGGTTCACCGCGACGGGGGTGCCAACCACCTCGAGCACGGGGAGATCGGAGAAGCTGTCGGTGTAGAACGACGCCGCCTCGAGCTGTCCCTCCACCCGGCTCGCCTCGGCCTGCGCGTGCGCCAGCTTGCCCTCGCCGAAGCACACGCGGCCCTCCACGGTGCCCGTGTGGAGCCCGCGCGAGTCCACCAGCAGGCGGTTGCACAGCACGGCATCGAAGCGCAGCTGGGCGGCGGCGAGCTCAGCGAGGTAGTTGGTGGAGGACGTGAGCATCACCAGGCGGTCGCCGGCAGCGCGGTGACGCTCCACGGCCTCGAGGGCGCCCGGCCGAAACGCGTGCTTCACCTCGGACTCGTAGAAGGACACGGTGCGCGAGAGCAGCGCGCTCGCCGGCGTGCCTCCAAGCCGCTCGAGGGCCTGCGCGACCAGGTCTTCGCCCGAGACGAAGCCGAGCTGGTAGCGCGCCAGCCACCACATCGCCCACATCGCCTCGCGCTTGCGCAGGTTGCCGAGCGCGAGCTCGCGGCGGACCCACAGCGTGCCGGTGTTCACGGCCAGCAGGGTGCGATCCATGTCGAAGAAGGCGAGGCGCATCGGGGGAGCCGGCGGACGATCGCTCACCCGCGCGCGCAAGGCCAGCGCCCTGCCCACCCGTTCATGGCGCGACGTCAGCCCCCGTCACGACGGGAGCGCGCGCCGGGCCTGGCGGCTGCGCCCCAGAACGAGACGTTCGACGTCGCGACCTGCTGCGACTGCACCCCACCGTCCCCGACCCGGAGCCGGAGCACCCCGCCCGAGGCGGTGAAGCCGTACAGCGTGTCGTCGAAGGTCGCGAGCCCCCACACGCGGCTCGCACCGATGGGCCCCAGGCGCTCCACCACGGCGCCAGTCTGTGGATCGACGCGCACGAGGCAGTCATTGCAGGTGCCGCCGCGGACCGACAGGAAGGCGCCGCCATCATCCAGGGCGGTCAGATCGCCGCTGGGCACCAGACCCATGCCCAGCGAGCTCGTGCCCAGCGCCAACGCCATGCCGTTGCTGAGCTCGAACTGCCAGTACGTCTGCTGGCCGTAGCCGACCAGCCCCTCCTCGAGCGCGTCCACCACTCCGGCCGGCAGGAACTGCAACGTGACCAGTGGCTCGGGCAACGTCGCGAACGGGGTGCAGACGCCGGTCTGCAGGTTGAGCCGGTAGAGCGTGGAGCCAGAGACCATGAAGGCCCTGCCCAGGCGATCGATCGCCAGATCCGTCGGCCGGATGCACGACACCGTGCCTACGCGGCTCACCACGTTGGTCCCCGGCGCCCAGGTGAACAGCGCGGCGTTGTCGTGGAGGTAGACGAGATCGTCAGCCGCGAGCCCAGGCTCGCTCCCCGCGTCGACGCCGCCGTCAGGCCCTGCGTCGCGGCCGCCGTCGAAGCCCCCGTCGATTCCTCCATCGCGCCCGGCGTCGGCCCCTGCGTCCGCTGGGCCGGCGTCCCGCGCTCCTCCGTCATGACCGCCGTCCACGCTGGCGTCAGGGCCAGCATCCGCCGGAGGGCGGTCGGCGACCGGGCGCAGCGGCTCGAAGGTGAGCGGATCAGTGCGCCCGCAGGCGATGAACGTCGCGAGGAGCAGAGCCGCCAGCGCGCGCTTCACCCCCGCACCAGCTCGAGCTCGATCCGACCCGCGAGCTTGAGCGCGAGCAGGGCCCCGGTCACCTGCTCGGCCTCTGCGTGGGTCAGCAGGTTCCGGAAGCCCTCGCCGTCGGCCAGCTCAGCCTCCAGCACCGCCCCTCGCGCGAGCCACCGCACGAAGCCCGTCGGCAGCAGCATGGGCACCATGGCCTTGATGGGCCACAGCGCCGGGCGCTCGCGCAGGGCCGCCTCGAGCTGGGCAGGCTTTGGGCGCACCTCGCTGATCCCTTCATCGCGGTACAGCACCGGGGGCACGAGCAGCGCGTCGTCGGTGGAGTCGTCGAACAGCGCGCCATACCGCGTCGGCACGCGGCCGCTCACGGCGAAGACGAGCACGATGGCGTCGTCGGGCGAGGGTCGTCGCAGGTGGAGGATCCGCCGCTCCTGAGGGAGTACCCGCACCATCAGCTCGAGGACGGGCTTCGACCGGGCCGCCTGGCGCGTCACCCGCGCGCGCAGCTCGTTCACCACCGCGAGGATCGCGTCGTGGAGCGCGGCCTCGGCGGCGCGCGCGCGCGCCTCGAGCTCATGCTGCGCCGCCTCGAGCCCACGCCTGGCCTCCGCGGCGAGCGCCTCGAGCTCGCTCCGCTTCGTCAGCGCCTCGCCGCGCGCGTCCCCCATGGGGGTCACGGTCGCGACGGCGCCGAGCAGCAGCTGCCCCTGCTGCGCCAGCCTCGCGCGCTCCGCGGAGAAGGAGGCGCGCAGCGCGGCCAGCTCGTCGCGAAGCTCGTCCCACGCCTCGTAGGCCGCCTCGATCGTCTCCGGCCTCGTGACGAGCGCCGAGCGGGCCGCTCCTCCGGTGAGCGGCGGCGGCGGTTCGATCAACGCGCGGGGCTCCAGCGTGACGGCCGGGAGCTCCAGCGGGGTGTCGCGAGGCAGCGAGCGGGGCGGGGTCGCGCTCAGGCGCTCCATGGTGCGGCCGCGCCGCTTCTTCCCTGCCGCCCTCACGACGCGGCGCTTCGGAGCGCGGGGCTTCTTCCGCTTCGCCGCCATTCGCGCGTCTCAGGCCGTCTTCGTCGCGGCGGCCGGATCTCCATTCGTGGACGCGGCCGGCTGGCCCTTCTGCAGGCGCTGCTTGACGTCAGCGCGCAGCTCACGACCCGGCTTGGGCGCCAGCATCAGGCCGAGGCCGACGCCGACCAGCACCCCCGCGCCGAAGAGCGCCAGCGCGGGCACCAGCTTGTCCGACGCGGTGCGCCGCTCCTCGAGGCCGATCAGCCCCAGCACGTCGTCCTTGTCCACGTCGGCCAGCTTCCTCAGGTTCTTCAACACGGTCGCTGCGGTCATGACGGGGAACCTCCCGGTTCGTCTTCGTTGTCCTGCGATGACTTCTCCAACATGCCGTCGACCGCCGCCTCGGCGACGTCGAGCAGCTTGTCGCGCACGGCGGGGATCGCGGCCAGCTTCATGCCCATGCGCAACACCCGGAAGGTGGTTGGCGTGAGCAGGCCGCCTCCCAGGACGTAGCCGATGCCGAGCGCGGCAGCGACCATGCCATAGGGCGACTTCTCGACCCGCTCGGTCAACCCCACCGCGTCGGCCACGCCGTTGAGCGCCGAGTTCGCGTTCTGGAGCACCTCGGCCACCTGCTCGCCGATCTCCTGGGCCGCGATCGGCGCCGCCCCTTCGAGGATCTGCTTCGCCGAGGGCTCGCTCATCGCCGCGCCGCCCACCGTCCGATGAGGAAGCCGACGGCCGCCGCGCCGAGCAGGACGGTGCCCGGGTTCTTCCGGATGAAGGCCTTCACCTGCTCGTTCACCTCGGTCACCTGCTCCATCGCGCCTTCGAGCTGCGGGGCGAACCGCTCCTGCAGCTCCTTGAGGCCCTCGGGCAGCTCCGGCATCGCCGGCCCTTTGCCCGTCTCGCTCGCCATGGTTGCCCTCTCCTTCTCGGTACCACGTGTCGTCTCGACGCCAGGCGCCGCGCTCACCGGCGCCCCCACCATCGTCCCAGCAGGTACCCGGCGACGAACATGCCGCCGATCGTCAGCACCGGGTGTTTCCGCACGGTCTCGCGCACCTTCTCCTGGAGCCGACGTACGCCGCTCAGCTCGTCCTCGAGGGCGACCAGGCGGCTCTTCATCTTCTCGCGAGCGGCGTGCAGCGCGGCCTTCACCTCTGCTGGAGTCTCGCGGCGCTTCGCGAGGGCGTCCGGGGGCTTGACGGTGATCGCCGAGCCGGTGCTCACGGGGTCTCCTTGCGCAGGACGATCGAGGTGCTCTCCTCGAGCTCGGTGAGCGTCTCGGTCAGCACCTTCTTCTCACCCAGCTGCCTCGCCGCGACGACGATGCCCGCGACCCCACCGACGAGGTTCACCAGCCCCACCAGCAGGAAGGCCAGGTCGATCGCCATCACGCGGCGCAGCACCAGCGCCAGCGCAACGCACAGGAAGCCGTACCCGACGAGGATCAGCGGGGCGAGGGCCGCGATCACCCCGACCCGGACCCCGACGAAGCGGGCGTCTTCGGCCAGCTCGACGCGCGCCAGCCGGATGTGCTGCGCCGTCAGCTCGCTGAAGCCGTCCACGACCTCCCGCAGCTGGGTGCCGAGCGCCATCAGGCCGGTGACCATAGCGTGGGCCGTCGAGGGAGGATCGACATTCTCCGCCCGACCATTTCCGTGAATGCGACGCAGCGCCGATTGTCATACAAGCCGCGCCATGACGACCGCCCTCGTGCTCGCCGCCCTCCTCGCCGCCGGAAACCCTGCCGCCTTCCAGCAGAAGGCCCGTCCCTACGACGCGCAGAGCTACCGCATCGAGCTGACGCTGAACGAGGACGGCTCGTTCAAGAACAAGCTGATCGCGAAGCTGAAGACGACGAAGGCGACGCAGGAGCTCGAGTTCGACGCGTATGATCTCGCCGTGGACTTCGCGCTCGTGGACGGGAAGCCGGCCACGCCCACCCCGAAGTACGACCCCGAGACGCGCACGGGCACCCTGACGCTGAAGACGCCGGGCCTCGCCGCGAACAAGGAGGTCACCGTCGAGATCTCGTACACGGGCAAGGCCGGGACCCAGCACGAGGGCTTCTTCAAGGTGACGGACGCGGAGGACCCGAAGCTGCTGCCGTACTACTTCACGCACTTCCAGCCGCACTTCGCCCAGCGCTTCTTCCCCAACAACGATCAGCCCGCCGACAAGGCTACCGTCGAGCTCTACGCGATCGTGGACAGCCGCTACACGGTGCTCTCGAACGGCGTGAAGACGAAGGACGAGGTCTTTCAGGAGCAGGGCAAGAACCTGCGCCGCGTCGAGTGGAAGCTCGAGAAGCCCCACTCCACGTACTTCACGGCGCTCGCGATCGGCCAGTTCGAGGCGCTGCCCATCAACGACGACATTCCGAGCACGATGTGGGTCGCTCCCGGCCGGAAGGACCGCGCCTGGGTCGTCGGCAACGAGCTCAAGAGCCTGTTCAACTTCCAGGTCGGCTACACGGGCACGAAGTACCCCTGGCCGAAGCTCGACCTCGTCGCCCTGCCCCGCTTCTTCTGGAGCGGCATGGAGAACACCTCGCTCATCTTCATGCGTGACTCGAAGGTGAACGTCGAGGTGAAGAACGATCAGCTCGCGCGGCCGGTGGTGATGAAGCTGCTCGCCAACGAGATGGCGCACCAGTGGTTCGGCAACGCCTCGACCAGCAAGTGGTGGGACGAGATCTGGCTCGACGAAGGGATCACCACGCACATCGCCGAGGCCACCTTCGACGACGCGAACGGGAACGAGCAAGTCGAGATCGAGCGCACCGTCGCCATCGTCGAGGACTACTTCCGTCACGAGGACGGCCCGCGCGCCCACCCGCTCGTGCTCAAGGGCGCGACCGCCGCCGAGTCGTCCGACTCGGTCACCTACCGCAAGGGCGCCAGCGTGGCGCGCATGCTCGAGCTGTGGCTCGGCCAGAAGGAGTTCAAGGCCGGCCTCAAGGCCTACCTCGAGAAGTTCAGCTACCAGTCCGCCACCACCGACGACTTCTTCAAGGCGGTGCTCGAGGCGAACAAGAAGGACAAGGACAAGGACCTGAAGGGCTTCAAGGACTCGTGGGTCACCAAGAAGGGCTACCCGGTGGTCTTCCCCGAGTTCACCTTCGGCGGGTCGCAGGTGACGGTGATCATCCGCCAGCAGAACTCGAACCCCACCGAGAAGGGCCCGTTCACCTTCAAGCTCCCCATCGTGATCCACCGCGAGAACGAGCCGAAGTACACGGTGAAGCAGACGATCCTCGTGGACAAGCCCGAGGTGAAGATCAGCTTTGACGTGCCGGCGGCCCCGCAGTGGATCAACTGGAACGAGGACTTCGGCGCGCTGGCGCGGGTGAACAAGACGACGGTGCCAGAGGATCAGTGGATCGACGCGGCCCGGTACGATCCGGACCCGACGTGGCGGCTGATCGCGGCGTGGAACCTGCTGGGCGAGCTGGGCAACCCGAACATGGAGCTCGAGGCGAGGCCCACGGACGCGGCGCTGAACGCGATCCTCGATCTGCTCGCGAAAGACCCGTCGCCCTACGTGCGCGAGGCCGTGCTCAAGCGCCTGACCGACTCGCGGTTCAAGCGGCTGCCGAAGGACTTCGCGAGCATCGGCCTCAAGCTCGCGAAGAAGCCCGAGAACCTGAACGAGGATCCGCTCGGCTACATCCGCGTGCGCGGCGCGGCGCTCGAGATGCTGGGCAAGACCGACGCCCCCGAGGGCCACGCGTACATCCTCGAGCAGCTCGGCAAGCGGGAGATCGACATCAACTACCTGGGCGCCTTCGCCGGAGCAGCCGCGCGCATCAACACGCCGGCCGCGCTCGCGACGCTGAAGTCGGCGATCGTCACGCAGAAGGGCCGCGGCTACCCGTTCTTCCGCCGCACCGCCGAGGCGCTCGGCTCGATGGAGGGGCCTGAGGTGATCGCGTCGATCAAGGAGCTGCTCATGCAGAACGCGAACAACCCCGAGCTGACGCGGCAGCTGTTCAACCGCCTCGCTGACAACAAGGCGCTGCGGGACAACCCGGACTTCGCGCCGATGATCGCGGTGCTGGTGACCGACGACGCCTTCTCGGGCGACGACATTCGCGAGCTCATGCTGGCCTCGCTCGACGACGTGAAGACGCCGGTGGCGAAGGAGTCGCTGCTCGAGGTGCTCAAGACGTCGAAGAGCGAGCAGGTCAAGCGCAGCGCGCAGAAGGTGCTCGACGCGAACTTCCCTGCCCCGCCGCCTGCCGCGCCCGCGAAGGACCCGAAGGGCGGCAAGAAGAAGTGAGCATCATCGCGCTGGAGGCGCGAGTCCTCGGGCTTGCGTCCAAAGCGGTGATCATGCCGGTCGAGGAGATCCGCCTCTCCTCCGAGCTCGCCGCGCATCCCGACGCGACGAGGAGTCTCCCGAGGATCCTCAGCTGGACCACCCACCAGAACTTCCACGTGCGGCGGGTCGCGATCACGACGCTGCGGAAGATGAGGGCCTACGGGGCCACGGGAGTGCTCGAGGCGCTGGTACGAGCCCTCGGCGATGCGGAGGGCTGGGTTCGCTACGACGCGGCGTGGGCCCTGAGGGACCGTGGTGGCGCAGAGCCAGAGGTGATCGCGGCGCTCGAGAGGCTCGCGAGGGGAGTCCCCGTCCCGACGGAGCAGGAAGAGGCCCAGCTCGACATCGACGACGAGGTGCTGATGGCACGAGTGGAGGCCGCGCGAGCGCTCGCCTCGCTCAGGGCGGCGGCTCCACTGCGCGGCTGATCGGCCGGTGAGCGCGCCCTACTTCGCGCCAGTGCAGATCCAGTCCTTGATCAGCTTGCGCGAGTCCTCCGGGAGCATGCCGCCCGGAGGCATCACGCCGCCTGCGTTCTCCCCGCCAGGCCCGGCAACGGCGTTCATCTTGAGCCACATGGCGCTCTTGCCGAGGTTGTTGGGCTCGACGCGCTTGAGGCTCGCGTGCTTCGAGACGGCGGTGACGGCGGTCGCAGTCTTGCCGGCCTCGCTGAAGTCGCCGTTCGAGGCGTCGAAGGCGTTGTGGCAGCTCTTGCACTGCTTGTCGAAGAGCTGCGCCTGCACGCTGCCCGCGAGCGTGACGGAGGCCGCCATCGGGTCGCAGGTGAAGAGCGGGTTGCCGGCGTCGGGCGTCGTCATCGGCTGACCGCAGGCCGAGAGCACGAGGACGCAGGAGGCGAAGAGGGTTCTCATGGGACGCCTTCGTACACACGAGCCCTCCTCCACGCACGCGCTTCGGCGCAGAGGGCCTCGAACGACGAAGCCCCGGCGACTCCACGCGGGAGCCACCGGGGCCGCAGACGGCTCAGTGCCGCGCGATCACATGTCCATGTCGTCGCCGCCGTAGTCTGGCGCGCCGCCGCCCTTGCCACCCGTCGCCTTCTTCGGCTTCTCGGCCACCATCGCCTCCGTGGTGAGGAGCAGCGAGGCGACCGACGCGGCGTTCTGCAGCGCGCAGCGGGACACCTTCGCCGGGTCGATCACGCCGGCCTTCTCGAGATCTTCCCAGGCCTCGGTGCGGGCATTGAAGCCGAACGCGCCGGAGCCCTCCTTCACCTTGTTGATCACCACCGCGCCCTCATGGCCCGCGTTGGCGGCGATCTTCCACAGCGGCTGGGTGATGGCCTTCTTCACGATCTCGACCCCGAAGTCCTGCGTGCCGCCGAGCTTGAGGCCATCGAGCGCCTTGAGGCACCGGATGAAGGCGACGCCGCCGCCCGGGACGATGCCCTCCTCGACCGCCGCGCGCGTGGCGTGCATCGCGTCCTCGACGCGAGCCTTCTTCTCCTTCATCTCGGTCTCGGTCGCCGCGCCCACGTTGATGACGGCCACGCCGCCGACCATCTTGGCCAGGCGCTCCTGCAGCTTCTCCTTGTCGTAGTCGCTCGTCGTCTCGCCGATCTGGGTGCGGATCAGCTTGATGCGGCCCTCGATCTCGTCCTTCTTGCCGGCGCCGTCGACGAGGGTGGTGTTGTCCTTGTCGATGGTGATCTTCTTGGCGCGGCCCAGGTCGTTCAGGGTGAGGCTCTCGAACTTCGTGCCCAGCTCCTCGCTGACCACGGTGCCGCCGGTCAGCACGGCGATGTCCTTGAGCATCTCCTTGCGGCGATCGCCGAAGCCGGGCGCCTTCACCGCGGCGACGTTCAGCACGCCCCGCAGCTTGTTGACGACCAGCGTCGCCAGCGCCTCGCCTTCGACCTCCTCGGCGATCATGAGCAGCGGCTTGCCCGCGCGCGCGACCTGCTCCAGCACGGGGATGAGATCGGCCATCGCCGAGATCTTCCGCTCGCTGATGAGGAGGTACGGATCATCGAGCTCGACCAGCATGCGCTCGCGGTTGGTGACGAAGTACGGCGAGATGTAGCCGCGGTCGAACTGCATGCCCTCGACCACCTCCAGCTCGGTCTCGAGGCCCTTCGCCTCCTCGACCGTGATCACGCCCTCCTTGCCCACCTTCTCCATCGCCTCGGCGATGATCGTGCCGATGGTGTCGTCGCCGTTCGCGGAGACCGTGCCCACCTGCGCGATGTCCTTCTTACCGGCGACGGGCTTCGAGAGCTTCTTGAGCTCGCCGATCACCACCTCGACCGCCTTGTCGATGCCGCGCTTGAGGTCCATCGGGTTGTGGCCGGCGGCGACGAGCTTGAGGCCCTCCTCGTAGATCGCCCGCGCCAGCACGGTCGCGGTGGTCGTGCCGTCACCGGCCGTGTCCGACGTCTTCGAGGCGACCTCCTTCACCATCTGCGCGCCCATGTTCTCGAACTTGTCGGCGAGCTCGATCTCCTTGGCCACCGTGACGCCGTCCTTCGTCACCGTGGGTGACCCGAAGGACTTGTCGATCACCACGTTCCGGCCACGGGGTCCCAGCGTGACGGCGACCGCGTCGGACAGAATGCGCACCCCTCGCAGGATCGCGTCGCGCGCGCTCTGGTGGAAGAAGATCTCTTTGGCTGCCATGGCTACAACCTCCTGAATTGTCGTTGTTTTCCCTGTGCGCATTGGCACTCGCGCACGGCGAGCGCCAACCTAAGGAGCGGCCCCCCGAAGTCAACAGAGAACGTCGCTTTTCCGGCGCTTCAGTGGGTCGCGAAGCCCACCAGGTCGAGCAGCTTGGAGAGCTCGAGGGGCTTGGGGAGCGTGAGGGCCACGCCGCGGCGCATGCCCTGATCGGTCACCGCGTCGGTGCCGTACGCGGTGATCATGATGACGGGCACGTGGGCGTGCTGGGGCAGCTGGTGGATCTGCTGGGTGAACGAGATGCCGTCGACGTGGGGCATCATCAGATCGGTGATCACCAGATCGACCCGCTCGACGTCGAGGATCTGCATCGCAGCGATCGGGTTGGTCGCCGTCAGCGCGCGGTACCCGTGACGACGCAGGAACGTACCCAGCATCTGCAGGGTCGACTCATCGTCGTCGACGACGAGGATCGTCCGCTGTTGAGGGGGCGTCTCGGCTTCCGCCATGGCGACAGGGTGCATAGCACCGGCGGTTGACTTTCGGTAGCGACGCACTGACAAGGCGCCCGTGCCTGACCCACGGCTCGCGCAGCTCATCGAAGAGGCGGAGGAGGCGCTCGACGCGGGAGACGGCGAGGCCGCGCTGCGCATCACGGACCGCATGCTGCATGAGGCGCCCGATGACATCGACGCCCTCGACCTTCGCGCCATGGCGCACCGGGCGCTCGGCGATCTGCAGGAGGCGGTGGACCTCTACGAGCGCCTCAAGTCACTCGAGCCGCAGAACCCGGCGTGGGTGCTGGCCGAGGCCGACCTGCTGATCCGTGACGCGGAGGACGATCGGGAGCTGATCGAGCAGGGCCTCGAGCTGCTCGACGCCGGTGAGCGCCTGTTTCGGCGCGACGAGGAGCTCACCCTCGAGGCCGAGCTCCTGCGAGCGAGCGGGCTCAACCAGCTGGGCGACTTCGCGGACTCGCTGGTCCACGTCGCCACCGCCCTTCGGCTCGATCCGCAGCACCCGGAGGCCCGGCTCGAGCAGGGCCAGGCGCTCTTCGAGCTGGGGCGCTTCGACGAAGCGCGGCGCGTCTTCGAGGGCCTGACGAAGGACTTCCCCGACGAGGCCTGGAGCCACCACTACCTCGGGCTGCTCGCCGAGCGGGCCGGCGCCGATCCCGCCCCGTTCTTCTCGAAGGCGCGTGCGCTGGCGCCCGACGACTTCCCGGCGACGGTGCACCTGAGCCCGGCGGACTTCGACCGTACGGTGGAGGAGGCGATCGCGCGCCTGCCAGAGCACGCGAAGCCGCACCTCTCGAACTGCGTGATCGACGTGCAGGCGATCCCCTCGACCGAGGAGCTGAAGGAAGGCGTCTCACCGCTGGTGCTGGGGCTCTTCCGCGGCGCCGCCATCGACGAGCGCAGCCCGGTGAGCGCCGCCGATCACGAGACCACCCGGATCACCCTCTACCAGAACAACCTCGAGCGCTCTGCCCGCAGCCGCGACGAGCTGATCGAGGAGATCCGCATCACCGTGCTCCACGAGGTCGGCCACCTGCTCGGCCTGGACGAAGACGAGCTCTACGAGCGCGGCCTGGATTGACGTGCCGCGGGTTCGGCGGAGCATGGGAATCGAACCCACCAACCGACGCTCGCGCGCCAGCTCAACGGTTTTGAAGACCGCGCCGGTCACCAGAGCCGGTCGCTCCGCCACCCACCTCAATAACACCGGGACAGGGGCGCGCCCACTTCGCCCCACATGGCCAAATTCACCAATAAAATCATCGCGTTTTGCTGTTTTCGGTCGACGCCACGCCTGAAACGGACTAGAGAGCCGCTCTGTGAAAGAGCGGTTTCAGTCGATCGAAGACAAGACACGGCAGCTGAAGGACCTCCTCACCCAGCGCCGGCCCGAGGTGCAGGACTTCCTCGATCGGTTCGAGATGTCCTGGGTGCGTCACGACAGCGCGCTCGAGGGCACCGTCTACGAGGTGCACGAGCTGTCGGCGGCGCTGCACCCCGGCGCGGTGGCGGCCGAGGCCAGCCTGCTGCCGATCGTCTGGGAGATCCGCAACCACAAGACCGCGCTGGACTTCATCCGCGAGGAGTCGAAGACGGCGAAGAAGAACGCGGCGATCACCATGACGTTCGTGAAGCGCATTCACGATCTCGTCACCGGCAACACGCCCGAGGCGCAGCAGGCGCGCGCGCTGGCCGAGCGCCGGGAGCGCACCGAGAAGGAGCTCGCGAAGGAGCGGGAGAAGCAGGGCTTCCGCAGGGACATGCCCCTGCACCGCACCTACGTGCACGAGATCGCCCAGCCCTCGAAGATCCAGCCCAACCTCGAGAAGCTCATCGACTGGACGGCCACCGCCGACTTCCGTGAGCTGCACCCGATCATGCAGGCCGCGCGCGTTCAGCACGGCTTCATCCAGATCTTCCCGTTCACCGAGGGCAGCGGGAAGGTGGGGCGGTTCCTGTCGAACTACATCCTGCTGCGCAACGGGCTGATGCCGGTGATCATCCCCTCCACCGACCGCAAGGAGTACTTCGACACCTTCCGCGGCTCGCCCCTGGTCTTCTCGAAGGCGCTGATGGACTGGATGGAGAACAGCCTCGACAACGGCCTGAAGTACTTCCGCGATCTCGGTCGCGCGTACCGCTGAGGCCAGCCCGTGGGCGCTGCTCCTCTCGCCATGACCGTGTCGGGCCTCAGCGCGAAAGCGAAGGTCGATCGGTTGGCGAAGCTGTTCCGCGGCCGCAGACGCGGCCTCGTGCTCACCCACGACAACCCTGATCCGGACTCCATGGCGGCCGCGGTGGCGCTCGCGGTCGTGCTCCACTCGCGCCTGGGCATCCCGACCGACGTCGCCTACGGCGGCATCATCGGGCGGGCCGAGAACTCGGCCTTCGTGCGCGTGTTGAAGTTGCCGATCGTGCCGATCTCGCAGGTCGATCCTTCCACCTACGATCTCTTTGCCCTGGTGGACACGCAGCAGTCGGTGAAGAACCATGCCCTGCCGGCCGGGGTGACGGCCGACATCGTCATCGATCACCACCCGACGCGCGACGACGAGCTCAACAACCCCTTCGCCGATCTCGCCTCGGGCCTCTACGGCGCGACCTCGACCCTGCTCGCAGAGTACCTGCAGGCCGCACGCATCGAGCCGACCCCCGAGCTGGCGACGGCGCTCTACTACGGCATCAAGGCGGACACGCGAGACCTCGAGCGGCAGACCCGCGATCCCGACGTCGATAGCTACCTCTGGCTGTTCCCGCGCATCGACCGCAACCTGCTCGCCGAGATCGAGCACCCGAGGCTGCCGCTGCGCTACTTCCGGCTCTACCACGCAGCGATCGAGAAGGCGCAGCTCTTCACCGGCGCGGTGATCACCGATCTCGGCGAGGTCTACTCGCCTGACATGGTGGCAGAGGTCGCCGAGCGGCTGTCCTTCCTGGAGGACGCCAAGTGGTCGCTGGCCTCGGGCAGCTACCGCAGCCAGCTCTACCTCTCGCTCCGCTGCTCTGATCGGCGCATGAACGCGGGCCGGCTGATCCGCGAGGTGTGCGAAGGCCTCGGAGGCTCTGCGGGCGGCCACGGGAGCATGGCGGGCGCGCGGATTCCCCTGGTCGGCAAACGAGCGGCGCGCGCAGCGACGAAGCGCGAGGTGGTGCAGCGCTTCAAGGCGGCCTTCGGCGTCGAGGGTGAGCGGGGGGGCTCGCTCCTCTCGGATGAAGCGTGATCTACCTCGACTTCAACGCGGGCGCGCCGCTGCTCCCTCAGGTGGCGGCGCACCTCTCACGCGCCTTCGCTGAGACCTGGGGCAACCCGTCGTCGGTGCACCAGGTGGGTCGGCAGGGGCGAAAGCGCCTCGACGTGGCCCGCGAAGCGGTCGCGCGGGCGTTCGGCGCCTCGAGCCCGCGCGAGGTGGTCTTCACCGGCTCGGGCAGCGAGGCGGCGGCGCTGGCGCTCATCGGCGGGTGGCTCGGGCGGGCGGACCTCCGTCGCAGCGCCGTCGTGACGTCGGCGATCGAACACCCCTGCGTGCTCGGCGCGGTGAAGCGCCTCGAGGCGCTGGGCGCGCGGGTCGAGCGCATCAGGCCAGAGCCCTCGGGCGCGGTGGCGGCCGACGCGATGTTGGCGGCCCTCGGCGATGACGTCGCGCTGTGCTCGCTCATGTGGGTGAACAACGAGACCGGCGCGCTGCAGCCGGTCGAGGCCGTGGCGCGCGCCTGCGCCGAGCGCGGCATCGTCTTCCACACCGACGCGGTGCAGGCGCTCGGGAAGGTGCCAGCCACGCTGCGCGAGGTGCCCGCCGATCTCCTCTCCTTCTCCGCGCACAAGCTCGGTGGACCCGCCGGCGTCGGCGCGCTGATCGCGCGACGGCAGGTGCCCATGGCCGCGTTGACGCCGGGCCACCAGGAGAACGGCCGGCGCGGAGGCACGCCGAGCGTGGCCCTGGCCGAGGCGCTGGTGCTCGCGCTCGAGACGAGCCTGACGGAGCTCTCGACCGAACCGCCCCGCCTCGCGGCCCTGCGAGACGACCTCGAGCGTCGCGTCTGCGCCGCCCTGCCCGACACCCGCGTCACCGCCGCCAACGCGACGCGCGTCGCCACCACCAGCAACCTGTGCTTTCCGGGCGCCGACGGAGAAGCCCTGCTGATCGCGCTCGACCTCGAGGGCCTCTGCGTCTCGACCGGCGCGGCCTGCGCCTCAGGCTCGCTCTCGCCCTCGCACGTGCTGACCGCGATGGGCCTCTCGGCGGCCGAGGCCCAGGCCAGCCTGCGGCTGTCCCTGGGTCGCACCACCACGAGCGGCCACATCGACGCGGTGGTGACAGCGCTCGCGCGGCACGTCCCCGCCAGCCTCGGCCTCTGACAGGCCGGCCACCTTCGCCCTTGCCACGGGGCGCGACTCATCCTATCAATTCAACGACTATTGAAATGACGAACCGGGTCCCACCTCACCGTCACGCAGCCGCTCGGAAGCCAGCGCCGGTGGACCACCGTGCCTTCGAGCGGGCCGCCGCCCTCTTCCGCGCCGCGGGGGACGTCTCGCGGCTCAAGCTGCTCCACCTGCTCGACGGGCCAGAGCGCTGCGTCAGCGAGCTGGCCGAGGTCAGCGGCACGCGGCTGTCGACGCTGTCCCAGCAGCTCCGGGTGTTGTTCTCGGAGCGCATCGTCAGCCGGCGCCGCGATGGCAAGCACATCTACTACGCGCTCGCGGACGACCACGTGCGCGCGCTGATCCACGCGGCGCTGGTGCACGCGGCCGAACCTCACTCGCCACGCAACACCAAGGAAAGGACCCGATCATGACCCACCACACCCACGCCAGCCACGAGCACGTCCACGGCCCAGGGTGCGGGCACACGCCCGTCCGCCACGGCGATCACGTCGATTACCTCCACGAGGGCCACCTGCACCACGCCCACGCCGGGCACGTCGATGAGTGCGTGATCGAGGTGAACAGCGGGAACCCCGCGGCGTGCACCCCCTCGCACCAGTGCGCGGGACACCAGCAGGGCCACGTCCACGGCGCTGGCTGCGGACACGAGGCGGTCCCGCACGGAGACCACGTCGACTTCCTCGTCGGGGGGCACCTGCATCACCCGCACGGCACCCACTGCGACGATCACGGTGCGCTGCGAGCGCCCTGACCCTGTGATCAGTCAGCCGTGCCGAACAGGCCCCGCACCACCGCCGAGATGGCCAGGGGCGTGCCGACTCGCTCGTCGTAGAGGGGCGTGAGGGCCCTGGCGAACTCGGCGGCCGAGGCGTAGCGGTGCGTCGGATCCGCATCGAAGGCGCGCGCGAGCAGGCCGTCGATCACGGGCGGCGCGCCCTCCCGCACCTGCTCCACCGGCGCGTAGCGGGAGTGACGAATGGCGTCGAACACCTGCTCCGGCGTCTTCCCGAGGAAGGGCCGCTGCAAGGTGATCAGCTCGTAGAGCGTGACGGCGACGGCCCAGAGATCGACCTGCGGCGTCAAGGCGCCCTCGAGGGCCTCGGGCGAGAGGTAGTACGGCTTGCCCATCACCTGGTCGGCGCCGCCCTCGAGCAACGAGCGGGCCACGCCGAAGTCGCCCAGCTTGAGCTCGCCGGTGCGCGAGACGAAGAAGTTCGAGGGAGAGACATCGCAGTGGATGATCCCCAGGGGCTGGCCCTGGGGATCGGTGGCGTGATGGGCGTACTCGAGCGCGTCGAGCAACGCCCTGGTGAGGTAGACCGCGAAGTCCACCGGCCAGAACACCTTCTTCTGACGGCAGCGCTTGAGGATCTGCCCGACGTCGCGCCCGTCGATGAAGTCCATCACCATGTAGATGGAGTCGCCCTCACCGCCGACGTCGTGGACCTCGACGATGTTGGGGTGGTGCAGGTGGCGTGACAGCTCGGCCTCGGCCTTGAAGAGCCGCACGGACTCGGCGTCGGCCTCGAGCGTGGGCAGGAGCCGCTTGAGCGCGTACTCCTTCCCGAGGAACCGCCCCTCGGTCCCGCGTACGCGAAACACCTCGGCCATGCCCCCTGAACCCAGCGGCTTCAGCACCTCCCAGGCGCCGATCCGGGCCGGAAGACTCACCGCACCCCCTTGCGAATCCCCAGCAGCTTCTGAAACTCCGGGTTGCCAGCGAGCGGCTGCAGATCTTCATCCACAGCCGCGTTCTCCTTCAGCGGCAGGCGCGGCTTCTTCGCGAGCTCGAGCGCCTCCTTGAGGTGACCCACCGCGGCGGACTCAGCCTCTGGATCGGTCGCGATCAACCCCGCCTCGGCGCACGCGAGGTTGTAGAGGAGATACGCCTTGTCTTCGGAGGTCAGGGCGCCGTACCCCTGCAGGCTCATGGCCTTGCGGAACGCGGCGCGGCCTTCCTGGTAGCGCTTGAGCCCGTTGTAGGCGGCGCCGAGCCTGAAGAGCAGATCCACGTCGGTGGCGCCGCCGGGCAGCTCGGTGAGCCGACGGTACACCGCCGCGGCGCGCGCGTAGTTCTGGGTCTTGACGAAGTTGTTCCCCGCCTCACGCAGCGAGGAGGCCGAGGCCTCCATGACGAGGCGCTGGGCCTCGAGCCCCGGCGCGCTGCAGCCGCGGGGAATGTCGATGTACGCCGTGACGACGCCCTCGCTGATCACGCCCAGGATCGCCACGTCGTTCGGGGTGGGACAGCCCGAGCCCTCCATGCACGTCCGCAGGGTGGCGATCAGCACCGTGCCGTCGATGATGCCCTCGATCAGGACCTCCGTCGGAGCGAACGCACAGCGCGTCCCCGAGACGTACTTGCCGTCGACCTTGAAGCGCTCCTTCGAGCCGTTCATCGCGACCGCGCTGAGGCGCAGCACGCCCATCTCGCCGACCAGGTAGTCGCCGTCGATCAACGGGCTCTTCGGATCGGCCCTCACCAGCCCTGCACCGAGACACACGACCAGCCCGAGGACCCAGCCCGCACGCGCCATGAGTACGCGACAGGTTACCACCCTTGAAACCCAAGTCCGTCGCCTTATGATTCGAGCGCTCAGGAGGTTCATACAGGCTGTTCCCTGCGGGGCTCGTGATGTGCAGCAAACGCTCGAACCGATACCAACCATAGGGGGCTGTTTCGGCTTCCGGGTGCATGCCTCCTCTCGGGGAGGACGCCGAAGGAAGCCGACTTTGGTCCCCACCTGAACCTCTCGGTTCAGTGGAAGCGGTACACACGGCTCAGTGGCGGGGAACGTTTTTCGGGAGGGGCGGTGGGGCTACGGCTTCACCGCCCCTCTGCTTTTCTTGCGCCGCTCAGCGCGTGGCGAACACCCAGGTGTAGGCCCCGTCGCCCGAGGTCCCTGGAAACCGCAACCCCGTGAGCGCCTGCGCGAGGCAGCGATCGAGGATCGCGTCGGCCGCGGCGGGGCCATCGGTGAGGCCCGTCGACACCCAGGCGGCGACGAGGACGCCTGACGGGTCGGTGCGAAGACGGAAGGTGCGCGCGCCTCCGAGCCCAGCCCGACGTACGAGCGCCTCGTTCCAGCACGCGCCCACCTTCGGGCTGAGCGAGCGCATCGCCTCCTTGACCGTCTGGGCGTCGAGCACGCCGAGCGCCGCCCCCTCTGGCGAGAAGTAATGGCTGACGTCACCAGACGGCTCGATGCCTCGCGCAGGCCTCGACAGCGACAGGCGCACGTCCTTGGGCGCTGGCCAGGCGGTGGCCGCCAGCACCGCCTCGAGGCACCGCTCGTGCTCGAGCGACGTGAGGCCCCGCACCACGAGCGTCGGCGAGTGCTCGATCGCGATGGTGCCCTCGTTCACCGTGCCCCGCGCGAGGCACGCGGCGGCGAGTGGAGCAGGATCGAGCAGCCCACGCTCGGGGCCGAAGCGCGAGGGCGCCAGCAGCTTCACCCAGGCGAGCGCCGCCCACAGGTCCACGGGCTTCGACGGTGGGGCGACCTCGAGCTCGGCGGTGGGCCGCGCGGCCACCGGGTAGCTGGTGACGATCTCTCGCAGGCACCACCCGACGCCGTTCGACGCGCCGTTCTTCGCCTCGAAGAGCACGTCACCGCCCGGCTGCGGCATCAGCTTCACGCGCTCCTGCGCTCCCGCAGCGGGAGACCAGCAGATCCCGAACATCGCCTCCATCGGCACGGCCGGCGCCTCCTGCGACACCGCCCGGAAGCCCGCGCCGCCCTGCCCGGCCGGCCCCTCGACCGTCTTGCAGCCACAGAGCGCGAGGAGCGAGAGGAGCGTCGAGCGGAGCATGTGCCTCCTCTACTTCACTCCCCACGCCGACAGGTACAGCTCGAGGGGCCGGCGCAGCGGCGTGTGATCGTGCAGCCAGATCAGCGGCGCGTAGAACTGCTTCGCCGGCCCCCGCGACAGCCCCAGCGCGTCGATCGTCTTCGCCACCGGCCCGATGCTGAGCAGGTACACGAGCGGCAGCAGCACGAGGACGGCTGCCACCACGGCGGGGATCGACGAGCTTCGCGGGGGCGCGTGCACGATCAGCCTGACACCGCGCCGCGCGCCCGCGTTCCATCTGCGCGCCCCACGCGGAGCGCCGGGCTCGACGACCTCAGCTCGACCAGGCGCGGGCGCTCAGAAGAGCAGCCGCATGGGGTGCTCGAGCAGGTCGCGCACGATCTGCAGGAACTGAGCACCGACGGCGCCGTCCACCACGCGGTGATCGCCCGAGAACGTCATCGACATCATCTGCCTGATCACCATCTGCCCGTCCCGCACGACGACCTTCGGCTCCACCTTGCCGACGGCCAGGATCGAGGCCTGCGGTGGGTTGATGACGGCGATGAAGGAGTCGATGCCGAACATGCCCAGGTTCGAGACGGTGATGCTGCCGCCGGAGTACTCGTCGGGCTTGAGCGCCTTCTTCTTCGCGCGCTCTGCGAGGTCGCGCACCTCGAGCGCGATCTCGGCCAGGCCCTTCTGATCGGCGTCCTTCACCACGGGCGTGATCAACCCGTCTTCGATGGCGACCGCGACCCCGACGTCCACCGTGTGCAGCTGCTGGATCACCTCGCCGGCGAACACCTGGTTCACGCGCGGGAAGCGGCGCACCGCGACCGCGACGGCCTTGACGATCACGTCGTTCACCGAGACCTTGAGCTCCTGGGCTTTCGCCTCCTCGCGGAGCTCGAGGGCCCGGTCCATCTCGATGTCGACGGTCAGATAGAAGTGCGGAACGCCCGGCTTCACCTCGGTGAGGCGCTGGGCGATCACCTTGCGCATCTGGCTGACGGGCAGGTTGGTGGGCGGCTGCCGCACGCCGGTGGCGCGCGCGATGGGTGCGCCCTTCGCGGGCTTGCGGTCGAGCGCCGCCTCGACGTCACGCCGGACGATGCGGCCGTTGGGCCCAGACCCCTGCACGGCCGAGAGATCGACGCCCTGCGCGGCCGCCACCTTCTTCGCCAGCGGTGAGGCGCGCAGCCGACCGGTCGGGGCCGCGGGCGCCGGCGGAGCGACGACGGGGGTGGGCGCGGCCACGACGGGCGCCTTCGGAGCAGCGCTCGCTGGTGCCGCAGCGACGGGCGCGGTGACGGGCGCGGGCGCGGGCGCGGCGTCAGGCACCTTCTCACCGGCCTTCCCGATCCAGGCGATCGTCGAGCCGACCGGCGCCGCGTCTCCAGCCTTCACGAGGATCTTGAGCAGCACGCCGTCGTCGTACGCCTCGATGGCGAGGTTGGACTTGTCGGTCTCGCACTCGGCGATCTCGGTGCCGCTGGTGATCTTGTCACCCTCGTTCTTGAGCCACTTCGTGATGCGCCCTTCCTTCATGGTGGGCGAGAGCGCGGGCAGCTGAACGGCGACGGCCATGGCGGTCTTTCACTCTCTTCGAATGCGGGTTGGACGATCGGGCGGGCCTCAGCCCGGCCGGTAGAGCACGGCGTTGACGGCTTCGATGATGCGCTCGGGCGAGGGCTGGATCGCGCGCTCGAGGTTGGCGGCGTAGGCCATCGGCACGTCGAGGCCGGTGACCCGACGCACGGGGGCGTCGAGATCGTCGAAGCACTCCCGCTGGATGAAGTCGGACAGCTCGCTGCCGACGCTGGCGAAGGGCCAGCTCTCTTCGACGACGACGACGCGGTTGGTGCGCCGGACCGACGCCGCGATGGTCTCGTGATCGAGTGGCTTGATCGATCGGAGATCGATCACCTCGGCGTCGATGCCCTGCTGCGCGAGCAGCTCGGCGGCCGGCAACACCGCGGCCGTCAGCATGCGCGACCAGGTGATGAGCGTGACGTCCCTGCCGGGCCGCTTGATGTCGGCCTTCCCGATGGGGATCGTGTACTCGCCCTCGGGCACGTCGCCGCGGGAGCCGTAGAGCAGCTCGGCCTCGACGAAGATGATCGGGTTCTCGTCACGAATGGCGCTCTTGAGCAGGCCCTTGGCGTCGGCTGGCGTGCCCGGCGCGACGACCTTGAGCCCGGGGAAGTGCGCGTAGTTCGCCTCGAGCGCCTGGCTGTGCTGTGACGACAGCCGGCCGCCCGCGCCGCCGGGGCCGCGGAACACGATCGGGCACCGGAGCTGACCGCCGGACATGTGCCGCAGCTTGGCCGCGTTGTTGACGATCTGGTCCATCGCGAGGATCGCGAAGTTCCACGTCATCATCTCGATCACGGGGCGCAGCCCCAGCATGGCCGCGCCGACGCCGAGACCGGCGAAGCCCAGCTCCGAGATCGGGGCGTCCACCACGCGCGCGCTGCCGAACTTGTCGAGCAGGCCCTGGGACACCTTGTAGGCGCCGTTGTAGCGGGCGACCTCTTCACCCATCAGGAACACGCGCGGGTCGCGCGCCATCTCTTCGGACAACGCCTGGTTCAGCGCGTCACGGTAGGCGAGCTCGGGCATGACTCAGGCCGCTCCCTTCTTGCGCGACGGGGCCCGCTGCGGTTCGTCCTTCGGCTCTCTTGGCTCGAGCTCCCACGTCACCTTGAAGTCGGTCGGGTACGACGGCCACTTCACGTCGGTCGCGCCGCGCACGCGCTCGCGCGGCTTCACGTCGGCTTCTCCGTCGGCGACCAGGCAGTGGGTCCACACGTCCTCGATCGGGGGCTCTGGCGACTGATCGGCGAACGCGATCGCCTCGTCCACGATCCGCTTCTCCTCTTCGTCGATGGCGTCGAGGCGGGCCTCGGGCGCGACCTTGCGCTCGAGGATGTGCTCCCGGAGCTTGAGGATCGGGTCGCGCTTGCGCTCGCTCTCGACCTCGTCCTTCGTGCGGTACGTCGCCGCGTCGGACATGGAGTGGCCACGGAAGCGGTAGGTGAAGCACTCGAGGAGCACGGGCCCCTTCCCCGCGCGGATCGAGGCGGCGAGCTCCTTCACGAGATCGTGGACGGCCAGCACGTCCATGCCGTCGACGCTCTCGCCCCGCATGTTGTACGCGTCGGCGCGCTTGTGAATGTCGGGCTGCGCCGAGACGCGAGCGATGTCGGTGCCCATGCCGTACTTGTTGTTCTCGACGACGTAGAGCACCGGCAGCTTCCACTTCGACGCCATGTTGAACGTCTCGTGGAGCGCGCCCTGGTTCGACGCCGCGTCTCCGAACGAGCAGACGGTGATGCGGTCTTCGTTGCGGTACTTCGACGCGAACGCCATGCCCGCCGCGAGGGGGATCTGACCGCCGACGATGCCGTAGCCCCCGTAGAAGTGGTGCTCGACGTCGAAGAAGTGCATCGAGCCGCCCTTGCCCTTCGAGTACCCGGTGTCCTTCCCGAAGAGCTCGGCCATCAGCATGCCGGCGTCGGAGCCGCGCACGAGCGGGTGCACGTGATCCCGATAGCCCGTCATCACCATGTCGTCGGGGCGAATCGCCTCGTTGATGCCGACGACGACGGCCTCCTGCCCGATGTAGAGGTGGCAGAAACCCTGGATCTTCTTCTGGCCGTAGGCCTGCCCCGCCTTCTCTTCGAAGCGGCGGGCGAGCACCATCTTCCGGTACATGGTGAGCAGCAACTGGGGGCTATGCACGGGGGTCCTTCCTCGCTCTGAACTCGCTGCGGCACGCGTCTGAACGCGCGCGGCTTGTAACACCGAGCCGCGATCGCGCCAGCCCACTTTTCGGTGTCGTGCCGGACCGCCCGGGCCTCACGGCGCGACGCGTCGGACGCCGCTCACCACGCGAAGTGGGGAATGGAGATGACGCGGTCAGCCAGCGTCACCGGCCGGCCCGAGTGATCGGTCGCGAGGTGCACCGCGAAGGAGTCAGGGAAGCGCGAGGCGTAGTCGTTCACGTGCGTCGGCTCGTTGTCGAAGGCCGCGATCACCGCGCCGAGCTCTTCGAGCAGCTGGTGAGCGACGCGCTTGTAGGCGTCGTCGTTCTCGCGCAGCGTGGGCTTCATCAACAGGCCGACCTGCCCTCCGGGCAGCGGCATGCCACACCGGGCCATGGCCTCGATGGAGCCGGCCCGCATGTCTTCCTGCCGGCCGGTGACGTAGACGACCCGCGCGCCGGTCTTCACGCAGGCGTTCAGGTAGCGGGGCGCGCCGACGACCTCGATGTCCTCGCGGCAGTACGAGCTGGTGAAGAAGCGCGCGCCCCAGAAGTTCTTCAGGTCGCGGAAGATCGACTCCGCCTCCTCCGCGCTCATGCCGAGCGCCACGCACGCCGCCTTCAGGTCCCACCCGTTGGTGAAGTGGAACCCCTGGCACTTCGTGAGCGCGGGCAGGTTCCTCTGGGCGCCGTACTCGCGAAGGATGCGGGCCTGGCGCGGCCGGTTGTCGAAGACGGTCGAGTCGAGGTCGAACACCAGCACGCCCTTGCCCTGCGCCTTACCGGCGAGCTCGAGGACCTGCTCGAGGGTCTTGTGCCAATCGACCGCGATGCGGTGAGAGAACTCGTTCATAGGGGGCGCGGCGCATAGCCCATCACTCCGGCGACGCCAAGGACCGCTCAGGCGTTGAGCGGCGCCGGTCGCGGCTGGGGCGCCTCTGGAGGGCTCGGCGCCACCTTCACCCGCGAACGCAACCCGCTCCCGGAGTGCGAGAGCTCGTTCATGCGCTTGATGCCGTTGCGATCGAGCACCAGGCGCACCAGCTTGACCGTCGTCTCGCGGTGCTTGCCGTCGTCCACCGAGAACCGGAACGCCACGTCCACGCGGTAGGCCTTGGCGGCGCGCAGCTTCTCCACCGAGTAGTCTTCGAGGTCCACGTAGTCGATGGTGTAGTCGGGGTCGTCCATGTCGTGCAGCAGCCGCGCGACGTTGACGCGGATGATGTCGGTGACGCCCGAGACGATGCCGTCGGCCACCCGCGGCAGCATGTCGGACTCGAGGACGATCTTCTTGCGGTAGCGGATCACGTTCTCGGGCAGCTCGCCCTGCGCGGCGACGATCAGGTCGTCCTGGTTCCGAAGACGCAGCACGTCGTCCGGCACCTGCACGTTCGCCCCGTAGTCGATCTTCTCCTTGCAGACCCCGACGTCCTCGTGCGTGACCGGATCGAGGATGCGGGTCTCGCGCTCGTAGAGGAACTTGCCCGCGTAGGCGGCCGCGAGGCGCCGCAGGCCCTCCTTGATGCGGTCCTTCAGCATGTAGCCGATGACGGCGATGACGAAGAAGTTGAAGGACACCTGCGGGTAGCGGTTCTGCGCGAAGAAGCCGACCCCGAGCGCGAACGCCATCGCGAGGCCAGCCGCCAGCGCGAACAGCACCTCTTCCCAGGCCTTGCGCGGGCTCGAGCGCTGCACGTCGAGGAAGAGGATGTTCATGCAGAACTTCTTCAAGAAGCCGATGCGGTGCGTGTACTCCTCGTTGTCCGAGCCGGGAGCGATCACCGAAGCCAGGCTGTGCTGCTTCCGGTAGCTCTCGTCGGCGATCACCACGTCCATCAGCTCGCGGCGCAGCTCGTCGTAGACGGCGGTGCGGGGCATCGCGTCCATCTGCACGACGATGCGGCGGAACGACTGCTCGACGACCAGCGACAGGTACTCGTCCACCAGCCGGAGCGCGGCCTGTGTCTTGTCCGACAGCTCGTACTTCTCACCCAGGACCGCGACGGTGGTGCGGAAGCGCTGAAGGACCCGCTGCGTGGCGTCGATGGATCGGCGCGCCAGCTTCTGCAGCTCGACCGGTGTCGCCGGCTCGGCGCGCCCGTCGAGGCCGCTCGTCAGCCGCGCGCACTGCGCCTTCATGCCGCGACCGAACCGCCGGAGCGCACCCCGCAACACGCACCCGAGCATCTTCGCGTCGTAGACGACCTCGCCTTGCGGTCCGAGCACGCCGAACGTCACCCGCTGTTCGAGCTGCACCAGGGGCGAGTGATCGCCCGTCAGCAGCTCGTCGAACGAGAGCACCGGCGTCTTGAAGCGGACGTAGTTGTGCAGATCGGCGTAGAAGTCCTCCCGGGGGTACGTGTCGCTCGTGATGTTGAGGGCGCGCGGCAGGAAGAAGGTCGCCTCGACCAGGTACTCAGACTCGTCGTCGGTGCCGCTCGGCTGGTACTCCAGCTTCAGCTCGAACTGCTTCCGATCGTGAATGTCGAGCTTCGTTTCGAACAGCTCGCGACTGCCAGCATCTGCCACGTGCTCCACTCTATGTGACAACCAGGTGACGCGAAAGCCCAGCGCCAGCAATTCCGGGCATCTGGGCGCCAGGATCTGACACAAGGCCGTTGATTGACGGGGTTTCTGCCATGTGGGACGCAGCGCGCGCTTCGCAGTGAGGGGAGTGCCGATGCCCGGTTGGTTGTCGAACCTCGTGCCGATCGTGCTCCTGCTCGGAGTGATCGCCCTCGTGCTGTGGCGGCTGCCGAAGGTCGATCTCGGGCACAGCCAGGCCTTCAAGCGACGCCGCTTCTGGAACTGGTTCCCCCTCGGCCTGACCTACGCGTTCCTGTACTTCGGGCGCTACAACGTGAACGCGCTGACGAGCGCGCTCGGCTCGAAGACCGACAACAAGGCCTTCGGCATCATCTTCGCCGCGGGCACCCTCGTGTACGGGGTGTCGTTTCTCATCAACGGGCCGCTCACCGATCGCCTCGGAGGGCGCTTCACCACGCTCCTCTCGGCCGGCGGCGCGGCGGTGGCGAACCTGCTGATGGCGGGCCTCGTCTACCTCAACGTCTCGGAGGGGCTGGTGCCGCCTGGCGGCCTCGTGCTGTGGCTGGCGATTCTCTACAGCCTCGACATGTACTTCCAGAGCTTCGGGGCGGTCTCGATCGTCAAGGTGAACGCGGCCTGGTTCCACGTGCGCGAGCGCGGCGTGCAGGGCGGCGTGTTCGGCATCCTGATCTCGCTGGGCATCTACTTCGGCTACGACTGGAGCCGCGCGATCGCGAAGGGCATGCCCGCCTCGCCGTGGATGGTGGCGCTGATCCCCGGGCTCGTGCTGATCGCCGCCACGATCCTCTCCTTCTTCAGCGTGCGCGACACGCCCAGCGACACCGGGCACCCGGACTTCGACGTGGGCGACGCCTCGAGTGGCGACGACTCGAAGCCCAGCGTCGTGCAGGTCTTCGTGAAGATGCTGACGAACCCCGTGATCCTCGTGATCGTCGGCATCGAGTTCTGCACCGGGTTCCTGCGCAACGGCGTGATGTCGTGGTACCCGAAGTTCGCCGAGTCGGTGTCGATCAGCGACGACTTCGTCTCGAAGAACTGGGGCCTGCTGCTCTGCTGCTTCGGGATCGTCGGCGGCATGATGGCCGGCGTCATCTCCGACAAGCTCTTCCACTCGAGGCGCGGGCCGGTGGCGTCGGTGCTCTACGCTGGCATCACCCTCGGCGCGTTCGCCATGTACGCGCTGCTCGACTCGCCGCTGGTCGGCTGGGTGCTCGTCTTCATGGCGCTCAACTACGTCGGCGTGCACGGCATGCTCTCGGGCACCGCCAGCGCGGACTTCGGCGGACGGAAGAACACCGGCGTCGCGGTCGGCATCATCGACGGCTTCGTGTACCTGGGCACCGGCCTCCAATCGCTGCTCGTGGGCTTCCTGTTGCCTCAAGGCGAAGCGGCGAAGACGGCGAGCAACTGGATCAACTGGCCGCTGGCGATGGTCCCCGTCGCGATCATCGGCCTCATCATGTGCACCCGCGTGTGGAACGCCCAGCCGCGAGGGGCCGCGGCCGCGCATTGAAGCTCGTCCTCGCGGTCCTGCTCGCGAGCGGCTGCGTGCAGCGGATCCGGCTCGAGACGGGGAGCCCGTCACCTGGAGCGCCTGGCCTGGCCACGTCGGTTCGCTGCGAGACAGGCGACGGGGTGGTCGAGCTCGAGGGCTGGTCGGCGGCTGTCGGCGCTGCGCTGCGCTCAACCCGCGGCTCGAGCCTTCGCCTCGAAGGCGCCAGGCTCGTGTGCAGATCGGTGGTGGTGGACTCCCGGCCCGTGGTGAGCGGGGCCAACCGGCCGGCCGTGATGATGGCTGACGTCACCGAGCTCGAGCTGCAGGTCGAGCTGACGTGGAGCACCGCCAACCCGAACACCTGCGCGGTCGAGCGATGGCTGGGGCGATCGATGTGGCGCGTCGTCCCCACCGACGGTGGGCTGACCGAGGCGCTCGCGACCACGGTGCGGGCGGCGATCGCCGACGCCGTGAAGACCGCCGCGGTCGCTCACGAGACCAGCGCGCCCTGTCCTGCGGGCCTGTAGGCGGTCGCCCGGGAGCGCCCTCGACCCAGGCGACGCGCGTGAGGCCGGAGGCTGCGGCTTCACGAGCCTCCGCCCCATCGCGACCGCGACGCCGGCCGGCCAGCCGACCTCCAACACCAACGACGTCGGGCTCGAGCACGGCAAGCGGGCGGCATCGGACAGGGATGCAGGAGGAGGAGCGGCGAAGAGGAGGACTCCACCCGACCGCTGGGAACCGGACAATGTCGCGATGTCACCGCCCGGAGCCCTCGCGTTGCCACCCCGTCAACCGGCCATGCCCTTCGCCTCACGAATGCACGGGGATCGACCCGGCACGCCCCGTGCTGAGCGCCATCTCACGAAAGGAGCACCCATGCAGAGACGACGACGGGGACAGACGCTGATCGAGATCCTGGTGGTGATCACCCTCATCGCGATGATCGCGAGCGCGGTGGCGATCTCGGCCGTGCAGGTGTCGAAGCACAGCCGGGTCACGACCGCGAAGACGGAGCTCAAGACGCTCGAGAACGCGCTCGACGCCTACTTCGGGCAGACGGGGCGATACCCGACCACGCAGGAGGGCTTCGGGCCTCTGCTCGAGCGACGCATCTTGAAGGAGCCGCCGCTTGACCCGTGGGGCAACCCGTTCGGCTACGCGTTGGTCGGTGGCGTCCCGGTGGTCACCTCTCTGGGCGCCGACGGGATCGCTGGCGGAGAAGACGACGCGGCCGATCTCTCGTCGGCTCAGGGCGTGCGGCGGCAGTAGCCCGGCGCGACGAAGACGGGGCTGCACCCGGTCGCGACCCGCTCCCGCGTGCACGCGTAGCTGCCGGTGCACTCGGTGTTCCCGTTGCAGCCCCGCACCAGGCAGACGCCTCCATCACCAAGCGGAGCGCACACCTGCTCGACGATGCGGATGCCGCAGTCGTTCACCACCGTGCACGGGCGCTGGCAGGTGCCCTCGAGGCAGGTCTCGCCCATCGCGCAGCCGGCGTCGCACGAGCGAAGACAGACCGGCAGGCCACGCCCGATCAGCGCCTCGCCGCAGGTGAGGCCGCTCTGGCACTCGCCGCACGGCAGCCCGATCGACTGCGGCCCCACGAGCGGCTCGCCGACGAACGCACCGCACGCAAAGCCGACCGCCAGGGCTGCCAGGAAGAGCCGTCGCACGCAGGTGACGTTCTGACACGACGAAGGGCCGGCCCCAAGCTGGGAACCGGCCCTCGCGCGCTCGTCAGCGACTGCTCGCCGTCAGCGGATCGACGCCTCGTAGATCTCCTTCACCAGCTTCGGGTCCACGAACGGGTTGCGATCGTTCTTGCCGACGAAGGCCGCCTCGGTCTGCGGGCGCCAGAGGAAGTCGGGGTTCGGGCTCGACGGATCCCAGCCGCCGTTGACGAACTTGCCGTTCTTCTCCTCGAGCCAGTAGCGGTACGTGTCCGATCCGCCGCCACCGCCGAGCGACACGGTGCGCTCGACCCACACGATCTTCCCGTCGCCGGCAGGCCCGGAGTAGCCCTTCTTCAGCAGGTCGTCGCTCGCCCACGAGGGCTTGAGGCCGTCTTTGTAGAGCGTGTCGTCGGCCTTGTAGAAGTTGTAGTTCCACACGTGGTCGCCGGAGTCCTTGTCCATCACGGCCGGGCGGCCCGACTTGAGCCACGCCTCGATCGTCTCGTGCATCAGGACCGGGTCGTCGCGCTTGTCCTCGCGGGCGACGAAGGACAGCTCGCTCTTCTTGTAGGTCTTCTCGGTGCCGTCCAGCATGCGCACCTTCACCTCGTCGGGCAGCGCCGCGCTGTTGATCTGCCAGTCCTCCTGGCGCCGGGTGCCGTAGTCGAGCTCGGTGAGGATCGTGCCGCGCAGCTGCTGGCCGTTCTTCAGCGCGATCACGTCGGGGTTCGCGTCATACCGGTTGCCCACGAAGTCCGAGCCGCCGCCCTGGCTGTCGGCGAGCACCGTGAGCAGGCCCTTGATGTCCTGCGTGGTGAAGGTGACGCCGTTCACGGTGACGTCCTTCCTGGGCTCCTCGAAGAGAATGCCCGCGCGCGCCACCTTGTCGCAGCTGCCCCACCACGACACGCTCATCGAGCCGTCCGTCTTGCCGTCCTTGCCGAACTGGCCGTGGCCGTCGATGAAGTCCCAGGCGACGTCGGCGTCGATCTTGCCGTTCTTGTTGAAGTCGACGCCCGTCGTGCGCTCGGCGTCCTTCTCGGACAGGTTGGAGTTGGGGATGTAGTGGCCCGTCTTCTTGTCGTTGATGAGCCAGTTCAGCGCGGGCTGCAGCTCGAAGTTGCGCGCGCCTTCCGTCATCCCGCGCGCCTTGAGCAGCGCGTCGAACTTCTCGAGCGCCCCGCCCTT
This sequence comes from Myxococcaceae bacterium, assembly GCA_016793095.1. Taxonomy (GTDB): domain Bacteria; phylum Myxococcota; class Myxococcia; order Myxococcales; family Myxococcaceae; genus Xiheimicrobium. The sequence continues at coordinate 123,811 of JAEUJQ010000060.1, read as the reverse complement.
CGCCCACAGGTTCGACGAGGCGGAGCCGTCGGTGCCAGCGCCATGTCCCGCCATCGGCCAGTACGTCGTCGTCCACGGCTTACGCGTCGCCTCGTGCGTCACCTTCACCGGCTGGTTCGTCACCGGCGGCGGCTGCGGCGGCGGTGGGGGCTGCACGTTGCCACCGAGCAGCCGCGTGAACTCGGCCTTCGCAGCCACCGTGAACTTCGAGCTGTGCGCCTGGAGGATGCTCGCCAGCTCGGCCTTCTCAGCCGCGTCGATCGTGTTGCCATCGCGCGCCGCGGTGAAGAGCGCGCGCACCTCGTTGCGGTTGATGTTGTTGTTCGAGGCCAGCGCGGTGCGCAGAGAGCTGCGAATGCTGTCGATGGACATGGAGTCTCCGTTGGGCAGGTGCGACTTTGCCTACATTGTCAGACAAGAAGGCCGATAGTTTCGCATGATCAAAGAGGACCTGTGACTTCTCAAGTAGACTGCCGTGATTCCAGCAGGTTCCACTGGTAGAAAGCCGCCGTGCCCCCTCCGAAAAAACCGCCCAGAAAATCTCAGCTGCCGACGGAGGCCGACGAACCGACACGCCTCAGCCGCTCTCGGGGAGCGTTGCTGGGGCTCGCTGTCGGAGAGGCGATGGGCATTCCCAACGAGCTGAAGAACGTGGGAGCGCCCGACTTTCCGACGTTCACCGAGTACCCCGTGATGGAGCCGATGGGGGGCGGCCGGTTCGAGCTCAAGCGCGGGCAGACGTCGTGGGGCACGCAGATGGCGGTCGCGCTCTCGACGGTGCTGCGCAAGCTGCGCGCGTTCGATCTGAAGGAGGTCGCGAAGGCCTACGCCGCGTGGATGCCGTCGGCCTTCGATGTGCCCGACACCTTCAAGCAGACCGCTGAGCTGATCGCCGACGGCCGCTTCCTCGATCAGGTGGGCCTGCGCGTGTGGCTCGAGAGCCAGCAGGCGCCGAAGAACAACATGGCGCTCGCGCGAACGGCGGTGCTGGGCGTCTTCTTTCAACACCCGAAGCACCGGCAGGCCCGCCTGCGAGCCACCATCGACGACACCGCGCTGACGAACTTCGCGCCCATCTGTCAGATCGCCTCGGTCACGCTGAACGGAGTGATCTCGGCCGCGATCATGGCGAAGGAAGAGCGCCTCGACGCGAAGGAGATCGCGAAGGTCGCCGAGACCGAGCTGTCGCTGGCCGCCGCCACGCTGGGCCGCGAGATCCCCGACTGGGTGCAGAAGGTGAAGGAGGCGGCCGACACGCTCCGCGAGGATCTGAAGGCCGCCCAGGACGCGGACCCGCTGCTCTACGGGCCCGAGCTGTCGCTCTTCCAGAACCCGACCCAGGTGCGCCTCGCCTTCCGGCTCGCGTTCTGGGAGGTGTTCCACGCGCCCTCCTTCGAGGTGGGCGTGCGCGACGCGGCGAACCGGGGCGGCGACGCGGACACCAACGCGGCCGTCACCGGCGCGTTGCTCGGCGCGATCTTCGGCGAGAAGGCGATCCCCCAGGAGTGGGCCGAGCGCGTGCTCGAGGCGCTGGGCCCGCACAGCGAGAACACGCTGTGGACGGTGTACCACCCGCGCTTCCTGCTCAACCTCGCGGGCTGCTCTCCCGACGACAAGCCGCCCGAGCCAGAGTGGTGATCAGGGCTCGAGGCCGGTCCCGAGCCCGCCAGGGCCGAAGACGTTGTCGGGCTTCTGGGACGGATCGCTCAGGGTGACCTGAAGATCGGCCATCGCCCACAGCCCGCCGCGTGACGGGCACGGCGCCTGGCTCGTCAGCAGCGCCCTCGCGACGCACTCACGCGTGACGGGATCGAGAGGCGCGTAGCCCTTCTGCTCCTGTGCCTTCGTCGCGTTGCCGCGCGCGTCGAACCAGACCGCCCAGCGCGACGGGATCCGCCCGGGAGCCGTGACGCCCTCGAAGCACGTCGCCGCGAGCCGGGCCGGAGCGGGCGACCACCCTTCGAGCGACGGGTCCTCGACGCGCTCCTCGAAGCGCGGGAAGGGCCGGTCGGTCCTCACGCGCACGATGCGCGTGTTCCAGTAGGCGGACAGCACGAGCCGATCGTCACGGGTCAGGCGATCGGCGCGGCGGATCGTGAAGGACACCGACCAGCGCTTGCCCGCGAGGGCTGTCTGGGCGCCGGCGCGCGCGACCTGGGCACACAGACAGCTCGTCTGCTCCGGCCGATCGAGCTCGAAGGCCGACTCGCACCGGCTCGTCACGCCGGCTCCGTCCACCTGCAGGAGCAGCGTCGCGTGATCGCTGTCGGCGCCGAGGCACGTCAAGGCCTGCGCGAGGGTGAGCGCCGGTCCCGGGAGCTGGTCGGCCGGTACCCGCCAGTCAGCGCTCGAGACCCGCAGCTCGAGCTCATCGCCGCGTCGAACCTCCCGGCGTCCGAGTGCGCCGAAGAGATCCCCGACGACTCCGCCGTCTGGCGGAGCGGGTGGTGCGAGGCCCGTCACCGCAGCGGCCAGCGCCTCCAGTGGTGAGCCCGAGCGCGCGAGCGGCCCGACGAAGCGGAAGCGGTCGTCAGCGGTGAGCGGCGCACCCGACACGGACAGCTGGCAGGGCCCCTCACCCTTCCCGCACCACACGGACGCGCTCGTCGAGCCGGCGAGCCCCAACGCACTGCCCCAGCGACGCGCGGCCTCGAAGGTGGCGAGCGGCCGGCCACAGTCCTGGCCCGTGAGCGCGCTCCTCCCCTGCCTCGCCTGCGCGAGCGCTTCGAGCGTGGCGGCGTCAGCGATGCGGTACCCCTTCTCTTCCAGCCAGGCCGCCACGAGCCGCGCGCTCTGCTCGCGCTCGTCCTTGAACAGGCCCAGCCCCTCGACGGGCCGAACCACCCACCTGGAGCCCTTCGGCTTCTTCTCGGGCAACGTCGGGGCTGGCGCCGTGGCCGTGGCGCAGGCGACCAGCACGACCGCGCAGAGGATCGCGAGCAGCCTCACCGGACGATCAACACCGGCTTCTGGCAGATGTGCATGAGCCGATCGGCCGTGCTGCCGAGGAGCACCCGCGACACGGCGTTGTGGCCCTTCGCGCCGATGACGACGCCCCACACGCGCTCGGCCTGCGCGAGATCGGCGAGCGACTCCGCGGGGGCGCCGTGCAGGGTGATCAGATCGCAGTCCGAGCCCGCGCCGGCCACGATCGCCTTCGCCTTGTCGAGCGCGTGCGTCGCCATGGTCGCGTTCGCCTCCTCGAGCTTCTTGATCGTCTCGGCGTAGGTCGAGGGCGGCAGCAACACCGGGGGAATGACGTAGACGAGCTCGAGGCGCGCCCCGACGCCCTTCGCGAGGTCCAGCGCGGCGCGCACGCCCTTCAGCGAGGGCTCCGAGCCGTCAACGGCGACGAGAATGGTCTTCATGGACTCCTCCTTGGACACCTCAGGGAACCACCAACACCGGCCGCGTGCACAGGTGCATCACCCGATCGGCCACGCTGCCGAGCAGCACGCGCTTCACTGCCCCCTTGCCGTGGCTCCCGAGCACCACCATGTCGAAGGCGCCAGACTCCGCGACCTCGGTGATGGTCTCTGCGACGGGCCCCAACATGACGCGCGTCGAGACGTTCAGCGCGGTCTCGCCGAGGGCGGCGAGCGTCTCTGACAGCACCCGCTCGCCGCGCTTGAGCTCGCTGAGGTGGATCTCGTCCATCGGGGCCCACGGCGCGTCGCCCGGCAGCACGATCGGTGGCACCACCGACAGGACCGTCACCGCAGCGTCGAACGGCCGCGCCACCTGAAACGCGACCCGCGCGCCCTTCAGCGAAGCGTCGGAGCCGTCGGTCGCCACGAGGATCTTCTTCATGCGCAGCCTCCTGCCGTGTTCTACAGCCTTCCACCCCATGAGCGACGAACGATTGAGCGCGATCGGCTGGAACACCCGCTACCTCGTGCAGGACACCGGGTGGGACAAGGGCCACTGCGCGCCGCCGCTGGCCCGCCTGCTGGCCGAGGGCGTCGTGCCGAAGGGGTCGCACCTCGCGATCGTCGGCGCCGGCCGCGGCCACGAGGCGTTCGAGGCGGTGCGACAGGGGTACCGGGTGACGGCCATCGACTTCGCCCCCGAGGCGGTTCGCGCGATGAACGCCGGCATCCGGGCGACCGGCCTCGCCTTCGAGGCGCTCGAGGCCGACGTGTTCACGCTGCACCACACCCACGCGCGCGCCTTCGACGCGGTGCTCGAGCACACCTGTTACTGCGCGATCGATCCCACCACGCGCGACCGCTACGTCACCGCCATCGAGGGCGCGCTGAAGCCCGGGGGCCTGCTCTTCGGGCTCTTCTACAACCACGGCCGGCCCGGCGGCCCGCCCTTCGACACCACCGAGGCCGACGTGCGCGCGCGCTTCTCCCGCTTCGACTTCGAGCGCTTCGTGCGCGCCGCCGACAGCTTCCCCGGCCGCACCGGCGAAGAGTGGGAGGCGGTGCTGCGCCTGCGCGAATGACAGGGCGCACCAGACGTGCGAGAGGGGCGCCGCCATGGCGTCCTTCTCCATCGTCAACGTCTCCAAGGGCTACGGCCCGAAGAAGCTCTTCGAAGAGGTGAACGTCGCGTTCTCGGCGGGCCGGCGCTACGGCCTCACGGGCCCCAACGGCGCCGGCAAGTCCACGTTCATGAAGATCCTCGCCGGCGACGAGGAGCAGGACACCGGCGACGTGATGCGTCCGCGGAAGCTCGGCATCCTCCGCCAGGATCACTTCCAGTACGAAGACACCCGCGTGCTCGACGTGGTGATCATGGGCAACAAGCCCCTGTGGGCAGCGCTCACCGAAAAGCACAAGCTGCTCGAGAAGCACGATCTCTCGGATGACGACGGCCACCGCCTGGCTGATCTCGAAGGCGTGATCGCCGAAGAAGACGGCTACGTCGCCGAGTCCGACGCGGGCGCGCTGCTCGAGGGCCTGGGCATCGAACAGGAGTTTCACGAAGGCCCGCTCAAGAACCTCACCGGCGGCTACAAGCTGCGCGTGCTGCTCGCGCAGGCGCTCTTCGGGAAGCCCGAGGGCCTGCTGCTCGACGAGCCCACCAACCACCTCGATCTCGACTCGATTCGCTGGCTCGAGACGTTCCTGCACGAGTACGAGGGCGTGCTGATCACCATCTCGCACGACCGGCACTTCCTCAACGCGATCTGCACGCACATCGCCGACATCGACTACGAGACGATCATCACCTACCCCGGCGGCTACGACGACATGGTGCGCCAGAAGGCCCAGGTCCGGTCGAAGGTCGACTCCGAGAACGCCGAGAAGAAGAAGAAGATCGCCCAGCTCCAGGACTTCGTGGCGCGCTTCTCGGCCGGCACCCGCGCCAGCCAGGTGCAGAGCCGCAAGAACCAGCTCGAGAAGCTGAAGGTCGAAGACGTCAAGCGCTCGAACATCGCGCGCCCGTTCATCAAGTTCGAGCAGAAGGGCGCGAGCGGGAAGCAGACGATCACGATCGAGAAGATCTCGAAGGCGTACGACGGGCACCTGGTCATCCCGCCGTTCTCGGCGCTGGTGACGAAGGGCGAGAAGATCGCCGTCATCGGCAAGAACGGCGTCGGCAAGTCCACGCTGGTGAAGCTGATCACCGGTGAGGAGAAGCCCGACGGTGGCACCGTCACCTGGGGCCACAACGCGTCGGTCGGCTACCTGCCGCAGGATCACCACGGGCTCATCAAGAAGGGCACCACCGTCTACCAGTGGCTGCGCGACCAGGACGTGAAGATGTCGAACGAGGAGATCGGCGGCCTGCTCGGGCGCATGCTCTTCTCGGGCGAGGAGCGCATGAAGCCGACCGACACGCTCTCGGGCGGCGAGACGGTGCGCACCCTGCTCTCGCAGCTGATGATGCGCAAAGACAACGTGCTGGTGCTCGACGAGCCCACCAACCACCTCGATCTCGAGTCGATCTCGGCGCTCTCGGAAGGCCTCGCGCGCTACGAGGGCACGGTGATCGTGGTGACCCACGATCAGCAGCTCATCTCCGAGGTCGCGACGCGCATCTGGGCGCCGCACAACGGCAAGGACGTCGTCGACTTCAACGGCTCGTTCGAAGACTTCCTGGTGAAGCACGCCGACATCGCGGCGCATCACCGCTGAACAGCTCAGCCGCGGGTCAGCTCGATCATCGTGTCCCGAAAGCCGAGGGACCTGAACAGCGCCTGCGCCTCGACGTTCTTCGTCGAGGTCGAGAGCACCACCCGCGGCGCGCCCTGCCCTTCGAGCGCGTCGATGGCCGCGAGCAGGAGCGCCTTCGCCACGCCGCGCCTGCGAAACGCCGCGTCGACGAAGACGTCGTGGAGGGCGCCGTGGGCGTCGAGCAGCTGGTTCCAGTCGCGCTCCTCGAGGCTGCCGTACACGTAGCCCGCGACCGCCCCCTGCACCTCGGCGACCAGCAGCACCACGCCGTCGCGCCGGAGCTGACTCGAGAACCATCGGCGGTAGCCGTCCTCGACGCCATCGACGAGGAAGAAGCGCTTCGGATCCCACTGGTGGTGGAGGCGCACGAGCGCGCCCGCGAGCTCGCCGACCCTCGGCAGATCGGAGTTCGTCATCACCCGCACGTGCACGTCGCTCATGGAGGCTGTGCTACGAGCCCGGCCGCGAGGACGCAACCAGATGCCGGGCAGGTGCCTTCAAGGAGACGCGACGACGGACACGGCGTGGGCCCGCCTGCTCGAGGGCCGTCGCGGTGACGCGCTGATCACCGACCCGCCCTATTGCCTGCTGGTGCGCCGGCGGAAGGGCGGCGACGAGCGCGACAAGAAGGACCGGAAGATCGACCGCGGGCCGGTGCGCCGCTTCGAGGACGTGCGCGAGTACCGCGAGTTCACGAAGCAATGGCTGTCGCTCGCGGTCAAGCACCTGAAGCCCGGCGCGCCGCTCGTCGTCTGGACCAACCTGCTGGGGCGCGAGCCGATCACCACCGTCGCGAGGTCGCTCGGCTACCCGCACCTCGTCGGCGAGTTCGTCTGGGGCAAGCGCACGCGCGAGGGCAACAGCGGCGAAGAGCTCCTCCGGGTGGTGGAGACCGCGCTGGTGTTCTCGACGACGCTCCCGGGTCCGCTGACGCCCGACGCCCCGGCGATCCCCTGGTCGGCGGTGGCCGGCTACGACGACGACGGCGAGGCGCAGCGCTGGGGCAGCCACCCCAACCACAAGCCCTTCGGCGTGCTGGAGCCGCTCGTGCGCACCTGGTCGAAGCCCGGGCAGCTCGTGATCGACGCCTTCGGCGGCAGCGGCTCCATCCCGGCTGCGGCGGTGAAGCTGGGGCGCGACGCCGCCTGCCTCGAGCTCGAGCCCGACTGGGCGACGCGCATTCAGGAGCGACTCGCGTGAAGCCGACCGTGCTGCTGTTCGACATCGACGGCACGCTGATCACGACGGGCGGCGCTGGCCGGCTCGCGATCGTCCGCGCCTTCGCCACCGTCTACGGGCGCCCCGACGCGTGCGATCACTTCTCGTTCAGCGGCATGACCGATCGGGCGATCGTTCGCCTCGGGCTCGATCAGATCGGCGTCACGGCTGCCGACTCGACCATCGACGAGCTGCTCGCGCGCTACGTCGAGCTGCTCGAGGAAGAGGTCTGGAAGATGGACGACGCCCGCTACCGCATCCACGCAGGCATGCTGGAGGCCATCGACGCGGGCCACGCGAACCGCTGCGCCGTTGGCCTCGGCACCGGGAACGTGAAGAGCGGCGCGATGGCGAAGCTGCGGCGCGTGGGCCTTCACCAACGCTTCGACTTCGGCGGCTTCGGCGACGATCACGAGCTGCGGCCCGAGCTGATCCGCCGGGGAGCCGAGCGCGGCGCACAGCGGCTGGGCGTCTCGCTCGCGGAGGCGCGGGTGGTGGTGATCGGCGACACCCCGAAGGACGTCGCTGCCGCGCAAGCCATCGGCGCTGAGTCGATCGCCGTGGCGACCGGCGGTCACCGCGCCGACGAGCTGTGGGCGACCGGCGCCACGCACGTCTTCGAAGATCTCTCGCGACCTGGCGCGATCGAGGCGCTGCTGGGAGGCGCTTGAAGCTGCTCCTCGCGGCGCTGGGCTGCCACGTGCTCGCGGTCCTCGCCGCGCTGGCGAGCAGCGGCCTCAGCCCCGGCGAGGACAGCCCCGTTCCGGTCGGCGTCGTCGTCCCCTGGGTGAGCGCCCTCGCGGGCTGTGCGCTCGTCGTCCTGGGCGGCGCTGCAGCCCGGCAGACTCCGGTTCGCATCGCGAGCGCGCTCCAGGGCGTCGGCCTCGCGGCCTGGGCGGCGATCACCCGCGCGCCGATCGAGGCGGGCCCCTGGGCCACCACGGCGTGTGTCGCGACGATCCTCGGAAGCACGCTGGCCGCGCTCCGTCAGAGGGGAAGCTGAAACGCCTCGAGGAAGACCTCGGGCAGCGCGTCGATGTCTCCGGCCTCGTCGCGGACGTAGCCACGTGCCTCGTAGAGCGCCCGCACGCCCTTCGCGCCGCGCCGCACGTGCAGCACCACGCGCGTGGCGCCGGACTGACGCACCCACCCCTCCGCGGCGTCCAGCAACCTCGACGAGACGCTCTGCCCTCTCGCTGATGCGGCGACCGCGAGGTGTCGCAGATCGCAGGCCTCGGGCAGCCACGCCTCGGAGCCGTCGGCCCCGACCGGCCACACCGCGACGGTCCCCACCACCTGGCCGCCGTCCTCGGCCACCCACACCTTCGCGATCGCCCGCTTCGAGGCGACGTCGCGCAGCTCGCGCGTGCGCCGCTCCGTCACCTGCACCTCGGGCATCTTCCGCGCGTACTGCTCGACGAAGGCCTGCACGAGCAGCTCGCCAATCGCCTCGTCGTCCGCGCTGGTGGCCTCGCGAATCGTCACCGCCGACATGGCGCGCGTGTGCCATACCCGACCGCGCATGGCCAGCCGCCGCGTCCAGGTGCCGAAGGGAGAGAAGATCGCCCTCGAGAAGTTCCTCGTGCGCGCGGTGCCGAACGCCGACGCAGCGCGCGTGAAGCAGTGGCTCGAGCAGGGCCGCGTGCGCGTGAACGGCAAGCTCGCGAAGCCGGGCCGGAAGACCTGGGGCGGAGAGACGGTCGAGGTCGAGCTGCCGGCGCCTCCACCCGCTCCACACGTCGAAGGGCCGCCCGTGCCCGTGCTCGCCGAGACGGCCGACCTGCTCATCGTCGACAAGCCGTCGGGCCTCACCGTCGAGCCGGAGCCCGGCCAGGTGAGCCTCGTCGAGCTGATCGCCACGCAGCGGGGCCCCTTCGACGTGGGCGGCTCGGCCCTGCCCGGCGTGGTGCACCGCCTCGACAAGGAGACCAGCGGCTGCCTCGCGCTCGCCAGGACGGACGACGGCGTGGCGCTGCTGGAGCGCGGCTTTCAGGACAAGCGCATCGACAAGCGGTACCTCGCCTTCGTCGCGGGCACTCCGCCAGAGACCGGCTCGCTCGACACGCCGTACACGAAGGGCCCGGACGGGAAGTACACGACGAAGCTCGAGTCGCCGCGGCGCGCGCGGCTGTCGTGGATCGTCAAGGAGCGCTTCGGCGACTCCACGCTGCTGGAGATCGACCTCGACACCGGACGCACCCACCAGATCCGGGTGCAGCTGGGCGAGGCGGGCTTCCCGGTGCTGGGCGATCGCCTGCATGGGAGGCCGTTTGACCGGGTGCGTCTCGACCGGCTGGCTCTGCACGCAGCGCGGCTCGAGCTCGATTTACCGGCCCTGGCGCTGACGGCGGAGGCGCCCCTGCCGCCCGAGCTGATCAGCCTCCAGCGCGCCCTTCGGAGCACGTGACCCACAGGGCTGTTGAACGTGCTACATCGCCGCGCCCATGACGATGACCCTCTCGGAAGCGTTCGACGTGGTGGCCTGGTCGCAGACCCTGCTGGAGCGGCTCGAGACCGCGCAGGGCGAGCTGGGGAAGAAGCAGGGCCTCAAGGACGAGAAGGGCTGGCTCATGCTGGCGATCGATCGCCTCACGGCGGCGCGCGCCGAGCTCGGCGATCTGAACCAGCGCGCCATGCGGCTGCCCGAGCTCGAGGGCGCTCGTGAGGATCACGCGCGCACGCTGCAGAGCACCGCGGTCGACGCCATCGAGCGGCTCCAGGCCGGCATCACCTTCGTGGCGGGCACCCGCGCGCCGCTGCTCGAGGCGCTGTTCGGCAAGGTGAAGCTGCCGCAGGCGCGCCGCTGCGATCGCGAGGACTTCGAGCGCTTCGCCGCGGACTTCGAGAAGAAGCTGGCGAGCGGGTACTGCAAACGCATGCTGGCTGAGTCGTCATACGCGCCGGTCGCGCCCGTGCTTGAGCAGGTGCGCACGTCGATCGACGCCTGGCGCAAGGGGTTCTCACCCGAGCCGCTCACGGCCGCCGAGGAGCTCACGCTGCGGGACGAGATCGTCGCCCACGCGCGGCGGCTCGAGCTGCCGATGCGGCAGGCCCGGCTGCTGGCCGAGGCGGCGCTCGCGCCGGTGAAGAACGCGTTCGAGGACTCGGGCATCGGCCAGAAGCCGAAGAAGCGGAAGGCCGAGGCGCCGGTCGCGGAGACGTTCGAGGCGCAGGAGGACCCGCCGTCCGAGCCCGAAGCGGCGGCGGTCGCCGAGGCCGCTGTCGATGAGGCGCCGGTCGAGGCCGTCGCGCCGAAGAAGCGCAGCAAGAAGCCGGCTCAGGCCGAGGCGTGATCAGCCCGAGAGCGGTCACGGCTGGAGCCACGCACCGTGCTCGGGCGGGTTGACCTGTCGCGGGTCCACCTGTAGCGCCGCCACGGATGCAGCTGCCCATCGACTCCCTGCTGCCCGAGATCGTCTCGGCGCTCCGCACGCGCGACGCGCTCGTGCTCGAGGCGCCACCGGGGGCCGGCAAGACGACCCGCGTCCCTCCGGCGCTGCTCGACGCAGGCCTCGCTGGCCAGAGAGAGATCGTCGTCCTGCAGCCCCGCCGGCTCGCGACCCGCCTCGCCGCGGCGCGCGTGGCCGAGGAGCGCGGCGAGCGCCTCGGCGACACCATCGGCTACCAGATCCGCTTCGATGACGTCTCGTCGGCGAAGACCCGCATCCGCTTCGTCACTGAAGGGCTGTTGACGCGCCGGCTCGTCGGCGATCCGCAGCTCCGCGACGTCGGCGTGGTGGTGCTCGACGAGTTCCACGAGCGACACCTCGCCGGCGACCTCGCGCTCGCGATGCTGCGCCGCCTGCAGAAGACGACCCGCCCGGACCTCAAGCTGGTCGTCATGTCGGCGACGCTCGACGCCGCGCCCATCGCCACCTGGCTCGACGGCGCCCCAGCGCTGCGCAGCGAGGGCCGGCGCTTCGACGTCACCACCGAGTACCTGGACAAGGAAGACGACCGCCCGCTCGACCAGCAGGTGCTCGCCGCGCTCAAGCGCCTCATCCAGGCGCAGCTCGACGGCCACGTGCTCGTGTTCCTCCCCGGCGCCGCCGAGATCCGTCGCGCGCAAGACGCCTGCGCGGACTTCGCCCAGCGCCACCAGCTCGAGCTCTTCGTGCTGCACGGCGATCTGAGCCCGTCGGAGCAGGACCGCGCGCTCAAGCCCTCGCCGCGCCGCAAGGTGATCCTCTCGACCAACGTGGCCGAGACCAGCGTCACCATCGACGGCGTCGCGGCGGTCATCGACTCGGGCCTCGCGCGCGTCGCCGCTCACTCGCCCTGGAGCGGCCTGCCCACGCTGAAGGTGCAGAAGGTGTCGAAGTCGTCGGCGATTCAGCGCGCCGGTCGCGCGGGCCGCACCCGGGCGGGCACCTGCGTTCGGCTCTACACGCGCGGCGACTACGAGGGCCGGCCGATGTCCGACGCGCCCGAGATCCGCCGCCTCGACTTCGTGGAGTCTGCGCTCTCGCTGCGCGCGCTGGGCGTCACCGACGTGCGTGCCTTCCCGTACTTCGAGCCGCCGCCGCCGTCGGCCATCGACGCCGCCGAGGCGCTGCTGAGGCTACTCGGCGCCATCGATCAGGGCGGCACGCTCACGCCGATCGGCAAGCGGCTGCTCTCGTACCCGCTGCACCCGCGCCTGGCCCGGCTCATCGTCGCGGGCGAGCGCAGCGGCGTCGCCGACGAAGCCGTCACCATCGCCGCGCTGCTGAGCGAGCGTGACGTCCGCCTCGAGGCGCGCGCCCGCTTCGGCGACAACCGCCGCGGCGGAGACGCCCTCGCCGGCCCGTCGGACGTGCTCGAGCTGCTCGAGCGCTTCAAGGAGGGCATGGCCACCAGCGCCCGCAGCGCAGGGCTCGACGCCGGCGCGATGCAGTCCGTCGAGCGCGTGCGCAAGCAGCTCGGCCGCCTCTCGGACAGGAAGACCCCTGCGCCCGCCAACGATCGCGCGCACGAAGACGCGCTGCTGCAGGCCGTGCTCGCGGGCTACCCCGACCGCGTGGCGAAGCGGCGCCGGCCGAAGGCGCCCGACGTCGTGTTCGCCGCCGGCGGCTCGGCCTCGCTCGATCCGGCGTCCGTCGTGCACGACGCCGAGCTGATGGTGGCGGTCGACGCCGAGGAGCGGAAGGGCGGCGTCGTGGTGCGGATCGCCTCGGCGATTCAGCCCGAGTGGCTGCTCGAGCTGTCTGGTGACGCCCTCGGCGAGTCCGACGCGCTCGAGTGGAACGCCGACGCGAAGCGGGTCGACCGCGTCACCCGCATGACGTTCGGCAGCGTGGTGCTCGAAGAGACCCGCACCCCTGCCCCGCCCGGCGACGAGGCGACGAAGCTGCTCGCCCAGGCCGCCGTCGATGCCGGCCCTCGCGCGTTCGCCGAGCCCGACGCCATCACCGCCTGGCAGTGCCGCATCGACGCGCTCCGCGCCGCGTTCCCCGAGGCCGGCTTCCCCGTCGCCGATGATGCGTTCGTGAAGCAGCGGCTCGCCGCGCTCTGCGAGGGCCTGCGATCGTTCAACGAGGTGCGGGAGGCGGGGCTGCTCAACGCGCTGCAGGCGTCGCTCACGCCGCAGCAGGCGAGGCTGCTCCACACCGAGGCGCCCGATCGCATCACGCTGCCGGGTGGCCGGTCGGTGCAGGTGCACTATGAGCCCGGCCGCCCGCCGTGGATCGAGTCGCGCCTGCAGGACTTCTTCGGGCTGCTGAAGGGGCCGGCGATCGGCAAAGCACCGCTCGTGCTCCACCTGCTCGCGCCGAACATGCGCGCCGTGCAGGTGACGACCGATCTCGCCGGCTTCTGGGACCGCCACTACCCCGCGATCCGCAAGGAGCTCATGCGCCAGTACCCGAAGCACGCCTGGCCGGAGGATCCGAAGACGGCGACGCCTCCTGCGCCACGCGGGCGGCGCTGATCAGTACATGCGACCGTAGCCGTTGATGACCGACGAGTTCGCCGGGTACACCTTGCGACGCACGCGATCGCCCGAGTTGCCCTCGATCGTCTGCACGTAGGTGCGGCCGTTCTGCTTGAAGACCTTCTCGACGATGCCGACGTGATCGGCCCAGCCGCCGCTCCCGTCCCAGCGGAACGTCAGCGCGTCGCCGGGCTGCGGGTTGTGCTTCCCCTTCCACGTGCCGTGCGACTTCAGGTAGTTCGCCACGCCCTGCGCGCTCGCGGTGTTCACCTTGAAGCCCGCCTTGCGCGCGACGTAGCTCACGAAGTCGGCGCACCAGGGCTCCGGCGGTCGCCCGAGCGCCTTGCTGAACTTGTTCCGGTTGCCGGCGCCCTCGTGGTACCCGAGGTGCGAGCGCGCCTCCGACAGCATCTTCTGGATCTTCGAGGTGCCCGGGGCGCGTGGACCGGACACCGGCTCGGGCCGCGACGGCTTGCTGGGCTTCTTCGGCTTGTTCGGCTTGCTGGGCCGCGCGCCGTCGGCGAACCCGTCGTGCTGCAGCTTGTTCCACGTCTTCGGGCCGACGACGCCATCGGCCTCGAGGCGGTATTTGCGCTGGTACTTGAGGACGGCCGCGCGCGTCTTCGCCCCGAAGTCGCCGTCGATGGGGCCGGGGTTGAAGCCCGCGGCGCGCAGCTCCTTCTGAACCTTGACGACGTTGCTGCCGTGGCTGCCGTACCGAACCAACATGGGGAACTCCCGGTGAGAAGGTCTGGGGAAGTGTCGGATGCGGGCCGCCGCTCGTTCTCTGAGAGGGACGTCAGGCGCCCTGACAATCCGGGGTGAATTCCCGGGGTGATTTCTCCGGGCTTTTTCAGGGGCGCGGCGTCAGCACGAGATCGTACCGGGCCCCGTTCGCGTCGGTGCCGACGAGGTGCAAGCCTCCGTCCGTCGCGCTCACCTCGCGCACGTCCTTCAACTCCACGGGGACCTCGAAGACCGTCACCTGGCCGGCCACCCCGCCATCTGCGCTCGAGATGCGGCCGGTCGACCTCGTGCTCGGCACTGCGGTAGCTGCGGGACGCGCAGGGACGACCCTGCTGCCAGGCCCTCGAAGCGCAGCTCGTCACGACCGAGCATCTTGATGTCGTAGCAGGTGACGTTCGACACGGCGACGCGCTGGAGGCCCGGAACCCGGATGACCCGCACCTCGCCCACCGCGAGCTCCAGCTCGTCGCCTGACCTCCACGCGCCCGCGCACAGCACCGAGAAGAGGAGCGCTCGCAGCATCCGCAAGAGCATAGCGCGGGGGGCGCGCCCCCCGCACCGCTGCCCGGAATCGGAGCCTCCGCACCCCACCCGTCCCCGGGAAACGCGGCCCTGCGTCGGCACGGCGGCTGCGATGGTGGAGGGGCATGAACCTCCTCAGCCACGCGCTCACCAGCACCGGCCGGCGCAAGAACAACGAAGACAGCCTCTGTCACGCGCCCGCGCTGGGCCTGTTCGCGGTCGCCGACGGCCTCGGCGGCTACGAGGGCGGAGAGATCGCGAGCGCCCTCACCGTCGGCACGCTCGAGGACTTCGTCGCGCGCAACCAGCGCGATCCCGCGGGCACCTGGCCCTGCAAGGAGGACAAGAAGAAGACGCTCGCCGAGAACGTGCTCCGCGCGGCCGCGACCGAAGCCCACCTCGCCATCGTCGATCAGCGCGCCGGCCGGCTGGGGCAGATGGGCTCGACGATCGCCTCGATGCTCGTCTCGGGGGACCAGGCGGCGATCGCGCACGTCGGCGACAGCCGCGTCTACCGGCTCCGCGCAGGCGCGCTCGAGCCGCTCACCCGCGATCACTCCGTCTACGCCGAGCTGCTGGCCGCCGGCCGCGATCTGCCGCCGCGCCACGAGTTCCCCTTCAAGAACCAGATCACCCGCGCCCTGGGCCTCGCCGGCAACGCGACCGCCGACACCTGCGTGGTGGACGTCGCGCCCGGCGACCGGTTCCTGCTCTGCACCGACGGGCTCTACGATCCGTTCGACGACGAGGCGCTCACGCCGCTGCTCGCGACCGGGACGCCGGCGGAGTGCTGCCAGCGGCTCGTCGGCCTCGCGTTCGATCGGGGCAGCGCCGACAACATCACCGCCGTCATCGTCGACGTGGTGGCTTGAGCTTCGAGTACGCGAAGACGATCACGTTGACGCCGGGCGACGGCTGGACCAGCACCGTCTGGCCCTTCTTCGCGAGCGCGAGCGCCGGCGCGAACCACGGCTCCTTCGCCAGCGCCTCGTCCTTCTCGACGTACTCGGGCACCAGCAGGTCGAGCTCGACATAGCCACCGCGCGTCTCGCGCTGCAGTGACTGCCCGAAGGCGAACGGTGCGTCGTCGGGCGCGGGCGTGAGATCGTTGTGCAGCGCGCCGCCGTAGAGGATCAGCAGCTTCCCCGGCAGCCCGCCCTCCTCGTTCTCGCGCACCTCGAGCGCCTTCTCCTCGACCTTTCGGCGCATGAGCAGCAGCGACTGCTCGGGATCGAGCTCGCCGTCCTTGTCGAGCATCGAGCGGTAGTCGTCACAGGTGATCAGCAGCGTGTGGTTCTTGAGGCCCAGGTCGTACGCGCGCCCCATCATCGTGGTGAGCTCGTCTTCCGTCTCCTCGGGGCGCTGCGTCGTCTTCGCCACCGCCTGCGCCGCCTGCTTCTCCACCTGCCCGCACTTCCCGTTCAGCATCCACGTCTCGACGATGAGCGAGGTCGCGCCGCCGTCGAGCACCGGCAGCGCCTCGTTCATGAAGTGCTTGATGGCGCTCGGCGCCTTCGGGCCGCCCGCGAGCTCGTGGTACTCGCCCACCCCGAGGATCGAGGGCTTCGCGGCGAGCACGCGGGCGAACGCATCCTTCGGGTTCTTGAAGGCAGTGATGCCGGCGTCGGTCGAGCCCAGCGCGAGGGTGGTGAGGAGCGCCAGCATCAGTCCTCGTCCGGGCCGTCGAAGAGGCCGTGCTTCTTCAAGAGCGTGCGCCAGTGCTTGCGATCGACGCCGGCCTCGCGCGCCGCCGCCGACAGGTTGTCGCGATGCCGGGCCATGAGCTCCCGCAGGTAGGTGCGCTCGAACACCTCGAGCACCGCTTCCTTCGACTCCTTGTACGGCAGATCGGTTCTCACGCCGGGCACGTCGGCCGTGGAGACGGACGCCTCGAGCGAGAGCTTCAGCTCCCCGAACCGCCGGGCGCCGGGTGACAGCACGAGCGCGCGATCGATCACGTTTCGCAGCTCGCGCACGTTGCCGGGCCAGCGGTGGCTCTTCAGTCGGTCGAGGTTGGGGCCCTCGACGCCGTCCGGCTCGAGACCACGGCGGCGCAGCAGCTCGGCGACGATGAGCGGAATGTCTTCACGCCGGCTGCGCAGCGGCGGCAGCTCGAACGCCAGCACCGAGAGCCGGTAGTAGAGGTCGGACCGGAAGGCCCCGCTCGCGATCGCGGCGTCGAGGCCCGCTGGCGTCGCGGCCACCACCCGAACGTCCACCGGCCGCTCGGTGTCCGCCCCGACCGGCTTCACCTTCCGCTCCTCGAGCACGCGCAGGAGCTTCGCCTGCACCGCCGCGCTCACCCGCCCCAGCTCATCGAGGAACAGCGTGCCCCCGTCTGCGCGCGCGAAGGCGCCCTTGCGATTGCTCTGGGCACCGGTGAACGCGCCCTTCACGTGCCCGAAGAGCTCGCTGTCGAGCAGGCTCTCGGGCAGCGCGCCGCAGTCCACCGCGACGAACGGGCCCTTGCGCCGCGTGCTGGCCTCGTGGAGCGACCGGGCGACCAGCTCCTTGCCCGTGCCGGTCTCACCCGTCACCAGCACCGTGGCGTCGCTCTGCGCGGTGAGCTCGAGCACCGCGAAGATCTCGCGCATCGCCAGGCTCTCGCCGACGAGCTCGCCGAACCGCCTGGCCGCGCTCGGCCGCACCTCGAGCGCCCTCGGCTGCGGCTCGATGCGCAGCGTCGTTCGCCCGAGCTTGAGCGACGCACCCGGCGACACCTCGAGCTCCTGCACCCGCGAGCCCTCGAAGAAGGTGCCGTTGGTGCTGTCGAGGTCCTTCACCAGGAACCGGGCGCCCGCCGGCGTCACGCGCACGTGCTTCGACGAGACGCGCTCGTCGGCCAGCGTGAGATCGACCGTCGAGGCGGTGCCTGCGACCCGCGCCACGTCGAGCGGCACCGCGCGGCCGGCGTCAGGCCCGTCGACCACCACGAGCTGGCAGCGCAGCGGTGAGCCCGTCTCGTCCAGCTGTGTCGATACCCGCGTGTGCGCCACGAAGACCTCGCGTCAGGGACCACAACGCTGGAGAAGCACCGTGATCTCCCCGCCAGAGACGTTGGGGCTGTAGGTGCCAACCACCACGTCAAGCCGCCCATCGCCGTCGAGGTCGCCGAGCTCCAGATGGACCGCACCCGCGATGACCGGGCCGATCAGTTGCTGTGAACCGAAGACACCGCCGTCTGCGTTGGCGAAGAGGCCGATGGTGCCGTCAGCGTGATTCGCGACCACGAGATCGGGCAGCCGGTCGCCGTTCACGTCGCCGATCCGCACCGTCCGCAGGTACTGGCCGGTCTGGTACGTGCCCGAGACGCTGAAGTGGCCAGCGTCCGTGTTGCGGAGCACCGAGAGGCTGGCCATGGCTTGACCCGTGCCCGCATTGGCGACTGCGAGATCGAGCAGCCCGTCATCGTCGAGGTCACCTGCTGCGACCCAGTTGCTGGTCAACCCTGTCGGCACGAGACGCGCGGGCTGGAAGGTCCATGAGCTCTGGTTGATCATCACCGACACATTCGCGCTCACTCCGTTCGCGGTCGTGACGTCCGCCAGCCCGTCGCCGTCCAGATCGCTCAGGACGACGCAGTACGGGTGGCTGCCCATCACCGGTACAGTCGAGCGGGGCGCGAATTGGCCGCCGTCGAGCCCGCCGAACACACTCACTGAGTCAGCGAGCCAGTTCGCGACCGCGACATCGAGGCGGCCATCGCGGTCGAGATCTCCCAGCGCGACTGAAATCGGCCCGAGGCCCGTCGAGAACGCCATCGGTGCGAGGAAGCCGGCGTCGGGGCTCGTGAGGAGCACGCTGAACGTGTTCCCTGAGTAGTTCGAAAGCACGAGATCGGGTCGCGAGTCACCGTTCAGATCCCCGACCGCTGCGCCGATCGGTTGGGGCCCGGTCGGCCAGGTGGTGGGGAGCGCGAGCGCACCACCGCCCGCGTTCAAGAACAGACTCGCCGTTGCGCTGAACTCATTGAGCGCAATCACATCGAGCAACCCGTCCCCGTTGAGGTCGGCGAGGGCCACGGTCGCCGGGCTGTTCCCAGCGGTGTAGCTCGTCGGCGAGAAGCTCAGGCGGCACCCCGCGTCAGCGCCACCGCCTGCCCCGCCCGCTCCGGCGCCTCCGAAGCCACCTCCAGCCCCGCCCGCAAACCCGCCTCCCCCTGCGCCAGCACCTGCACCGCCCGCGACGCTTCCACCCGATGATCCGCCTGCGGTGCCGGCCGCGAAGCCCCCGGACGCACCGCCTGCCGTGCCGCCGCCTCCCCCTGCGCCTGCACCTGTGCCGCCCGCGACGCTTCCACCCGATGATCCGCCTGCGGTGCCGGCCGCGAAGCCCCCGGACGCACCGCCTGCCGCGCCGCCGCCTCCCCCTGCGCCTGCACCTGCACCGCCCGCGACGCTTCCACCCGATGATCCGCCTGCGGTGCCGGCCGCAAAGCCCCCGGACGAACCGCCTGCCGCGCCGCCAGCGAAGCCGCCGCCCGATGAGCTGGCTCCCGCTCCTCCGCCGGCAACAGGCTGCGTTCCGCCATCGTGTTCTTCGGCAACCGGCAAGAGGCAACCAGCCATGGCGCCGAGGCAGCACACCAGCACCAGCGGTCCGCGCCGAGCCATCACTCGCAGCGTTCCCTCGCGCACTGGCACCTCGCAAGGATCATACGCTCGTGGCCCTCACGTTGGCACCCCTGGCGCCCGGCGAGCCTTCAGCGCGGAAGCGCCGTCGCTCAACGCCGGCTATCGTCATCGGGTGCGACTGCCCTGCGGGTTCGGTCCTTTCGAGCTGCTCGAGCGCGTCGGCGTGGGCGGCATGGCCGAGGTGTTCAAGGCCACCGCCTTCGGGGCCAGCGGCTTCGAGAAGACGATCGCCCTCAAGCTGCTGCGCGAGGAGTACGTCGGCGAGTCGACCTGGGAGCGGATGTTCCTCGACGAAGCGAGGTTGCAGGCGAGGCTGGTCCACCGGGGCCTGGTGCAGGCGCACGACTTCGGCGCGGTCGACGGACGGCCCTGGGCGCGTCTGGACTTCGTCGCTGGCGCCGACCTCTCGCGACTGCTCGCCGGCCAGCCCGCGCCGGAGCCGATCGCCTGCTTCGCGCTCGCCGAGGTGCTCACCGCCCTCGCCTTCCTGCACGAGCAGACCGACGAGCAGGGCCGGCCGCTGGGCCTCGTGCACCGCGACGTCAGCGCCACCAACGTGCTCGTCTCCCTCGCAGGCGAGGTGAAGCTGGGCGACTTCGGCATCGCGAAGGCCACGCTGCTGAAGGATCAGACCCGGGGCGGGGTGCGGAAGGGCTCGTACGCGTACATGTCTCCTGAGCAGGTGGCCGGCCGGCCGCTCTCGCCCGCGAGCGACGTCTTCTCGGCGGGGATCCTCTTCGTCGAGGCGTTGACGGGCGCGCGGCCCTTCGACGGCGCGACGCCAGTCGAGACGATGGAGCGCATTCGCGAGGCGCCGCCCTCTCTCGAGGCTATCCCGGCCGCGCTGCATGACCTCGTGGCCCCGATGCTCGAGAAGGACCCGACCCGACGACCGCGGAGCCTCGTCGACCTCACCCGCGCCCTCCGCGAACGAGCAGCCGACGAGTTCTCGGTGGCCGAGTGGGTGCGCGCGAGGAAGGCCGGACGCAACGCAGCGTCGATGGAGCACGCCGAAGGCCCCTAGAATCTCCAGCCGGCGCCCAGCCCCAGGACGACGGCCAGCGGGCGGTAGGACGCCGGAGCGAACAGACCGTACTCGAGGGCGGCGTCGGCAGAGAGCTCAACCGGTCCGAGCGCCACCCCCAGCCCCACCGCGCCGCGGGGAGCCAGGGTCGCTCCAGCCGCGCCCAGGTACTCGGGCTTCACGAAGAAGGTGGCGCCGAGGGCTGCGTAGGGGTTCCAGCGGCCGGGAGATAGTGGGACCAGCCTGGCCTCGAGCCGCGCGGCGAAGGACGGTACGGCGATGAGCGCAGCCGCCCCGGCGATCATCCCGAACCGCACGGTGACGAACGCGGCGGGAGCGATGCCGAGGCCCAGCACCTCCAGCTCGCCCCGGAGGCCCGCGACGACGGACACGGCTGGCACCCCATCGGGGGCGGGCGCGGGGCGCTCGATGCGCACTGCAGTGTCACGCTCGATGAGTTCCCTCAGCGCTCCGGGCGCGGCGTCGAGCAACCCGTCGAGGCCTCCCGACTGCACCCGGCGTCCGCTGCGGCTCACTGCGAGACCCTTGCGCCCGTCGAGGAGGGTCAAGTTCAAGAGGAGGGAGTTGTCGAGCTTCGCAATGCTCGCAGTGAGGATCCGATCGGCGTTGAGCGCCCCTGCGAGCTCCCCGATGCATCCGCCCTCTGCACAGCCCAGCAACTGCGCCTGACGCTCCGTGGAGAGGAGCGCTGAGACGTCCTGGGGAGTGGTGACCTGATAGAGATCGAGCCTCGCGAGCTCGGTGGTGAGGTAGTCGCTGATGGCACGGGCGAGGCCAGGGCTCAAGCCCGCCTGGGCTTCGACGCCGATGAAGGCGAGCCTCGGGCGCTCGCCAGCCGACGCGACCGTGGAGATGCCCACGATGCCCGCGAGCGCGGCTGCTCTGAGATGACCGGCGTTCTTGCGGCGGCGCCGCCAGAAGCCGAGCGCACCCAGCCCCAGCAGTCCAAGCGTGGGACTCGACTGACAGCCGCACGGCTTCCACGAGTAGAGCGAAGCGGGGCCGTCTCCGTCGCCCGCGTCCGGGGGCCTTCCCCCCGCCGCGCCGCCCGCCCCACCGGCCGTCCCACCCGCGCCGCCACTGGCGCCACCCGAGCTGCCGCCGCCGACTCCACCGGAGCTCCCCCCGGCCACCACAGCACCACCAGCGGTGCCACCCGCAACTCCACCAGAGGTCCCTCCGGCCACAGCACCACCAGCGGTGCCACCCGCAACTCCACCAGAGGTCCCTCCGGCCACGGCACCACCAGCGGTGCCACCTGCAACTCCACCAGAGGTCCCTCCGGCCACGGCACCACCAGCGGTGCCACCTGCAACTCCACCAGAGGTCCCTCCGGCCACGGCACCACCAGCGGTGCCACCTGCAACTCCGCCGGCGCTGCCGCCTGAAGACCCTCCCGCTGTGGCGCCACCAGCGCCGCCACCCGCAACTCCACCCGAGCTCCCTCCTGCCGCGCCACCGCCTCCTGCGCCGCCAGCGATTCCTCCTGCTGCCCCGCCGGCGATCCCACCCCCGAAGCCTCCATCACCGCCCAGCGTCTGCGTGGTGAGCTCGAAGCGCTTGGCGAAGATGTCGCCATTGGCGTTGTTCCCGAAGATATCGTCGAAGGCGACGATCACCCCGGTCCCGGCGGGAACGAGCGAGCGGGTGTTCAACTGGGTGCCGCCAGTGGCGATGTCGTTTGGCAGGAGAAACGCGGTGCCCGTTCGAGGCACGAGCATCAGCGACTGAGTCGAGCCGTTGGGGAGAAGGTGAACGACCGCTGTCCCATCCGGCATCACCACGAAGGGTGAGTTCGTCTGCGAGCGATTCACTTCGAGGGGGAGCCCGACCGAGCTGGCCAGCTGCCTCGACCAGTCGATAGTCCCGTCGGTCACGTGAGCCAGGCTGGGAATGCCGTCCGAACCACTGAAGGGCAGGAGCCAGTAGACGAACACCCCTCCGAGTGGATCGGTTGCGAGCCGGACTCCGACGGCGTTGGTCACGCTGGTCAGGTTCGTGAGGGGAATCAGCCCCAGAGCCCCTCCATCGGGAAAGACCGCGACCCCGCCGTCTGGCGCGAGGTTCTGACCTCCATCAGGCAGCAGATCGGTGCCTCCGTCGGCGAGGAGGTGCCTCAACCAGACGCCGTAGTTGGTGCCGGGGCCACCGGGCCGTCCCGAGAAGGCCACCCAGGCACCGCCGAGGCCGTCCGACGCGACGTCGCCCGCGGCCAGTTCCATCGGGAGATCAACGGTTCGATCGACCGAGAGGCTCATCCCGTTGGCCACGGCGCGCGCAAAACGCACCGGGCCGCCGAGTCCCACGGCGTAGACGATCAGGGCCCTGCCCTCCTCATCGACACTCAGACGGGCGCCCCCCACAATCGCGTTGTGCACCGCAATGATGTTCGAAGGCGCCGCGTGGCCCAATCGAACCAGCCGCAGCTGGTTACCAGCGCCGAGAAGCCAGGCGCCCCCGTCGCGATCGGCAGCCATGGCGGCGTGCCACGGGTTCTGTCCCGACAAGAGGTTGCGGACCCGGTAGGCCATGCCAGCGTCCGAGCCCATGCGGAGCACCCCGTAGCTGCCGATGGACGGGTCCATCCACATCACGTACATGCCTCCAACGCCATCGCTCACAGCGCGGGGACGTTCGGCCTGAGTCTCTCCGGTGGCGGGCTCGAGGAGAACCCCCACCGACGAGGGACTTCCCCAGGTGATTCGGCCCCAGGCATCGACATGCTGAGCCCGGAGCGTTCCCCGCGCGTCCGCGTGGGTCGCACCGTCGGTGTACACGATGAAGGCGCCACCCTCGCCGTCAATCGTGGCGCTCACGTCGCGCTGGTCTCCAGCGTCGCTCGTACAGACGGGGATCTGCAGCTGGGGAACGGTTGGCCAGACCGACACCTGAGCGAGCACGGACAGGGCCACGGCGAAGCTCATGCGTGGAGCCTAGGCTCGGGTGGGGCTGGACGAACGAGGAAACGTCACCGCTCTGAGCCGGCGTGTCCAAAGGAAACGGAGGTTCGCGTGTCCTCTTGTGCCCTCCGCGAACGGGCAGCCGACGAGTTCTCGGTAGCCGAGTGGGTGCGCGCGAGGAATGCTGAACGCCCCTCGTCGTCGGATCGCGCGGAGGCGCCATGACTGACTTCACCCACCGGACGCTCAAGGCCGTGAACAAGCCGACCCACCGGCTCGGGCTGGCGCTCAACTACGGCATCGACGCGAACGGCCTCTCGGCGGCGCTCGACCGCGGCGTCACCTACTTCTTCCACCAGCGCCTCAAGACGGGCTTCGCGATCCCCGTCCTCAAGCAGGCCTTCAAGGCGAACCGCGAGAAGTACATCCTCGCCGGTGGCCCCACGCTGGGCTTCTTCGGCGGCTCCGTGCGCCGCGGCTGCGAGGCCCTGCTGAAGCTCTTCGACACCGACTACATCGACGTCTTCCAGCTCTTCTGGCTCAGCAAGATGTCCGCCTGGACGCCGGGCACGATCGAGGCGTTGATGAAGCTGAAGCAGGAAGGCAAGGTGCGCTCCATCGGGGTGTCGATTCACGATCGACCCCGCGCGGGGCGCCTCGCCGAGGACTCGCAGCTCGATCTCTTCATGATCCGCTACAACGCGGCGCACCCGGGCGCCGAGAGGGACATCTTCCCGCACCTCGACAAGCGCAAGCCCTCGGTGGTGGCCTACACGGCGACCTCGTGGCGCAAGCTGCTCAAGCAGCCGAAGGGCTGGACCGGACCCACGATGACCGGGGGCGACTGCTATCGCTTCTGCCTCTCGAACCCGAACGTCGACGTGGTGCTGAGCGGCCCCGCGTCGCGCGCACAGCTCGAGGAGAACCTGAAGGCGCTCGAGAAGGGCCCGCTCACCGCGGACGAGGAGCAGTGGATGCGCGAGTACGGGCGGCTCGCGCACGGCTGATCGCTGGAGGACGTCGTGGAGACGACCAGGCTCCAGGTGGGCACCCCCGAGACCTTCGACGCGCAGATCGCCGGGCCGCCGGGCCAGCTGATCGTCGCGTACTTCTGGGGCCCCGAGTGCCCCAACTGCGAGGTGTTCGCGCGCGATCTGCCGGGCCTGCTCGACGCCCTGCCACCCAACGTCACGCTGGTGAAGACCAACGCGTACGATCACCCCGAGCTCGCGCGCCGCTTCGCGATCTTCGGCATCCCCGCCTTCGTCCTCTTCAGGGACGGCAAGAAGCTGGGGATGATGCGCCAGTACTACGGGCGCGAGTACTGGCAGGCGGTGATCGACGAGAAAGCTGCCGAGCCAGCCCCGACGCAGGGGTAGTGTCGCGGCGTGCCTCGACGCGCGCTCCCCTTCGTCCTCGCCCTGCTCGCCGGCTGCCGCATCGAGACCGCGGCGCCGCAGGCGGGCGCCGTCGTGAGCGCGGACGGCACGCCGCGCGGTGAGCTCTGGGTCTACACGTCGATGTACCGCCACGTGATGGACGCGTTCGAGCCGCTCCTCAAAGCGCAGCTGCCCCAGGTGGCGGTGCGCTGGTTCCAGGGCGGCAGCGAGAAGGTGGCGACGAAGCTCGAGGCCGAGCTCGCCGCGGGGGGCTCGCCCTGCGACGTGCTGATGACGAGCGACCCGTTCCTCTACCGGCGGCTCGCGAAGGAGGGCCGGCTGCTGCGCGCCGTCTCGCCCAACGGCGTGCGCACCGATCGCTCGCTCGTCGATCCTGACGGCCACTGGGAGTCCGTGCGCCTGTCGACGATGGTGCTCGTGCACAAGGCGGGCGCCGACGCCCCGGAGAGCTTCGGCGCGCTGCTCGAGCCGAGGTGGAAGGGAGAGATCGTCATCGGCGATCCGCTCACGAGCGGCACGGCCTTCACCTGGGCGGTCGCGATGGAGCGGAGCCACGGCGAGGACTTCTTCGAGCGGCTGCGGGCCAACGGCGCGCGGGTCGCAGGCGGCAACGCGGCGGTGCTGCAGAAGGTCGAAGGCGGCGAAGCGCGCGTCGGCGTGGTGCTGCTCGAGAACGTGCTGGCGGCGAGGGCGCGCGGGAGCCCGGTCGAGGCGCGCTGGCCAACCGACGGCGCAGTGCTGATCCCCGGCCCGGCCGCGACCCTCTCGTCGAGTCGCAACCCCGTCGCCGCCCGCGCCTTCATCGATCTCGTCCTCTCCCCCGGGGGGCAGCGGGTGCTCGCGGGGCTGGGCGACATGCACGCCGTCGATCCGCGTGAGGCCGGACCAAAGGGGCTCGAGGGCGCGACGTGGCTGCTCACGAAGAGCGCGCCGTTCGACGAGGCGCTGCTCGATCGGGGCCTCACCGACGGCGCGGCGCTCAAGGCCCGCTTCAGCGCGGCGTTCTCGAAATGAAGCGCGCCCTGCCCTTCGCCCTCGCCCTCCTCGGGACCGTGTTCATCCCGCTCGCCGTCCTGCTGGCGAAGAGCGGCAGCCCGGCCACCTGGGCGCCGTTGTGGCTGTCCGACGCGGCGACGCGCGCGCTCACCGGCACGCTCGTGTCCTCCCTCGGGGCGGCGTCGGTGGCGCTGCTGCTCGGCGTGCCGTTCGCGTGGCTGGTGGCGCGCACCGACGTCGCCGGGCTGCGCGTGATGCGCACGGTGCTGACGCTGCCCTCGGCGATCCCCCCGTACATCTGGACGATGGGGTGGATCGCGCTGGCGAACCCGAAGTCCGGGTGGCTCACGCTGCTCGTCGGGCAGGGGCGCGTCGACATCTACGGGTTCGGCGGCATGGCGTTCGTGCTCGGCACCTCGGCGCTGCCGCTGGTGGTGCTGTCGACGGCGGCGGCGCTCGAGCGCATCGATCCGTCGCTCGAAGAGGCGGCGCGGCTGTCGGGGGCGACCGCGGCCCGGACCTTCCGCTCCGTCACGCTGCCCCTCATCACGCCCGCGGCGATGTCCGGCGCGGCGCTCGTCTTCGTCTTCGCCTCGGCCTCGTTCGGCGTGCCTTACCTGCTCGGCGTGTCCGCCAACCCGCCGGCGCCGACGCTCACCACGCGCATCTACGGCGAGGTGCTGATGGGCGAGGCCGGGCTGTCCCGCGCGGCGGTGCTGAGCGTCGAGCTGCTGCTCCTCGCCGTGCTGGTGCTGGGCCTCAACGCCTGGATCGCGCGAGCCGGCCGGGTTCGCCTGCCTCGCGGGAAGGGGCTGGGCCGCGCGCTGGTGAGCCTCGGCCGGGCGCGGCTGCCGGTGTCTTTGGGCGCGTGGCTGGTCGCCGGCGTGGTGATCCTCCTCCCGCTCGGCGCCGTCTTCCTGACCGGGCTGCAGCCGACGTGGGGCCAGTGGGGCTCGTTCACGCTGAAGCACTGGGGCGTGGTGCTGCAGCCGCGCACGCTGCACGCGGCGGGCGTGAGCCTCGGCCTCGCTGGCGCGGCGGCGCTCCTGGTCGTCGCCGTGGGGCTGGCGATCGCCCTCACCCGCCAGCGCTGGCTCGAGACGCTCGCCGACGCGCCGTCCGCCATCCCCGGCACCGTGCTCGCGCTCGCGCTGCTCGTCACGTTCTCGCGCGACGTGCGCTTCGTCGCCTTCGAGCAGGTCGCCTTCGTGCTGGCGCTGGGCAACACCTTCTGGCTGCTGCTGCTCTCGTACGTGGTGAAGCACCTCGCGCTCGGCGTGCGGAGCGCCAGCGACTCGCTCGCCCAGGCAGACCCGACCCTGGGTGAGGCCGCGCGGCTGAGCGGCGCCGGGCGGCTGCGCGCCTTCATCGACGGCATCTTCCCGCAGGTGCGCGGGGCGTTGGCCGGCGCGGCCCTGCTGACGTTCCTCACGGTGGTGAGCGAGCTGACGATGTCGGTGCTGTTGATCCCCACGGGCAGCGACGTGCTCGGCACCCTGCTCTTCGAGCTGCAGAGCTACGCGGACCCGTCGTCGGCCGCGGTGATCGCGTCGGCGCTGCTGCTGGTGGTGCTGGCGGCGCTCACAGTGCAGATGTCACGCCGCGCGGAGGCCCGCTGATGTCGGCCGTCGAGCTCACCGGGATCGAGAAGTCCTTCGGCGCGACCGCCGTCGTGAAGCGGCTGTCGCTCGAGGTGAAGGAGCACGAGCTGCTGGCGCTGCTCGGCCCGTCCGGCTGCGGCAAGACGACGACGTTGCGCATGATCGCGGGCCTCGAGCGCCCCGACCGGGGCCGGATTCAGCTCGCCGGCCAGCTCGTCGATGACGGCGCGATGTTCGTGCAACCCGAGAAGCGCGGCCTCGGCATGGTGTTCCAGAGCTACGCGGTGTGGCCGCACAAGAGCGTGTTCGAGAACGTGGCGTACCCGCTCCAGCTCAGGCGCGAGCCGGCCATCGACGCGCGGGTGATGGAGGCGCTCGGGTGGGTTCGGCTCGCCGCGCTCGCGCATCGGCGGCCGCACGAGCTGTCGGGCGGGCAACTGCAGCGGGTCGCGCTCGCCCGCGCGCTGGTCGGCAGGCCGAAGGTGCTGCTCCTCGACGAGCCGCTGTCGAACCTCGACGTCGCGCTGCGAGAGGAGCTGCGGGGCGAGATCGCGAGCCTTCGCGCGAAGCTCGGCACGACCATGATCCTCGTCACCCACGATCAGGGCGAAGCCCTCGCGCTCGCCGATCGCGTCGCGGTGATGAACAGGGGCGTGATCGAGCAGCTCGCCGCGCCTGACGTCGTCTACCGCGAGCCGTCGACGCCCTTCGTCGCGGGCTTCGTGGGCGGGGCCAACGTGCTGGACGGCGAGGTGCGCAACGGGCGTTTCCACGTCGAGGGTCACGCCTTCGCGCTGCCGGTCACCGCAGAAGACGGCCCGGTGACGCTCGTCGTTCGCGCCGAAGACATCGCGCTCGGCACGACGGGGACACCGCTGGCCCTGCAGGCCCGGCTGTTCCTCGGCAGCTCGACCGAGTACCGCCTGTCGCTGGGGTCGACCGTGCTGCGGATCACCGGGCCGGCGATCAACGGCCTGACTCCGGGCAGCAGCGCGTCCGCGTCGCTCCGCGCGGTCCGCCTGTACCGGAAGCCCTAGTGTCAGCGCTCACTCGGGCCAGTGGGCGACGAGGCCGTTCGCTCCGACAGCCCACAGCTCGTTCTCACTCACACCGCCGAGGTCGCTGAACGCGCCGCCCGACGGGGCCCGGAAGAGCGCCTGCCACGCCCGCCCGTTCCACCGCAGCACCCGGCCATCGGCCGTCGTCACGTACACCCGGCTCGGGTTGAAGGCCCGCACGGCGGTCAGATCGACCTGCCCGGGCGAGGGCAGGCGACGCCACCCGGCCGCGGTCTTCTCGATCACGACGCCGTCGTCTCCCACCGCGAACACCGACGTGCGCCCGAGGACCCACACCGACCGCAGCGCGCCGCTCGGCAGGCTGAGCCGCGAGAGGTACTCCCGGGCCCAGCGCCGCCTCGACGCGTCGTAGCGGTACACCCGCATGGTGCGACCCGCGTTCGTGGAGCCGACGGCGTAGAGATCGGTCGGCGACGAGCCGTGCAGGTCGCGCAGCTTCGCCAACGGCGAGACGAGGCTGCCGCGCTCGGGGCGCTGCGGTGGCGACCACGAGAACGTCACGCCGTCGTCCATCAGCCCGACGAGGCCCCCGGCCTCGAACCCCACGAGCGCGATCACCGGCTCGTCCACCGTCGCTCCGGCGCGACACGCCGAGCCCGAGGGCAAGCGTTGGGCGACCTCACCCTCATCCTCGCCTTCGCCGCCGAGGAAGAGCTCGCCGCTGGCGCTCGCCCACGCCGCGGTCAGGGAGCGCGGGCACCCGCCGCTGGCAGCCGCGAACATCCCGGTGCCCGTCCGCAGGAAGAGATCGTCGCCGCCCACGAGCCACGCGCCGCCCGCGTACGCCGCCACGCTGACCCAGTCCTGGTTCGCGCCGCCGGTGTCGAGGCGGCGCACCCAGTTCGGGTTCATGACGGGGCACACGCCCTCGTCGACGAGCCCATCGCAGTCGTCGTCCACGCCGTTGCACCGCTCGGGCTCGCCGGGCGCAGCGTCACGATCGCCGTCGTCACAGTCGCCCGCCGACGACACCCGCCCGGTCCCGCACAGCATGGCGCCGGTCCCCGCAGCGCCCCGCCCGTCACCGTCCGCGTCCGCGAACGTCAGCTCTCCACAGATCACGGGCGGAGGCGGCATGAGCGTGTCGTTCTCTTCAGGCTCCACGACGGACCCGTCAGGCAGCACGCAGCGCACCTCGAGGCAGTCGAGCACGTCGAACGATCCGGCCAGGCGCGCCTCGTTCGCCCACGGCCCCGAGACGAGCACGTTCCACGAGCCGGGCGCGATGCCCGCGGGGACGAGCGCCGCCAGGGTCTGCGGATCGACGAGCCTCACGTTCTGCAGCTCGATCTGATCGCCGTCGCGCTCGAGCCGCACGCCGAAGCGCTCGTCCCGCTCCGACGCCTCCGGGTGCTCGAAGTCGACCTTCACCCTCGCGACGAAGGAGCCCTTCAGCACGATCTCGCGCTCGGCCTGCGCGAAGCCCTGCGCCGGCTCGATGGCCACCACCTCGAGCCCGGGCGTCGACACCGACAGGGTGCACGCGCTCGCCACCACGAGAATGAAAGGAGCGCTCCGGGTCATGCCGCCCAGACCCGTACCGCTGCCGCGAGCCTCGCCGCGACGTGGGCGCCCCACCGCCTCGGACTCACCCTGTGCGCGGTTCGGGCTGACGGCCCCACCGGCATGACGTATTGAGCCCACCCATGTCGATGCCAGTCACCTACCGGGTCTCGATGCCCCAGCCGCACTCGCACCTGTTCGAGGTCGAGGCGGTGTTCCCTCCGGCGGGCAACGAGCTGACCGTCGCCCTGCCGGTGTGGACGCCCGGCAGCTACCTCGTGCGCGAGTACAGCCGCCACGTGCAGGATCTCCGCGTCACCAACACCGCGGGCCTGCCGCTCCCCTTCGAGCGCCTCGACAAGCGCGCCCTGCGCATCCAGGCCGGCAACGCGAACGTGCACGTGAAGTACCGCGTGTACGCGAACGAGCTGACCGTGCGCACGAGCCACCTCGACGGCACACACGGCTACTTCAACGGGGCGACCCTCTTCTTCTACTCCGAGCAGCTGCGCACCCGGCCGCACCACGTCGCCGTCGAGGCGCCGCAAGGTTGGCGCACCACCGTCGCGCTCGAGCAGCAGGGCGACGAGTTCATCGCCCCCGACTACGACACCCTCGTCGACTCCCCCTTCGAGGTGGGCCCGCACACGCCCCTTCGCTTCAACGCCGCCGGCGTGCCGCACGAGATCGTGCTCTGGGGCGAGCCGCAGCTCGACGAGAAGAAGCTCGTCACCGATCTCACCCGGGTGATCGAGACCGAGGCCGCGCTCTTCGACGGCCTGCCGATGTCGCGGTACGTCTTCTTCGTCTACGGCACCGACAAGGGCCGCGGCGGGCTCGAGCACAAGGCCTCGACCGCGCTGCTGTTCCCCCGCACCGGCTTCTCGTCGTCGAAGGGCTGGGAAGACTTCCTCACCCTGTGCGCGCACGAGTACTTCCACCTGTGGAACGTGAAGCGCATCAAGCCGAAGCGGCTGGTGCCGTTCGACTACGCCCAGGAGAACTACACCCAGCTGCTGTGGTTCTTCGAGGGAGGCACGAGCTACTACGACAACCTGCTGGTGCGGCGCGCCGGGCTCATGTCGGGGCAGCGCTACCTCACACGCCTGGGCGAATCGCTCACCTCGTTGCACACGACTCCCGGCCGCAACGTGCTGTCCCTGGTGGACGCCTCGTGGCTCGCGTGGACGAAGCATTACCGCCCCGACGAGAACTCGCCGAACAGCGCGATCAGCTACTACCTCAAGGGCGAGATCGTCTGCGCGCTGCTCGACCTGCACCTCCGCCGCGCGACGAAGGACGCGAAGAGCCTCGACGACGTGCTCGTGCAGCTGTGGAAGCGCTACGGCGACGAGTCGGGGGTGCCCGAAGACGGCATCGAGAAGGTGGCCTCGGAGGTCGCCGGCACCTCGCTGAAGGACTTCTTCGATCAGGCGCTCCGCGGCACGAAGGAGCTCGACTACTCGGTCTTCTCGCACGTGGGCCTCGAGGTGCGGCTGCGGCCGCGCGAGTCCCAGTCGGACAAGGGCGGCACCCCGGCCCGGAAGAGCGAGAAGGCGCCGGGCGGCTGGCTGGGGGTGATCCCGAAGGCCGGCGGTGGGATCGCGTCGGTGCTCGACGGCTCGCCGGCGATGCTGGCGGGCCTCTCTGCCGACGACGAGGTGGTGGCGCTCGACGGGCTCAAGTGCGACGCGGCGGCGCTGCTCACCCGCTGCGACGAGAAGAAGCCGGGCGACGCAGTGAAGGTGACGCTCTTCCGCCGTGAGAAGCTGCTCGAGGTGCCGGTGACGCTGGGCTCCAGACCGGCGGACGGGGCGTACCTCGCGCGGCTCGACACCGTGACCGAGGCGCAGAAGGCGTCCTACCGCGCCTGGCTCGGCACGAGCTGGGACGAGAGCGAGGCGAAGCCATGATCGACGCGCTGCGACTCACCACCCTCGAGGAGCGCTACGCCCACCTCGAGAAGCTCGTCACCGAGCTCAACGAGGTGATCTACCGGCAGCAGCGCGATCTCGACACGCTCCAGCAACAGGTGGCCCAGCTCAGGGACAAGATGGGGGGCGACCCCGGCATCGTGGATCCCTCGCAGCACGAGCGGCCGCCGCACTACTGATCGATCACGCAGGCACGCGCGCGAGCAGCGCCTTGAAGTCGTCGCGCGCTCGCAAGGCGGCGACGTCGGGGTCCACCTCGAGCGCCTCGCGCAACTTCGGCATGCCGGCGCGCACCGCCTCGCCCAGCCAGCGCATGGCCTCGTCCGGCGCGCCCAGCTTGACGTGACAGCAGGCGGCGTTGAACGCGTCTTCTCCGTTGGCGAAGCGCTTCCAGGACAGCTCGCACAGCCGCAGACAGGCCGCGGGCTCGTCGGCGTGAAAGAGCCTGGCGCTGAGCTCGGCGCACACCCGGGCAGCGACGTCGTCGCGGCGCTTTGCGTTGGCGAGCATCAGCGTCGCGGTGGCCTCGACCTCGCGCGTACGTCCGCGGGCCAGGAGGGCCGAGGCGAGCAGCGGCGCCGCCGTCACCGTGAGCGCGCCGTTCGTCACCTCGGGCAGCAGCGCGTCGATCACGCCGTCCACCTCGTCCTTCGCGGCGAGCAACCGCGCACGGAGCTCAGGCGACAGCCGCCAGCCCGCCGGGAGCGTTCTCGCGACCGCCTCCGCGCCCTCGAAGTCCTTCGCCGCGACACGCACCCACACCAGCGACTCGCGAACGCGCGCGCGCTCTTCGTCGCTCTTCGCCGCGGTCTCGAGCAGCCGCAAGAGACCCTCGGCCTCGGCCGGTCTTCCTCCGAAGGCCAGCTCCATCGCCTGACCGATCGTCGCGTCGAGGTCAGGGCCGCGGGTCGTCCAGCGCTCCCAGCCCCGGAGCACGCCGAAGACGCCGATCAACCCGAGGAACGGCTGGCCCAGCGCCAGCGCCCCCACCCCCACCCCGACACCGCTGAGCACGCTGACCAGCCCGACCCACCGCGGCCGCGGCGTGCCGGTCATGATGGTGGCGCCGGTGTCGAGCATGTGACCGCCGTCGAGCGGCAACATCGGCAGGAGGTTGATGGCGCCCCAGAACAGGTTCACGAAGAGCGAGTCACGGACGATCAAGGCGACCGTCGGCGAGGCGGGCTCCAGCGCCCGGACGGCCAGCGACAGCCCGCCGAGGGCGATCGACACCGCCGGACCCGCGCCGCTCACCACGAAGTTCTGCTTCGGTGACGGCGCTGCACCCGCGGGCCAGAACGTCAGGCCCCCGAACGCGTAGAGCGACACCCGGGGCGCCATGCCGAACACCCTCATCGCGAACGCGTGCCCGAGCTCGTGGAGCAGGACGCTGACGAAGATCACGCCGGTCCACACGGCGGCCCGCTCCCAGCCACCACCGACGGCGAAGAGCGGCACCAGCAGGAAGGACCAGTCGATCGTCACCGGCACGCCGAGGAGCGAGAACCGCACCAGCCCGCGCTCGTCGCCGCTGCCGAACATCACCCGCCCCCGAGCACGGCGTCGAGCAGCCTGCCCGCGTCGGCGTCGATCACCAGCCCGGCCCGCACGGCGGAGGGCGCAAACCCCTGGGCCACCGCGCCGTCGAGCCACGCCACGAGCGGCGCGTAGTAGCCGGCGACGTCGAGCACGCCGATCGGCTTCGAGTGGATCGCGAGCTGCCGCCAGGTGATCGCCTCGAAGAGCTCGTCCATCGTGCCGAAGCCACCGGGCAGGGCGACGAAGGCGTCGCAGCGATCAGCCATGACCGCTTTACGCTCGTGCATGGTGCGCACGTCGATGCGCTCGGTGAGGCGAGGGTGCGCGAACTCCACTCGATCGAGCCCCTTCGGGATCACCCCGATCACGCGAAGCCCACCGGCGAGCACCGAGTCCGCGACGGCCCCCATCAAGCCGTTCGCCGCGCCGCCGTAGACGAGATCGAGCTGGCGGTCCGCCATGGCTCTCCCGAAGGCCGCCGCGGCCTGCCGGAACACCGGCCGCGCACCGTCACGAGAGCCGCAGAAGACGGCGATCGCCCGCCGCTCAGGCTTCACGCGTGATCACCGTGTCCTTCAGCCAGCTGGTGTCGTCGGTCTTCGGGTAGTCGAGGGTGTAGTGCAGGCCTCGACTCTCGCGGCGCCGCGACGCGCACTCCACGATCAGGTGAGCGACGTCGGCGATGTTGCGCAGCTCGATCACGTCGCGCGTCACCTCGTATTGCCAGTAGTACTCGCGGATCTCCTCGCGCAGCATGTCGAGGCGACGCCGCGCTCGCGCGAGCCGCTTGCCGGTGCGCACGATGCCGACGTAGTTCCACATCAGGCGGCGGATCTCTTCCCAGTTCTGGCTCACCACGACGCGCTCGTCCGAGGTCACCGCCGCGCCCGGGTCCCACTCCTTCACGGACGTCGGGTGCTGCACGCCCTTCTTCACCTCGGCGGCCGCGGCGACCGCCGCCCGGTGCCCGAACACGAGGCCCTCGAGCAGGGAGTTCGAGGCCAGGCGGTTCGCGCCGTGCAGCCCGGTGCACGTCACCTCGCCGATCGCGTACAGCCCCGGCAACGTGCTGCGCCCGTCTTCGTCCGTCACGACGCCTCCGCACATGTAGTGCGCCGCGGGCACGACGGGGATCGGCTGCACCGCCATGTCGATGCCGAACTCACGGCACGTCGCGTAGATGGTGGGGAAGCGCTCGACCAGGTACGCCTTCCCGAGGTGCGTCATGTCGAGGTGCACGCAGTCGTCGCCGGTGCGCTTCATCTCGGCGTCGATGGCCCGCGCCACCACGTCACGCGGCGCCAGCTCGCCCAGCTCGTGGTACCGCTTCATGAAGCGCTCACCGCTGCTCTTGAGCCGCAGCTTGCCGCCCTCGCCGCGCAGGGCCTCGCTGATGAGGAAGCTCTTGGCGTCGGGGTGGAAGAGGCACGTCGGGTGGAACTGGTAGAATTCCATGTTCGCGATCTGCGCCCGCGCCCGGTACGCCATCGCGACCCCGTCGCCCGTCGCGACGTCCGGGTTCGAGGTGTAGAGGTAGACCTTGCCCGCGCCGCCGGTGGCGAGCACCGTCACCTTGCCCAGGAACGTCTCGATCGCGCCGCTCTCCATCAGCACGTAGGCGCCCTGCACCCGGGCCTTTCCGGCCGGCACCCCGCGCTCCCACAGCAGATCGATCGCCGTCGAGTCGGGGAAGAAGGTGATGTTCGGCAGCTCGTCACAGGCGGCGAGCATCGCGCGCTCGACCTCCTTGCCGGTGACGTCGCCCGCGTGGACGATGCGCCGCTTCGAGTGGCCGCCCTCGCGCGTGAGATCGAAGTCGCCGTTCGCGCGGCGGTTGAACTCGGCGCCGAGCGCGACCAGCGCGCGGAAGCGCTGGGGGCCTTCCTTCACCGTGAGCTCGACGATGGAGCGCTTGTTGAGGCCCGCGCCGGCCACCACCGTGTCCTCGACGTGGCGGTCGAAGCTGTCATCGGAGGCCAGCACCGCGGCGATGCCGCCCTGCGCGTAGACCGTGTTCCCTTCCGAGCGGCTGCGCTTCGTCAGCACCGCCACCGTGCCGTGCTTCGCCGCCTCGAGCGCGAACGAGAGGCCTGCGACCCCGCCGCCCATCACCAGGAAATCGAACGATCGAGCCATGTCGTGGATGTAACAGGCCCTTCAGCAGAGCCAAGGCCGGCGGTGCAGCAGGACTGAAGTCGCCGTGAATGGCAGCGCGGTCCCGGTGGTTCTGACGGGTGCCGCCTTTCTTCGGAAGCGTGCCGATCGGGTGTAGGCTTTCGCCCGACGTCCCCTGGACTCTGGAGCGCCTCTCCCGTGCTGCGCCGCCTCGCGCCACTCCTCCTCATGCTGCCGTCGCTCGGCTGGGCGGGCGGCATCTACAAGTACGTCGAGAAGGACGGCACCATCGTCTACACGAACGTGCCACCCAGGGGCTCCGCGGTGCGGCAGGCCCGGAAGGTCGAGGGCGAGTTCAGGCCAGCGCCCGAGCCCAGCGCGCCAGCACGGCTCACCCCCGCCTCGAAGGACAAGCTGACGGCCTTCGACGAGATCATCGACGAGATGGCGGTGAAGTACCGCATGCCGGTCAACCTCGTGCGGGCAGTGATGCACGCGGAGTCCGCCTTCGATCCCAACGCGGTCTCACACGTGGGGGCGTCGGGCCTCATGCAGTTGATGCCGCAGACGGCGCGCGAGATGTACGTGAAGGACATCTTCGACGTCCGGGAGAACATCGAGGGCGGTACCCGCTACCTGCGCGTGCTGGCGAACGAGTTCGACGGCGACATGGTGAAGATGGTCGCCGCCTACAACGCGGGACCCGACGCGGTCCGCAAGTACAACGGCCAGGTCCCGCCCTACCCCGAGACCCAGGCGTACGTGCGCAAGGTGCTCTCGCTCTACTTCCAGTACAAGGCGCAGTCGGAGGTCGCGAAGTCGGACCGCGACCGCTGAGTGTGAAGGAACGCAATGGCCACGACGGCGCGGGCGCAAGCGAACGAAGAGGAGTTCCTCTCGGCCCTCTACAAGGGCGGAGAGCTGCTCGCGGCCGGGAAGATCGTCGACGCGCGCGCTCACCTCGAGAAGGCGAACCAGCTCTCGCCGAAGAACGAGAAGGCGCAGAACCTGCTCGGCCTCACGTACTTCAAGCTCGGCCTCTTCGACGAGGCGTCCGACATCTACGAGCGGCTCGTGCGCGAGAACCCGGTGGACCCGACCCTGCGCGTCAACCTGGGGCTGGTGTACCTGAAGACGAATAACCTGCCCCGCTGCATCAAGGAGTTCGAGACGGCGACTGATCTCGATCCCGAACACAAGAAGGCCCACAACTACCTCGGGCTCGCGTTGGCGCAGGCAGGCGACTACGGCAAAGCGCGTGAGCACTTCGTGCTCGCGGGCAGCGATCAGATGGCCGAGAAGATGAGCCGGGCGCTCGCGACGAAGGTCGAGACGACGCCAGCGATGGTGCTTCCCTCAGCCCCGCCCGCGACTGCCCACGCGGTGACGGCCAGGCCCGCCGAGGCGCTTCCCACCGTCGACGTCACGCGACCGCCACCACTCCCCCCTCCACCCGCGGCCGAGGAGGAGATCGAGGTCATGAGCGACGAGGAGGTCGTCTCGGGGGAGCTGGCGATGCCCGGCGAGCCGCCTCCCCCTCCGCCGCCCCCAGAGCCTCAGTTGATCGAGACCGAGCCGATGCCGGCTGAGGTCGAGGTCCCTCCGCCCGCTCCCTCGGGCCCCCGCCTCGACCGCGACTGGGGGGCGCAGTTCGGCATGGACGAGGCCCCCGCGCCGGCTGACGTCGAGGGGAGCTCCTCGGCCGAGATCGAGGTCACCGAAGCGCTCCCCGTCACCGAAGCTGCCGCCGACGAGCTGCCGGTGATCGAGGCCAACGCTGAGTTCGTCCCGGCGCCGAAGAAGTGGAGCACCCCGCTGGTGAACAGCTGGGACGCAGCCTCGGGCATGACGCCGCCGCCCCGCGACGCTGTCGCTGCCGACGTTCCGCTCGAGCCCCCACCATACCGTCCCGAACACGCCATGGAGTCGACCCATGATCCGGCCGCGGACGATCCGATGTGGCACGCGGCGAAGGGCGCGGCGACGGAAGCGCAACCGGCGGCGCAGGACCTGGGCTGGAACGTGCCACCCGATCCGGCCCGGGAGCTGGACTTCGGGGACGTGGCGCCGACCGACGCCGTGGAACCGCCGGCTCGAGAGCAACAGGAGCCAGTCACGGCGTACGCCGAGGCCTCCCTCGGCCAGCCCGCGGAGCAGCAGTACTCCGATCAAGCGTATGCGGAGCAGGCGACCACCGAGCAGCCGCCCGCGGAGCAGCACTCCGCCGATCAGGCGTCCACCGACCAGGCGTACGCGGAGCAGGCGTCTTCCGAGCAGCCGTACACCGAGCAGCCCTACACAGAGCAGGCATACACGGAGCAGCCGTACGGCGATCAGCCATACGCCGAACAGCCGCCCAGCGAGCAGACCTACACTGAGCAGCCGTACACTGAGCCGCCCTCCAGCGCCGAAGGTGCGTACGACTCTCCAGAATCGGCCGGGGCGGAGGCTCAGTCCTGGGCCGAGCAGCCTCCCGCGACGGGAACCGACGCCAGCGAGCAGACCTGGACGGCGTCAGCGGCGCACCCGGCGGTGGAAGCGTCCGCGGCCGCAGAACAGCCCTGGACCGAGCCCGACGGCGCCCTGCCCCCCTTCACCGACTCGCCGACCGAGCCCTATGGCCGGATGACGGAGGAGACGCGCTCCGCTGAGCCCGCCGCGCCCGAGGCGAGCGCAGAGGCGCCTCCGGATCAGGCGTGGGTCGCCCAACCGCTCTCGCAGTTCTCTCCCGACGCACCGCCGCCACCACGTCCCCCGCCCTCTGCACCACACACCTACTCGCCGATGCAGGCGCGCACCCTCGTGGAGCTCGGCGAGACCACCAGCGACATCGAGCAACCAAACGCCGGTCCGTTCCACGTCGGCCCCCAGGGCCTGGCGATCACCGTCAACGGGCAGATGCTCAGCCGCATGTCGAACCTCGTCGCCATCGTCGGCAGCGTCACTGCGACGCCCGAGCCGAAGCGGGCGAGGGGCCGGGCCACGGAGCAGCCATTCGGCGACGGGGCGAATCAGGTGCAGCGCCTCGTCGGGCACGGCGTCGTCCACCTCGAGATGGGCGGCGCACGCTTCCACGCGCTCGATCTCAACGACGAGAGCGCGTACCTGCGCGAGGAGCGCGTCTTCGGCTTCGAGGAGACCATCGGCTTCGAGCACGGAACGCTGACTGACGAGGCCCAGAAGCTGCGCCTCGACCTGGTGCACCTCTCGGGCGATGGCCGCGTGCTGCTGCAGCTCGGCGGCGCG
This sequence comes from Myxococcaceae bacterium, assembly GCA_016793095.1. Taxonomy (GTDB): domain Bacteria; phylum Myxococcota; class Myxococcia; order Myxococcales; family Myxococcaceae; genus Xiheimicrobium. The sequence goes on along the minus strand of JAEUJQ010000060.1, from coordinate 85,293 downwards.
ATGAAGGCGCTGGCGATCCCCGCGGGAGAGCCGATGGTGGTGCCGCTCCAACGCCTCGTGGGCTGGTTCGGGCGCGTCTCTCCACGCCTCACCGGCTTCGCAGGTCAGGGCGCCGTCGAGCTCACCGGCGACGGCTACGCGCTGCTCGTCACTCCCGGCTGACCGCATGGACCGCGAGACCGCCCGCCAGCTCAAGCAGGAAGCGCGGCTCAAGAAGCGCGAGGAGAAAGCGCGCCGCAAGGCCGAGAAGCTCGCCCGCAAAGAGGCGAAGAAGCTCGAGCGTCGCAGCCGACCTCCGTCGGCCCTGCTGAAGGAGTTCTGGAACCTGCCGAACATGCTGACGGTGGGGCGGATCGCGATCATCCCTCTCTTCGTCTGGTTCACTTACGACGCTGACCCGTTCTTCTCGTACCTCGCGGCTTCGCTCTTCACGATCGCCGCCGTCACCGACGTGATCGACGGCTTCCTCGCCCGGCGGTGGAACATGATCACCGTCGTCGGCAAGCTGCTCGACCCCCTCGCTGACAAGCTGATCGTCGCGGCCGCGCTGGTGATGATGGTGCGGCTCGGGCGGATCCACGCGTGGGTCGTCATCGTGCTGCTGTCGCGAGAGTTCATCGTCACGGGCCTGCGGCAGATCGCCGCGAGCGAGGGCATGGTGATCGCCGCCGGGCAGGAGGGGAAGTGGAAGACCTCGCTGCAGCTCGTGGGCATCGTCGCCCTCTGCGTGCACTACACGCACCCGATGTTCTTCGGGTTCGCCTGGTACCCGGTGAACTTCAACCTCGTGGGCAAGTTCATGGTGTACCTCTCGACGGCCTTCTCCGTCTGGAGCGCTGGCGTCTACTTCCAGGCGTTCCTCAAGATGCTGGCCCGCCGCGGCGAGCCTGCCCAGCCCGCTTCCTGAGAAAGCTCTCATCGTCCCTTCAGGGTCGGCACCGCTGAGGCGCGTACACCGGCGCCATGCTTGCGTGGACGCTGCTGCTGTTCGTGACAGGCGAGCTCCCGGCCGACGGCCACCAGCCTGAGCCCGGCCCACCGGTCGGGTTCGCCGAGGCCGTGGCGATCGCGAAGGGGGCGCCGGCGCTGGTGGCCTCAGAGGCCGCGCTGACGAGACGGGCCGAGCTCACCGCCCAGGTGCCGTGGCTCACCTTCAACCCGGCGCTCATCGGCCAGCCGGGCGTGCGGCGCCTCGCGCAGGGCGCCGTCGGACCCGAGGGCTACGTCGGCATCATGCAGGAGCTCAGCCTCGCGGGGGCGGGCCCTTCGCGGCAGCAGGCAGCCAGGGCCGAGCTGGAAGCGGACCGGATGGATCACCTCGCGCTCCGCCGGCTCGTCACCCTCAACGCCGCTCAGGCGTGGTTCTCCTTGTGGGTCGCCCAGACGGCGCTGGCGGTAGCGACCGAGGAGCTCGTTCTCACGCGAGAGTGGGACGGGAAGGTCTTGCGCGGGGCCGCGTCAGGAGGCTTCACGCGCGTGGACGTCGCGGTCGCCAACGCCTATCGCGCCGAAGCCGAGCTCGCGGTGCTGTCGCTACAGGGCGAGGTCTTCGTCCGGGGAGTCGCGCTCAACCGGGCGCTCGGGCTGGACGCCTCCCGCCCCGCCGCCGCCGCCCGGGAGCTGCCCGAGATCGAGGAGCCAGCCGAGGCGCACGACGACGAACGGGTGCTCGCGCAAGCCTCGAGCGGGCCGGGGCCCCGGGCGGGCGTGGCTCACGTCGCGGCCGAGCGCGCGCGAGGCGTCGAGCTGGAGACGATGAAGGGCGCTTCCCTGCAGGTCGGCGCGCTGGGGTGGCGCGAGGGTACGGGCGATCTCGCCGCCGTCGCCACGTTGCAGCTCTCGGTCCCCCTCTTCGAGCGGGCACAGCGCGAGCGGTCCGCCAACGCGGCGAGCACCTCGAAGGCCGAAGGCCGCGCCGCGTCCGCCCTCCTCGAGGAGCGGGCCGAGCGCCTCGACGCCCTCCACGAGGTCGAGCACTCGGCGGAGGTGCACAAGGCCCTCGACGAGCGGCTGGTCCCGGCGACCCGGACGGCCCTCGAGGGCATCGAGCGCCGCTTCAACGCTGGCGAGGCGACCGCGCAGGATCTGGTGCTCGCGCGGCGGGCGCTCCTCTCCGCGCAGGCCCGCCTGGTGCGGGCTCGGGCGGACGTGGCGTGGGCCCGGTTCCGCCTCGCGACGCTCGTGCAGGAGGTGGTGCGATGAGGTGGTGGCCAGTGACAGTCGTCGCCCTGCTCCAGGGCTGCGAGCAGCGACCGGTGGTGACGGCGCCGAGCGCGGCTCCAGCCGCGACGAGCGCGACGACCCGGTGGGTCGAGAGCCGCAGCGCCGAAGACACCGCGCTGCTCGAGGCGCCGGCGCGGGTGCTGCCGAGCCCCGAGGGCGTCGCGTCGATCGCTCCGCCGCTCCAGGCGCGGATCGTTCGCGTGAGGGTGCGCCCGGGCCAACGCGTCGCCGCGCAGGAGCCCATCATCGACGTGCTGATGCCCGAGGTCCTGCACGCCGCCGGCGACCTCGCTGGCGAGCAGCTGAAGGTCGAGGCCTTCACCCGGCGCAAGTCGCAGCTCGAGGCGCTCAAGAGCGAAGGGCTCGTCAGGCTGGCAGAGCTCGCCGAGGTCGAGGCGCAGCTCGCCACCGCGAGAGCCGACGCGCAGGCCGCGCGCGCGACCCTGCGGGCCTCGGGCGTCTCTGACAGACAGGCCGAGGCGCTGGTGACGGGTGATGGAGTCCTCTCGCTGCGCACGCCGACCGCCGGGCTGGTGACGATCGTGGACGTGGTGCCCGGCGAGGTCCGTGATCCGGCGGGGAAGCCGTTGGTGCAGATCGTCGGCGCCGGTGAAGGACGGCTCGAGGCGCGACTGCCCTCGACGCCAGCGCCCGGGGCACGCTTCTCGTTCCTCACCGGCCCGTTGGTGCTGCCCATCGAGCTGGTCTCGGTGTCGCCGCGCTTCGAGCCGACCGATGGCGCGCGGCTGGCCTGGTTCTCTGCGCCAGCGGACGGAGGCACGCTGCCGATCGGCGCCACCGGCCGGGTGCGGGCCTCGGCCGACGCGGCGTGGCGGGTCATTCCGTCCCGCGCGCTGCTCGAGCAGGACGGGCTGGTGCACGTGCGGCAGCGGACCGGCGAGGGGTGGACGCTGGTCGTGGTGACGGTGATCGCGCGGAGCGGCGCCGAGGCGGTCGTCGTCGGCCTGCCAGAACACGCCGTCGTCGCCGCCGAGGGCTCGGAGGTCCGATGATCCGCCGGCTCGTCGAGTTCTCGGTCGATGCGCGCGCCTGGGTCGTGGGCCTGACGCTCGTGCTCGCCACCGGCAGCCTGCTCGTCGGGGTGAGGCTGCGCCTCGACGCCCTGCCCGATCTCACGAACAACCAGGTGATCGTGCTCACCCGCGCGCCGGGCCTCACGCCCGAGGAGATCGAGCGGCTCATCACCCGCCCCATCGAGGTCGCGCTGGGCGGGGTCCCCGATCTCGTCGAGCAGCGGAGCCTCTCGCTCTCGGGCATCTCGTCGGTGACAGTGGTGTTCGAGCGGGCCGTCTCGCCCTGGCTCGCGCGGCAGATGATCGCCGAGCGGCTGGCGAGCCTCGATCTGCCCATTGACGCGCGGCCAGAGCTGGCGCCGCTGACCGGCGGGCTGGGGGAGATCTTCCACCTCACGCTGTCCTCACCCACGCGCACGCCCGCGGAGCTGCTCGAGCTGGCGACGTACCGCGTCGCGCCGCTGCTCAAGTCGATCAGCGGCGTCGTGGAGGTGAACTCGTGGGGGGGCGCGGAGCGGACCTGGGACGTGGTCGCCGATGACGCGCGGCTCTCGGCCCGTGGGCTCACGCTGGCTCAGCTGAAGTCCGCGCTTGAGCAGGCGTCGGGGGTGTCCACCGGCGGCGCGCTGCCGTCGGGCCCCGCACAGGTGCTGCTGCGAGGTCAGGCGCGGCCCTCGCGTCCCGGCGAGCTGGGGGCGTCGGTCGTCTTCGGCAACTCCGTGCGCGTGGGCGACGTGAGCGAGGTGCGCGAAGGCCAGAAGCTGCGCCTGGGCGCGGCGACCGCGAACGGCCAGGGCGAGACGCTGTACCTGATGGCGCAGATGCTCCGCGACGCGAACGCGCTCGAGGTGATGGAGCGGATCCACGCGCGCATGCCCGAGGTCCGCCAGGTTCTTCCTCCAGACGTGCGCATCGACGTCGTCTACGACCGCTCGACGCTGGTGAAGGCGACGCTCCAGACGGTGGCCCTGAACCTCGGCGAAGGCGGGCTGCTGGTCGTCATCATCCTGTTGCTCTTCCTGGGCAGCTTCCGCGCGGGGCTGATCGTGGCCAGCGTCATTCCGCTCTCGATGGCGTTCGCGACCGCGGCGATGGCGCTGTTCGACATCCCCGGCAACCTGATGAGCCTCGGAGCGCTCGACTTCGGGCTGCTCGTGGACGGCGCGGTGGTGCTGGTCGAGGGCCTCTTCCACGGGATCAGCCGCGGTGAGTCCCTGAGCCCGGAGGCGTTCCGGGCGCGGGTGCGGACGATCGCCGCGAAGAGCGGTCGCCCCGTCTTCTTCTCGGTGTTGGTGATCCTGCTCGTCTATGTCCCGGTCCTCTCGCTCACCGGCGTCGACGGCACGCTGTTCCGACCGATGGCCCTGACGGTGGTGTTCGCGCTGGGCGCTGCGCTGCTGTTGTCGCTGACGTGGGTGCCGGCCATCGCGTCGCTGGCGCTGCGCTTGAAGGACGTGCCCCGCCGCCACCCGCCGCTGGTCCGCCTCGTGGAGTGGCTGTACCCGAAGATCCTCCACCCCGGGCTGAAGCGACGGCCGGCGGTGGCCGCGGGCACCATCGCCATGCTGGCGGTGGGCGTGCTGCTCGGGCGGACCCTTGGCGTCGAGTTCACGCCGCAGCTCGACGAGGGCGATCTGGTGATCCAGACGGTCCGGGCGCCGGACATCTCGCTCGAGGAGGCCGTGCGCGCCAGCAACCGGTACGAGGCGCTGATCCGCCAGGCGTTCCCCGAGGTCGAGCAGATCGTCTCGCGCGTGGGCAGCCCGGCGGTCGCGACCGACATCATGGGCTTCGATCAGGCCGACATCTTCGTGAAGCTCGCGCCGAAGGCGACGTGGCGACCCGGCCTCACGAAGGAGGCGCTGGTCGAGCAGATGGAGGTGCTGCTGCACGAGAAGGCCCCCGACGCCGAGCCGTCGTTCACGCAGCCGATCCAGATGCGCTTCAACGAGCTGCTGGGCGGCGCGGTGACGGACGTGGCGGTGTCGATCTACGGGGAGGATCTGATCCTCTTGCGGAAGATGGCCAACGAAGTGGCCGCCCGCGTCGAGCGGGTGGCTGGCGCGGCCGACGTGCGGGTGCTGGCGCCGCCCTTCGTCCCGCTCGTGACCGTCCGCCCGCGAGCGCTCGACGCGGCGACGGCGGGCTTCACCGCGCGAGACGTGCTGGACGCGGTGCAGGCGGCCCGGGTGGGCCTCGACGTGGGCCTCACCTTCGACGGGCCGGTGCCCATTCCTCTGCGGCTCAAGACGGCCGGCGCGCCGAACGCCTGGAGCCTCGACAGCCTGCCGCTCCCGGTCGCGACCGGCGGAGTGGTGCCCCTGTCGCGCGTCGCCGAGATCGCCCGCACCGAGGGCCCGGCGCTGATCTCGCGGCGAAACGGCGAGCGGCGACTGGTGGTGGGCTTCAACGTGCGCGGCGCCGATCTCGGCACCGCGGTCGCCGGCGCCCAGCGAGCGGTGAAGGGTCTCGAGCTCCCCTCCGGGTTCCGGCTCGTGTGGGGTGGCCAGTACGAGTCGCTCACCGAGGCCACCGAGCGGCTCGCGATCGTCGTGCCGGTGGTGCTGCTGTGCATCCTCACGGTGCTGGCCTTCACCTTCTCTCGCCTGCGCCCTGCCCTCTTCGTGTTCGCCCTCGTGCCCTTCGCGGGCGTCGGCGGGGCGCTCGCGTTGTGGGTGCGCGGCATGCCGGTGTCGCTCCCCGCGGCCATCGGCTTCATCGCGCTGTCGGGCATCGCGGTGATGAACGGCGTGGTGTGGGTGTCTCGCGCGCTGGAGCTGCAGGAGGACGGCCTGAGCCCCGCCGACGCCGCCGAGCAGGCCGCGCACGATCGCGCGCGCCCCGTGCTGATGACGGCGCTGGTCGCCGCCTTCGGGTTCCTGCCGATGATGCTCGCGACCGGCGTGGGCGCCGAGGTGCAGCGCCCGCTCGCGACCGTGGTGGTCGGCGGGCTGGCCTCGTCCACCTTCCTCACCCTGCTGGTGCTGCCGGCGCTGTTCCCGACGCTTGTCGGCGCTCGCAGGCCCCGCCCGGAGGCGTAAGGTGTCGTCCGTGAAGCTGCTCCTGGTGGAGGACGAGGCGCAGATGGCGCGGCTGCTCCAGCGGGGCCTCACCGAAGAGGGCCACCAGGTCGACGTCTGCGCGCGCGGCGAAGACGCGCTCCGGCAGGCGGCCGACGTCACCTACGACGTGATCCTGCTCGACTGGTCGCTGCCCGACGTGGACGGCGTGTCCGTGCTGCGGCGGTGGCGCGAGACGGGGCTCTCGACCCCGGTGCTGATGCTGACCGCCCGCGGCTCGACGGGTGAGAAGGTGACCGGCCTGCGCGCGGGCGCCGACGACTACCTGGTGAAGCCGTTCGACTTCGAGGAGCTGCTCGCGCGGCTCGAGGCGCTGGCTCGGCGGGGCGCCGGGGCAGCGGGCGCGCCTCAGGTGGGCTCGGTGTCGATCGATCTCAAGCGGCGGGCCCTCGTGCGCGGCGACCGGGAAGCCGAGCTCACCGCCCGCGAGTACGCGCTGGCGACCGAGCTGTGGACGCACGCTGGTGACGTGCTGTCGCGCTCGCGACTGCTCTCATCGGTGTGGGGCTCCGACTTCGACGGGCTCCCCAACGTGGTGGACGTGTACGTGGGCTACCTGCGCGCGAAGCTCACGGACCTCGGAGCCGACGACGTCGAGATCGCGGCGGTGCGGGGCATCGGCTACCGGCTGCGCAAGGTGACGCCGTGACGCTCTCAGCGCGGCTGTGGCTCTGGGGCGCCGTGCTGCCGGTCGCTGTGCTCGCGCTGGTGCTGCTCGCCGCCGACGAGCTCTTCCACGCGGCCCTGGAGCGCTCCCTCGATCAGGCGTTGCTCGCCCAGGCGGCCATCGAGAGCGTCAGCCTCTTCGACGGGCCCCGCAACGAGCCCCATCTGCACATGGCGAGCTCGCCGCTCGTGGACAGCGTGCGCCCCTTCGCGCCCGAGGGCGTGCTCTTCGGGCCCGATGGGGTCGAGGTGATGCGCTACCCGCCGCCGGTCGAAGGCACGCCTCACGAGACGGTGGCGCCGCTCGAGCAGCCCGCTGAGCCGGCGCTCCGGACCGTCGCCCACGGCGGCCACCGGCACCGCGAGCTCGTCGTGGCGGTGAAGAGCCCGAAGGGCGAGCCCTACGCGCTCAAGCTGACGGCGTCACTGGCGCAGCTGGACGCATCGACCGACGCGTTCCACCAGATCGGGCTGCTCTCGACGCTCGCGACCGGGCTCGTGCTCGTGCTCGCGCAGGGCCTGCAGGGGCGCGGGCTGCGCCGGCGGCTGATCGCGCTGCGGAGCCACCTCGAGGCGGTGCGCGCGGGGGAGCTCGAGAAGCGGCTCGAGCCCGATCGCGAGGGCGACGAGGTGTCCGAGGTGCACGAGGTGCTCGGCCAGGCCACCGAGCGACTGCAGGCGGCGCGTGACTCCCGCGAACGGCTGCTCGCCGACGCAGCCCATGAGCTGCGCACCCCGCTCTCCCTCATGCGCACGCGGCTCGATCTCGCGCTCAGGCGGGAGCGGTCGGTCGCCGAGCTGAAGACGGCGCTGGACGAAACCCGAGAAGAGGTGGTGCGGCTCGCGATGCTCGCGGGCCGGCTGCTCGACACGGCGGCTCACGCCCGACCCCTCGAGATGGCGTCGGTCGATCTCTCGGCGCTCGCTGCTGCCGCTGTCGCAAGCCTGCGTGACGTGGCCGCGCAGCGCGGCGTGACACTGACCGTCGATGCGCCGGCCTCGCTGATCGTCCCCGCCAATGCCGACGCGTTGCGACAGGCGCTCGACAACCTGCTCTCGAACGCGCTGAAGGCCGCCCCAGAGGGAAGCATCATCTCCGCCTCAGCGCGGGAGACTGCGGGCGCCGTGCAGCTCAGCGTGAAGGACGCCGGTCCCGGCATTCCAGAGGCCGAGCGCGAGGCCGTCTTCGAGCCCTTCCACCGATTGCGGGGTGGACCACCTGGAACAGGCCTCGGGCTCGCGATCGTTCGCGAGGTGGCGCGGCGGCACGGGGGCCGTGCGTTCGTCTCCCCGACGATCGCCGGGGCCGAAGTGGTGATCGAAGTGCCGCGGTGACCTTCAGCGCTTCTTCTTTGACGAGCTGGGCTTGAGCTTCCGTGGCGCCTCGCCGGGCTGCTTGTTGGCCCGCTGCGCCGCCAGCTTCGCGTCGCGTTCCTTGATCTTCGCCTCGAGGGCGACCGTCTTCTTGAAGCCGCTGATCGCCGTCTTGACGAGGCGTGAACGCTCGAGCGCCGCGGGCCAGGCGAGGAGCGGATTCCGCTCGAACGACAGCTTGAACGCCTTGAGCTCCCCCAACCACTCCGGCAGCGTCTCGAGCGCAGCGACCTCGAACGAGAGGTGGCACTCGCGCAGGTCGGTGCGCAGGCGAGGAAGGCGCAGCAGCGGCACGTTCTTCACCATGAAGCGCTTCCCCGCCCCGAGGCCATCGGGCAGGTTGGTGACGAGGTGACCCGACAGCTCGAAGGCGTTCGCGAAGGGGCAGCGGGACAACGAGGCAGGAACCCCGCGCAGCTGTCCCCAGACGCCATCGGCTGAGCCGTCGTGGAACAGCTCGTTGGCGACGAAGGAGTCGAGTGGCGTGTCTCCGAGCAGCTCGGGCACGGACTCGAGGCGGGTGTTGCAGAGCGAGAGGGACCGAAGCGATCGGCAAGCGCCGATGCCGTCGGGGAGCGCGACGAGCGGGTTGTTGTCGAGCACCAGCGTCTCGAGGCCGACGAGCTGGGTGAGCTCAGCCGGCAAGCCGATCAGCCCCGCGAACGACACCGTCAGCGATCGCAGCTTCTTCAGGCGTCCCAGCTCAGGGGGCAGCCGGCCGAGCGGGAGCGAATGGAGCCGAAGCACCTCGAGGTTCTCGAGATTGCCGAGCTCAGCCGGGAGGCGGGCAATGGTGCCGCCGTCGATGCTGAGCTCGCGCAGCGACCGCAGCGTCCACAACGCACGCGGAAGGTGAGCAGCGCCGCTCACCCAGAGCACTTCCGGCTTCAGGGCCAGCACTGAGGCCAGCGTCGTCCGGGTTCTTCCGTCGGTCGACACGGTCAAGGTCGCCGGATCGTCCGAGGCCGATGGCAGCGGGGTCTCATCGGGGCTGACGAGCGCGCCGTCCAGCCACTCGAGTTCGCGCGGCGCCCCGGCTCCGGGCAGCCGACTCCGTCGAAGAACGCCGCGATCGAAGTGGTTCTCCAGGCGCAGCGCTCCGTGTTGATCGTGGTAGCGCCACACTCCGTGCTTCGCTCCGTCGACGAAGTCCCCTTCCCAGCAGATCACCTCGCCTCGCCGCGCGACCTCACGCCCCTGCCGCAGCCCATCACGCCACGAGCCCTGGATCTCGATCGTCCAGGCGGGGCTGGGGCTCGGCCACCGGCGGCGCCAGAAGGTCGCGGGGCCGTGGAGCGTGCCGTCAGGCCGCTCACACCGCACACACCAGCCGCTGGGCGACCCCGCGAGTCGGGTCCCTTCGGGGAGCCTGAAACCCGGCGCGCTCCAGAACCCCTCCGTCCGGGAGCGCTCGACCTCGAGGTCGGCTGCGCCCTCGAACCGGACGAGGGTCTCGTCTTTCTGCGTCGCCATGTTCCCTCCCCGCTCGTCGCTATCGCCGATGCCCATCTCGGTTGTCGACGTTGGCGAGCTGGCCGCACGCCGCTGCGATGTCACGGCCCCGGTTCGCGCGGATGAGCGCCACGACGTTCGAGGCCTCGAGGATCTGCCGGAAGCGCTCGGCCCGGTTGTCGGCCGTGGTGTTGAACCCGAGCCCCGGGTTCTCGTTGTACTGAATGAGGTTCACCTTCGCCGGCACGCCCTCGAGCAGGGTCGCGAGCCGGCGCGCGTCCTCGTCGGTGTCGTTCACTCCGCTCATCAGCACGTACTCGAACGTCACCCGCCGGCCCTGCTTCACCGGGAACCGCTTCACCGCCTCCATCAGGTCGGCGATCTTCCAGCGCTTGTTCACGGGCATGATCTGATCACGGATCTCATCGCTCGACGCGTTGAGCGAGATCGCCAGCTTCACGTCCGTCTCGGTGGCGAAGCGCTCGATCATCGGCACCAGGCCAACCGTCGAGACGGTGATGTGCCGCGCCGAGAAGTTCGGCCCATCTTCGCTCTCGAGCAGCTCGAGCGCGGTCTTCACGTTCTCGAAGTTGTGCAGCGGCTCGCCCATGCCCATGAACACGAGGTTCGTGAGGGGCCGCAGCGTCTCGAGGCCTTCGCTCTTCCGCACCTCGCGGTTGACCGCGTGCACCTGGGCGACGATCTCGGACGGCGCCAGGTGGCGAAGGAGCCCCAGCGTCGCGGTCGCGCAGAAGCGGCAGCCCATGGCGCAACCAACCTGGGTCGACACGCAGAGCGTCCGCCGCTCCGGAGAGGGCATGTACACCGACTCGATCAGGCGCCCGTCGTGCGTCTTCCAGCGGTACTTGATCGTCCCGTCCACGCTGCGCTGCTCGAGATCCTTCGTCACCGTGCGCAGCACCGCGGTCTCGGCGAGCCGCGCCCGGAGAGCCTTCGAGAGATCCGTCATCTCGTCGAACGAGGTGGCGCCGCGCTGGTGGATCCACCGGTAGAGCTGCCGGGCACGGAACGGCTTCTCGCCGAGGGTCTGCACGAAGGCCTCGAGCGCCTCGAGGGACAGGCTGGCGACGTCGACGGCGGGAGACTCCACGCGCCACGAATACGTGACTGATGCCTTTACTTTCAAGGCACCCGTGCGTTCATTCCGTTCCGCCATGACCAGGACCCGACGAACGGTGGAGATCTCAGACGCGCTCTGGGACGCGCTCGAGCTGATGAGCCGCGAGATGAGCGTCGATCGCGACTCGCTGGTGAACCAGGCGCTCTTCACCTTCGCGCGCTTCAACGGCTACGTGACACCCGGCTCGGTCGCTCCGCACGCCAACACCGCAGCGCCGCAGCCGTCCGCGAGCGCCGTGCCACCGGTCGCGCTCCCCCTCGCCTCGCCGCCCAACGCCGTACGCCGCGCCGCCGAGCCCGCGCCTCCGGTCGCAGCGACCTCGACAGTCCCGCCAGAGGTGGGGGACGCGCGGCTGGCGACCAACTCGGTCAGCGCGGTGCCCCCGGCGGACCCGACCCCGCCCGATGTCCGCCCCGCCGACAGCGCGCCCGCGCCCGAGCCGCTCGGCGCCACGCCCTCGACCGACCCCGACGCCTTCGCGCCGACCGCCGCGAGCGCCGCCGTCCCCGCCGCCACCAACGCCCGCGAGGCCGCCCAGACGGCGCCCGCCTCGACCGGCGCCGATGACGCCGAGCCAGCCGACGACGAGGAGCTCGACGACGGGATCGACGCGCTGCCCGAGAACGGTGAGGTCGAGTGGAAAGTGCCCCGCTTCATCCTGGCCGACAAGGCGATCGCCACCGTCAAGGGAACCGTGAAGGGCCGCGACTTCCAGGGTGCGGTGCAGCTGCTCGATCAGCGCGGCGCCGTGCTGCGCACGCTCGACCTCGGTGGGCCTGTCGAGGACAGCCGCGTGGAGTCCGTGCTGGCGAACGAGACCCGCGACGCGAAGGCGTGGACCCAGCTCGCCCAGCAGCTCGCGAAGGAACACCACGTCGGCGAGGCGACCCTGGCGATGCTGCGCGCGGCCGGCGCGGGCGAGCCGATCGAGTCGGTGCGGAGCTGGCTCGAGCGGCACACGCTGGTGCGTCGCGAGCGGGCCGCCCTCGAACGCGCCCAGAAGGCCACCTTCGTCCTCTCGAACATGAACCGCTTCGGCGCCCCGCCTCCGCGCAAGGCGTCGTACCTCGTCGAGGAGGTGCTGCAGGGCGCCTTCCCCGCGTCGATCTGCCGCGAGCTCGCGATCGATCAGGATCAGTACGCGAGCTCTCGCGCCGCCGCCGATCTGATCCGCGCGGCGAAGCTGCTCAACCCCGACGACAAGGCCTTCTACGCCTACACCCAGGCCCTCATCGAGATGAGCCTCGGCCACCCCGACGCCTCGCGCGTGTGCGCGGACGAGCTGCGGGAGAGCTCCGAAGAGCAGGCCACCTTCCTCACGACGTACTTGAACGGGCTCTTCCCGAAGTTCGAGTTCTGGCCGGGGGACGACGCGCTCTCGAGCATCGAGCTTCAGGTGGAGGAGCAGGCTCCGGCGCGCAAGCTCGCCGACTACCGCAACGCGATTCAGAAGACCGCGCTCCGCCTCAAGACGCTCAGGGAGCACCTGCTCGCGCTGGTGCCGCCCGACACGAGCTGGCTGCCGCCCTCGACTGACGCCCTGCTCGCGAAGAGCAAGGTGACGCTCGGCGACGACGAGGGCCTGGGCCTCGAGGAGTGGCAGGAGCGGAGCATTCCCCAGCTGCTGCGCTTCACCCGTAACGAGTGGGCGCGCCTGTCCTGGCTGTGCTGGCTCGCCGGCCTCGACGCCGTCGCGTTGCCCAGCGCGACCAGCAAGCCGCGATCGCCGACGGTGGTGGCCCGCGCGCTGCGCCTGCGCCTCGCGCTCTTCGAGCTGAAGGCCGAGGACACCACGCTGGAGGACGGCATCGACGAAGCCGACCTCGACGACGCCCGCCTCGTGTCGGCGATCGCCTGGTGCGACACCACCCCAGCCGAGATCGACGGCGCCAACGCCGCCGAGCTGGCGATCCCCGAGACCGCGGCGGTGATCACCGCCTTCGACTGGGCTGCCAGCGCCGAGATCGCGTCTCCCTTCGCGGCTGCTGATGCCGCGGACGAAGACGAAGACGACGCGGACGAGGACGAGGCCGCGGGCGACGAAGGAGTGGACGACGAGGGCGACGAGGCCGCAGGCGGTGAGGAGCCGGCTGCCGCCACCGAGGCCGCCTCGGACCGCGCGCCTCCTGCTGAAGAGCCAGCGGCCGCCGAGCGTCCGGCAGAGCCCAGGCCTGAGCCCGCCGCCGGGGACGACGACGTGCCGGCAGAACCAGCCGAGCGCACCGCCATCGTTCGCCCCTCGGGCCGGAAGATCTGGGTGCAGCGCCAGAGCGGCGAGGTGGTCGAGCTCGCGGGCCTGCGCTTCACCGTCGGGCGCGACCCGCGCTGCGAGATCGTGATCGCCTCACCGCGCGTGTCACGGGAGCACGCCGCGATCCTCGTCGACGAAGAGACCGTGCTGGTGACCGACCTCAACTCGTCGAACGGCACCTTCTTCAACGGCGAGCGGATCATGAAGCACGTGGTGAGCGACGGCGACGTGGTGCAGTTCGGCAACGAGAACGTCACCTTCCTCCTCTCGGACCCGAACGCCTGAAACGAACGAGGGGACCCGGCCGCGCAGGCCCGGATCCCCTCTCGCTGCGCCCGAGCGGGCGGCGCTCACTTCTTGTGGCTGTACGAGAACAGCTCGGTGGTGCGGAAGAAGTACGACACCTCGACCTTCGCGTTCTCGAGGCTGTCCGAGCCGTGCACCGTGTTCGCGTCGATGGACTTCGCGAAGTCGGCGCGGATCGTGCCAGGCGCCGCCTTCTTCGGGTCGGTCGCCCCCATCAGCTCGCGGTTCTTCGCGACGGCGTTCTCGCCCTCGAGGCACATCAGCACCACCGGGCCCGACGTCATGAAGCTGACGAGATCCTTGAAGAAGGGGCGGTCCTTGTGGACTGCGTAGAAGCCCTCGGCCTCCTTCGTGGACAGGTGCTGCAGACGGACCGCGATGGGGATCAGGCCGGCGTGCTCGAAGCGCGAGATGATCTTGCCGATGGCCCCCTTCTCGAGGGCGTCGGGCTTGAGGATGGAAAGCGTGCGTTCGATGGCCATGGGAGAGCTCCAGGTGAGGGTGTGTTCGCGCGCGCCGGGTACACCGCGCGGTGGGGCAACGCAACCTGAAAGGCTCAGGCAGGGTCGGCCATCAGCGCGAAGAAGACGACGTCGCCGCCGTCAGGCAGCTCGGCGCGGAACACACCACGTGCGCCGACGCCGACGACGATGGCCCCCGCGATGGCCCAGGCGAAGCCCTCGTCGCAGTGAAACTGCGGCCGCCACAGCGCCGACATGCCCGGTTGCGCGACGTCGGGCGCACAGACGCGGCGCACTCTTTCCACCGTCTGCGGGTTCTGTTGCTCGAAGGCCCAGCCCCAGGCCCAGGTGAAGGCGTCGGGGAAGTACTGGCCGATCACCTGCACCGGCGCGCGCAGCGGCGGTCCCTCTGCCTGGTCGAGCGTCAGCACCCCCGCCGCGGCGTCGAAGGCGAAGCCGGTGGTGCGGCGCAGCCTGGCCTCGAGCGCGAGCTGCAGGTCGTGGAAGGCCTTCTCGGCCCCGCGGATCATCGCGAACAGCGCGTCGGTCATCAGCAGCGCGTCGAGCTGGTCCTTCGACAGCCTCGTGAACCAGGCCTGCGAGCGATCGTCCTTCAAGAGCGTCCAGTCGGCGAGCTCGGGCGTGCGCTTGACGAGGATGGAGCCGGGCGACCAGCGGCCCCCGAGGTGCTCCATCAGCTCGGTGACGCCTTCGGACAGCCGCTGCGCCTCGGCGCGTGGATCGATGTGCAGCTCGGGCCGGGGCCCGGGGGCCGTGGCGCCCTCCCCGCGGGTCTCCAGCTCGGTCAGCTTGAGGCCGTTCGTCGTCCTCGCGAACTTGAGTTCGACCGCCGTCCACCCGCCCGGGGCCAGCAGCATCACGCTGTCGTGCAGCGTCTGGATGAGGGGCGTGAGCGACTCGGCCATCGCCGCCCCTCTACCGCCCCTCCCCGCCGGAAGTCACTGAATGCCGAAGCGGCAGCTGCACGAGCCCATTCCGGAGCACGGCAGGAAGTTCTGATCGACGCAGGAGAGGTTCGAGCAGCACGAGAGGCCACCGGCGGTGCACGTCTGGCCCTGCTGCACACAGGTGGACGCCGAACAGGTGCCGGTCTGCTGGCCGGCGGGGATCTGACACGTCGTCCCCGCGCAGCAGTCGGAGGCCGCGCGGCAGGCGCCGCCGATGGGCTGGCAGA
Organism: Myxococcaceae bacterium; assembly: GCA_016793095.1. Taxonomy (GTDB): domain Bacteria; phylum Myxococcota; class Myxococcia; order Myxococcales; family Myxococcaceae; genus Xiheimicrobium. Next base: position 70,110 of record JAEUJQ010000060.1, on the reverse strand, counting down.
CGATGGCCGGCCCGCAGGTGCCGTTGGTGCAGGTCATCGAGCAGCACTGCACCGAGAACTGGCAGGAGCCGCCGTTCGCGGTGCACAACACGCCCGCGTCCACCACGCCCGCGTCCACGACCACCACGCCGCCGTCGGGCAGCACACCCGCGTCAACCACGCCCGCGTCGATGGGAGGCGGTGGCGGCGGCCGGCACGCGCCCTGGATGCACTCGGTGCCCGCGCAGCAGGCCGCGGTGCCGCCGTCGGTGGTGCACGCCGCGCCAGCGCCGAGGCACGAGAGCCCCTGGCAGCGCAGCACGCCGCCGTCACCGGGCAGACAGAGCTGGCCGTTGCAGCACTGATCGCGGAACTGGCAGACGTTGCCCGTCGAGATGCAGCACGGCGCCTGGCCGGTGTAGCCGCTGGGACATGAGCCAGCGTCAGGCGCCGGGCCACCGAAGCACCGGGGAATGCCCGAGCGATCGAGCTTGCACGCGTCGTCTCCGCCGCAGCAGTTCATCGAGGCGTTGATCATGACGGAGCCGCCGTCGGGCAGGTTCGCGCGACCGCAGATGTTGCCGACGCCGTTGCACATCTGGCCGTTGTCGCAGCGGCCGTTCGTGCACTGGACACTCCCGTTCGGGTTGACCCCGCCGCCACAGCACTCGTTGGGGTTCGAGCACCAGGTGCCGGTGAGCCGGCAGCCACCCGCGGGCAGGCAGACGGTGGCGCCGGTGCCGGGGTCGAAGCAGGTCCGCGAGCAGCACGTCGAGCCTCCGCTGCAGGGATTCCCTTCTTGCAGGCAGCTTCCGCCCCCGCCGCCGGTGATGAACTGGCAGCGGCCGACCCCGCCGTCATTGTTGGCGGAGCAGCGCAGGCCACAGCACTCAGAGTCGGCGCGACAGACGTCGCCGTTGGGCTGGCAGGAGTAGGCGCGCTCGCAGCGGCCGCTCCGGCAGAGCGAGGAGCAGCAGCCCGTGCCGGCGTCGCACGAGTCGCCTGCCACGCCGCAGGAACCGCCGGGCAGTGCCTGGCAGATGCCGTTGCAGAGGCCAGTGCAGCAATCAGCGCCGGTCGTGCAGGTCGAGCCGGTCGCCGAGCACGTCGCCGACGCACAGACGTTGCCCGAGCAACGGCCCGAGCAGCACTCGGTGGGTGAGGTGCACGCGACCCCGGGCTGGGAGCAGAACATCGGCGCGCGGCACAGGCCGTTGACGCAGGTGCCTCCGGCGCAGCACGTCGACATGCCGTCGCAGGGCTGCCCGGCAGCGGTGCAGACGCCACCGTCGGCAAGCGTGTTGCCGCCGCCCGAACCACCGGTGCCGCCGGCGACCGCTCCACCGGCTGTCCCGCCTGCCGTTCCGCCGGCGGTCCCTCCACCTGCTGAGCCCCCACCTGCTGAGCCCCCACCTGCTGAGCCTCCACCTGCTGAGCCTCCGCCCGTGGCTCCGCCGGCTGTCCCTCCGCCGATCGCCCCGCCGGCAGCGCCTCCGCCGACGTCTCCTCCGCCTGCGCCGCCATCGGGGTCTGGCACTGGTCCGCCACACTGACACCCAGCGACGAAGACGATGACGAGACAGGAACGCGCGAACCGATGCATGCAGACTCTCCCGAGGTGACCGGCGAGGCACTCTACCTTCTGCCTTCGGCATCGGGAGATTCCGGTCAGGCTCCTCACACCTATGGGCACATCAGCGGCTTGACCTCCCACTCGCGGCGCGGGCCAGACGAACCTTCCAGCACCACGCGGTACGTCTGGCCAGCGACCGGATCCCACCCCATGCGGACGAGCGTGACGGCGGCGAGCCGGCCATAGCCGCCCTGCATGACCTCCACCCGCACCGGGAGCACCGCGTTGTCGGAGAGGCGGGTCACCGTCGCGGTGGGCGCGGACTGCGGAATGTCGCCGTGAACGGACCAGGTCCACCGCGCGATGGAGATCGGGGAGAAGCCTGCAGGTGGGAAGGAGAACCAGGCCGGGTTGGGGCCAGGGTTCCCGGCGCCGAAGACCGCCGAGCACGAGGCCGAACCGTAGTTGTTCCCGCCCCGGTAGAAGCCGATGCCGACGTCGTCGAGCGACGGGTAGAGAAACCAGCGCCGATGCCCGAAGGTCGTCTCGTTCCCCCAATCGATCATCCATTGATCGATCGCGTCGGCGGCGTTCGCGCTCCCCCACGCGATGTTGCTCGAGCCTGCGCCGCCCGCGCCCGCGGCGGAGTAGCAGGTGGAGGTCGGTGGCGGGAAATGGGCCGCCGGGCCGGCCGGGTTCCAGGCAGAGACGACGCTGCACGCCTGCGCGGCCGTGTTCTGCCCGGCGTTGTCGCGCACCGGTCCCAGCCCCGCCAGCCACCGATGGAAGTTGAGCCGGGCGAGCGCGTCGTCGATGGCAGGTCTCGTCAGCGTCCCCACGTCGCACATCCCTGCGCCCGGGATGAAGTCCATGCCCGTCACGCGGCTGCGGTAGCCCTCGGTGAAGGCCGCGCAGACCTGCGCCTGGCTGCGCAAGGCTGGAACGCCGGGATCGCCGGGAAGACAGGTGCCGCCGTCGCTCGCGAAGCCCGGGTTGCACTCGCAGCGCACCGGGTTCAATTGACACGTCGAGTTCGCACCGCAGCGCACTGCCGCGCAGGGGTCGGTGAGGCCGGCGTCGACCGTGCCGCCGCCGGTGCCCCCGCCAGGTGCGGCGCCGCCAGCCGCTCCACCAGCCCTCCCGCCTCCGCTCCCGCCTCCACTCCCGCCTGCCGACCCGCCGCCGGCCACGCCACCCGCCACGCTCCCACCACCCGCGCCCGCGAGGCCTCCCGACGGTTGACCGCCGCCGACCGACCCCTCGTCGATGGAGCCCTCGGCAACGCCGAGGCAACCGGCGCACACCATCACGAGGACGACCCACCCTGCCCGCATCATGTGGGAGTCATCGGACGTCCGGGTTTTCCGGTTTGTCCTTCTCGGAATCTGGGAAGCGGTGTGTCACCCGGCCCTGGCAGTCGCTGTTGACGTCCGGGCCCGCTGACCCTTTGAAGCCGCCATGCTCCCCATCGCCGACGTCGCGAAGAAGCTCGATCTCACTACCGATGATCTGCTGTTCCACGGCCCGCACCTCGCCAAGCTGTCGTGGAAGACGATGGCGCGCCTCCGGGAGAAGCAGAGCCGCGGCAAGCTCGTGCTGGTCTCGGCCATGACGCCGACGAAGTACGGCGAGGGCAAGACGACCACCACCATCGGCCTCGTCCAGGGGCTCGTGCGGAAGAACGTCAAGGCGATGGCCGCGCTCCGTGAGCCCTCGCTGGGTCCCGTCTTCGGCGCCAAGGGCGGGGGCACCGGCGGCGGCAAGGCCACCCTCGAGCCGAGCGCGCGCATCAACCTGCACTGCACCGGCGATCTGCACGCGATCACCGCCGCCAACAACCTGCTCGCGGCCCTCGTCGACAACGCGATCAACTTCGATCAGAAGCGCTTCAAGCAGGTGACGTGGAAGCGCTGCATCGACATGAACGACCGCTTCCTGCGCAACACCGTCATCGGCCTCGGCGGGACGGCGAACGGCGTGCCGCGCGAGGACGGGTTCGACATCACCGCCGCCTCCGAGGTGATGGCGACCCTCTGCCTGTCGGACGGCGTCGCCGATCTGAAGAAGCGCCTGGCGCGGCTGATCGTCGGAGTGGGATCGGACGGCAAGCCCATCACCGCGGGCGATCTGAACGCGCAGGGCTCGATGGCGGCGCTCCTGGGCGACGCGCTGCTGCCCAACCTCGCGCAGACCACCGAGGGCGTGCCGGCGCTGGTGCACGGCGGCCCGTTCGCGAACATCGCCCATGGCTGCAACTCGGTGATGGCGACCCGCGCGGCGCTCTCCCTCGCGGACGTGGTGGTCACCGAGGCCGGCTTCGCGTTCGATCTCGGCGGCGAGAAGTTCCTCGATCTGAAGTGCCGCATGTCGGGGCTGTGGCCGCACGCGGTGGTGCTGGTCGCGACCGCCCGCGCGCTGCGCTTCCACGGCGGCGATCAGCCGGGCCTCCCCAGCCTCGAGAAGGGCTGCGCCAACCTCGGCCGCCACATTCGCGCGATCAAGAGCTTCGGGTTGACGCCGGTGGTGGCCCTCAACGTGTTCGCCAGTGACACCGAAGAAGAACTCGCCCTCATCGAGAAGTACGCCCGCGGCGAAGGCGTGAAGGTCGCGCGCAACGAGGGCTACCTGAAGGGCGGCAGCGGCTCCGAGACCCTCGCCGGAATGGTCATGGAGGCGCTCTCGGGCCCCGCGCCGAAGCCGCAGTTCACCTACCCTGACTCCGCGCCCTTCGAGGACAAGGTTCGCGCGATCGCGAAGACCGTCTACGGCGCGAAGGACGTCGAGCTCACCGCCGACGCGAAGAAGGATCTCGCGCGCCTCGACGGCTGGGGCCTCGGCGGCCTGCCGGTCTGCATGGCGAAGACGCACCTCTCCTTCTCCGACGACCCCTCGAAGCAGGGCGCGCCCGAGGGCTTCACGATCACCGTCCGCAACGTCCGCGCCTCTGCCGGAGCCGGCTTCCTCCTCGCCCTCACCGGCGAGATCCTCACGATGCCCGGCCTGCCGAAGGTGCCGGCCGCCTTCAACCTCGACCTGCGCGAGGATGGGGAAGTCACCGGGGTCCAGTAGCTCGAGCCTTCGCTAAGCGCTGGTTTCATCGAAGGATTTCACGTTGACCCGCGGGGGGCGCGTCCCTATACACGCTCGCGTTCCACGCAGCCCCGCCCGGAGCGTCAACACGTGAGCACCTTCGCGCTGGACCAGATTCAGCACCAGCTGCCCGAGGCCCTCGTCGAGCGATACGTCGATCGCCACGGCGACGCCTGGGGCGTGATCAAGCCAGAGCAGATCCCCCACGTCGCGCGCCTGCTGAAGGAGCGCCTCGGCTTTCGCCTCTTCATCTCGATGGACGCGGTCGACCGCCTGCACCTGCCGCCCGAGGAGCAGGAGCCGCGCTTCGAGGTCCTCTACTTCCTGCGCAACGTCGAGCGGAACGAGCTGGCGCGCCTCAAGGTGCGGGTGAACGAGGGCGACGAGGTGCACTCGATCCGCGCGGTGTACCAGGGCGCGAACTGGGGTGAGCGCTTCGTCTGGGACTTCTACGGAGTGACGTTCAAGGGCCACGGCGATCTGCGCCGCATGCTCATGTACGAGGCGTTCAAGGGCCACGCGCTGCGCAAGGACTACCCGCTGCGCGGCCGGCAGGGCCTCATCCCCGAGCGGCCCCTCAAGGACATCTTCCGCGGCCCCGGCACCAACGGCGTCGCCGACTGACTGGCGCCTCCTTCACGAGACTTCCATGGCCTCCCTCGACGAACACTACGACCCGACCCCTGGCGACGACGAGCTCGAAGCCCACCTGCAGACGCGGAACATGGTGGTGAACCTCGGGCCCTCGCACCCCGCGACCCACGGCACGGTGCGCCTGCGCATCGAGCTCGACGGCGAGACGATCGTGAAGATGGACCCCGAGATCGGGTTCCTGCACCGCGGCTTTCAGAAGAGCTGCGAGAACACCACGTGGACGAACGTGCTCCCGTACACGGACCGGCTCGACTACGTCGCCTCGCTCACCAACAACTTCGGCTACCTCACCGCGGTGGAGGCGCTGATCGGCCTCGAGATTCCCCAGCGCGCGAAGTACATCCGCGTGATCGGCGCCGAGCTGCACCGCATCGCGAGCCACCTCACCACCATCGGCGCCTTGGGCCTCGAGCTCGGCGGCTTCTCGGCCTTCCTCTACGCCATCGAGGCGCGCGAGCTGATCACCGACCGGGTCGCCGAGCTGACCGGCGCACGGCTCACCACCAGCTACGGCCGCATCGGCGGGCTCAACCGCGATCTGCCCGCGGGCTGGGACGAGAAAGTGCTCAAGAGCCTGATCAAGATCGAGGAGCTGCTCGACGAGACCGACCGGCTCCTCACGCGCAACCGCATCTTCACCGATCGCATGCGCGGCACCGGCGTGATCACCACCGACGACGCGCTCGACTTCGGCTTCACCGGCCCGTGCCTGCGCGCGAACGGGGTGAACTACGACGTGCGCAAGGCGAAGCCGTACTGGGCCTACGACCAACTCGACTTCGAGGTGCCGCTCGGCCACAACGGTGACAACTTCGATCGGTACTACCTGCGCGTCCTCGAGATCCACCAGTCGCTGAAGATGATCCGCCAGGCGTTCAAGCAGCTGCCCGCGGGCCCGGTGATGATCGACGACTGGCGCATCGCCCTGCCGCCCAAGGAGCAGGTCTACAGCACCATCGAAGGCGTGATCGCCCACTTCAAGCTGGTGATGGAAGGCGTGCCGGTGCCGCCGGGCGAGATCTACCACGCGACCGAGGCCGCCAACGGAGAGCTCGGCTGGTACTTGAGGAGCGACGGCTCCGGCCGGCCCTACAAGTGCCACGTGCGCGCGCCGGGGTTCCAGATCCTGAGCGGGCTGGCGAAGATGTGTGAAGGGCGGATGCTGGCAGACCTCATCCCCACCTTCGACACCATCAACATGATCGGCGGGGAGGTCGAGCAGTGAGCGAAGACAAGAAGGTCGAGGCCCCGAAGCCAGCGCCGCCGCCGGGCCCGCCGCCCCCGAAGAACCCGGGCATGGTGACCCTCACCATCGACGGCAAAGAAGCCGTCGTGAAGCCGGGCACCAACCTGATCGAGGCCGCGAAGTCGGTCGGCAGCGAGATTCCCTACTACTGCTACCACCCGCGCCTGACGATCGCGGCCAACTGCCGCATGTGCCTGGTCGAGGTCTCGAACGCGCCCAAGCTGGTCCCTTCCTGCCAGCACGCGATCGCCGAGGGTCTCGTCGTCAAGACGAACACCGACAAGGTGAAGGCCCAGCAGAAGTCGGTGATGGAGTTCCTGCTGCTGAACCACCCGGTCGACTGCTCGATCTGCGATCAGGCCGGCGAGTGCAAGCTGCAGGACTACTACATGCGGTACGACTTCAAGCCCTCGCGCCTCGAGGGTACGAAGATCCTCCGCAACAAGCGCAAGGTGCTCAACGACCTCGTCGTCATCGATCAGGAGCGCTGCGTCGTCTGCACCCGGTGCGTGCGCTTCATGGAAGAGGTGGCGAAGGCTCCGCAGCTCGGCGTCTTCGGCCGCGGCTCGCATGAGGTCGTCGACGTCGCTCCGCACTACGGCAAGCTCGAGTCGAACTACTCGGCGAACATCGTCGACATCTGCCCGGTAGGCGCGCTGCTCAACCGCGACTTCCGCTTCCGCGCGCGTGCCTGGTTCCTCTCGGCGGCGCCCAGCATCTGCACCGGCTGCTCCCAGGGCTGCAACACCTTCGCCGACTTCATGGGCCAGGACACCTACCGCTTCCGGCCGCGCGAGAACGAGGCGGTGAACAAGTCGTGGCTCTGCGATCAGGGGCGGCTCTCGTACAAGGCGCTCAACCAGAAGCGCGTGCAGCAGTGCCTCTCTGGCAAGGGCGCCGAGGCGAAGGAGACGCACTTCGCCGACGCCATCAAGGCCCTGGGCGCAAAGCTCAAGGGCGCCAGCGTGGCGGTCGCCCTCTCGCCCACGTTCTCGAACGAGGATCTCATGGGCGCGCTCGCGGTCGCTCGTGACGCGCTGCAGGTGAAGGCGGTCTACGTCACGGGGCGGCCGAAGGGCGTGGGCGACGACTTCCTCATGAAGGCGGACAAGAACCCCAACCGGAAGGGCCTCGAGTGGGTCGCGAAGGGCTTCGGCGTCGAGCTGAAGGACTTCTCGGCGCTCAGCGCGGCCCTCGACAAGGGCGAGGTGAAGAGCCTGGTCGCGTTCGGCGCCGACGTGCCCGAGGACCAGGCCGAGTTCGTCAAGCGCCTCTCGGGCGTCGAGCACTTCGCGGTGTTCGCCACCAACGAGAACGCCGTGACGGCCGCCGCCAACCTGGTGATCGGCGCGACCAGCCACGTCGAGGACGAGGGCACCTTCACGAACGAAGGCGGGCTCGTGCAGCGCGTGCGACGCGCGTACCCGCCCAAGGGCGAGTCGCAGCCGCTGTGGAAGGGCGCGGTCGAGCTCGCTCGAGAGCTGGGCCTCGAGCTCAAGGCCGGCTCGTCGAGGGAGATCTTCAAGACGTTCGCGCCCTCGGTGCCCGAGCTCAAAGACTACGCCTGGGACAAGAACGCTCCCATCAACCAGACCCGCCCCGGCATCTCGACGATGGCGGCCGGCTCCGACGGGCGTCCGCCGGGCTGGCGTGAGCAGGGCGCTCCCAACCTTCGCGGCCTCACTCTCCCCTCGGGAACCTGACCCATGCGCCTCGGACTGGTCTTCACCGGCGTCTTCCTCATCCTCGGCGCCCTCTTCTCGGTGAGCGCGCTCTCGTACGCAGGCGGCGCCTGGCTCGAGGGCTTCATGCAGGCGAAGCTCGGCGTCGCGGGCGGCGGCCACATCGTGCAGATCCTGGTCTCGATGCTGGTGTGCGTGATGGTGATGGCCACCCTGCTCACGCTCGCCGAGCGCAAGTGGTCGGCCTTCATGCAGGATCGCACCGGCCCGAACCGCGCGCGCCTGCCGATCCCCGGGCTCAAGAACTCCGCCCTCGCCGGCCTGCCGCACATCGCCACCGACGTCGTCAAGATGCTGACGAAGGAGGCCTTCCGCCCGGCGACGGCGAACCGGTTCCTCTTCAACCTGGCGCCGATGATGGCGTTCGCGCCGGCCTTCGCCCTGTTCGCCATCGTGCCGACGGGCCCGACGCTGACGATCGCGATCTCCGACTACACGTCACGCATCGTGATGTCGCCGACGAACCCTGACTCGGGCCTGCTGCTCATGTTCGCCATCGCCTCGCTCGCCGTGTACGGCACGTCGATCGCGGGGTGGTCGTCGAACAACAAGTTCGCGCTGCTGGGCGGCGTGCGCGCCTCGTCCCAGATGGTGAGCTACGAGGTCGCCCTCGGCCTGTCGCTGGTGGGCATGATGGCGGCCTTCTCGACCGTGCGGCTCGCCGGCGACGACGGCATGGCGGCGCTGCAGGCGCGCTACCTCTGGTCCTTCAACGCCGGCGGCTTCGACATCGGCCTGCCAGCCTGGGGCGTCTTCCTGCAGCCGGTCGGCTTCATCCTCTTCTTCGCGGCCGCCTTCGCCGAGACCAAGCGCGCCCCGTTCGACTCCCCGGAGGGCGAGTCCGAGATCGTCGGCTACTTCATCGAGTACTCGGGCATGCAGTTCGGCATGTTCATGATCTCGGAGTTCGTCGAGGTCGTGGTGCTCTCGGGCGTGCTGACGGCGATCTTCTTCGGCGGCTGGTCGCTGCCCTTCGGCAACGAGTGGCTCTCGAACCTGGAGATCATGCGGCAGTACCCGATTCTGCTCGGCGCCACCTTCGGCATGGTCTTCTGGGTGAAGGTGGTGCTGCTCTGCTACCTGCAGCTCGCCATCCGGTGGACGTTCCCCCGCTTCCGGTACGATCAGATCCAGACGCTGGGCTGGAAGATCCTGCTGCCGCTCGGCCTCGTGAACCTCTTCGTCTCGGGAGCGCTGATCCTCTGGGATCCCTCGCTCAAGGCGCTCACCATCGTGGGGCTGCTCGAGATCCTCGCGGTCGTCGGGCTCACGCTCACCCCGCCCCGTCAGGTGCGCAAGGCGCAGGAAGCGGCGAGCCACGGCGGGCACGGCGGCGGGCATGACGATCACGGGCACGCACACGATCACGCCCCGGCGGCGCTTTCGGCCGGTCACGGCGGGCACTGAGGGAACGCATGGGCACCATCACCCACGGACACGGCCACGCCGTTCACGAGAAGCGCGAGCTGATCGAGAAGGACATTCGCGAGCGGGCCTACCTGCCCGAGCTGCTCAAGGGCCTCGCGATCACCACGAAGCACTTCCTGCGGAACCTCTTCGGTGAGCGCGACCCGAACCCCGAGGTCGTCGATCGCACGGGCCTGTCCACGATCAGCACCATTCAGTACCCGGAGGAGAAGCAGCCCTACCCGCCCGGTTACCGCGGCCTGCACCGCCTGGTTCCCCGCGAGGACGGCAAGCCGCGCTGCGTGGCCTGCTACATGTGCGCGACGATCTGCCCCGCCCAGTGCATCTACATCGAGGCGGCGGAGTACGACCCGGCCGATGAGGGCGCGGAGTCGCGCACGATCGAGAAGTACCCGAAGCAGTTCGTGATCGACGAGCTGCGCTGCATCGTCTGCGGGTTCTGCGTGGACGCGTGCCCGAAGGACGCGATCCGCATGGACACGTACACGCACACGCCGAGCGAGTACACGCGCCAGGGCTTCGTCTACGACATCCCCAGGCTGCTGGTCGGCCCGGCCGTGACGCACCCGTCGGATCCCTGGTTCAAGCGCGGCTCCTCCGAGGCGCCCGATCACCAGCCGATGGAGAAGCACGCGCGCATCGGTGATGGGCTGGTGTCGCTGAAGCTGCCGCACAACACCATCGAGGTGGACACCTCGAAGCCGGTCGCGGTGACGAAGTTCCTCAAGTGAGAGCCTGGCTGGTCGTGGGCCTGGCGTGCCTGGCCTGCGCCCGGCAGGGGCTCCGGGTTCCCACACCGGAGGAGGTGCACGTCGAGCGCCTCGTGCTGTCGCCCGAGCTCGAGCTGGCGAAGCTGCGCGACGACGTCTGGCTCCACACGACGTGGAAGGAGCTGCCGAACGTCGGGCCCTTTCCGTCGAACGGCCTCGTCGTCGTGGGTGACGGCGGGGTCGTGCTGATCGACACCCCGTGGACGCCGAAGGCGACGCGCACCCTGCTGGAGTGGGTCGACTCGCGGCTGCACCTGCCAGTGACCGATCTCATCGCGACGCACTCGCACGACGATCGCATCGGCGGCGTGTCGGAGCTGGCTCCGGAGACTGCTGTCCACGCGCTGCAGCTCACCATCGATCGCGCGAAGGCTGACGGCGTCGATCTGAAAGCCGCGCCGCTCGCGGCTCCCTACGAGCGGCTCGTGCTCGCCGGCGTCAGCGTCGAGACCCTCTACCCCGGCCCCGGCCACGCGCCCGACAACCTCGTCGTCCAGCTCAGGGGAAGGCAGCTCCTCTTCGGCGGCTGCTGGGTCCGGTCCCCCGCGTCCACGACGCTCGGCAACCTGGCCGAGGCCGATCTCGCGGGTTGGAAGAAGGGGCTCGAGGTGAGCTCGTTCCCCGACGACACGCCGTTCTGCGCGAAGGACCCACGGCCGCTGCGCCCCATGCTGGTGGTGCCGGGCCACGGAGGCCTCGGCGGCGACGGGCTCTTCCTGCACACGCGCGATCTCGTCGACGCGGCGCTCGAGGCGAAGCGCCCGTGACGGCGGCGCCTGAGCGGAGGTCCTGGCTCATCGCCTTCACGAGCTGGCGCGTGGGCGCGGTGTCCCTGCTGTCGATCTCCTCTGGCCTGCCGCTCGGCGTGGTGTGGCTCTCGGTGCCGACCTGGATGGCGGCGGTCGGCGTCGACATCAAGACGGTCGGCCTGCTCACGCTCGCGCAAGCGCCCTACTCGTTCAAGTTCACCTGGGCGCCGCTGATGGACCGCCTCTGGCCGCCGTTCCTCGGCCGCAAGCGCGGATGGATCCTCGTCACCCAGCTCGGCCTGGCCGCGCTCTTCGGCGCGCTCGCGTCGGTCGCCAGCACGCCCACCGTCGGGGTGATCTCGGCGCTGCTCCTCGCGATCTCCTTCGTCTCGTCCACGCACGACATCGCCATCGACGCGTACACGGTCGAGGTGCTTCGCGAGGGCGAGCTGGGCGCGGCCGCCGGCACCCGCACCGCGATGTACCGCGTGGCGATGTGGATCTCGGGCAACGCGGCGATCTCGGTCGGCCCCCTCTGGGGCTGGGACGTCACCATCGCCCTGCTCGGCGGTCTCTTCTTCGTGCTCCTCCCCGTCACGCTCCTCGCGCCCGAGCCCGACGTTCAGCCGCCACCTCCGGCTTCGCTGCGCGCCGCGGTCTGGGAGCCCTTCGTGGGCTTCCTCTCGCGTCCCCGCGCGCTCGAGATCGCCGCCTTCCTGTTCCTCTACAAGCTGGCCGACAACCTCGCGAGCGCCCTCATCCGCCCGTTCCTGCAGCAGCACGGCTACGACGCCTGGGACGTCGGGGTGGGCAGCGGGACGGCGACGCTCGTCTCCATCGCGCTGGGCACGTTCATCGGGGGCGTCTTGACCGAGCGGCTGTCCGTCGCGCGCGCCCTGTGGATCTTCGGGGTGATCCAGGGCCTGTCGAACGTCGGCTACGCGGTGATCGCCGCGATGCCGCCGAGCCGGCCGCTGCTCTACGCCGCCATCAGCCTCGAGAACTTCACCGGGGGCCTGGGCACGGCGGCGTTCTCGTTCCTCATGCTGCAGCTCACCCAGAAGCGCTTCTCGGCGACCCAGTATGCGCTGCTCTCGAGCCTCTTCGGCCTCGGGCGCACCCTCACCGGCCCGCCTGCCGGAGCCCTCGCCGACTCGCTGGGCTGGACCGTCTTCTTCCTCCTCTCCATCCCGGCGGCGATCCCGGGCCTCCTCATGCTCCACCGCTTCGCGCCCTTTGGTGCGCCCGCCCTCACCCCGCTCTCGGCAGACGAGCAGGTGGCGATCCCGCGGGGCGCAGCCTGGGATCGTCGCACCCTGTGGGTGCGTGGAGGCGTCGCTGCGGTGTTGGCCTTCAGCCTGGGCCTGGCGGGAGCGGCGACCCTGACCGCCCTGAAGGCCTGGCGCGAGACGAAGCGGTTCGAGCTCCTTTCCGCCCTCGAGCTCACCCTCACGCCGGCCCGGCTGGCCGACGCCATCGATCTCGTCGGCGCCAGCCTCTTCGGGCTGCTGGTGGGCGTCGCCGTGGCCGCCACCCTGGTCGCGCGGGGCCGCCCCGCCCGGGTGTGAAGTCTCGTGAAGCCTCGCCAGTCGGGAAGCGAACGAGCCGGCCAGCGGTTAGCCTGCGCACATGCCGTGGGCCCGGATCCTCCTCGCGCTGACCACCCTCGTCCTCTTCGGGGCCCTCAACTGGTTCCTCTTCAAGCGTCTCGTGATGGACATCACCAGCAACGCCTGGGTGAAGCGGGGGCTCGCGCTGCTGCTGCTCGCGACGTACGGGGCCGTGCCGCTGCTGCGCTGGTGGAGCGGGAACGGACAACCGCCGTCCACGGCGACGCTCATCGTCCTCGCGTTCTGGGGCCTGCTGCTCAACGTGCTGCTCGTCCTCGTGGCGTTCGAGAGCGTCAGGTGGTTCCTCGCGCGTCGCGCCGCGAAACCCGACCCCAGCTCGGTCGCGAGCGGCGTGCCCACCCTCGCGAGCCTCACCCCGCCTGTGCCGGCGCTCGATGATCCCGACCGGCGCCGCTTCCTCGCCCGGGTGGGAGCGGCCACGGCGTTCGGCGTCGGCGGCGGGCTCACCACCTTCGGCGTCTACAAGGCGCTCACGCCGCCCGAGATCACCGAGGTGCCGATCAAGCTGCCCGGCCTCCCGCGCGCGCTCGACGGCTTCACCATCGTCCAGCTCTCCGACATTCACGTCGGGGCCGTCATTCAGGAGCGCTTCCTCGACGCGCTGGTGACCGAAGCGAACCGCGCGAAGCCGGACCTGGTGGCCATCACCGGAGATCTGGTGGACGGCTCCCCACAGGTGCTCGGCCGGTACGTCGCGCGGCTGCGCAACCTGAGCTCGAGGCACGGCACCTTCTTCTGCTCGGGCAACCACGACTACTACTCGGGGTGGGACCGCTGGGCGAAGGCGCTGCCGGACTTCGGCTTCACGGTGCTCCGCAACCGCTTCGTCACCATCGGTGAAGCGGGGGCCTCGTTCGATCTGATCGGCGTCGAGGACTACGGCGGCCGGTTCGGGGGCGGTGAGTACGATCTCGAGGCGGCGACGGCCGGGCGGGATCCCGACCGCGCCTCCGTGCTGCTGGCCCACCAGCCCTCCAACCTCGAGGCGGTGTCCGAGAAGCGCATCGGGCTGCAGCTCTCGGGGCACACCCACGGGGGACAGCTGTTCCCCGGAACGCTGATCGGCGCGCTCATCTGGCAGGAGCGGAACACGGGCCTGTCGAAGCAGGGCCACTCGTGGCTCTACACCTCACGAGGCTGCGGCTTCGTCGGGCCGCCGATGCGGGTGGGCGCGCCGCCAGAGGTGGTGAAGCTGGTGCTCACGGCCGGGTGAAGCTCACCGCAGCTCGCCGCCCATCTTGAAGGTGATCACGCACCCGCGCACCCCGGCCATGTTGGTGCTGCGGGAGATCAGGTTGGTCTCGATCAGCTCGCACTCGCCTGACGGGGGCGTCGAGTCTTCGAGGCCGAGGGCGTTCGTCACCTCGAGCTCGAACTTCTGCCCCTGATCGCGCACCGTCCACGTCTCGAGCTGGGTGAGCTGGCAGGGGGAGTCGCGCTCCACGTCGTTGGCGTCGCGCACGCGCAGGGGCTCCTTCAGCACCGGCCGCGTGAAGACGAGCTCGGTGCCCGCGACGTCGAAGACCAGGCCGCTCGTCGAGTCCATGCACGTCGACGGGTCGAGCGAGGTGCACGTCTGGGCCTTCGCCTTCATCGCCATCGCGTCGGTCTTGTAGATGAGGAAGCTGTTCTGGCTGAAGGGCAGCGGCTTGACGCTCTTCCGGAAGTCCTCGGCGTCGGCGCAGGCGCCCCACTCCACCGTCGAAGACGTCACCTTCCAGAAATACACGGCGTTCGTCTCGAGCTTCGTGCGGCCCTGGACCGGCTGAGGGCTGACGGTGGGCGAGCACCCGAGCGCGAGCGCTGCGACGAGGAGGAGGACGACGCGGACCATCGCCGGCAGCGTAGCACGCGCTCAGGCGACGATGATGCCCTTCCCCTGCCTGAGCACCTCGAGGTGATCGTCAACCAGCGAGACGATCGTCGAGGGCTCGTTGGGCTGCACGCCGCCGTCGAGGATCAGATCGAGCCGGGACCCGAGGTGCTCCTTGATGTCCTTCGCGTCGATCAGCACCGTCCCGTCTTGATCGGTGGCCGACGTCGTGACGATCGGCCGGCCCAGGCGCGAGGCGATCGCCAGCATCAGGGGCGCCTGCGGCACGCGAATGCCCACCTCGCGCTGCTTCGACTGCATCATGTCAGGCACCAGCCGCGTCGCGTTCAGCACGAACGTGAAGGGCCCTGGCGTCAGCTGCTTCATCGTGCGGTAGGCGAACTTGCTCACGATCGCGTACTTCGCCACGTCGGAGAGGTCCGGGCAGAGGAAGGCGAGCGGCTTCTTCCGATCGCGGCCTTTCACGCCGTACAGCCGATCGATCGCCTTTCGCGACAGCAGATCGCACCCGATGCCGTAGTAGGTGTCGGTCGGGTAGGCGATCAGCCCTCCGTCCTCCAGGACCTTCGCGGCCCGCTCGACGATGCGCGGCTGCGGGTTCTGTGCATCGACCTCGAGGATGGGGGCAGGCGACGTCATGGCGCACAGGCTGTAGCCGAAAGCCTCAGCCTTTGCAGGCCTTCCAGTCGGCCCTGAACGCCTCGACCGACGGATCATACGTGAAGTCCACCCGGCACTTGTCGCCCACGACCGTCGCCGACATCGCGCCTCCGAAGTCCGCGTGCACCAGCAGGCGCGTCTTGCCCTTCTGATCGAACAGCGCGATCGACACGCGCGGCATGCACGGGTCGGCGGCCGGGCGGACCTGGATCGCCGACGAAGCCCTGCCCTTCACCAGGAGGTACCGCTCGGTCGGCGAGGGGGGCTTCTTCGGGTCGCACAACCTGCCGGGATCGGTGGGCGCGAACTGCCACTCGTTCGCCGCCCACGGCTTGCAGGGCACCCACGACGACGGCACGCCAGCGCTCACGTGTCTCATCGCCTGCGCCAGCGTGTCCTTCTTGAAGAGGGCCGCCTCGGCGCCCGGGTTCTCCTTGAACCAGGCCTGCACGCGCTCGATCGTGGTCAGCGCCCCGCCCATGGAGCGCATGATCGAGACCCCACGCCCGGGGCACTGCTCGCCCCCATAGACGAGGAAGTCGTCTCCGTTCTGCGGGCTCATCAGCTTCGAGTCGACCAGCAGCTCGGCTGAGAAGAGGGCGAGCGGCGGCTGCAGCGGCTTGAGGGCGGGCAGACCGGACAGGAGCGAGAGCAGGACAAAGGACGACACCATGAGCGCCTTATGCCGTGTCAGGTGCGCGCGCGTCCACCAGGCCTGCGAGCCCGGCCCGGACGTGTGGAGCTGCCAGCGCGCCGGCCCCGCGCCGCGATGAAGACCCTGGCGAGGGACACCGCGCGCGCTTCGTGCCGGCCAAACGAGTGCCCCGCGCCGGCCAGCACGAGGAGCGTCAACCACGGGTTCCTCGCGACGATCGGCGCCAACACGTCGAGCGGGCCCTTCTCGTCGGCGTCACCCTGGACGATCAAGGTCGGCACCCGCACCGTGAGCAGCGCGGCCTCGTCGTCTGGCCGGACCCGGCCCGCTGGGCGAACCGGGAAGCCGAGCAGCACCACCGCGGAGACCCGCTTCACGTTCGCGTAGCGCAGCGCCACCCGACCGCCAAAGGACCTGCCCACGAGGATCGGAGCGGCGCGCGGCGGCAGCTTCTTCGCGAGGAACGCCACCTCGTCGCCGAGGCCTGGTGACGGGCGACCTCCCGGCAAGCCCGGAAACCGGCACGTGAAGTGTCGGGCGCCCAGCGCCTGCCCCACGCGCACGAGGAGCGGCTGGCGCGCGTCGCCGTTGAAGCCCGGGAGCAGCACGACGAGGCGCTTCCTCACGAGCCTCCCAGCAGCTGGGCGAGCACGCCGGGGCCAGCTCGGAACTCGAGGAGGAACGCCTTGCGGAAGTCCCTCAGCTCGTCCCAGCTCAGATCGATCGCGAGGCCGTGCGCGACGGGATCCCGCAGGCGCTCCTTGGCCGATTGAACGAAGCCCGCGAGCGCGTCGAGGAAGCCGTCGCCCAGCCCGGTCGATTGCAGGAACGCGTTGAAGTCAGCCAGCGGCGCTTCGCGACGGCGGCTCAACGCACGGCTCACCTCTCCGAGCGACGGCGCCTTCGCGTCGAGCGATCGGTCGAAGGCCTCGACGAAGCGATCGAAGTACTCGACCCGACGCCCCCGCTTCTCGCGGATCGCCCCCTTGAGGAACTGCGCCCGGCGATCGTGCTGCTCGAGCCACTCGTTGAAGCGCTGCACGAGGAGCAGGAAGAGGCTCCGCTCGAGCGCGCCTGAGAAGAGCACGGCCACCGCGGCGGCGGGCAGCTCGGAGTACAGGCCCTTCTGGTACGTCCGCTCGGCCACCAGCACCATGCGGAGCAGCGTGTCCGGGCATGCTGACAACGCCGCGCCGAGGGCCTGATCGACGACCTCGCGAGCCTTCTCCTCGGAGTCGCGCTCCTGCGCCTCGAGCTCCTCGCGGAGCCGCCGGGCCTGCTCGTCCTTCACCTTCTTCGCCTCGCGCTCGAGCTCCTGCGCGCGCTGCTCGGCGTCCGCAGACAGGGACTTCAGGCGCTGGAGCTCTCGCCGCATCTGCTCGAGCTCTCCCTCACGCGCGAGGAAGCGCCGCTTCATGGCCTCCGCCTCCGACTTCACCGCCTCGAGCCGCGCCTCGGACGACTGCTTGAGCTCGGTCTTCCACGCCGTCTTGCGCGACGACGACTGGCGGGCCAGCCGGGCCTCGGCCTCGTTGGGATCGAGCTCGAGCGCCCGGGCGAACGCGGCGTCGGCCAGCTCGAAGTCACCGGCCTCGGCGCCGAGGTGCCCCAGCTCGAGCCAGACGCGGGCGCCGAGCAGCTTGAGCTCGGCCTCGGGCATCGCCTTCGCCCGTTCGATCTGCGCCCGCGCGTCACTGGCGCGTCCGAGCAGGCGCAGGGCGCGGCCCCTCGCGACGCTGGCCTCGTACTCGTACCCCGGCAGCTTCTCGCCCACGGCCTTCGCCGCCTGGTCGAGCTCGAAGAGCGCGTCGATGGGGCGGCTCCGGCTCAAGGCCACCTGGGCGAAGAGCAGCCGATCTTCGGCCGACGCGCTGGCGCCCCGCCGCTGGATGAGGGCGTTCGCGAGCGTCTCGTCCCCGGCCAACTGAGCGGCGAGGGCGGCGTGCGGCAGGTGATCGGCCTCGAGCCGCCCTTCCGCGTCGAGGGCGCGAAACCGCTCGAGCGCCCCGCGCGCGTCTCCCTGCATCAGCCGGCAGTCGGCCTCGATCGCGCGGGCGGTCGCGCGCAGGTGGGCGTCCTTCGACTGGGTGCCGATCTGAATCGCGATGGCTTCGGCGCCCGTCGCGTCGCCCTTCTGGGCCTTTGCCAGCGCGAAGACGAGCCGCGTGTCATCGCCGCCGCCGGTCAGCATCGCCGTGGCGAGCGCGGTCTCGGCCTCGTCCACCCGCCCCAGCTTCAGCAGGGCAGCGGCGTAGTTGGTGAGGAAGGTGGGCTCGCGCTTGAGCTGGTGCCGCACCCGCGACATGAGCTCGACGCCCCGCGCCGACTCGTTCGCGTGGACCAGCAGGATGCCCAGGCGCGCGGTGAGGTTGGGATCGTCCTTGCGCGTGGTGAGGGCCTTCTCGAGGAAGGCGCGGGCCTCGGCTTTCCGACCCAGCCGCTCGAGCGCTTCGGCGTACAAGCTCTCGGCCTCGGTCGCGGGCAGCACCTTCGCTTCGAGCGCGGGGGCGAGCGCGACCAGCACGCGCTCCCACGCGCCGGTCTGCGCCAGCAGGCGGGCCTGATCGAGCTGCGCCGCTGCCTTGCGCTTGTTCAGCCGTCCCGCCACGCGCGGCACCATACCCAAGGGCTGGCGGAGTCCGGTGACGATTCAGCGCGGCGGCAGGAAGAAGTCCTTCACCACGAGCTCGACCTGACCGGGCGCCTCGGGAGCCGCCTGCGGGGCGGTCGCCGGGGGAAGGACAGGAGCGTCGCCGGGCTCCCCACCGTCGGCGAGCCCGAGCGCGAGCAGCAGCTCCTGACGCGTCTTGTAGCGCGCCGCGTCGGGGCCAAACCGCTCCCGGGCGGCCGTCAAGAGCTCTCGCATGGTCCAGCCGCGACCCGTCACGGCCCGTGCGTTTCTCATTCAGTCCAGTGGCGGTCAACGTGGCATCATCCGAAGCTGCTTGAGTGAGCTGCCGAGAGTGCTCTTCTGCTGCTTCGACGTGGTGCCGGCGCCACATGCCACGTCGCGACGCCTGAGCGAGTACCTGAAGGGCCTCAACGAGCGGTATCAGACGGTCGTGCTGTCGGTGAAGACGCCCGACCACTCGCACATCGAGCGGTTCCATGGCGCCAGGCTGCTCCGGGTGCCGGTGGGGAGCGGCGACCTGCGAACGCGCATGGAGGCCTTCGATCGCGCGGTGCGGCGACAGCTCGAGAGCGAAGAGTACCTGATCGTCCACTTCTTCGATCCGGTGAGCGGGTACCCGCTGTGCGAGCGCCGCGGCGACTTCGGCTACAAGCTCGTCTACGACGCGTGCCGATTCCCCTCGGGCGATCTCCCGTCCCTGCTCCCGCAGGAGGGCTCGAACAAGCGGCTGCTCGCGCGGTCGCGTCGGCAGGAGCTGTTCTGCCTGATGAACGCTGACGCGGTGGTGGTCGGCAGCCACGCCGCCAGGGCCCACTGCATCTCGCTCGGCGTGCCCGGCGATCACATCGAAGTGCTGCGGGCCCCCGTCGATCTCGCCCCCTATTCGCCCGAGGTGATGGGCAAACCCGATGGCCAGCCCATGCGGCTCTTGCACCTCGGCAGCCACGGGCGCCACCAGGATCTACCCGTCTTGTTCGAGGCGCTGACGAAGACGAAGGCGGCGGTGAAGCTGGCGCTGGTGGGCCCGAGCGCGCCCGAGCTGACGCCACCCCTCAAGGAGCGCGTCGCCGAGCTGAAGCTCGAAGAGCGGGTCGAGTTCCAGGAGCCCGTGGCGCACGACGACATTCACAAGGTGCTCGCCGCCGCGGACGTGGGCGTGCTGACGCTGACGGGCGACCCGCGCAATTCGACCACCACGGCGCTCGCCCGCATCGGCGAGTTCCTCGCGGCCGGCCGGCCGATCATCGCCGCGGATCTGCCGCTCACCCGCGAGCTCGTGCCACCCGACGCGGCGCGCTTCTATCGAGTCTCTGACTCTGCGGCGCTGGCCGAGGCGATCGACGCGCTCGCGACCGATCCAGCGCTGCGACGAACGCTGGGCGAAGCGGCGCGGGCGGCGACGACGCCGATCGACACCCAGATCATCCGACAAGCCCTGATCTCGCTCTACCAACGGGTGGCGCCGCAGGCCCGCGCCCCCGAAGACGCCGCGAGCATCGACCCCTCGGAGGCGACCCAGCTCGGGGGCCGCCCACCTGACGAGACCGGCGACGTCACCCAGGCGGGCGTGCCGCTGCCGATCCCTGTCCCCGGGTCGGATCCCGGCACCAACAAGGTGAAGACCGACCCGGCGCTGGTCGCCCCACCGCCCGAAGCCGACACCGGCACCGATCAGGCGGTCGCCCGCGAGCGGCCTCCGGTGATGGGGGTGCTGCTCCGCGACGAGGGCCCGCCGGTCCCGCCCGAGCCCACGGACCCGGCGGTGGTGGTGGCCAGGGAGCCGCCGATCGTCATGGGGTTGCCCGTCAGCGATCAGCTCCCGGACGCGGAGGCGGTCGAAGCGCCGCCGCCGAGAGAAGGGCCCCCCGTTCCCGATGAGGAGCCGGGGCCTTCCGAGCCGGCGACCCGGCCACCACGTTCGTCCACCGCTCCCCCTCGCGCACCCGAGGCCCAGCGGCCGGAGACCGAACCGCCGGCGCCGTCGCCCTCCGAGCGGCCCCCAGGCGCACCATCCGTCTCGCCTGAGTCGACCCTGTCGGACGCCCTGCCGACCCGCCCCTCTCCGCCTGAACCGTCCCCTCCCCCGGCCCCTGCCCCACCAGCATCGCTCCCGGCATCGGCCACGGGCGCCAGCAGCCTCCCGCTGGATGACGAGCCGCTCGATCTCCCATCGCTGTTGAAGCCGGCCACTGCCGCGCGCGCCCCCGTTCCCGCCCCCGAGATCACGGCGCCCAACCCGATGAGCGCTCCTCGCGCGCCAGCCCCGGTGCCCATCCCCGTCCCCACTTCCTTCTCGCTGCCGACGAGGCCAGCCACCTCGCCACCTGGCGCGACCTTCGTCCCGGTGCCGGTGGGCGTCTCCGTCACCACGACGCCCGCACGGGTGCCGCTCGCCTTCGATGGGGCCCTCCCGGTCGCCCGCCCGTCGGCGCCTGCCGCACAGTCCGGGCCGGGTGACGCACCTCCCTCCAATGGTGCGTCGCCGGTGCGTCCGCCCCCCCTCGCGGGGCCAACCTCGTCGCCCAGCGGCGTGAAGCCTCTGCCGTCGGGCGAGGCCGCCGGAGCCTCCGCCGCGAGCGCCGTGCGTCCGCCACCCCTCGCGGGGCCAGCCTCGTCGCCGAGCGGCGTGAAGCCTCTTCCGTCGGGCGAGGCTGCCGGAGCCTCCGCCGCGAGCGCCGTGCGTTCGCCACCTCTCGCGGGGCCAGCTTCGGCGCCGCTGCCGTCGGGCGACTCTGCCGGAGGAGCCTCCTCCGCGAGCGCCGTGCGTTCGCCACCTCTCGCGGGGCCAGCTTCGGCGCCGCTGCCGTCGGGCGACTCTGCCGGACCCTCCTCCGGGAGTGCCGTACGTCCGCCACCCCTCGCGGGCCCACCTTCGACGCCGCTGCCGACGGGCGACTCTGCCGGAGGAGCCTCCTCCGCGAGCGGCGTACGTCCGCCCCCCCTCGCTGGCCCAACCTCGTCTCCGAGCGGCGTGAAGGTCCTGCCAACGAGCGAGGCCGCCGGGGGAGCCTCCCCCGCGAGCGCCGTACGTCCACCCCCCCTCATGGGCCCCGCGTCGTCTCCGAGCGGCGCGAGAGCCCTGCCCTCGAGTCCACCGCCCATGGGCCCGCCGGCGTTGCGCGAGAAGCCGGCCCCCGAGCTCGCGGCCGCCCTGCCGCCGCTGGTGCGGCTCGTCCCCGGAGCCACCGGCGCTCCCGTGCTGACCCGGGCCGCAGAAGACATCGAGGAGGTGCAGGACGACGAGGTCGAGATGGTGAACGACGAGTCGTTCGCCTCGCTCCATGACGAGCAGGACGAGCACGAGGAGATCGACTCCCACGTCCACTCGCTCGACACGTCGGCGACGCCCCCACCCTCGCGCCTCGACCCCTGGTTCGCCCAGCTCGTCCACGGCTACTGCCCACCGCAATCGCAGCTCTTCACCCGCCACGTTCCCCCGACGACCATGCCCGGCCGCGACACGTAGATGCAGGTTTACCGGGCCGGGTCGCCGTAGCAGACTGACCCGCCGCGTTCGTTTCCTCTGAAGAAAAAGGGCCTCATGGAGCGCCGAGTTCTCATCGTCGAAAGCCAGAACGACTTCGCCCTGACCATGGCGTCGGTGCTGAAGGACGCCGGCTACCAGACCAGCCTGGCGACCAGCGCGTCGGAAGCCACCCGCGAGCTGGAGAAGCGCCGACCGGATCTGGTGGTGCTTCGCGCCGAGCTGCCCGACCAGAGCGGCTTCGTCGTCTGCGGAGCCATTCGGAAGGGCAAGTTCGGTCAGAACCTGCCGGTGATCCTGCTGTCGAGCGAGTCGCCGGTGGAGGCGCTCCAGCAGCACGCGGCGTCTCCAAACGCAGCCCACGGCTACCTCGCGATCCCCTTCGAGATGAGCGAGCTGACGCGGCTGAGCACCACCATCGCGCCCCCGGGCCAGCCCTCGACCGCGCAGAACAACCCCTCGACGACCTCGGAAGAAGAAGACGCGGCGATGGACAACGCGCTCACCGGCGCAGGGCCCACCGTCGAGATCCCCGCAGTGGGTGGCCCGCCGCCACTCAAGACAGCCGCTGGCGGTCCGCCCAGGCTGCCCCGCCGTGAGCGCCGCTCGCAGCTCACCGACGAAGATCGCGCCTTCCTCGATCGCGCCTTCCAGTCGATCGCCGACCGAAAGGCCGAGCTCCTCGCCGAGTCGCGAGAGCTGCGGCGCAGCGCGCCCCGCCGCGACATGCTCGGCACGCCCGAGGCCAAGATCCAGATCCTGCGCGACGAGCTGAAGACGCGCGAGGCTCAGATCGCCCGCCTGTCCGAGATCTGGACCGTGCGCGAGCGCGAGCTGCTCTCGGTCGAGGATCGGATCCAGGAGAAGGACGTCGAGATCCAGGGCCTCAAGATGCAGGTCGACGACTTCACCCGTCGCCTGAACGAGGCGCAGAACACGCTCGTCGAGAAGGAGCGCGAGCACGGCCGACAGGTCGAGGATCTGCTGCTGCAGAAGTTCATCGGAGAGAAGGAGGTCATCGAGGTCGTCTCCGCCAAGGAGAAGGACATCAACGGCCTCCGCAAGGAGCTCAACACCCGCGAAGAGGAGCTGAACCGGAAGAACGGCGAGCTCGAGCAGCAGCGGAAGGACTACGAGGCCCTCGAGAAGGACTACCAGCTCGCCACCCTCGAGTTCGAGGTGAAGGAGAAGGAGCTGCAGGGCACCGTCGCCACCCGCGGCGAGGAGATCACGCAGCTCAAGGCCGACCTCGAGAACCTCGGCAAGACGCACCAGGACACGCTCACCGACCGCGACGCGAAGTACGCCGAGTACGAGGGCATCGGGAAGGCGCTGCAGGAGACGATCGACAAGAACCAGGCCGAGCGCGACGGCACCGTGCAGCAGCTCGAGAGCAACCTGCGCCTGGCCACGGAGCGCGGCGATCGCGGCGAGGCCGAGGTCGCGCGGCTCGAGGGAGAGCTGTCTGAAGCGAGGGCCCGCGCCGCCGAGAAGATCGGCGAGCTCGAGGGTGAGGTCGCGGGGCTCAAGGGCAACCTCGAGGCGCTCGAGCAGGCCAGGGCCGAGTCCGAGCAGAGCCTCAACGAGAAGATCGGCGAACGCGACGGCCGCGTTCAACACCTCGAGCAAGAGCTGGCCGACACGGTCGAGCGCAAGGATCGCCAGGAGGCCGAGCTCCAGTCGCAGATCCAGGAGAAGCTCGAGAAGATCGGCGAGCTCGAGGGCGAGGTCGAGGCGGCCAAGCAGGCCCTGGCCGACCGCGAAGCCGAGCTGCAGGGCGAGCTGGGAGACGTCGGCGGCCAGCTGCAGGAGGCCCAGGGCGTCATCCAGGCGAACACCGCCACCATCGCCGAGCTCAACCAGACGCTCGAGCAGCGGCAGAGCACCATCGACGGCCTCAACGCCGACGTCGCCGATCGCGACGGCCGCATTCAGGATCTCGAGGGCAGGTTCTCACACGCGCAGCAGACGATCGCCGACCGGGACGGCGAGATCGCCGCGCTCAAGCAGACGCTCGACGCGCGCGGCACCGAGATCCAGGGGCTGCAGGCCGCCGTCGCCGAGCGCGACGAGAACATTGCCCGCCTCAGCACCACCCTCGACGAGACGCAGCGCGCGCTCCTGCAGACCCAGGACACGCTCAACCAGACCCAGGCCGCCCTCGAGGCGAAGACGGGCGAGCAGGAAGAGACCGCCGGCACCCTCGAGCGCACCCAGCTCGATCTCGACTCCACCCGCAAGGAGCGCGACGAACGGACCGCCGAGGTGGTGGCCGCGCGCAACGAGATCCAGCGCGTCACCGGCCTGTTCCGCCAGACCGAGGCCGCCAAGGCTCAGCTCGAGGAGACGCTGTCGGGCGAGATCGGCCAGCTCAAGACCGCCCTCTCGGAGGCGCAAGGCAACTACGAGGCCGAGGCGGCCGCGCACGCCCAGCTCGACAAGGAGACGACCGAGACGATCGGCACGCTCACCGCCCAGCGCGACGATCTGGCGGGCAAGCTCGAGGCGACCCAGGTCGATCTCGCCGCCACCCGCGCCAACCTCGACGACACCTCGAAGTCCCTCGACATCGAGAAGCGCGCGCACGCGGACACGCAGAAGCACTACGAGGAGCGCATCACCACGCTCGAGGCCGACCTCGCGCAGACCCGCGAGCAGGCCCAGGATCTCACCGAGCAGCTCGCCGCCACCAAGCAGGAGCTCGGCGCCCGCGTCTCGGATCTCACCCAGCTCAACGCCAAGCTGGCGCACGCCGAAGACACCCGCGCCAACCTCGAAGATCGCATCGCCACCCTCTCGGAGGAGTCGCAGCGGCGCGAGGAGCTGCTCCAGAACGACGTCGCGACCAAGTCGAAGGAGCTCGCCGACACCCTGCGCAAGCTCTCCACCCAGCAGCAGGAGAAGGTGCGCCAGGTCGACGCCCTCACCCGCGAGGTCACCGCCAAGACCGAGCTCTCGAAGCAGCTCGAGCTCAAGCTCAAGTCGCTGTTCGACGAGTCGAAGAAGAAGACCGACGAGCTCGCCCACTCGAAGGCCGCGCTGGCCGCCGAGCTCGACGCGGCGAAGAAGGAGCTCGTCGAGAAGAGCGGCGCCCTCGAGAAGCTCACCGAGGCCCAGCAGCACGCGGTCGCCGAGCGCGACCAGGTGAAGGCGCAGCTCACCCAGCAGCTCCAGCAGGCGAACGCGCGGCTGCAGGAGGCTGGCAACGCGCTCAACCAGGAGAAGGCCAGCGGGAAGAAGGCGCTCGACGAGGCCGGCCAGAAGCTCCAGCGGGCCGAGGCGCGCATCGCCCAGGTGCAGCAGGAGCTGCAGACGAAGCTCGGCGAGATGGAGACGCGCCTCAAGGAGGCCCAGCACCAGCTCGCCACCCGCCAGCGCCGCGTCTCGGAGCTCGAGCAGGCCATGGAGGGCGCCAACGCCGCCCGCACCCGCGCCGAGAAGGAGCTGCAGGCGAAGATCACCGCCGCCGAGCAGAAGGCCAACGACGCCGCCGCCAAGCTGCAGGCCTCGATCGCCGAGAAGAAGACGCTCGAGGGCGCCCAGCACAAGGCCCTCGAGGACAACAACACCAAGCACAAGGCAGAGCTCGAGCGCCGCGAGCAGCTCAAGGCCCAGGAGGTCAAGCGCCTGCAGGAGGCGGTGCAGGAGAAGTCGAAGCAGCTCAAGGTCGTCGAGCTCGAGCTCGCCCGGTACAAGAACAAGCCCGCGGGTGGGGCGGCCAGCTCGGCTCCGGCCGCCGCGCGCCCGGCGCCCCCGGCTGGGGTGCCTCACACCACCGTCCCGAACGCCCAGCGCTCGGCCGCGGCGTCGCTGTCTCAGCTCGGCGAGGAGTTCGAGGAGGCCACCAAGGTCAACACCATTCCCGACGCCGCCACCCGGCCCGCCGTTGCCGCCGCCGGGAAGCCGGCTCCGGCCAGGCCCGCCACCCAGCCCGCGCGGCCGGCGGTGTCGATCACCGCCCAGGCCCCGAAGCGCCCGGCGCAGACCGAGGACCGCACGGTGGTGGGCCAGCTGCCCGCCGCCAAGGACGACGACGCCGACTTCACCAGCATCATCGACAAGCTGGGCGAGTAGCCCAAAGCCTGTGAGCTGAGGTAGGACGACGCCCCGCCCGGGCGGTTCGGGCACGTCCTTTCGGGAGCGTCCATCGCATGCGCGGTTCCTTCCCTCTTCTCTGCCTCCTCCTCGTGGGCGTCACCGGCTGCCCCGATCGCACGCGGATCACCCCGCCTCCCATCGACGCGGGGCCGGTCTGCGAAGCGAACGAGAAGCTCGTCAACGGCATGTGCCGGTTCGTCTGCCAGCGCGACGGCGACTGCGGGAGCGGCCAGCGCTGCAACCTGCTGGCGGGCACGTGCGAGCCGAAGCCACCCCAGCCCGACGCGTCGGTCTTCGTGCCGTGCACCGAGGGCGCCCGGCGCTGCAGCGTGAACGGGAGCGCCGTCGAGCTGTGCGGCGCCGATGGCCGCTTCACCAGCGAGGTGACGTGCCCGCAGCCTGACGGGTTCTGCTCGAACGAGCGCTGCCTCACCTGCCGCCCGAACGCCACGAAGTGCGCTGCGGCGCCCAACCAGCTCGAGGTCTGCGAGACGGACGGCTCGGGCTTCCGCACGGTGACGTGCGCGGGCATGGCCACCTGCACCATGGGCGAGTGCCGCGAGTGCACTGCTGGCGAGCGCCGGTGTTCCCCTGACGGGAGGGCGGTGCAGGAGTGCCAGCGCCGCACGCAGCTCAACCTGTCCACCACCTGGGTGAACGTCGGCGACAACTTCGACGGCACCTGCATCACCCAGCAGTGCATGGGCACCGCCGCCCAGTCGGCCTGCGTCCCGCCGACCTGCATCCCCGGGTCGACCCAGTGCATGAGCTCCGCCGTGCAGCAGACCTGCAACGCCACCGGCCGGTGGGACAACGTCACCTGCACCACCGTGCCGGGCCTCGGGCCGACTGCGGAGTGCCAGAACGGCGCGTGCGTGGATGAGTGCGGAGATGCCGTGCGCCAGAAGAGCTACTTCGGCTGCGAGTACTGGACCGCGGTGATGGACAACCCGGTGGTGGCGGCGGTCTTCAAGGGCAACGTGCTGACGGGCCAGGGGGCGCTCAACAACGACTCCGAGTTCGCGTTCGTGGTGACGAACCGCTCGACGCTGGCGACCACGGTGACGGTCTCGCGGTTCTTCAACAACGCCACCCAGATGGTGAAGTCGGTGCCCGTGCCCGGTCGGCTGGATCCGATGACCCGTGGCCTCGCGGTGATCCGCGTGCCGTGGCAGTCGGTCGGTGATCACCCCACGTCGACGAACGGGGTCGGCTCGAGCTCCCAGAGCGGACTGCGGCGCTACGGCTACCGCATCACCTCGACGCGGCCGATCACCGTGTACCAGTTCAACCCGCTGGCGGCCTTCCGCGACACCGGCGCGTGCACCTCGGTGACGACGTGCGAGAACGCCGTGCCCGAGTCGGCGAACCCGGTGTGCATGAGCAACGTCTGTCGGCACTTCGCCTACAGCAACGACGCCTCGCTCCTGCTGCCCGCGCACATCCTCGGGCTCAGCTACGTCGGGCTGACGCCGGAGCACGTGATGAACCGCGCCGGCAGCAACGATCCGAACGGCGCCGCCAGCATCGCGTTCAACGCCATGCTCACCATCGTCGGCACTCAGGACAACACGCGCGTGACGGTGCGGGCGAGCGCGAGGACGCGGGCCGGCCCGGGAGTGGTGGCCCTCAACCGGGGCGCCCAGCAGGACTTCACCATCAACACCTACGACGTCCTGCAGATCGCCAGCGACAACCCCTCCCCGACGCCGTCGTCGATCAACCTCGAGTGCGGCCTCAACCCCTTCCTCCCCACCCGCATCAGCGGCCAGGCCTGCGTCGTGCCCCCCGGCACCTGCGGCGGTCTCTTTCAGCCGCCCTGCTGTTGCTCGAACAACCAGGGCACCTGCGGCACCCTCTTCACGCCCCCCTGCTGCAACCAGCACTGCCGGGTGGACAACGATCTGACAGGCACCATCGTCACCGCCGACAAGCCGATCGCCGTGTTCGGCGGCTCGGCCTGCACCACCCGCGGGCACCTGGACACCGCGTGCGATCACGTCGAGGAGCAGCTCTTCCCCTTCGTGACCTGGGGCCGCAACTTCGTGGCCACGCGCACCGCGCCGCTGCGGTTGTCGAACAACATGTTCGCGCCGGCGAGCAACGCGGGGCCCGACTACTACAAGATCGTGGCCGGCTGCCCCACCAGCAACCCGGCGTGCGCGAACGGCACCGCGGTCACCCTGACGCCGCCGCCCGCGGCCGGCGACGTGCTCTCGCCGAACCGGTGCCTCTCGGGCTCGCTGTCGGCGAACAACTGCAGGCTCGCAGGCGGCGCCTTCGTCGAGTTCCGCTCGAAGACCAGCTTCACCATCACCGCCGATCAGCCGGTCCAGGTGGCCCAGATCTTCGCGAGCCAGAACGCGACGACGGTGGTGGGCACGGCCTACCCGACTCAGGGAGACCCCTCGGTGGTTCTGCTTCCGCCGGTCGAGCAGTGGCGCAGCCAGTACACCGTGCTGACCGCCCCGGGCACGCGAGACAACTACCTGGGCCTGGTGATCGACGGCAGCCGCGTGCTCGAGGTGCGGGTGAACGGCACGGCGGTGCCGATGACGAGCTTCAACGCCGTCGGCTCCACCGCGTTCCGGGTGGCCAACGTGCCCGTGCCGGTGGGGACGCACACCATCCTCGTGATCCCCCAGCCAGGGCAGATGACGCTGCCTGGCGCAGGCGTGACCGTGTACGGCTTCGACGAGTACGTCAGCTATGGCTACACCGGCGGGCTCGATCTCACGACCATCGTCACGGGCATCAACCCGGGCGGCTGAGCCCGGACGCCGCTGGCCTCGACGCAGGCAGCCGCAACACCCCGGGCGGAGCAGCCTCGGAGCTCCCTCGTCCGTAGCTGCGTCGGCGCTTGCCGCCTCGTCGCAGGGAGCCCCAACACCCGCGCGGAGCCGCCTCGAAGAAGTTCCCCTCGCCGGCAGCGACACCAGCCCCTGGGTCGGTCTGGCCGTTCGCGAGGCCGTCGCAGGTCGCCGCTGCTGCGCCGCGCGCGAGGCGCTCGCCCCTGGTTCCCCGCCGTTCCCCTCCGGGCGCTCGTCGTCCGCGCTGAGGGTCAGCCCGAAGCCACCTCCCCTTGACGCAAAAGACGAGCTGAGGCCTGACTATGAGGCGTTCAGCGCGGGTTCAGGCGCTCACCAGCGCAGGCGGACCCCGGCGAAGGCCCCCACGTACCAGCCCACGATCGTCCCACCGTTCGGCGCCTGGGGGCTCACCGGCACCGGCTGCGTCTGCATGCCGGCAGAGAGGTTGGCGACGAAGAACTCATGCGCCACCTCGAGGTTGCCGACGGTGCGGAACGGGTTCTGGAAGCCCTGCTGGGTCAGCGGCAACCACGACGCGGTGAGCATGACGCGGGTGCGCGGCTGATCGACGAACGCGAACCCGATGCTCGGCCCGAAGCCGATGTTGACGTTGGTGATGTTGGCGACGACAGGCTGGTTCCAGCGGAACTCGATCGCTCCGCCCACGCCGAAGCGGCCGAAGAAGTACCGCGCGGTGACGAGGCCCTCGAGCTGCTGGACGCTGTTCGGGCCGATGGTGCTGAGGAAGCGGGCGAGCGCGCGCAGCTCGAAGCCCGACGCCATGCCCTCGGACGGCGCGGTGCCCCAGAAGCCCAGGTGAAAGAGCAGCTCGCCGCCCAGCGCCGCGGTGACGGTGCCAGGCCAGTTCGTCGCGCCGCCACCGCCGAGCAGCCCGACTGAGCCGCGGCCGCGCTCGTCCGAGTCATCGATGACGAGCTCGGCGGCCTGCGCCCGCAACGTCTTCGCACGCTCGACCGCCTGCACCCGCTCGGTGTTGAGCTGGGCCGCCTGCTGTGACTGATCCGCGGTGAACGTCATCGCGGCGATCTCCGCGGCGCGGCGCTCGGCCTCGACGGCCTGCTGGGTCAGCTTCTCTTTCTGGGTCCGCAGGGCCAGCTTGCGATCTTCGCGGGCCTTCACCAGCCGCAGCTCCTCGGCGTCCCGCGCCTTGCGCTCTGCCTCCGCCTTCGCCCGCTCGGCCTCCTCCTTCGCCTTGCGCTCGGCGGCCTCCCGCTCCTCCTTCGCGTCACGCTTCTCCTTCTCGGCGCGCTCGCGCTCCTCCTCGGCCTTGCGCTCCTGCCGGTCGCGCTCCTTCTCGGCCTTGCGCTCAGCTTCTTCCTTCTCCTCCTTCGCCTTGCGCTCAGCCTCGGCCTTCTCGTCTCTTGCGCGCTCCTCGGCCTTCTCGCGCTCCTCCTTCGCGCGGGCCTCCGCCTTCTCCCGCTCCTCCTTCGCGCGCTCCTCGGCCGACTTGCGCTCCTTCGCCTGTTGCTCCAGGGCGTCCTGCTGCTTGCGCTCGGCCTCCTTCTGGGCGTCGGCACGGGCTTTGGCTTCCTGCTCGGCCTTGCGCTTCGCGTCTGCCTCGGCCTTCTGCCGCTGCTCTTCAGTCATCTTGGCGGCGAGCGCGGCGGCGGCGAGGCGCTCGGCCTCGGCGCGCTCCTGGGCCCGACGCTGATCGTCGAGGGCGGCCCGATCTCGACAGGCGCGCGCCTGATCCTGCACCCACTGGGTGTAGCGCGGGTACTCGTCGAGCAGGGCCTGCCTGCGGCTGGCCTGCGCTGATCGCCGCGAGGAGGCCGACATCAACTGGTTCGCGTCGCCGTTGCACGAGGTGTCGAGGGCGCTGGCGCCGGGCAGGAACTGGCGCGTGGGCGGGTACGTCAGCCCGCCGTAGGGGAGCAGCATGTCGCGCAGCCAGGCGCCGTCGTCGAAGCCCACCTGGGCCTTCAGCGTCGAGGCGAGCTGGTTGTTGCACTCGAGCCGCGCGGCATCACAGGCGTCACTCTGGGCCATCTGGCAGGCCTGAGACCCCTTGAGGAAGGTCGCGGCCATCGCCTTGTCCTGCTGAATGGCCGCCGCCAGCGGCGCGACGTCACGAATCCGTGGCGTCTCGCAGGGGGTCTGCGCCAGGGCCTGCGACGACAAGAGCGCGAGGACGAGTCCGACCGAGATGCGGCTCACGAGAACTCCAGGTGAAGTGGGCTCACTGCTTCGACAGCGTGGACACTCCGGGATCGCGCGCGATGTTCGTCACGCTCGCCGGCG
Source organism: Myxococcaceae bacterium (assembly GCA_016793095.1). Taxonomy (GTDB): domain Bacteria; phylum Myxococcota; class Myxococcia; order Myxococcales; family Myxococcaceae; genus Xiheimicrobium. The sequence continues at coordinate 38,813 of JAEUJQ010000060.1, read as the reverse complement.
TCGTCTCTTCGTAGGTCATCGAGGCGCCCTGCACGCAGTACTCGAAGGTGCGATTGCCCGCGGTGGTGATGACGTTGCCCGACGCCGTGTAGGTGTCGGTCGCCTGATCGTTGAACGCGAAGCTCAACCGGCAGGTGCAGGTGCTCGTCGAGGCGCCGCCGTCAGCGAGCTCGAGCGCACAGGTGCCCTGCACGCCCGCGTTGCCGAGCAGCGTCGGCAGATTGGTGCACCCTCCGAAGCCCATGAAGCCGTTCACGCAGGTCGAGTTGGTGGTGGACATGGAGAAGTCCACCCGACCGCTCACCTGCCGCGCCATCTGGGTCGCCGTGAAGAACACCGCGCCGCGCGCAGTGCCCGACCGATCGTTGACCGAGCTCTGCGAGGCCCCGCCGCACAGGTTCTGGAGCCGCGTGAAGATGGAGTCTTCCACGCACACGGTCTGGTAGTGCCACAGGCCCGGCAGCGCGCCGCCGCAGGGCTGGGCGGCCGCACACGTCGTCGCGAAGCTGATCGCCACCTGGGGTGGCATGCCGGCGTCGAACATCAGCATCGCTCCGCCAGCCGTCCCGCCGGCCGCGCTCCCGCCGGCAGCGGAGCCTCCACCCACCGAGCCGCCGCCCGTGCTGCCGCCCGCTGAGCCACCGGCCGTCGAGCCGCCAGCCGCTCCACCACCCGAGCCACCAGCCGCGCCGCCTGCCGAGGAGCCCCCGCCTGCCCCTCCCGACGAGCCACCCGTCATGCAGGCACCCACGACACAGGTCTGGTTCGCGCTGCAGGCGTTGCAGGCGTTCCCCTGGGTGCCGCACGCCTGGGTCGTGTTCCCGCCCTGGCAGGTGCCATCGCTGGCGCAGCAGCCTGCACATGACGCGACCGAACACTTCGCGGCCGGCGTGCCGCACGCAAACCCGACGACCGCGCCGAGGATCACCGCCGCCGAAAACCAGATCAACTTCCGCATGTGCGCTCCTGAAGAGGTGTTCCGCTGAGGCGGGAACCTATTCGCGATGGTGGGCCGAGTCGACCGACGAGCGACGACGAACGCACCTGCCGCGCCCATCGGCTTGCGCTACATCCCGCCCCATGACCTCCCTGTCCCTTGGCGTCGCGACCGACGGCACGCCGCTCACGCTCGATCCAAAGGCGCTCACCACGCACGGCTTCGTGCTCGGCATGACGGGTTCGGGAAAGACGGGCCTCTGCGCGGTGCTCGTCGAAGAGCTGCTCGCGCAGGGCATTCCCGTCATCGCCGTGGACAGCAAGGGCGATCTCGGCACCCTGCTGTTGCGCTTCGACGCCATGGACACGACGTCGCTCGCGCAGTGGACGACTGATGCCGGCGCCGCAGCGGCCCAGCTCGCGAACGCGCTCGCGCAGTCCGGCCGGGCGCTGGACCAGGACGCTGCCGTACGTGCGAGCTACGAGGCGCGGCTGTACACCCCGGGCTCGACCGTGGGCCTGCCGCTCGATCTGCTCGGCACGCTCGCGCCTCCTGCCCAGGGCGACACCGACGCCATCAACGGCGCCGCCGACGGGGTCGCGCGCAGCCTCCTCGGCCTCCTCGGTGTCGAGATCGATCCGCTCACCTCGCGTGAGTACCTCCTGCTCGTGCAGCTGCTCACCACCGCGTGGCAGCAGGGCCAGACGCCGACGCTCGTCGATCTCGTGCGACAGGTGAACCAGCCCCCGTTCGCGGTGGTGGGCGCGCTGCCGCTCGAGGACTTCTTCCCGCAGCGGGAGCGCCAGGGGCTGATGATTCGGCTCAACGGGCTCATCGCCTCACCGAAGTTCCAGGCGTGGAGGACGGGTGACCCGCTCGATCCCGAGGTGCTGCTGCGCGCGCCCGATGGCCGCCCGCGGCTGTCCATCTACTCGGTCGCGCACCTTCCGGACGAGGAGCGGCTCGCCGTCGTCGCGCTGCTCCTCGAGCGGCTGCAGGGGTGGATGCGCCGCCAGGGAGGCTCGAACGCGCTGCGCGCGGTGCTGCTGATCGACGAGATCTTCGGCTACTTCCCTCCGAGCCCGGCCAATCCGCCGACGAAGCCGCCGCTGATCGGGCTCCTCAAGCAGGCCCGCGCGTTCGGGGTGTCGGTGGTGCTCGCGACGCAGAACCCGATCGATCTCGACTACCGCGGGCTGGCGAACATCGGCACCTGGCTGGTGGGGCGCCTGCAGACCGAACAGGACAAGGCGCGCATTCGCGACGCGCTCGTGGCCGCCGCGACCGCGACGGGGGTGACGGCAAGCGAGCTCGAGACCCAGATCGCGCAGCTCCAGCCCAGACAATTCCTGCTGCACTCCGTGCACCGCCCGAAGCCGTCGATCCTCAAGACGCGGGACGCCCTCACGATCCTCCGGGGTCCGTTCAGCGAAGACGAGCTGCGGGCCGTGACGGCTCCGATGAAGGCCCAGGTGGGGGCTGCTCGCGTTGACGCTGGTGGCGGCGGCTCGGCAGGTGCCGCGCCGACGGCCGTTGGACCAGGAGCTGCCGGAGGAGCAGCGGCGGCGGCAGTGGCGGGAGCGGTGGCGACGGGAGCGGTGGGCGCACCGACTGCGGCTCCGGGAGTGGGCGGAGCAGGCGCCTCGCTGACGCCGCCGCTCGTCGGCCTCGAGCCCGAGCTGGGGCCCATCTACGAGGTGGATCGCGGGGTGGCGCAGTTGTTCCTGCTGCTCAAGTTCGGCGTCCGGTACCGCGTCGGCACGGCGGCGAGCGAGGAGACGATTCACGAGCTGGCGTTCCCCACTGAGCAGGCGCTGACGCCGGGCGAGGTGCTCGAGCACGCGCCCTTCTCGGTGAACGGCGTGCCGTTTCAGGCGACCCCACCGCCCGGCGTCACCTTCGCGGCGACGCCCTCGTGGGTCCAGAGCCTCAAGCTGGTGAAGCTCCAGGGGGCGATCAAGGAGCGGTTACCCTCCAAGCTCGAGACGAAGCTGCTCGTCGATCCGACCACGAAGCTGATCTCGGGGCCGACCGAGTCCCTCGAGGCGTTCACCGCCCGCGTGGTCGCGAAGGAGGCGGTGGCGAAGACCTCGCAGACCCTCCTGCGGACGCTCGAGCGCAAGCGCGCTGACCTCGCCCAGATGGAGCGTGAGATCACCTCACGCAAGGCGCAGAAGTGGCTCGACGTCGGCGCCGGCGTGTTGGGCCTCTTCGGCGGTCGGCGGAGCACCTTGTCAGCGGCGAGTCGGGCGGTCTCTTCGCACCGCATGCAGGGCGGCGCCGAAGCGAAGCTCGAGGATCTTCAGGTCGAGGTACGGCAGCTCGAAGCCCAGGTCGCAGCGACGAAGGACGTGGACCCTCGGCGGTTCACCGAGCAGCTCGTCGTCCCGCGCGCGAGCGACGTGCAGATCCTCCGTCTCTGTTGGGCCTTCATCGTCCCCTGACGCCGGGGGTCGAGCGCTGCCGTGCGGCGCGGAGCTCCGACCTCGCGCATGGCCATCATGCCGCGGTCCTCGAGCTCCTTCCCTTCGAGGGACAGGCGGAAGACGCGGCTGCCCACCTCGCCCCCCGGCAGACCGTCGGCTCCCCGCGGCGGGCACCTCGGAACCTGCCGTCACGTCCGGGTGCTGCAGCGACGGCGAGTTCCGGCATCCCGGCGCTGCCACCCGTCGCGGGCGCGGGGTTCGAGCGTCAGCGTCGGCGGTATGCGAGGCAGAGGACTTCGGCCGAACAGTCGGGCGCCGCGCCCATGGCGCCTACCGGGCCCTGCTGCAGCACGATCTGCCGAGAGCCCGCCGGGCAGTCGGAGCGGAGCAACGGCGCGTCGATCAGCAGCTCCCCCAACTGCAGGTTCGGCGCGTCGAGCGAGCGCGTCTCCTGGGGGCTCGAGCTGAAGTTGGTTGGACAGCCCGTGGTGATGGTGGACGCCTGTGACAACGTGAACTTCCGCGTCGCGCCGCCGATGGTGAGCTTGACCTCGCGCAGCACCACATCGACCTCGAGGGTCGAGCCGGTCACCACGGCCGACGGCGTGCCTTCCCGTCCACGCAGGCCTTCGAACGAGTAGGTCGCCGAGGTGAGCTGCACCGTCGCGGGACCGCAGGCGACCATCAACGAAGAGAGCAGGACGAGCGCGCGCATGCCCTGCTCTCTCCCCCGAACAGCGAGGGTGGTCAACCAGCGCTCACGTGAAGATGATCTGAGCGCCTTCGGCGAGATCGTAGAAATCGCCGGCGGTGATGACGTCCTTCACGGACGGCAGCAGGTCCTTCTTCTCGCGCTTGAACATCTTCATCGCGAGCTCGCAGGCGTACAGCTCGGCGCCTGCCTCTTCCAGGATCTGCATCATCTCCCGCACGGTCGGGAGCTCGAGCTCAGCCATCTGCTTCTTCATCATGGTGGCCGCGAAGCTCTCCATGCCGGGCAGGCCCGCCAGCATCGTCGGCATGCCAGACGACGGCTGCCCCACGAGGTTGAGGTGCAGGTGATCGACCTTCCCCTCGGTGATCGCGTCGAGGCCCCAGAAGGTGAAGAACACGAACGCGTCGATCCCGGACTGCCGGGCGGCGTTGGCGAGGATCAACGAGGGGTAGACCTCGTCGAGCCCGCCGTGTGAGCAGATGATCGCGACCTTGCGCTGGGTGCTGGCGATGACGTCGCGTGCGGGGTTCGGCTGAGAGAGGGCGTTCATAGGCATCCTGCTGGTTTGGGGAGACCTGCGATCTTCGACACGGTGCGTGCCGGGGCTTTGGGGAACAACGCGTAGATGTCCTTCGTGGTGAGGTTGGTGCCCTGCGTCATGCGGCGGATGTTGGGCGACGCCTTCGTCTGCTCGAAGTCGCGCCGGGCGAACTCGATCAACGCCCAGTGCGCGTCCGTCATCGTCACCGCCTGGGTCGCGGCGATGGTGGCCGCGAGCTCACGAGTCCACTGCGACTGATCGACCAGCGCCCCATCGGCCGTGAACGCCACCCCGTCGAACACGGCGGCTGCCTTCGGCGCTTCGGAGCTCGGCACGGCGCACGCCGGGGCCGCCGGCATCTCGTCCGGGCGCTTCATCTGGACGGCGCGCGCCGGCAACTGGGGCCGCTCGATGCCCAGCGCCCTCTTCTTCGATCCCAGGAGCCGTTGGAGCTTCGCCCGCTTGTCTCCCTGCGCGGCCTGGCGCTGGGAGGCGGCAGCGACGCCCTGGCCAACCTTCTTCAGCACCTCCATCATCACCGCCATGCCGCGCTGAACGTCGTCGTTCCGCGTCGCGCGCACCATGCCGACCAGGCCGATGGGCTGGGTCTCGTCCGCGTGCTGCAGCACCTGAGCGGCCTCGTTCGCGGCCGTGAGGATCTCCGGCTGAGTCATCGCGCGCACGGTGTCGAGGATCGCCACGACCGAGTCGCCGAGCTGCCGAACGTCGTCCGCAGTGTAGGCCTTCGCGATGCGCTGGCCGACGACGAGCAGCTCCTTCCCGAAAGCGAGCACGCCCTCCTTCTCGAGCGCGTCGAGCTTGCCCGTCGCGGTCTTCATCATCTCCTTCACGATGGGCGTGAACTCCTCGATCAACTCCTGCTGCTTGCGCTGGCGCTCGGCGAGGAAGGCGACCTGCGCCGACATGGCGTCGAGCTTCTCGAGGATCAGCAACTGCACCTCGCTGCGCGCGTCGTGCACGACGTCGTGCATCGCCGGCACGGCGGGAGCGCGGGCGTCCGCGGCTCGAGGGTCGATGGTGACGGCGTTCATGGCGAGCTCCTCAGTTCAGGGGAAGGCGGCCGCTGCCACTTCCCAGCGATGGACATGTGGTGATCCAGCGGCAGCTCCTCGCCTGCGAGGAGCACGTTCCAGTAGGTCCACTTGAAGGCCAGCTTGCCCCAGTGGTTCATCGCGCTCTCCTCGAGCAGCGTGAACGGGCCCACCCCGGGCAGGGGGAAGCGCCCTGGCAGGGGCTCGGTCTGGTAGTTGAAGTCGATCAGCATCGCCTTGCCGTGGCCCGTCTCGATGAAGCAGTTGGCGTGGCCGTCGAAGGCTGGCAGCAGCGCCCGCCCCTCGATGAAGCGCATGACGTTGTCGATCAGCACGTCACCCTGGAAGTGCGCGACCGCGCCGGCCTTGGAGGCGGGCAGATCAGTGCAGTCGCCGATCGCGAAGACGTTCGTGTGCGCCTTCGTCTGCAGCGTGTGCTTGTCGGTCGGCACCCAGCCTCCGCCATCGCCGAGGCCGGAGCGGCCGATGATCTCGGCTCCCGCGTGCAGCGGGATCGAGACGAACAGGTCGTAGGGCACCTCCCGGCCGTCATACGACTTGATCACCCGTCGACCGCCGTCGACCTCGGCGAGGCTGAAGTCTGGGACGACCTTGATGCCGCGGCGCGAGAGCATGTCACCCAGCGTCGCCGAGGCGACCGGCTTGGTGAACGCGCCCTCGAGCGGCGTGGCGTAGACGATCTCGACCTTGTCGCGCAGCCCGCGCTCCGTGAAGAACGCCTCTGCGAGGAAGAGGAACTCGAGCGGCGCGACGGGGCACTTGATGGGCAGCTCGGCGACGTTCACGACCAGCTTGCCGCCCTCGAACTTCTCGAGGGCTCCGCGGAGGGCCTTCGCCCCGGCGAGCGTGTAGAACTCGAACGCCGTCTCGTTCCAGCCCTTGCCGGTGAGCCCGGGCGTCTGGTCGGGGGCGATGCGGCTCCCGGTCGCGAGGATCAGCACGTCGTACGGCACCTTCTCGCCCGAGCCGAGCTGCACCGTGTTCGACGCTGCATCGACGCGCTCGACCGGCTGGAGTCGCAGCTCCACACGGCGGTCGAAGAGCGGCCGGCGGGACTTCACGATCTCGTCCTCGCGGTAGCCTCCGAAGGGCAGAAAGAGCAGCCCCGGTTGGTAGACGTGAACATCGTCCTCATCGAAGACGGTCACCTGCCAGCCCGGTGGCAGCCGTTTGACGAGCTTGTTGGCCATCAGGGTGCCGGCCGTGCCCGCGCCCAGGATCGCGATGCGTTTCATGACGCCTCCGGAAATGGCCGCGGTGGAGGTACGCGGCCTCATGCGGAGGGTGAGATGCAGTAGAAAATCAGAGGGTTCAGCGCGCAACCACTGCGGCTGCGACGACGAGCCGACAGACCCTTCAGGGCCGCGGCGGCAATTCTTGCGGCGCCGTCAGCGGGCCTTGAACCACGCCACGGTGTTGGCGAGGCCGCCGGCGATGTCGAACGAGGGGGCCCACCCCAGCACGTCCTTCGCCTTGCGGTTGTCGAGCACGCTGCGGCGCTGCTCCCCGAGCTTCGCCGGGGCATGGAGCGCGGGCGCCGTCACCCCGGCGGCGGCGGAGAGGTGCCGGTAGACGGTGTTCACGTCGGTCTCGATCCCGGTGCCGATGTTTACCCCACCGACGAAGCTGGTGGTGAGCGCCAGCACGTTCGCCCGCGTGACGTCGGCCACGTGCACGAAGTCGCGGGTCTGCCCGCCGTCGCCGTTGATGGTGCACGGCTTTCCGTGGACGAGGCGCTCGGTGAAGATCGCCACCACGCCGGCCTCGCCGTGCGGGTTCTGCCGCGGTCCGTAGACGTTCGCGTAGCGCAGCGCGACGTCGTGGAGCCCGTAGATGCCGCGCCAGGCCTGCAGGTACAGCTCACAGGCGTGCTTCGACACGCCGTAGGGAGAGACCGCGCCGCACGGGTGCGTCTCGGGCGTGGGGACCTGCTGGGTGTCGCCGTACATCGAGCCGCCAGAGGCCGCGTAGATCGCGCGCTTCAGCCTGCCCGCGCGCCGCGCCGCCTCGAGCACGTTCAGCAGGCCTCCCACGTTCACGTCGGCGTCGAAGCGCGGGTCAGAGACGCTGCGACGAACGTCGATCTGCGCAGCGTGGAGGTTCAGCACCTCGGGAGCGAACGCCTCCACCGCCTTCGCGGCCTGCTCGCTGCGGATGTCGGCGTGCACGAGCTCGGCCTTCGGGTTCAGGTTCTCCCGCTGGCCGGTCGAGAGGTCGTCGAGGACCAGCACCTCGTGACCGAGCGCGACGAACGCATCCACCACGTTGGAGCCGATGAAGCCTGCGCCCCCGGTGACGATGATCTTCATGGCACTCCTCCTGGTGGGACGACGGTCAGCTCGAGCCCCTGCGCGACGGTGTGGGTGGGCGCGTAGCCGAGGTGCTGCCGCGCGCGCGAGATGTCGGCCTGCGAGTCCTTGATGTCGCCGGGCCTGAACGGCTGCCGCCGCGGCTCGAGGCTCTTCACCGCAGGCACCGTCTTCGCGACCCGCTCGCGGATCAACTGGTAGAGCTCGGAGAGGCTCGTCTTGTCGCCCACGGCGACGTTGTAGACGCAGTCGCTCACGTCCTCGCCGGGCGCGAGCGCCGCGCGGAGGTTGGCCTGCACCGCGTTCAGCACGAAGCAGAAGTCGCGGCTCGTCGAGCCGTCGCCGTTGAGGTCGCACGGCTGGCCCGCGAAGAGCAGCGCCATCCACCTGGGGATCACCGCGGCGTAGGGGCCGTTGGGATCCTGTCGGGGGCCGAACACGTTGAAGTAGCGCAGGCCCACCGTCTGCAACGCGTAGGTCCGCTCGAACACCTGCGCGTAGACCTCGTTCACGTGCTTCGTCGCGGCGTAGGGCGAGAGCACGCGGCCGGTCCGCGCCTCCTGCTTGGGCAGCGTGGGATCGTCTCCGTAGACCGACGACGAGGAGGCATAGACGAAGCGCTTCACCTTCGCGTCACGCGACGCGACGAGCATGTTGACGAAGCCATCGACGTTCGCGCGATGCGAGGCGAGCGGGTCTTTGATGCTGCGGGGCACGCTGCCGAGCGCGGCCTGGTGCAGCACGAAGTCCACGCCCGCGCACACGCGCTGGCAGGTCTCGAGCGAGGTGATGTCACCCTCGACGAAGGAGAACCGCTCGCGGGCGCCCTGCCCCGCCTTCGCCACCGCGTCGTCCAGGTTGGCGCGCTTGCCGGTGACGAAGTTGTCGAGCCCGACGACGCGCTGCCCGGCCGCGAGGAGCTGCTCCACGAGGTGCGAGCCGATGAAGCCCGCCGCGCCGGTGACGAGCCACCGCTGCGGGCTCGCCAGCGCCGCAGAGAGATCGAACGCCGCCATCAGAGGCACCAGTAGTGCGCGCGACCTTCGGGCACCTGGCTGGGATCCAGCGCGCTCTTCACGTCGATCAGCACGCCCCCGGGCTTGAGCCGGGCCAGCAGCGAGGCCATCGGGGCCTCGACATACTCCCGGTGCGACACGGCGACGATCAGCGCGTCGAGATCGACCAGCTCCTCGGGCTTCGACAGCGTCAGCCCGTACTCGTGCTTCGTCTCGGCCGGGTCCGCGTAGGGATCGACGAGCATCGGCTGCACGCCGAACTCGCGCAGCTCGCCGAGGATGTCGGGCACCTTCGAGTTGCGGATGTCGGCGACGTTCTCCTTGAAGGTCAACCCCATGACGCCCACGCGCGCACCCTTCACCGCCTTCTGCGCGTGGATGAGCAGCTTCACCGTGCGTTGGGCGATGTACGGCCCGATGGAGTTGTTGATGCGCCGCCCCGAGAGGATCACCTGCGGCTGGTAGCCGAGCTGCTCGGCCTTCGTCGTCAGGTAGTACGGATCGACGCCGATGCAGTGGCCGCCGACGAGGCCCGGCGAGAACTTGAGGAAGTTCCACTTCGTCCCGGCCGCGGCGAGCACGTCGCGGGTGCGAATGCCCATGCGATCGAAGATCAGCGCGAGCTCGTTCATCAGGGCGATGTTGAGATCGCGCTGGGTGTTCTCGATCACCTTCGCGGCCTCTGCCACCTTGATGCTGGCGGCGCGGAACACCCCGGCGTCGATGATCGCGCCGTAGACGGACGCGACGCGCTCGAGCGTCTTGTCGTCCTCGCCCGAGACGACCTTGGTGATGCGCTCGAGGGTGTGCTGCTTGTCGCCCGGGTTGATGCGCTCGGGCGAGTAGCCCAGGAAGAAGTCGCTGCGCGCGAGCCCCGAGATCTTCGCCAGGTGAGGCCCGCAGATGTCCTCGGTGACACCCGGGTAGACGGTGGACTCGTAGACGACGACGTCACCCTTCTTGAGCGCGCGGCCGACCGTCTCGCTGGCCTTCACCACCGGGGTGAGATCGGGCCGGTTGTCCACGTCGACGGGGGTGGGCACGGCGACCACGAAGAAGGTGCACTGCTTCAGCTTCGCGGGGTCGGCCGTCATCTCGAGCGACGAGCCCTTGAGCGTGGCGGCGTCCACCTCGCCCGTGCGGTCGAAGCCCGAGGCGAGCTCCTTCACCTTGGCCTCGTTGATGTCGAAGCCGACGGTGCCGGGGAACTTCCGCGCGAAGCCGAGCGCGACCGGCAGTCCCACGTAGCCCAGGCCGATGACGGCGATTCTCTCTGCCATGGTGATCTCCTCGATGGCCCGGTTAGCTCAAGCCCGAGCGGTTTTCGACGGTTGCGTACCCCCGGCCAGGTGGTTGATTCAGTCTTCCGGCGGGTCGGTGGGCGGTGGCGCAGCTGGTGGAGGTGCGAGCCCGCCGGGCGCTCCGAGCCGCGCAGGCAGGGCGCTCAGATCGAGGCCCTTCAGCGCTCGCGCCGCGACGGCCTTCGTCACCGCGTCGTGGAGCGCCTTCTCGGCCTCGCGCCCGTCCTCCTTCGTCCAGTCATCGACCTCGAGCGACGGCGCCAGCATCGAGTTGAGGACGATGAAGATCACCGCGGGCAGGAGCGCGACCAGCGGCAAGAGCTCTCGCCGCACCAGCGCGTGAACCGCGAAGACGGGGATGAGGAGCATCAGCGCCAGCGCAGAGGCGCGCAGCAGCCCCGCCCACTCCCTGGCCGCCGGTCGCTGGGTGTAGAAGAAGGCGTACTTCGCGAGCCAGGCCTGCTGCGGCTCGTCGAGGGCGTGCTTCACCTCGGCGTGCGTCGTCTCGAGCTCGCGCACTGCCTGCCGCTGGCGGGAGCCGAGGCCGAAGAGCAGCGTGACCTCCATCGCCGCGAAGGCCGTCGCGCCCCACGCCGGCATGCACGCCCAGGCGAGCCACGAGAGGACGAAGAGCAGCTGCAGCGTTCGGAGGTTCATCGGGCCTTCCCGGGCCGCGAGAGGGCGTCAGTGGCGCGCCCTGAGATGGCGGCGCGCGTGACGGCCGCGACGGCGTTCAAGCGACGGGCGGCACGGCCTCTTCCTTCCGGCAGGGCGACCTCGAGCCGGGCCGCGCACGCCTCGACCGAGCCCGGCCGACCGGCGTTCAACTGACAGAGCTGCGCGCGGACGTCGATGAAGGCGCCACAGGGGTGGCCCTCCCGCTCGAGGAGATCGCGGCAGTACCGGCCCCAGCCCACCAGCACGTCGCCCGGCTTGAGGAAGCCCGCCCAGCGCTCGAGCGCCGCCCCTCGCGGCTCGGCCGTCTCCAGCACGCTCGACGGCAGATCGAGGTGCAGCGGCACGCTGGGCGCGAGCCGTCGCGTCGGACGCAGGAACGCCTCGAAGCGCGCCCCCGTGTCGAGCCGCTCGGCGACCAACTGGACGAGCTCGGCCTCTCCCGCGGGCGCGTCGACGGCGTCGAGGGGCCACGCGTTCGCCTCGCCGAAGACCGCGACCAGCGACGGGGCGGCCTTCAGCTCGGCCAGCGGATCGACACGCACCGTGTTGCGGGCCTTGAGGCGGGCGTGCCGGGTTCGGCGCTCGTTGCCCTTCGCGTAGTCGAGCTGGCGCTCCACCATCGCGTCGAAGGCCGTCAGGATCGGCAGGAACCGGCCAGGGGCGCGCTCGAGCTTCTCGAGGACGATGGCGGTGGCCTCGATCGTCGACACGAAGTCGTCGTCGGGCTCAGCGCGAATGCGGTACCGGCTCGGCGCGTCGGGGCGGAACGCGAGCCGGGGCAGCTTCGACAGGAGGGGGCAGTTCGTCACCAGCTTGCGCGCGTTCGCCCACGTGCCATCCACCACGACGAGCGTCTGCGGTGGCGAGTCGATCGTGTCCGCGTCCACCACGTCGTCCCCGAGCGGGAAGAGCAGCGCCGTGCCGGGCCGCGCGCAGAGCGCCTCGAGCGCCGGAGTGCCGACGGCGGTCACCGCCACGTGCAGCTCGGAGTTCGGCAACGACAGGTGCGCCATTCGACAGGTGCTGATGGGCACCTTGAACTCCCGTGGGTGCTGAATGAAGACGACGCGGGTCCGGCTCGGCACCGGGGTGACGGCGTCACACCAGCAGACACGCTTCGGGCGCCGGCAGCGCAGGCAGATCTCGCGAAAGGCCTCGGCGCGCGCTTCCATCGGCAGGCCTTGTGCCGCGCCCTTTGAATCGGTGCAAGCGAGGCGCGCGTCGGGCAAAGTCGACCCCTCGCCAGCGGGGTCTCCATGAACTGGAAGTTGTCATTCGTCGTCACGGGACTCGTGGTCGTCACCAGCGGGTGCCCGGAGCCGATCGGTGATCGCTGCGGCCCCGATCTCCCGCCGTGCGCGAGTGGGCAGAGCTGCGTCGACGGACGATGCCTGGCCAGCGCTGGCGGAGGTGGCGCGGCCGGTGGTGCGTCAGCGGGTGGGCGTGCTGGCGGAGCAGGCGGCGGAACTGCGGGCGGGAGCACCGGCGGGGGTCTGGCGGGCGGTGTCGCGGGTGGGCTTGCCGGTGGCGTGGCGGGCGGTCTCGGAGGCGGTGGTGGCGATGCGGGCGGGACCGCGGGGGGCGTGGCGGGAGGCGACGCGGGTGGGACCTCAGGTGGTGTCGCAGGCGGCGACGCGGGTGGCAGCTCGGGCGGGGTCGCAGGCGGGCTCGGCGGGGGCGCTGCTGGCGGGGGCGGCGGTGGCTCAGCCGGTGGAGCAGCAGGTGGCTCTTCTGGAGGCGCCGCGGGCGGCTCGGCCGGGGGCGCCGGCGGAGGGAGCGCGGGGGGAACGCCCGTCCCAAGCTGTCCTGCGAGCTGTCCTGTCTACGCGCCGTGCGAGGCCGACCTCGACGGGGGCCGCTGCGTCAACCTCAGCCTCGCCTTCGTCTCGCCACCGAACGGCGCCGTCTATGACGCGGGAATCACCGTGCCCGTCGAGGTGAGCGCCCGCCTGCGAGACGGCGGCTCGTTCGCCGTGGCGATCCCGCTGAGCACCAACGCGAGCGCGCCAGCGACGATCGCCGCGGGCGTGGCCTCCAACGTCACGCTCCCAGTCGCCGGGACGTGGTCGTTCACGGCCGGCTGGGACGGCGGGCCGAGCGCGTCGGTCTCGGTGCAGACGATCTCGTGCGTCGCGGCCTGTCAGCCCTGGCAGTTCTGCACCCCTTCGCTGGACGGAGGCTCGTGCCCATCGCTGAACCTCTCGCTCACGTGGACCTCGCCCGATGCGGGGCTGGCCTTCAACTCGGCGAGCGTGCCGGCCCGGTTGTCAGTGACGCGGAGCGGAGGGCCGGTGCCTCCGGGGTTGACGTCGATTCCGTTGTCCGGGCCGACGGGGCCGCTCCCACCGCTGACAGGCGCGGCGGGCGTCTTCACCGGCTCGCTCCCCATGGCCGCGCCGGAGGGCAGCAAGACCTTCGTCGCCGGCTGGCCGGCCGGGGGCCCAACGGCGAGCGTCGCCATCGAGCGCGACACCGTGCCGCCCGGGGTGATCCTCTTGCCCCTCACGCGTCCTGCCTCCTGGCCCGACCCGTATTCCCGCGACCCCGGAGCATGGAAGATGAACGAGACCGCATTGCTCGCGGTCGTCGTGGACGCCGGGCCGCCCGTCACGGTCGCGGACTTGAGCGTCGTCGATTCGGGCGTGACCATCACGCAGGTCGCCCCGGCTGCCTGCGGGTGCTCGGGCTGCCAGTGTTTCCAGGTGCCGCTGCGCCACGCTGCCGAGTTGCCAGCGCGGAGCGGCTCTCGGAGCGCGGCCTTCGTGACCGTCCGTCCCATCGCGGACTCTGCCGGAAACCAGAGCCCGGCGCTCACCGACGAGCTGCCCGTCACCCGCTTCCTCTGGGAGCGGGCATTCGGGGGCAATGGCCTTGGGCTCGCCGAAAACGGCACGCTCATCGTCCAGAGCTCGAACGAGGTGCGCGCTGTCGCACCGGACGGGGGCACGCTGTGGCTCTGGTCGGCAGGAGCCAACTCCCTCACCGTCCGTCCCCCCGTGGTCGGCGCCGGGAGTGTCTATGTCACGGACTATGATGGGAGTCAGGAGAGCAGCATTCGCCGACTCAGTCTGGCCACGGGCAGTGTGCTGGCGACGACCTGCACCGCAGACTACCAGCGCCCTTTCGACACGCCGCTCGCTCTGGCGACGTCGTCAATCGGCGCTGAGGTCCCCATCGGGAGGCGCAAGGACAGGGTGTTCGCTGGCACGGCGTCGTGTCCCGAGCTCGGTCTGGACGTCGGGACTGGGCTCAGCGCGGCGGTTGAGCTGGGCCTGACCGGGGAGATCAGTGTCTACATGGCGTCAGGTGGTCCGCCCCAGAAGTTCACCTTCGACGGGTTTTCATTCTCGGACGCGGGCATTGCTCAGGGTCCAGCAGCCGCCCAGGTGTTCCTGCTCTCCGGTACGCTCGGAACGTTGAGTAACGTAACTCTGGTGTTGCAGCCAAACCACCTCGGCGGCCCCACCTCGTTCGGGGGATTGGGAGGCACAATGGCAGTTGCTGGGAACGACTCCATCCATCTAGCGAGCGGGGTTCTCTACCGCTGTGACTATGACGCCACGCCAGCCATCTCAGGCTGCGTCGCCTATGGCCCGTCGCTGAACCCGTCGTCCCGCGCCATCAAGAGCTCGAGCGGTGTGTGGGTCCCCGTTCTCGGCGGCGCTGCCGAGATTCGGCCCGATGGCGGCGTCTTCGGAGTGCCGTTCAGCGCCCAGCTCAACGACTTCACCGTCGACGTTCCCAGACTCCCGAGCGGCGCCAAGGCCTGCGGCCAGGACTTCGGCACGGTGTACCTCCTCGGGGCCAACTCGACTGAAGCGTGGCTCATCGACTCACAGGGGCTCGACGGAACTGCTCCCTGGCCGAACACGGCGCACGATCCGGCGAACTCCCGCAACCTGAGCCGATCGACGGCGCCCTGGTCGTGTCCGTGACGTGAACCTGCTCCTGCTGCAGCCCGATGAGGTGGCCGCGGACGGCACCGCCACGCTGCGCGATCGCCGACTCGCGCACGCGAAGGAGGTGCTGCGCGTTCAGGCCGGAGACACGCTCCGGGTCGGCGTGCGGGCCGGCTACTGCGGCGCTGCCGTGGTGCGGTCCCTGACGAAAGACGCGCTGGTCCTCGAGGTCACGCTCAGCGACGAGCCTCCTCCGCGGCCCGGCGTCGATCTGCTGCTCGCGATCCCCAGGCCAAAGGCGCTCAAGCGAGTCATCCCCGCGATCGCCTCGCTGGGCATCGACCGGCTCGTCCTCATCAACGCGGCGCGGGTGGAGAAGAGCTACTTCGACGCGAAGGTGCTCACCGCCGAGACGCTCGACGCGCTCATCGATCTCGGCCTCGAGCAGGCGAAGGACACGATCCCCCCGCGCATCGAGGTGCACGAGCGCTTCAGGCCCTTCGTCGAGGACGAGCTCGACGCCTGGGCGCCGAAGGACGCGCTGCGCCTCGTGCCGCACCCCACCGCCGCCGAGCGAGCGCACGCGATGCCCGCCGATCGCCGCCTCGTGATCGCGATCGGGCCCGACGGGGGCTGGGTGCCCTTCGAGGTCGACCTGCTCACGCGCCACGGCTTCACCCCGGTCTCGCTTGGGCCTCGGGTCCTGCGAGGTGAGGTGGCGGTGCCGGCGGTGATCGCTGCGCTGCGCCCCACCCTCCTCATGCGCCCATGACCAGTGGCATAACGCCGCCATGAGCTTCCAGAACGACAAGTCCGACGCGGCCAAACCAGCCGAGAAGCCAGGGGACCCGAACAACCCCGAGGCGCTCGTCCGCTTCATGATGACGGAGTGGAAGCCGCAGGCAAAGCCGCTGCCGAAGCCGGTGGCCGCGACGGACTTCCACGCCCGCCGACGTGCCGCGCTGTCCGAGCGGTTCCCCGGTGAGGTCCTCATCATCCCCACGGGCCACGAGAAGGTGCGCGCGAACGACACGTATTACCGCTTCCGCCCCGGCTCCGACTTCTTCTACCTGACCGGCAACACCGAACCTGACTGCGTCCTCGTGCTGACGCCGCGCCACGGAGGCGGACACGACAGCCACCTCTTCGTCGAGCCGAACCCGGGCCGCGCGAGCGAGACGTTCTACACGGATCGCAAGAAGGGCGAGCTGTGGGTCGGCGCTCGCCTCGGCGTCGAGCAGAGCCGCGCGCGCTACGGGGTCGACTTCGCCCACCCGCTCGAGGCCCTCAAGGCGTTCCTCGAGCAGCACCCGATCGCCCGCGTGCTCCGGGGCTTCTCCCACCTCACCGACGGCGTCGTGCCCAGACGCGATGAGGGCAAGCCCGACGACGAGCTCGCCACCTTCCTGTCCGAGCACCGGCTCGTGAAGGACGCGCTGGAGATCAAAGAGCTCAAGAAGGTGATCGACGCCACCAAGCGCGGCTTCGAGGACATCATCCGCGTGCTCCCGAAGGCGAGCTCCGAGCGCGAGGTCGAGGGCACCTTCAACCTGCGCGCGCGGGTCGAGGGCCAGGACGTCGGCTACGGCACCATCGCGGCGAGCGGCGCCAACGCCTGCATCCTCCACTGGACGCGCAACGACGCCGGGCTGAAGAAGAAGGACCTGATCCTGATCGACGCCGGCGTCGAGGGGCACGCGCTCTACACCGCCGACATCACCCGCACGCTGCCGATCTCGGGGAAGTTCTCGAAGGCGCAGCGCACCATCTACGAGCTGGTGTGGCGCGCGCAGCAGGCGGCCCTGGCCGAGGTGAAGCCCGGCAACGACTTCATGGCCCCCAACCTCGCCGCGTCGAAGGTGCTCGCGCAGGGCCTGAAGGATCTCGACATTCTGCCCACCAGCGTGGAGGACGCGCTCAGGCCCGAGCACCTCTTCTTCAAGCGGTGGTCGCTCCACAACGTGAGCCACATGCTCGGCCTCGACGTGCACGACTGTGCGAAGGCCCGCGAAGAGGTGTACCGCTACGGCAAGCTCGAGCCGGGCATGGTGCTCACCGTCGAGCCCGGGCTCTACTTCCAGCTCGACGATCTGCGGGTGCCAGCGAAGTACCGCGGCATCGGCGTGCGCATCGAGGACGACGTGCTCGTCACCGAGTCGGGCATGAAGAACCTGTCGGCGTCGATCCCCAGCGAGGCGGGCGCGGTCGAGGCGTGGATGAAGGGCGTCTGGAAGAAGAAGGCCCGCTGATCACTCGACGTCGGTCTCGGGCGCGGGCGGCTCGCCCAGGCGCCCGTGGAAGGTGAGCCGGCCGATCTCGCGATCGTCCTTCGTGAGCACCATGACGCGGTAGTCGGTGTCGTCGCTGATCGACGAGTACGCGAAGGTGTGAAAGCCCTCCTCGGTGCCGCCTGACAGGCCGGTCTCGAACGGCCTCGACCCGAGCAGCTTCCAGCCGTCTTTCGGGTCGTCCTTCTCCCAGCGGAACTTCACGGTGTCCTGGAACTTCGTGGGCGCGAAGATCTTCACGAAGACCCAGACGCGCTTCGCCGAGCAGAGCGATTTCCTGCCGAGGCCTTCGCACGGCTTGTCGTCTTCACAGGCGATCGAGGTGCGGGCGTAACCTTCTGCGCCGTTGAGACAGACGCCGGTCGGCGAGGCGACGTAGTCACGGGAGTGCCGGTTCCAGAAGCGCCACCCCGGCGCCGGCTGGTACTCGAGCACGTAGCGGCGCTTCCCCTCGGTCTTCTCCGACAGCACGTGCTGGTACAGCTCGATGTACTTGAGCGACAGCGGCACGGGCGGCACCGCGCCCACGAGGTAGAAGCCCAGCAGCGCGCCCTGCACGACGAGCCCCGGCGCCACCGCGCGCTGGAACGTCCAGTTCGGATCGTGCGTGAAGCGGGTGAAGAGCTTCCACAGGCCGAAGGTGACGCCCGAGCCCAGCGCGACCGACAGGTAGTACTGCCATGGCGACAGGCGCCCGACGATCACCGGCAGCAGGTACGCGAGGAACGACGTCGTCGCGAACGACAGCATGGCGACGCGAACGATCGGCCCTTGCGCCCTGAACCGCGGCAGCTCGTTGGCGACGATCAGCCCGGCGAGCGCGACGAGGAAGACGAACGACATCAGGCCGCTCGACGCCCGGAAGTAGAACACCATGAAGGCGTTGAGCAGCGTGCCGAGGAAGAAGTGCATCACCCAGAGCCGGAAGCTGGCGATGCGGCCGAGCAGGCCCTCGGGCTCCTTGCCGCGCACGTGCAGCCGGTGATCGACGAAGATCAACAGGCCCGAGAGCACCAGGTAGATGCCCTGGTGGATCAGCAGGGGCGTCGAGTCGATGCGGTGCAGCAGCACCACGTCGAAGAGGAAGCCGGCGAAGAAGAAGCCGACCTCGAAGGCGATGTGGTTCTTCTCCTTGAAGTGCTTGAAGCGCGCCCAGGCGCCCGTCGCGGGCACGTCGGCAGCAGCAGAGGGCTCGGTCGGCGGCGTCGGGCTGGCCACGGTTCCCCGAGAATCCCAGCTTGGACTCTTTCGGCAACCCGATTCGGCGCGTCAGCCGGGCAGCGTCGAGAAGCCGAAGGTGATCGTCACCGGGACGAGGCCAGCGGGAGTGACCGGCAGCGTCCACCCCCGCATCACCGTCTTGAGACAGGCGAAGAACTGGTCATTGCGAATCGTGTCCGACGTCAGCTCGATCCCCTGAAGCCGGCCGGCCGGCGTCACGCGCGCCTCCGCCACCACTCGTCCATCGATCGCCGGCACTCCTGCCGCAGGCTGGTTGATCACCCGCTCGGCGCAGCTGCGCAGCACGTCGTCGAAGCCGGTGACGAAGGCCCGCACCGCGCCCACGTCGAGCTCAGCCGATGGGGCGACCTCGACCTGAATCGGCCCCGCGACCTTCTTCGGCCTCGGCACCTCGGCCACCACGGGCCGGGGTGACGCGCGCCTCAGCCCTCCATCGGCGTTCCGCGGCGGGAGCGTCACGACCGACTCGATCGACGCGGGGGACTCATTACACGCTGAGAGCGCGAGCAGGAACAGCACTCCGCGGCAGCTCGCAGGCAACCGATCAGCCCTTCACCAGCGCCTCGAGCTCACCGCGCTCGGCCAGCTCGGCGACGATGTCGCTGCCGCCGATGAACTTCCCCTTGATGTACACCTGCGGGAGCGTCGGCCAGCTCGAGTACACCTTGATCCCGTCGCGCACCTCGGGCTCCTTCATCACGTCGACGGTGAAGAGCGGGCCGTACGGCTTGAGCAGCTCGACCGCCCGCGCCGAGAACCCGCACTGCGGGAACAGCGCGTTGCCCTTCATGTAGATGACGATGGGGTGGTCCGCGATCTCCTTGTCGAACCGGGCCTTGAGTGCGTCGCTGATCATCGCTTCACCTTGCTCCATTGCTCGGGGGTGTACGTCTTGAGCGCCAGCGCGTGCAGCTCGCCGGTCGCCAACAGGTCCTTCAGGGGCGCGTAGACGGCCTGGTGCTGCTGCACCATCGACAGGCCGGCGAACGACGGGCTCACCACCCGCGCCTCGAAGTGATCGCCGGTGCCGGTCGTGTCACGGATCTCGATGGTGGCGCCGGGCAGCGCCTCCTCGAGGCGGGCCTTGAGCATGACGGGGTCGAGCATCAGTTGATCCCTCCGGTGGTGACGAGCATCGCGGGGTCGACCCCCATGCTCTTGATGACGTCGTTCCACAGGGTCGATGGATCGGCCGAGAGCACCCGCTCGCTCTGAGCCTCGGTGAACAGCCAGCTTCCCTGGGCGATCTCCTTCTCGAGCTGGCCGGGGCCCCACCCTGCGTAGCCGAGGCAGAAGCGCAGCCGTGTCGCGCCGTCACGGAGCAGCGGCTCGAGCGCGTCGGTGGTGACGGACAGGAACAGGCCAGGCAGCAGCGGCGCGCGCTCACCGATGGACTCGCGATCGTGCAGCACGAAGCCGCGATAGGGCTCCACCGGGCCGCCGACGAGGATCGCGTCGTCCTCCCGCACGGGCGCGATCTCGAGCTTCTGAGAGCGCCCGAGGTCGGCGAACGTCAGCTCGGCGGTGCGGTTGATGATGAGGCCCATCGAGCCCTCGTCGTTGTGCTCGAGCATGAGCACGACCGTCTTCGAGAAGTTCGGGTCGAGCATCTGCGGCATGGCGATGAGAAACCCGGGAGCGAGCGCCTTCACGCTTGCAGTATACGGGCCTCATGCGCGCACTGGTGAACCGGAAGGCAGGGGGGCCCGACGTTCTGGCGGTCGAGGAGCAACCAGACCCGAGCCCCGCCGAGGGCGAGGTGCGCGTCGCCGTCAAGCGCGCAGGCTTGAACTTCTCCGACATCGCGGCCCGCGTGGGCCTGTACCCCGACGCGCCGAAGTTCCCGATGGTGGTGGGCTACGAGGTGGGGGGCGTCGTCGATCGGCTGGGGCCGGGCGTCAAGACCTTGAAGGAAGGCGATCGGGTCACTGCGATGTGCCGCTTCGGCGGGCAGGTGACGCTGCGCTGCGTGCCCGAGTCGCAGACGCGGAGGATCCCCGACGCGATGAGCTTCGACGAGGCCGCCGCGCTGCCGGTCAACTACCTCACCGCCTACCAGATGCTGTACTGGACGGCGCCGCTCAAGCCCGGGATGACGGTGCTCGTGCACATGGCCGCTGGTGGTGTCGGCCTGTCGGCGATTCAGCTCTGCCGCGCGGTCGAGAACGTCACCATCCTCGGCACCTCCTCGGCCTCGAAGCACGACTTCCTGCGCAGCCAGGGCGTGCACCACCCCATCGACTACCACTCGCAGGACTTCGTGGCCGAGACGATGCGCGTCACCGGCGGGCGCGGCGCCGATCGCATCCTCGACGCGCTCGGCGGGAAGAACTGGGAGCGAAGCCTCTCGGCGCTGCGCTCGGGCGGCACCGTCTTCGCGTTCGGCTGGGCGAACATGGTGGACGGTGAGAAGCGCAACTACCTGCACATGGCGAAGGAGTTCCTCTCGATGCGCAAGTGGAGCCCCTTCGAGCTGATGGGCGCGAACAAGGGCATCATCGGCATCAACCTGGGCCACCTGTGGCACGAGGGGGCGCTCATGGGCTCGCACCTCGACGCCCTGCTCGCCATGTACGAGCGGGGACACGTGAAGCCCCACGTCGATCGCGTCTTCCCGCTGTCGAAGGCGGCCGACGCGCATGCCTACGTCCAGGCCCGGAAGAACATCGGCAAGGTCGTGTTCGACGTCGAGGCCTGAGGGCGGTCCGATGCACGGGCCACAGATTCGTGGCATCACCTGCCCATGTCCGAACCGCGGAAGCCCACGGCGCTCAAGGCCGCGACGATCGTCTGGGCGCTGGTCGTCGTGGCGATCCTCGCGTGCACCGCGACGGGGGTGGTGACGCTCTTCGGCTCCAAGTTCGGCCCGGGCTTCCGCGTGTCAGCCGACGCGCTCGCCGGCGACGAGCCCGCACACCCGCGGCTCCAACGAGCCGACGCCGGAGCCCCCGCTCCTCCCACACCGGCAGGCCCGTGACCCGACGGAGGGTGGAACCGGCAGGCCTTCCCGTGGTTTCAATACGCCCATGAGACGATCCCTGCGCATCGTGACGGTGGTGGTGGCGGCGTGCTTCGTGTGCGCCGCGGCCCTGGCGCAGACCAACGCGTCGCCCTCCAGAAAGAAGCGCGGAGCCCCCGACGCCGGCGCGCCGACGAAGCTCGACTACCTGCCTGCGACCAAGGCCGCGCCCATGCACTTCCGGGAAGACGCGAAGGCCGTCGAGCCCGCGCCACCGCAGGCGCCCACGCAGCAGGCCGCCCCGCCCGCGCAGAAGAAGTGACATATGACGAACGCGGTCCTCTCGTGGCTCACCTCAGCGGTCGTGCTCGCGTCGGTCTACTGGCCGCTCGAGTGGGCCTGGCCTGCGCGTGAGGGCCAGCGGTGGCTGCGCGCGCGCGTGGGCACCGACTTCCTCTTCCTCACTGGCCAGTACCTCGTGTGGAACGGCCTCGCCCTCACCGTCCTGATGGGCCTGCGGCACCAGGTGGACGCCTGGGGCGCGCTGGCCGGCTTCCAGGCGACGGTGGCCCGCCAGCCGTTCGTGCTCCAGGTGCTCGAGGCGCTGCTCCTCGGCGAT
The DNA here is from genome assembly GCA_016793095.1 of Myxococcaceae bacterium. GTDB lineage: Bacteria > Myxococcota > Myxococcia > Myxococcales > Myxococcaceae > Xiheimicrobium. The sequence continues at coordinate 16,810 of JAEUJQ010000060.1, read as the reverse complement.
CTCGCGGTCTACTGGTTCCACCGCGCCTCCCACCGCTTCGAGCTGCTCTGGCGCTTTCACGCGGTCCACCACACCTCGGAGCACGTGGACTGGGTCGCCGCCCATCGCGAACACCCGGTGGACGGCGTGTTGACCCAGCTGGCGATCAACCTGCCCGGCATTCTGCTCGGCTTCGACTTCGCCACCATCTCGTCCTTCGTGGTGTTCCGTGGGCTGTGGGCGATCTTCATCCACTCGAACGTGCGCCTGCCGCTCGGCCCGCTCGGCTACCTGTTCGGCTCGCCGCAGTGGCACCGCTGGCACCACGCGAAGCACCCCGGGCAGGTGGCGAACTTCGCCAACCTCTCGCCGTGGTGCGACTTCCTCTTCCGCACACACCACCGGGGCGCAGCGGGCAACGAAGCGTATGCCATGGGGATCCCCGAGGCGTGGCCCACCTCCTACCCGGGGCAGCTGCTCGCCCCGTTTCTCCCGCGCAGCACCTGGCCCTGGCTCTTCCCGTCGATCCGGCAGGAGCCCGACCCCGCCACCCTCCGGCAGCCAACGAGCGTGGAGCCCACCTGAGTCACGCTGGGCGCTCGTCGCTCAGCGGCCCAGCTCTCGCTCGATCGCGCGGCGGAACGCCTCTTCCGGCTGCGCCCCCGAGAGCGGCAACCCGTTGATGAAGAACGCCGGCGTGCCGCTGATCCCGAGCGCCTCGCCGGCCTTCCGGTCCTTCTCCACCAGCGCCTTCATCCGGCCCGACTCGAGACAATCGACGAAGGGCTTCACCTCGAGCCCGAGCGTCACGGCGTGGGCCTTCAACGCCGTCTCGTCGAGGTCGCGGGGGTTGGCGAAGAGGTGATCGTGGTACTCCCAGAAGCGGCCCTGCTCGTTCGCGCACGCGCTCGCCTCGGCGGCCTTCGGCGCGAGCGGGTGGTTCGACAACGGGAAGTGGCGGAACACCACGCGGACGTCACCCGGGAACTCGGCGGCGACCTTCTTCATGATCTCCGAGGCCTTCGAGCAGTACGGGCACTGGAAGTCGGCGAACTCGACGATGATCACCCGCGCGTCCGATGGGCCCCGGCCGGGACCGGTCGCGTCGACCTGCTTGCGGGGGCGATCCGGCATGGGCAGCAACACCTGGTAGCCGGCCTCGCGCTTGAGCTGATCGAAGATCCCTCGGGCCCGCTTCACCTTCTGCTCGCGCAGCATCGCGCGCTGCAACTGCGGGCGCACGTCGGCGAAGGTGGCGTCTTCGGGCAGGCTGCGCTTCACCCGCGCGAAGAACTCCTGCAGGTCGGCCTCGGACGGAGCCTTGAGGCCCTGCTCGAGCCGTTGCTCCACCCAGTCGTCGGGCGAGACGCCGTCCTGCTTCGCGGCCCGCTCGACGAGGAACTCGATGGCGATGCGCTCAGCGGTGTCGACGCGCAGCTCGTACACCTGATCCTGCAGCTTGAAGAACTCGTCGCCGGCGCGCCGATCGGCCTCGGACTGGAAGATGGTGCGCTCGCCGACCCGCGCGACCGGTGGGTCGAGCACGGGAGACGCAGCGTGGACCTCTGACCGCGGCGCGGGAGACGTGGTGGCACACCCGACGAACAGCGCGGCGACGAGGAGCGGACGCATGAGGGCGCCCAGCGTCGCACACTTCCCCCTCACCCGCTCAGGGACCCGCGCCCGGGCGGCAGGCGGCGACCGGCGCTCCTGCGCCTTTCCCCGAGACTGGCGGAGTCCAGTACTTCCCGACCTCGGCGAGCGGCTGGCAGCGGTGCTGCGGCGGGCACTGCAGATCAGCCTCGCAGGGATCCACGCACTCGCCCTGGGTCGCGAAGCCGTCCTTCGAGGGGATCACGAGGCACCGCTCCGTCGCGTGACAGTCGCCATGCACGAGACACGGCCCGTGAATGCGCTTCGCGCGGGACGACGGCGTCAGCACCCACGCTCCGATGGTGAGCACCAGCAGCGCGGGAATGACGAACCGCCCGTATCGGGCCAGCAGATCCATCAGGAGGGCGTCGGCGAGACCTCGGGGGCGGTGCGGAAGAAGTCCTCAGGCCGCTCGAGCTTGAGCGCTTCGCGGAGCACCTCGTCCACCGAGTCCACCATCACGATGCGCAGCACCGAGCGCACGTTCTTCGGCACGTCCTTCAGGTCCTTCTTGTTCTCGCGCGGGATGATGACGGTCTTGATGCCGAGCCGGTGGGCCGCCAGGCACTTCTCCTTGAGGCCGCCGATGGGCGTCACCCGCCCGCGCAGGGTGATCTCTCCGGTCATCGCCACGTCGCGCCGCACGGCGATCTTCGTGATCGCCGACACCAGCGCCGTCGCCATCGTCACGCCCGCCGACGGCCCGTCCTTCGGGAACGCGCCGGGGAAGTGGATGTGCATGTCGTTCTTCTCGAAGAAGCCATCTTCGATGCCCAGGCGCCGCGCCCGGGTGCGCACCCAGGTGACCGCGGCCTGCGCCGACTCCTTCATCACGTCGCGCAAGACGCCGGTGACGATCAGCTTGCCCTTGCCGGGCATCGTGGTCGCCTCGGTGTGCAGCACCTCGCCGCCGAACTCGGTCCACGCGAGCCCGTTCACCATGCCGACCTGATCGATCTTCTCGTTCTTGTCGCGCGGCACCCGCGGCACGCCCAGCAGCTTCTTCACGCGCTTGCGATCGACCCGGATCGGGCCCTTGTCGCCGGCGATCACCTCACGCGCCACCTTGCGGAAGACCGAGGCGATCTCGCGCTCGAGGCTGCGCACACCCGACTCGCGCGTGTAGCGCCGAATGACGGTCTTGAGGCCCAACCGGCTGATCGACACCTTCGCGTCCTTCAGCCCGTTCGCCTCCTGCTGCTTGGGGATGAGGTACTTCCGCGCGATCGAGAGCTTCTCGTCTTCCGTGTACCCGGCGATGCGGATGATCTCCATGCGATCCTGCAGCGGCTGCGGGATCGAGTGCATCGAGTTCGCCGTGCAGATGAACATCACGTTCGACAGATCGAAGTCGAGGTCGAGGTAGTGATCGTTGAACGTCGAGTTCTGCTCGGGGTCGAGCACCTCGAGCAGCGCCGCCGAGGGGTCGCCCCGGAAGTCGCTCGACATCTTGTCGATCTCGTCGAGCAGGATGACCGGGTTCTGCGACTCGGCCTTCTTGAGCGACTGAATGATCTTGCCCGGCATCGCGCCGATGTACGTGCGCCGGTGCCCACGGATCTCGGCCTCGTCGCGCACGCCGCCCAGCGACATGCGCACGAACTTGCGGCCCAGCGAGCGCGCGATCGAGCGGCCCAGTGACGTCTTGCCGACGCCCGGCGGCCCCACGAAGCACAGGATCGGTCCCTTGAGCTTGCCGACCAGCTGCTGCACGGCGAGGTACTCGAGGATCCGCTCCTTCACCTTCTCGAGCCCGTAGTGGTCGTCGTCGAGCACCTTCTGCGCTTCCGCGACGTCGAGCTTGTCCTTCGTCTCTTCGCCCCACGGCAGGGACAGCACCCAGTCGATGTAGTTGCGCACGACGGTCGCTTCCGCGCTCATCGGGCCCATCATCTTGAGCTTCTTGATCTCCTTCTTCATCCGGGCGTGAGCCTCTTTCGAGAGCTTCTTCGCCTTGAGCTTGTCTTCGAGCTCCTGGATCTCGGTCTTGCCGTCGTCGCCCTTGTCGCCCAGCTCGCGCTGGATCGCCTGCATCTGCTCGTTGAGGTAGTACTCCTTCTGGGTGCGCTCCATCTGCTTCTTCACGCGGGAGCGGATCTTCTTCTCCACCTTCAGGATCTCGATCTCGCCCTGCATCAGCTCGTAGAGCTTCTCGAGCCGCTTCAACGGCGCCTCGGTCTCGAGCAGCGCCTGCTTGTCGGGCAGCTTGAGCGCGAGGTGCACGCCGATGGTGTCGGCCAGCCGCGACGGATCCTCGATGAGCGACACCTGCTGCATCAGCTCAGGCGCGATGCGCTTGTTCAGCTCGACGAAGGCCTTGAAGGTGGCCTGGACGGCGCGCATGAGCGCCTCGACCTCGGCCTGCTGCGCGGGCGCCTCCGAGACGACCTCGTAGTCGCACTCGAAGTACGGCTCGGTGGGCAGGAAGCCCGTGAGGCGCGCGCGCGCCAGCCCCTCGACCAGCACCTTCACCGTGCCGTCGGGCAACGGCAGCAGCTGCACCACCTGACCCAGGGTCGCGAAGTGGAACACCTCGTCGGGCGCCGGGTCGTTCGTCTTGGCCTTCTTCTGCGCCGAGAGCAGCAGCAGCGCCTTGCCGTCGGCCCCCTTGCGGTTCATCGCTTCCTTCAGCGCGGCGATCGACTTCTCGCGGCCCACGTACAGCGGGCGCACCTCATGCGGGAAGAGGACGATGTCTCGCAACGGCAACAGCGGCAGAGGCTTCACTGAGGCTCTCCAGGAGAGAAAGGCGACCTGCGGGGTTTCTAGCGCGGGACCGGGCTCAGTTCGACTTCATGGCCGCGGGGGCTGGCGGGGTGACACCGAGCGTCGAGAGCAGGAAGGCCACCTGATCGACCGAAGACTCGATCGACTTGGCGACCTGATCGGCGCCGCCGTGGCCCGCGTGCATCTCGATGCGCAGCCACGCCGTGCCCTTCCCCCTGGTGGCGTGCTGCACCATGGCGGTGAACTTGCGGGCGTGGAACGGATCGACGCGATCGTCGTGATCGGCCGACATCATCAGCATCGCCGGGTAGGCGCCGTTCTCCTGCACGTGGTGGTACGGCGAGTAGGCGTAGAGCACCTTCACCTCGTCGGCCTTCTCAGGGTCGCCGTACTCGGGGATCCACGTCTTGCCCGAGCCGTAGAGGTGGTAGCGCACCATGTCGAGCAGCGGCACCGCGCAGATCACGGCGCCGTACAGCTCGGGCCGCTGCGTCATCGCCGCGCCCACCAGCAGGCCACCGTTGGAGCCGCCCCGAATCGCGAGCCGCTTCGGAGAGGTCCACTTCTCTTTGACCAGGTACTCGGCGGCCGCGTGGAAGTCGTCGAACACGTTCTGCTTGTTGGCGCCCTTCCCCGCGTCGTGCCACGCCTTGCCGTACTCCCCGCCGCCGCGCAGGTTGGGCACCGCGTACACGCCCCCCGACTCGAGCCAGGGGTAGATGAACGAGGTGAACGCGCTGGTGAGGCTGATGTCGAAGCCGCCGTAGCCGTAGAGCAGCACCGGGTTGTTGCCGTCGAGCACCACGTCCTTGCGGGCGACGATGAACATCGACACCCGGGTGCCATCTCTCGACGGGTAGACGACCTGCCGCACCTCGTAGGGCGTCGGATCGACCGGCACGTCGACGCTGGCCCACAGCTCGCTCTTGCCGCTCTTCACGCTCGTCTTGAAGATCTGCCGGGGCATCGTGAAGCTCGAGAACGCGTAGTACGCCTCGTCGTCGTCCTCGAGGCCGACGAGGTTCGACGCGGTGCCGAGGCCGGGCTGCTGCACCGCGCGCACCTTCTTCCCCTTGAAGTCGAACACCTCGACGACGCTGACCGCCTTCTCCAGCCCCGAGATCGCGAAGTGGCCGCCGACGATCGCGAAGCCGTCGCGCGCGACGTCCTTGTTCTCGGGCACGAGCTCCTTCCAGTTGGCGCGCTCGGGCTTCTTCGGGTCCACCGAGAACAGGCGCTTGTTGGGCGCGCCCTCGTCGGTGAAGACGTAGAAGACGTCCTTCCACACGTCGACGCCGTACTTGGCGTCCTTGCCTTTGATGAGCAGGCGCCACTCCTTGTCGGCGCCGGCGCGCTTGAAGAAGACGTCGTTCTCGTTCCAGCCGCGCATGATCGAGATGAACAGCCACTTGCCGTCTCGAGAGATCGACCCGCCGATGAACGTCTTCGGGTCGCCGGTACGCGGGTGAAGCTGCTCGTCCTTCGCGGGGTCGTCACCGAGCACGTGCTTCTTCACCTCGCAGTAGCCGGGGCGTTCGGAGACGGGGATCTTCGCGTCGGTGGGCAGCCACTCGTAGATGAAGGCCTTTGAGTCCGGCGTCCACGAGGGGCTCGCGTACTTGCCGCCGGGGATCACGTCGATCTTCGAGCGCTCGCCCGAGTCCACGTCGAGCACGTACAGCGTCGACTCGTCAGCGGCGTTCGGCTTCTCGGCGAAGACGACCTTCTTGCCGTCCCACGAGGGCACCCAGACGCCGAGCGACACGGTGTTGTCGGTGGACCAGGTGTTCGGGTCGAGCAACACCTTCTCGTCGCCCTTCGCGTCCTTCCAGTAGACGACGGCCTTCTCCTTGTCCTTGCGCTGGCGCGTGTAGAAGTACCGGCCGCCGCGCTTGATGGGGATGGAGATCGCGTCGAGGTAGTACAGCTCGGTGTAGCGCTTCGTGAGCCAGTCGCGGCCAGCCAGGTCGCGCAGGTTCTTCCGCGCGAAGTCGTCCTGGGCCTTCATCCACGCCTGCACCTCGGGCGCCTTCTCGTCCTCGAGCCAGCGGAAGGGATCGTTGAACGCGATGCCGTGGACGGAGTCCTTCACGAGCTGGGTGCGGGTCGGGGGGACCATGGGCTTCTTCGGCTCCGGAGGCGGGGGCGTGCCTGCGTCGACGATCGCGCCGGCCACCTTCGGCTCGGGCTTCACGGCGTCCTGGGTCGAGGCACAGCTCAGGGAGAACAGCGAGACAACGAGGAGTCGTCGCATGGACGGGCGGTGTAACGCCCGGGCCCCGGGCTGGTCGAGGAAACACGACAGGCCGACCGCCCATTTGGCAGGCTCGCTGGCCTGATGGCTGCGAAGCGGACGAAGGCGAAGACGGAGGCGGCACTGACCGGGCCTCAGTGGCTCGCGCTGGCCGACGCGAAAGACCCGCTGCACCTGCCCGCCCTGCTGGCCTGCCTCGAGGAGACCAGCCTGCCGCAGCTCGAGCGCCGGTTCTTCGCGCTGGCCCTGTGGCCGCCGACGCCCGCGATCGGCGAGGCCGCGGCGTCGTTCTTCGAGCGCTTCCCGGTGCGCTTCCGCGAGCAGCTCGGCACGGGGTGCGCGGCCCTTGGCGCGCTCGTCGTCCACGGCGCCGGGGCAGGCTTCGCGAAGCGCCTGAAGAAGGTGGACGCTCCGAACGACGTGGTGCCGGCGTGGCGTGACGTGGTGGCGGGCAGCGGCGCGGCGCTGCTCGAGTCGAGGCGGGCGCCGACGTTCAACGCCGGACCCGCGGGGCCTGCCCTGCCGACGAGCCCGCGGGCGGCGCTCCAGGAGGCGTGGCTCTCACGCGCGGCGCTTCATCGTGAGGCCGACCTGCCCGCGCTGTTGAGCCTGCTCGCGGACGGCCCGGCGACGGACGTGACGCAGCGGCTGAGCGCGCTCGTCGGGTGGCCACGATCGCCGGCGATCGCGGACGCGGCGGCCCGCTTCATCGAGCGGCCCATCGTGGGCTTCAATGCGTCTGCGGCGATCTTCCCGGTGCTCGCGCTCGTGCTCGCCGCCCATGGAGACGCCTCCCATGCCGACGCCGCGAAGCGTCTGGGCAGCGAGGTGGCGTCGCTCGCGTGGCTCGAGCTGGTGATGTCGAAGCACACCCGCGCCCCGACGCCCGCGAAGCCAGCGCGCCGCGACACGAGCCCTGGCTCCGAGGCCGACTTCCTGCGCTGGCTCGCCGGGGCCCCGGAGGATCTCACGCGCCGGCACGCCTTCGCCGACTGGCTGCTCGAGCAGGGCAACCCGCGCGGCGAGTTCATGGCGCTGCAGCTGGCCGCGCTCGAGAGGCCGCTCGACGCGAAGCAGCAGAAGCGCATGGCGGCCCTTCAGAACAAGCACCAGCGCGAGTGGCTCAAGCCGTTCTGGAAGGGCCTCGTGAAGGGCACGCAGCGCTTCGAGGGTGGCGTGCTGCGCGAGCTGGCGCTCAGCGGGTGGAGCCCGATCGCAACGGCGGCTGGCGATGAGCCGCAGCTCGCGACGCTGACGTCGTTGGAGCTGAACGGCGCCCCCGCCCAGCTCGCGCCGATCGTCGAGTCGCCGCTTCTGCGGGTCCGGCGCCTGGTGGTCCCGGCGCCGATGCACACTGCGCTGCCTGCGTCAGTCAGAGAGCGACTCGAGACCTTCGGCCTTCATCTGTCGTGGGGGATCCCGGAGCGCACGGTGCAGACGGCGGTCCCATCCCTGGACGCCATCGACCTGCCGCGAGTGAAGACGATCGTGCTGAAGGGCCAGGTGCGCGCTGAGACGGTGCCGCTGCTCCGCGCCGCGAAGTGGCCGGCGCGCATCTCGGCGCTCGAGGTCGAGTCGAACGACCCCACCTCGTTCTGGGCGTTCGCCCGGGAGTCGTCGCTGCGCGTCCTGGTCGTCAGCCCTGAGCTGGGACCGAACGGCGCACAGCACGGGCAGCTGACGTGGCGCTTCACGCGCGACGAGGCCGGCTGGTCGCTCGAGGTGCACGGCGCGGAGGACGTCCACGAGTCCACGCGGGCGGCCCAGCGGAGCATCCTGCTCCGGGTCCTGCCGACGCTCGATGAGGCCCTTCGTGCGTGCACGACGATCGTGCTCCCCGTCCCTTCAGGGACGATCGCCGCGGAGCTACGGACGCTGGGCGTCAGGCCAGCCGGTGGGTAGCGGGCGCTCCCTGCGGGACGATCCCGAGCGAGTCGGACGAGCGATGGCGGGCGCACTCGTCGCGCGACCCTCCGGCCCACGCTTGCGAAGCATGGAGCGAGCTCGCCCCGTCGCTGCCTACGCCGCGCTCCCGGCCTTCTTCTCTTCGGCGCTCGCGTGGAGGATCACGGGGTCCTTCTTCTTGAGCACCACGTCCTCGCTGATCACCACCTCGCGCGCCGTCTTCTTCGAGGGGATCTCGTACATCACCTCGAGCATCACGCTCTCGAGGATCGCGCGCAGGCCGCGGGCGCCCGTCTTGCGGCGGATCGCCTCGCTGGCGATCGCCTTCATCGCCCCGTCAGTGAACTTGAGCTGCACCCCGTCGAGCTCGAGCAGCTTCTTGTACTGCTTGGTGAGCGCGTTGCGCGGCCGTACCAGGATGTCGACCAGCGTCGCCTCGTCGAGCTCCTCGAGCGCCGTCACGACCGGCAGCCGGCCGATGAACTCGGGGATCATGCCGAACTTGAGCAGGTCCTCTGGCTCGACGTGGTGGTACAGCTCGGAGAGCGACTTGGGCTCGCGCTTCTTCACGTCGGCGCCGAAGCCGAGCGAGCGGCCACCCAGGCGGCGATCGATGATCTGCTCGAGGCCACCGAACGCGCCACCGCAGATGAAGAGAATGTTCGTGGTGTCGACCTGCAGGAACTCCTGCTGTGGGTGTTTGCGGCCACCCTTCGGAGGCACGTTGGCGACCGTGCCTTCGACGATCTTCAGCAGCGCCTGCTGCACGCCTTCACCGCTGACGTCACGGGTGATCGACGGGTTCTCGGACTTGCGGGCGATCTTGTCGATCTCGTCGATGTAGACGATGCCGCGCTGGGCACGCTCGATGTCGTGATCGGCCGCCTGCAGCAGGTTGACGATGATGTTCTCGACGTCTTCACCCACGTAGCCCGCCTCGGTGAGGCAGGTGGCGTCGGCGATGGTGAACGGCACGTTGAGAATGCGCGCGAGCGTCTGGGCCAGCAGCGTCTTGCCCGAGCCGGTCGGCCCGAGGAGCAGAATGTTCGACTTCTGCAGCTCGACGTCATCCATCGCGACGCGCGACTCGATGCGTTTGTAGTGATTGTGCACGGCCACCGCGAGCGTCTTCTTGGCGCGCTCCTGGCCGATCACGTACTCGTCGAGAATGGCCTTGATCTCGTTCGGGCGTGGAATGCGAACCTTGGTGTCCTTCGTCTCTTCGCGATCGATCTCTTCGGCGATGATGTCGTTGCAGAGGCCGCTGCACTCGTCGCAGATGTAGACGGTCGGGCCGGCGATGAGCTTCTTCACTTCCTTCTGGGACTTGCCGCAGAAGGAACAGCACAGCGTCTGATTGCCGTCGCGCCCGACGTTCTTGGTGGCCATGACTCTGTGAACCCTAACCGGGCTTCCTTGGGTGTGCGAGTGATGCACTGCTCGAGTGGTGCGGCGGGGGCGTCAAAGCCCTGACGCACGACGACCCGCCCCATCGCGCTGACGGAGCGGGCCGCGGTGGTGCGACGACGCCGTCACTTCTTGTCGGCGGTCGGCGGCACGATCTTCTTCTTCTCCATCACCTCGTCGATCAGGCCGTACTGCTTGCCCTCGGCGGCGCTCATGAAGAAGTCGCGGTCACAGTCCTTCTCGATGCGATCGAACGTGTGGCCGGTCGCGCGCGAGAGAATGTCGTAGAGGTCCTTGCGCAGGCGCACCATCTCGGCGACCTGAATCTCCATGTCCTTCGACTGGCCGCGCGCGCCGCCCAGGGGCTGGTGAATCATGATGCGCGCGTGTGGCAGGGCGAAGCGCTTGCCCTTGGCACCGGCCGCGAGCAACACCGCGCCCATCGACGCCGCCTGCCCGATGCAGATCGTCGAGACCTGCGGCTTCACGTACTGCATGGTGTCGTAGATCGCGAGACCGGCGGTGACCGAGCCGCCGGGCGAGTTCACGTAGATGCTGATGTCCTTGTCGGGATCTTCCGACTCGAGGAACAGCAGCTGCGCGGTGACGACGTTCGCCACGTCGTCATCGATCTCCGTGCCCAGCATGATGATCCGGTCCTTCAGCAGGCGGCTGTAGATGTCGTACGACCGCTCGCCACGGTGGGTCTGCTCGACGACGTAGGGGACAGGCATGTAGGGCATCTCGGCTTCCTCGGTGGGGACTTCGGGGTTCAGCTCCAGTTCGCGTGCTGACGAACCAGCGCGATGGCCTTCTCTTCGACGATGCGAACCTTCAGGCTCTCCTGGGCCTCGGGCGTGGCGTAGCGCGTCTTCACCTGCGCGGCGGGCATGCCCGTCTCTTTCGAGATCTCTTCGTACTTCGCCTCGACGTCGGCGTCGGTGGCGGTGAGGTTCTCGCTCTTGCCGAGCGCCTCGAGCAGCAACGAGCCGCGCACCTCGACCTCGGCGCGGGGCCGCATGTCGCCACGCAGCTTGCCCCAGTCGAGGTTCAGCATGCGGGGGTCGACCCCCGAGCGCATGAGCGAGCCCAGCGCGCCGTCGAGCATGTAGTCGATGCCGCGCTCGATCATCGAGTTCGGGCACTCGAACGGGTTCTTCGCGATGAGGGCCTTGAGCAGCTCTTCGCGCGCCTCGGTCTCGGCCCGATTCTTCGCGCCGCGCTCGAGGTCCTCCTTCACCTTGGCCTTGAGCGCCGCGGCGGTGTCGGAGCCCTGCGTCTTGGCGAACTCGTCGTCGAGCGGGGGCAGCTTGCGCTCCTTGAGCTCCTTGAGCGTGACGGTGAACGACGCCGTCTGGCCCTTCACCTCGTCGACGCGGTAGTCGGCGGGGAAGGCGTAGTCGAACGTCTTCTGCGAGCCGAGCTTCATGCCGTCGAGCTGCGGCAGGTTGCCTTCGACGAGCTCGCCCGGAGCGATCTCGACGGTGACGTTGCGGCCGGTGTTGCCGGGGAACGTGGCGCCCCCCTTGGTCGCGTCGAAGTCGATGACGGCCATGTCACCCGTCTTCGCGACGTCGCGGCCGGTCACGGGCTCGAGCGTGGAGCGCGACGAACGCAGACGATCGATCTGCTCCGTCACCTTCGCGTCGTCGATGCTGGTGTCGAGCTTCTTGAGCGCGAGGCCCTTGAACTCCTTCGTCACCACCTCGGGCTTCACCTCGAGGCGCGCCGTGAACGCGTACGTCGCGTTCGGCACCAGCTTGCCGCCCGAGTAGTGCGGCTCGCCCACGGCCTTCACGTCGTGCGACTTGATCGCGTCGACGGTGGCCTGCGCCTGCACCTTACGAACGACGTCGGCCTCGACCTCGCTCTTGAACTTCTGCTCGAGAATGCGACGGGGAACCTTGCCGGGGCGGAAGCCGGGCAGCTTCACCTGCTGCGCCAGCGTGGCGTACGCGGTGGTGAGCTCGCGATTGACGACCTGAGCGTCGACCTCGATCGACAAGCGCTTCTCGATGGACGACACCGACTCGACCTGAACCTTCATGCGTGCTTCCTCGGGGAAAGTGACGAAGCCGGAGCCTTTAGGGGAGGCGGTGGATCCGGTCAACGAAGAGGAGCCGTGGAGCACGAAAGACATCATCTGAGAGCGCAGCGCGCTCTGCATCACGCGAACGGGCGGGCCCTGCACGATGAGCCAGAGCGCGAGCTGCAGGGGGCTGGTCGCTCAGGCGGCGTGCAGAAAGCGCTCCAGCACCGACTTGAGCTGCTCGTCTCGAATCGGCTTCGAGAAGTGCTCGTCCATGCCGGCCTCCACGCATTGCCGTTTCTCTGACTCCATCGCGTCGGCCGTGAGCGCGACGATCGGGGTGCGGCGATCGATCTCACTCGCGCGGATCCGGCGGGTCGCTTCGAGACCATCCATCTCGGGCATGTTGCAGTCCATCAACACGAGATCGAAGCGCCCCGCCAGACACTGCTCGACGGCCTCGACGCCGTTGCTCGCCACCGAGACCTCGAGGCCATGTCGGCGGAGCAGCCGTTCAGCGAGCCGTTGGTTGACGACGTTGTCGTCGACGAGCAGCACCTTGCGGCCGGGGTAGGCAGTCACCACAGGGAGCGACACCACCTCGAGGGCTCTGGGCGTCACCTCGAGCGCACGAGCCACGGCCTCCCGCATCGCCGACGGTCTGACCGCGCACTCCGAGATCACCACCTCGCCGCTCGACGTCGAGCGGCCACGACGGATGACGCCGCGCCAGCCCAGCCCAGGCGACTGGTGCTGAACGATCACGACGGTGTCGGGTGAGGGCTCGGGAACCGCGTCGACCCGCTCGACGAGGGAGACCGGTTGCAGGGCGCTCAACCACATCTGCGCGACCGGGCCCTCCGGCTGAACGAGCACGACCCGGGGGCGTAGGCGAGGCGGCTGCTCCTCGCGCGGCAACGCGGGCAGCCTGAACGAGAACTCGCTGCCGCGACCGACTTCGGAGCGAACGGCGAACGCCCCGCCCATCAGACCGACGAGCCGCTTCGAGATCGCCAGACCGAGCCCGGTGCCCCCGAAGCGCCGCTTCGACGAGGTGTCGACCTGGGTGAACTCGCCACCGAGCTTGCCGAGATCGGCTTCACAGATGCCGATGCCCGTGTCCTTCACCCTGAGCACGACGTCGTCAGCCGACGCCTCGACGAAGACGGTCACTCCGCCGCGCTCGGTGAACTTGAGGGCGTTCGACACGAGGTTGAGCACCACCTGACGAACCCGACCTTCGTCACCGCGAATCAGCCGGGGCGCCCGCGCGCCGTACTCGAGCGTCAACCACAGACCTCTGGCGTGTGCGGTGGCGCTCAGCAGCTCGAGCACTCCGGCGACCAGCGGCTCGAGCTCGAGGGGTTCGATGGCCAGCTCGAGCTTCCCCGCTTCGATCTTCGAGAAGTCGAGAATGTCGTTGATGATCACGAGCAGGTGCTCGGCCGAGCCCTTGATCGTCGAGAGAAACGCGCGCTGCTCGTCGTCGAGGCGCGTCTCGCCCAGCAACTGGGTGAAGCCCAGCACCCCGTTCATGGGCGTGCGGATCTCGTGGGACATCATGGCGAGGAACTCGCTCTTGGCGCGATCGGCCGCCTCGGCCCTGGCGCGCGCCGACTCGAGCTCGTTGACGTGCTCCTGCAGATGCCGCTCGGCCGTGCGCCGCCTCGCCATCTCGAGGCTCAACGACAAGGCCACCGAGACGAACCCGAGAAATGCGTGGGCTTCGGGCCCCCACGGCGCGCGCTCGCAACGATGGCAGACGAGCACCCCCACGAGCGACGAACGAAGAAAGAGGCCAGTGAAGGTGACGGTGCGTGTGTCGGGCTGAAGCAGCTCGCGACTGCCAAACACCAGCGGGTCGGTCGAGACGTCGTCGCGCTCGACCTGCCGCTGCATGCGCACCATGTGCAGAATCGGCACGGCTTCGGCGGCCACGCGCGTCGCTCCGTGCCGCGGCGAGCGGCCGACGTGCGTCGCGAGCAGTAGCGCATGATCGCGCTCCGAGAAGAGCGCTGCGTCAGCGTCGTCGAAGAGCCACAGCTCGACGTGTTCGCAGTCGAGCGCGCCGAGCGTCAAAGACACCGTCAACTCGCTCAGCTCGCTGAACGACTGCTCGGGCAGCTCGCGCGCGATGCGCAGCAGGGCGCGCAGCTGGGTGAAGACGGCAGAGTCGCGAGGTTCATGGCGAACCGCGAGCGGCTGCACCTGCTCGACGAGCTCGCAGATCGAGGTCTCGTCGGGTCTTCGTTCGACCGAGAACGCCCACTGAGCGCCATGCAGTGCCACGGGCTCGCTCACCCTCACGCCGACCGGGGTCTGCGCCGAGAGCCGCGCCCAGGCGTCAGCCAACGGCGCATTGAGGTCGGACAGACGCGTGTGGGTGTCGTTCGACCCGAGCCCCAGCAACACCCGCGCGCCACGACTCGCCGCGAGCACCGCGCCGTCACTGGCGAGCACCAGAACGGGGTGCATCAGGTTCGAGAGCAGCGCGTGCACACCGATGCGTCAAAGCAGGTGTCATACCAGCCATTCGACGCACCGCGGTGGTGAGCGCTGAGTGGGCAGGGCGGGACTCGAACCCACTCCAACCAAGGCACCGAAGCGCACGACAGCGACTTTCCGCAGGGTTCCAGCGTCGTCGAGCGCACTGAAGCGCACGACGGGGCGGTTTCGCGTCACGCAGTCACAGCCAGGGCGACGGCAGCAATCGAGGCGTGGCGGGCCGGGGGCGACTCCCGGACCCTACGCCGTGAGCTGCTCTCCCTCCTGACCAGACTCGACGAGGAGGGGGCATGAGGGAAAGAACGGAGAGAACCCCTGAAATGGGGCTCACCAGAGGGAAGAGCGCGGGAGTGGTTGTTTCCCTGAAACCCACCCCACTACTCCTGACAACCACCAGCCATCTGGCCCTGAACTGGAGAAACCACGCATGAGTGACGACATCGAGACGAAGAAGGCCGTACGCCGCGACGAGCGCGGCCGCATCATCGAGGGCAGCCTCAACCCGACCGGGCGGCCGAAGACGTCGCCTGAGCTCGTGGAGGCCTTCCGGGAGCTGACGCCGAGGTCGGTCGCGGTGCTCGACAAGGCCATGGAGGACTACCTCGAAGGTCGGGGCGACGCAGCGACGGCCATCCGGGCGGCGGAGGTCTCGCTGAACCGCGCCTGGGGGAAGCCGACGGAGCGGGTGGCGCTGCTTCACCACGAGCTGACCGGCTTGCCTGACGACTCGGGGCTCATCGAGCTGATGAAGCGCATGGCGGGCGACGAAGGCGGAGGGCCGCACTGATGGGCCTCCCCGTGAAGAGAGACCCGCAGGGGCGAATCGTCGCCGGCGCGCTCAACCCGTCGGGCCGGCCAAAGGTCGACTCCGAGCTTGCCCGGGCGGCGCGGGAGCTTTCTCCCCTGGCCCTGCAGGTCTGGGAGAAGACGATGAAGGACTACCTCGAAGGAAAGGGCAGCGCCGCCGATGCGATTCGCGCTGCGAGCGACTCGATGTCTCGCGGCTTCGGGAAGCCGCCCGAGTACGTGCAGCTGACGGCCGAGCTCGAGACGCCCGTCGACTGGCCAACGGTGCTTCGTCGCGCAACGAGCGACGAGCTCGCGCTCATTCACGCCTTGGTCGGCCGCGTTGACCGACGAACTCGCGGTGAAGCCGTCGACGAGCCGCTTCAGGCTTTGCCGCCGGTCGATCGCGACAGACTGCTCGAGCGCGCGCGCCGTGTGTTCGGAATCCTCGAACGCGCCAATGCTCTGGCTGGCGTTCGCAGCACCTCAAACACGAAAGGGGCCGATGATGCCGAGCAAGACGAAGAAGAAGCGTGACACCAGGAAGCGAGCCGCAGTGAAGCTGCCGGGTCCTGTGCCTCCCGTCACGAGCGAAGCCGAGGCCCTGCTGGAGTTTCTGCTTCGGGCTGGTTTCATCGAGGTGACACCCGCCGCCGAGGCGTTCTTCCGGAAGTACTCGGTCGCCGAGCTCGAGCGCCTCCGCGACGCTGCCCCGTCCTCGCGAGCATGAACCTCGTCACCAGCCGCCACGAGCGCGAAGAATCGCGGGCTACTCGCTACGAGAGGGCGAGAACGAAGCTCGAGCACCTCAGGAAGGTCCTCGCGCATTGGATGGAAGGGCTCAGCGTCGGCGAGTCGGCCTCGCGCCTCGAGCTTCGGGAACCCACCGTCGAGCACTACCGGCACCACCTCGAGCTCGCCACCGGCCGCGGGAGACACCCGAGGCCTGCCCGCGGCTGAATCTGGGTCACGAGAACTTCTCTTCTCGGGCGTTGGTAGCGACGTCGACAGCAACGTCGATGGGTGTGGGACCTTGCATGATTGCCGGGACACGTTCAGGGCATGAACGACCTCGGCCACGTTCCTTTCGGTGCGGACGTCAGCACGCCGCCCGCGTCTCCCCCTCGCCGTGAGAAATCGGTAACAAGCGCCTCCCTGGCTCAGCGCATCGACGAAGCTCGGCGCGCCGCCGGCCTCGACCTCTACCGGCTCGCCATCAAGGCACGCCTCGGTCAATCGACGGTGCGCCTCGCTGTGCGCGGCATCGCCACGCAGCGGACCATCGAGCGCCTGGCTCGCGCTCTCGGCGTGACGGCGTCGGAGCTGACGAGCCACTGCGAGGCCTCCAATGCGCGATGAGTTCGAGCCGTTGCGGGCGTTCGCCCGGCTTGAACGTGAATGGGCACGCAGGACTCAAGAACTTGTCGCCGCGCGCCGAAAACTCGCCGCTCTCGTTCAGAGTCAACCACTCACGCACGAGCTCGAGGCAGACATCGGTGCGCTGCGGCAGTGCATCGCCCGGCTCGAGCAGCAGCTCGACCTCAGTCATCAGGTCTCCGAAGCGG
>JAEUJQ010000058.1 GCA_016793095.1 Myxococcaceae bacterium | reverse complement strand
CCGGAGGCTGCGTAATGCGACTGTCCGAAACCCCACCGGCAAGCCGTATGCGGGAAATCCGCACGTACGGTTTGAACGGGGGTCGTGCTTCCTTCGCTGTGTCTTTCAACCCGCAGTAAGGAAGCACGATCTACCAATGGTGCGTCACCTCCGCCGCGTGCTCAGCCTCGCCGTGCTCGGTCTCCTGGCCGGAGTGGTGACGGCGTGTGCGTCGCAAGCGCCGAGCGCGAGGCCGCCCGAGAAGCTCTACTTCGCCATCAAGATGGAGCAGGACGGGCGGCCCGTCGGAGCGCCGCGACTGCTGGGCTTCGAGGGGCGGCGGCTGTTCGCCGAGAAGTGGACGCCCGGCGCCTCGCTCCCCGACTACCGGCTGCTGCTGCAGCCCAGGGAGGAAGGCAGCGGCTACGGCGTGTCCCTCGACCTCGAGCTCCCCTCGGGCCGGGCGCAGGGGCGGCTCGGCCTGCTGCACGGCGAGGAGCGCACCATCGCCCTCGACGCGCGCACGCGGCTGACGCTGCTGGTGATGCGGGTGGACTCGCCCGAGTTCCGCGCGCTGATGCGGCTGTCGGGGAACGCCGCCCAGTCACCGGGCACGATCTGACGGGCTTGTTCTCGTACTTGCGTCACCGACACGCGGGGGATTCCGCGGTCGTGCCGTTCAGTGCTCTGACTGTCGCTGCTGGTATTCCTTGCGTAGCAGTTCCAGCGTTCGTCCGAATCCGATCGCTCGAGTCGGGGTCCCATTCAAGGGCACGTCATCCGGGAAACAGAAACGAACGGTGCCCTGATCCTCGTACAGGCCGATGAACGAAAGTTCGACCTTCTCGTGCGGCCCGGACGAGTCCTTGCGATGGGATCTTGCCGCCAGAACTTCTGCAGCGTGTTTCGCGCTCGACTTGCCGTTCGCTCCGTCCTTCGCGGATTCAATCGGCATGAAGAGGTACGCCGCGATGACCGCGTAAGGCTGCCGCTTGTGGCAGTCTTGGGCTTCAGCGCGAAGTTCACCATCAACGCGCTTCACGTTCTTGGTGTAGCGGCCCGTCGCATCGTCGGCGAAGTTGATCGTCTTGACCGAGACGGCCAACTCGAGCCCGCTCTTCTTGGTCGAGTAGTTGACGTCGAGCTTCTTCACTCCGCCCGCGCCCTTCGAGAATGACTCGTGACCGCTCCCACTGGCGTCTGGCTGGATGCCCGGGAACTCTCTGCGCAGCGCATTCGCAATCTTCTGCGCAATGGCCTCTGAGAGCCGCTGAGCGAGGTTCTTCTTCGCTGCGCGGCCACTCACCTCGACCAGCTCAAGTTCATCACCGGTCAGCAACTTCCCAAGCTTGGGCTTCAGTCGGCTCACGCGAACAAGAAGGTCTTTTCGATCACCTGCATACGCAAGCTCCTTGGAGAAGTCTTCGAGATTGCTGGAGGTTGGTGGTGCACTACGCTTCGCAAGAGATCGGGGAGCCATGTGTCGGTCTTCCCTCAAGAGCAGTGCGATGGCAACGGGTCGAACAGGCCCGGGGGCCTTGGCGCGTGCCGGGCGTGCGACTTCACATCGTTCATTCGGGCGCGCTACATGGTGATGTCAGACCCATGTTGTATCCCGCCAAGCGGAGGGATGATGGACACCAACTCGAACCAACTCGATCTTCTTGCTCCTCTTGCTCGGTCTCGAAACCGGGGCCGTCCGAAGCGCGCGAGCCCGCCGTTGAGACTCGGTGTCGCGGGTCTCTTCGCGGGCATCGGCGGTGTCGAGCTGGGGCTTGCGAGGGGAGGTCACGAAACCACACTTCTTTGTGAATTCGACCTCGCCGCGAACGCAGTCCTTGAGGAGCGGTTTCCGAGGCTCATGCGGCACGGAGATGTGCGGACTCTTGTGCGGGTTCCCCGTGAAACCGATCTCATCGCGGCCGGGTTTCCTTGCCAGGATCTGAGCCAAGCGGGCAAGACGGCCGGAATCAGTGGCGCGCGCTCCGGTCTCGTCGGCGAGGTGTTTCGGCTTCTTGAGAAGCAGCAAGTCCCTTGGGTGCTGCTTGAGAACGTCCCTTTCATGCTTCAGCTTGCCAAGGGCGAGGCGCTTGACGTCATTGTCGCTGAGTTAGAGCGACTTGGCTACGCGTGGGCCTACCGCGTTCTCGATTCCAGAGCGTTTGGCGTGCCTCAGCGAAGGGAGCGCGTCTTCCTCCTTGCGTCCCGCGTCGGCGATCCGCGCGACTACCTCCTGACAGACGACGAAGGTCCGCCAGAGGAGCCCGATCGCCACGGGCGTGCCTTCGGCTTCTACTGGACGGAGGGGATTCGAGGACTCGGGGCTGCGATCGACGCAGTACCCACGCTCAAGGGCGGCTCGACAATAGGAATCCCGTCGCCGCCGGCGATCCTCATGCCCGACGGGAGCATCGTGAAGCCCGACATCCGCGACATCGAACGGCTGCAGGGATTCGCGGTCGACTGGACGAAGCCCGCAGAAGCCGTCACGAGGAAGGGCTACCGCTGGAAGCTCGTTGGGAATGCGGTCACTGTCGACACCGCATCGTGGATTGGCCGGAAGCTTGCGAACCCTGGCCACTACGACTCGTCGAACGACCCGTTGCTTCGTCGGCGCGGTGCGTGGCCTCGTGCAGCATGGGGCGTAGCGGGCCATAGGCACGTCGCCCATGTCTCTGCGTGGCCAGTTGTCACACGGCGCAAGCCGCTCGCCGAGTTCCTTCGTTACGAGCCCGAACTACTCTCAGCACGAGCAACCGCGGGCTTTCTTGAGCGTGCGAGCCGAGGTTCACTCCGGTTCCCAGACGGGTTTCTCGACGCGGTACGAGCGCACCTCGCGCGAGTGTCATCACGTGCCGCTTGAAGCTCAGTACTGATCTCAGAACCTCGCGTCGGATGGCGAACATTCGCCAGAAGGGCACGACGCCGGAGCGCATGTTCGCACGTTGGCTGCGAGCGAACAGAATCCATGCTTCGGCGCAAGCTCGCGACCTGGCCGGGAGTCCCGACTTCGTCAATCGAAGGCGCAGATGGGTCGTATGGGTACACGGTTGCTTCTGGCACCGGCATCACGGCTGCTCTCGCACTACGACTCCAAGAAGGAACCGCGCGTTCTGGACCGCGAAGTTTCGCGCCAACGTCCTCCGTGATCGTCGCAACAAGAGGGCCGCCAAGGCGCGGGGCTTTGAGGTCTTCGAGGTCTGGGAGTGTGATATCGAAAAGAACAGCCCCGCGTTGATGCGGCTGCGCGCGGCACTTCTGCGCGCTCATCGTTCGAGGGCGAACCAGACTGACTCACAGCCCACTTCCTCGTGAGCCACAATCCTCTGGTGAAATCTCAGTTCCGCGCGCTGATGCGGCTGTCGGGGAACGCCGCCCAGTCACCGGGCACGATCTGACGTCTTCCTCTTCGTGGTGCGCCGTGGCGCCTTCTTCGGCCGCTTCTTCGGCGCCGGTCGCGCCCGCGAGGCCACCTGCACGTCCACCGACGCCTTGAGGTTCAGCTTCCAGGGACGATCCAGCACGGCGGTGACGCTCCACTCGAGCGGGAAGCGGTGCTGCGCGGTGAGCACGTCGAGCAGGCTCTGGCCGAAGGTGGGCTCGAGCGCGCCTTCGGGCACCAGCACCTCGAAGGGGTAGGTCGCGCCGTCGCGGTAGACGCGCTCGCCGTCGAGGTCGAGCTCGAACTTCCACACGGTGTTCTTCTGGTAGCTGAGCGCCAGCCCACGGCGTCCGGGCGCGAGGCCTACGGCGCGCTGCTTCGCCTCGAGGATGACGGCGAGCCGCCGGGCCTCGGTGTCCTCCGACAGCGACAACGTCACCCGCCCGCGAACGGCGTCACCCGGCGCGAAGGAGCGCCCCTTCACGTCGAGCGTGACTTTTCCGGGGACGAGGCCGAGCGCGTCGAGCACGGGCGCCCTTCTGCCACAGAACCCTCACGCGTCGTCGTCGGCTTTGCGCAGCCCGAGGCGCTTGCGCAGATCTCTCGCGGCCTGCCGTGACACCTCCACCGAGTGGCCCGAGTGCGTGCGGGCGAGGTAGCCGCCGGTCTCGAGCGGCTCGAGCCGCGCCACCGCCTCGAGGTTCAGCAGCGCGCGCCGGTGCACGCGCTCGAAGCGGCCGGCCGGCAGGCGCTGCTCGAGGTCGTTGAGCGAGTAGTCGGTGAGGAACTGCGCGTCCTTCGTGTGCACGGTGACGAGCTCTCCCTCGAGCACGGCGTGGGTCACCTGGCCCGGGTCGAGCAACACGAGCCCCTGGCGCGTCTGCACCGGCAGCCGCGGGATCGCCTGGTGCTTCTTCACCGCCGCGCTGAACGTCTCGCGCGTCTCGCGCTGGCGCGCCTTGTCGAGGGCCTTCTTCAGGCGGTCGGGCTCCACCGGCTTGAGCAGGTAGTCCACCGCGTCCACCTCGAAGGCCTTCACGGCGTGCTCGGCGTGCGCGGTGCAGAAGACGACCCACGGCCCGTCGGCGGGCCACAGCGCCATGGCCTCGACGCCGGTGAGCTTCGGCATCTGCACGTCGAGCAGCACCACGTCGATGCCGCCCGCGCGCACCTTCACGAGCACCTCGTCGCCGTCCTTCGCCTCGCCGACGACAAGAACGTCCTCCATGGCCGAGAGGAGGCGGGTCAAGCGGGCGCGGGCGAGCTGCTCGTCGTCGGCGATGAGGACTCTCAGGGCGGTCATGCGGCGGTCTCCGGGAGCACGAGCTCGGCGCGGGTGCGGCCTTCGCCGGCGGGGCCGATGGACAGCTTCGCCCGGCCGTTGGTGGCGAGCTGCAGCTGGCGGACGAGCGTGGGAAGGCCGTCGCTCCCGTCACGCGGGCCGCCGAAGGGGCCGGGGTTCTCGACGGCGACGGTGAGGGCGCCCGGCGACGCGACGACGCACACGACGACGCGGCCTCGGTGCCCCTTCGCGGGGCCGTGCTTCACCGCGTTCTCGGCCAGCGTGAGCAGCGACATGGGCGGCACCTTCACGTCGGGCAGCGGCGACGGCGCGGTGAGCTCGAGCTGGAAGAGCTCCTTGTCGCGCAGCAGGTGCAGGTCGAAGAGCATGCGCACGAGCTCGAGCTCCTTCTCGAGAGGCCACAGCGGCTCCTTCACCCCCGAGAGCACCGTGCGCAGCATCTGCGAGAGCTTCAGCACCGCCTGCTCGGCGACGGCGCCGTCGATGCGGCACCACTCGGCGATGGCGTTGAGCGTGTTGAAGAGGAAGTGCGGGTCGAGGTGCGCGCGGAGCGAGAGCAGCTGGGCCCGCTCCGCCTCCGCCTGCAACCGCGTGAGGCGCTGCTCGAAGCCGACGTCGCGGCCGAGGCCCCAGCCGCCGACGAGGAACATGGCGATGATGACGGCGAGCGAGGAGCGGTCGGTGAGGAAGGTGGGCCGCATGTGCAGCAGCTTCGGCACCCCGACGCCCAGCGACAACACGATGCCCGCGCCGACCAGCGAGTACAGCACGACGCGCACCGCACCGTGCGAGAGGTCGAGGCCGTCGGGGAACAGCACCCGGTACGAGACGGGGGCCAGCGCGACGAAGGCGAGGCACATGACGATGCCCAGCGGGGTGGCGAGCGGCTCCCGGCTGAACGCCGCCTGGGTGAGCACGAGGGGGACGCAGACGACGAGGATGGGGACGAGGCGCTTGGGCGCCAGCAGCGCCAGCCACGTCGCGCGCACGATGCTCGTCGAGGGGATCGTCACGGTCCGCTCGCCAGCCTGACACAGGCCAGGCGAGGTGGAGAGGCCGTCTCGCTGAGCGGTCGGGCCGCGTGGCTGACCGGTTCGGTTGGCCGGTCAGGCGGAGCTGGAGTCCCCGGCGTCAGCCCTGCGCGTGGCGCTTGACGTCACCGCGCATGCGATCGACCCGGGTCTGCAGCTGACGGCGGGCCAGGTCGAAGGCCTCGCTGACCGCCGCGTACGGGTCCTCCGCGGTGGGGTCGTCTGCCGGATCGCGCGCGATGACGATGGTGTCGTTCGGAATGCTGACCTCGACGCGAACGGTGAAGTGCTTCCCGTGTCGCTGGTGGTTGTGCGGCAGATCGACCGTGACGTGACAGCGGGTGATGCGATCGTAGAGGGTCTCGAGCTTGTCCACCTCTTCACGGATGCGGGCATCGAGCGCGTCGGAGTGCTCCATGTGGCGGAAGGTGATCTGGAGTGGCGTCTGCATTGCGTCCCTTTCTGGGGGTCGGTCCTGCTCGACCGGCCAATTGCATGCGGGGTGCCGCCCCGATCGGACGTGAGTCGCGGGTTCCGCCCCGCACAGTCTGCGCGCTGGCCCGGAACCGCGCGATTGATGCATGACAACACGTGGCTTCTCGCACGACAGCACAGGCAGAGTAGAAGGCCCCATGCGCTCTCTGCTCGCCGCTCCGATGCTGGTTGTGGCTCTGTCGTGTTCAGCCCCTCCGACGATGGCGGTCTGTTCATCCACCACCTGCACGGGGTGCTGTGACTTGAGCGGGCAGTGTCAGTCTGGCTTCGGCAACAACGCGTGTGGCCAGCGCGGCGGGGCGTGCGTGACGTGCATGCCCACTCAGCAGTGCACGCTCGGCAACTGCACGGCGTCATCGGGGACCGGCGGTGGATTCGTCACTGGAGGAGGCTCGGCCGGTGGCACAGCCGCCGGTGGCTCCGCGGCGGGCGGTGACGCTGGTGGATCGGCGGCGGGCGGCTCCGCCGGGGGCTCGACGGCGGGTGGCTCCGCTGCGGGTGGCGACGCCGGGGGCTCGGCGGCCGGTGGCTCGACGGCGGGTGGCTCGACGGCCGGTGGTTCGACGGCGGGCGGCTCGACGGCCGGTGGCTCGACGGCCGGTGGCTCGACGGCCGGTGGCTCGACAGCCGGTGGCTCGACGGCGGGTGGCTCAGCTGCAGGCGGCTCAGCGGCAGGCGGCTCAGCGGCGGGTGGCTCAGCTGCGGGCGGCTCAGCGGCAGGCGGCTCAGCGGCAGGCGGCTCAGCGGCAGGCGGCTCCGCCGGTGGAGGCGCCGGGCTGTCGTGCGCGACGGCCGCGCTCCAATCGTCGTCGGAGGGGTGCGAGTTCTGGGGCGTCGTCATGGACAACGTCGTCGGCGACGACTTCCGTGGGAACGCACGTGACGGAGGCCAGGGGACGAACTCGTCGGAGTTCGCCTTCCTCGTCCTCGCGTCGCCGGGGCCCGACGCGACCGTCACCATCTCGCGCGTGGTCAGCGGCTCGACCGTGCAGGTGGCATCCTCCGTCGTCACCGCCACGACCGCCCGCACGGTCCTGGTTCCCTGGCAGTCGCTGGGCACCCAGGCGTCGGCCTCCGGAAGGGCCCGCTACGCGTACCGCATCAGCGCGACTCGCCCCGTGTCCGTGTGGCAGTTCAACCCGCTCGCGACCGCGGTCCCCACGGGCTCCACGGTCTGCACCAGCAACGCGACCTGCACGCTCACCGGGGGTGATTGCATCTCGTTCGGGCCGGGCACGCGGCTCTGCGGGCAGTACGCCTACACGCTCGACTCCTCTCTGCTGCTGCCCGCGCACGCGCTCGGCACCAGCTACGTCGCCACGACGCCGGAGCACATTCGTTCGACCGGGCTCACGCCGAGCGACTTCACCGAAGGGCAGTTCGTCGTGATCGGCACGCAGAACGGCACCCAGGTGTCGGTGCGAACGAGCGCTCCCACGCGCACGAGCGGCACGAGCGTGGCTGACGCAGGGGCAGTGGTCACCTTCACCCTCGATGCGTACGACGTGCTGCAGCTGACCAGCGTGGCGCAGACGGCCACCATCGAGTGCGCCGCCAACCCGTTTGGAGGGACCGGGCAGATCTGCCGCAACGTCTCGGACCTCTCGGGCAGCGTCATCTCGGCGAGCGCGCCGGTGGCGGTGTTCGCGGGCTCCCCCTGCGCGCTCAAGCCCTACTCGGTCGCGGCGTGCGACCACGTCGAGGAGCAGCTCTCGCCCGTGGCTGCCTGGGGTACGACCTACGTCCTCGCGACGGGACCGGCGATGCGGAACGACGCCGGCGTTCCTTCGCCCCTGGCAGCCGCCCACCCGTTCAAGGTGACGGCCGCGTGCCCGCCCTCGGTGTGCCCCGCCGGCACGCTGCTGACCTTCTCGGACCCGCCGACGCTCGCGCGCTCCATCAACCCGAACCGCTGCGTGAGCGGCACCTTGCGCACCAATGACTGCCGGCTGCCGCAGGGGGCCTCGGCCGAGTTCACCGTGGCGACGGCCACCACGCTGACGACCGACGCGCCGGTGCAGGTCGTTCACTTCACGCCCGGCCAGTTCGCGACGCCGGGCGCCGTCGAGGGCGACCCGTCGATGGTGGTGGTGACGCCCGTGAGCCAGTGGACCGAGAACCCGCGCTTCATCGTGCCCGACGGCTTCGGGCTCAACGCCGCGAGGCTGACGTGGATTGGCGGCGCCCAGGTTCGCGTCGATGGAGTCCCGGTGACACCGAACCCCGTGGCCGGGACCCAGGCGCAGTACGCCCTCGTCAACGTCATGCCTGGTGTGCATGAGGTGACGACCGTGCCCCCGAACGTGCCGGTCGGCGTCGATGTGCACGGCTACGTCAGCTTCGCGTCGTACTCGATGCCGGGCGGTCGGAAGACCCAGCTGGGAGACGCCGGGTTCACCCCCTGACTCAGCCTCCGCTCCACTCGTAGAGCGGCCCGTCGGTGCCCTTGCCCGGCCAGGCGGTGAGGTCGCGGGGCGTGGCCTCGAGGCGCGAGAGGATCACGCCGTCGATGAAGGCTGCGTGCTCCAGGAACGCGAGCAGGCCGGGCAGCGTCGCCTCGCTCGTGGTGACGCGGTGCGGACTGCCCGCGAGGAGCTTCGTCACCCGGCGCCAGAGCGGGCCGGTCTCGAGCGCACCCTTCAGCACCAGCACCTCATGCGGTCGCGCCGACAGCTGCTGCCAGCCGCCATGCACGAGGTTGAGCGCGTCGTGCACCGCGGGCGCATCGGTCCACAGCGCCTCCATCCACGTCCACGCGAGGGGCTGCAGCAGCTCGCTCCACAGCCCCTCGGCGACCAGCACCGGCCGGTCGCTCGTCAGCGTGCCCGCGCGACCCCTGGCGAACGCGGCGCGCACCGCCCGCTCGAGCTGCACGCCGTCGATGGTGGGGTCGTGCCCGCAGCCCTTGAGGGACAGCCGCAGGCCCATCAGCGCGGCCGCGCGGGGGCCCATCACCCGCACGAGGAAGTCGCGCTCCTGGGGTGGGCCGACGGTGATGACGTGCCCCCCTTCCCCGACGAAGGCGCCGAGGCGACGGTCGGCCTCCGGGAGCGACGTCACGAGCGTCGCCGTCGCGAAGTGGCGCGCGTGGCGGAGCGCGACCAACGAGTTCGGTGACAGCTCCTGCGAGAAGACGAGCAGGTGCCGGCCGAGGGCCTCTGCCTCGCCCGACAGGAACGACGTCAGTGGGGCGGCCTCGACCGGCCGGCGCAGGACTCGCCGCGCGAAGGTGGCGACCAGGTGCGCCACGCTCCAGCTCATGCCTACGCCCGTCATCACGACCCCGTCGTCGAAGGGCGGCACGCGGTGGGGCAAGGGCATCGCCGCGGTCTCACGAAGGAGCGTCGGCGTGCCCTCCATCCTCGCGCCCAGCTCGCGCACCGTCTCGAGCGCGCGCTCAGTGCCCATGGGCGCTGCCCTCGTCGTGTTTCCGTTCCTTCATCACGGTCAGGTACTCGAGCAGCGCGTCGACCTCCGTCTCCGTGAGGTTGGGGAAGGGCGGCATGTTGCCGTAGCGGAAGGCGAGGGGGTTCTTCACCCACGCCTCGAGCTGCTCACGCGGCCGGTACTCGGTGACGTTCTGCGGCACATTCAACTCGGGGCCCACGCGCCCGCCCTGGCGGTTGATGGCGTGGCATCTCAGGCAGTGCGCGCGGAAGAGCCGGTAGCCGTCGTCGATGGCGGCGCTCCGTCTGGGCGGTACCGTCCACGCGTAGACGTCCTCGAAGCGCACCAGCGACACCTTCGCGAGGCCCCACGGGCGCGGGTGCGTCTCGAGGCGCTGCTGGTCGGGCCCACGCCACACGAGGTAGAACGGGCCCGGGTTCGCGCGCTGCGGGCCGATGGGCTCCCACGGGCCGTCGGCGTCGGCGATGGCGAGGTGGGCGCCCGGCTCGAAGGCCTTCGTCAGCGGAAGGAGCACCGTGTAGCCGTCCGCTGCCGTGAGCTGCAGCTCGCCGTCGGAGTTGGCGACGTCGGAGCCGAACGCCGCCCGGAGGATCGGCGCCAGCTCGAGCGCCACGAAGCCCTTATCTCGCTGGTAATAGGGGTCGGCGACCCGGAAGGTGACGCGCGAGGTGAGGCGCTCGAGGGCCGCGACATCCAACGTGGTGACCGGTTGACCGAAGCGCTCGAAGACCAGCGCCGCGTCGGGCCGTCCCCGGGGCGCGTGGGCACACGACAGGAGCAGCAGCAGCCAGGGCCACCTCACGCCGCGGGCTCCGGGGACACGCTCGCGACGTCCGTGACTGGCGCGTCGGTCCGCAGCCACCACGCCGCGGCGAGGGGGAAGACGCCGTAGTACAGCGCGTTCGGCAGCAGCCTGAGCCCCAGCGCCCACGCGCTCCCCGAGAGCAGGAGAACGTCGCAGCTCGCCCAGAGCACGTACTGCACCAGGAACAGGACCAGCAGTCGGCCTGCCGGGGGATGACGCGCGAGCGGTTGGCGAAGCGCCAGCAGGGCGCCGAGCAGCACCACCATCAGCACCTCGTAGACGAGGAAGATGCGGCGCTGCTCCGCGAAGGCGTCTGGCCAGACCCGCGTCGAGACGCCCTGCAGCAGCGGCACCACGAAGGCCAGCGGCACGGCGACGAGGAGCGCGCGGCGCCAGCTCGAGTGTCCGGCCGAGAAGCGCTCCACCAGCACGAGCAGGCGCAGGTCGCCGGCGATGACGAAGAAGATGCTGACCGGCGTCACGAGCCACGAGTCCTTCGGCAGCGGGCTCAGCGCGCCGGTGAAGAGCGCGTCGGCCGCCGTCAGCGCCGAGAGCCCGAGCAGCACGGTGCGAAGCGACGACGCCGGCGTGCGCAGCAGCACCGCGACGCTCGCGGCGACGCCGAGCCACGCCACGCCGGGGTGGTGCCAGCCGCTGTCGTAGAGGTTCTGCCAGTTCATCGGCGCCTGGTGCCTAACCGTGGGCGGCCGCGGTGTCACGGGTACCTCGCCCTCATCGCCTGAGCGGCCCGTCAGACGTGGTGGGGCCTGGGCCCGCTCGTTACACGGACGCGCGTGGACACGAAGACCTGCGTCGTCTGTGGGCGCACCATCGAGTGGAGGAAGAGGTGGGAGCGCTCGTGGGCAGGGGTGAAATACTGCTCCGACGGTTGTCGGCGCCGCAGGCGTGAGGCGGTCGACGACCGGCTCGAGCGGGCGATTCTCGTGATGCTCGAGGCGCGGCCACGGGACGCGACGGTGTGTCCCTCGGAGGTGGCCCGGATGGTGGCGCCTGATGACTGGCGGCCGCTCATGCAGCCGGTGCGAGAGGCCGCGAGGCGGCTGGTCGCGAAGGGGCTGCTCGACCTGACGCAGCACGGCCGAGAGGTAGACGGCTCCACCGCAAGAGGGCCGGTTCGGCTCCGGCGGCGATAGTCCGGCGCGGCTCGTCAGGGCGGCTTCGGGTCATCATGGAGCGATGACGCCACGGGGAACACCGTCAGGGCTTCGCGGGCGCGGCGGTCACGGCTGACGATGCGCACGGTCCACGCCAGGGCCAGCAACCCGAAGCACGCGATGACGCCTTCGCCCGGCCAGACGCCGAGCGCCTTCGCTGCGGCGACGCCCACGAGGTTGCTGAGCCCGTGGAAGCCGATGGCCGCCAGCAGCCACCACCGTGAGCCCCGCGTGAAGCACTGCAGCACCAGCACCGACAGGCCGCAGTGCACGGCCATCGACGAGACGCGCTCGACGCCGCCCGCGAGCGCCAACACCGGCGTCAGCTGCGCGAACTGCTGCCGCACGGGCTCGAGCTTCTCCGGGCCCAGCCCGAGCGTGTACCCGTGGGTGAGGCCGACGTACATCACGGCGCTGACCGCGAGGTTCAGACCGACGAGGAGCATGGACTCGATGCCGCCGTGCCCGGCCCCGAGCATCAGCGCGCCCGTCGCGGTGCGGTCCTTCCACGCGAACCGGTACGCCACGTAGCGCCCGGTCTCTTCGAAGAGCCCTGCGCTGAAGGCCGACACGACGAGCCACGCCCACTGCACCGCGGGCTCCGGGTGGTGCTTCGAGAGCCACAGGCCCAGGGCGATCTGCCACGGCAGGCGGAGGACGACCTGCGAGACGAAGAAGGTGGCAGCCCCGATGGCCCACGCGACGGGGTTGGCTCCCAGCCTGCGCCACAGCCACGCGCCCAGCACCACTGGTCCGCCCAGGGCGAGGGCGGCCGCGGCCGAGAGCCCGAGCGCGACGGCAGGGTCGAACGTCACCCCGCCAGTCTCCGACGTCGTTCAGGCTGGCGAAAGCGCAATGCGCCCGATAGCTCACCAGCCCACCTCACCCAGGAGCACCACCGTATGGCCATCACCGTGGGACAGAAGGCGCCGGCGTTCTCCGCGAAGGACCAGACCGGCGCGCCCGTGTCGCTCTCGGACCTCAGCGGCAAGTACGTCGTCCTCTACTTCTACCCGAAGGACAACACGCCCGGCTGCACCGTCGAGGCGTGCAGCTTCCGCGACGACTTCGCGCACTTCAAGAAGGCGGGCGGGGTCGTGCTGGGCGTGTCGCCGGACAGCGAGAAGAGCCACCAGGGCTTCATCGCGAAGCACCAGCTGCCGTTCCAGTTGCTGGTGGACGCCGACCACGCGCTCGCGTCGAAGTACGGCGCGTGGGGCGAGAAGAGCCTCTACGGGCGCACCTTCATGGGCATCATCCGCTCGACCTTCCTCATCGCGCCCGATGGCACGGTGGCCGCGGCGTGGCCGAAGGTGAAGGTGGACGGGCACTCGGAGGACGTGCTCGCGGCCATCGAGACGCACCGGTCGGGTGGGGCTGCGGCTGAGGAGCAGCCGGTGAAGAAGGCCACCGCGAAGAAGCTCGCACCGAAGAAGAAGCCCGCGCCCGCGCCGAAGAAGAAGCGCTGACGGCTCGAGGCGCCGTGGCCCGCGAACCCGCTGCGCCACCTGAGCCTGGGACTCAGATGAAGTGGTGGGCGATGGAGCCGCGCAGGCTCGCTCGCCGTGAGGCCACGCACGTGGCCTCATCGGTCGCCTACGGAGCGTGATGCTGCTCGAGCCGGCTCAACCGGGCTTCATGTTCGTCGAGCCGCTTCTCGACGTTGGCCCGCACCTCGATGGCGGCTTTGATGGCGCGAGACTGCATGACGAACTGCTCAGCCATGTCGCGGAGCGACGTCTCGATCACCTCGAAGCGCTCGTTCATGGCCTCGAAGCGCTCGTTCATTGCCTCGAAGCGGTCATTGATGGCCTCGAAGCGCGCGGCGCTGTCGCGGCTGGCCTGCTGCAGGTCGCTGCGAATACCCTGCAGGATCTGGATGGTGAGGTCGCTGTTGGTCATCCGCCGCCAGTATCACGCGAGTCCGACACGGACCGCCAGAGGGCGGCCCACCGCGTGCGCGATGACTGCGACAGGGTTCGACCGGTCTCCGGGCAGAGGGCCTCCGCACGGGAGAGCTGACAGTGAGACAACAGCGAACGCGGTCCAGATCGAGAAGGAAGAGGCCGCGCCGGCGGAGGAGGCCTCAGCGCCTCTTCACGAACACGACCGCAGCGTCCCGGAGAGGAAGGCGGCGCCTGCGCTGACTGACGCGGCCGAGCATGAAGTCGCCGTCTTCTGCGCTCCCTGTGCGTGGTCACTCAGCCCGTGCGCGCCGAAGCCGCGCTGACGGTCAGGCGCGCCCGCCACCGTCGTCCGCGAACTCACTGCGCCAGTACCTGAGCGAGAGGCCACCGACGAGGAGGATGGTGGAGATGGAGGCGAGGGTGAAGAGGCGCTCGGCGAGGGACGGCTGGGCCGCGGCGACGACCGAGCTGACCCAGAGCAGCCCCGCGCCGACGTAGAACGACCAGTGGAAGGCGACGCCGCCGACCGCCGCGCACGCCCCGAGCACCACGAGCTCCTCGGTGAGCACCTGCACTGCCGACTTGCCGAACGCGACGCCGATGACGCGGTGGACGAGCTGCGAGACCAGCAGCATCGAGAGGAAGAGCGCGAGCTGCCGGTTCACCCGCGTCGAGAGCACCAGCTTGCGGGTGGCGACCATCGCGCCGAGGAAGATGGCGAGGAACGAGGCCGAGGCGAACACCGTGGCCCATGCGTGCGCCCAGAGCTGCGGCGCCAGGACGCGCGAAGCGCTGTAGACGCCCATCGCGACCGCCAGCACCGCGAACACCACCGCGCGAGGCCGACGCGCCTGCCGGGGGTCGAGCTGCCGCGCGACGCTCGTGATGCGAGCCGCCTCGTCCGCCAATCGCGCTTCCCGCTCTTCGACGCCCCGCACGAGGGCGTCGAGGTCGGCCGAGGGGTGCTTCAGCTCGGACAGCAGGGCCCGGGCGGCCGCGCCATGGCTGCGAGACACCTCGAAGCGCACGCCAGCCTCGAGCGCGCGCGCCAGGCCACGCGCGGCGGCCTCGTTCTCTGGCCACTCGCGCAGCGCCTGGGTGAAGCCGAAGCGGCACTCGGACAGGAGCGGGTAGAGGACGGCGGTCGACTCCCCTCGGGCGATGGCGCCGTCGAGCGCGTCCAGGCGCGCCTCGGTCGCGGCGGTGATGGCGACGGAGCTCCGGTGGCGCAGCGTCTGGGTGACGGCGTCGCGCAGCTCGAGCGCCGAGCCGTAGCGGGCCTCAGGGCGGGGGCGCATCGCCTTCGCGCACACCGCGCGCAGCCCGTCCGGCGCCGACGTGGGCAGGGGAGGCGGGGTGCCAGCCGAGACCTGCTCGAGCAGCTCGTTCAGGCTGGGTGCCCTCCACGGCGGCGCGCCCGCGAGCAGCTCGTAGAGCACTGCGCCGAGGAGGAACACGTCGGTGCGCTCGCTCAAGAGCGCCGCGTCACCAGCGACCATCTCGGGCGCCAGGTAGGCCGGAGTCCCGACGAGGCACGCGGGCTGCGCGGCGCCCTTGCGCATGGCGATGCCCCAGTCGGCGACGTACACCTCGCCGAACTCGCCGATGAGCACGTTCGCGGGCTTCACGTCGCGATGGAGCACGCCGCGACGGTGGGCGAAGGCGATGGCGTTGCAGACCTGCAGGAAGATGGCGAGGTGGGCGTCGAGGCGCTCGGGGGCCGGCGGGAGGCGGCTCCACATGGGGTGATCCGGCTGGTCGATCAGCTCGCGCCACGAGACCCCGTCGACGCGCTTCATCACCAGCGCCGGGTGGCCGTGCTCGTCCGAGGCCAGGGCGTGCACCGGGACGATGCCGGGGTGCTCGAGCCCGCCGGTGAGCCGCGCCTCGTTCACCAGCACCGCGCCTCCACCGGCGCCCGGGTTCTTGAGGACCTTCACGGCGACGTCCCGCTCGAGCGAACGCTGCCGCGCGAGCAGCACCCGCGCCATGCCGCCGGCGCCGAGCAGGCCCTTCACCTCCAGCTCGTCCTGACGTTCGGTCGCCGCCAGCGGCGGGGGTGACAGGCTGAGGTGCTGGAACTCGAGCGCGCCGTGCACGTCGCTCGACACCAGCGTGGTCGCGAGCCCGTTGGCCGTGAGGGTGGTGCGCTGGGCCTCGGGCGTCGACAGCTCGTCCAGCGTGACGCCACCCCCGAGCCGCAGCTCCCGCATGGCGCGCGACCCTACCGCAGCCCCGGCGAGTTGACCGCCCACGTGCTTGAAGGGACGAGACGTCCGCCGGCCCGTGTCAAAGCGCTGAACACCCTCTGGAGCGGCGTTGCACACATTCTGACTCCTCGGGGTTTCACTCCCTGCACGGAGAACGACGCCCGAATTCGTTCCCCCTCACAGGAACCAACCATGTCCACGCACTGCCCGGGCCTCCGGCCCCTGTCACTCGTGTTGTCTCTCGTCGCCGCCGCGTGCGGGACGAGCACCGCCAGCATTGGCATCGACGACCCGTCACCCGACACGGTCGGCACCGCCGAGCTCACCTCGTCCACGAACTCCACCTGCGCGCCCTCGACCGTTCGCGCGACCTACGCGCTCGGCGGCAGCATTCTGGCGCCGTGGGGCGTGATGCAGGGCTACGTGCTGGTGAAGGACGAGTCCATCGTCGGGCTCGTGGCGACGCGTGACGCGGTGCCCTGCGGAGCGGCCATCATCGACACCGACGGCGTCATCGCGCCGGGCCTCATCGACCTGCACAACCACGTCGCCTACAACTTCCTTGGTCCGTGGACGGCGCCGCGCCCGTACGGCAACCGCAACCAGTGGCAGAACGACCCGGCCTACGCCGCCGCGGTGAAGGCGCCCTACAACGCGGTGAAGAACGCGGGGCACCTCTGCCAGGCGCAGAAGTACGGCGAGCTGCGCGCGCTGATGAGCGGCACCACCACCATTCAAGGCTCCATCGGCTACGCGTGCCAGAACGGCTGGGTCCGCAACGTCGAGTCGTACGTCTTCTGCCAGGACAAGATCCGCCAGAACGTACTGCCGGTGACGGGCCTCACCGCGGCCGACGCGACGAAGCTCATCCAGCAGTTCGACGCCGGCACCACGAAGGCCTACCTCATTCACCTCGCCGAGGGCGTCGACGACGCCTCGCGCGCCGAGTTCGACCACCTGAAGTCCCTGGGGCTGCTCCGCAAGGAGGTCGTCGGCATTCACTCGACCGCGCTCACGCCCGCACAGCTCACCGAGATGGGCCAGGCGCAGATGAAGATCGTCTGGTCGCCGCAGTCGAACCTCGCCCTCTACGGCGCGACGACGAACGTGCCGGCGGCGCTGGCAGCGGGCGTGAAGGTCGCGCTGGCTCCAGACTGGACGGTGTCAGGCACCAACAGCCTGCTGGCCGAGCTGAAGGTCGCCGACCGCATCAACCGCCAGCAGTGGGGCGGGCTGCTCACCGACGCGCAGCTGCTCGAGATGGCGACGACGGTGCCCGCGGAGATCGCCGGGCTGTCTGAGAAGATCGGCCGCATCCTCCCCGGGCACGCCGCCGACCTCGTGGTGGTGAAGCGCAACGGCAAGGAGCCCCGCCGCGCGCTCATCGAGGCCGAACAGACCGACGTGCTGCTCACCGTCGTGGGAGGCCAGGCGATGTACGGCGACGTCACGATGCTGGGCACGCTCGGGGTCTCCGGCTTCGACGGCGTCAACGTCTGCGGCCAGGACCGCGGTGTGCTCGTGCGTGACGCCACGGTGGCCAACGGCGGCGCCGAGACGCTCGCCGACGTCGTCACCACCCTCACCAACGACGGCGCGCCGCTGTGGCCGCTGTCGGGCACCTGCCCCGCGCCGGTCATGCAGGCGCCCGCGCCGACCCCCTGACTCACTCCACCTTTCACCCCGACCGAGAAAGCCCATGTCACCGCGTTCCCTGAAGCTGCTCCCGTTCCTGCTCGCCGCCCTCGCGCTCGCCGCGTGCGGCCACGACCTCGCCACCATCGAGGAGTCGGGCCCCGAGGTGTTCGAGGAGGAGCTCGACTCGCTCACCACCATCACCGACGACGACTTGAACGGCCTGTACACGGCCAGCGTGGTGGACGGCGGCGTCCTCCAGAGCGAGGCCACCGTCGAGTCGTGGAGCGCCGTGGGCATCCGCCTCACGCTGGCGGGCGCCCAGTACCGGCTCACCCGCTCGGGCGAGACGCTCACCGGCCCCGGCGTGTCGCTCGCCATCAAGCCGAACAAGAGCGGCGTGCTGGACGACTCGCTCGAGGGCACCGTCAACGGGACGGCGCTCGTGCTCAAGCGCGACACCAGCGTGAAGCCGCCGATGACCCTCGGCTTCCCGGGCGACCGGCCGTTCCGCTCGTACCTCACCGAGGTCATCGTGCCGGCGGCGCACCGCGACCGTGAGGCGTACGTGCAGCTGCGCTCGTACCCGATGGGCTTCTGGCTGCGCGACTGCGAGCTGTACCGCTCGGGCTCGTGGCTGCGCCGCTTCTTCGCCGGCACGACCTGGAGCGAGCAGTCCACCGCGTTCCACAACGTCGTGCGCGCCGTGGACTACGTGAAGACGAACCCGCGCCGGATGACGAAGCAGTACAAGTACAGCACCGCGCTGAAGGCCAACCTGAAGGACCCCATCGCCGACATCGGCCTCGCCTCGTCCACCTTCGCCATGTACTTCCCCACGGCGGCCGGCCGCGGCCTGCGCTGGGAGTTCGCCGACGACTCGAAGGCGTACTTCATCACCGACCGCCCCAGCCGCGGCGCCCGCATCGGCCTCGTGGTGATGGACACGCCGACCCACGCCCCGCTCGCCAGCACCTTCGGCCGGCAGCTGCTCGACCTCGGCGAGATGCGGCCTGAGGACAGCGCCGTCTACGCGCGGGTGATGATGGACCTGCTGGTGAAGAGCGACGTCTCGCGGTTCTCGCAGCTCTCGGGCACCGGCCGCTCGGCGCTGGTGGACTGGTACGCGGTGATGGCCATCGAGGACTACCGCGGGGTGGCGTTCAGCTCGGCGTCGCTGGGCTGGGGCTACAACATGACGAACGTGCAGTTCTACGGCCTCATCGCCCGCGCGCTCGCCCGGCCCGGGCAGCTCGACGCCGAGGGCAAGCCGGTGAGGGGCCAGGTGGTGGTGGGCCAGGAGCTGCGGCCCGGCGAGGCCTCGTACGCCGACGTGCTGAACAACGGGAACGACATGCAGGAGTACTCGGACATGGCGCGCCTCAAGCAGCTCACCAGCCAGTTCCTCAAGGAGCGTCACCCGGCGCTGGTGGCCGAGCTCGAGGCGTCGTTCGCGGGCATCGTGCCGTACGCCGAGCTCGACTCCCGCGCCCGCAGCGACGTGTTCCACTACGTCTGCGCGCAGCTCTACGACTCGCGCTACCGCACGGCGGCGCTGAAGGACCCGGCCCGCGCCGCTCGCGTCATCAACGCCGTGGTGGCCCTCTTCGACACCCTCGAGGCGCAGTCGGCGCAGCTCGAGGCGTACCTGCTGACGAAGGGCCTCGTGAAGAGCAACGTGCCGGCGCCGAAGTCGACCGGCTTCTGAGCACCAGTTGCCGGGGAGCTGACTTCTGGCGCTGTCGTCTCGACGGTGAGAGAACCGACGTATGGCTGAGGCGAGGCTCCCCGAACCGTTGAGCATCACGCTCATGAGCGTGAAGCAGCACCGCGAGCTGACGGTGGACATCTCGGGGCCGATGGTCGTGCTGGTGGGGCCAAACGGTGTTGGAAAGTCGACTGTCTTGAAGGCCATCCGCGCCGTCGGGGCGCTCGATGATCAAGCCGCATATGGCCTGGCTCATTGGGCAAGGGTGGCGACGAGCCTCGGATATCAGCAGCCCATGGACACGCTCACGGGCCAGGCGCTCGTGCGATCATGGTGGGGCCAACAGGGCGTCGGGGCGATCGAGATCGGCTACGGCCAGGGTTCGCGCCTCCACTATTCACTGGCCGTGGACCTGAACGACACCGCGCTCATGCCACCTGGCCGCGCACGACTCGAGGCGAGGGATCAGGCGGTCTTCAACGAACGCACGAAGGACCCCCACATCCGGGCACTCAAAGCGGTCTACCTTCAGCCGGAGTTCACCGCGCTGTCGAAGCCCTCTCGAGTCGAGTCGACAACCCTCGGAGAGCGAGGCGAGAACCTCGCCAGCGTCATCGCGGAGTTCGCACTGCGGTTTCGCAAGGAGCACCAGGCTGTTCTCGAAGCCCTCCAACGGGTCGTTCCAGAAGTGGCCTTCATTGGCGCCCAGACGAAGTCGCTCATTGACCCGGAACGGGGGCCCAATCCGTTTCAGGCCTACGAGCTGGAGTTCGAGTTCGCGGGCGGCGCGCGGCTTCGAGGTGTCGACGTGAGCGAGGGCACGCTGATCTCCCTGGCAGTGCTCGCGCTCGCTCACCACTCGCCTGGAACACGAATCGTCTTGCTGGACGACATCGACCGTGCGCTCCATCCGGCCGCCCAGCGGTCGCTCGTCGCGCAGCTTCGCGCCGTTCTTCAGGCGCGCCCGGATCTCAAGATCGTCTGTACCTCGCACTCGCCGTATCTCGTCGAGCACTTCGAAGCACACGAGGTCCGCGTCCTCGGGCGGAGCAAGAAGACGGGCGACACCGTGTGCAAGCGGCTGGACCAACACCCCGAGTGGGAGAGGTACAAGCGCTACCTCGACACGGGCTCGTACTGGATGAGCGTCGGCGAAGACTGGGTCGGTGAGGACTGATCGGATGCGGCTTGGTGTCTGGTGCGAGGACGCGCAACATTGGAACGCGTGCCGGGCGCTCACGGTGACCTGGGTCATGGACCAGGTCGAGTGGCTGCGCGATCACGAACGCACAGACTTCACGACGCTGGTGGGCAACTGGGAACAACTGCCACGACGGGCGCAGCTTTCGGGGCTCAGGAAGAAGCCTGATATCGGCCGCGGCCCCTTCGCTGCCCACTTCCACAACGTCCTCCTCCAGCGCGTCGCCGAAGGCTTCTCCACAGACGACGTCGTCTTCTTTGCCCGTGACGTCGAGGGGAACGAGGCGAACCGCGAAGACCTGGAGAGGGTCCTGGAGATCGGCTGGGCGTTCCGACTCGTGGCCATGCTTCCCGACCCGGAGGTTGAGGTCTGGCAGATCGTCCTGGCAGAGCTCCCGGAGCAGGTTGTTGCGGAGGTGACCGCGCGCCTTGGCTTTTCTCCCGTTGACGAACCGCTCCGACTGAGCGCCACGACGAATTCGGCCGGGCGTGACTGCAAGGTGGTTCGTGACCTGCTGGGCCTTCCCGACTGGAATGACGACGACTGGTCACAAGTCTCTGCGGCACGGCTGGACTCGGTCGCTGGTCGAACCACAGCACACTCGGACGTTGGACTTCGAGGCTTCCTTGGCGACGTGAAGAGCCAGCTCATCGGCCAACTCGCGCGTCCAGCGAAGCGATGAACCGTATCCTCCCGTGCGCGTTCTCTTTCCAGCCAGCGAGGTCCAGCCGTACTCGAAGACGGGCGGCCTCGCCGACGTCGCCGGTGCCCTGCCACAGGCCCTCGCCGCGCGTGGCCACGAGGTGCGCGTCGTCACGCCGCTCTACCAGGCCGTTCCGCGTGACGGCCTGACGCCGGGGCGGGCCTTCACGCTCGAGTTCCCCTTCGGCCGCGTCGAGGTGCACACCTGGGAGACGAGCCCCAGGAAGGGCGTCACCGTCGTCTTCCTCGACGTGCCGGTCTTCTTCGACCGTCCGGCCCTCTACGGCGAGCAGACCCGTGACTACCCGGACAACGCGCGCCGCTTCGCCGTGCTCACCCTGGGAGCGCTCACCGACGCGCAGGCCGCCAGGTTCGCGCCCGACATCCTCCATTGTCACGACTGGCAGACGGGCCTGGGGCCGCTGGCGCTGCGCCGCGGCTACGCGCGCGCCTTCCCGAACACCAGGAGCGTGCTCACCATTCACAACCTCGCCTACCAGGGCGGCTTCCAGAAGAGCGTGCTGCCCGAGCTGGGCCTTCCCTGGAGCGACTACGTGCCGGGAGGCGTGGAGTACTGGGACCACCTGTCGATGCTGAAGGCCGGCATCGTGTTCGCAGACGCGGTGACGACGGTGTCTCCGACGTACGCCGAGGAGATCTGCTCCGCCGAGGGCGGCATGGGCCTCGACGGCGTCTTGCGCGCGAAGCAGGGCGGCGTCACCGGCATCGTCAACGGCATCGACACCGACGAGTGGAACCCGGCCACCGACGTGTACCTGCCGGCCCGCTTCTCCGACGTCGACCTCTCGGGACGCGCGGTCTGCAGAGCTGCGCTGCTCGAGCGACTGCGGCTGCCGCCTCCCGCGAAGGGCATGCCTCTCTTCGGCGTCATCGGCCGCATGGTGGAGCAGAAGGGCGCCGACCTGCTGCACGCCGCGCTGCCCGTCTTCCTCGAGCACGGCGCCTCGGTCGTGGTGCTGGGCACCGGCAGCGCGGTGCTCGAGCGGGGCTGGAAGCTGCTCGAGGCCCGCTACCCCATGCGCGCCTCGGTGCACGTCGGCTACGACAATGGGCTCGCGCACCTCATCGAGGCGGGCTGCGACTTCTTCCTCATGCCGTCCCGCTTCGAGCCGTGCGGCCTCAACCAGATGTACTCGCAACGCTACGGCTGCGTGCCCATCGTCCACGCCGTCGGTGGGCTGGCCGACACGGTGGCCGACGTCCGCGGCGGCGAAGGCACAGGCCTCTCGTTCCGCGGCGCCACGGTGGACGCCGTGCAGGGCGCGCTCCGCCGGGCGCTCGAGCTCTTCACCTCGCCCGCGTTCGTCGAGGTGCAGCGCCGGGGCATGCGCCGGGACTTCTCGTGGCACGCGTCGGCCGTTCGCTACGAGGCGCTGTTCACGACGCTCGCGTCGGAGGTCTTGCGGTGACGAGGCGGCGCCGAAGGTGGCTCGCCGTGCCGCTCGGGCTGCTCGCGCTGCTGGGCCTCCTCGTCATCGTCACCACACAGGGGTGCGCCGCGTTCGGAGGCCTCGCCGACGGCCAGCGCCTCGCCCGCATGAAGGCGTCGTCGCACTGGCAGGGAGACGGCTTCGTCAACGCCGAGCCCACGACCGTCATGCAAGAGGGTGGCTACGGCACGATGCTCGAGTGGTTCTCCACCGACGTGATGCGCGTACCCAGCTGTCCGCTGCCGGTGGTCCCTGACACCGCTTCTCGGCTCGCGTCCCCGGCGCAGAGCGGCCTGCGCGTCACCTGGCTCGGGCACTCCAGCACCCTCGTCGAGCTCGACGGCTTCGTGGTGCTGACGGACCCGATGTTCAGCGAGCGCGCCTCGCCGTCCACCCTCGTCGGGCCGAAGCGGTTCCACCCCGTGCCGCTGCCGCTCGACGCGCTCCCGAAGGTCGACGCCGTCGTCATCTCGCACGACCACTACGACCACCTCGACATGCGCAGCGTGAAGGCGCTCGCGGCGAAGGGCGTGCCGATTCACGTGGGCCTTGGCAACGGCGCGCACCTCGAGGCCTGGGGCGTACCGGCGGCGCAGATCGTCGAGCTCGAGTGGTGGCAGGAGCACCGGCTGCCGAACGGGTTGCTCATCGTCTCGACGCCGGCGCGGCACTTCTCCGGGCGGCGCGGCTTCGCGAACAACCGCACCCTGTGGAGCTCGTGGACGCTGGTGGGCCCGAAGCACCGCGTCTTCTACTCGGGCGACACCGGCCTCACCGAGCAGTTCAAGCAGGTGCGGCAGCGCTACGGGCCGATCGATCTCTCGATGCTGGAGATCGGCATGTGGCACCCGGCGTGGGGCTCGATTCACCTGGGGCCGAAGGGCGCGCTCGAGGCGCACGCGTGGTTGGGCGCTGCGCACCTGCTGCCGGTGCACTGGTCGACCTTCGAGCTCGGCCTGCACGCGTGGAACGAGCCGCCCGAGACGCTGGTGACCGAGGCCGCGAAGAGCGGCGCGTCGGTGGTGACGCCGAGGCTGGGCGAGCCCGTGGAGCCGCTCACCGGGGCGCGGGGCTCGACGTGGTGGCGCGCGCTGCCGCCGCTGGCGCCCGCCTGTCCGCCCTGATCCACTGCCAGCCTTGCTCCACCACGCGCCTCGACTACTGTGAGGGGCGACGTGGCGCAGGAGACCGAGCTCGGCGGTTACCAACTCGTGGGTCGTCTCGCGGTCGGCGGGATGGCCGAGGTCTACCAGGCGAAGCCCCGCCCGACGACGCAGCGCAGCCCCGGCGAGCCTGACGACATCGTCATCAAGCGGCTCTTGCCGAGCTACCGGAACGACGCGGCGTGGGTGAAGCAGTTCGTCGACGAGGCGAAGCTGACGGTGCGCCTGCGGCACCCGAACATCGTGCGCACCTACCGCTGCTTCAAGGCGGGCAGCGACTACCTCATGGTGCAGGAGCTCGTCGCCGGCCGCACGCTCCAGTACATGTTCGACGCCTTCAAGCAGGCCGGGCAGCTCATGCCGCTGTCGGCGTCCACCTACATCGGCATCTGCCTGATGAAGGCGCTCGACTACATCCACCGCGCGAAGGTGGGCGAAGGCGGCGCCACCATCGTCCACCGCGACGTGAACCCGGCGAACGTCCTGCTGAGCGTCGCTGGCGACGTGAAGTTGACCGACTTCGGCGTGGCCGAGGTGGAAGGCGTGATGCGCGGCGAGCAGGGCGCTCTGCGCGGCACCATCTCGTACATGAGCCCGGAGGCGGTGCTGGGGCAGGCCGTCGACCACCGCGCCGACATCTTCGCGGCGGGCACCATCCTCTGGGAGCTCTTCACCGGGCAGCGCCTCTTCGCCGGCAACAGCGAGATGGAGATGATGCACCGGGTGCGCGACTGCCGCGTGCCCTCGGTGCACTTCCACAACCGGGAAGCCCCCGACATGGCGGCCGCCATCATTCGTCGGGCCACCCTCGCCGACCGCACGCTCAGGTTCCAGACCGCCGCCGAGATGGCGAAGACGCTCGAGGTGCTGGCGCGCCGCAACGGCTGGCCCACCACCGTCGACGCGCTGACGCCGCTGCTGGGTGGGTGAGGTGCGGTGGGCGCTCCTCGGCCTGCTCGCTGTTGCCGGGTGCCGCCGCGCCCCGCCGCCCGACACGTCCGCCGCGCTCGAGGTCGCGAACCTGACGCTCGCCTTTCCACGGGAGGAGCAGGGCGATCTCTTCTTCGAGGTGCAGTTGCCGGTCGAGGTGCGGCGCGTGCTGTCGCTGCGCTGGGAGCTCTGGCTCGGGGCGCGCCGGTTCGCCGAGGGCGTGGTGATGGCGCCTGACATCTCGGCCGACGCCGCCGGCCGGCGCTGGGCGCGCGTCGAGGTGCCGCTCGTCTATCGCCACCTGGGCTTTCGCGAAGGCGCCACCTGGCTCGACGTCGGCCTGCGCGGCGACGTGCTGCCGTTCGGCGCCGACGAGGGCGGCCGGCTCGGCTTCAAGGTGCGCAAGGAGGTGCTGGTGACCTCGGCGCCGCAGCTCGAGCGCGTGGAGTAGCTCAGCTCCACCCGAGGCGAGCGCCGAGGCCCGGGTTGGTGCGTGACTTCCACACGAAGCCGTCGAGCACGTAGTGCGTCGTCTGCGGCAGCGAGAGCAGCGGCACCACGAGCGTCAGCAGGCCCTCGGACAGGTCGAGGCCGAGCGCGCCGAACACCAGGGGCCGCTCGTGCCAGACCAGCGTGTCCCAGAGGAACTCCTCGGCGAAGGCGAGCGCGAGCAGCACCCCGAAGAACGCGGGCACCCCGGCGCGCACCAGCACGCCCAGGCGGCCGTAGCCCGCCTCGGCCTCACGGCCCTTCGCGTAGCGGAAGAGGAAGGCGAGGTAGGGCAGGCCGTGCAGGGTGACGTTCATCACCGTGAAGGCGAAGTCGTCATCGGCGAGCACGATGCCGCCGAACCACGTCACCCAGGTGGCCGCGAGGAGCAGCAGCTTGCCGACGGGGAAGGGCACGCCGCGGCGCCAGCGCAGCACCTGCAGCAACAGCCACCAGGCGATGAGGGCGAAGTGCACCACCAGCGCCGTCTTTCCCGCCCACGAGGGCAGGCCGCCGATGAAGTCGTGCTCCTTGAACCACCAGAACGGCCGCGGCAGGTGCGCGTGCCACCAGACGACCGGCCCCAGCGTGGTGGCCCACATCACCACCTCGTCGAAGCGGAGGGTGCGCTCGTCGTCCCGCGCGCGGCGCCCGTACAGCGCCATCCACCCGGTCTGCTGGCGCACGAAGTGCCACACCGCGACGTAGGCGAGACAGCGCCAGAAGAAGGCCGGCGAGACCGCGTGCGCCGCCACCGAGAGCCCGAAGGCGACGAGGGGGGCCCCCGCCGCGAGCAGGGGCCGGCGCTGCACCTCGGCCGGGTCGAAGTAGACGCGGTACAGCGTCGCCCACACGTGCGCGACGTCGACGCCCAGCACGAAGACGAGCCATGCCCACAGCGGCGCGTCGCCGAAGACGCCGAGCGCTCGGCCCACCAACACCACCAGCACCGAGACGAGCGCGCTGCCGGCGAAGAGGGCGCCGTCCATCGGGGCCGAGAACAGCCAGCGCTGGGGAGCGGCGCTCATCGACGCGCACCGTGGAGCAGCCGGCGTGAGAACTCAACTGCGACGCGGCGTCACGGCGCTCCAGCGTCGCCGGCCGAGAACAGGAACGGGTAGCTGACGTTCACCGGGCCCGCGAGCGGCGGCTCGAAGCGCAGGTCGGACAGCGACGACAGGACACACCCCTCGAAGGGC
Source organism: Myxococcaceae bacterium (assembly GCA_016793095.1). Taxonomy (GTDB): domain Bacteria; phylum Myxococcota; class Myxococcia; order Myxococcales; family Myxococcaceae; genus Xiheimicrobium. Next base: position 172,238 of record JAEUJQ010000058.1, on the reverse strand, counting down.
ACGTGTCCCAGCCCCGCGTCGAGTGGCGCGAGGCGCGAGATCCGGCCCTCGACGCCGTCCTCGGTGTCGATGGTGAGCGTGACGACCAGCCGGCCGCCCAGCGACGGGTTCATCGCGAGCCACGCCTCGTAGCAGTCCTTCACCTCGGGGAGCGCCGAGCGCATGGCGGCGCGAATGCCCTCGCGGTCGATGGCGAACCGCACGCCGGCGTCAGTCGCGGTGGACGCCACTGCGCCAGACACGCCGGGGGGCACGCCAGCCGGTGCGGCGACGGTGGTCGGCGCGCTCGTCGGCGCCGCCGAGGCGGGTGGCAGGAGCCCGGCCGGCCTCACCTCGTTGGCCGGTGACGACGGGCTCGGAGCCGTCGCGACCGGCACCCGGGCACCCATGGGGCCGGGTCCGGGGCCACGCACGTGCGCGTGCCCGTCGGCGGTGGAGTCGGCAGCGGCTCCACCTTCGGGTGATGGCGTCGATGCCGAGGCCCACCCGGCGATGACGGCCACCAGCGCGACCGCGGCGACGACGACGGCGACCCGCGCCTTCTGCTCCATGAGGACGACTCCCGTGGTGAGCCAGGGACCAGCCGGCGGAAGGAGGAGCGGCGACAGGGCGCCGAGCCAGCTCGAGCGGGCTCCGTACCTGGCGTCGAGCGAGGCGCGCACGCGGTCGAGGCCCTCCTTGAGGCGCCAGCGCACGGTGCCCGCGGGTACCCCGGCCCGCCGCGCGATGTCCTCGCTGCTGTCGCCCTCGAAGAAGCGCAAGAGCACGGTCTGGCGGAACGGCTCGTCGAGCGCGAGCACCTCGTTCACCACCAGCGTGTGCAGCTCGGCCCGCGCCACCAGCGCCTCGGGGGTCGCCGGGGCCTCGTCTCCTGTCCCCGCCTGCTCGTGGCGCTGGCGCGTCGCCTCGTCGCGGAACCGCCGGCGCGCGGCGTTCGCCAGCACCTGCGCGAGCCACGGGCGGGCAGGCCGGGACTCGTCCGGCGGCGAGCGCAACGCCGCCAGCCACACGTCCTGCACCGCGTCGTCCCGGTCCTCACCCCGGGCGAGCCGCGTCGCCAGCACCCGCACCCAGCCCGCGTGCGCGAGCAGCCGCGCCGGGTCGTTCGTTCCGCTCATCACGGCCCTTCCTATCCGGGCCGGACGCAGAACGTTGGCGAGGCGCGGAAGCTGGCGGAATCCGTCAGCTCACTGGCAGCGGCCGGTGCCGGTGGTGCAGGCGCCCGCAGTGCAGAAGCGGCCGAGGCAGCAGAGCTGGCCCATGGCGCCACAGGCGTCGCACTGGTTGTTGTTGCCGCAGGCCGCGCCCGCCCCGCACTGGTTGCCCCCGCGCGCCTCGCAGCACCGCTGCCCCACGCCGCCGCACGCCACGCACTGGCCGCCGGCCTCGACGGTGAAGGGCGCGGTGCACGCGACGTCGCCGTTGCAGGCAGGCTGGCCGAGGCGACCGCAGCCGCCGCCCTGACAGCCCCCGTTCGCGCACATGCCGGTGGCTGCGCTGCAGGTGCCACCCATCGCCACGCAGCTGCGCGTGTTGTTGTCGCAGCAGCCGCCGCCCGCGCAGAGGTTTCCCGGACAGCACGGCTGGCCCGGCCCGCCGCAGGTGGCGCACACGTCGTTGTCACTGCACGCGAGCCCCGACGCGGTGCAGAAGTCGGCCTGGTTCCCGCCGCCCTGGCAGCACTGCTGGCCCGCGCCGCCGCACGAGCTGCACGCGCCGCCGGTGCAGGTGCCCAGCTGCGGGCCGCAGGCCGCCGCCGACGCGACGCAGGTCGTGCCCGCACAGCAGGCGCCGCCGGCGCAGGTCGAGTTGGCGCAGCAGGGCTGGCCCGCCCCGCCGCACGGCACGAAGGCGCCCGACAGACACAGCTGGCCGTTCGCGCCAACCTGGCCCGCCGGCACACAGGCGCCGGCTTCGAGGCAGGCCCCTCCGAGGCAGGTGGTGCCCTGGCACGCGGGCTGGAGCGGCCCACCACACGGGGCGCAGCTGCCCATGGTGCACGCCAGCGACATGCGGTTGCAGGTGGCGCCACCGCAGCACGGCTGCCCGAGGCCGCCACAGCCGGCGCACTGGGTGCCCGAGCAGAGATCTCCCCGCGCGCACTGCTGGCCCGCCGCGATGCACAGGTTGGAGCCGCCGACGTCACAGCACCCCGACGCGCAGGCCGCGCCCGGACAGCACGGCTGCCCCGGCCCGCCGCACGCCGCGCACTGCCCACCCCGGCACACCGCGGTCGCGCCACACGCGTCTCCCGCGCAGCAGGCCTGCCCCAGCCCGCCACACGGCGTGCACGAGCCCTGGCTGCACACGGTGCCCGAGGCGGTGCACGACTGCTGCGCGCAGCACGGCTGCCCGGCGCCGCCGCACGCAGCGCAGTTCGTCCCGCCCGCCGTGCACACCACGTTGGGGGCGGTGCACACGTTGTTCGGGCAGCAGGTCTGACCCGCGCCGCCGCACTGCCCGCAGCTGCCGTTGGTGCACGTGCCGCCCACCGCGGGGCACGTCGCGTTGCCGGCGACGCAGAGGTTCGCGACGCAGCAGCCGCCTCCCGCGCACGCGTTGCCGGCGCAGCACGCCTCGCCCGGTCCGCCGCAGGGCGCGCACACCGAGCCCTGCTGCACGTTGCAGACGAGGTTCGCCCCGCACGCCCGCCCGGGGCAACAGGGCTGCCCTGCACCGCCGCACGACGCGCAGACGTTGTTGCGGCACGTCGCCTGCGTCGCGGTGCAGGTGTTGCCGGCACAGCAGGGCTCACCCAGGGCGCCGCACGCGACGGCTGATCCTCCACCCGCGCCGCCGCTCGCTCCAGCCCCGCCGCCCGTGCCGGTCCCGCCGCCCTGCGACGTTCCGCCGCCCTGTGACGTCGTTCCGCCCGCTGAGCCGCCGTCACCGGGGTCGACGATGACGTTGTTGCAAGTGCAGCCACTCCAGAAGATGACGAGGCACAGAGGAAGGAGTCGGGTCATGTGGGCGCTCCCGCGCGACAAGTCGGCCAGAGCCTTCGACTCCGGGTCGAGCCGGCTGGCCACGAGCCGGGCCTGCTGTGGCCACAAGCGGACGAGGCAGGTCTTCCGGTGACCGAGGGCATGAAAGACCCTGGTGGGCAGATCGAGGCCGCCCGGCGGGGCGAGGAGTCGGCGTTCCGGGCGCTCTACCAGCGCTATCGGCCGGGGGTGGTGCGTCTGCTCGAGGCGTTCGCGTCCCTGGACTTCGACGAGCGGGAGGACATCGTGCAGGACACCTTCGCGCGCGCCTTCAAGTCCCTCGGCTCCCTGGTGTCACCCGCGTCCTTCGAGGCGTGGCTGTACACCATCGCCCGCAACCGCGCGAAGACGGCGCTCGCCCGGCGAGCTGCTGAGGAGCGGACCAGGTCGGACCTGAAGGAGGAGTCGCGCGACGCGGTGACGCCCTTCCCAGACTCCCTCGCGCTCGAGGTCGACCTCGCCATCGTGCGCGACCTCATCGCCCGCCTGCCCGACGGCCCCGAGAAGGAGACGGTGCACCTCTTCTACGTCGAGGGGCAGCTGTCAGCCCGGGAGATCGCCGAGAAGCTGGGCGTCGGGAAGAGCGCCATCACCATGCGCCTCGAGCGCTTCCGTGCCCGCGTGAAGCGCGAGCTCGCCCTGCGGGTCCTCGCCGCGAAGGTCTGAACCGCCATGCACCTCGACGACGCCACCTGGCAGCGCCTGTGGAAGGACCCGGCCTCGTCCGGCCCCATGCTCGAGCACCTGAAGGAGGGGTGCGAGGTGTGCGACGGCTGGATCGCCGCACGCCCTGAGCTCGACGGTGAGGTCGACCGACTGCTGCTCGCCTTGTCCCCGCGGGAGGCGCCGCTCGATGAGATGGGCTGGCGGCGGCTGCGCGCACGCCTCGGCAGAGAACGCCGGAGCCTCGCTGCCCTCATCGCGCTGGCCGCCGGCCTCCTCGTGCTGGTGGGCGCGAGTCTCTCGGTGCGCAGCATGCTGCGGGTGCCCACCGACGACGGCGTCAAGGGCAGCGGTCGTGTGCTGATGAGCGTCATCGCCGCGCGCCAGCTCCCGTCGGGCGACTTCGAGCAGGTGCCGCCGAACGGGCGGGTGCCCCGCGGCTCGACGCTGGCCTTCCGTGTCACGTCGCCCGTCGACGGGCCCGCGCGCGTCTTCCTGCAACGGCGCCGCGAGGCGCCCGAGGAGCTCGCCCAGGTGCGCGTGCGCGCCGGCGCCAACCAGCTCGAGCAGGAGTCGGGCCTCTTCGGCGTCAACCTCGAGGACGAGCAGGGCGCGGTGTCGGTGTGGGTGGTGGCCCACGCGAGCCCCTTCGATGTCGCCGAGGCGCTGAAGGCGATAGCCTCTGACTCCTCGCCCCTGGCCGTGGGGCGCGTCGAGGTCGTCGTCGAGCCGTGAGCCGCTTCATTCTCATCGCCTGCCTCGCGCTCGCCTGCGCGCACGCGCCGCTCGAGAAGGGCGCCGTGGTGGTGCAGCTGCGGCAGGGGCAGGCCGACGGGGCCTTCGCGGGCCGGCGGTTCGCCCTGCTCGTGGCCGTCGCCGAGGCGAAGGACGACCGCTGGCGGGCGCTGCGCTTCGCCAACAAGGACGTCGAGGATCTCGCGCGCGTGCTGCGGGACCCGCAGGGCGGGCGCTACGACCGCGTCACGACGCTGACCCAACCTGCCCAGACGACGAGGTCGGCGCTGCTCGAGGCCGTGCGCGCGCTGGGCGCCGAGGCGACCCGCGCAGACGACATCGTCGTGCTGTACGTCTCGGCCCACGGCACACTGGCTCGCGACGGCCGCGGCGAGCTCGAGCGCTACCTCGTCACCGCCGACGCCGACTTCACCGCCCCCTCGCAGACGGCCCTCGCGGTGAGCGAGCTGCAGCGGGCGTTCGCGGCGCTGCCCTCGAAGCGGCGCGTGCTGGTGCTCGCCACCTGTCACTCCGGCGGCGGGAAGTCGCTGCTGTCGGACGAGGTGTCGAAGGAGCTCGCCTCGCTCAAGGGCCCGGTGCGTCCACTCGAAGAGGCGTCTCGCGCGGCCATCACCCTCTCGGCCGCAGACTTCGGCGAGCCGGCGCGTGAGGACGAGGGCCTGCAGAACGACGTCTACACGCACTTCCTCGTCGAGGCGCTGTCGGGTCTGGGCGACCGCAACGGCGACGGCGCCGTGACGGCCACCGAGGCTCACGACCATGCCCGGCGCAAGACGTGGGCCTTCTCGAACGGGCGGCAGCGGCCCTCGGCCGAGGTGCTCGAGGTGGGCGCCGACCCCATCGTCCTGGCTGGCGCGCTGCGCCGCGAAGGCCGGCCTGAGCTCTTCTCGTACGCGCAGCGCCTCGATGGCTTCGCGCTGAAGATCGACGGCGAGGAGCGCGCCTCGCTGCCCGGAGGGGCCGCCGTGACGCCGGGACGTCACCTGGTGGAGCTGACGAAGGGCGCTGATCTGCTGGTCCGCGAGGAGCTGTCGCTCGAGGTCGGGCAGCGCCTCGATCTCGACGAGCTGGTCGCGCGCCAGGAGCCCGACACGGCCGTCTCCGTGCTCGCCGGCGGCTTCGTCTTCATCGACGAGAAGAGCCGCGCCGAGGTGCTCCCGGGCGGGCCGACGGTGGGGGCGTCGCTGCGGTTCGAGCGCCTGTTCGGCACCGGGCTTGCCGCCCAGCTCGACGGCAGCGGCTTCGGAGGCGGCGCCACCCTGTCTCTGGGAGGGGCGCCGATTCCCTTCACCTGGGTGGCGGCACAGGGCGGAGTCTCGGTGGGCTGGCAGTGGCGTTGGCGCGCGGGGTCGGCGTGGGCGGGCGCGCGTGTGGCCGGTCTGTGGGTGCAGCGGTCCTTCTCTCTGGAGGGCTACTCGGGACGGCAGGCGGCGTTCTCGATGATGCCCGGGGCGTGGCTGGGCGGCGCTGTGCACCTGAGCCGACACTGGGAGCTCTCGTTGAACCTCGAGCCGATGCTGTCCCTGCTGACCGTCGACGGCGCGCCGCGGGCGATGGGCTTCTTGAGCGGCTGGGCGGCCATGGGGTACCGCTTCTGATGCGCGCGCTCTCCCTCACCGTCCTCGCGCTCCACGTGGCGGCCTGCGGCGGGCTCGACAACACGCCGCTGCGGTTCGGCGTCATCCGTGGCGTGGTGAAGGAGCCGACGGCCGACTCCCTCGTGTTCGTCGAAGAAGCGCCAACGCGCCACAGCCGGCCCGGCGCCGATGGTCGGTTCGAGCTGACTTCGGTGCCCCAGGGCGAGGTGACGCTGGTGGTGCTCGCCTCGCCGCTGCGCGCGGAGCGGCAGCGGGTGTCGGTGGGTGGCGCGATGGTGGCCGAGCTCGGCAGCGTGGGGGCCGCGGCCGGCGTACCGGTGGAGTTCGAGGTGTCCGTCCCGTCACGTCAGCGCAGGGAGGGCGCGGTGTTCGAGGTGGCCGGCGTGCCCCTGTCACAGCGAGTGGAGCGCGGTGAGGTGCAGCTGGCCTTGCCGAGCGGCTGCCTGCCGGTGCGCGTCAGTCTGCGTGGGCTCGGGGACGTCGAGCGGGAGGTGTGCGTCGAGCGTGAGCGGCGCGAGGTGCGCTTCGCGCTGCCACCGCCCGATGGGTCGCCGGGGCGCGAGGGGTGCCCGGTGACCGGCTGCGACGATGGCTACACGTGCCGAAGCTCGGGCGCCTGTGAGTGAGCGCACGCAGGCTCGGTTCGCCGAAGCTTCCGGAGTCAGCGACGGAGACGCCTGCGACGATGGGTTCGTTCGACCGAAGCCCGCGCACCTGTGAGGGCTTGAGACGCCTGCGACGATGGGTTCGTTCGACCGAAGCCCGCGCACCTGTGAGGGCCGGAGACGCCTGCGACGATGGGTTCGTTCGACCGAACCCCGCGCACCTGTGAGGGCAGGAGACGCCGGCGACGATGGCTCCGTTCTTCCCGGCGAGCGTGTGAGCGCCCAGGGCGCCTGAGACAACGGCTCTCCGTTCTGCCGAAGCCCGCGAGCCAGTGAGCTCCCAGGACGCCTGCGACGACGGCTTCGGGTTACAGTCGCGCCCGCATGAGGCACCTCGCCGTCGCTGTCCTGCTCGCCGCTGCTCCCGCGCTCGCTTCCGAGGAGGACTTCCAGCGCTTCCTCAACGCCGCCGTCCGGCTGTACGAGAGCCTCGAGTACGAGCGTGCCCTCGAGCAGGTCCGCAACGCGAAGAAGCAGGCGGTGACGCCCGACCAGCAGGCCTCCGCCGCCCTCTACGAGGGCATCATGCTCTCGGACCTCAACAAGCCTGAGGACGCCCGCGCCGCGTTCAAGGAAGCGCTGCTGCTCAAGCCCGACGCCACCATCCCCATCAAGGTGTCTCCCAAGGTGTCGAAGGACTTCGAGGACACCCGCGTGGCCGCGCAGAAGGAGCTCGCGCCGCTGCTCGCGAAGCAGGCCGAGGAGAAGCGCAAGAAGGAAGAAGAGGCGCGGGCGAAGGCGGAGGCCGAGGCGAAGGCGAAGGCGGAGCTCGAGCGACAGCGCGCCGAGCTCGAGCAGCGCGCGAAGGACATCGCCCGCCTCGAGACCGAGCGGAAGAAGGCCGAGGCCGAGGCCCAGGCCGCGAAGGCGAAGGAGTCACTCGCCGAGGAGCAGCGCCGCCGCCAGGAGGCCGACGCGATGGCGAAGGAGCTCGAGCGCCTGAAGGCCGAGCGCGCGCAGCTCGAGGCGAAGGTGGCCGCCCAGCGGGACGCCCCGGTGGTGACGACGGTGACGCCGGACCCGACGAAGGTGAGCGACCCGGTGCAGGTGACGCAGCCGGTGGTGGTGGGCTCGAAGCCGACCCCGGTGTGGCCCTTCGTCTTCCTCGGCGCGGGGGCCGTGGCGGGCGGCGTCGGCGCCTACTTCGGCATCGTCAGCCAGGAGAACGTCACCAGCGCCCGCAACGAGCCGTTCCAGATGGTGGCCAATCAGCACCTGCGCGACGCGCAGAACAACGCCACCGTCGCGAACGTGCTCTTCGGGGTCGCCGGCGCCATGGGCCTCGGCGCGCTCATCAGCGGCATCGCGTGGGCCGTCACGCCCGCCGACGCGCCGCCGCCGCCGAAGGTGACGGAGGTGTCGCCATGAGGCGCGCCGTCGCGGGGCTGCTCGCGTGCGCCGCTGCCTGCACGGTGCCGACGCTGGGCGAGCTGGGCGAGAAGCGGTGCGACGTGGACGCGGGGCTCGGCTGCGTCAGCGGCTACGCGTGCACTGGCGGCGTCTGCAAGGTGCCCATGGGCGGCGCGTGCATGGAGGGGCAGACCCGCCCCTGCGGCGTCGACGGCGGCGTCTGCCGCGCCGGCACCCAGCGCTGCGTCGATGGGCAGTGGGGCGGCTGCGAGGGCGCGGTGGGCCCGATGAACGAGGCGTGCGACGGGCTCGACAACGACTGCAACGGCCGGGTGGACGACGGCGTGGCCACCCGTCCCTGCGAGCTGAGCCAGGGCGTGTGCGCGACGGGCGTGAAGGCGTGCGTGGACGGCGGCTACGTGGCGACCTGCGGCGCGCGCGAGTACGGGTCGTTCTTCGAGGCCACCGAGGCGACCTGCGACGGCCGTGACAACGACTGCGACGGCAACACCGACGAGGGCGTGACGGGCGGCCAGTGCCCGCAGGTGGGCGTCTGCGCCGGCGCCGCGCGCGTCTGCTCCATGGGCGCGCCCGGCGTGTGCATGGCGCCGAACTACGAGAGCGCCGAGGCGAGCTGCGATGGCCGCGACAACGACTGTAACGGGTCCGTCGATCGGTACCCCGACGGCGGCCTCATTCGCGGCGCGACCGCCTGCCCGCGCTCGCAGGGCGTGTGCGCCGGCTCGGCGGTGTCGTGCGTCGACGGCGGGCTGCAGGCGGCGTGCACCCCCGAGTCCTACGGCCCCAACTACGAGCTGACCGAGACGCGCTGCGACGGGCTGGACAACGACTGCGACTCGGTCGTCGATCGCCTCGCCGACGGCGGCCTCGTGCGCACCGGGCAGTGCGAGCTGTCGACGGGCGTCTGCCTCAACAACCCGGGCCGCGCCTGCATCAACGGGAACGGCGAGGCGGTCTGCACGGCGGCCTCGTACGGGCAGCTCTACAACCGCGTGGAGTACGTCTGTGACGCGCTCGACAACGACTGCGACGGCCGCACCGACTGGTCGAAGGAGACGCCGCTGGTGCTCTCGGCCAACGCGCTCAGTTCGCACCTCTCGCTCACGAGCTTCCCCGGCGGGCTCGGCGGCGTCTTCGTGGACGAGCGCAGCGCGGTCGACCGCGTCTTCTTCCGACTCTTCGACGACACCCTCCAGCCCACCGGCCTCGAGGTCGAGCTGTCAGCGCAGGAGCTCGCCCGCGCCGCGCGGCCCAACATCGCCCGCCTCGGCCAGGACTTCGTCGCCACGTGGATCGAGGATCTGCCCGACGCCGGCCAGCGGGTCGCGCTGAGCCGCATCACCACCACCGGCACCCGCGCGTGGACCCAGTACGCCACCCCCGTCACCACCCGCGTCTACAAGGAGCCCCGCCTGGCGACGCTCGGCTCGCCCGAGACGGTGCTGGTGGGGTGGATCGAGAGCCCCTCGCTCGTCTTCAAGGGCACCGTCTTCGACGGCGCCGGCAACCGCACCGCGATGGTGACGACGCTGGGCGGCGGCACCATGGACCTCGTCTTCGACTGCGACGTCTCGCCGCGGCCCAGCAGCAACGACTTCGTGGCCGGGTGGGTGTCTCAGCAGAACGGCGAGTTCCGCGTGCGCTTCCGCGCGTTCTCGCCCACGCTCGCCCCACAGGGCGCGGGCCCCCGGGAGCTCTTCACCACCGGCGAGCAGGCCGACAAGCTGCGCCTGGCCCCCTTCGGCGGCTCTGGCGAGGTCGCGGCGAGCTGGGTCAGCAGCGTCGGCAACATGAACTCCACCGTCCGCGCCGTGCCCAACGCGCTCAGCGCCGCCAGCGCGCCCGTGACGCTCGCGACGTTCTCGGGCGCCATCGCCGACCTGGCGGTGCAGTCGCTGGCTCAGGGAGCCGTCAGCTTCTGGTCGCAGGGAGTGCCCCAGCCCCGGCTCGTCGGCCGCTCGTTCGCGCCCGACGCCGGCCTGCTCGACGTGACGCCGTCGGGCGTGAGCGGCCTGTTCGCGCCCACCATCGCCCCCCGGGACGGCGGCCTCGTCGTGGTGGGCTACGAGTGCGATCGCGGCCAGGGGCTCGACCTGTACGGCCAGGCCATCTGCTTCTGATTGGCCCTCGCGGTGCGCAGTGCGTCATTCCGGGCGCGGGACCAGGGCAAGAACCTTCCTCAGCCTTCGGTCCAGCCTAGGCTTCTGTCGCCCGGTCCGGGAAGCGGTTCCCGGCTGTCGTCGCAGCGCAGGTCAGGGAGATCCACATGTCCAGCTTGAACCGTCTCGGCCTCGTGGCCGTCGCCGTCTCGTGCGCCCTCGTCACGGCGTGCGGAGACAAGAGCCCGAAGGTGACCGCCGGCACCGAGGTGCCCGTCATCGGGCAGGTGCTGCCCGGCCGCGGCCCCGTCGAGGGAGGGACGGTCGCGGTCATCCGCGGGCTCAACTTCCGCCCCGGCCTCTCCGTCACCTTCGGAACGAGCGCCGCCACCTTCGTGCGCGTGGTGGACGCGACGACCGTGACCGTCGTGACGCCCGCGGGCGCGGCCGGTCGCGTCAACGTCGTGGTGTCGAGCGCGGAAGGCCAGACGACGACGTTCCGCGACGGCTTCGAGTACTACGTGAAGGACGGCACGACCGCGCCCGCGCCCACGCTGTCGGCCATCGCGCCCAACACCGGCCCCGCATCGGGCGGCACGGTGGCGCTGGTGACGGGCACTGGCCTGCAGTCGGGCGCGATTCTGCTCATCGGCCGCGCCCCCGCGTCGGACGTGGTGGTGGTCGACGCGACCTCTCTGTCGGGCATGCTGCCGGCGAACCCCGTCGGCACCTCCGACGTCGAGGTCACCAACCCCGATGGCCAGAGCGCGGTGCTGCCGGGCGCCTTCGCCTACTCCGACGCCGAGGGTGTGGGGCCCGTCATCAGCGCCATCTCACCCATCGCGGGCTCGACGACGGGCGGCACGCTCGTCACCGTCGGAGGCAGCAACTTCCGCTCGGGGGCCCTCGTCTTCTTCGGCGGGAAGCTGGCCACCGCCTCGAACACCACGCCGGTCGCCGTGTCGGTAGCGTCTCCGCCGTCCGTACCAGGCGTCGTCGACGTGGCCATCACCAACCCCGACGGGCGCTCGGCCATCGCCCGCGGGGCGTACAACTACTACGTCGGCGGGCCCGTCATCGCGCGCATCACGCCCGCCTTCGGTCCGCTCGACGGCGGCACCGACGTCGTCCTCGACGGCCGCAACTTCCAGCAACGCATCACCGGCACGGTGGGAGGCCGCGCGCTGCAGAACGTCCGGCGCATCGACGACCGCTCCATCACCGCCTCGACGCCACGCGGCGCCATGTCCGGCGCGGTGGACGTGCGGGTGGAGAATGACGACGGCCAGTCGGACACGTTGCTCAACGGCTTCGCCTACGGCAACGCGCCGCCGCCCAGCTTCGCCCTCTCACGGGTGACGCCCGAGGTCGGCCCCATCGCCGGAGGCACCCGCGTCACCATCATCGGCTCGGGCTTCGCCACGGGCGCCACCGTCACCTTCGGGGGACAGCCCGCGACCGGCGTGCAGGTCGTCGGCGGCGCGACCATCTCGTGCGTCACGCCAGCGGGGATGATCGGTCCGGTCGAGGTGGTCGTCACGCAGAACGCAGACAGCCGGCGGCTGCAGCTGGGCTTCTGGTACTTCGACCCCTCGCGCCGCGGCCCGACGCCGTCCATCGCCGCGGTCTCGCCCGCGCTCGGGCCCGTCGCGGGCGGCAGCACGGTGCTCCTCACCGGTAACGGCTTCGCCGACGGAGCCCGCGTCTACTTCGGGACGAAGGCCGCGAGCACCACCACCTTCGTCACGGCCTCGACCCTGACGGCAGTGACGCCGCCCGGTGACACGACGGGCCCGGTGGACGTGCGCGTGCAGAACCCTGACGGCCAGGTGGTGACGCTCAACCAGGGCTACGTCTACGTGGACGGGTCGACGCTGGGCCCGGCGCCTGCGCTCACCTCGGTCACGCCCAACACGGGCGGCAGCGCCGACGAGACGGCAGTCGTCATCGCGGCGCAGAACGTCACGGCGGGGGCGCTGGTGTTCGCCGGGGGGCGGCCCGCGAAGAACGTCATGCTGCGCACCGGCTCGGTGGACGCCACCTTCGGCCCCGACGACCCAGGCGCGGTCGACGTCGCCATCACCAACCCCGACGGCCAGTCGGGCCGCCTCGCCAATGGCTTCACGTACTCCCGCTCGCCGCCGACGCTGGCCACCATCACGCCCAACACGGTGCCGGTGGGCGGTGGGCTCAAGGTGCTCCTGTCGGGCCGGGGCTTCGTCGCTGGCGCCGCCGTCACCATCGGAACGCAGATGGTGGCCACCACCTTCGTCGACTCGACGCTCCTCTTCGTCACCGTGCCGCCGAACCCGCTCGGCCAGGTGGACGTCACCGTCACCAACCCTGATGGCCAGCGCAGCACGCTGATGAACGGCCTCACCTACGCGAACATCATGCTGGGCAACTCGCCCACGGTGACGAGCATCGCGCCAGCGCGTGGCCCGACGACGGGCGGCACTGTCGCGTTGCTGGTGGGCACCCACTTCTCGCAGGGTGCGCGGGTGCTCTTCGGCGCGAACGCCGCGACCAACGTGGTGGTGATGAGCGACACCCGGCTGTCCTGCCGGGCGCCCGCGGGCATGTCCGGGCTGACTGACCTCACCGTCGTCAACCCCGATGGGCAGTCGGCCCAGCTCCTCCAGGCTTTCCGGTACGTCGACCCATCGACGCTGGGGCCCGGGCCCACGCTCGCCTCGGTGACGCCGTCGAGCGGCAACTCCACAGGCGGCACGCAGACGGTCCTCACCGGCTCGCTCTTCCAGCAGGGCATGCTCGTCTTCTTCGGCGGCTTCTCCGCGTCGGCGTCGAACGTGCAGAACGGCGGCATCGCCACCGCCACCACGCCGGGCGGGCCCACGGGCCTGGTAGACGTGGCCGTCACCAACCCCGACGGGCAGTCGTCGGTGCTGGTGAACGCCTTCAACTACACGCCGCGTCCCGAGCCGCAGACCATCTTCCCGGCCGAGGGCCCCACCGGCGGCGGCACCATGTTCACCATCGCCGGCCGCAACTTCAGCGCCGGCGCGAAGGTCTTCTTCGGCGCCACCGAGGCGACGACGGCGATGGTGCAGTCGCCCACCGTCATCACCGGCACGACGCCGGCGCGGGCGGCGGGCGTCGTCGACGTGCGCGTGCAGAACCCCGACGGGCAGTCGGGCACGCTGACGATGGCCTTCACCTACAACTCGGCGCCCACCATCGCGCTCGCGCGACCCGGCGCAGGGCCTGTCGCCGGCGGCACCACCGTGCTCATCACCGGCACCGGCTTCCGCCAGGGCACCACGGTGCAGGTCGCGGGCGGCATGGCGACCGCCGTACGCGTGGTGAGCGACACCCAGCTCTACGCGGTGACGCCGTCGGGCAGCCCGGGCGCGGCCGACGTCATCGTCACCAACCCGGACATGCAGGCGGCGACGCTGACCCGCGGCTTCCGCTACGACTTCCCCGACAGCCAGGCGCAGGCCTCGTCGATGCAGCCGGCGGTGTACGTGCCGATGGCGCGCGACGACGCCGCGTACAAGACCGACCTCGGCGTCATCAACCTCTCGGGCGCGGCGGTGACGGTGACGGTCGCCTCGGTAGACGGCGCCGGCGTGCAGCAGGGCTCGCGCGCGCTCACGGCGCAGGTGCCCGCTTTCGGACGCACGCTGGTGCCCGACGTGCTGCGCTTCGTGGAGGGCGCGACCGCGCAGCTCAACAAGACGACGTCGCTCGTCGTCACGAGCGACGGGCCCGTGACCGCCTTCACGGTGGTGACCGACCGCGCGTCGAACGACGCCTCCGTCATCCAGGGCGCCACGACAGCGCGCGCGGCGAGCCGCGTCATCGTGCCGTACACCTCGTCCGTCGGCGCCTTCCGCACCTGGCTCACCGTCCGCAACGTCGGCAGCACCGCGGCAGCCATCGACATCACCGCGCGTGACGCGGCGGGCATGCAGCTGGGCCGGCTCTCGGCGGTCAACGTCGCGGCCAACGGCCTCTACTCGTCGGACGACGTGCTGGGCGCGATGAACGTCATGGGCGGGGTGGCCTCGCTCGACGTCTCGGGGCCGATGGGCGCGAACCTCATCGCCGCGGCGCGCGTGTACTCGAACGTGCGGCTGGGAGGCGCCATCGGCGGCCGACCGTTCAGCGACGCGGCGACGAGCCAGGTGCTCCCCTACCTGCCGGACACCACCAGCGAGACGAGCACCTTCTCGCTCGTCAACACCGAGGCCATCGCCGGCAGCGCCAGCCTCGAGCTTCGTTCGGCGACGGGCCAGGTGCTGGGCACGCAGAACGTCATGGTGCCGGCGAACGGCTTCGTGGTGGTGGCCGACCTCGCGCGCACGCTGCTCTCGCGCACGGTGCCGACGCAGACCCAGTCGAGCCTGCACGTCACCACCACGACGCGAATGTTGACGTCAGCGCTGGTGCTGACGACGGCCACCGGTGACCTGCGGCTGATGAACGGCCGACCCGGAGGCGGCGTGCGGCTGCTCATCCCCTTCGCCGACGGGCGCACCAGCCTCGCGGTGGTGAACACGGGCGTCGCGGCGGCCAACCTCGAGGTGCAGCTCTACGTCGATTCGGGCAGCACGCGCGGCACGCCGCTGCGCATCGCGGTGCCTCCGCGCGGCAGCTTCCAGGCGGCGCTGCTGCTGTCCTCGCTGGGCGCAGGTGCGTCGAACGGCTACGTCGAGGTGCGCTCGCTCAACGGCATGCCGCTCGTAGCCGCGGCGAAGGTGGGCAATGACCCGGCCGGGGAGCGCGGCGACCTCATCGACCTGGCGCAGGTCATCACCACGCCGACGGTGCAGCAGCTTCGGCCCGCGACCGGCCCGGCGCCGGGCGGCACCATGTCCCGCATCACCGGCGCCTATTTCCTGCCCGGCATCCAGTTCCTCTATGGCGACAAGCCCGCGCCCCGCGCGCAGGCGTTCGCCTTCGACACGGCCGTCGCAGTGTCGCCCGGAGGCATGAACGGCGAGGTGGTGGACGTCACGGCCATCAACCTCGACGGCGCTTCGGGCTCGTTGCCGCTGAGCTTCAGCTATGTCGACCCGGCGATGCTGGGCGCGCCGCCGGCGGTGGCGTCGGTCGCGCCTCAGAGCCTCTCGGTCCTCGGCGGTACGGCGATGCAGGTGAACGGCAGCAACTTCGCGAACCAGGCGCTCGCCTTCGTCGGTCTCTCGCCGGTCGCGGGGGCGGTGCAGGTGAACCCCAACCGCGTCGACGGCACCGCGCCCCCCGGTCCCATCGGGCCGGCCGACGTCACGGTGACGAACCCCGACGGCCAGTCGGCGACGCTGACCGGCGGCGTCACCTACGTGGTGCCTCCGCCGTCCATCTCGACGCTGACGCCGAACACGGGCCCGGGCGCGGGCGGCACCACCGTGCGCATCACCGGCAACGGCTTCCAGGTGGGCGCGAGCGTCGGCTTCGGCGCCTCGTCGTCACCCGTCGCGACCGTGCTGAACGCCACCGAGATCGACGCGGTGACCCCCGCGGGCGCTGACGGGCCCGTCAACCTCACCATCGTCAACCCGGACGGGCAGAGCACCACCCTCAACAACGGCTTCACCTTCGTGGCGCCGCCGACGGTGGCGCAGGTGCAGCCGACGTCGGGCTCGACGGCGGGCGGCACGCTCATCACCATCACGGGCACCTTCCTGCGGCAGGGCGCGACGGTGCAGGTCGGCTCCACCGCGTGCGCCAACGTGAACGTGGCGATGGGCGGCACCACCATCACCTGCCAGACGCCGGCGGGCACGGCCGGGCCTGTCGCGATTCGCGTCACCAACCCCGACGGGCAGGCGGGGCTCTTGAACAACGCCTTCACCTACCTCGCGCCGGTGCCGCCCCCCATCGTCACGGCGGTGACGCCCAGCTTCGCGGCTGTCACCGGCGGGCAGCAGGTCACCATTCAGGGCTCGGGCTTCCAGGCGGGCGCGACGGTGCTGTTCGGCACCATCACCTCGACCGCCGTCAACGTCGTCAGCCCCTCGGCGATTCTCGCGACGGTGCCCGGCGCGCCAGGCGTCGGCGTGGTGGACGTCACCGTCACCAACCCGGACACCCAGTTCGGCCGGCTCGCGAGCTCGTTCACCTACTTCCAGCCCGCAGACCTGCCCAACATCACCGTCGTCTCGCTGGCGCCCAACGAGGGGCCCCCGACAGGAGGCACGCCCGTCTTCATCTCGGGGGCCGGCTTCAAGGTGGGCGTGACGGTGCGCTTCGGCGCGACGATGGCCACCAGCGTCACCTACCTGGGCCCCTCGGCGTTGCTCGTCACCGCGCCGCCCAACCCGCTCGGACCCGTCGCGGTGACGGCGACCAACCCCGATGGAGCGAACAACACGCTCGCCAACGCCTTCAACTACTCCAACGGCGTCGTCTTCCTGCCGCCGCCCATGCGCCTGCCGATGCTGAACGAGCGCGGGTACGAGCTCTCCACGCTCTTCGACTTCGACGGCGACGGCGACCTCGACGCCTTCATGGGACGCAGGCGCGTGTCCTGCGACAGCGACGGCAATGACCAGCTGTGGGTGAACTCGAACGGCAGCTTCTCGGTGCTGGCCACCTTCCCCGGAGATGTCGGGCGCACCACCGTCGGCGCGCTCGCCATGGACATCGAAGGCAACGGCACGAGAGACCTCTTCGTCTTGTCCGATGACTTCACCGAGCGCGCCAGCGTCTACCGCAACGCGCCGCTCGGGACCTTCCAGCGGTTCGACACACCCGCCACCAGCTTCACTCCGGCCGTGTCTCAGATCCGCGGCGCCGCTGCGGGCGATCTCAACACCGATGGCTTCCCGGACGTCTTCGTGGCCGGGGCGGGCGTGGACTTCATGTTCATGAACCAGCGGGACGGCGGCTTCGTGGGTACGCGCGCCGGCCTGCCGACCCCGAGCGGCGCCGGCATCAACGACGACAGCCGTGACGTGTGCATCGGCGACTACGACCGCGACGGAGACGACGACGTCTTCGTGGTGAACGCGTCGAACCAGCAGTCCAACTACTACCTGCAGGGCCCCGCGGGCGTCTTCACGCTCTCGAACGCCCTCATCCCCATCGTGGGCGGCACCGGCACCGGCTGCGTCTCGGGCGTGTTCCGCAACGGCAGCAACATTCAGGACCTCGTCGTGGTGCGCGACGGCCAGCCGTACCAGTACCTGCGCAATGACGGCACCGGGCGCTTCACGGACGAAGCGACCATTCCCATCTTCCGGCTGCCCAACCCGCCGCCCTCGGTGCGCATCGGGTTCCCCACCGCCATCGGCATGACGAAGGGCGTGCAGGCGGTCGACCTCGACACCGACGGCGACCTCGACCTGGTGATGAACCACGTCGATCTCAACCCGCGCATCCAGACATACCTGAACGACGGGTTCGGCAACTTCACCATCGGCACGGCGTCGCGCATTCCCCCGACGCTCGACAGCCAGGAGTGGACGGCCATCGGCGACCTCAACTCCGACGGGCGGCCGGACATGCTGGTGCCGGGTGAGGGCACGCAGCCGCGCCTGCTCTTCGGCGGCAACAACGGCGTGATGACGTACTCGACGATGCGCACCATCCCCGAGCAGAGCTACTGCGTGCAGGACGCCATCGCCGCCGACCTCGATCGCGACGGCGACCAGGACCTCTTCTCGGTCTCTGGCTGCAAGTACGGCGTGTACGAGTCGCTCATCACCGACAGCGAGCCCGTGTCGTGCCGCACCAACACCGTGCACTACTGGCTCAATGACGGCGCCGGTGGTTTCACCGACGACACGACCAACCGTTTCCCGGCCTTCGGAAGAAACGGGACGGCGGTCGCGGTGGGCGACGTGGACAACGACAACGACCTCGACCTGCTGGTGGGCACTTCGGGCGTCGGCACGGCGGGTGGCAGCTCACGTGATGACGGCGTGCGGCTCTACCTGAACAACGGCTCGGGCGTGTTCACCGACAACACCTACCCGCGCCTGCCGGGTGATCGTTTCTTCGCCACCGACATCATCTTCATCGACGTCAACAAGGACAACGCGCTCGACATCTACGTGACGGGCGACACGTACTCCGGCTGCGGCTCTGCCGGCTCGCACCGGCTCTGGCTCAACACCGGTAACGGCTTCTACTTCGACGTCACCGGACAGCTGCCGTACTCGCGGTTCCCGAGCCTCATCGGCACCTGCGACAACTTCCAGCCGCGCGCGGTGGAGTCGGCGGACTTCAATGGCGACACGTACCCCGACCTCTACGTCGTGGGGAACGGGCGAAACCGGTTGCTCTTCAACCGCGGCACCATTCAGCCGGGCTTCTACACGGACGTCACCAACTCGAACGTGCCGAACGTGCAGTCGAACAGCCGCGGCGTTGCCACGCAGGACCTGAACAACGACGGCTACCCCGACCTGTTCGTCTGCAACATCGACACCGACCGCATCAACCTGGGCAACGCGAGCGGCATCTTGTCCGACGTCACGCCGACCAACTGGCCCGCCGAGAGCCAGCCGTTCCGCTACTCGTTCTCGGGCTGCACCTCGACGCCATCGCCCATCGAGTCGTCCTCCTGCTCACTGGGCGACGTGGACGGTGACGGCGATCAGGACATCGTGCTCGCTGGCGGCGACACGTCGCAGTTCAGGTTCCGGAACCGGCTGCGCCTCAACACCGGGAGCGCGAACTTCGTCGATGTCACCAACGCCTCGCTGCCGTTCGACACCGCGTACACCGAGAAGGTGCTGCTCTTCCGCGCGAACGCCGACACGAAGCCAGACCTCTTCGTCGGTAACTGTGGCCAGCCCTACGTCTACCTGAACGCGCCGTGAGGCGAGGCGAACGAATGCGACGCGTGACTCGCTGGGGCCTCGCCGCGACGCTGCTGGCGGCGCTGACGGTGGCTGCGGAAGAGAAGACCGAGGTCGTTCCCCGGGGCAGCGGGGCGGGCGAGCCCGAGGTGGGCCGGTCGCACCTCGGCGGCGCTGGGCTTGCGCGCGTGCGCTCGGGCTTCATGGCGAACCGGGCGCTGAGCGTCTCGGCGACCGCGGGCTTCTTCCGGGCGCCGGGCGTCACCGCCGCCGACGGCCTCGACGAGTTCCGCACCACGGTGGTGGGCGCGTCGTTCACGCCCTTCGAGTTCCTCGAGGTGTCGCTGGCGCTGCGCTCGTCGATTCTCGACCAGCCGGCCTCGGCGCTGCGCACGTACTACCTCGTCAACGACGCCTTCCTGCGGGTGAAGAGCACCTCCACCTTCCTCGACGGCGCGCTGGCCGCCGGCGGCGAGGTGTTCCTGCGCTTGCCGCCACCCGTCTTTCGCGCCAACCCCATCACCCTGGGGCTCTCTCCCGGCTTCGGCGGCGTGGTGTCGTTCGACGCCTCGAAGAAGAGCCCGGTGCCGGTGGTGGTGCACCTCAACACCAGCCTCTTCATCGACAACTCGGCCGACTTCGACGACGGCACCACCGGCCAGACACGGCGGCTCGCGCTCGACATCACCACCTTCAACCAGTGGCGCACCGGGGTGGGCGTCGAGGCGCGCTGGCGGCTCGGGAGCGTCGGGCTGCGGCCCTTCGTCGAGTACACGGTGGACGTGCCGCTGGGAGCACCGGGGCCGGTGCCCATGCGGGTGACGCCCGGAGTGCGAGTGCTGCCGTGGCGCGGCTTGTTCGTCGACGGCCTGGTGGAGATCGGCGTCATGCGGCCGACCGCGCGCGGGGTGGCGCCGGTGGCTCCCTGGCAGCTGATGCTGTCGGTCGGCTACCAGACGGGCGTCGACGACGCGCCAGCCAGGCGTGAGTACGTCGAGCGCGTGGTGGAGCGCGAGAAGCTCGTCGAGGCGAAGCCGACGAAGGGCCGGGTGAAGGGCATCGTCATCGACGCGGCGACGAAGCAGCCGATCGCCGACGCCATCATCTCGATGAAGGGTCGCAGCCGGTTGCTCAGCGAGGCCGACGGCACCTTCCTGCTGCTCGACGTCGAGCCCGGGCCGCTGGTGCTGACGGTCAGCCGCCAGGGCTACGCGAGCCGAGACGTCTCGGGCACGCTCGCGGCCGGCGGGCAGGTCGAGCTCAACCCGGCGCTCTCGCAGTTGCCGCCCGAGCCGCCCGCGCCGATGACGATTCGCGGCGCCGTGCTGGGTGAGGACGACCGGGCGGTGGCGGCCACGGTGACTGCCCCGGGCGCCTCGTTGGCGAAGAAGGCGTCGGACAAGGGCGAGTACGAGCTGACGCTGCCGTCGGGCGAGCAGATGCTCGAGGTCGCGGCCGCCGGCTACATGACCCAGGGCCGCCGTGTGGTGGGCCGGCCGGGAGAGGCGCTCGTCATCGACTTCGTCTTGAAGCCGGTGCCGAAGCAGACGCTCGTGGTGCTGCGGAAGGAGAAGATCGAGATCAAGAAGCAGGTCCACTTCGCGACCGCGAGCGATGTCATCCTCCCCGACTCGGCGCCGCTGCTCGACCAGATCGCCTCGCTCATCCTCGAGAACGACCGGCTCAAGCTGATCCGCGTCGAGGGTCACACCGACGACCAGGGCGACGACGCCTACAACCTGAACCTGTCGGACCGGCGCGCGAAGTCGGTGATGCGGGCGCTCCTCGAGCGCGGCGTCCAGAGCGAGCGGCTCAAGGCGGCCGGCTACGGCGAGACGAAGCCCGTCGCCGACAACAAGAAGCCCGCGGGTCGTGCGCAGAACCGGCGGGTCGAGTTCATGATCGAGACGCAGGAGTGACTCGGGGCGGCCGAGGAGTCACCGACCGGGCGCCGCCGGGCGTGCTGCAGAGGGCCAGGGCGCTGGTTGCGGCGGGTGCGACCTCGCCGATGACTCGCCACCACGGCAGCCGTCGCGCGGCCTGGTCGTGCGAAGAGCGCCTGGCGTCGTCACGCTCACCGTACGCGGGACTGCACCGCGAGGGAGGACGCCTTTCGGGGACCGCGGGTTCCGTCGCGCAACCAGGGGGAGCGAAGCGCAGGTCGGGCGGGCGACAGCGCCCGTTCCCCGAGCGGTGGAGTAGGATGGCGCTGACGTGAGAGACGGCCAGCCCGAGGTCCTCGGCAAGTACACGCTGCTGCGCAAGCTCGCCGCCGGTGGCATGGCCGAGGTCTTCCTCTCGCGCGTCGCTGGGCCCGCGGGCTTCGAGAAGACGGTGGTGGTGAAGCGCATCCTCGGGCACCTCGCCGAAGATCCGTCCTTCATCGCCATGTTCCTCTCGGAGGCGAAGCTGGCGGCCCAGCTGAACCACCCGAACGTGGTGCAGGTGTTCGACTTCGGCGAGCAGGACGGCACCTGGTTCCTGGTGATGGAGCTCATCGACGGGCTCAACCTTCGCCACCTGTTCCGAAAGGCGGCCGAGAAGGGCGAGTACCTGCCCATCGGGCTGTCGCTGAAGATCGCCGCCATGGCGCTCGAGGGGCTGGCGTACGCGCACGAGTTCGCCGACCCCGCGACCGGCGAGCCGCTGGGCCTCGTGCACCGCGACGTCAGCCCCGACAACATCCTCGTGGGGCGCAACGGCGCCGTGAAGGTGGTGGACTTCGGCATCGCCAAGGCTGCCAACCAGACGCACCTCACGCGCACGGGCACCGTGAAGGGCAAGTTCGCGTACATGCCGCCCGAGCAGCTGCAGGGGCAGGCGCTCGACCAGCGCGCCGACGTGTTCGCGATGGGCATCGTGCTCTACGAGCTGCTCGCCACCCGCAAGCCCTTCGACACGTCGAACGACGCGGTGGTGGTGCGCGCCATCCTCTACGAGAAGTTCGTGCCGCTGCGCACCTACCGGCCCGAGGCGCCGGCGGAGCTCGAGCGCATTCTCGACAAGGCGCTCGCGAAGGACGCGAACGAGCGCTACCCGGACTGCCGCGCGATGGCGCACGATCTCGAGCGCCTGATGCTCACGGCCGGGTTGTCGGCGACGCAGTACGAGCTCTCCCAGCTCGTGCAGCGGCTCGGCGGCCCATCGACCGTGGGGCAGGTGGCCACGCCGCGCCCGTCTCCCTCCATCTCGGCCAGCGCGCCCACCGCGACCACGCCGCACCCGATTCAGCCGGTGCTGCAGCCGGCGACGGTGCCCGCCGAGCCCACCGCCACGCCGCTCCCGACCGGCGTCGTGCCCGCCGCCGTCGCCGCACCGGCGAACGCCTTCTCAGCCGTCACGACGCCGCACCCGGTGCCAGGCATCGCGAGCACCCTCTCGGGCGCGACGACTCCGCACCCACAGGTGAAGGTGGTCGAGCGGCTCGGGCCCATCGATGCCGTGCCCACGCCAGCGCCGCGCGCCGAGCCGCCGCTGCCTGGGCTCGCACCGCCTCCGCCGCCCCCGCCGACTGGAATCCAGCCCGGCCCTGCACCAGCCGTCGCACCGCCAGGTGCGCCCCCCCAGGGGTCGCCTTCGCGCCCGGGCGTCGCGGCCCCCGGTGGTGGTGCGGCGTCGTTCGACGCGATTCTGCCCGCGGCCGAGAGGCCCGCGTCGCCCCCACAACCCACCACTCCCGCCTGGGCCCAGACGCCCCTGCACGGTCCGTCCCCGCAGAAGAAGACGCTGGTCGTCATCGAGCCGGTCCCGAAGCGCTCCTCCGCGGTGTTGATGGTCTCCGCCGCGGTCGCTGCCGCCGTCGGCGTCGCCGCGACGTGGGCGTACCTGTCGACACGCGAGCGCGACCTGGTCGTGGTGACGGCTCCCTCGAAGCCGGAACCACCCCTGGTGTCCCCGCCGCCCGTCGACGAGAAGCCGACGCCGCCAGTGGTGGTCGAGCCTCCGCTGCCAGTCGCGCAGGAGCTCGACGCGGGCGCCCAGGAGCCAGCAGCGGTCAACGAGCCCGTCGATCAGAAGAAGCCGCCCGTCGAGCCCAGGCCTCACCGCAAGCCCAGGGCGAAGGTGGAGCCGCTCCCGCCACCGCCACCGCCGCCCTCAGCTGCGGACGAGCTGGTGGACTTCCGGGTGCGGCCCTTCGGGAGCGTCAGCGTGGACGGCAAGCTCATCGGCGACACGCCCTTTCCCCCGGTGAAGCTCTCGCCGGGCGCGCACCGGGTCCAGGTCGTCAACCGCGAGCTCAACAAGACCGTCACCCGCACCTTCGAGGTGAAGAGCGGTGGCTCGAACGTCTTCCGCCTCAACCTCGAAGAAGAGACGAACTGATCCGGCGGGCTCGCCGGAGAAGGGTCGAGCTGAAACCCGGGTCGCCAGCGGAGTAGGCTGCGGGCTCAATCCACCGGGAGCCGTCCATGTCGAAGCCGCTCGTCCTCGTCGTCCTGCTCGCCGCCGTCACGGCCCTCGCCGACCTGTCGCCCGAGGAGATCGCCACCATTCAGCGGGAGCAGCAGAAGGCCAGCGACAGCGTCGACGCGAAGTACGCGGGCAAGGGCAAGCTGTCCGCCGCCGAGCTGCGCGCGATGTCGAAGGAGAAGGCCGCGGCCGAGCGCTCCGTGCTCGACGCGCACGGCGTCAAGGCCGGTGACTGGGTGAAGGCCTCGTCGAAGATGAGCTCGGACGATCGCGCGAAGGTGGAGGCGACGAAGAAGTCCCTCGCCGACAAGGACGAGGCGGCGAAGAAGGCTGACGCCAGGCAAGGCAAGGAAGTCGTCATCGAGAAGGGCGGCGAGGTGAACGAGGCCGCTGAGATGGACAAGAAGCTCGGCCTCGGCGCCGGCAAGAAGTAGCGGCAGGTTTTGCGCGCCCGCCCCACGCAACCCGCCGCAGCGCGGGCGCGGCACGGGTGATGCTGGTCTGCCCCGCATGCTCGCGCTCCTCTCCCTGGTCGTGTCCCTTCAGCTCGCGCAGCTCCCCGCGGGGCTCGAGCCGAGCGGGCCGCCCGTTCAACGTGGCTCGCTGCTCTACGTTCCACTCGTCGGTGGCGGGGTGGCGGTCGTCGACGTGAGCCTCGACGGCGCTCCGAAGGTCGTCTCGAGCGTGCTCGAGGGCCGGTTCATCACCCGGCTCCTGCTCGACGGCGACCGGCTCATCGCGCTCGAGACGAAGGAAGAGGCCCTGGTGCTGTCGCTCGAGGAGCCACAGCGGCCGCGCCTCACCCGTGGCGCCACTCCTCCATCCCAGCCCGTCGTCCTCCCGCCGACGGCAGCGCCTCCAGCTGCGGCGTCGGCCGTCACCGCCCCGGCTCCCGGTGCGTTCGGCACCGTGCTCGAGGTCACGCAGGGGCGAGTCATCTTCGAGGGGGGCACCGGCAAGGGCTTCCGCCAGGGCGTACGCATCAAGGTGCTCTCGCAGCGCAAGGTGCCCAAGCCCGACCTCGTCACCGGGGCGATGGTGGAGGTGCCGAGCGGTGAGGTGACGGCGGTCCTCGCCGTCGAGCAGGCCGACGCGAACCGGGCGATGGCGGTGCTGGGGCGCGGCGACACGGCCGAGAAGGGCGACCGGGTCGAGCTCACCTCCGAGCCCGTGAGCGAGCGGCTCTTCTTCCCGCGGCGTGCTCCGTTCGACTGGCGCTTCGGCTTCGTGGTGCGGCCCTTCCTCGGGCTCGAGGGCTCGACCAAGCCCGTGGGCATCATGCTCGACGCGTACGTCGCGTGGTACCCGTCGAGCATTCCCCTGAGCGTGACGGTGATGGCGACGCCGTTCGCGTTCAGCCTCGGAGGCAGAGAGCCCCACTACCCGGGCACCTTCCTCGCGATGGCGGGGTACACGACGGACTTCTTCGAGATCGGCCTCGGGGCGGGGGCGCTGACGGGCAACGTCGGCCCGTGCGTGCAGATGGACCCGCTGAGCCCGGCGGTGTGCGAGGTGAACACCGGCTTCACCATCAATCAGCACCTGCGGCTCGGCGCGCTCGACGGCTTCCACCTGTCGTGGAACTCGTCCATCTTCTCGCGGCCGACCCAGTTCGTCTTCGGCGTGGGGCGGGGAGAGATCTCTGTACCGCTGACCAGCCGGCTCGGGCTGTTCGCGGGAGGCGGGGGTGGGGAGAATGGCTGGGCGCAGGGCGAGCTCGGCGTGCGCACGTCCCTCGGGGGCGCAGGCGGGCGCGGCACCGTCATTCTGCGCGCGAGCCTCGGCTACTCGGCCATCTTCGACGGGCCCACGCGCGAGCTGGTGGGTGGCCCCGCCGTCGCCTTCGGCATGGAGTGGCGGCTCTGACGGCGCGCAGGGTTCAGCCGGCGTCGGCAGCCTTCGGAGCGGGCGGCGCCCCCGACACGTCAACATCCACCAGGTCGGACTGCTCGAGCCGCTTCGCCAGCTCCGCCACCCTCGCCTCGTCGAGGTCGAGCAGCACCACCAGCGCCTCCACCGCGCGCTTCCGGAGCCCCTCGTCGCCGAGCATCTTCGCCGCGAAGTACAGCGCGACGTGCACCTCGGGGTCGAACGGGTTGACGGCGAGCGCGTCGAGGGAGGCCTGCTTCACCACGTCCCACTTCTTCGCGCGCAGGGCGATGCGGGCGAGGTGCGTGTTGGTGGCGGCGCTCTGCGGGTGAGTGACGAGGCTCGCGCGCAGCACCTTCTCGGCCACGTCGTACTGCTTCAGCTCGAGCAGCGTGAGCGCGTACTTGTTGCTGATGGACTCGTAGCGGTCGCCGACCGCCGCGTACGCCCGTTGGTAGTGCTCGGCCGCCGCGGCCATGCGCTTCCGCTCGCGCATCAGCTCGCCCAGGTGCGCCGCCTTGCGCGCCGGGGTCTCCTTCACCTCGGCGAAGTCGCCGAACGACACGTCACGCTCGCTCTTCTTCTCGGCCTTCTTCTTGTCCCCGCCTTCGACGAGCTGCTTCTTCTCGTGTGCCGACGGAGGGATGAGCTCGGCGGGGAAGGGCTGCTTCTTGAGGTGCGCCATCCACGCCCGCTCGAACTCGGGCCAGCGCTTCTTCGTCACGGCCTCGACTGACAGCTTGTCGCTGGTGCCCTTCGCCATCTCCGAGAGCAGCCGCTCGAGCGCGCCAGGGCCGGCCTCGGTGTCGATGAGGTGGATCGCGAAGAAGACCTCGGCGAACGCGGTGGCCGCGTCTTCGGCGGTGGGCAGGAGCGCCATCGACGGGTGCATCTTCTCGAAGGGCACGAGGGTGTTGGCGCGCACGCGAGCGCCGAGCAGCGCGAGGGTGGACGGCGTCATGGCGCCGCCGGCGGGGCCGCGCCACCGCGACTCGAGGTACTTCGCGAGGCCCTCGTGCATCCAGATGGGCACGGTGTTGCGGCTCTTCTGGGACACCACGAGGTGCACGTACTCGTGCGCGAGCGTGTCGAGCCAGTCGTAGCCCTTCAGCACCGCGAGCGGCGACGTCACCATCAGCTTGTTGAACTTGCAGATGGCGATGGTGCCGGTCGTCTTGATGGCCTCCTTCGTCAGCGTCGACACCTTCGAGAGCTCGGTGGCGTTCTTGACGATCTCGACGCGGATCTTCCCCTTCGGCGCGTGGCCGAGGTCCTTCACGAGGGCGGCGTGGACGCGCTCGAGGGCGTCGAGCGCCCAGGGCACGAGCACGGCGTCTTTGCCCTTCGGGTAGAGGAAGACGAAGTGCTCGCTCTCGGCGCGCTGGTGGTCCTTCACGATGTCGCGGGTGTCGGTGACGAGGCGCAGCCAGCTGCCGGGCTTGTCGCGCACGCCCGAGGCCTTGAGCTCGGCGACGGCCGCCTCGTACTCGCCGCTCTCGAAGGCGACGCGGCCCTTGAAGTAGCGCACCGGCTCGGTGTCGGCGGGCGCCAGCTTCTCCAGCTCGGCCAGCTCGGCGCGGGCCGCCTCGACGTCCCAGTCTTCGAGGTACTGCTCGATGTTCTGAATGCGCGCCTTCGCCTCGCCCTTGAGCTGCTGCAGGGGCGCGTCGTCGGACGGGTCGCCCTGGGCAGCGGCGAGCGCGGCGGCGGCGAGGCAGGCGGTGAAGAGCAGGCGCGTCACTTGACCAGCTCCTCGTAGTACTTCTTGTTCTGCTCCTTGTAGCGGTCGGGCGCGCCCTGCTTCATCGCGTCCATCACGTCCTTGCGGAACTCGCGCGGGTTCGCGTTCGGGTCTTCCTCGGGGATCTCGATCTTCTTGTCCTGGTTGAGCCCACGCGAGCCGCGCGACATGCGCATGGGCCGCGGCAGCTTCTTGCCCTTGCCGCCCTGTTGCTGGCCCTGCTCCATGCCCTTCTGCAGGTCCTGCAGCGACTGCAGCGCCGCCTGCTGATCTCCGTTCGCCCGGCCCGGGTCCTTGCCGTTGAGCCGCGCGCCGGCGGAGCTCATGCGCTGGGCCGCCTGATCGAGCTGCTTGCGCGCGTCGTCGTCGAAGATGGGCGCCTGCTCGCCGAGCTGGTTCATCTGCTGCTTCAGCTCCTGGCCCTTCTCGCCGAGCTTCTGCTGCTGCTTCGCCAGGTCCTTGAGCTGCTGCTGGTCGGCCGCGTCGAGGGACTGCGAGGCGGGTGGGAAGAGTGAGTCGAGCTGCTGGGCGATCTCCTCGGCCTTGCGCGCGTCGCGGGCGGTGCGCTCGGCCAGCCGCTTCGACTCCTTCATCAGGCTGTCGGGGTTTCGAAGCATGCGGTCCTGCTCGAGCTGGGCGCGGCCCAGGGCCTCGAGGTGCTCGGCCTTCTCGGCGAGCTCGCGACTCGACTCGGCGGCGAGGTCGAAGTCGTTGGCCTCCAGCGCCTGCTTCGTGTTGCGCACGCTCTGGAGCGCCCGCTGCTGCGCTTCCTCGAGGCGCATGCCGTGCCGGTCGGGCGCGCCCGACTGGAGCGAGCGCTCGAGCTCGTCGAGCTTCTGCCCCAGCTCTCGCTTGAGCTGCTCGCCCTGCTTCGCGATCCGCTCCTTCGCGGCCTGGCGGGCCTTGTCCTTGAGGCGCTTCGTCTGGTCGGCGACCTTCTGCTGCTCGGCGATGGTCTCGGCGAGGTTCTTGTCGAACTCCTCGAAGGCCTTCGCGAGCTCGGGGTCGGCGTTCTCTTCGGCGGCGTCAGCGCCCTCTTCGAGCTGGTCGAACATCTCGTCGAGCTGCATCGAGAGCTCCTGCATCTTCTTGAGCGCCTCGTCGGCTTTGCCCTCGCGCACGAGCCGCTCGATCTCCTCGAGCGGGTTCTTGAGGTCGAGCTCCTCGCGCATGCGCTCGAGGGCCTCCTGGTTCATGAAGTCGTCGCGAATGCCCTTCGCGAGCTCGCCCATGCGCTGCTCGAGCTCGCGCATGCGCTCCTTGAGCTGCTGCATCTGCTCGAGCAGTGCCTCCTGCACCTTCGGGTCGTTCGTCTTCTGGAACTCCTCGACGAGGCGGGTGAGCTCGCGGCGGTCCTCCTTGAGCTGCTTCGCCAGCTCACGAATGGCGTCGAGGCGGGCGCGATCGAGCAGCGCCTCGAGGTACAGCACGTTCTTCTCGCTGTTGGCGATGTCGGTCGCGAGGCGTGAGGTGAAGGCGAGGCTGAGCGTGGTGTCCCAGCCGCCAGCGCGCGAGGCGAGCTCGGCGTTTCGTTTCAGGTACCCGCGGCGCTGGGCGACGAGCCGGGCGTCGTCGTCGAGCTCGGTGCCGATGATGGTGAGGGCCGCGGTGAGCTCGGGCATGGGCTCGCGCTCCTCGGAGAGCGCGTCGGCGAGCTCGGAGAACCCCCTGGCGAGCAGCTTCGCGCGCTCGTCGGTGGCCACGCCGGGCGCGATGGTGAGCGGGGTGGGGTTCTTGCGGTCGGGGGCCTCCTGGCGGTCGGCGAGGTGGGTGACGAGCCGCTCCCACAAGGCCTCGGCTTTTCGGAGCGCCTCTCGGCGGTGCTCGGCAGCCGAGTACAGCTTGAGCACCTGCGTCTTGCTGACGCCCCTCTGGGCGCCCTTCACCGTGTTGCCGTCCTTCGCCTCGAGGAAGTAGCGGACCTCGGCGCCGGGCTTCAGGCCGAGCGCGACCACGTCCCACTCGTAGCGGCCCCGCACCGAGCGCGACTCGTCGAGGGACAGCGGCTTGCGCTTCTCGACGCCGCCGGTGGGCTTGTAGACGAGCTCGAGGCTCGAGAGGCCGTAGTCGTCGCTGGCCTCGAACTGCAGCGCGACGCTGGTCGTCTTCGCGTCGAGCTCGAGCGTGTCCACCGGCGCGGTGAGGCGCACCTGAGGCGCGGCGTCGGCCTCGATCTGGATCGGCAGGTCAGGGCCCTCGGCCTCGACGCTCGTCCCGTCGACGAACGCCACGTGGTACTGGCCGGTCGTCTCGAGGATGAACGAGCCCGCGAGGTCGCGGCCCGAGACGGTGAGCGGCACGCGCGAGCCGTTGACGATGAGCACGGCCTCGTCCACCTCACGGTCGGCGCGCGTCTTGATCGACACCTCGGTGCCCGCCGGTCCAGCCAGTTCACCGGCGGTGCCCGACACGGTGCGCGGCTCGAGCCCGGTGTACTCGGGGTAGCGGTAGGAGATGGCGAAGTCGCCGGTGATGGGCTCGCGGCGACCGAGGGCGGTGACCTCGGCCGAGGCGAAGGCCTTCACCACGCCCGCGAGGACGTGCTCGGCGACCATGCCGAGGGTGATGGCCGACGCGAGCAGCGTGGCTGAGAGCGTCCACGTCGCGACCCGGACGGGGCGGGGGTCGAGCAGGGTGGAGATGGGACGCCGGGCGGCGCGTGCGTCGACGTCGCGGAGGAACGCCTCGGCGAGCTGGGGCGAGAAGTCTTCGCGTCGGCCCATGGCGCGTGAGAGCTCGACGGCGGCGAGCAGGTCGAGGGACAGCTCCGGTGCGCGCTCGGCGAGGAGGCGGGCGGTGCGCTCGTCGTCACCGACGCGCCGGCGCACGAGGAAGACCCCGAAGAAGGCCAGCAACCCCGCCGCGCTGAGGGGCGCGAACACGAGGAGCCACTGGCCCAGCACCGGCTTCGAGTTGGCGACGAGCGCGCCGGCGAAGAAGAAGAGGAGGAAGGCGGTGGCGCCGTAGAGCAGCCCCTGCGTCCACCAGGCCCGCCCCTGGGCCTCGCGGACGTCGCCGATCAGCTTGAGGCCGCGACCGTCGATGACCGGCACGGGGGCCGGAGGTGGTGGCGGGGCAGGGGGCTCGACGGGGGCGCTCGGCTCGAACACGTGACAGCTGCTTGTAGCACCCGGCGCGGGCGTGCGCCGGGCTGTGGTGACTGGACGATCGGGCGAGGCCGGCGGTTCCTCCGAGCCGTCGTCGGCCGTGAGGCGTTCGAGCGGGAGCTCGTCGAGGGGTGGGCGCCCCTCGCCCACGGCCACGCGGAAGCTGTGACGTGCGGCCTCGTCGGCTACCCCTCGAGGACCGCGAGCGGCTCGAGGCGCAGCAGCGGTCGTACCAGGTCGGTCTCGTCTTCGAGCACCTCCCCGAGGTCGCGCGGGCTCGCCCCTCATTCACGGGGGCGCCGCGCCAGCCTGACGGCCGTTGCGTGATCACTCGAAAAGCCGCGATGGCTGAGCTACACCTGCGGCCCTCATGGCTGACGACGTGAACGCAATCGTCGACGAGATCACCGATCGAGTCCGCCGCCGCCTCGACGCGATGCGCGCGGGCACCGAGGAGCCGTGCACGGCGTCCTCACCGGACAAGGCTGCCCCCCAGACGTCGGACGACTGCGCGCCGTCGTGTTTCCAGTGTCCGAACCACGACAGCTGCGGCACGTCGTTGTCGGTGCGCAGCGGGCTCACGTCGCGGGTCTCGCCCGACCGGCTGCGGGTCAGCGGCGACATCGCTCCGTACATCGACCACACGCTGCTCAAGCCCGAGGCCACCGCCGCCGAGGTCGTGAAGCTGTGCGACGAGGCGAAGAAGTACGGCTTCGCCACCGTGTGCGTGAACGCCGTCAACGTCGGCACCGCCGCGCGCGCGCTTGCTGGCTCGAACGTGAAGCCCATCGCCGTCGTCGGCTTCCCGCTCGGCGCGATGACGCCGTCGGCCAAAGCCTTCGAGACCCGCGAGGCCGTACGCTGCGGGGCGAAGGAGATCGACATGGTCATCAACATCGGCGCGCTCAAGTCGAAGGACTACGCGCTGGTGCTGCACGACATCCAGATGGTGGTGAACGCCTCGAAGCCGGTGCCGGTGAAGGTGATCCTCGAGACCTCGCAGCTCGCGACCGACGAGAAGATCATCGGCTGTGCGCTGTCCAAGTCGGCTGGCGCGGCCTTCGTGAAGACCTCGACCGGCTTCGCCAAGGGTGGGGCGACCGCGGAAGACGTGGCGCTCATGCGGCGCATCGTCGGCGACGACGTCGGCGTGAAGGCCTCGGGCGGAGTGCGCTCGACCGAAGACGCGATGGCCATGTTCGCGGCGGGCGCGAACCGCATCGGCGCGTCCGCTTCGATCGCGATCGTCACCGGCGCGAAGTCCGACTCGAAGTACTGAGCTGTCCGTGACGCCGGCGCGGCTGAAGAGGCTCGAAGCGCTGCTGAGAGCCACCATCACCGCGCTCGCGAAGAAGCAGGCGCGCGCCATCGAGCCCTCACGCTCCGACGGCCTGGACACGAAGGTGGACGAGGACCAGCAGCCGCTCACCGAGATGAGCCAGGCCATCGCCTCGAACCTCAACCGGGCCGACGCGGCGGCGCTCGAGAAGGCGAAGAAGGCGCTCGCCCGGCTGAAGAACGACCCCGACGACTTCGGCAACTGCCAGGACTGCGGCGATGAGATCGCCTTCGCCCGGCTCGAGGCCCTGCCGCACGCCGAGCTCTGCGTGGACTGCCAGGGGAAGCAGGACGTGAAGGGCCGCTCGACCCGGAAGAAGCTGACCGACTTCGCCTGACGCGGCTCACCCCGCCGCCGCTCTCAGCGCGCTCGCGAGCTGCGCGGCGGTGGGCCGGCGCTGCGGCTCGACGTCGAGCGCCGCGAGGAGGAGGGCACCGGCGGCCCCGGCGCCTGCGGGCGTCGCGGTCGGGACGTCGAGCGGCTTGCCGGCCAGGACGAAGAAGATGGGTGGCCCGGTGAACGGCCGCTGGCGTGTCAGCACCTCCCACGCCATCACCGCGAAGCCGAAGACGTCGGACGAGGGCTGCGCGCGCTGGGCGCCCCGCGCGAGCTCGGGGGCCATGTAGACGGGCGTGCCCATCACCATGCCCGAGCGGGTGAGCGTCTGGTGCGCGCCCACCGGCGTCGAGCCGGGCGTCTGGGTGTCGGCGAGCGGGTCCACCTCGCCGTCCGCCGCGCTCCAGCGCGCGATGCCGAAGTCGGCGATCTTCGCGCGCAGCCGGCCGCTCGAGTCCGGCTCGAGCAACACGTTCGCCGGCTTGAGGTCCCGGTGCACGACGCCGGCGGCGTGCAGCACCGCGAGGCCTTCAGCCACGTCGGCGAGCAGCGGCAGCG
This sequence comes from Myxococcaceae bacterium, assembly GCA_016793095.1. Lineage (GTDB taxonomy): Bacteria > Myxococcota > Myxococcia > Myxococcales > Myxococcaceae > Xiheimicrobium. Next base: position 139,968 of record JAEUJQ010000058.1, on the reverse strand, counting down.
CCCAGGCCGGGTCGCCGTATCGCGCGTGCTGGCTCTCGAGGCTCTTCCCTGTCACCAGCTCCATCGCGAGGTAGAGCGTCCCGCTGTCCGTCACGCCGACGTCCAGCACCGAGACGAGCCGAGCGTGCTGCACGCGCGCGGCGATCTCAGCCTCCCGCGCGAAGCGCCTGGCGGCGTCCGCGTCGACCGCGCCCGTCATCACCTTGAGCGCCAGCGTCTTCGAGTCGGAGAGGCGCGTCACCTCGTACACCGCGCCCATGCCGCCCACCCCCAGCAGCCGCACGATGCGGAAGCGACCTGCGAAGAGCTCTCCCGGCTGCAGCGCGGTCGAGCCCGGCATCGGGGTGAGCGCGCCGCCCAGCGCCTTCTCCAGCTCGTGCGAGCGCTCGGCCACCTGTCGGCGCAGCTCGGCGTTGAGGGCCTGCACCTCACGGGTTCGCGCCTCGAGCGCCTCGAGCCGCGCCGCGAGCTCCTCTGACGCCTCGCCGAGCCTTCGCCGGTTGTCCTGGAACTGGGCCTCGATGGCGACGCCCATTGCGAACACGAAGGCGAGCTGGCCCCACGGCGCCAACGGCACCACCTGGCTCCCGACGCCCCACGCCACCGCGATGTCGGGGAGCGCGACCCCGATGGCCACCGACAGGCCTGCGAGGAACGCCCGGGCGCTGCGCTCGCCAGCCTTCGCCTGGGGCCAGGCCCGCCGCAGCGACTGGCCGACGATGACGAGCAGCACGACGTACACCACGAGGTTGACGCTCTCGATGAGCGCGACGCCGAGCAGGTCGAAGGCGAGGCCGACCACGAGCAGGCCGAGGCACACCCACGACGCCCTCCGCAGCACCCGCGCGGGGCCGTCGCCGAACAGGCCATCGACGAAGAGCGCGAGGCCGGCCGGGAAGAGGAAGATGGCGATGCCGGTCGCGAGCCGCCACGTCTCGGCGTGATGGAAGAGCAGGGAGGCGAACCGGGTGTCGGCGATGAAGACGACCCCCAGCGGCGCCGAGAACAGGCCGAGGCGCGCCCACGGGCTCGCGCCCCCGCGACGCGTGGTTCCGGCCACGAAGAGCGCGAGGCCGAGCAGCACGAGCAACGCGCCGACCGAGAAGCCGGGCAGCTCGAGCCGGGCCCAGGGCGTCCACAGCTCGAAGGCCGGGCCCACCTCGCCGATGTAGCGGCTGTAGCGCAGCCACCCTCGCGAGCGGTACGTCGCCTCGACGAGCCGCCCGGCATGATCGGGCGGCAGGAGGAGGTAGCTGTCACCCTCGAAGGCGCGGGGCAGCGGCACGCCGTCGAGCGTCACCTGCACCAGCATGCGGTGGTGCCACAGGTGGAGCGCGGGGGCAGGGCCTTTGACTTCGGGCAGCCTCGCGCGCACGACGAACTCGCCTCGTACGGGCGGTGTCCTGACCAGCAGGCGCTCCCACGGCCCGTCGCCGACGCGCGCCTCCCACGGAATGCGGTAGTCGCCCTCGGGCTCGGTGCAGGCGGCGGCGAACGCCAGGCTGACGAGGAGCAGCGCCCTCACGCGTTCAGGGGGAAGCGTCTTCCGGGGTGGGCTGCGACGGCTCCTTGCGGCCGTCCTCCAGCTTGAGGACGAAGGTCTTCTTCTCGCCGGCCTTCACGGCCACCTCTTCTTCGTGAGAATCGCCCTTGAAGGAGACGCGCACCACGTGCACGCCCGGCTTCACGGTCTTCACGATGGGCTTGTCGCCGCTCACGCCCACCTTCTTGCCGTCGAGCTTCACCTCGACGCCGGCAGGCTGAATGTCGAGCACGAGCTGGGTCGGGCCAGCCGCGAGGAAGAGCTGCGAGGCGAGTGCGATGGCGAACATGCGTTCCCCCAGAGAGCGAGACGGTGACGTCATAGCGCACACGACAGGCGAACGCGCGGCGGCGAGAGGGTAAGAAGCCCGCCATGGACACGGACACGCTGCTGCGCACCGCCAAGGCCTGGGCCGACGCCGATCCCGACGCCACCACCGCCGCCGAGGTGCGCGGCTTGATCGACTCGAAGAACACCGCCGAGCTGGACGATCGCTTCAACGCGTCGCTCGAGTTCGGCACCGCCGGCCTGCGCGGCGTGCTGGGAGGCGGCACCAACCGCATGAACCGCGCCGTCGTGCGGCGCACCACGAAGGGCCTCGCCCGCTACCTCAAGGCCACGGTGCCCGACGTCACCACCCGCGGCGTCGTCGTGGGCCGCGACGGGCGGCTCATGAGCGTCGAGTTCGCGGAAGACGCCGCGGCCGTCCTCGCGGCCGAGGGGATTCCCGCGTGGGTCTTCAAGGGGGTCGCCGCGACGCCGCTCACCGCGTTCGCCGTGAAGCACCTGAACGCCGCGGCCGGCGTCATGGTGACGGCCAGCCACAACCCGCCCGAGTACAACGGCTACAAGGTGTACTGGGGCAACGGCGCGCAGATCATCCCTCCCCACGACACCGGCATCGCGAAGGCCATCGACGCCGTCGGGGCCGCGAAGGACGTCGAGCTGATGAACGAGGACGAGGCCCGCCGGAAGGCCCTCTTCCACGACGTGAAGGACGCGGTCACCCGCGCCTACCTCGACGCCATCCTCGCGCTGCGCCCGACGCGCCAGACCGCCGGGCTGTCCACCGTGTACACGGCGATGCACGGCGTCGGGGGCGCGCTCGTGCTGCAGGTGATGAAGGAGGCAGGCTTCACCGCGGTGACGCCGGTGCCCGAACAGCAGGAGCCCGACGGCCGCTTCCCGACGGTGCGCTTCCCCAACCCCGAGGAGAAGGGCGCGATGGATCTGTCCACCGCGCTGGCCAGGAAGGTGAACGCCGACCTCGTGCTCGCGAACGACCCTGACGCCGACCGGCTCGCGGTGATGGCGCGCGATGCGTCCGGCGCGCTGGTGATGCTCACCGGCAACGAGGTGGGCGTGCTGCTCGGGCACTTCCTGCTGACGCAGCAGAAGACGACCAACCCGCTCGTCGTCACCACCATCGTCTCGTCCGCTCAGCTCAGGGCCATCGCCGCGGCGCTGGGGGCGAGGTACGGCGAGACGCTCACCGGCTTCAAGTGGATCGCGAACCACGCCATCGACGAAGCGCAGCGCGGCGTGAACTTCGTCGTCGGCTACGAAGAGGCGCTCGGCTACTCGGTGGGGCCCGTCGTGCGCGACAAGGACGGCATCGGCGCGGCCCTGGTGGTGGCCGACATGGCGGCCTGGTGCAAGGCGCGCGGCGTGACGCTCTTCGGGTACCTCGAGGAGGTGCAGCGGGCGCACGGCCTCTTCGTCGCCAGGCAGTTCAACGCCACGCTGCCTGGAGCCACCGGCGCCGCGGCCATCAAGACGGTGATGGACGGCTTCCGCGCTCGCCCGCCTCCGGCCATCGGGAAGAGCCGCATCACCGCCACCAACGACTACCGCGAGCAGACGCGCGTCGAAGGTGGCGCCAGCACCGCCCTCACGCTGCCGAAGTCGAACGTCATCGCCTACGAGCTCGAGGGCGGCCACCGGGTCACGCTGCGGCCGTCGGGCACCGAGCCGAAGATCAAGTTCTACTTCGAGTGGCGCGAGACGATGGGGCCGGGTGAGGCGATGGCCGAGGCGAAGGCGCGCGCTGGCCGGGCCCTCGAGGCGCTCGAGGCCTCGTTCCTGGTGCTGGCCGCCGAGCGGGGGCTGCCGCGATGACGGTGTTGGCCACGGTGCTGGCCGCGCTGCTCCAGGCGGGGGAGCCCCCTCCGCCTCCGCCCCCCCCCACCGAGGTCATCGACGGCCAGCGCTGGTCGGTCGTCGGAGCGCGCACCGCGGGCTTCTCGTCGAACGTCATCGAGGCGGGGCTGGGCTGGCCCGGCCTGTACGTCAGCTACACGCGCGGCGTGCTGGCGAACTTCGACCTCGGCGCCCGCGTCACCTTCAACTATGGCCTCGAGGGGCTCGTCACGCGGGTGCTGCCCGGCGCGAAGCTGCAGGGCCTCGTGCGCTTCCGCGTCATCGACTCAGGCGCGCTCTCGTTCGGCCTCACCTTCGAGCCGGGGCCGCTGTTCGCCGTGGACCGCTTCGGCAACAGCGTCATCGGCTTCTCGATGCCGCTGGCCGCGAAGGTGGGCGTCATCGTCTCGAGCGCCATCACCCTGGGCTTCTCGTTCGAGGCGCCGCTCTGGGTGCAGTTCGGCGGCGGCGGTGGCGTGAACGTGCCGCTGCTGCCCGGCCTCGGCCTCGAGTACTTCCTCAAGAGCGAGTTCCTCGCCTTCTTCAAGACGCGCATGGGGCCGACCCTTCGCCCGGGTGGGCTCATCGAGCTCTCGTTCGACGCGCACCTCGGAGTTGGCTACCGCTTCTGACGTCGCGGCCGGCCTGCACCCGCAGCGGTCGTCGGGGGTCAGGCCTCAGCGACGCTTCCGGCCGCCGGCTGGCGTCGCGGAACGGTGAATGCTGCGCACCTCGCTGGACACCATGGGCTCCGATGAGACTCCTCACCTGCTTCGTGGCGACGTGGGTCGTGTGGCTGACCGGCTGTCCGGCTCCGTGTGGGCCCGGGACCTGCTTCGGGTGTTGCAGTGCGGCGGGCGAGTGTCTGCCCAGCCAGCCGACGCAGTGCGGTGAAAACGGCGCGTCGTGCGCGGTCTGCGTGGGCGAAGAGGTCTGCGCGGCTGGCGTCTGCAGGGTGCTCAACCGCGGAGGCGGCGCGGCCGGTGGCCTGGCGAGGTCGGGTGGCCAGGGCGGAGGCGGGAGCAGCGGGGGCGTGGCGGGCGGAGCCGGCGGGGGCGCGGTCGCGGGCGGGACCGCGGGCGGCGTCACGGGCGGTGGCGGCGCCGGAGGCGGGCGAGCGGGAGGGCAGGGCGGTGGAGCGGGCGGCGGCCAGGTGACGTGCACGCCCCCGCTCGAGCGATGCGGCGCCTTCTGCGTGAACGTCAGCTCGGACTCGACGAACTGCGGCGTCTGTGGCCGTCGGTGCGGTTTCGGTGAGTCGTGCCAGGCGGGCCAGTGCCGGCCGATGGTGTGCACGCCAGGTTCCTTCTGCTCGTTCTCCGATGGAGGGTTCGGCTCGTGCTGCGATGGCGTGTGCCGCTCGACGCAGGCCGATCCACTCTCCTGTGGAGGCTGCGGCCTCTCATGCCCGACGGCCCTGTGCGCGAACGGGTCCTGCGTCAGTCGCTGTGGCGCGGATGGCGGGGTGTGCGGCGCCGGCACGGAGTGCGTCAACCGCTCTGGCCAGCGCGCCTGCGCCATCACCACCTGCGCGGCCGCCACCGAGAACTCGACGTGCAGCCTGGGCGGAGAGCGGGCCGGCCGGTGCTGCGGCGGCGCGTGCGTGGACCTCAGCGTCTCTCCGAACTGCGGCGCGTGCGGCAACACGTGCTCTGGCACGGCGCAGTGCCTCAACAGCTCGTGCGTGACACCGGCGAACTGTGCCGGCGCGATGGTGAACACGACGTGCTCGGTCGACGGCGGCGCGGGCGTCTGCTGTGACGGCCAGTGCGTCGCGGACACGCGGAGCGACAGCGCCCACTGCGGCGGGTGCGGCCGCGCGTGCCCCACCGGCACCACCTGCTCGAGCTCGAACTGCGTCGGCGCGGACGCAGGCGTGGTGTACGACTGCCAGCAGACGTGCGGCCCCGGCACGGCCTGCGTGAACTACCGGTGTCTGCGAACGGACTGCACGGGCGCGAGCGCCAGCCAGGCCTGCGGGCCCTTCACCCTGGGGGCCTGTTGCGGAGGGCCGGGCTGCACGGACCTGCTGACGTCGCCCACGAGCTGCGGCGCGTGCGGCCGGGCCTGCCGCTCGGGCGAGTTCTGCAGCCAGGGCTCGTGTCGCCCCATCCCGACCTGCTCCCTCACGAATGACGGCGCTCAGTGCCCCTTCGCCGCGGGCGTGACGGGGTCGTGCTGCGGCGGCGCCTGCGTGGACACGCGGACGAGCGCGGGGCACTGCGGCACCTGCAACGCGACCTGCGCGGCAGGTGCGTCGTGCAGCAACGCGCAATGCACGCGGCCTGACGGCGGCCTCTCTTTCTGCTCCCTGGCTTCAGGTGACGCGTGCCCGGTCGGCACTGCGTGTCAGGGGAGCCGCTGCGTGCCGATGGCCTGCCCACCCGGCAGCTCAGGCGGCGCGTGCGCCTTCGGAGTGACGCCCAACGGCGCGACGGGCCTGTGCTGTCAGGGACGCTGCGTGGATCCAGCGCAGGACCCGGCCCACTGCGGCGCGTGCGGCCGCGCGTGCACCAACGGGCTCTGCACGCCCTCCAGCTTCGGCGGGCAGGCGACGTGTCTGCCGGCGGCCCCGGGTGGCTGCGTCCAGACGTGCATGCAGGGCACGTTCTGCCTCAGCGGTCGGTGCGAGCCGGCCGCCTGTGGCAACGGGCCGCCGGGCATGCCCTGCCTCGCGGGCGCCGCGGTCGGGCTCTGCTGCGGCTTCCTCTCTCAGCAGTGCGTCGACGTGCGCACCGACGTGAACAACTGTGGCGGCTGCGGCGCGGTCTGCCGGGGAGGCGTCTGCATCAACGGCGTCTGCCAGACGGGCGGGCCCACCTGTCAGCGCGGCGACGTCGGCCGCTACTGCAACCCCGACGCGGGGACCTCGTCGCTCTGCTGCGCGGGCGCGGGCTGCGTCGACACGAGCTCGACGGACTCCAACTGCGGAGCGTGTGGGAGCGCGTGCAGCGCCGGCCTCTCGTGCCGGAACGGGACGTGCGTCGCGCCCGTCTGCACCACGTCGACGGCGGGTCGCCCGTGCGCCGCGGCCGACGCTGGCACCGGGACCTGCTGCGGGACCACCTGCGCCACGATGGCGAACGACCCGCTCAACTGCGGCCAGTGTGGCCGGCTCTGCGCCCTCGGAGAGGTCTGCGCCGGGGGGAGCTGCGCCCTCGCGATGTGCTCGCCGATGTCGGCCGGCTGGCCCTGTCACACGGGCGACGCCGGTGTCGGGAGCTGCTGCGGCGCGGGCTGTGTCGCCACCCGTACCGACCCGCTCAACTGCGGCGCCTGCGGCCGCCAGTGCCCGCCTGATGCAGGCTGTGTCTCGGGCATGTGTCGCTGAGCGACGTTCGCGCGCAGCTCCGCCAGCGTCGAGCGCGTCCTCGACGACAGCGCGCGTCACACACCCCGGGCGGGCCAGGGCGACCGCTCGTGCGCCTGCGGTGCGAAGGAGTGGGTCTCGTCGCCGGTCAACGCCGCGCGGCGGTCAGCGCAGCTCGGGGTCGTACGGCTGCCCCAGCGCGGCGGGCGCGCGCGAGGCCCCCCGCGGTTGGAGCGCGAGCACCACCAGCGTCAGCGCATAGGGCAGGGCGAGCAGGAAGCCCTTGGGGACGACCTCGAGCAGCCCGGGCGCCGACGACGCCAGCGAGATGCGCAGCGCGTTGCCGAAGGCGAAGAAGAGCGCGGCTCCGGCAGCGCCGAGCGGCGACCACCGGCCGAACACCATCGCCGCCACTGCCATGAAGCCGAGGCCCGCGGGCATGTGGTTCTCGAAGCGGTCGAGCACGGCGGTCGACAGCTGGGCGCCGCCGAGGCCCGCGAGGCCCCCCGAGAGCACCACCGCGCCGAAGCGCAGCCGCGTCACCCGCACGCCCATCGCCGCGACGGCCTGCGGCTTCTCACCGACCGCGCGCAGGCGAAGGCCCCACGGCGTGCGCATCACCGCTCCGTGCACGACGAAGGGCAGCACGACGGCGAGCCACGTGAGCGGGGAGTGGCCCAGCCACTTCGGCAGCTGCTCGATGGGCGGCGTGCCCGACGGGGACGAGAAGGCGGCCTCGAGCAGGAACTGGCCGAGCGCGAGCAGCACCAGGTTGATGGCCATGCCCGAGACGACCTGATCGCTGCGCGCGTGGATGCAGAGGGTCGCGTGGAGCGCCGCGACGAGCGCGCCGGCCGCGACGCCGACGAGCACCCCGAGCGGTGTTGGCATCACGAGGGCTGCGGCGGCCGCGGCGAAGGCGCCCGCGCGCATCATGCCCTCGACGCCGACGTTCACCACCCCGGCGCGCTCCGAGAGCGTGGCCCCCACGGCGGCGAAGACGAGGGCCGGGGCCGCGTCGAGCACGGACTGGAGGAGCGCGAGCAGCATCAGGCGACTCCCCTCACCAGCGACGCCGGGGACGTCAGCCCGGGCCACCTCATGTCCATGACGAGCAGGAACGCGCGTGGCGTCATGCCCCTGCCCTCCGCGCCCCGAGTCCCACCGACTGCGGCTCGAGCCAGGCGGAAGCGCGCGCGCACCATCACGCGCCTCCCTTCGGTGGCAGCACCTTCGCCGACAGCTTGAGCCACACCAGCCGCGCGGCCACCAGCAGCAGCGCGAGGCCCTGGATCAGCTCGGGGAAGCTCTTGTGCACGCCGAACAACTGCATGCGGGTGCCGCCGGCGCGGAGGCCGCCGAAGAGCAGCGACGACGCCAGCACCCCGAGCGGGTGCCCGTTCCCGATGAGCGCCATGGCGATGCCGTCGAAGCCGTACGGCGCGCCGATGGTGGCCGGGTACCGCTGCTCGGTGCCGAGGATGAGGACGGCGCCGGCGAGGCCCGCGAGCGCCCCCGACACCAGCATCGCCGAGACGAACGAGCGGCCCACGTTCATCCCCGAGGCCTCGGCGGCCGCAGGGTTCGCGCCGATGGCCCGCCACTCGAAGCCGCCAGTGAAGCGTGACAACCACAGCCACAGCACCACCGCGGCGAGGACGGCGAGCAGGATGCCGGCGTTGAGCCGCGAGACGTCGCCGACGAGCCGCGGGAGGGCGGCGCTGTCATGAATCTGCGCCGTGCCCGCGATGGAGTTGTCACCGCTCGTCACCGCCCGCAGCGGCCCCGTCACCAGCCAGTTCTCGACGAGCGAGACGGCGACCCAGTTGAGCATGATGGTGCTGATGACCTCGTGCACGCCGCGGTAGCGCTTCAGCAGGGCGGGGCCGAGCGCGTAGAGCGCGCCCGCTCCTGCCGCCGCGAGGAGCGAGAGGGTGAGGTGCGCCACCGCCGGCAGCTCCACCGCCGCGCCCACCACCGCCGCCGCGAGCGCACCGACGACGAGCTGTCCCTGGGCGCCGATGTTGAAGAGCCCCACGCGGAACGCGACGGCCACCGACAGCCCGGTCAGCGTGAGGAGCGCCGCCTTCGTCGCCGACTCTCCGAGCGGTCGCAGCAGCACCGCGCTCGAGGCGCCGTCGAAGAACTTCGGGAAGTCGCCGAAGGCGCCCCACGTCATCGCGAGGAAGGCGTCGAGCGCCACCTCGAGCCCGCCGCGCAGCACCGCCACCGCGACGAAACACACCAGCAACGACGTCACGATGGACGCGACGGAGGGCAGCGCGGCGCGCAGCGTCTCACGCATCGCGCACCCCCAGCATGCGGCGCCCCAGGACGCGCTCGTCGAACGCGGCGCGCGCGAAGCCGCCCGTCACGCGCCCCTCGTAGAGCACCACCACGCGGTCCGAGAGGGCGAGCACCTCGTCGAGGTCGAGGGACACCAGCACCACCGCGCCACCCTTCGCGCGGAAGTCGAGCAGCCGCGCGCGCACCGCGTCCACCGCCGCGAGGTCGAGGCCGCGCGTCGGCTGCACCGCGACCAGCAGCTTCGGCGCCGCGTCGAGCTCACGCCCCACGACGAGCTTCTGCTGGTTGCCACCCGAGAGCGCGCCCATGCGCAGGCCGGGCTCGCGGGGCCTGACGTCGTGCGACTCGAGCAGCGCGGAGGTGCGGCCGAGGCGGCCCGCGAAGTCGATGAGCGCTCCCTTCGCGAACGGGGCGAGGCGGTGCCGGCCCAGGGACACGTTCTCGGCGACGGTGAAGTCGGTGACGATGCCGTGGTGCAGCCGGTCCTCAGGGACGTGGGCGACCCCGAGCGCGCGGGCCTGGCGCGGCGTGAGGGGACGGCCCTCGCCGGCGAGGCGCAGCGCTCCCGCCTCCACCCTCCGCAGGCCCGTCAGCACCTCGGCGAGCTCGCGCTGGCCGTTTCCGTCGACGCCGGCGATGCCCAGCACCTCGCCGGCGCGCACCTCGAGGCTGACCTCCTTCAGCCTGCCGGCGGTGACGCGCTCGAGCGCCACCACGACCTCGCCCGGCGTCGACGCGGGCGGCGGCGGCGGGGGCGTGCGCGCTCCCACCATCAGCGCCGCGAGCGACTCGGGCGTGGCGTCGGCGGGCTTCACCTCGGCGACCTTCTTCCCGCGCCGCATCACCGCGATGCGCGTGGCGAACGACAGCACCTCGCGCAGCTTGTGGCTGATGAGCACGACGGTGAGGCCCTCGTCCGCCAGCTTCCGGGTGACCGCGAAGAGCTCGTCAGCCTCCTGTGGCGTCAGCACGGCGGTGGGCTCGTCGAGGATGAGCGTGGACACGCCGCGATGGAGCGCCTTGACGATCTCGACCTTCTGCTGCGAGCCGACGGTGAGCGCGTCGACGCGGGCCCGCGGGTCGAGCTCGAAGCCGAAGCGGCGGCAGGTGGCCTGCACCTCGGCGATGGCGCGGGGCAGGTCGAGCAGCCCGCCGCGGGTGGGCTCGTTGCCCAGCACGACGTTCTCGGCGACCGACAGCGTGCGCACGAGCGTGAAGTGCTGGTGCACCATGCCGATGCCGCGGGCGAGCGCGTCGGCGGGCGTGCGGATGCGCACCGGGGCGCCGTCGAGGGCGATGTCTCCCGCGTCCGCCGCGTAGAGCCCGTACAGCACGTTCATGAGCGACGACTTGCCGGCGCCGTTCTCTCCCACCAGCGCCACCCGCTCGCCCCGCTCGAGCTCGAGCGAGACGTCGTCGAGCGCGACCTGGCTGCCGAACCGCTTGGAGATGTGCCGGAGCGCGATGCCCATGCCGAGGTCGACGGCACTCTCTCATGAAGCGTGTGGGACTGGTGGCTCCGCATGCACGGGCAGGTCGCACGAGCTGCCGACTTGACGGCGGCCACGGGTCCGCGTGCGATGGGCCGCCTTCATGAGCGCCCGCCACATCCTCCTCGACAGCCCCGCCCTCGGTCGCCGTGCCCACGTCTGGTGCTTCGGCGTCGTCGGCCAACCCGTCATCGTCTTTCCGTCGAACGCCGGCGTCGCGCACGAGTGGCGCGAGAGCGGCATGGTGGACGCGCTGGGGCCGCTGCTCGCGGCGGGGCGCATCAAGCTGTACTGCCCCGAGAGCAACATCTCGCAGACGTTCTCGTGCGAGGGCCCGCTGGGCGAGCGCATGCACCGACACCACCTGTACGAGCGCTTCGTGCTGGAGACGCTGGTGCCCTTCATCCGCGCGGACACGCGCCAGGCCCACGTGCGCGTGGTGGCGACGGGCTGCAGCATGGGCGCGCTCATGTCGTCGCTGTTCGCGCTCAAGTTCCCCGAGGTCGTCAAGGGCGCGTTGTGCATGTCGGGCCGCTACCGGGGCTCGGGCTTCATCCGCGGCGGCGCGTCCGAGGCGTCGTACTTCAACGATCCGCTCGCCTTCGTGCCGAACCTGTCGGGCCACGAGCTCGAGCGCGTTCGCCGGCACACCCACCTCACGCTCGTCGTCGGGCGCGGGCCGTTCGAGAACCGCTGCATTCCCGAGACGATCGAGCTCGGCGCGTGGCTCCACAAGAAGCGGGTGCCGCACCACCTCGGGGTGTGGGGGCACGACAGCCGACACGACTACACGTGGTGGCGCAAGCAGGTGCGGCACTACCTCGGCCAGCTCGTCTAGTTCGCCGGGGGCGCGAAGCCCTCGAGGTCCTTCTCGTTGGCGGGCACGGCGATGGTGCCGGCGACGATGGCGGCCTCGAGCGCCTTCACCTTCGCGAGCGCCTCGGCCTTGCCGGGGAAGTCCACCGTCACCGGCGCGAGGCTGACGCTGCCCTCCTTGAGGCCGGAGATCTGATCGCCCCCCGAGAACGTGCCGGCCTCGAGGTCCTTCGCGGCCTGCCAGACCGCGAGATCGACGCGCTTCACCATCGACGTCAGCACCGCCTCGGGCGCGAGGTGAGACTGGTCCGAGTCGACGCCCACCGCGAAGACCGCCTTGCCCGCGGCGTGCGCCTCCTTCACGGCCTGGATGGCGCCGATGCCGTCGCTGCCGGCGGCCTGGAAGATGACCTCGGCGCCCTTCGCCACGAGGTCGGCCGTCACCTGCTTGCCTGCCTGCACGTTGTCGAAGGTGCCGGTGTACTGCACGAGCACCTGGGCCTTCGGGTTCGTCGTCTTCACGCCCGCGCGGAAGCCCGACTCGAACTTCTTGATGAGCGGGATCTCCATGCCGCCGACGAAGCCGACCTTCTCCTTCGCCACGAGGCCGGCGAGCGCGCCGACGAGGAAGCTGCCCTCGTGCTCCCGGAAGACGACGGTGCGCACGTTGGGCAGCGACACCGGCGCGCCCTTCGCGTCCATGAGCGGGCTGTCGATGAGCAGGAACTTCGCGTCGGGGTTCTGCTTCGCCACCGTCTCGACCGCGTTCTCGAGCGCGAAGCCGACGCCGATGACGAGGTTGGCGCCCTGGTCCACCACGAGCTGCAGGTTGGGCTGGTAGTCCTCCTGCACCTTCGACTGCACGACGAGGGGCTTCACGGCGAGCGGCGTCACGCGCGCCTTGAGCTCGGCGGGAATCTGCGCGTCGCGCTGCGCCGCCGGCATCGGCTCATAGCTGCCGCCCTTGAACGTCGAGCCAGCCGCCCACACCTCGAGCCCTCGCAGCGCGGAGTCATTGAAGGACTGATCGCCACGCCCGCCGATGTCGGTGACGAGGCCCACCACCACGCCGGCCTTCGGCTTCGGCGCCTCGCCCTTCGGCGCGTTCGAGTCGTTCGACTTCTTGCAGCCGGCGGCAGCCAGCACCAGCAGGAGGAGGAGGCGTCGCATGGAGCGGCGTTGTACCCGAGCTACGCTGGCCTGTATGCACTGGGCGCTGCCGTTCCTGCACGTGACGTACACCGACGCGGTGCCCCGGGGCCCGATGGCGGTGGGGCTCCCGCCGGGGACTCCGCGGGTGCCGGTCGCGCAGCTGCGAACCGAGCGGCTGCTGTTGCGCGACTGGCGCGATGACGATCTGCCGGCGTTCCAGCGGCTCAACCTCGACCGCGAGGTGCGCCGCTACTTTCCCGCCGTGCTGACGCCGTACGAGAGCGACGCGTTCGCGAAGACGATCCGCGAGGGCCTCGCGCGCGACGGCTGGGGCCTGTGGGCGGTGGAGGTGCTCGGCGGCGCGCCCTTCATCGGCTTCGTGGGGCTCGCGCGGCCCACCTTCGAGCCGTTCACGAACAGCGTCGAGCTGGGCTACCGGCTCGCGCGTGACGCGTGGGGCAGGGGGTATGCGACCGAGGCGGCCATCGCGGCGGCGGCGTTCGCGTTCACCTCGCTCGGCCTGACGGAGCTGCTCGCCTTCACCGCGACCACCAACGGGCCGTCGCGCCGGGTGATGGAGAAGGTGGGCATGCGCCACGACCCGGCGAGCGACTTCCTGCACCCGCGAGTGCCCGATGGACACCCGCTGCAGCCGCACGTCTGCTACCGGCTCGACTTCGAGGCGTTCCAGCGCGCGCGCATGACGCCTCCCGTCATGGCCGCTCCGGCGACGCCGGGCGGGTCGCGCTAGAAAGGCGTCGTGGCCCGGCTCGTCCGTCACTTCATCGAAGAGCCCCGCGCGTGCTCGTACCTGCCGCAGCTCAAGGCGGCGCTCGAGTACCGCTTGATGGTGGACGTGACTCCGCAGGAACTGCAGGAGCTGGTGCTGCGTGGCTGGCGTCGCTTCGGGCCTGCCTACTTCCGGCCCGCGTGTGCCTCGTGCCACGAGTGCGTGTCGATTCGCCTCGACGTGCACCGCTTCACCCCGACGGACAGCCAGCGCCGCGGGCTCAAGCGCAGCAAGCGGTTCCGCGTGGAGGTGGGCCGGCCGCGCATCGACGACGAGCGCCTCGCCCTGCACGCCGCCTGGCACGCGACGCGTGAGGACGCCCGCGGCTGGGAGCCCACCCACCTCACCGAAGACGAGTACGCGACGCAGTTCGCGTTCCCCTCGAGCACTGGCCGGGAGATGGCCTGGTACGAGGGCGAGCGCCTCGTCGGGCTGGGCCTCATCGACGTGACGCCCGACTGCCTCTCAGCGGCGTACTTCTTCTACCACCCCGACATCGCGCGCCTGTCGCCGGGCGTCGGCAACGTCATGCAGTGCGTGGAGCTGGCCCGCGAGCTGGGCGCTCAGCACATGTACCTGGGCTACCGGGTCGAGGGCTGCGCGTCGCTCACGTACAAGGGCCTGTTCCGGCCGCACGAGCTGTTGATGGGCCGGCCGGGGATGGACGAGGAGCCGGTGTGGCTCGAGGCGCAGCGCACGGCCTCGACCCCGGAGGATCGCGACTGAGCAGCGTGCGAGGGACCGGAGACGCCCTGTCCCTTTCGAACATGCGGGCGAGCGACGCGGCGGCGGCCTCAACGACAGGCTCGACGTTCGCCGCAGGCTCCTGAAGCCATGCGTCGCACCTGCCGGGCCGAACGGCGAGCGGCAGCCGACCGCTCAGCGCCGCGTCCGGGTGAGCTCCTCGATCATCGGCAACCGTCGCGCGAGCTCGTCAGGATCCTTCGCAGGCAGGAACCGTCCGTCCGCCCCTTCGCGCTCGACCTCGACGAAGGTGGACGGCAGGAACGCGGTGAGCTCGCCGACGAGCCGCTCGAACTGCACGGCGGTGCGCCCCTCGACCTGCTTCTCCACCCGGTAGAACGGCAGCTCGAAGTCGCGATCGATGGCCTCGGCGTCGAGCACGAAGGTGTTGGTGTTGAAGACGGGGATCGAGTCTTGATCGAAGTCCTTCGGGAACCGGAAGCCCTCGACGATCTGCGGGCGGCCGTCGAGCCGCGCCGGCGCGCCGCCCTTGTCGCCCTTCTCCTTGCGAACGACCTCGGCAGTGAGCCTGGCGCCCAGCTCGAGGTGCAGTCCGAGGAGCGCCGGGTCGAGCGTGGCTCCCAGGTTGTCCACGTTCGACATCATCAGGTAGCGGCCACCACCCGCGCGGAAGCGCTCGAGCAGGCCGCTGCGTCGCAGGGCGAAGGTGAGATCGCCGTGCCCCGGCGCGTACGGAGAGAGGGAGCCGTCGGCCTCTTTGAAGAGCGCGCCCTCGGGGGTCAGCCGCAGCGAGACGTACTGCGGGAAGACGTCGATGCCGGGCCGGCCGTTCGAGGTCAGCCGCTTCTCGTCCACGTGGGCACGAATGCGGTCGTGGGTGGTGAAGCTGCTCATGACGAAGGTCGGCACCTCGCGCCGGGCCTTCAGCGCGACGCGCGCGACGTCATCGTGCTTGAGCTCGAGGAACGTCTTGTCCCCGAGCACCGGTACCACCGCCTTCACCACCCCGCCGAAGCGCGTCGCCATGCCGCCGGCGAGCACCACCGCGCCGACGCGGCCAGCGCGGATCGCCGCGAGACCCTTCGCGGCGAGCGCCTCTCGCGCGGGCGTGCCCGGTTTCGGCAGCGGGGTCACGTCACCAGCGGCGGGAGGGGCGAGCGCACCCGTCACGGCGTTCGATGACGGCCCCGCCAGCTTCGAGACGAAGGAGGCGAGCAGGGCCTCGTCGAAGCCGTAGGGCCCGAGCGCCCGGCGGGTGCTGTCGTCGATGGTCACGGTCATTGCCTGACCCTCGCGCGCCGGAGCCCGGGGCGGAAGCGCAAAGGAGCCCGGGCGACGGTGCAGCGCGTCCTCACGAACGGTGGTAGCTTTCGGCTGGCTCAGGCCGATGAGCTGGTGCTCCCATGTCTCCCTCGACTCCTCTCCGGCTCTGGCTGTTCGCCCTGGGGCTGGTGGTTCTCAGTTGCGCTCCGGACTTCTCGGTCATCCCCTGCAGCACGTCCGACAACTGTCCGCGAGACTTCGTCTGCGTCGCCGGGCAGTGCACGGCCAGTGACGGCGGAGTCACCGGCGGGGGCGTCGCAGGCGGCCGGGGTGGCGGCGTGGCAGGTGGCGCCGCGGGTGGCACGAGCGGCGGCGTCGCCGGTGGCACGGCTGGCGGCGTCTCGGGTGGCACGGCTGGCGGCGTCTCGGGCGGCACGGCTGGTGGCGTCGCGGGCGGTACGGCCGGTGGCGTCGCGGGCGGCACCGCGGGTGGGTCGTCGGGTGGAACGGGCGGAGGCGATGCGGGCGGAACGGCCGGCGGAGCGGCTGGTGGCGACGCAGGTGGAACGGCTGGCGGTTCGAGCGGCGGCGCGATGGGCGGAGGCGGTGGAGGGGCTGGCGGCGGGTGTACACGCGACCAGGACTGTGGCCCCCCGACCGGTTGCACTGCGCCCCGCTGTCAGCCGCTGACGGGCGTCTGCTCCTCGGTGCCGGTTGACGCGGGTGTGCTCTGCCGCGCAGCCGCCGGAGTCTGCGACTCGGAGGAGCGCTGCAACGGAGTCGGGATGATGTGTCCCCCGGACTCGTTTCTGAGCGGAACCCAGTGCGCGGCTGCGACGGACGTCTGCGATCGCGCGGCGGTGTGCAACGGCCTCGGGCCGGCCTGCCCTGCTCGGCCCTTCCTCGACGCGGGCGTCCTCTGTCGTGCGGCGGCAGGCCCGTGCGACGTCGAAGAGCGGTGCCTGGGCACGAGCGCGGCCTGCCCGCCGGACCGGCTGCGAGACAGCGGCGTGCTGTGCGGCCCTGACGGCGGTGGGTGCGACCTGCAGGCGACCTGCACGGGCGCGTCCGTCGTCTGCCCCGCCAGGCCGCTCGTCGATGCCGGCGTCATCTGCCGTCAGACCGACATCTGCCGCCCACCGCAGACCTGTACCGGCGTCAGCAGCCTCTGTCCGAGCCCGCCGGTTCCCCTCCCGGCCCAGTGTGACGACTCGAACCCGTGCTCCATCGGGGGCTGTTTCTTGTCGGGCTGCCGCTATTCGATCGACGCCGACCTGACGAGCCGGGCGTTGCTTGGGAACACGCTCGACGCGGGCCTCGTCGTGGTGCGTGTCCCGAGGCAGATCTGGTCGAGCGGCGGTATCGACATGGAGGTCTGCGGCTTCTCCGCGCCCCCGCGCTGTGAGATGCACCTGCTGTTCGACCAACCGGGCTACGGCTTCAACATCAACGTCCTGAACGGGCAGCTGCAGGCCTCGGGCACGGTGCCGGTCCTGGTCCCCCACATCCCCATCGTGACCGACAGCTTCACCGGCACTTTTCAGGGAGGCGTGGCGTACAACCCGGGCGGGTGTTCGGGTCCGACGCCGTTTTCGAGCGGGCCCATGTTCGTCAACATGTCGTTCTCATTCCGCGTCGATGAGCCCGATGGCGGCGTTCTGGTGGACCTCGCGCCGCCGGCCAACCTGCAGATCCGGTTCTCAGGTCCCTTCTTCTGCTGGCAGAACATCATCGATGGCTTTGTGCGCTCTCAGGCCGAGTCGTTTCTGCAGAACACGCTCCCCGCATTCCTCGGCGCCACGCTCGAGACCGCCTTCAGGGATCACCTGCGGAGCCAGCTCTGTCTGCGTC
Organism: Myxococcaceae bacterium; assembly: GCA_016793095.1. Lineage (GTDB taxonomy): Bacteria > Myxococcota > Myxococcia > Myxococcales > Myxococcaceae > Xiheimicrobium. The sequence continues at coordinate 122,602 of JAEUJQ010000058.1, read as the reverse complement.
CTCATCCCATCACCGGCGTCTGCGCGTACGGCTCCCCGCAGAGCACGCCCGCCGGGCCCATCTGCGTCGCCGGGGTGGCCGACCAGTGCTACTCGGGGCAGCGCTTCCGGGCGCCGAACCAGCCCACGCCGCCCGCCTGCGTCCCCTGAGCGCTGAACCACGAGGTCTCATGTTTCGCATCGCTGCTGCCGCGGTCACCCTCCTGTCGACGACGGCCCTGGCCCACATCGCGCTGCGCATGCCGCCGCCGCGCTACCCGGATCAGAAGCTGGGCCCCTGCGGCCGCGGCCCGACTGACGCGCGGACCACCACCGTCTCCACCTTCACCGCGGGCGACACCATTCAGGTCGTCTGGGACGAGACCATCAACCACCCGGGCCACTACCGCATCAGCTTCGACGTCGACGGCGCCGACTTCTACACGCCGCGGTCCTTCACCGACGCCGACGGCGGCCTCAACGTGCTGGTAGACAACATCCGCGACGCGCCGCTGCCCAACCAGCGCTACACGATGAGCGTGAGGCTGCCCGACACGCCGTGCACGAACTGCACGCTCCAGGTCATCCAGATGATGACGGACAAGCCGCCGTACGGAGACGGCAACGACATCTACTTCCAGTGCGCCGACCTCGTGTTGCTCCCGCGCGACGCCGGCGCCGGGCCTCTGGACGGAGGATCGACGGACGCGGGCTCGATGGACGCCGGGCCGTCGACGGACGCGGGCTCGGCGGGCGACGGAGGCCTCACCATCACCCCGATCCCCGATGCGGGGCCAGCCGACGCCGGCCACGACCACCCTGACCCGCCGATGGGCTGTGGCTGCAGCTCAGTCCCCGCGTCGTTCCTGTTGCTCGTGCTGGCCGTCGCGGGGCTTCTGGGCCGCCGACGGTCGCGCTGACACCTCAGGAGTGCCGGCCATCGCAGGCTCGAGGCGCCCGGGAGCGTCGCGCTTCTGCTGCGTGACGTTGGCCTCTCGCTCCGCCCTCGTTCGGACCTGTGCTCCTCGGCGCATGGGGGACGCGGTGACGTCTCACGGCGTCGGGTTCGCGGGCGCGGCGAGCTGCCGCAGGCCCTCTCGCACATAGGCGACGGTGCCGGGGACGATCAGCACGAGCGAGGCCAGCGAGCCGATCGTGACCAACGCCTCCTGCGCGGCGGCGATGCCGAGCGTGATGACCCCGAAGAGGAGCAGGCTCGACGCCTTCCCGTGCCACCGGTGCTCGACGTGCACGACGCGGTGCTTGCGGAAAACGAGCGCGAAGCCGATGGCGAGGGCCCCGTCACGCGCCACCAGCGCGACCCACAACCACAGCGGCAGCGGCGTGAAGCCGGGCGAGCCCAGGAAGACGAGGAAGGTCACCGTCACGACCTGCGCCAGCTTGTCAGCGATGGCGTCGAGGGTGGCCCCGAAGTTCGACTCGAGCTTGAAGCGCCGCGCGATGAAGCCGTCGACGAGATCCGACACGCCCAGCCCGATGAAGACCGCGAGCAGCACGGCGCGATCGACCGGCAGGCCGGCGAGCGCAGCCTCGCGTGCACGGAACGCGAACACCAGCCACACCGGCACCAGCAAGAGGCGCAGAGTCGAGATGGCGTTGGGCACCCAGGCTGGCATCCGCGCGACGTCATCGCACGAACTCGACGACGGCGCCCTTCATGGCGACGATGGGGCCGTGCTGCCTGCCGTCCTCGCCCTGCTCGCCGCGGCCCCCACCCGTGACGCCGGCCCGCCGCCGGGGCTCTCGTGCCTGACGACCTTCTACGCGGGGGAGGTCCACCACCGCCCCGACGCCGGGTGGGGCTTCGTCATCGACGGCGGCACCTTCATTCCGTGGCGCGCCCAGGCCCGACCGGTTCGCGACATCGGCGTCTCCCCGGGAGACGGCGGTGAAGAAGACGAGGAGGAGTCGAAGGAGGTCATCGACCTCGAGTCCATCTACGCGGTGCCGTACGTCGCGGGCCCCATCGTGCGCCTCGACGCGTCGGACGCGGGGGCCATCGACGACCCGGGCCGCGTGCGCATCGAGCAGCTCTTCCTCACGACCTATGGGCAGAGCCGCGGTGAGGTGTTCGATCGGCTCGCGAAGGTGCGCTTCTTCGGGCTGCGTTACCCCTTCCACGAGCTCGCGGCCGAGCCGCTGCGCCGGGTGGTGGCGCGCCTCGAGCCGCAGGTGCAGGAGAACCCGAAGCTCAAGCCTTTCCTCACCGAGATCGGCGGCACCTTCATCTGGAGGAAGATCGCCCGCTCGAAGAACCTCTCGACGCACGCCTTCGGCATCGCCATCGATCTGAACGTGGATCGCGCGCACTACTGGCGGTGGCAGCGGCGGGGCGAGCCGCTCAAGTGGAACAACAAGGTGCCGCAGGCCATCGTCGACGCCTTCGAGGCCGAGGGGTTCATCTGGGGCGGGCGCTGGCTGCACTACGACACCATGCACTTCGAGTACCGGCCGGAGCTGCTCAGTCCCCTCTGTCGCGGAGGCGCTGGAATGGTCCTCGACGCCGGAGTGGACGGCGGGCGGTGACGGCGCGTAGTCCGCCCTCCATGCGGACGTGGATGGTGATCGGCATCGCGCTGTTGGGCTGTCAGCGACCGGCGACCGAGAACGAGCGGTGCCTGACGACGCGCGACTGTGCGTCGGGGCTCACCTGCTGCAGCGGCGCGTGCATCGACGTGCAGAAGGACACGCGGCACTGCGGCGCCTGTGGCGTCGCGTGCGGAAGCCAGAACGCGGTCGCCTCGTGCCAGGCGGGCTCGTGCAGGCTGGCGTGCGGCGAGGGGTTCTCGGACTGCAACGGCCAGCCGGCGGACGGGTGCGAGGTGAACACGCGTGGCGACGTGGCCCACTGCGGCGCCTGTGGCCAGGCGTGCTCGACGGCGAACGCGACGGCGGCGTGCGCGAACGGGCAGTGCGCTGTGGGAGCCTGCCAGGGCGGCTACGCGAACTGCGACGGTCGCGCCGCGAACGGCTGTGAGGTCGCGACGACGACGGACCTCGCGAACTGCGGCGCCTGCGGCGTGGCGTGCGCGCCACCGGACGCGACCCCGCGCTGTTCGACGTCGCTGTGCACCATCGGCAGCTGCATGCCGGGCCGGGGGGACTGCGACAGCCAGAGCGCGAACGGCTGCGAGACGGACACGCGCACGACGGCGCAGCACTGCGGCGCCTGCGACCGCGCCTGCGCAGCCGACCAGCTCTGTGTGTCAGGTGAGTGCAGGGTCGTGAAGCTCTACCTGTTCGGCGGCCGCCCCTCGACGAACGACGCCGTCACCGACACGCTGGTGGAGCTGCAGTTGGGGCAGCGCTCCTTCCTGCCCATCACCGCCGCGGCGCCCGGTGGCCGGCCGGGGGCCCGCGCGTTTCACGTCGCCGCGTTCGACGAGAGCGAGGCGCGCATGCTCGTGGTGGGTGGAGCAGGCGCCAGCGGCGCGGTGGCCGCCGACGTCTGGAGCCTCGCGCTCAGCGGCGCCACGCCCACCTGGACACGGCTGGTGACGAGCGGGGAGACGCTGCCGCCGCTGACAGGCGTGGCGGCCGGCTGGGACGGGGCGGCGCGGCGCTGGTACGTGTTCGGGGGTGAGGCGTCGGCAGGCGCTCCGACCGGTGGGCTGTTCGTTCTCGATGTCGCGACGCTGACCTGGACCCGGGTGACCGCCGCAGGTCAGGCGCCGCCCGCCCGCGCGTTCGCGGCTGCGACGCTCGATCCGCAGGGTCCGCGCTTCGTCGTGCACGGCGGGCTGGGGGCCAACGGCAACGTGCTCGACGACACGTGGGTGTTCGACCCCGCGGCGACGACGTGGGCGCGGGTGATGATGTCGGGCCCCGGGCCGCGCTTGCAGGCGACGTTCCTCGCAGGCGCGTCACCGCCGCTCTTGTTCGGGGGCGCGACGGCCGCCACCCCGCCGCTCACGCACCTCGACGACGTGTGGGAGCTCGACCCGGTGGGCCTGACCTGGACGCGTCGAGCCGCGCCGTCGGGCCCGCCTGCTCGAAGGCACGCCGTGGGAGCGGCCGTCGCGGACCGAAGGCTGGTGGTGTCTGGCGTCTTCGACGATGGCCAGACCGAGACGCTGTACAACGACGTGTGGAGCCTCTCGTCCACCTTCACCTGGCAGCAGCTGCGCAGCAACTCGCTCGTGGGGGCGGCGAACACGCGCGTCGGCTTCACGGTCGTCGGCCGCGTGCTGCCCTGAGCAGTCAGCGCACCGGGAAGAGCTCGAAGAACGACGGGTCGATGCCGGTGAAGCGGATCCCTGCCCGCCCGCGGACCTGCAGCCTCGGTTCAGCCCGCTTCGACCAGGTGACGGTGCCGGTGAAAGGGAGCTCCTTGTCACCCACCCGCAGCTCACCATGCACCATCGTGCCCGGCATCAGCGTCGCCATCAGCTCGAGCGCGAAGCCGCCCGTCGAGACATCGCTCGTGAAGGCGGGCCGCTCCCCGAGCCACACCTGCAGGCGACGGCGGAGGCGGGGGAGGAGGCGCTTGTTCATGCGACAGAAGGTGACAGGCCTGTCGCGCAGATCCACTTTTCGGCCAGCGCCCGGCGCGATGTCAGCCCTGTGTGAGACACCGGAGCATCACCATCGCAGCACCGGCGGAGAACCATGAACCAGCCAGTCGATACCCACGTGCCTTGCTCGGGAAGCCAGGGCTCTTCGCCCTGATGACCCGGGTGGACCGCCACTATCGTTCCGCGGTTGCGCGCCACCTGTCTCCGATTCACCTCACCGCGCGCGAGTACGAGCTGCTGCGTCACCTTCGCGAAGGAGAGTCCAGCAGCCCCAGCCAGCTCGCGAGGACCTGCGGGGTGACGCGACAGTTCGCGCACCGGCTCCTGAATCGCCTTCAGCAGAATGGCTTCATCGAGCGGTGGGAGCGAGACCGGGGGCGCGGCTCGGATGTTGCGGTCGCGCTGACCGACCGACACAGGCTCGCCCGACGCACGGAACGCCGACGCTGGCCCACGCGACGGTGGCGCTGACGGTGGAGCTGACCCGGCCCAGAGCTGGACGCCCGCCGGCTCGGCGAAGGCTCCCTGCCGCGAGCGTTCACGGACGACGGAGCTGGTCGGGGTGGGACGAGCACCGTCGCGACGCGGGCGACGAAGGCAACAACACGCAGACCGCAAGAAGCCGAGACCTCATGGCGGGCCTCCGGTCCTCATCGGAGACCTGAGTGCACCCTGCCACCCAGCGAAGCCGGGACCTGCTGCGGCCGGCACGGTGGAGAGATTGCGCACGCGAGCGGCGGCTCCGCGACCTCACCGGGTGCGTGGCGGCAGTGCTCCATCGTGTCGTGTCGTGCTGAGCTATGAAGGCGCATGCGCGTCCTTGTCCCTCTCTTCGGTGGCGTCGTGCTCGCAGCGCTGTCGGCGTGCGGCACGTCAACGCAGTGCACCGTCGCCACCTGCCGCAGCGGCTGCTGCGACGTGATGGGGGTCTGCCGCCAGCCAGGGACCGCGACGTGCGGCACCAGCGGTCAGCAGTGCGTCGAGTGCGCGCTCGGGCTCGTCTGCACGCTCGGCCAGTGCGTACCGTTCAGCGGCGGGGTCGGGGGAGGCTCGGTGGCGGGTGGCTCCGCGGCCGGTGGGAGCGCGGCGGGTGGCTCTGCGGCTGGCGGTTCTGCGGCCGGTGGGAGCGCGGCGGGTGGCTCTGCGGGTGGGAGTTCGGCCGGCGGTTCTGCGGCCGGCGGTTCTGCGGGTGGGAGTTCGGCCGGCGGTTCTGCGGCCGGCGGTTCTGCGGCTGGCGGGAGCGCGGCTGGTGGCTCCGCGGGTGGGGGTCCGGCCGGTGGTTCTGCGGCCGGTGGTTCGGCGGGTGGTGGTTCGGCGGGTGGTGGTTCGGCGGGTGGTGGTTCGGACGGCGGCGCTGACGCCGGAGCGTTGGACGGCGGATGGCCATGGCCCGACGGCGGCGTTCGCGTGCGCATTGTCGCCGCCAACCTCACCAGCGGAATGCTGCAGAGCTACGACCCGGGGCACGGCCAGCGCATTCTCCAGGCGCTCGCGCCCGACATCGTCGCGATCCAGGAGTTCAACTTCGGGGACAACTCCGACGCGTCGATCGCGCTCTTCGTCGACGCCACCTTCGACGCCGGCTTCCACTTCCACCGGGGGACGGGCCGCATCCCGAACGGCGTCATCAGCCGCTGGCCCTTTGTCGACGCGGGCGAGTGGAACGACTCCCGGACGACGGACCGCGAGTTCACCTGGGCCGTCATCGACGCGCCCGGCCCCATCGACGTGTGGGTCGTCTCGCTGCACCTGCTGTCGAACACGTCGGCGAACCGCAACGCGCAGGCGGGCGAGCTCGTGCAGTACGTCTCGGCCAACGTGCCTGGCGGCGCGCACCTCGTGCTCGCCGGCGACCTCAACACCGACGGCCGCGGCGAGGCTGCCCTCGGCACCCTGGACGCGTCGGTCGTCGTCACCGGGCCGTGGCCAACCGACGGCACGCTGCCCGACGGCGGCAACGGCTTCACCAGCACCAACCGCAACCGCGCCTACGACTGGGTGCTCGCCTCGCCGTCGCTGCACGCGATGGAGACGCCGGTCGTGCTGGGCTCGCAGTACTTCCCCTCCGGCCTCGTCTTCGACACCCGCGTCTTCACCCCGCTGCCGCCGCCCGCGCTCGTCGGCGACAGCATCGCCCCGAACATGCAGCACATGGCCGTGGTGCGCGACTTCGTCTTCCTGCCATGACCACGTCCTTCTGGAGCGACTTCACGCCCGCCACCTGCATGCCCGACGGGTGCTTCTGCGAGGCCGTGGGTCACGGGCTCATCCGCCAGCCGTCCAACACCTGGTCGAACCTCGGCTTCTGCCTCGTCGGCGCCTTCATGGCGCTGGAGTGGGCGCGCCAGAAGAACGCAGGGGGCCTTCGGAGCGTCGAGGCGGTGCTCTTCGCGCTCGCGGTCTTCCTCGTCGGGGTGACGAGCGGCCTCTACCACGCGTCGCTCACCTTCTTCGGCCAGACGCTCGACGTGCAGTCGATGTACCTCGTGGTGCTGCTCGCGTTCGCGGTGAACCTCGACGCGCTCCTGGGCTCTCGCCGCGCCGTGCCGCTCTACGTCGGGCTCAACGTCGTGCTGGGCGTGCTGCTCGTCACCGTGCCGGTGTTCCGCCGGTGGGCCTTCGCGCTCGTCATCGTCGCCATCCTCGTCACCGAGGTGCTGCTGCGCGTGCGGGGCCGGCGCACGTGGCCGGTGCGCCTGCTGCTCGCGACGGTCGCCGTGCAGGGCCTCGCCTTCGCCATCTGGGCGCTCGACACGCTGCGCCTCGTCTGTGACCCACACGGCCTCGTGCAGGGCCACGCCGTCTGGCACCTGCTGGGCGCGGTCGCGACGTTCCTCCTGTGGCGGTACTACCGTCAGCCCGCGGCGGCGCCAGCGCTCACCAGCTGACCGACAGCGGCCGGCCGTGCCGGGTGACGGTCTCGTGCAGCTCTGCGAAGACCGACCGGAACGGGCCCTTCGCCTTCAGGTTCTCGAGGTTCTGGCTCATGCCGGCGACGGCGCGGAAGAACTGCACCGCCTCCTTCGGGGGCTTGATGGTGCCCAGCGAGAGCGCGTTCTTGAGGAAGTGGTTGCGCATGTCGCGGTTGATGGCCGCCTCGGCGTAGTCGAACTCATCGGTGCGGACGGCGCGGCAGGCGATGTCGAGCACCGTCGCGACGAAGGGCCGCGCGGCCTCGGGGTTCTCGAACACCATGCCCGCCTTCGCGCTGTCGGCGATGGGGTCGTACGCCGGGCCGCCCATGAGCGCCACGAAGAGCTTCCGGTTCGCGTACGTCCACGGCTCGCTCATCTGCTTGATGGCGCCGTAGTCGAGCACGCCCAGGGTGCCGTCCTTCAGCAGCATGAAGTTGCCCGGGTGCGGGTCGGCGTGCACCACGCCGCTGCAGAGGAACGGCCCCCACGTCATGCGCGTCAGCAGCCGGGCGATGCGGAACTTCTCGTCTTCGGTGTGCTGGTCGAGGCGGGCGATGAACTCCTTGAGCGTCTCGCCCTCGAAGTACTCGAGCGTCAGCACGCGCTCGGCGGTGAGCTCGTCGAAGACGCGCGGCACCTTGAGATCGGGGAACGGGCCGAGGGTGCTGGCGAACTTGCGCGAGCGCTCCGCCTCGACCTCGTAGTCGAGCTCTTCGAGCAGGCCCTGCTGCACCTCGCGGAAGTAGTCCTTGCCGTGCGGCATGCGCGAGGTGGTGGCCACCACGGTCACCATCGCGCCGAGGTTGTCGAGGTCGGCGTGAATGGCACGCGCGATGTCAGGGTACTGGACCTTCACCGCCACCGTGGTGCCGTCCTTCGTCACCGCGCGGTGCACCTGCCCCAGCGACGCCGAGGCGACCGGCTCCTGCTCGAACGACGCGTAGGCCTCGTCGGGCGGACGGCCGAGCTCCTTCGTGATGACGTCCTTCACGGTGGGCCAGGGCATCGGCGGCGCCTGGTTCTGCAGCTTCGCCACCACCGCGCGGATCTCGGGCGTCAGCAGGTCCGGGTCCATCGAGATGCCCTGGCCGATCTTCATCGCCAGGCCCTTGAGGTCGCCCAGGGTGGCCACCAGCTTCTCGGCGGCGCCGTGCCCGAGGAGCGACACCGTCGGGTCTTCCCCGTCGCGGTTCGCGAAGCGCTTCACCACCCGCGCGCCGACGTCCGTCGACAGCTTCGCCGAGAGGGTCGCGAGCTTGGCCAGGCGCTTGAAGCGGCCGGTCGAGGGCTTGTAGTCGTCGTCGCCAGCCATGGTGCGCGCCGTCCCATAGCGGGCGGGGCGCAGCGGCACAAGGCAAGCTGGCGTCAGGGCCCGTCACGCCAGCGCAGCCACTGCACGCGCGCGGCGTCGAGGTCGCCCATCACCAGGGCCACCGCGGCGTCGTCGAGCCCCAGCGCCCGCAGCGCCTCGAGGGCGCCGAGCACCTCGAGCACCTCGAGCTCGGTCGTCCATCGCGCGTCATCGGGTCCGACCGCGAGGTGACGCACGCTGCGGGTCCGCTCGAAGGTCTCGACGTAGTACTGGCCGGCCAGCAGCCGGACGGGCGCTGGCGGCTGCCCCCGCTTCGCGCGCGGCGCCGCGTCGTCACGGCTCATCACCGGGTACAGCGGGTTGTCGGGGGCGAGTTCGAGCCGCCGCAGGATGAGGCCGGTGTTCGGTTCGCACTCGACGAAGACGCCGGGCTCGAGCGTGTGCACGAGCCGCGCTCCGGGGAATGACAGGCGCGCGCCCATGCCTCAGGCCGCCAGCGTGACGACACCGCGCCGCAGCAGATCCTTCACCACGGCGGCCACCTCCATCGGCGTCACCTGCAGGCGGTTGATGACCTCGAGGGGCGTCAGCCGCTGCTCGCACAACAGCCGCGCGATGGGCAGCCACGCCGGCGGGCCGACGGTGAGGTACAGCCGGTACAGCTCCTCGTCGGGGACGAGCGCCTTCGCCTTCGAGAGTTGGTCTTCGCGCGTGCGCTTCTGGTCCTCGTTGAGCCAGGGCACGACCCGGGCGAGCGTGGCCTCGGTGGAGTGGCGGTTGAAGCCCTCGTCGGGGCTATGCCCGACCTTCGACAGGGTGCCCTCGGACTGCCGCGCCATCAGGAAGGTGCAGAGCGCCCGGTCGCCGGTCATCGTCGCGGTGCCGGCCCTGGCCGTCATCTGCGCGAGCCGGCCGCCCTCGAACCACGCGCGCCACCAGGCCCAGCTGTCTCGTGCGTCGAGCTCGCCCGAGAAGCCCCCGCCAGCGAGCGCCCTGAGCACCCACTGCGGGCCCAGCGCGCCGAAGTTGAAGAGCAGGCCGCCCTCGAGCGGCAGGTTGCGCAGGAAGCGGCGGCGGGGTTCGACCAGCTCCTTCACCTGGGCTTCGAGAGCGGGCAGCCGAAGGGTCTTCGGGAAGTAGGCCTGCGCGCCAGAGTGCAGCAGCCGCAGCGACTCGCGGTAGTCGTCCTGCGCCGAGAAGAGCGCGACGGGCACCTCGTGCGTGCGCAGGTCCTCGCGGATCAGGCGCAGGAGGCCCCAGCCATCGAGCCGCGGCATGTTGAGGTCGGCGACCACCACGTCGAAGGGATGCGCCGCGAGCAGGGAGAGGGCCTCGACGCCGTCGCTGGCGGTCTTCACCGGGTAGCCCTTCTTGGTGAAGTACGCCGCCAGCATGGAGACGACGGCGGGGTCATCATCGACGAAGAGAATCGGGGTGCGCGCCGCCTCGGCGTCGTTCGGTGGCGCCGCCGCGGGCACGGGCGCGGACGGTGAGGGGCCGGGGAGCGGCGGGAGCGGCGGGAGCGCGGGGCCTGGCGGCAGAGCGCCCAGGGGAGCCAGCTGCCCCATGACGACGGGCACCTCGCCGGTGGTCGTGCGCGTCGGCACCGCGTTGTCCCGGTACGTCATCATGTACGGGTCGTTGCTGCCGTCGGTCTCGAAGTCGATGACGCCCGCGCTGCCCTCGGCGCCTTCGGTGAACGTCCAGGGCGCCGTCAGTCGGGACATCGCCGCGAGCGCGCTCTGCATCGACTGCTGCTGGTGCCTGGCGCTCTTGAGGACGCCCCGCACGAAGAAGGCGCGGCCGTCCTCCTGGGCGCCGACGACGAGGCCACCAGTGCGTCGGGCCCGCATGACGTGCTGCAAGAGCGCGTTGAGCTCGGTGGGACCGCCTCGGCCGCGCACGATGCCTGAGCGCTCGGGCAGCTCGGCCACCAGCATGCGCAGGCGTGACAGATGCAAGCGGGCGTTGAAGGGCTCCTGCATCATCTCGACGACGCCCGTACGCATGGTGCGTACAAAGGCGTCTTCCTGGGTGTCCTTGCAGAGCAGCGCGATGGGCACCTCGGGAGCGCCGGTGGTGTCGAGCCGCGCGAGCAGGGTCGAGAGCTGCGGGCTGCCGAGCTCAGCGTGGACGATCAGCAGGGTCGGCTTGAAGTCCCGCGCCATCGCCTGGAACTCCTGCGGTGCGAAGGTGCACCACGCCACCGGAAAGCCGGCGCCGTCGATGGTGAGCCCGATGCGCTGGGCTGCCTCTTGATCGGCGTCCACGATGAGAATGCGCGACTCGTTCTTCGCCATCGCCGACAGGGTACAGCGAAACCACTCCCCTGCCAGTTGAGGAGCGAGCGGAAAGCCTCCGCGCCCCGTTGAGTTCGGCTAGGGTTGAGCGCCTCTCTGGGGAGTCCTCACATGAACCTGGTTCGCCTCGCCATCCTCGCGGTCGCGCTTCCCACGGCGTTCTTCGCCTGTACACCAGTGCCGCCGAAGTGCAGCGCGTCGACGTGCTCGACTGGCTGCTGCTCGGCGACCGGCGTCTGCGAGACAGGGAGCAGCTCGGCAGCATGCGGACGCCAGGGCGCGGCGTGCACGTCGTGCAGCCTCGGGACGGTCTGCAACTCCGGCACGTGCCAACCCACCTCAGGAGTGGGCGGAGGCTCGGCGGCGGGCGGCTCGGCGGCGGGCGGCTCGGCGGCGGGCGGCTCGGCGGCGGGTGGCTCGGCGGCGGGTGGCTCGGCAGCTGGCGGCTCCGCGGCTGGCGGCTCTGCGGCTGGCGGCTCCGCGGCTGGCGGCTCCGCGGCTGGCGGCTCCGCTGGTGGATCGACGGGCTGTTCGTCGGCGAACTGCTCGGGGTGCTGCCTGCCGAACGGCACCTGCCAGGCCGTGCCTGACAACCGGCTCAACACGACCTGCGGCAGCAACGGCGACACCTGTGCGGACTGCACCGTGTCGAGCACCACCTGCGGGTTCAGCGGCAGCACCTACAGCGGCATGCGCAGCTCTGGCGGCGGCTCGGCGGCGGGCGGCTCCGCGGCGGGTGGCTCCGCGGCGGGTGGCTCCGCGGCTGGTGGCTCCGCGGCTGGCGGCTCCGCGGCTGGCGGCTCCGCGGCTGGCGGCTCCGCGGCGGGCGGCTCCGCGGCGGGCGGCTCCGCGGCGGGCGGCTCCGCAGGCGACGTCACGGGCACGGTGACGAGCCTCAACTACCTCGTCAACGGCACGACGGCGATGAGCCCCTTCAACCTCTCGGCCGTGGCGATCGAAGCATGGGTACCGAACGGCTCTTCGTACACGGTGCTGACCGGTACAGGACAGGTCAATGGAACGTTCAGGGTTCCCAACGTGCCAATGGGACCGTACCTCATGCGGGTCGGAGCCTCCTTCCTCCAGACCACGGCGCGGCAGACCACCTTCTACTCGTACAACGTCGGACGGGCCGGAGCGGCCGTTGCGAACGTGAACCCGACCACCATGAACCTGAACCTCACGGGCGCGCTCCCGTGGATCAATGGACAGGATCAGATCGTCTGGGTCTCTCCGAACCTGGGGAACACCTTCTACAACTTCCAGTCCTTCTCCTCGACGATGCCGACGGTGGGGGCCACCAGCATCAACCTGTCGGTCAACATGAACGGCGTCGAGCTCGCCAGCCAGGCGGCGGGCGACGACACCTGGGCGCTCCAGTTCCGCGGTGTCGCGGACGGTGGATACTTCCAGGGAGGCGTGGTCGCCGGCGGCCAACTGCCGCCGTTCACGCAGCAGAACGGCCAGACCACTACCGTGAGCGCGACGCTGCTCTCCCCGCCTACCCTCCCGAGTCTGACGCAGTCGTTCAACTGGAACCTGAACGCGTTCTCAGCGCTGCAGCTCTCGCTGCCGGCGGGGACGAACCCGCGCGGGACCTTCGTCCTCTCACCGTTCCCCGCGACCACCGGCAACACGCTGGGCGTCGTGGACCTGTGGTTCGCTCAGATCCCGGCGGCGAACCTGCCCCCGAGCTCCTTCACGCTGGTGACGCCCTTCCCCTCGGGGTGGGCCATCACCGGCCGCGTCTTCTTCGTGGTCGACACCCCGCGTACCGTGGCGGGCACTTCAGGCCCCGCCGCGCTGATCTCGGGCTTCGGTCACTTCGACTCGATGGCCACGCTCACGAGCTCGCCCATCACCCCGCGGCTCGGGCCCGTCACCAACGTCACGCTCAACGGCACGCCGTTCACCTCCGACCGCACGAGCGTGGGGACCATGACCCTCAACTGGACGCCGCCCAGCCTCGGCACGCCCAACACGTACTTCATCGGCGTCAACCGCCTGACGGGCGTCGCGGGCATGCCCACCGCCATCGCAGAGTCGTTCACGGTCTCGGTCGCCGGGCCTCCGTTCGTGGTGCCGAGCCAATTGCTCGTCGCGGGCCAGCCCTACGTCTTCGAGATCAACGCGGTGACGGCGGGCTTCAACTCACGCGTGGAGTACTCGTCCCGGGTCGTGCCGTACGCCAGCTCCTTCATCGTCACGCCCATCGCCCGTCCGTGAGCGGGTGGCAGGCGCGATGAGCAGGGGCCGCGTGCTGGTGATGGACGACGACCGCAACATCCTGCGTGCGGCCTCGCGCATGCTCAAGCTGCTCGGCTGCGAGGTGTGGACACGGTGGCCGACGGGGAGACCGCGGTCACCCGCTATCGCGACGCCCTGGTGGCTGGGCGCCCGGTTCGACGTCGTGATCCTCGACCTCTCGGTGGGCGTGACGCACGTTGGAGGGAACGAGGCGCTCGCTGACCTCATGGCGCTCGACGGGTCCGTGTGCGCCATCGTCTCGAGCGGCGAGCTCGATGCGACCGCGCTGAGCCAGCACCTGGCCAACGGCTTCAAGGGTGGGCTCAGGAAGCCGTACGATCGCGCGTCGCTCGAAGAGCAGCTCGCGAAGCTGCTCCCCCGCGCCTGAGGAACCAGCACAACCCGGTGGATCCACTGGGACGCCGAGGGGCGTGAAGACCTTGCGCGCGGGCGCACGAGGTGTGCTATGGGCGCGCCGCTCTCTCTCACCCCAGAGGATTCAAAGCGATGAAACTCTCAAGACTTGCGGGTCTTGCCGGGTTGTTCCTGCCGGCGCTCGCCCTGGCCAGCGAGGCCAACCTCGTCCTGCCCGATCTCGCCAGCCAGCAGTTCATGGGCCTCGACGGCAAGACGCTGCTGATGATCGGCATCGCCATCTCGGCGCTCGGCCTGGTGTTCGGCGCGGTGCAGTACGTGCAGCTCAAGAACCTGCCGGTGCACAAGTCGATGCTCGAGATCAGCGAGCTGATCTACGAGACCTGCAAGCAGTACATGGTCACGCAGGGCAAGTTCATCTTGATCCTCGAGCTGTTCATCGGCGCGGTCATCGCCGTGTACTTCTCGATGGCCCACGTCGAGGGCAAGGCGGCCGAGTGGTCGACGCCGGCCCGGGTGATCATCATCCTCCTGTTCTCGCTCATCGGCATCGCGGGCAGCTACGGCGTGGCCTGGTACGGCATCCGCGTGAACACCTTCGCGAACTCGCGCGCGGCCTTCGCCTCGCTCATGGGCAAGCCCTTCCCGACCTACGACATCCCGCTCAAGGCCGGCATGTCGATCGGCATGATGCTGATCTCGGTCGAGCTGCTGCTGATGCTCATGATCCTCGTGTTCGTGCCGGCCGAGCTCGCGGGCTCGTGCTTCATCGGCTTCGCGGTCGGTGAGTCGCTGGGCGCGTCGGCGCTCCGCATCGCCGGCGGCATCTTCACCAAGATCGCCGACATCGGCTCCGACCTGATGAAGATCGTCTTCAAGATCAAGGAAGACGACGCGCGCAACCCTGGCGTCATCGCCGACTGCACGGGTGACAACGCGGGTGACTCGGTCGGCCCCTCGGCCGACGGCTTCGAGACCTACGGCGTGACGGGCGTCGCGCTCATCACCTTCATCCTCCTCGCGGCGCCGAGCCCGGCGGTGCAGGTGCAGCTGCTGGTGTGGATCTTCGCGATGCGCGTGATGATGGTCGTCACGAGCTTCCTCTCGTACACGGTCAACAACTTCATCCAGAAGGGCCGCTACGCGAACGCCGACAAGATGAACTTCGAGCACCCGCTCACGCAGTTGGTGATCCTCACCTCGGTGCTGTCGGTCATCGTCACCTTCGTCGCCTCGTACCTGCTCATCCCCAACCTCAACGGCGACCCGTCGATGTGGTGGAAGCTGTCGGCGATCATCACGTGCGGCACGGCGGCCGGCGCGCTGATCCCCGAGCTGGTGAAGGCCTTCACGTCGACCGAGTCGCGGCACGTGCGCGAGGTCGTCACGGCCTCGAAGGAAGGCGGCGCGTCGCTGAACGTCATCTCGGGCCTCGTGGCCGGTAACTTCTCGGCCTACTGGATGGGCGTGGTGCTCGTCGGCCTCATGGGCGCGGCCTACTGGGTGTCGCTGCAGGGCCTCGGCCAGCTCTTCGTGCAGGGCGGCGTGGACCCCTCGCCAGTCTTCGCGTTCGGCCTGGTCGCCTTCGGCTTCCTCGGCATGGGCCCGGTGACGATCGCGGTCGACTCGTACGGTCCCGTCACGGACAACGCGCAGTCGGTCTACGAGCTGTCGCTGATCGAGACGATCCCCAACATCAAGGACGAGGTGAAGAAGCAGTTCAACTTCGAGCCCAACTTCGAGAAGGGCAAGGAGTACCTCGAGGAGAACGACGGCGCGGGCAACACCTTCAAGGCCACCGCGAAGCCGGTGCTCATCGGCACGGCGGTCGTCGGCGCCACCACGATGATCTTCGCCATCATCTTCTCGATCACCAACGGCCTGAAGACGGACCTCAACCTGCTGTCGATCCTCCACGCGCCCTTCCTGCTCGGCCTGGTGATGGGCGGCGCGATGATCTACTGGTTCACGGGCGCGTCGATGCAGGCGGTCTCGACGGGCGCCTACCGCGCGGTCGAGTTCATCAAGAAGAACATCAAGCTCGAGGGCGTCGAGAAGGCGTCGGTCAGCGACAGCCGCAAGGTCGTCGAGATCTGCACCCAGTACGCGCAGAAGGGCATGTTCAACATCTTCCTCGCGATCTTCTTCGGCACGCTCGCCTTCGCCTGCTTCGAGACGTACTTCTTCATCGGCTACCTCATCTCGATGGCGCTCTTCGGGCTCTATCAGGCCGTCTTCATGGCGAACGCCGGCGGCGCCTGGGACAACGCGAAGAAGCTCGTCGAGACCGAGCTGAAGGCGAAGGGCACCGAGCTGCACGCGGCCACCGTCGTGGGCGACACCGTCGGCGACCCGTTCAAGGACACCTCGTCGGTCGCGCTCAACCCGGTCATCAAGTTCACCACGCTCTTCGGGCTGCTCGCCGTCGAGCTGGCGATCGAGCTCAACAAGTCGAACGCCGAGTCGGGCCGCACCATCACCTACGTGCTGTCAGCCATCTTCTTCGCCATCTCGGCCTTCTTCGTGTACCGGTCGTTCTACGGCATGCGCATCGAGTCGGGCGTGAAGAGCGAAGGCGCTCCGGCGGCGACGGGCGCGAAGGCCGCGGCGTAAGCGCCAGCTGCGGTCGAGGTCGAGCGGGCTTCGTTTCCTTCAGGGGACGAAGCCCGTTGTCTGTGGACCACCCGGCAGAGAGGTGTGCGCATGGCGCGGCGCAGGCGGTAGCTCACCCCACGGGCGGCGTGACGAGGGGAATCTCCTTGCTCGGCCGCCGCTCTGGCACCGGCTGAAGGTTGCCCTGGCTGGTGCTCGTGTTCATGGGCCCCAGGTTTCCCTGGCTCGTCGAGGTCGAGCCCGCCTTCGGCTTCCACACCTTGATGCGCTCGAGGCGCGGCCCGTCCTTCGAGTGAACGACGAAGGTGAAGCCTGCGTAGGTGAAGCGGTCTCCCGCTTCGGGGATGACGCCCGCGAGGTGGGCGACGAAGCCGCCGAGCGTCTCGTACTCGCCCTCTGGGAACTGGAAGTTGAAGACCTTCGTGAACTCGGCCCGCTCGAGCATCGCGTCCACCAGCACGCTGCCGTCTGGCTGTTTCTCGAACGGGATCGGCGCTTCCTCGAACTCGTCGCCGATGTCGCCGACGATCTCGCGCAGAATGTCCTCGAGCGTCACGATGCCCGAGAAGCCGCCGTACTCGTCCACCACCACCGCCATGTGAATGCGCTGCTTCTGCATCTCGCGCAGCAGATCGCCGATGGGCTTCACCCAGGGCACGTACACGGCGGGTCGCAGCAGGTCGTGCAGGACGATGAGGTCGGGGTTCTGGAGCAGCGGCACGATGTCGCGCACGTGGAGGATGCCCACGATGCTGTCGATGCTGTCCTTGTAGACGGGGATGCGCGAGTGCCCCTGCTCGGCGATCGTCTGGAAGATGTCCTGCATCGGCGTCGCGAGCTCGATGGCGACGACGTCGGTCCGCGCCACCATCACGTCGCGGCACGTCTTGTCCGAGAGCCGGAAGATGGAGCGGATGAGCTGGGGCGCTCCGCGATCGACCTCCTCGTTCTGCGCCTGGCGGATGAGCTGACGTTCGAGCTCTTCCAGCGGCGGCGGCGGCGGGACGAACGTCACCTTCGCGCTGAAGAGGCCCAGCACGAGGTTGACCGGCCAGATGGCGAGGCGCACCAGCGGCCGCATCACCTTCACCGTCAACACGCCCGCCCACGAGAAGCTGAGCCCCCAGCCCTCGGGCCGTTGGATGGCGAACGACCGGAACGACACGTCGATCACCATCGCCAGCATCGCGACCAGCAGCGCCGAAGCGAGCGGCGTCAGCCACACCAGCCACTCGCCCTGACGCACGAGATCCTGGAAGGCGAGGTCCAGCATCCTGGGAGGCACGAGCACGCCGATGGCCGCCGCGGTGAACCCCAGCAGCACCATGCCGGCCCGCAGCGACGCCGCGGTCCCTTCGACGTCCGACTTCAAGCGCACCAGCCGGGAGCCCTGGCGCGGCCGCTCCTTCGCCATCACCTTCACGCGGGCATCGGACAGGGACTGCAGGGCCGCTTCGACCGCCGCCAGCACGCCACGCGCGCCCAGCAGCGCCGCCAACAACCCCCACATGGCCCAGGTCGACATCGCTCGCCGGAGTGTAGCTGATCGGCCCCGGCGCGACCGGCACGGCGTGAAGGGGCTGAAAGGCATGGGGTTTTTCGGGTAGGACGAGCGGGTGCGCCTCGTCCTCACGCTCACGCTCATCGTCGCCACCCCGGCGCTGGCCTGGCCCGTTGACTGGGTTCACGACGTCGAGACGGGCAAGGAGCGCTTCGTTCGTCTGCCGCGCCTCGACTGGGCAGAGGTGGAGGACCGGAAGCTGGCGCAGGTGGAGTGGCTCGCTGACTCGAACGAGCTGTTGCTGTCGGGCCTCAAGACCGGGCGCACCGTCGTGCTGCTCGGCGCCGAGGGCAAGGTGGCCGCCTGGCGGATCCGCGTCGGGCAGAAGCCGATGCAGGACGAGAAGGCGCTCCAGGCCGCGCAGAAGGCGTGCCCCGACCTCAAGCTGACGCCGCTCGAGGAGGTGAAGCTCACCGTCACCGTTCACGTCGAGCCCTGCCGCCAGGCCCTCAAGGCGCTCTTTCAGACCGACCTCGTCGAAGCCCGCGCGCTCGAGCTCACCTGGACCCAGGAGATGCTGCAGGCGCAGCTGAAGGAGCTGCAGCGCGCCTTCGAGGGCGTCGCGAAGGGCAGGGTGAACGCGAAGTACGTCGGGGCCGGGCTGGTGCTGACGGGCAAGGTGAGCGAGGCCGAGCACCGCAGGCTGCTGTGGGAGGTTCTCCAGAGGTCGCTGGGCCGCTTCGCGCTGGACGATCAGCTCGAGGTCACCCCGTCAGGCAGCGCTGACGCCGGCCCGCGCTGAGCGCGCTCCATTCCGGGAATCCTCGTTCGGCTGGCTTGCATCTTGAGCCTCCGACGACGCGCCACGAATGGACGAGGCGCCTCTGAACCGGAGAACTCCCATGAAGCACCTCGCAGCCTTCGGGCTCCTGGCAGTCGTGTCTCTGTCGAACGTCGCGCAGGCCTCTGAGCTCGACGCCCCCACCACGCTGCTGCCGTCGATGTCGCTGGGCCTCGAGACGCCGAAGCTGTTCCTCGGCACCACGGAGCCGGTGCCCACGGCCCGCACGACCGTCTTCGGCTTGCCGCGCAACGTCGGCACCCTCGACCGCATCATCCGCGGCGTCATCGCGGCGACCCTCATCGGCATCGGCTCCTACCGGCTCGCGACCGATGCGCCCATGCCCGGCTGGACGGGCGCGCTGCTGGGCATCGCCGCCATCCCCGCGCTGACGGCCGCGACCGGCTACTGTCCGCTGTACCACGCGTTCGGATGGGACACGAACTTCTGAGGCTCGCTCCTGGGCCGAGGCGCGCGCGCCGTGGTTCCTTCGCGGGGACCACGGCGTTCGTGCGTTCAGCGGTCGCGTCCTGCAGGCGACGGACTGGCGCTCGGGCGTTCTCGACCCGTCGCCGCGCCACCAGGGCGTTCTGGCGTTCTGGCCCCGTGTTCCCGGCGCTCGGGCGTTCTGGCCCCGTGTTCCCGGCGCTCGGGCGTTCTGGAGCCGACGCCGCGCCCCGGGACGTGCGTGCGTTCTGGGGCCCGCGTCTCTCGGACGTTCTGGCCCGGGCCGGGAGCACCCTCTCGCAGCTCGCCGAGAGCTCCGAGGGGACCGGACCAGCCGCACCTCGAGTCAAAGGCCGTCAGACCACCTCGAGCGGTGCCCCACCCAGCCCTCGTCTCACAGTCACTCGCCTCAGCGCCGGGCAGCTCCGCGAGGCCGTCACGGCCGCTCTGCCATCCTTCAAGCACCGCGTGCCCAGCCGCCCGAAATCCCCTAGGAAACCCCGCCGGAATCCCCGCCGGCTTGATCTGCATCCTCTCCGACGAACCCGCACCGCACCGGTGCACAACCCCGGAGAACACCATGCTCGCGAAGATCCTCCCCACCAACGAAGGCACCATCGACCGCGCCCTGCGCGTCATCGTCGGGCTCGGCGCCCTCAGCGTCGTCTTCGTCGGCCCTCAGACGAACTGGGGCTGGCTGGGCCTCATCCCCCTGGCGACCGGCCTCATCGGCAGCTGCCCCATCTACAGCGTGTTCGGCATCAGCACCTGCCCGATGAAGAAGTGACGCACCGCTCGCCCCGCGCGCAGCCGCGCTCGCTTGCTGCCCCGGGTTGGGCGAAGGTCTCTCCCCATGCAGACCGACGACGCGCTCGTCAGACAGGCGGTGGCGGGAGACGCCGCCGCCTTCGCTTCGCTCGTGAAGGCCTGGCGTGGGCCGGTGTACCGCTTCGCGCGGCGGCTGATGAAGGACGACGCAGCCGCCGAGGACGTGTTGCAGGAGACCTTCCTCACGGCGCACCGCAAGCTCGCTTCCTGGCGCGGCGACGGGAGCCTCAAAGGGTGGTTGTTCGCCATCGCTCGCAGCGAGGTGTTGATGCAGCGGCGGCGGCGTGTCGGCGAGCCGAAGGAGTACGAGCCCATGGAGTCCCTGCCGCAGCTCGGCGCTGACGCGGGCTGGGGCCACCCGATGGATCCACTCGCGCTGGCCGAGCGGCTGGAGGAGCGGTCGTTGATGGAGCGCGCGCTCGACTCCCTGGAACCGGAGGAGCGCGAGGTGCTGCAGCTTCGCGACGTCGAGGGCTTGTCGGGCGACGAGACGGCGGCGGCGCTCGGCTTGACGCTGGCAGCGATGAAGAGTCGACTCCACCGTGCGCGGCTTCGCCTGGTGGCGGCGGTAAAGAAGGGAGCCGGACGATGAGCACTCCAAAGACGGTCGGCGGGCTCACGTGCTTCGAGGTGCTCGAGGAGCTGTCTGACTACCTCGACGGCGACCTCGACGCGGCCGCGAAGGCGCAGGTCGAGGCCCACCTCGCGGGCTGCACGGACTGCACGACCTTCGGCGGCGAGTTCGGCGCGGTGGTGAAGGCGCTCAGGCGCCGGCTCGACGAAGACGCGCCCGAGCACGCTGTTGGGAAGCTCGATGACGTTCTCGGCTCGTGACAGCCCCATCGGCATGGAGCTTCAGGCCTTCGCCCTGGGCAACCAGGGCTTTCGCGTCAGCAAGATGATCCTGACCTTCGCCGCGCTCTTTCGGCCCCACGGCCTGCCCCCGATATATGCCTACTGGGATCGGCTGAGGGCTGCGTACCGTCGTGGCAAGCAGACCGCGAACCTCTTCAGCGTGCGCTACGACGAGTACCTCGAAGCGCCGGTCGAGGCGCTGCGGCAGGCGCTGAGGCTCCCGCCGTCCTGAGGCGCTTCGGGCTTCAGCCTCGCTGAATGCGCACGAGCAGGCGACGCAGGTCTTCGTTGATCTTCACGAAGTCCGTCTTGCCCTTCTCTTCAGCGAGCTGCTTCTGCAGGTCGGGGATGATGGCCTGCGCGGCCTTCATCGCCTCGGGGTTGTCGTTCACGAGCCAGTCGGTCGCCTGGATGATCGAGAGGCGCGCGTCGACGTTCTGGTCCTTCAGCCGCTTGAAGAGCTCGGGGGCGAACTCGGCCTTGTTGCAACGGCCGACCTCTGCTGCGGCGCGCTCACGCACGGTGTCGTTCGGGTCGTCGAGCTTCTTCGCCCAGCAGGCGATGTCGGTCTTGCACTCGCCGGACGCCAGCAGCCGGGCCTTGTGCTGCGCGACGCGGTCGACGTGGCGCTTCACCGCGGCCTCCACGCCGTTCTTGCAGTCCGGGTGCGACTCCTCCTCGCCCTTGCACCCGGTCTCCGTCTTCTTCGCCTCTTCCGCCGTCGCCTTGTCGAAGGCCGGAATGTCCTTCTCGGTGCCCATCATGGTGATGCCGCGCATGATCTCGTCACGCGCGTCCCAGTACGGGGCCTTGCCGAGGAAGGTGATGATGGCCGGCACGCCCTCGGGGTTGCCGATGCGCACGAGCGCGTAGATGCACTCCCGCACGACGCCGGCGTCGGTCTTCGCGTCGGTCACCAGCGCGGCCAGGGGCTTCACCGCGGCCTTCGAGCGCATGCGGCCCAGCGCGTCGGCGGCGCGGCCCTGGAGAATGGCGCGAATGTCGTCGTACTCGGTCTTCGGGTTCAGCATGCCCAGCAGCGCCTTCTCAGCCCGCATGTCGTGCAGGTCGCCGAGCACCTGGGCCGACTTCGCCTGCAGCGCCACGTCCTTCACGTTGTTCTTGGCTGCCCACGCGTAGAGCTCCTTGTCCGAGCCGTCGAGCACCGGCACCAGCGCGTCGGCCGCGGGGGTGCCGATCTGGTACAGCGCGAAGGACGACTCCAGGTAGAAGCTGACGCCCTTGCGCTCCTTGAACATCGCCTTCACCAGCGTGGGCACGGCGCGTTTGTCGCCGATGTTCCCGAGGGCGATGATCGCCTTCTTGGTGACGAAGGTCTCCTGGGTGTCGTCGGACGCGATGCCGTTGAGCGCGTCGAAGCCCTCGGGAGCGCGCAGGTCGCCGAGCGCGTCGATCGCCGCAAGCACCGTGTAGTTGTCCTTCACGTTGAGCAGCTTGACGAGCGTGGGC
The DNA here is from genome assembly GCA_016793095.1 of Myxococcaceae bacterium. Taxonomy (GTDB): domain Bacteria; phylum Myxococcota; class Myxococcia; order Myxococcales; family Myxococcaceae; genus Xiheimicrobium. Next base: position 100,385 of record JAEUJQ010000058.1, on the reverse strand, counting down.
ACGGCCTTCGCGCTGCCCAGGTTCCCGAGTGAGTTGGCGATCTCTTTGTCGAGCGCCTTCTCATCGGTGTCGGCGGGGCTCCACACCACGGCGTCGGCCAGCGCCTCGACGGAGGACTCGCTCTTCGCCTCTCCCAGCAGGCGGGCGAGATCGCGCTTCACCTCGATCGACTTCTCGGCCTTCAGCCGCTCGTGCAGCATCGGCACCATCGCGGGGCTCATGAACTTCTGGCGCAGGTCCTCGATGGCCTTCAGCTTCTCCTTCTTGCCCTTGGCGCCTTCAATCCGCTTCGTCCAGTACTCGGGCGTCGTCGGGTCGTCCTTGCAGCCCCCGAGAACCAGCATCAGCGACAGGCCAGCGACAGCGAACAGCGAGCGCATTCGGACCCCCAGTGTGGGTGCGGCGTGAGTGGGTGCCTCGTATGCCTCCGGCACCTCGGGGTCAACGCAGACCTGCCTCGAGCGCCGAAATGGTGAGTCGCGTCGAGCGCTGGCCGAACGGGGCGCCTCGCGGCGCTCTGCGCTATGGCGGCGTTCATGCCGCGCATCGTGTTCATGGGTACGCCCCCGTTCGCCGTGAGGTCGCTCGAGGCCTGCCTCGGGCTCGGCGAGGTCGTCGCCGTCGTCACCCAGCCGGACAAGCCGAAGGGGAGGGGCCAGGAGCTGCAGTTCTCGGCGGTCAAGGCGTTCGCGCTCGCGCAGCACCTGCCGGTGCTCCAGCCGGTGAAGCTCCGCGGCACCAGCTTCGCGGACGAGCTGCGCGCGCTCAACGCCGACGTCGCGGTGGTGACCGCGTACGGGAAGATCCTTCCGAAGGACGTCCTCGAGGCGCCGGGGCACGGGTGCGTGAACGTGCACGCGTCGCTGCTGCCGCGGTTCCGCGGCGCGGCGCCGATCCAGTGGGCCATTGCGTCGGGTGACACGAAGACCGGCGTCTGCCTGATGAAGATGGACGAGGGCATGGACACGGGCCCGGTCATCGATCGCGCGGAGCTGCCCATCGGCCCCACCGACACCTCGGCCACGCTGCACGACGCCCTCGCCAGCCTGGGAGGAGCGGTCCTGCGTCGCGCCCTGCCACCCTACCTCGCGGGTGAGCTCGCGCCGGTGCCGCAGGCGTCGGAGGGCGTGGTGATGGCCCCGATGATCAAGAAGGAGGACGGCGCCATCGACTGGACCCGGCCCGCGGTGGTGCTCGAGCGGCGGCTGCGCGCCTTCACCCCGTGGCCGGGGGCCTTCACGAAGCTCGACGGGGCGCTCTTCAAGGTGCACGCGGCGACGGTCGCTCGCGGGCGTGGCGAGCCGGGCACGGTGCTCTCGGCCGCACCGGTGGGCATCGAGGTCGCGTGTGGCGAGGGCTCGCTGCTGCTCACCTCGGTGCAGCTCGAGGGCAAGCGGGTGATGACGGCCCAGGAGTTCCTCGCCGGCAAGAAGCTCGCGGCCGGCTCGAGGCCGTTCGCGCCGGCCTGAGGGTTTACAGCGCCGGGTTGCCGACGCCGGCGACCTGTGGCGCACCCGCGCAGCGAGGCACCCGGCTCGAGCTTCTGGGGCTCAGCGCTGCTCGCTCTCCGGGGAGGGTTGACGATTCGCGCCGGGTTGACGAGCGGGGCGGGAATCGTCAACCGGCTGCGCAGAGGCGCGAACTCGTTCGCCGAAATCGTCAACCGGTGCTGCTATAGGCGGCGGATGGCCCGACGCGTCCTCGTGCTCCATGGTCCGTTGCTGTCCCTCGACGTCGTGCTCGGCCGGAAGCTGAGCGACCTCGACGCCGAGCTCATGCGGCGCGCGAAGGAGCTGGGGCTCGAGGTCGAGAGCTTCCACGCGAACAGTGAAGCCGCGCTGGTGGAGGCCCTGCTCGAGCGGCGCGACGGGCTGGGCGGAGTCATCATCAACCCGTCCTCGCTCGCCCCAGTGGCCTTCACGCTCGCCGACGCCGTGGAGGCGCTGGGCCTGCGCTGCATCGAGGTGCAGCTGCACCATGAAGCGAAGGCGCGTGGCCGGAGCGCGCTCAAGCGGGTGGTTGACCGCCAGCTCCACGGTCAGGGCGTCGAGGGCTACTTCAAAGCGCTCGCGGCGCTCGCGAAGGACGACGACGCGCCCGGAAAGCCCGCCGCGGAGGCCCTCGAGCCCGCCCAGGACCCCGCGACGGACCGCGACGACGCGGAAGATGCTCACGAAGAAGCCGACGAACCCGCAGACCCGCCCGGCGCGTCCGTCTCGGGGATGGGCGCGCGCGGCAAGACGATCGGCCGGAAGAAGTCCGCCGCGGCCGCGACCGAGGCCGCGCCGAAGGGAAAGTCGATCGGCCGCAGACACCCCGAGGCGCCGGCGGCCGGCGGCAAGTCCATCGGTCGCACCGAGCCCAGGCCCGCGGCGCGCCTCGCGCCCGGCGCCCTCACGCGCGCCCTCGTGCGGGACCAGCTCACCGCGCGGCTCGGCAAGAAGCTCGAGCCCGAGGAGTTCGCCCGCTGGGCCCGCACGCAGTGGCTCGCCCTGCAGCACGGCGCCGCCACCGAGCCCGGCCAGAAGGAGCTGCTCGAAGACGTGCTCCTCATGCTCTCCACCAGCGCGAAGGCGTCTGACCACGTGCTGCTCTCGTACGCGGCGAAGCTGGGCGCATGAGCGCGGCGAAGAAGGCTCCGAAGCGGCCGCTGACGGCCCGCGCGCTGGCGATTCAGGTGATGGCGCGGGTCGCCGCGACCGACGCGTACCTGAACGTCGTGCTCGACTCGGTGCTCGACGAGTTCCAGCCCAAGGACCCGCGCGACGCCGGCCTCGTCACCGAGCTCTGCTACGGCGCGACCCGCCGGCTCCTCACCCTCGACCACGCGCTCTCCACGGTGGCCGATCGCAAGCTGGACTCCATCGAGGACAAGGTGCTCGCCGCGCTCCGCCTCGGCGCCTACCAGCTCTTCTTCATGCGGGTGCCGAAGCACGCCGCCGTCGGCGAGACGGTGGACGCGCTCAAGGCGGTGGGGCTCGAGCGCGCGGCGGGCTTCGTCAACGCCATCCTCCGCAAGCTGTCGGCGCTGCCGGAGCTGCCCCTGCCCGCCGGTGACGAGGTGCAGCGCCTCGCCGTGCGCGAGAGCCACCCCGAGTGGCTCGTGCGCCGCTGGCAGCACCAGTTCGGGCCCGAGCGCGCGGCCGCGATGCTGAAGGCCGACAACGAGCCGCCGAACGTCGTCATCCGCGCGAACACCTCGAAGACCTCGCGTGACGGCCTCCTCGCGCAGCTCACCGAGGTCGGCATCGCGGCGAGGCCCACGGCCGTCTCACCGGTCGGCCTTGTGCTGGAGAACCCGGGCCGCGTGGAGGATCTCTTCGGCTACGCCGAGGGCCTGTGGCAGGTGCAGGACGAGGCCGCGCAGCTCGTCGGCGTCTACGCCCAGCTCCCGGTCGGCGCGAAGGTGCTCGACGCGTGCGCAGCGCCCGGCGGGAAGGCGTGCCACACGGCCGAGACGAACGTGGTGCTCGCCCTCGACGTGCACGCGAACAAGCTGCCGAAGATCGAGAGCGAGGCCCGGCGCCTGGGCCTCGCGGAGCGCCTGACGACGCGCGCCCTCGACGCCTCGACGCTGCCAGACGACCTCGGCGAGTTCGACGTGGTGATGGTGGACGCGCCCTGCTCGGGCCTCGGCACGCTCCGCCGGCACCCAGAGCTGCGCTACCGCCGCCAGGAGAAGGACTTCGCCGGCCTCGCCTCGCTGCAGCGGCAGATTCTGGAGGCGTGCCAGCGGCACGTCGCGCCCGGCGGCCTGCTCGTCTACGCGGTCTGCACCACCGACACGACCGAGGGCCCGGACCAGGTCGAGCTCTTCCTGCGCAGCCACCCCGACTTCACCGCCGAGCCGCCACGGGTGAAGGGGCTGCCGCTGGTGCAGGCGTACCTGCGCACGCTCCCAGGCCCCGAGGGCTTCGACGGCTTCTTCGCCGCGCGCCTGCGCAAGCTGTATTGACCGTCACTTCCACCAGTTCGGCTGCGCCGAGCCCTCGCCGAGCGGCAGCCACTTCGCGCCCTTCGACACGCGCGTGAGCGCCTCGCCGAAGTCGCCGTCCTTCGAGGGCAGGTCGATGCTGTTCGCCTCGCCGAGGTAGCGCATGGCGCCGCTCTTCTTGTCCTGCAGGGCGAGGTGCAGCGCGGGCTCGTCGTCGCTGGTGAGCACCACCACCAGCTGCTGCTTCGCGGGGTCGAGCTTCGCCGCCTGCACCGCCGGCAGGCCCGGGTAGAGCTGCTTCGCGTCGGCGAGCAGGGCCTTCGCCTGCGCCGATGACGGCACGAACGCCGAGACCCCGAGGTTGCCCGAGTCGAGCGAGGGGAAGCGCTTGCCGGCGCTGTCACCTGCGTTCGCCTTGATCCACCCGATGGCCTTCTTCGAGAGCGCGGCCTCGGAGGCGCCGGTCAACGGCGGGGCGACGCGCTGGGCGCTCGAGACCTGGGCACTGGCGACACGGTTCTGGGTGACGGTGGGCATGGGCACTCCGGCGAAGAGAGGAAGGGACGAGAGCATGACTTCGGGGCGAGGTCACTCCCTCGTGAGGTCGTGCAGCGCGGCCATCAGCGCCGGCTCGGTCCGCGCGCGGGTGAGCAGCCCGTCGAGCAGCTCGCGCAGCGACAGGTCCATCAGCTTGTCCTTGAGCTGGCTCTGCTCGGCCTCGGCGCGGCGCCGCTCCTGGTCGAGGTGCGCGAGGGTGACGGCGACGGTGTGCTTGCAGATCTGCCGCGTGTTCCCCATCGGGCAGGTGCAGTCGAACGAGAGGCCGTCCTCGCGCACCCAGATGCGCACCTCGTACGGCCTCCGCCCCGTCTCGGCGGGCTTCACGATGCCGGCCAGCTCTCCGCCCTGCGACTGGGTGCCGAGCACGCGCCCTTCGTCGAAGCACTCCTCGCCACGCGCGAAGGTGCGCCCGCCGACGATCATCGCCAGCGTGTCGCGGTGGAGGACGTTGGTGAGCGGGACCGTCTGCATGCGGAGCCTCCGGGCGAAGTTCCTCCGCTGGGTGACACCCCAGAACCGGCCCCAGCGCAACGGTGTTCATGCAGACCTGTCGCGGCGCACCGTGGTAGACCGCGCCCATGCGATTCGCGTTCGCGCTGCTCGTGGCCGCGCTGCTCCTGGCTGGTTGCTCCCTCTTCGGCAACTACTCGCCCGAGGGCCTGCCGTGCGACCCGGGTGCCCCCGTCGGCCAGGAGTGCCTGCCCGACGCGGGCTTCGTCTGCGTGCGCGCCGATGGCGGCGCCGTCTGCGTGAAGCGGTAGTCGTCAACCACTCGCCGCCGACAGGTTGACAAGTCGGGCAGCCCCCTCTACTCCGCCGGAATTCCTCGCCTCCTCTGGAGTTCCACATGTCCTTCACCGGCCACGCCTGCGTCGATGAGCACACCACCGCCCCCGTCTGTGAGCTGCCCCTGCGGCACGACTGGACGGTGCCCGAGGTGAAGGCGGTCTACGAGCTGCCGCTGATGGACCTGTTGTTCCGCGCGCAGACGGTGCACCGCGCGGTGTGGAAGGAGAACAAGGTGCAGCTGTGCAGCCTGCTCTCGGTGAAGACCGGCGGCTGCCCCGAAGACTGCGCGTACTGCCCGCAGTCGGCCCGGCACGACACGGGCGTGAAGGCCGAGAAGCTGATGCAGGTGAGCGAGGTGCTCGTCTCGGCGAAGCAGGCGCGCGAGGCCGGCGCGACGCGCTTCTGCATGGGCGCCGCGTGGCGCGAGGTGAAGGACGGCCCGCAGTTCGACTCCGTGCTCGAGATGGTGAAGGGCGTGAAGGCGCTCGGCATGGAGGCCTGCTGCACGCTCGGCATGATCACCGAGAGCCAGGCGAAGCGGCTCAAGGCGGCGGGCCTCGACGCGTACAACCACAACCTCGACACCGGCGAGAGCCACTACGGCGACATCATCTCCACCCGCACGTACCAGGACCGCCTGCGCACCCTCGAGCACGTGCGCGCGGCCGGCATCGGCGTCTGCTCCGGCGGCATCATCGGCATGGGTGAGTCGGTGGAGCAGCGCTGCGAGCTGCTCGCGACGCTGGCCAACCAGCCCACGCACCCCGAGTCGGTGCCGGTGAACGCGCTCGTCGCCGTCGAGGGCACGCCGCTCGCGGAGCAGCGCCGCGTCGAGACCACCGAGCTGGTGCGCATGATCGCCACCGCCCGCATCATGATGCCCGCCTCGATGGTGCGGCTGTCGGCCGGCCGCGCGCAGCTGAGCGAGGAGGCCCAGGTGCTCTGCATGCTCGCCGGCGCCAACAGCATCTTCTTCGGCGACAAGCTGCTCACCACGGCCAACCCCGAGTACGAGTCCGACCTGCACCTGCTCGAGAAGCTGGGCGTCAGGCCGCTCGAGCCCGCCCTCGACAAGCCGGTGGCGCAGTAGCCGATGGGCGCCGTGGACGAGTGGAGCGCGCACGACCTCGCCGCGCTCCAGGCGAAGGGCCTCGGGCGCACGCTCGAGCCGCTGGAGAGCCCCTCCGGCGCGGTGGTGCGCGTGCACGGGCAGGCGCTGCTCAACTTCTCGTCCAACGACTACCTGGGGCTCGCGAACGACGAGGCGGTGCGCGAGGCGGCGCGGGCGGCCTGCGAGCGCCTCGGCGTCGGCACCGGCTCCTCGCGGCTCGTGGTCGGCGACACCACGGAGCACCAGGCGCTCGAGGCCGAGCTGGCGCGCTTCGAGGGCACCGAGGCGGCGCTGCTCTTCAACACCGGCTACGCGGCGAACACCGCCGTGCTGCCGGCGCTGCTGGGCCCGCACGACGTCGTCTTCTCCGACGCGCTCAACCACGCCTCGCTCATCGACGGGGCGCGCCTGTCGAAGGCCCGCGTCGTCGTCTACCCGCACAAGGACGTCGCCGAGCTCGAGCGCCTGTTGAAGGTGCACCGCGGCCGCCGCCGCCTCGTCGTCACCGACACGGTGTTCTCGATGGACGGCGATCGCGCGCCGCTCGCAGCCCTCGCCCGGCTCGCGAAGGAACACGGGGCCGGCCTCTACGTGGACGAGGCGCACGCGACGGGCGTGCTGGGCGCGCGCGGCACGGGGCTGTGCGAGCTCGAGGACGTGCGCCCCGACGTGCGCATGGGCACGCTGTCGAAGGCGCTCGGCGCGAGCGGTGCGTACGTCGCCGTCTCGAGCACGACGCGCGCGCTGCTCGTCTCGACGGCGCGGCCCCTCATCTTCTCGACGGCGCTGCCGGCGATGGTGGTGGCCGCCGCGCGCGCGGCCCTCTCGCGCCTCTCGACGGACCCCTCGCTGCGGCGCCGGCTGTGGGACCACATCGAGCGCTTCACCGCGGGCGCGCGGAGCCTCGGCTACGACGTCGCGCCCGGGTCGCCCATCTTCTCGCTCGTGCAGGGCAGCCCGGAGGCCGCGCTCGAGGCGAGCGCCTCGCTGCGGAAGAAGGGCGTGCTGGTGAAGGCCATTCGCCCGCCGACGGTGCCCGCGGGGACCAGCCGGCTCCGCGTCTCGCTGTCGGCTGCGCACTCGCCCGCGCAGGTGGACGCGCTGTTGAACGCGCTGGAGGACCTCCCCAGGCGCCGGCCGCCTGTCCCTGCGCCCGCGTCCGACCGGACCGCCCGCCTGCTCGCCGCCGACCAGGCCCACGTGTGGCACCCGTTCACCCAGATGCAGGTGTGGCCCGACGACTCGCCCGTCGTCATCGAGCGCGCCGAGGGCAACTGGCTGGTGGACACGGACGGCAGGCGCTACCTCGACGCCATCTCGTCGCTGTGGGTGACGGTGCACGGCCACCGCCGGGTGGAGCTCGACGCCGCGGTGAAGGCGCAGCTCGACAAGGTGGCGCACTCGACGCTGCTCGGGCTGGCGTCGGTGCCCAGCATCGAGCTCGCGAAGAAGCTGTGCGCCGTCGCGCCCGAGGGCCTCACGCGCGTCTTCTACTCGGACTCGGGCAGCACCGCGGTCGAGGTCGCGGTGAAGATGGCGTACCAGTACTGGCAGCTCACCGGGCGGCCGGCGAAGCAGCGCTTCGTCGCGCTCGATGAGGCGTACCACGGCGACACCCTCGGCTCCGTGTCGGTGGGGGGCATGGCGCTCTTCCACGAGCGCTTCCGGGGGCTGCTCTTTCCGGTCGAGCGTATTCCCACACCGCACGCGTACCGCTGGCCGGGGAAGGACGTGCTGGCCGAGGCGCTCGCCGCCGCCGAGCGCGTGCTCTCGGAGCACCACGAGTCCATCGCCGGGCTGGTGGTGGAGCCGCTCATCCAGGGCGCCGCGGGCATGCTGGTGCAGCCGCCGGGCTACCTGAAGGGCCTCGAGCAGCTGTGCCGGAAGTACGACGTGCTGCTCATCTGCGACGAGGTGGCGACGGGCTTCGGGCGCACCGGGACGATGTTCGCGGTCGAGCAGGAGGGCGTGCGGCCTGACCTGCTGTGCCTCGCGAAGGGCCTCTCGGGCGGCTACCTGCCGCTCGCGGCGACGCTCGCCACCGATCGTGTGTACCAGGCGTTCCTCGGCTCGTTCGGCGAGGCGAAGACGTTCTTCCACGGCCACACGTACACCGGGAACCCGCTGGCCTGCGCCGCCGCCCTCGCTTCGCTCGAGCTGTTCGAGACTGACGACACGCTCGCACGGATGAGGCCGGTCGTGGCCGAGCTGGCCGGCGGCCTCGCGCGCATCGCCGGGCTGTCCCACGTCGGTGAGGTGCGCCGCCGCGGTCTGATGGTCGGCATCGAGCTGGTGAAGGACCGCGCGACGAAGGAGCCGTACGCGTTCGAGGAGCGGGTCGGCTTCAAGGTGTGCCTCGAGGCGCGCAAGCACGGGGTGTGGCTGCGGCCGCTCGGGAACGTGCTCGTGCTGATGCCGCCGCTGGCGCTGACGCTCGAGGAGGCGCGGGTGCTCAGCGACGCCGTTGAGCGGTCCATCACCGCGGTCTGCTGACTCGTCACCGCCGCGGTGCTCTGGCGCGTGCCGAACCCCTGAGAAGCGTCTACGCTGAGCTCCATGACGGCGTTCGCACTCGGTCTGGTGGTGGTCCTCTCGCAGGCTCCCGCGAAGAAGGACGTGCAGGTCATCAAGTCGAACCGGGCCGCCCGCGCCGTGGCGACGAAGTCGCAGGCTGAGCTCGACGCCGAGGCCCGCGCCGAGGATCTCAAGCTCCGCTGTGCCGACGATCCTTCGGCGTGCTCCGGCGCCTCACCCGACGCGAAGGCGAAGGAGCTCACCGCGAAGGAAGAGGCGCTGCGAAAGAAGGAGGCCGAGCTCGCCGAGCGCGAGGAGGCCATGCGCAGGAAGCAGGAAGAGGAGAAGGACGAGAAGGAGAAGCTCGACAAGCAGCGCGCCGAGCAGAAGAAGCACGTCGAGAAGCAGGCGAAGCAGGTCGAGCAGCTGATGCAGGGCCTCGGCGGCGCGCTCGCCGGCGAAGACTGAGGCCTCCGCGCAGCGCGAAGCCAGCAGCAGCCGAGGCGCGCGCGGGCGGGCTCTTTCGCGCGTCGTGCCGGGGCGCACACGCCAGCGATGGGCCGTGAAGCGGGCCTTCTGGCCGGTGAAGAAAAACACCTGACATGGCGCTCAGGCCCATGGTACGGCGCCGCGCGACTCACCCCTCTTCTTCAGGAAGACCGCCACCATGCAGATCCGCGCCGACGAAATCAGCCGCATCCTCAAGGAGCAGATTCAGGACTACGGCAAGCAGATGACGGTCGCCGAGACCGGCACCATCCTCGCCGTCGGTGACGGCATCGCGCGCGTGCACGGCCTCGACTCCGCCCAGTCCGGAGAGCTGGTCGAGTTCGCCAACGGCACCCGCGGCCTCGTGATGAACCTCGAGGAGGACAACGTCGGCGTCGCCATCATGGGCGACTTCAAGTCCATTCGTGAAGGCGACACCGTCAAGCGCACCGGCCAGATCGCCCAGGTGCCGGTCGGCAAGGGGCTGCTCGGCCGCGTGGTGGACGCGCTCGGCAACCCGGTGGACGGCAAGGGGCCCATCCAGTCGTCCGAGTTCCGCCGCATCGAGCTCAAGGCGCCCGGCATCGTGAAGCGCAAGGGCGTGCACGAGCCGATGCAGACCGGCATCAAGGCGCTCGACGCGCTGGTGCCGGTGGGCCGCGGCCAGCGCGAGCTGATCATCGGTGACCGCCAGACGGGCAAGACCGCCGTCGCCATCGACGCGATCATCAACCAGAAGTCGCAGAACATGATCTGCATCTACGTCGCCATCGGCCAGAAGCAGTCGACGGTGGCCCAGGTGGTGGACAAGCTCGCCCGCTACGGCGCCATGGACTACACGGTCGTCGTCGCGGCCAACGCGTCGGACCCCGCGCCCATGCAGTTCTTCGCGCCGTACACCGGCTGCGCCATCGGCGAGTACTTCCGCGACAACAAGATGCACGCGCTGATCATCTACGACGACCTGTCGAAGCAGGCCGTGGCGTACCGTCAGTTGTCGCTGCTGCTGCGCCGGCCGCCGGGCCGCGAGGCGTACCCGGGCGACGTCTTCTTCATCCACAGCCGCCTGCTCGAGCGCGCCGCCAAGCTGTCCGACGCAGAGGGCGCTGGCTCGCTCACCGCGCTGCCCGTCATCGAGACCCAGGCCGGCGACGTGTCGGCGTACATCCCCACCAACGTCATCAGCATCACCGACGGGCAGATCTTCCTCGAGACCGACCTGTTCTTCGCCGGCATCCGCCCGGCCATCAACGTCGGCCTCTCGGTCTCGCGCGTGGGCGGCGCCGCGCAGATCAAGGCGATGAAGCAGGTCGCCGGCTCGCTCAAGCTCGAGCTCGCCCAGTACCGTGAGCTGGCGGCCTTCGCGCAGTTCGGCTCCGACCTCGACAAGGCCACCCAGGAAGTGCTCGCCCGCGGCGCGCGCCTCACCGAGCTGCTCAAGCAGCCCCAGTACGAGCCGCTGCCCGTCGGCAAGCAGGTGATGCAGCTCTACGCCGGCACCAACAAGGACGACGCGGGCAAGCGCGGCTGGCTGCGCGAGATCCCCGTCGCCGACGTCACCCGCTGGGCGCGCGAGTTCATCGAGTTCTGCGACGCGAAGTACCCCAACCTGCAGAAGAACATCGAGGCCGAGCGGCAGCTCACCGACGGCATCAAGACCGAGCTGAACAAGGCCATCACCGAGTTCAACGCGGGCTTCCAGAAGACGCCCGGCGCGAAGATCTGACGCAGCGGGCATCGCTGCGAGCGGGCCTTCCGGGCGACCGGGAGGCCCGTCGTCGTTGGAAGGGCTGAAGGCCCCGCGTCACTCCTCGCCGAGCTCGGCCAGGAACTCCTCGCGCGTGATGAGCCCCTTCTTCTGCAGCAGGCGCAAGAGCGCCCAGAGGCGTCGCTCGACCGTCTCGTCGTCTTCGCCCTTCACCCCGAAGAGGAAGTCGAGGTCCTTCGCGACGGCGGCCTCGAGCCTCGTGCCTGGTCGCCGCACGCCCGACTGCGAGCCCATCGGGATCGGCGTCATGGGCTTCGGCGGCGGAGGTGGGGCCACCGCTTCGGGCGGGAGCGGGTTGGAGATCGAGATGATCTCCTCGCCCATCACCACCGGCTCGTCATCGTGCACGGGCGAGGGCAGGAGCCGCACGGTCGCGCCTGCTGGCGCGCCGGTCGAGGCGGGCGTGGTCGCGGCGCTGGCGCTGACCTTGTGGTAGTAGCGCAAGATCGCCTCGCGGACCTGCGAGTGCGTGGCCACGCACGCCGAGACCTTCAGCCCGGTGGTGAACTCGACCTCGTCGAGCGCCGCCTGGTTCAACGGGTCGCTCATCGCGAGCAACAGGCGCTTCGACGCCGTGCCCTTGCCGTCGATGCCGAACGGGAACACCTCGTGGTTCTCGCAGAACCGCGCGCGCAGCATGTGCACGGCGCTCCAGTCCACCTGCAGCTTCGAGAGATCGACCGCCGGGAGACCCAGCGAGGCGGCCAGCGCTCCGGCCAGCTGCGCCTCTGACAGCACGCCCTGCTGCACCAACGTGATGCCGAGCCGCTGCCTCGTCCGCTTCTGAGCCGAGAGCCCCGCCTCGAGCTGTGCAGGGGTGATGACCTTCCGCTCCAGCAGCAGCTCCCCGATACGCTTCCGCGCCATGAGGCCAAGGTCTCGCACTTCCTCGCCGGCTGATCCACTCCGGCCGCCGCCCGCCTCTCACCTTTCGCGAAAACCGATGCGCGCGGGAGGGGCGTGAAGGTGAGCTTTCGTCGTCGTTTATCGTGCCTTGACACCCTTTTCGGCTGCACCTTATGGTGCGCGCGCTTTTCGGACAGGTCCTGATCCGAAGACAGACAGACTCCCAGGGACACTGGACACTGGTTGGAGGCATTCACGCAATGACGCTCGCATCGTTGATTCCGCTCGCTTCAGAGGCCGCAGGTGAGGAACAGGGCCTCTTCGCTTCCATCGCCCACTCGTGGGTCGAAGGTGGCTGGGGTATGTACCCCATCGCGTTCTTCTTCGTGGTCGGCCTCGCCATCACGGTGGAGCGCACGATCGTTCTCTTCTTCTCGGCCGCCATCAACAAGGACGGCTTCCTGCGCGGCCTGAAGAAGCACATCTACGCAGGCGACCTGGACAAGGCGATCAACTACGTCGCCGGCCAGAAGCCGACGCCGCTCACCAACGTCGTCAAGTCGGGTCTGATGAACGTCCCGAAGGGCGAAGAGGAAGTGCAGGCGGCGCTCGACGAGGCGGCCCTGCGTGAGAACCCGAAGCTCGAGGCGCGCTCGGGCTACCTGGCGATGCTCGGCAACGCGGCCATGCTCGCCGGTCTGCTGGGAACGGTCGACGGCCTCATCGGCTCCTTCAAGGCCGTCGCGCACGCCGCCCCGGCTGACCGCGCCACCATCCTCGCCGGCTCCATCGGCGAAGCGATGAACTGCACGCGCTTCGGCCTCATCGCCGCCATTCCGCTCCTCATCTTCTTCTCGGTGCTCAACGGCCGCACCCAGTCGCTCATCAACGACATCAACGAGACCTCGGTCGCGGTCCTGAACCTGGTCGTCCAGAACAAGGACAAGTTCAAGAACCTGACCGTCCCGGCCCAGGCCGAGGAGTAACCCGGTCGTCGAGGCAGTGTCCCGCTGACGGCCGGGAGGAACCATTCCCGGCCGTCACTGTCTGTCGAACAGTCCCGTCACCCACCTGGTGACCCTGAAGGAGTTGTCCAATGGCCGGTGGTATGGACCTTGGCGGTGGTGGAAAAGGCGGCAAGAAGCCCCTCGACACCAACATCAACCTCGTGCCGTTCATCGACCTGATGGCGGTGACGATCGTCTTCCTCATCATGACGGCCGTGTGGACGCAGCTCGGGCGTCTGCAGGTGTCGCAGTCGGGCCAGAGCGCGGCGGAAGAGCAGCCGCAGGAGAACAAGCCTCCCCCGCCGTCCCTGCTCATCACCGAGAAGGAGCTCAAGCTCGCGGTCGGCGGTCTGCAGTACGACCCGATTCCCATCACGCGCGACGACAAGGGCCGCATCGACCTCAAGAAGCTCGTCGAGAACCTCGGCAAGGTGAAGGCGGAGCAGCCTGATCAGGCCTCCATCACCCTGCAGACCGAAGACAACGTCATGTACGAAGACCTGGTGCGCATCATCGACACGTGCATCGGCGCGCAGTTCCCCAGCGTGTCGGTCTCTCCCGCTTCGGCGAGCTGAAGCAAAGGACACTCATCACCATGGCCATCGAAGCCCCTGGAAAGCGGTACGGCAAGCGGCTGGCGCACTCGAAGGTGTTCGGTCACCCGCACGGCGCCAAGAGCGTCAACGCCGACCTGAACGTGACGCCCCTCGTCGACATGTTCGTCATCCTCGTGCTCTTCCTCATCGCCAACTTCTCGGCGACGGGTGAGATCCTCTCGATGTCGAAGGACATCGAGCTGCCCGAGGCGTCCAACACCGACGAGCTGCAGCTCGCGCCCGTCGTGCAGGTCTCGAAGGACCAGGTCATCGTCTCCGGCACCTCCGTCGGCCGCGTGGACGACCTGACCCGCGAGGACTACCTCAACATCCCCGCGCTGGAAGAGAAGCTGCGCGACATGAAGAAGCAGTTCGAGGACCTGCACAACGCGGCCAACGACGCGGGCGCCTTCAAGGGCGACGTCAACATTCAGGCCGACAAGAAGGTGCAGTTCCGCATCATCAAGCGGGTGATGTTCTCCTGCGCGGCCGCCGGCTACGGCAACATCGCCTTCGCGACGATGTCCGCCAGCCAGCAGGACAACAAAGAGAAGACCGCCTCGCGCGAATAGGGCTGGTGGCTCTCGACGTGGCTGGCCGCGGGCGCTCTTCGGAGCGCCCGTTTCGTTTGCGTGGCGTTTGTCGGCGAGGGTGCACTGGTGGTAGGGCGCTCGGGCCTCTCACCCTGGAGTCACCGTGACAGAGATGTTGATCGGCCACATCGAGACGCTCGCTGCTTCGGCGAGCACCTGGGGCTTCCTGCTCATCATCGTGTTCATGACCATCGAGAGCTCGTTCATTCCGTTCCCGAGCGAGGTCGTCATGATCCCCGCGGGCTTCCTGGCCGCCCGGGGCGGGCTCTCGACGGGCAACCCGCTGCTCGACGCCACCCTCGCGGTCGCGTGCGGGACCATCGGCTCGCTCCTCGGCGCGTTCGTCAACTACTACCTCTTCAGCTGGCTCGGCACGCCGTTCCTGGAGCGGTACGGGAAGTACTTCTTCCTGCCGCCCCCGAGCCTCGCGCGGGCCACCGAGCTGTTCCGCCAGTACGGCGCTGGCGCCACCTTCGTCTGTCGCCTGCTCCCCGCGATCCGCCAGCTCATCTCGATCCCCGCCGGGCTGGCGCGCATGCCGCTGGGCAGCTTCACCTTCTGGACCGGCCTCGGCGCCGGCATCTGGGTGACGGTGCTGACCGTCGTCGGGTACCTCGTCGGCAGCCGCACCGCGACGATGAGCTACGCCGAGCTCGTGCACGAAGGCACGGCGATGGTGAAGCGCCACTTCGTGTGGCTGATCCCCGCGCTCCTGGTGGCCTTCGCGGGCTACGTCGCCTTGACGAAGCGCATCATGAAGACGAAGGCCGAGGCGGTCACCCCGGCGCCCTCGGCCACGGCCTGAGCGCGACGGGCTGGCGACGAGCCCCCGATCAGCGTTACTCAAGGCCCGTGCGTGACGCGCTCGAACGGGTGAAGGCCGCGGCTCACCGGCTCAAGGTGTTTCCGCTGCCGTCGGCGGTGCTGCTGCCCGGGGGCATCATGCCGCTCCACATCTTCGAGCCCCGCTACAAGGCCATGCTGAAGGACGCCATCGACTCCGACGGCGTGTTCGCGATGGCCCAGGTGGTGCCGGGTCAAGAGCGCGAGCTGGCAGGCCGGCCGGACCTCGACCCGATGCTGTGCGTGGGCGTGGTGTCGGTGCACGAGCACCTCGAAGACGGCCGCTCGAACCTGGTGCTCACCGGCGTGTGCCGCGCGCGAATCGTGAAGGAGCTGGCGCAGCAGAAGCCGTACCGCGAGGTCGAGGCCGAGGTGCTGCCCGACGCACCCTACGACGGCGAAGAGGAGTCGACGCTGCAGGCGGCGCTCTTCGAGCTGATGGCCCGGGTGCCCAACGAGGTGGGCCAGCGCATCGCCCAGGTCACCACCGGAGCCCATGGGGGCGCACTGGCCGATCTCGTGGTGGGCAGCCTCATCGCCGATCCGGAGCGCCGTTTCGAGGTCCTCTCTCAGCTCGACGTGCCCGCGCGCCTCTCGGCCGTCACGGAGGATCTGCTCGAGCTCATCAGTCGCATCAAGCCGCCGAAGAAGCCGGAGGGGCTTCTGAATTAGCCGCCGCGACCCCGGCCACGCGGAGCACCCTCAGCGAACGAGTGACTGGAAGAGATCCGTCATCCGCGACTCGGCTCGCAGGGTGGCGCGAAGGTCCAGCGCGACCGTCACCGCCTCGCCCTGCCGCTCGAACCGCACCCACTGATCAGCCTCGAGCCGCGGGAAGAGTGACCTCGGCAGCGCGACGGCACGGGCCTGGAAATCGAGTGACACGTGGCTCGCCGAGACCGCCTCGACCCGCCGGA
This sequence comes from Myxococcaceae bacterium, assembly GCA_016793095.1. GTDB lineage: Bacteria > Myxococcota > Myxococcia > Myxococcales > Myxococcaceae > Xiheimicrobium. The sequence continues at coordinate 84,417 of JAEUJQ010000058.1, read as the reverse complement.
AAGCCACCTTCTGCCAGCCGAACAGCTCCTGCAGGCTCACCCCTGCCGCAGCCAGGGACGCCTCCAACCCCTTTGATTCCACCGGAGTTTTTCCCGGCTTGCTGAGGGGGAGCACGGGACGCTGTGAGGTGACCGCTCGCATCACCGACATTGTCGCACCCCCGTCCCACGAAGTTGCGCGGTGCGCCATCAACCGTGGTACTCGCGCGCCATGTCGAAGAAGGCGCCGCAGCCCGTCGGAGCGAAGAGCGCTCACGCGCCGCTGCACGAGAGCGCCGAGCTGATCCACACCCGCCTCGAGGCCGCGAACCCGGCCTCGATCGCACCAGGCACAAGCCCATGACCGAACAGAACGCCAACGCGACCGCGAAGAAGCAGAACGACAACCTGAAGCTCCCGACGCGGGCTGAGGACTTCTCCGGTTGGTACAACGACCTCGTGAAGCGGGCGAAGCTCGCGGACAACTCCGACGTGCGCGGCTCGATGGTGATCCGCCCGAACGGCTACGCCATCTGGGAGAACATGCAGCGGGTCCTCGACGGCATGTTCAAGGACACCGGGCACCAGAACGCCTACTTCCCGGTGCTCATCCCCGAGTCGTACCTGGCGAAGGAGAAGAAGCACGTCGCCGACTTCGCCCCGCAGGTCGCGGTGGTGACGCACGCCGGTGGCAAGCCGCTGCCCGAGGGCGAGCGCTACGTCATCCGCCCCACGTCCGAGACCATCATCAACCGCTCCTTCACCAACTGGGTGCAGAGCTACCGGGACCTGCCGATCCTCATCAACCAGTGGGCGAACGTGATGCGCTGGGAGATGCGCCCGCGCCTCTTCCTCCGCACCACCGAGTTCCTCTGGCAGGAAGGCCACACCTGCCACGCGACCGAGGCGGACGCGACCGAGGAGACGCTCAAGATGCTCGACGTCTACGAGCGCTTCGCCGAGGACTACATGGCGATGCCGGTGCTCAAGGGCCAGAAGACCGAGAGCGAGAAGTTCCCCGGCGCGGTCAACACGTACTCCATCGAAGCGATGATGCAGGACAAGAAGGCCCTGCAGGCCGGCACGTCGCACATGCTCGGGCAGAACTTCGCGAAGATGTTCGACACGATGTACCAGTCGAAAGAGGGCAAGAAGGAGTACGTCTGGCAGACCTCGTGGGGCGTCTCCACGCGGCTCATCGGCGCGCTCATCATGTGCCACTCGGACGACGCGGGGCTCATCGTGCCGCCGAAGCTGGCGCCGATGCAGTGCGTGATCGTCATCATCGGCAAGACGCCCGAGGAGCGGAGCGCCGTGCGGGCGAAGGCGCAGGCCGTGGCCGCTGACCTCAAGAAGGCGGGCGTGCGCGTGCTGGTGGACGACGACGACACCAAGGGCCCCGGCTTCAAGTACGCCGAGTACGAGCTGCGCGGCGCGTGCCTGCGCGTGGACCTGGGGCCGAAGGACCTCGAGAAGAACCAGGCGATGCTCACCCGGCGCGACACGAAGGCGAAGGAGGCCATCGGCCTCGACGCGCTGGTCGGCAAGGTCGGCGAGCAGCTCGACGCGATGCAGAAGGCGCTCTTCGACAAGGCGAAGGCCTTCCGCGCTGCCCACACCTTCGAGGTCAACTCGCTCGACGAGCTGAAGGCGAAGGCCGATGACGGCTTCCTCCTCATGCACTGGGACGGCACGCCCGAGACCGAGCGGCGCTTCAAGGACGAGTTCGGCCTCACCACGCGCAACCGGCCGTTCGATCTGAAGCAGGAGCCGGGTAAGTGCGTGCTCACCGGCAACCCGTCACCGGGCCGCATCGTCTTCGCGAAGGCGTATTGAGCGACCGTGGGCGCTCCTCTGCTCCTCCTCGAGCCGGTCGGCGGCATCGCCGGTGACATGTTCCTCGCGGCCGCGGTGGATCTGGGTGTCGAGCTCGCCGCGCTCGAAGCCCCGCTGCGCACGCTGGACGTGACCGGGTGGAGCTTCGCGACCTCGCGGGCCGAGCGGCACGCCATCACCGGCACCCACCTCGACGTCGTGCTGGACGAGAAGGAGGAGCACCCGCACCGCGGCTTCCGGGACATCGAGGCGATCGTCACGAAGAGCGCGCTGCCCCCCCGGGCGAAGGAGGTGGCGCTCGCCATCTTCAGGAACCTGGGCGAGGTCGAGGCGCGCATTCACGGCGTGACGCTCGACGCCATCCACTTCCACGAGGTGGGCGCGGTCGACTCCATCGTCGACATCTGCGGCGCCGCGGTGGCGCTGCACCTGCTGGGCTGGCCCGAGGTCTTCACGACGCCGCCGCCCATGGGCTCGGGCTCCATCCGCATCGCCCACGGCACCGTGCCCGTGCCGGTGCCGGCCACGCTCGAGCTCCTCAAGGACCGGCCGGTGCGCTTCGAGGGGCGCGGCGAGCTGACGACGCCGACGGGCGCGGCGATCCTGAAGACGGTGGCCACCTTCTCGCCTCCGCCGGAGCTGGTGGTGGAGCGCATCGGCTACGGCGTCGGCACGAAGGACTGGCCCGACCGCGCGAACGTGCTGCGGGCGACGCTCGGTCGCGCCACCTCCGACCTCGCCTCCCACCACACGTTGCTCGAGTGCACCATCGACGACGCGACCGGCCAGCTGGTGGGTGCGCTGCTCGAGACGCTGCTCGCCCGCGGCGCGCTCGACGTGTGGGTCACGCCGGTGTTGATGAAGAAGAGCCGGCCAGGCCAGGTGCTGACGGTGCTGTGTCCGGCAGGCAACCGCCAGGCCCTGCTCGACACGCTGCTGCTCGAATCCACCTCGCTCGGGGTGCGGGAGTCGCAGGTTCGCCGCGTCGCCCTCGAGCGCCGCTTCGACGCGGTGGAGACGCCCTATGGCCGCGTGCAGGTGAAGGTCGGCCTGCGTGACGGGAAGGTCGTCAACGTGGCGCCCGAGTTCGAGGACTGCCGCGCGCTCGCAGCGCAGGCGAACGTCCCGCTGAAGGACGTGCAGCAGCGCGCGGTGGCAGCCTGGTACACGACCCACGGCGTTCGCTGAAGCCGCCCGCACAGCTCGCAGCGCAGGCGAACGTCCCGCTGAAGGACGTGCAACAGCGCGCGGTGGCAGCCTGGTCCGCGACCGACGCCGTTCGCTGAAGCCGGTCCGCGCAAGGGCCTCCCCGCGAGCACCGTCACGAACTCAGAGCGTCGGCGGTGGGGCGTCGGCGAGCTTCTCGACCCACGTGAGCCCGAGCGCTCCGGAGTGCACCTTCACGGTGACGACGTCGCCAACCTCGAGCGGATCGAAGGCCTCGCACGTCGCCTCGACCCTGACCTGGCGGCCTCCCGACTCCCACGGCTCGACCATGACGTGGTGCTGATCGCGCCGCGTGTGCTTCTCGAGCACCTTCACCTGGTGCGTGACGACGGGTCCAGCGTCGAGCCGCTGGTTGAGGCCGACGCCAAGGGTGGCGCCGAACGGGGCGACGCCGAAGAGCGTCAGCAGGCCCGAGAAGAGCAGCGCCTGCATCCCGTTCGAGCTCCCACGGGCCACCAGAGAGAGCAGGGCCAGGGAGGCGGCCCACAGCGCGGCGCCGCAGCCCACCACCAGCGCCAGCACGGCGCCGCGGTTCATCGTCACGCCCAGCATGTCTTCGAGCGCGATGCTGCCGAGGAAGCCGCCGACCGTGAGCAGCACCACGAGCACCGCGAGCGGCACGTTCCTCACGGCGCCGGGCGTCTTGAAGGCGAGGCCTCCGAACCCGGGCACGCTGCTCGCCAGCTTCAGGAGCAGCCGCGCGGCCTCCGCCGACTTCACGTCCTTCATCGAGCCCGCCACGGGAACGATCTGGAACGCCTCGACGCCGCGGGTCGAGGTCTGCACGAGGAAGCCGAGGGCGAGCAGGCCGAGCACAGCCTCACGAACGGCAGCGTCGGCGAGCAGGCGCTTCACCGTCTCGGCGCGCTCAGGAGAGTCGACGTAGCACTGGCGATCGAAGGCCTCGTCGCCGGTCTGCACCTCGCGGCTGATGCCGAGCGACTTGCCCATGCGGTGCACGGCCCGCTCGCGGGTGATGATGCACCACGGCAGGAAGCCCGTCTTCACCAGCAGGTTGGCGCGGATGAGCGAGCGGCTGACGTACTTCGCGTTGACGATGAGCTCCCGGCCGTCGAGCTCGAGCAACACGTCGTTGCCTTCGTAGAGCCCGCCCTCTTTCGTGGCCTTGACGGTCGCGCCGGCCGAAGCGAGGCCGGCCAGCAACGCCGCCTCCTTGCTGTCCAGCATCGAGCGTGAGAGGCGCACGACGAGGGCGACGAGGCCGGCGGCGCCAGCGACGACCAACACGGTGACGATCAATGCAGTGGCCATGGCGGCGCGACTCTACGCCTCGGGGTGCGCGAGTGGAGACCTTCCGACCCGGGCTGATGGCGCGCAAGCGGAGCACTCATCGTCGGCGCGACCTGGCCTGATGGCCGCGGTTCGCCTCCCGTGGTGACGGGACGCCGCTGAGACGCCAGCCAGGAGCCGGGTGTCGGCGCGAAGCAGCGCTCGAGGTCGTGCACACACGGTTGGTGTGGGACACCGGTGACGAGGTGAGGGGCGGGCGCGCCGCGTGGGGTACACTCGAGCTCGATGACGTCGTCGCGCGTGGAATGGGTCGAGGGAGCACCCATCGGCCGGTACTCGTTGGTCCGGCTGCTCGCGCGCGGTGGCATGGCCCAGGTCTGGCTCGCGCGTCAGCACGGCCCGGCTGGCTTCGTGCGTGAGGTCTGCATCAAGGGGGTGCTCTCGGAGCACGGCGCGGTGACGGGAGAGACCGGCCGGCTGTTCCTCGCCGAGGCGCAGCTCGCGGCGCAGCTCAAGCACCCGAACGTCGTGCAGGTGCTCGACTTCGACGAGGCGAACGGCACGCCCTACCTCGTGATGGAGTACCTCGAGGGTGAGACGCTGGCGGCCCTCTTCGCCCGCTGCGTCGTCGCCAACACGCCGCTGTCCCCGCGACTCGCGGCGGGCGTCATGGAGCGCTGCGCCCGCGGGCTCGGCTACGCGCACCAGAAGGCGAAGCGCGCGACCGGAGAGCCGCTCTGCGTCGTCCACCGTGACTTCGCGCCGCACAACGTCTTCTTGACCAGCGATGGGCACGTGAAGGTGCTCGACTTCGGCATCGCGCGGGCGGTGGGGGCGCCGATGCGCACCGGCACGGGCCTCGTCCGCGGTCGGGCGGCGTACATGGCGCCCGAGCAGGCCGCCGGTGAAGCGGTGCCGGGGTCCGACGTGTTCTCGATGGGCATCGTCTTCTTCGAGCTGCTCACCGGCCGGCGCTTCTGGCCCGACCAGGACGCGCTCGGCATCTTCCAGCGGCTCCTCGGAGACGCACCGCTGCCCTCACCGCGAGAGCACAACCCCTTCGTGCCGCCCGCGCTCGACGCGCTCGTGCGCCGCATGTTGGCGCGGACGGTGGCCGAGCGATTCGCGGACGGGGTGGCCTGCGCCGAGGCGCTCTCGGGCTGGGCCCGCGACGCGCGCCAGGAGTTGTCGGAGGAGGAGCTCGCCGGGGAGCTGCGCCTGCGGGCTCCGAGCGGTCCTTTTGCACGTCCGAGCGCGCCGCACGCCGTCACGCTGGTGAAGGGGGCCGCAGCGCCGGTGCCACCGTCGGCAGCGCCGCCGCACGACCCCCCTGCGGGACCGACGGTGCTGCTCTTCCCGCCGAAGCCCGCTGCCGACCCGGCTGACGATCCGTTCGCTGAGCCGCCACCCTCATCGCCCCAGGCTGGCGCCTCGGCGCCCACCGAGCTCGTGCCCCGGGTGTCACTCACCCCGCACGCGCCAGTGCTCCCTTCGGCTCCTCCCGTTCCGCGACCGTCGCGACCGCCCGCGCCGCGCCCGTCAGCCAGGCCCCCGCCGTCGGCCACCGTCGTCGACCGGCCCGCCGTGGTCCCGCCGTCGCCTGCCTCAGCCTCACCCGCCGCGGAGTCGCCCGGACCGGCTTCGCCAGCGCCTGCCCCGTCAGCACCACGCCGTCGGCGCGCTCCGGAGCCTCCCATCGGGGTGTCGCGCTCCCGTGCGCCCCTCTTCGTGCTCGTCGGTGTCGCCACGGTGATCGTCGTCGGCGCCGGCCTCTTGCTTACGAGCGGTGGCTCGCCACCACCGGTGAGTCCAGCCTCAGCCTCGCCGCCGGTGCCGTCGTTGGTCGCCGCGCTCCCGGCGAGCCCCACGCCCCCGAGCCCCACGCCTCCCGCACCTGCTGAACCCGGGGCCCCGCGGGTGTCGCTCCGCATCTCGAGCGCCGCGCCGGCTGCGGTCGTCCTGCGCGACGACGTGATCATCGGCCAGGTGCCGCTCGTCATCGAAGGGCTCGAAGGCGAGATCGTCGAGCTGGCCATCGAGGCCCCCGGCTTCACCCGCCGCTCCCAGAAGGTCCGCCTCTCGAAGGGCTTCGACCGTCTCGAGCTGTCCCCCGAGCGGGCGCCCAGGCCGACGAAGCAGGCGAAGCCGAAGTCGCCTCCAGCCCTCGACCTGCTGAACCCGTACGACTGACGTCAGGCTGGCGCGAGCGTCATCACGTTCGCGAACAGGTGCATGAACCGCTCGAGCTCGAGCTTGAAGACGCCGTCGTCAGGCCCGTTGTTCTTCGGCTCGGAGTCGCCCCACGGGTTGCGCAACACGACGTACCGCTTCGAGCCCTCGGTCTGGTAGCCGATGATCGAGTAGGCGTGGTCGTCGAAGACGCCGGTGTTCGTGTAGTTCACGTCCTTCGGCTCGTGGGTGCCGGCGGCCATCGGGCGCGCGTCGTCCACGGCGCTGGTGATGCGCTTCCACAGGGTGTCCGGGTTCGTGCGTGCGTGCAGGTCGTAGTAGTCCGACGCCTCGCCGGTGAGCTCCTCGAAGACGTCGCTGGCGACTCCGCCGTTGCCCACCACGTCGTAGCTGCCCTTCCACTGCGCGTAGGCTTTCTCGAGCAGGGGGAACCACAGCTCCATCGACTCTGGGCGGTGGTCGGTGCCGCCGCGGCCGTAGACCGGCGTGCCCTTCTCGGGCTTCACCCAGAGGTCGCCGTCCACCGTCACGGGCACCTGCTTCGTGCGGCCGGTGGCCCAGTCACGCTGGGTGAAGGTGAAGGTGAAGGTGCCGTCGCCGTTGTCCTTCACCAGGCGCTGCAGCAGCTCGGGCCGCGCGTGCGCGACCGCGGCCACCGCTGCGGGGAAGTAGCAGTTCGCCAGCGAGCCCTGCTGCACGTCGTGCATGCTGACGCCGCCCTCGAAGAGCGGGCCGGAGAACGTCTTCTTCACCATCTTCGGCGTGCCGTCGGCGTTGAGCTCGTCTTTGTGGAGGCCCGGCGTCGGCGCCAGGCCACCCGAGCGCGCCCCGCCCGCGACGGTGACGTAGCCAGCGACCTGTTGCAGGTTCCGGTTGTGCGCTCCGTCGGTGACCGCGACGGCGAAGCGATCGCCCGCCTTGCCGGCGAGCGAGAAGTCCTTCGGCAGGCGGCCCTGCGCGTCGAGGGCGACCTGCTCCACGGCGCCCGTGCGGACGTTGGTGAACGCCAGCGTCGCGCCCGGCTCGGACAGGTGCTGCTCGTCGTCTCGAGTGCGCACGGCCACCTTGCCGCTCGCCGCCGTCGAGAGCTCGAGGCGGTTGACGATCAGCGCCGCGGGCCTCGCGTCGCGCCCGTCGGCCTTCACGGTGATCCAGTCGGACGTCGTGCCATCGTCGAAGCGCGCGCGCAGGCGCACGAAGTCGCCTTCCTTCGGTCTCTGGGGCCCTGACAGGCGCGCCGCGAAGCGGCCTCGCTCGTCGGCCTGGCCCACCACGAAGACGTCGTGCCCGGAGCCGGCCGCCGCCGAGACGTTCACCGCCTCGATGGTGGCGTTGGGCCTGGTGGTGCCCTTGACGCCGGTGCCTGGAGTCACCACCGCGTCCAGCGCCGCGTCGCGCGTCACCAGCGCGCCGCCCAGCACCGCCTCGAAGAGCTCGCGGGCGGCGGGGGAGAGCGGCACCTGTCGCTCGGCCAGCAGCGCCTTCAGGTCAGCGCGCTCCTCGGCGGTGACGCCCTTCTTCACCAGCTCCGCTTGCTGCGCGACGGTGAGGCCGGCCGTGCGCAGCTCCTGCAGCATCGCCTTCGACGTCCGGCCCGTGCGGTCGGCGAGCTCCGCGAGCACCTCGAGCGCCTGGTCACGGCTCAACCCGCCGCGGCCCTCGCGCTGCAGCTTCCGTTCGAAGGACGCGTACACCGAGGCGAGGCGGCGGTCGGAGATGGCAGGCATCGGAGTCGATCCCTAGCACCGTCGCGGGCCTCGTCGCGAGGCCGTCTGACGGCCGTCGTCTGACGGGTCTGGTTCGTCCACCGGGGGACGAGGCGTCAGTGGATGGTCCGGGCCGCCCGCCGCGCCCCCGCGCCCCTGAGCTGGCGTCCGTGCTCGGCCGGGCCACCGAGACGCACGGCGCGCTCAGGCGTCGCGGCCGCGGCGACCGGCTCCGGAGTGGCGGGCGCCCGCTCGCTCAGGCGCAGCTGCTCACGGCGGGCTCGCCCCTCCGCCGCCAGCGCCGCGGTGTAGGCCGCGACGTCGCGAAGGCTCTCGTCGCGCAGCACCACGCGCCACGGGATCATGGTGGTCCCGGGGACATTCGTGCCGTCCCGGACCGCGACGAAGATGGCGTCGGGCGTCGTGCGCGCCTCGAGGCCCGGGGCGGTGAGGTCGGCCGGCTTGAGGAGCAGGTTCGCCGCCGCGTGGCCCGTGCCGTCTCCCGTCGCGCCGTGGCAGTGGTGGCACCAGGTGTTGAAGATGGTCGCGCCGCGCGCCTCGCTCGAGGCGTACGAGACGGTCACCGACGTCTTCTCACCGGGCAGCGAGAGCGGCTCGTCGGCGAGGGCGAGCGACGAGCAGAGCAGGAGCAGGGCAGGGAGCACGGCGCGAAGGGGAGCACAGGTCGCTACAGGCATGCGGCAGACGAGACCATGGGCCGCCGGGGCGGTCGAATTCTGAGCCACTGGTTCAGCCGCCCTGCACCCGCCCGGCGTGCCCCGGTGAGGTGTTCGGTGGTAGGTCTCGGCCCGACCGTGGCCTCGAACCGCCTCGTCCTCGGAGGACGCTTCAAGCTCATCCGCCACCTCGGAGGTGGCGGCATGGCCGAGGTGTTCCTCGCCGAGCAGGTCTCGCTCGGCCGCCTCGTCGCGCTGAAGGTGCTCAAGCGCGACCTCTCGGCGCAGCCCGCGATGGCCGATCGTTTCCAGCGCGAGGCGCGGCTCTTGTCCACCGTCGATCACCCCTCGGTCGTGCGCGTCATCGACTTCGAGTCCGGCAGGGACGGCACGGTGCTGGTGCTGGAGCTGGCGGACGGCGAGACGCTCGAGGCAGCGTTGCGGCAGGGCCCCTTCGAGCCGCGGCGCGCCATTCGCGTGATGCTCCAGCTCGCGGAGGGCCTCGCGGCGATCCACGAGCGCGGCATCGTGCACCGCGACATCAAGCCCCAGAACGTCGTCATCGGGCCGGGGCTCCGCGGGGAACAGGCGCGGCTGCTCGACTTCGGCATCGCGCGGCTGATGGAGATCCCCGACGAGGAGGTGAAGGGGGGCCCGCCGCCGCTGCCTCCGCCCGGGTCGAACCCCTTCGTCTCGCACCCTGGCCAGGCGGTCGGCACGCCGGCCTACGTCGCGCCCGAGCAGGCCACCGCGCAGCCCGTGGACTCGCGCACCGACGTCTACAGCTACGGCGTGCTGGCCTACCGCATGCTCGCGGGCCGGCTGCCGTTCCTCGGGCCCGAGACGCAGGACTACCTCGAGCAGCACGTGCGCGAGAAGCCGCCCTCGCTCGACGACGTCGCGCCGCAGCTCCGGTCGACGCCGGGCCTCGTGAAGCTGGTGATGCAGTGCCTCGAGAAGAAGCCCTCGAGCCGCCCGAAAGACGGCGCGGCTCTCGCGGAGGCGCTGCGCGGCCTGCAGCCGACGGACACGGACCTGGGCACCCAGACGCGGCGTGCGCTGCAGGCCGTCACCACCCAGACGTGGGCCAACCTGACCCTCACCGCCGGGCGGGTGCAGACGAACGTCGGCGCCAGCGCGCGAACCGTCGCCCGCTTCACGAAGCAGCTCGACTCGCAGTGGCGCAACAGCCTCATCGCCACGGCGCTCGTGGTGCTCGGCATCCCCACCGCGTTCGCCTTCTGGCCACCGCCGGTGACGGAGCGCGTCGCCGAGCTGGTCCGCCAGGACAAGACGACCGAGGCCCTCGAGCTCATCGACGTCACCCTGCCCACGTCGCGGGGCGACACGCCGATGCTGCTCGCGCTGAAGGCGGCGGCGCTCCACAAGGCCGGCCGGCGCGACGCGGAGCGGGGGCTGCTGTCGGCTCAGCCCTACCAGGTGCTCCACGCCGCCCACCCGCTACTGCTCGAGGCCCTCGCGGAGGACTTCTCGGACGCCGAGACCGACGCTGAGCTCAAGGAGCTCATCCTGGTCGTGCCGGCGAAGATCCTGACCCCCGCGTTCAACGCGATGGCGAAGGGGCCGCTGTCGGCTCGGCAGTGGGGCGCGCTGCGGTGGCTCGACGCAGCGCAGACCGTGGAGGGGCTCGATCTCGTCGCCCGCTACGGCGCTTCGCTGCAGTCGAAGTCGTGCCGCGTGCGTCAGCTCGCCGCCCACCGCCTCGCCGCGCTGGGAGACGTCGACGCCGTGGGCGCGCTCCGCGACCTCTCCGAGCTCCCCAAAGACGAAGGGCCGTCGGGCCCTGTCAACTGCGGCCAGGACGAAGCGGCCGACGCGATCCGCCAGTTGAAGAAGAAGAAGTGAGCGCCGTCGAGAGCCTCAACCATGCGGAACTCGTCGCAAATCCAGGGTTCGTGCGGCGGATCGTCCACCTTGCGCGCGGCAACAGATGTTTGCCATGACGGCGCTCGTCCTCACCCTCCCTCGTATGGCGACTGACTCCTTCGCGGTGGCAGACCCGCTCCGCGCCCTCGCGCTGGCGGCCCGTGACGGGGAAGGGGTGGCCTTCACCCAGCTCTACGAGCGCACCCGGGAGCAGGCCTTCCGCGTCCTCTACCGGGTGGTGGGGAACACGCCCGACCTCGAAGACCTGGTGCAGGAGAGCTACCTGCAGTTGATGCGGGCCCTCAAGGGTTACCGCGGCGACTCGAAGGTGACGACGTTCCTGCACCGCGTCTGCGTGAACGTCGGGCTGATGCACCTGCGCTCGAAGCGCCGCAAGCCCGAGACGCCGACGGCCGCCGACGAGCTGCCCGAGACGAGCGCGCCCGACACCGACGATCCGGAGCGCGCCGCGCAGGTGAAGCAGGCCGCCGCCCTCGTGCAGAAGGCCCTGTCCACCATGAGTGAGGACAAGGCGTCGGTGTTCGTCTACCACGACCTGCTCGGCATGAAGCCCGAGGAGATCTCCGAGCTCGTGGACTGTCCGGTGAACACCGTGCGCAGCCGGCTCAACCGCGCGCGGGTGGACTTCACGGCGGCGGTGAAGCACCTGAAGGGGGGGGGGCCATGACGACGCCCTCGACCGAGACGCTGTGGGCCTACGCGAAGCGGGAGCTGCCGCCTGACGAGATGGCGCAGGTGAAGGCCGAGCTCGAGCGCTCCGAGGACGCGCGCGCGGCGCTGGCCGACGTCGAGGCGTCGCTCGCCGTGCTGTCGCTCGTGCCTGAGGCCCCTCCCATGCCGGACGCGATGGCGAGGCGGGTGGGCGCGGCGCTGGCCGAGAAGGTGGACGAGGAAGCCTCGCGCTCGTTCGCGAGCTGGTGGCGGGCGCTCTTCACGCCGCGCTTCCTCGTCGGGGTCGCCGCCGCGTGCGCGCTGGCCTTCGGCGCGTTCGAGCTGTTGCGCGAGCGCCCGGCGGACGGCGCAGGAGGCGGCACCACGCCGCTGGCGAACGTGACGCCGCCGGCGCCGCTCCCCTCGCTGCCCGAGGTGAGGCCCGCGTCGAAGCCGGTGAAGGCGACGGTGGCGAGCGCGCGCAAGGCGAAGAGCGGGCAGACGTCGCTCGCGAAGGCGCAGGTGCTCGAGTCGGGCGCCTCGGTGTCGACGGAGGCGGGGGGCTCGCTGTGGCTCAAGCTGCCTGACGGCACCAAGGCGGGCCTCACCGGCGCGACTGACGTGCAGCTCGCGAAGCTCGAGGAGAAGACGCTCACCCTCGACCTCGCGCGCGGCAGCCTCGCCATGGTGGTGCCGCACCGCGAAGACCGGCTGCTCACCGTGCGCGCGGGTGAGGTCGAGGTGAAGGACCTGGGCACGCGCTTCCTCGTCTCGCGAGAGGTGGCGAAGGTGGTGGTGGCGGTGGAGGAGGGCAGCGTCGAGGTGCGCACGCCGAAGGTGACGCACGTGGTGACGGCCGGGCACGCCGTGGCCTGGCACGAGGGCGAGCTGGACGACTACCAGTGGCCGAGCGCTGCGCCCACCACACCGCCGCCCCCGCCGGGGACGAAGGTCGAGCCGGCCACCCCGCCCCTCGAGAACAGGCCGCCGGTCGCCGCGGCGGAGGTCGAGGACGAAGTCGACGTCGAGCCCGCGTCAGCGAACCCTGAGGACGAGTGGGCCGCGCCGCCACCGGGCATCGCGAACGCGCCGGTGAACGAGCCGCCGCCCCCGCCTCCCGTCAACGCGCCGCCTGACCAGGTCGTCACCGTTCAGCCGCGGCGCGAGCGCCGTGGCACGGGCTTCAGCCTGAAGACCATCGAAGAGAACCTGCGCGAGCTCGAGCGCCAGGCGCACGTGCCCTTCGTGCCCGTGGGGTCGACCTCTCGTGAGCTGCAGGCGCGCACCGTCGCGCGGCTGGCCGACGTGGGCAACTGCGAGCTCGCCCTCGAGCAGGCCGACCGCTGGCTCACCGCGCCGGCGGGAGACGTCGTCGAGGAGGCGCCGCTGAGGCGCATGGTGCTGCAGCAGAAGGTCCGCTGCCTCAACCACCTGGGACGGGCGGCCGAGGCGCTCGAGGTGCAGAGGCTGCTGGTGCCGTGAGGCGCTGGTGGTTGCTCGTGGCCCTGCCGGCGGTCGCTGCGCTCGCGGTCGTGGCGAGTGAGCTGGATGCGCGGCGCGTGTGGAGGCACTGCCAGGCGCCCGACTTCCCGTTCGTCTTCGTCGAAGCGCGGCTCAACGGCACGGCCTGGCTCAGCCGCGTTCGCTGCAGGGCTGGCCACTGTGCGTGGCGCTCGGCGCTCAACCACTGGGGCTGTCACGTCGTCGATGAGGGCGGCCGGGCGCGCCCGGGTGGCAGCGGCTGACAGTGCGGCGCTGCCTCGTCTCGCAGCGGCCCCCGCCGGTGTGCCTCACTCCCGCTCGAAGCGGAGCGCGACGCCGGGCCCGAGCTCGATGACATCTCCCGGCGCGAGGCGGAAGAAGGCCAGCGGCCGGCCATTGAGCCGGGGGAGCGGAACGTTCGGCCGCCCTTCGGGCGCGAGCACCCGCCAGCCGTCGGCGCCCTGGCTCAACCGCACGGCGTCTTCGCGCAGCCGCGGTGGCCCCTCGTCGATGACGAAGCGCCCGTCAGCGCTCTGCCGGAAGGCGAAGGAGTCGCCAGCGCGCAGCTCCATGGGGAACGAGGCCACCAGCCGGTCCGGCGCGGTCCCGCACGCCACCAGCCTCGCCGAGACCGTCGGCGACAACAGCGCGTTGGTGGGCGTGGAGAGCCGGGGGAAGGCGCGCGAAAGGGCCCGCCAGACCGACGGGTCGATCACGCCCTCGGTCCACCGCGGCGATGCGCCGAGGTGAAGCGTCTCGAGGGACGGCGCGCGCAGCTCCAGGAGCGCCCGGGCTGCGGAGTTCAGCTTCTGGGGCAAAGTCACCCCCTCGAGGAAGGGGAACGTCACCCACGCGAGGTGGCGCAGCGCGCGGGTCTCGGCGTCGACCTCCCCCAGGCAGCGCACGAGCGCAGCAGGGGTGAGCCATGGGTCGCGAATGCGCAGGCCGTGGAGCAGGCCCCGCTCGAAGATGGCGTCCACCGCGCCGTCCTGAAGGTGGGTCGCGAGCGGCCACACCCAGCGCGCGTGCTCATCGACGTCAGCGGGCCGCTCCAGCAGGCGGACCTGCTGCGCGCCCTGCTCCTTGAGCCAGTCGCCGTAGACCGCCCATCCCGTCTCGTCGTCTCCGAGCGACGCCTCGCGCGAGCGGTCGAACGCTCCGGGCCAGTCGGCCTCGAGGTAGCGGAAGACGAAGCGCTGGGTCCCGAAGACGTCGCCTTGCCCGAGCGCGCGCACCGCCGCGCGCACGCCGTTGACGTGCAGGCCGTGGCCAGCGGTCGCGGGCTCGACGACGAAGCCGCCGGGCGCGGGCACCACGCGCGCGAACATGCCGGCTTCGCCCGGTGGCCCCTGGAACAACGAGCTCCGGTTGCCGCCCAACGAGAGGCCCGCGGCCGGCAGGGACAGGCGAGCCCCTGCGGGGACGGCGGGGTCACTCGAGCGGAGGACGGACAGCCAGGCCATCGGTCCGGAGTCTGCCTCGCCTGTCGCGCGGGAGCACTCCGCGCACGCGGCCACCCGCGAGACGACGCGCTGGACGCTGGGGTCGAGGCGTGGCGCTGCCAGCCGGCACCGCCCGACGGCCGGGCGCTGGCGCCGCCGCATCGTACGGCTGCCCGTTCGTCTGGAGGGCGACGCCGTTCCGCACGCCCTCAGCGTGGCCGTCCGCCGGCGATGCGCAGCGAGGGTCGAGAGAGGGGTCGCCGAAGCACGCGCCCCTCACCGCTCGCGCAGCCCATCGACGAGGCGGCGCACCACCAGCCGCGCCGAGGCCGCCGCGTCGTCCGGGCCCAGCTCGAAGGGCCCGGCGAGGTGCCCGTCCACCAGCAGGCACGCGTGGCCGTGCACGAGGCCCCACAAAGCCATCACCGTGCCGCTCACGTCGTCGGCGCGCAGCACCTTCGCGGCGACGGCCTCCTGCACCACGCCGTGGAACACCGCGAGCGCGTTGAAGGACGCCTCGGCCAGCTGCGGGAAGCGGTCGAGGGGCTTGAGCGAGGGCTCGAACATGACGCGGAAGGCGCCAGCCGACTCGAGCGCGAAGGCGACGTAGGCGACGCCGACCTCCACCAGGCGCGCGTCGGGCGCACGGCCGCGCGCACCGGCCTCACGCAGCTGCTCCTCGAGCGCCTTGAAGCCCCGCGCCGCCACCTCGGCCAGCAGCGCTGCCTTGGAGTCGAAGTGCCGGTAGGCCGCGGCGTGCGAGACACCAGCCAGCTTCGCGACGTCACGCAGCGGCAGGTCGACGTTGCCGGACTTCGCGATGGAGCGCTCCGCCGCGAGCACGAGCGCGTCCTTCAGGTTGCCATGGTGGTAGCGGCCTCCCTCTTTCTTGAGCCGCACCCGCTCGTCCACCGGTCGCATGACGAACGGCACCCTAGGGTTGCCCGCGCAGATGTGGCCAGAGGAAACATGCGACGTCGCTTCGTCGGCCAGCGCGGGAGCTCGGCCCGGGCGAGTCGCGCGCGCCGCGGTTGGAGTCGCTGCAGGGGAGCGCCGTGAAGAGCCCGGGGGCGCGCCAGGACGGCCATCGACTGCGGTGTGCGGTGGGCTATGAGCGCGCCTGCCATGCGCCTGTTCGCCATCGGTGACACCCACCTGCCGTCCACCCGGAAGAAGGACATGGACCGCTTCGGCTGGGCGGGACACCCCGAGCCGCTCCGGCAGGCGTGGGACGCGCAGGTGACGGCCGCCGACGTCGTCATCGTCGCCGGCGACATCTCGTGGGCGACGCGGCCCACCGAGGTGCTCGAGGACCTCGCCTGGCTCGACGCGCGCCCGGGCAAGAAGGTCTTCCTCCGCGGCAACCACGACTTCTGGTGGGGCGACAGCACGGCGAAGCTGAAGAAGCTGCTCGAGCCGTACACCTCCGTCGTGGGCTTCATCCAGAACTGCGCCGTCGAGGTGGGGCCGTACGTCATCGCCGGCTCCCGCCTGTGGACGGCCCCCGAGGCCCCGCCGATGCCGGTCGGAGAGATGGGCGACGAGGAGCAGAAGCCCGACTACATCGAGCGCGAGGTGAACCGCCTGTCGTTGTCCATCAAGGACGCGCAGGCGCGGGAGGCTCGCCGCGCGGGGTCCACGGTGCGCGTCTGCGCGGTGCACTTCCCGCCGCTCTACACGAACGGCCTCGAGACGGCCTTCTCCCGCGTCGTCGAGGCGTGGAGGCCGTCGCTCTGCGTGTACGGCCACCTGCACGGCGCCGGCATCGGCGTGGGCTTTCAGGGCGAGCGCGCAGGCGTGCGCTACGTGCTGGCGAGCTGCGACGCCGCGGGCTTCAAGCCGGTGCTGCTCCACGAGGGGTGAGCTGTGCCCGTTCGCCTGCCGCCACCCCTCGTCTTCGCGCCGGACCAGCTCTTCAAGGTGGCCACTGACGACGGCAGCGCCATCGCCCTCGGTCGCTACCACCCGCGCGGCGAGGCGCGCTTCGTCGAGCCGGTGCTGCTGGGCCACAGCCTCGCCACCAACCGCTTCAACCTCGACTTCGACGAGAAGTACTCGCTCGCGCGCTACCTCGCGCGGCGCGGCTTCGAGACCTGGGTGCTCGAGCTGCGCGGGCACGGGCTCGGCGGCAGCGGCGAGGACAGCACCTTCGACGTCGAGGCGACGCACGACGTGACGGCGGCGCTGCGGGCGGTGCTGTCGACGGGGCCGCGGCAGCTCTTCTTCGCGGGGCACTCGCGCGGCGGTCTGCTGCCGTTCGCGCACCTCGCCCGGCAGCCCGAGGCGCCCTTCAAGGCCCTCGTCGCGCTCGGCAGCCCCTTCACCTTCTCGCACCAGCCCGGCGTGCAGCGCTTCGTCGAGCTGGTGGAGCCGCTCTTGCGCTTCAAGGTGGCGCCGCTCTCGATGATGGCGCGCGCCGCCATTCCCATCGGCCTGCCGCCCGAGCCCATCGGCAAGTACCTGCTCAACCGAGACAACGTCGATGACGTCGTCATCCGCCAGGCGCTGCGCTCGGTGGTGGCCGACGTGCCGCACGGGGTGCTGCAGCAGTTCGTGCGGTGGGTCTCGACGGGCCACTTCGACGGAGAGGACGGCTTCGACTACCTCGCGCACCTCGACGCGGTGCGGGTGCCGGTGCTGCTGGTGGCGGGCGTGAGGGACTTCCTGGCGCCGCCTGACGCCGCGCACCTCGCCGCGAAGCACCTCGGCGGGCCGGTGACCGAGCTCACGGTGAGCCTGATGAGCGGCTTCACCTTCGACGCGGGGCACGGCGACCTCGTGCTGGGGCGGCGGGCCCCTGACGAGCTCTTCCCCCGGGTGGCCGGGTTCCTCGAAGCGCACGCGACGCACGTGGGCTGAGGTTCGGAGCCCGTCGTCTCCGGCCCGTTGGCATTCCGCATGTGTGTCTGCGCGGACCCTGCGTCGGCTGGAGCTCGCTGCAGCCCGCCGGTGCGCCGCCCGGGTCCGGCCACGCAGCGCGAGTCGTCAGCTATGGGCGCCCGTTGGTTTCCTGGCCTGCGTCTGCGCGCACGCCTGCGTCGGCGACTGACGCGTCGGCGTCGTCCAGATCCGTCGTCTCGAGCCGGTTGCCGCCGTCGGCCGTCGAGACAGCCCCACCGCCGACGGGGCCCGTCACGTCAGTGCAGAAGCCGCCGCTGCAGACCCCACCGCCGCAGTCGCCGCTGGTCCGGCAGCGTGGGGCCGGGTTGCAGGAGAGGGCGAGCCCGACGATGAGGAGCACGACAGCTCTCATGGCAACCTCCCGCCGAGGGAGACTCCCGCGCCGTCGGCGCGCGGCGACAGACTCACGGTCACCGGCCTCTCGCCGGGGAGCGCGAGCGTGATGATGGCGACGGCGGCAGCGACGGCCGCCCCTGCACCCAGCCCCGCCGCGAGGGTCGTGCGCTCATCGAGGGCGACGGCGCGCTCCACCGCCCACGCGGGAAGGAGGGCGCCCTGGCTGGCCGCGGCGAGCGCCCTCGCCTCACCCAGGTTCATCACCGCGAGGGTCGTCGCGGCGGCGCCTGCTGCGACGGCGACTGCGCCGGCAGTGACGGCGACCGTCGTCCGCCAGGTTGGCCGCGCCGGCTCGACCAGGGCGGCCGCGACGCCGACGTCGGGCGCCGGTGCGACGCGCGCCGGAACGAGCGGCGGGCTGGGTGAGGCGGGCAAGGGAGCAGGTGGCAAGGTCACCGCCGCCGCTTCGTCCAGCGTCTCGAGGCTGAGCGCGCTCGTCAGCGCCCGGAAGGCGCGCAGCCAGTCCGCTTCCCGCGTCGGCGTCACCGGCTCGTCGCGCTCGCCCTCTCGCACGATGGCGCCCTCCGCGTTCGCCACCCGCGCGATGAGCTTCGAGCCGGCGCCGCTCGGCTGCACGGCGACGGCCAGCGCGAAGGGGCAGCGCGTCGCGACTGCGAGGCGCGCGAGGCACCGGGCTTCGAGGCCACAGCTCCGCGAAGGCAAGGTGGCCAGCGCATCATCGACCTCGAACGTGGACGGCAGCTCGACGGCCAGGCTTGCGACCGCGGTCAGCCACGCGGCGTTGGCAGCGCCCGGCAGCGGCGCCGAGGCGGTGACCGGCTGCACGACGAGGCGCGGCGCTGCGAGGGAAGTGGCGGCGGCGAGGGTGAGCGCGAAGGCGGTCATGGAAGGTGCTGAGCTCTCCAACTCTCCAGTTCCCGGGCGAGTGTCGCACAGTCCTTCGTGGAGTCGCGAGCCTGCTGATGGATGGTGCGCAGCCCGTCCTCGGCGGCAGGTGTCAGGACTCCCGCGGCGCGCGCCCGCTGCTGGGCTTCACCGACCTTCTCGCGCAAGGTGTCCTTCCAGCCGGCGGCGGCGCAGAACGCTGGAGGTGACGGGGGCCGGGGCCGCGCAGGCCTGCTCGAGGGGCGAGGCTGGTTGACGGCGAGCGGGCTCAAGTCGTCGACCTTCGGTGGAGCCTCCGGCGGAACGTCCTCCTCCACCCGTCCGACGGGCGAAGGCGCTGAGGGCGCGGGGAGCACCCGACGCGGCGCGACGGTCGCCGGCGCCGGTCCCCCGGGTCGCAGCCCCGCCCACGCGAGCACCCCGACGAGCACCGCGGTCGAGAGCGTCGCCGCGACGGCGAGCCGGGACAGGCGGAGACCCGCGGGCCGGGTGTCTGGGAGCCTCGCGGTCAGGCTCTGACTCGCTCCCACCGCGCCCGGGCGCGGGCCGACGTGGGTCGCTTCGGCCTTCAGCTCCCGCAGCAGTCGCTGGACGGTCGCGCGGGCGATGTCGGCGCTCGCCGGTCGCCGCTCAGGGTCCTTCTCGAGCAGAGACGCGACGAACGCGTCGACGGCGTCGGGGATCCCGCCGGCGACTGACGACAGGCGCGGCGCCGGCTTCCTCTGATGGGCGTCGAGCAGCTCCGTGATGCCGGTGTCCTTGAAGGGCAGCTGGCCGGACAGGAGCTCGAACGACATCACACCGACGGCGTAGAGGTCGGAGCGTGGCGTCGCCGCCAGCCCGCGCGCCTGCTCCGGCGAGAAGTACTCGGGTGTGCCCGCCATCAGCGAGGTCTTCGCGCCCGCGCGCGTCAGCCCGCCTACCCCCGAGTGCCGCGCGAGCCCGAAGTCGACGAGCTTCACCACCGTCGTGCCATTCGACTGGGTGAGCAGGAAGACGTTCGCCGGTTTGATGTCGCGGTGCACGACGCCTGCCCGGTGCGCAGCCGAGAGCGCGTCGAGCACCTCGTCGATGAGGGTGAGCGCGCGAACGGGTGAGAACGAGCCCTCGCGGTGCAGGGCCGCGTCGAGCGCCTCGCCCTCGAGGAACTCCATCACCATGTACTGGCGGCCATCAGGCAGCTTGCCGAACGAGATGACGTCGATGACTCCGCGGTGTTTGACGGCGCTGAGGGCCTGGGCCTCTTTGAGGAAGCGCGCCGCCTGCTCCGGGTCCTCTGCGAGCTCGGGCAGCAGCGTCTTCACCGCGACCCGTCGACCAATGAGGGGGTGGACCGCGCGGTAGACGACGCCCATGCCTCCGCGGCCGATGGGGGCCTCGACCCGGTAGTCACCGAGCAGCTGGCCGACCAACGGATCCACGGGCGGGCGCTCCATGTCGCGCACTATAGGGCTCTCGCCCGCCGAGAAGAGACTGGAGCGCCTGCGCGCACCCTCCTGTTCCGCGGACCTGCAGGCGCGACGCGTTGGCCCACCGTTCGCTGGAGACCTGCCCGACACGGGGGAATGGACTCCTGGCGTCCACGAAGGAGGACACGCATGACGACACCAGCGACACGCCTGACGGTCTTCAGCATTCGGGAGGGCCGGAACGGCAGCATCTGGGTGAGGGCGGGACGGGCCACGCTGAACGCAGACGGCACGCTCTCGCTCGAGCTCGACGTGCTGCCGCTCGACGGGAAGCTCCACGTCCGCGAGACGACGGAGCGGCCAGCCGAGCGGGCGTTGACGCACTGACAAAAGCCGGGGCTCCGCACCCACCTCGCTCCGCGGAGCCCCGGTGTCACCGTCAGAACGCTGCGCCGAGCGCGACGAAGCCACGCAGCCCGAGGCTCGTCGACGGCTCGACCTCCGCAGCGCCGGTGCCCCACTGCTGTGCGAGCCGGGGGCCAGCCGCCACCTGGGCGAAGAAGCCGTTGTCGAAGCGGAACGACCAGCCCGCGAGCGCCTCCAGCCCGAGGCCGAAGCTGGTCGAGGTCAGCCGCGTCGAGACGTTCTCACCCAGCTCGTTCAGCGTGTTCGCGCGGAAAGACGTTCGCCTGACCGACAGCGGAACGGCCACCCCCACCCATGGGCCCGAGAGGCGGCGGTCGCCGAACGTCCAGCGCAGCCCGGGCTCGAGGCTGGCGGAGAGGGACTCGAACTGGGTGGCGAACGCACCGCTCGCGTCGAGCGCGACGACCGCCGACAGGTGGCCGAAGGCGCGCTCGTACGACAGGCCGGCTCCCGGTGGAGCCACGGACAAGAGGCCCAGCCCGCCCAGGCCGCCGAGACCGAGCGCCGGCGCGCCCGCCGTCGAGGCGAGCCTCACGGAGAGGACGTTGTTCGGCTCGGTCGCTTCGGAGGGTTGAGCGAACGCGGCGGGCGAGAGGATGACGGCGAGACTGGAGATGAGTCGCAGCACGATGGTGAGCTCCTTCGGTGAGTGGCCCCGGCCGGCGTTCCCGCGCCATCGCAACGCGCGTGCCGGGCTCGGCGTTCGGAACGCTCCGGGAGCACGGCAGGCCGCTCGCGTCCCGTGTGACAGCCTGTCAGCCAGGCGCTGCCGGCGCTGCGCCTCACGTCAAACGACGCGCCGCCGTGAATCCCCACGCTGCAGCGACGTCTCGCGCTACCCTCGCGCCGTGAGCCGTACGCGTCGGGTGCTGCTGGGTGAAGGCGGAGCTGGTGCCCTCGTGGGCACGCTCCTCGTGCTGGGCGTCGGCCTCGTCGTCACCTGGTCGGCGGTGCGTGACATCCGCGCGGCGGTGTCGCCGGCTCCGCTCGCCTGCGCGACGCTCCTCGAGGACCCACAGCCCGGGCAGTGGGTCGTGCTCGAGGGCTGCCGGCTCGAGTTCTCGAGCGCCTCTGCCGCATGGTGGAGCCACCGGGGCGCGCCGGCTGCGCCGTCTGAGCTGCTCGTCCCCGTCACCGCGGGCGCCGGCGGTCCCGTGCGGCTGGTGCTCGCGACGAGCGAGGCAGCCCTGCTGGCGCTCGGCTCGTCCCTCGACGCGGTCGCTCCAGACGCGGTGGACGCCACGCTCGCTGCGCGCGCGGCTGAGGTGGCGCCGCTGCTGACGCCGAAGGCGCTCCGCGGCCGGGTGACTCGACTCGAGGGGGCGCGCTCCAGCCCCACTTCAGAGGACGGCGTCATGGTGCTCGACGACGGTCGGCGCGCGCGCCTGGAGACGCTGGGCCGGCTCGTCCTGGGCCTTCTCGTCATGCTGGTCGCGTTCTGGCCGGTCGCCCGGCGCTTTCAGCTCGAGCGGGAGCTCGGCGCCCTCACTCGCGCGGGTCGGACTGACCCCACTGCTTCATCGGAGCCGGAGTGAGTAGGCTGCGGTGGATGATGGGGGGACCCTGGCGACGGTGGTTGACACCACCGCAGTTCGACGACGAGGTGCTCACGCAGCGCGCCCGGTTGCTGCATCGGGTCGTGTCTTCGGTGCTGGTCATCATCGTGCCGTTCGCCATCGCCGGGTACGCGCTCGGGCCCCGCCCGCTGTTCGCGCTGGTCTTCTACAGCGGCTTCGCGGCGCTCCACGTCGGGCTGCTCGTCGCCCTGTCGCGGGGCTGGGTTGCCGCGGTCGGCACGACGTACGTCGCCATCTACTTCGCCGTCATGACGCTCCTCACGTGGTTCGGCGGCGGCGTTCAGGCGAACCTCAGCGCGGCGTACGTCACCATCACGCTGCTGGCGGGGCTCACGGTCTCGCCCACGGCGGGCGTCATCACGGCGACGGTCGCCGGCCTCGTGACGGTCTTCATCGCGTGGGCCGAGCGCGCCGGGCACCTGCCAGCCGCCTTTCAGCCCAATGGCCTCGTCGAGGACGTGACGTCCAACCTCGCCAACCTCGTCTTCGCGGCCGTCTTCGTGTCCATCTCGATGCGCGGGCTGCGTGAGGCGCTCGCGCGGTCGAGGGCCGCCACGGCGTTGATGCAGGTGCGTGCCCGCCAGGACGCGGCGCTCGCGTCGTTGGGCCGGCTTGTGCTGGCAGCCCCGAGCGGAGAAGCGTTCGCGCAAGGGCTCGTCGCCACCGTGCGCGACACCCTGAGCGTGGGGGACATCGCGGTCGTCGAGTGGTCCGAGCGTCCGCGGGTGATCGCGGGGCTCGGTGAAGGCGCCCGGCTGTTCGCCGCAGCCCCGGTCGTCACCGGCCCCGAGATCCGAGACGGCGGCCGCATCGCACCGGAGCTCTCGGGCGTTCGCGTGGCCCTCGCCCCGGTTCCGGGAGACGGCAGCCCGCGGGGGATCCTCGTGTCCCGCGCCCCCGACGCGCCGAGCGACGATGAGGCACTGTTGGCCTTCCTCGCGTCCGCGGCCTCGCTCCTGGGGACCCGCCTGGCGCGCGACGAAGACCACGGGCTGCTGCGGCAGGCGCAGAAGATGGAAGTGGTGGGCCGGCTGGCCGGCGGCGTCGCGCACGACTTCAACAACCTGCTCACCACCATCCTCGGGTGCACGTCGCTGCTCGAGCTCAGCGCGAAGGGCGAAGACGCGAGCCTGGTGCGCGACATCAAAGAGGCCTCGGAGCGCGCCGCCCTGATGACCCGCCAGCTCCTCGCCTTCAGCCGCAAGCAGGTCTTCCGCCCTCAGCCCGTCGACCTCAACGTCGCCGTGCGCGAGTTCGACCGCGTGCTGCAGCGCCTGGTGCGCTCGGACGTGACGGTCGCCCTCGACCTCAGCCCGGGTCCCGCCGTCCTCGTCGCAGACCGGGCCAGCCTCGAGCAGGTGCTGCTCAACCTCGTCGTCAACGCGCGCGACGCGATGCCGAAGGGCGGGCGCATGACGGTGCGGACCCGCGTCGAGGCCAACGAGGTGGTGCTCGAGGTGTGCGACACCGGCGAGGGCATGTCGGACGCGACTCGAGCGCACCTCTTCGAGCCCTTCTTCACCACCAAGGCCGACGGAACGGGCCTGGGCCTGCCCACCGTCCGCGGCATCGTCGAGCGCACCCATGGGCGCATCGCGGTGCAGAGCGCGCCGGGCGAGGGCACGACCTTCACGCTCACCTTTCCGCGCGGCCCCGACGTGCAGCCCGCGTCGTCTCCGCCTCAGCGGGCGGCGACGGGCAGCGGCCGGTTGCTGCTGGTCGATGATGACGAGGCCGTGCGTGCGACGACCAGACGGGTGCTGGAGGGCGCCGGCTACGAGGTCATCGACGTGCCGTCCGCGGAGCGCGCGCTCGAGCTCTCGACCGCGGCAGCCGGCTTCGCCCTCGTCATCACCGACCTGGTGATGCCGGGCATGAGCGGTACCGTGCTCGCGCAGCGGCTCGCCGAGGCTGGCCACGCCTGGCCGGTGCTCTTCATCAGCGGCTTCGTGGCCGACCAGCTCCCGGGCGAAGCCTTCCTCGCCAAGCCGTTCCAGCCGTCGGAGCTGCTGAGCGCCGTCGAGCGGTTGCTGGTGGGGAGCAGGCGCGGGCAGCCCCACGCATCCTGAGGCGGGAGTTGGGTTTGGGTTTGCTCCAGCGCTGCACGCTTTCCTCCCGCTCACTCGTGGTGGGCTCGGTGGTAGCCTTCGCGCTGCGTGCACGTCGTCCTGCTCTCTGTGTTGCTCGTCGCGCCAGACGGCGGCGTTCGCGAGCCGCTCGTCGAGGTCGCAGCGCGGATCCCCGACGCGGTCGTCGATCTTCGTTACGCGACGGCCGACAACTTCATGGGCAAGGCGGTCTACCCTCCTGACGCGCGCTGCCTGCTGCTCGAGCCGTCACTGAAGCGCCTCGAGGTCGCGGCGAAGGTGCTGCGCGAGCAGGGCTTCCGCCTTCTGCTGTACGACTGCTATCGGCCTCACCACGTGCAGGACGAGCTGTGGAAGGTGCTGCCGAAGCCCGGCTACGTGGCGGACCCGAAGACGGGCTCGAACCACAACCGCGGCGGGGCCGTCGACCTGTCCCTCGTCCGGCTCGATGGCGGCGTGGTGGAGATGCCGTCGCCGTATGACTTCTTCGGCAAGGCCGCGCACCACGCCTTCGACGGCGGAACGGCGGAGGCGCGTCGGAACCGGCAGGCGCTGAAGGCCGCCATGACGGGCGCAGGCTTCACCATCAACCCCATGGAGTGGTGGCACTACGATCTGCCGAACGCGAAGCGCTTCCCGCTGCGGGACGAGCCCTTCGTGTCATCGCGGAACGAGTGAGGCGTCTTCTGGAACCTCGTCGAGGCGGAGCGCCTTCACGGAGTCCTTGAGCGGCCCGTGCAGCAGGTGGAACAGCACCAGGGCGTGCAGCTCGTCCGGCGGCTTGCGCGCGTCGAGCTTCACGATGTGCGGCTCGTCGAGCGAGAGGAAGATCTCCCGCGAGCGGGTGAGGGCGGGCAGCGACTCGAAGCTGTCCTGGCCGGCGCCGCGGGCGGTGATGCGCTCGACGCCGAGGGTCGGGTCGAAGTCCATGAGGAAGACGACGTCGGGCTTCGGCGCGAACTCGCGGTTCTTCGCGATGAGGGCCTTCGGGTCGTGGCCACGGGCGCCCTGGTAGGCGGCGGTCGAGTAGTAGTAGCGGTCGATGATGACGATGGCGCCGCGGGCGAGCGCCGGGCCGATGAGCGTGGCGACGTGCTCCCGGCGGTCCTCGAGGAAGCACTGCAGCTCTTCGTCGGCTGAGAGCCGGCCGCTCACCTTCGACTCGCGCACCTTCATGCCCCACGGGCCGTTGGTCGGCTCGCGCGTGCGCACGACGTCGAGCCCGTGCTGCGTCGCCCAGTCGGCGAGCAGCGTCGCCTGGGTGGACTTGCCAGAGCCGTCGATGCCTTCGAAGGCGACGAGGACTCCGCGGGGCAGGGCTTTCGGCACGGGGCCCGCTTAGCCGACGGCGCGGCGTGCTGTCACCGGCGACCGCTCGACGGCGCCTGCCGACCGCTCAGGCCGGGCGATCTGCGTCGTGACGCTCAGCCGGGTAACGTCGGAGGTGGATGCGTCGATGGCTCCGCCGCCTGTCCGTGCTCGCGCTCGCGTTGGGGTTCGCGAAGGGCGTTCACTGTGGCGTCACGGCGGCGGCGCCTGACGAAGCCGAGCGGCTCGCGTACCTGGCGCGCAGACTCGACCGGGGCGAGCTGCCCGGCGTCGCGCCCGGCCCACCGTTCGACGGCGAGTGGTTGCTCGTCGAGCACTCCTTCACCATCGCGGCGGCCACCAACCTCGCGTTCCGCGATCCTTCGCAGGCCCAGGTCCGCCGCGCGCAGGTGAAGCGGTGGGTCGACGCGATGTTCGCCGACGAGGTGCGCGCCTTCGACACGGCGAAGTGGGGGGAAGACGCGCTGCGGACGCTCGAGGGGTCGAATGGACACGTCGGCTTCCTCGGCCACCTGGCCTGGGCGCTGGGAGCCTCGTGTCTCATCGGCAATGGCGCGCACCAACGCGCTGGCGAGCTCGCCGCCTCGCTCGCCCGCCGCTTCGACGCCTCGCCGTCGGCGCTCCTCGAGACCTACCCGGGCGAGACCTACGTGCCGGACAACCTCGTCGCCGTCGCCGGCCTCGCGCTCGACCAGCGCTGCCATGGAGACACCCGGCACGAGCCCACTATCCACCGGTTCGTCGAGGCGCTGCGGCGCGAGCGGCTGGACGCAGACACCGGCGTGCTGGTCTTCGCGCCCGGGCAACCGGGACGGGGCAGCGGCGCGGCGTGGATGGCGTACTTCTTCACCTTCATCGACGAGGCCTTTGCCCGCGCGCAGTTCGAGGCGCTGTTCCGCGCGTTCGGCGTGGACGTGCCCCTCGGAGCCTTTGCCGTTCGCGAGTGGCCCAGGGGCGTCGACCGACCGGGCGACGTGGACTCGGGGCCGCTGGTGTTGGGGCTGTCGCCGTCGGGCACGGGCTTCGCGCTCGCAGGGCCTGCGTTCACCGGGGACCCGGCGCGGCTGCGCGCGATGCTCCGTACCGCCGAGGCGGTGGGGACTTCAGGAGGCGGCGCCGAACGGCGGTACCTGCTGGCGCCCCTCGTCGGCGACGCCATCGTGCTCGCGACGCGCACCGCGACGGCGTGGCCCGCTCCGCTACCTCGCGCGGTTGACGCTGACCGGCGCTGACGGCGTCGACGTCGCCACCGCCTGGACGGACACCATGGCGACGATGACGGCGGCCGCGGCGAGGCCGAACGCGAGCGGGCGCTGCCACCAGGCCGGCGGGCCTGCCACCAGCCCCAGCTCCTGCGCGACCGCGCTGCGCAGCCTCGACTTCACCTGCGCGCGGGGGCGCTCCTCCACCACGGCCGAGAGCTCGACGTCGCGCTTCACCGAGAGGAACTCGCCCAGGCACACCGGGCACGTCGCGAGGTGACGCTCGACCTGTGCGCGGGGCTGCTCCTCGAGCACCCCGAAGTGAAAGCCCACCAGCTCGCCGCGCGTCGCTTCGCACGTCATGACGCCACCTCCTCCTTCAGCCGCTTCACCAGCTCGTGCAGCCTCGACTTCACCGTGCCGATGGGCACGCCCAGGACCTCCGCCAGCTCCTCGTACGACAGGCCGCCGGCGCGCAGGTGGTACAGCTCGGACAGCGGCGGCGGCAGCTTCGTCACCGCGGCCTTCAGGGAGTCAGCCGTCTGTCGGTGCGCGAGCACCTCGTCGGGGTTCGGCGCGGGGCCGGTCAGCTCGATGACCTGCGCGACGCCGTCGTTCGCCTTCGCCGAGCGCTGCCTCGCGCGCACCCGGTTGAGGCACAGGTGCCGCGCGACCGCGAACAGCCACGCCTTGAAGCTGCGCGCGCCGCGGCCCTTCTCCCGCTCCTTGAGCACGGCCATGAACGTCTCGTGCAGTACGTCCTCGGCCTCTGCCGCGTCGCCCAGCTGCCGGCGGAGGAAGCCGAACAGCGGCCGCTCGTAGCGCTCGTACAGCGTGTCGAAGGCCGACAGCTCGCCGTCGATCAGCGCGCGGTACAGCGACTCGTCGGAGCGCCCGAACATCGTCACCGCTCCTCTCTGCCCTGCATCGTGGGCCGACGCCACGGCTCCGTCGAGTCGTCCCTCGCGAACGCCATGAGCCAACCACGGCGCCCGTCACGGCTCGACCGCCTCGACTCGGTCGGCTCCCGGCCGCTCACGAAGCGCGCGCCACCGGCTTGGAGTGTTTGAACGCCGCCACCGCCGAGATGAGCGCCGCGATGACGATGAGGATGTTCGCGAGCACGAGGTTGTTGAGCGACTCCGCGATGCCGGTGGCGCCGATGGGCAGCATCTCGGCGGGCGTCGTCTTCGCGACGTAGCGCATGGTGTTGATGAGTCCCATCGAGGTGCCCAGCACGCCCGCGCAGAACGTGAGCGCGCCGAAGACGAAGGTGAGCCACCGCCGCTCCGCCTGGAAGATGGACAGCACCGCGGCCGCGACCAGCGCGAAGCCGAAGATCAACGTCGGGTACATCCCCCAGCCACCCTCTTCGAAGAACATGCCCATGTGCCGCCTCCAGCGCGTCGTGAGTGTCGAACCGCAGTGGAGAGGAACCGCACCGCGCGCACTGTTCGAAATGGACGTCGGGTTTCTCAGAACCGCCCGGTTCTCGTAGGGTTGCGAGTGAGAGTTCCCGGGGAGCGACCATGAAGAAGGCGAGCGGCAAGGCGCAGCACGAGGACCTGCTCGGGGTGCTGCGGGCGCGGTTCGAGCGGCGTGCCGAGTGGCACCGTGGCCTGGCGTGGGACGCCGTGCGGAAGCGCCTCCAGGCCAACGCCGGCGCGCTGAAGGCCCTCGCGGAGATGGAGCGCACCGGCGGCGAGCCCGACGTCATCGCGTGGGACAAGAAGACCGGCGAGCTCGTCTTCTGCGACTGCGCGCCCGAGAGCCCGGCCGGCCGCCGGAGCGTCTGCTACGACCGCGCGGCGCTCGATGGGCGCAAGGAGAACAAGCCGAAGACGAGCGCCCTCGACCTCGCCGCGGCCATCGGCATCGAGCTGCTGGACGAGGCCGGCTACCGCGAGCTGCAGAAGCTGGGGCCGTTCGACACGAAGACGTCGAGCTGGGTGAAGACGCCGGCGTCGGTGCGGGCGCTGGGCGGCGCGCTCTTCTGCGACTTCCGCTACGGGCAGGTCTTCACGTACCACAACGGCGCCGAGTCCTATTACGCGGCGCGCGGCTTCCGCGGCACGCTGCGCGTGTGACGTGCGCTGACGTCGCGGCCGCGAGTACGGTGCAGCCGTTGATCACCTGGTTCGACCCGCAGCCTGCGCCCGAAGAGCGCCCCCGACGGCTCAACAGCCCGTTCGACGTCGGTGAGCCGGCGCTGCTCGTCCGACGCGCGATGGAGCAGGTGATGGCGCAGCTGCGCGCGGGCTTCATCGGTCCGGGCCTGCCGACCTCGGTGCTGGCTGGTGCAGACGGCGGGAAGATGTTCGGCGTGCTGGTGGTGGCCGGGCCGGACGGACGGCTGGGCTTCCTCAAGGCGTTCTCGGGGCAGCTCCAGCAGGCCTGGGACGTCGAGGGTTGGGTGCCGCCGGTGTTCGATCGCGCTGCGCGCGCCGAGGTGGAGCCGCCCGGCGAGCGCGCCGTGAAGGTGCTCACCGCGAAGGTGGACGCGTTCCGTCAGGCGCCCGAGCGCGTGGCGTTGCAGCAGCAGCGGGCCCACCTCGCCCAGGCGCACTCCGAGGCCAGAGCGTCGTTGAAGCGCCTGCACGAGGAGCGCAGGCTCGACCGCCGACGCCAGCGTGACGACCTGCGCGCAGAGGGGAGGGACACGCCTGAGGCGATGCGCGCGCTCGACCGCCAGAGCCAGGCCGACGACGTCGAGCTGCGGCAGGCGAAGCGCGCGTGGCAGACGGAGCGGGAAGGGCTCGAGGTGGCGCTCAGGCGTGACGCCCGGCGGCTGGGCGCGCTCGAGCGGCTGCGGCGCCTCGTCTCGCAGGTGGTGTCCTGGCAGCTCTACGACTCGTATCTCTTCGTCAACGGTCGTGGACAGCAGCGTTCGCTGCGCGCCCTGTTCGAGCCCCGGGTGCCGTCGTCGGGCACGGGCGACTGCGCCGCGCCGAAGCTCATCACCTTCGCGCTCCGGAACGGCCTCACGCCGCTGGGGCTCGTGGAGTTCTGGTGGGGCGCGGCGCCGCCGGGAGGGGGACGGGTGGAGGGCGCGGTCTACCCGGCGTGCAAGGACAAGTGCGGCCCGCTGCTGCCGTTCCTGCTCGAGGGGCTCGACGTGGCGCCCTCGCGCCGGTTCCAGCCCACCGCGCTGCCGTCGCATCCGCTCGAGACGCTGCACGAGGGCGCGCGCTTCGTCGTGGTGAACAAGCCTGAGGGACTGCTCTCGGTGCCCGGCACGGACGAGGCGGTGACCGACTCGGTGCTCGCGCGCCTCAAGGCACGGTACCCGCACGCCAGTGGACCGCTGCTCGTGCACCGGCTCGACGTCGAGACGTCCGGGCTCTTGCTGGTGGCGCTCGACGACGAGGCCTACGTGGCGCTGCAGGCGCAGTTCATCGAGCGCGCCGTGGACAAGCGCTACGTGGCGGTGCTCGACGGCGTGCTCGAGCGGGACGCCGGCGTCATCTCGCTGCCGCTGCGGGTCGATCTCGAGCAGCGGCCCCGCCAGCTCGTCGACTTCGTGCACGGCAAGCCGGCCGAGACGCACTTTCAGGTGCTCGCGCGCGCGAACGGGCGCACCCGGGTGGCCTTCTTTCCGAAGACGGGCCGCACGCACCAGCTGCGCGTGCACGCGGCGCATCGTGACGGGCTCGGCCTGCCCATCGTGGGCGACCGGCTCTACGGGCGGCCAGACCGGCGGCTGCTCCTGCACGCGGAGCGGCTGGTGTTCCGTGAGCCGACCAGCGGAGCGTTGGTCGTGGTCGAAGCCCCGGCGCCCTTCTGAAGCAGTCTCGTCGGGCCGCCCGCGAAGGATGCGATGGCGCATCGCATCCAACACTCCCTTCGAGCCTGGCCCGGGGCGCCGCGCTACACCTGAGTCGATGCTGCGCCTCACGCCTCGCGACTGTCGCGTCATGCCGTGGAAGAACGGCGGTGGCTCGACCACCGAGCTGCTCATCCGGCCCGAGGGGTTCAGCCTGTCGGAGCGGTTCCTCTTCCGCGTGAGCCTGGCCGACGTCGCGTCGAGCGGACCGTTCTCGACGTTCGAGGGCTGCGATCGGCACCTCGTCATCGTCTCGGGTACCGGGCTGCGGCTCTCGGTCGGCGGCCGTCAGCTCGCGCTCGAGCCGTTTCAGCCCGTGTTCTTCTCCGGTGACGACGCGGCGAGCGGAGCGCTCGTCGACGGCCCCGTGCGCGACTTCAACGTCATCGTCGATCGAACGCGCGCGACGGCCACGCTCGTGGTGACGCAGCTCGCCGCGCCGCTCTGGCTCGCGTGCGCACCGGGCGAGACGGTCGTCGTGCACGTGCTCGAAGGCGCGCTCAACGGCGCGACGCCGGGCGACACGCTGGTCCTCGACGCCTCGCACACGGTGACTCCGGCGCCCGGGCCGGCGCGGGTCGTGCTCGCGCGGATCAGTCCGCGGCCAGGCTGACCGAGCGCGGCGCGGTTCGCGAGGCGCCAGCTCGGAGTGGAGACCGGAGTCGAGGCTCAGCGCGGCCCGAAGGACGACAGGGCGAAGAAGGCCCGGATCTTGTCGTTCGTCTCGCGCAGGCGCGCCGACAGGGTGCGCACGAAGGTCCAGAGCAGCACGCTGGCCAGCTCCTTGTCGGTGAACATCACCTGGTCGAGCTTCTCGCGAGACAGCTCGTACAGCTCGCACGAGGTGTGGGCGATGGCGTCGGCGCTGCGCGGGCCGTCTTCGATGAGCGACATCTCGCCGAAGTACTGGCCCTTCTCGAGGATCGCGAGCGCCTCTTCCCCGATGCCAGGCACCATCTTCGAGATGCGCACCTTGCCTTCGGTGATGAGGAACATCGAGGTGCCGGCTTCACCCTCTTTGAAGATGTGCGACGAGCCCGGGAAGGTGACCTTCTTGAGCGCGCCCATCAGCTTGCGCAGCTGCGCCGAGGTCAGCCCCTCGAAGAGCGGCACCTTCCGGAGGAATTCGACGTCCATCAGCCACGGTTCGTAGCAGACTTGAAACCGTTGTCCGCATTTGCGCATCTCACCCGCGCAACGCCGTCCTTCAGGGAGCTACACGTGGATACCAACAAGATCACCATCATCGGCTCCGGCCCGGCCGGCTACACCGCAGCCATCTACGCCGCGCGCGCTGGTCTCAAGCCCGTGATGTTCGCGGGCGGGCCCTCGGAGCACGACACCCGCCGAGTCCCCGGCGGCCAGCTCATGATCACGACCGAGGTCGAGAACTACCCCGGGTTCCCCGAGGGCGTGACCGGGCCCGAGCTGATGGAGCGCTTCCAGAAGCAGGCCGAGCGCTTCGGCACCGTCATTCACTTCGAGAACGTCGTCTCGGTTGACTGGTCCAAGCGGCCCTTCCACATCAAGAGCGAGTCGAAGGAGTGCCTGTCGGAGACCGTCGTCATCGCGACCGGCGCCTCCGCGAAGTGGCTCAACGTGAAGGGCGAGAGCGAGTTCATGAACCGCGGCGTGTCGGCTTGCGCGACCTGCGACGGCTTCTTCTTCAAGAACCACGACGTGCTGGTGGTCGGAGGCGGCGACACCGCGATGGAGGAGGCGACCTACCTCGCCAAGCTCTGCAACAGCGTCACCGTCATCCACCGGCGCGACTCGCTGCGCGCCTCGAAGATCATGCAGGAGCGCGCCCTCAAGAACCCGAAGCTGAAGTTCATCTGGGACTCGGCCATCGAGGAGGTCGTCGGCGACGCGAAGGGCGTGACGGGCGCGGTGGTCAAGAACCTGAAGACCGGCGACATGAAGCAGGTGCCGGCGAAGGGCGTGTTCGTCGCCATCGGCCACAAGCCGGCGACCGAGCTCTTCGAGAAGACCCTGAAGCTTCAGGACAACGGCTACCTCTGGGTGCAGCCAGGCACCGCGAAGACGAGCGTCGAGGGGGTGTTCGCCTGCGGCGACGTGATGGACGCGACCTTCCGCCAGGCCATCACCGCGGCCGGCACCGGGTGCATGGCGGCCATCGAGGCCGAGCGCTGGATGATCGAGAAGGGGCTCTGACGCTGCCTGCTCAGGGCCCGAAGCCCATCGCCCCCGCGCAGGTCGGCGAGATGTCGCTGATGGTCGCGAGGCACGGCGAGATGGACTGGATCGCGGCGCTGTCGTTGCCGGTGCTGCAGACCGTCGTGGTCTCGATGCACATGGTGCCCGCGGTGAGCGCCTGGATGTCGAAGCTCGAGCAGGACGGGTAGCCCTCACGGCATGCGCTCGCGTTGAAGCTGTTGGTGAGCGTGACACCCATCGCGCCACACGAGCTCCGGCCAGCGAAGAACCGCGTCATCGCCGCCTCGAGACGTGCACAGAAGGCCGTCGCCCCGCCCGCGCTGCCGCCGCCTGCGCTGCCGCCTGCGCTCCCACCAGCCGCGCTCCCACCAGCCGCGCTGCCGCCCGCCGCGCTGCCCCCCGCTGCGCTGCCGCCCGCCGCGCTGCCGCCCGCTGCGCTGCCGCCCGCTGCGCTGCCGCCCGCTGCGCTGCCGCCTCCCGTAGCCGATGAACCGCCGCCCGTGCTGCCGAGACCGCCCTGCATGCAGGCGCCCGCGATGCAGGTCGCGGTGACGCCGCAGCTCGTGCAGGCTGCCCCGCGTGACCCACAGGCCGTGCCGGAGCTTCCCGACTCACACAGCCCCGACGTGCTGCAGCACCCGGTCGGGCACGTCGTTGGCGAGCAGGCGCGGGAGCCGCCACACGAGACGGCGGTCGCGGCGAAAAGACCGAAGGTGAGTCCGAGGAGCAGCGCGTGAGAGGTCTTCATGGTCGCGCCCCTCTACGGGGATCGCCGTCAGCGATCAACGGGGGGGCCGGGTCAGCGCGCTGGCGGCGGCGACTGGGGCCCGGGGACGAAGCCTGGCTGTGGACCTTTCGCCTCGAGGGTCGGCGCCTTCGGGTCCACCACCACCTTCGCGAGCCCGTCGTCGCTCAGCTCGAACCGGGCCTCGGCCTTGAGGCGCTCGAGCAGCGCGCGGTAGCGCTCCTGCCGCGTCTCGTTCAGCAGAATCTGGCGGATCGAGGTCGAGGCCTGCTCGAGGGAGAGGTTGAGCGCCTGCTGACGGCCCTCGAGCTTGATGACGTGGAGGGCCTGGGCGGTCTCCACCAGCTCTGGCGCGACATCGCCGATGCGCTCGAGCTTCTGCGAGGCGGCCAGGAGCTCAGGGCCGAAGCGGGCGGTGAGCTCCTCATCCGAGAGGAAGCGCAGGTCTCCATCGAGCACCTTCGACGCCGCGTCCTCGGAGTGCTCCCGCGCGAGCTTCCCGAAGGCCGCGTAGTCCATGGGCGCGAGGGCCCTCGCCTGGGCGAGCACGTCACTCGCCTTCGCGCGGTGCTCCTTCGAGAACGCCACGTGCGCGAGGCGGGTCATCGCCGGCTTCACGTAGTCGTCCTTGTGGCTCTCGTAATAGGCCTTCACCTGAGCGTCGGTGATGGCATCGGCCTGCTCGTCGAGCTCCTGCTTGAGCAGCTCCTGCACCATCACGCGTTTCGCGGCCTCGACGACGTCGGGATCGTTGTGCAGGCCGCGCTTGATGGCCTCGCGTGAGAGCAGCTCGAAGCGCACCAGGCCCTCGACGTAGTCGCGCCGCTGCTCGAGCGTCTGGTAGCGCGCCCGCGCATAGGGGTTCATCTCGGCGAACCGCTGGTTGAGCTCGGCCACGGTGATGGTGTCCTGAGCGTACGTCGCGACGGCCGGCCCCTGTGCGACGCCTGGCGGAGCGGCCCGCCTGAAGTCCACGGTGGTGCCTGAAGGCTTCGAGCAGGCGAGGAGCGGAAGGAGGAGCACGACAGCGCGCAGCCGAACCATGCTGCACGAGGTACCACACCTCGCCCAATCAACGGAGCGCGCGAGGCGACGAAGGTCGCGCGAGTCCGGCTCGCCGTGATTCGTGGCGCGTCCTCGCGGGTGGGGCAGGGGGCGAGTCGGCGGAAGACCGCCTGCCGAGCCGTCGCCGACGGCTGGCCCCGCTCGTGTCACGACCCTCGGCGCCAGCTGGCCAGCAGCTCGACGGCGCGTGGGTGAGCTGGTTCGTGCTCGAGCAGCACGTCGAGACACTCGCAGGCGCGCTCGACGTCTCCGAGTGCGTGCTGCGCCAGCGCGAGGTTGAGGAGCGTCGCCGGGTGCGCGCCGCTCTCCTCCAGAGACCGCAGGTACAGGGCGACCGCGAGGCGGAGCGCCCCGAGGTGATGGGCGGTGACGGCGAGGTTGAACGGCACGTCGAAGTGCTGGCGGAAGACGAAGTGCCGTGGCGCCGCGCTGGCGAGGAGCTGCACCGCCCGGTGCGCCTGGGCTTCCGTGAGCGGCGTCTCCCTCAGCCGGTCACAGCGCTGCGCGAGCAGGTCCGGGTCGTTCCCGGTGCTCTCGAGGAAGTCGAGCAGCGCGTCGATGCCGGTGGTCGGGTCGCCGCACGCCTCGAAGCGCTCGTGCAGACGCAGCACCTCGTTCCCGCTCCCGCGGTCGCGCCAGGCGTCGTCGATGGTGGTGGACCCGCTCGTGGTGAAGGCGTGCAGGGCGAACACGTCGCTCGGGTCGCGTGGACCCAGGTGGCGCCACGCAGGCGCGGCGAGCTGCGCGAGCACGTCGAAGTCCACGCCAGCGGAGACGGACCCGTGCCGCGCGAGGAGCGGATCATCGTGCGGCCCCCGGGGCGAGACGCCCTTGTCAGCGGCGAGCACGAGCAGGGCGCCGGGGAACGTGCGCCGCCATGCCTCGAGCGCCGCCGCGGCGCCCACGGGTATGAGCCAGGTCCCGGGCGGCCGCGACCCGAGGCCGGGAGGCAGGCTGGCGGGCTCGTAGCGCCAGGCCCACGGCTCGACGGCGTCGTCGATGAGGCCCTCGAACGTCGCGCCGTCCGCCGCGCGGCGGAAGACGCGGTGGGGCAGGGTGTCGAAGAGGTAGTGCGCGAGCAGCACCGTCGCGCCTCCAGGTCGCAGCCTGCGCGGCGTCAGCGCGTCGAAGTGCTCGACGCTCACGAGGCCACCGCGCGCCAGCTCGGCAAGCTGCGGTTGCGAGCCGAGCGCCTCGAGGTTCGAGCTCGCGACGTCCGTCAGCACCACCTCAGCCCGCACGCCGAGCGCCGCGAGCCTCGGGGCGAGGTGAAAGCCCATGCGCCCCGTGCCCGCCCCCACGTCGATGACGGTGAGCTGCTCGTCGCGGCCCAGCGCTCCGGCGGCCGTGCAGGCGCGGGCGAAGGCGGCGATGAGGTGGGCCTCCACGTCGGCCAGCAGCGGGCAGGTGGTGACGCGCCAGGGCACGATGCCTTCGCTCCACGCCCGCGGGCCCAGCTCCTCATACCGATCGGCTTGCGCCAGGAAGAGCGGGCTCTGGTGGAGCGGGTGGAACACGGTGGGAGTCTGACAAACCGCGGCGAGCCGCGCGCGGTCCATTGACCGGCGGCCGCCTCCTTCGCTAACCCTCCGCCTCTCCCCCGGAGCGTCCATGACCCGTGCGTTGCTGATCGTGTTGTTCCTCACCCTCGTCGGTTGCGCGGGGTCGTCTTCCACGTCCGGCACTGGCGGCGGTGCGGCCGGTGGAGCTTCGACAGCCGGCGGGGCGGCGGCGGGCGGCTCCGCGACGGCGGGCGGCGCTGCAGCTGGGGGATCTGCGACGGCGGGCGGGTCCACGGCGGCGGGTGGGTCCGCGACGGCAGGTGGGTCTGCGACGGCAGGTGGGTCGGTGGCTGGCGGCTCCGCGACGGCGGGCGGCTCGGCGACGGCGGGCGGCTCGGCGACGGCGGGCGGCTCCGCGACGGCAGGCGGCTCCGCGACGGCGGGCGGCTCGGCGACGGCGGGCGGCTCCGCGACGGCGGGTGGTGCCGCGGGTGGCGCCTCCATCGTCCGCTTCGTCGCCATCGGAGACACCGGCAAGGCGAACACCGGTCAGAACGCCGTCGGGCAGGCCATCGGCTCCATCTGCGCGCAGCGGGGCTGCGACTTCGTGGTGATGCTGGGGGACAACTTCTACCCCTCGGGCGTCTCCTCGGCGACGGACCCGCTGTGGCAGACGGCCTTCGTGCAGCCCTACGCGACGGTGAGTGTGCCGTTCTACCCGGTGCTGGGGAACCACGACTACGGCGGCGACGGCGCGGGCTACGAGGCGCAGAAGGCCGACGTGCAGGTCGCCTACAGCCAGACCAACCCGAAGTGGCGGATGCCGGCGGTCCACTACCGCTTCACCCAGGGCCACGCCGAGTTCTTCGCGCTCGACACCAACCGCAGCTTCTGGGGCCCCAACGGCTCTGGTGACACGCAGACGCGCGCCGACATCAACGCGTGGCTCGGCGCCTCCACCGCGACGTGGAAGATCGCCCTCGGCCACCACCCCTATCGCTCGAACGGTCCCCACGGGAACGCGGGGAACTACGACTGCCGCGAGGTGCTGGGCCAGTGCGTGTCGCTGCCCCTGTTCACCGATGGCCGACACATCAAGAACTTCATGGAGACCATCGTCTGCGGCCGCGCAGACGTCTACCTCTCGGGGCACGACCACTCGCTCCAGTGGCTCACGCCGACCTGCAACGGAACGCACCTGCTCGTCTCGGGCGGCGGCGCCTCGGCGACGACGGTGGACATGAAGAACCCGGTGCACTTCCAGACGACGAACCTGGGCTTCCTCTACGTCGAGCTCAACGGCCGCACCTTCACGGGCACGTTCTACGGTGAGACGGGCAACGTGATGTTCACGCGCAGCTTCACGAAGTGAAGACCCCGGCGACCGCCTTCCTCGACGGCCTCGGCGTGCGCTACGAGGCGCACCGCTTCGACTACGTCGAGGGCGGAGGCACCCGCCACTCGAGCCAGACGCTGGGCGTCGATGAGCACCACGTCGTGAAGACGCTGGTCTTCGAAGATGAAGGCAAGCAGCCGGTGCTGGTGCTGATGCACGGCGATCGCCGCGTCTCGACGAAGGCGCTCGCCCGCCAGCTCGGCCGGAAGACGGTCGCGGCGTGTGCGCCCGAGGTCGCCCAGCGGCACACCGGCTATCAGGTCGGCGGCACGTCGCCGTTCGGGACGAAGAAGCCGCTCGTGGTCGCCTGCGAGCGCTCCATCACCACGCTCGACCGGCTGTTCATCAACGGGGGTGGGCGTGGGTTCCTCGTCTCGATGACGCCCGACGAGCTGGTGCGCGCGCTCTCGCCGACGTTGGTGGACTGCGCCGCCGAGTGAGCGTCAGAGCCCGACCTGCAGCATCTCGCCCACGACGCGGCGGATCAGCTCACGACGGATCAGCTTGCGAGCGTGCTCCCAGGCGTGCGGTGCGGGCTTGTGTGTGGACTTGCCCAGCTTCGCCGCCGTGCGGATGACGAGATCGACCCGCGTGGGATCGAGCCGGAAGGGTTGCCGGGCGTCGGCCTTGAGGAAGTAGTTGATGCCGCGAGCGTCGAGCAGCTTCTGCAGCGTCTTCCGGGAAGCAGCGACGAGGGACAGGTCGATGATGTCCGCCATGTGCGGCGAGTTGTCCTTCGATTCGCGCGCAGCGGCAAATTCGTCTTCGTTTCGCGTGGAAACTTGCGCGCGCGCGGCCGCCGGGGATCGACGCGCGAGTCACCGACACGGGACAGCGCGACCCGCGCCGCGTCCTTCGGGTTACACTCCGCGGCCTCGTGGAGTGGCATGACGACGTCAGGAAGTGGCGAGGTGGTGACGCTGCGGCAGCCGAGCGGCTGCGGGAGTATGCGACGCCCTTCGTCCACGGCGTGCTGCTCGCGCATCTGCCGCACCACGCCGCCAACGCCCTGATGGCCGACGCGCTCGCCACGGTGCTCGCGAGCCCGGAGCAGGTGACGCGCGACCCGGCGTTCATCGCCCATGCGGTCGCGGTGGCCCGCCGGCTCGCCCGCCAGACGAAGGTGGCCTCGATGCAGGAGCGCCCGAGCCCCGACAGCACCGTGGCCGACGGTCGGCAGTGGCTCGAACGGGTTCGCAGCCTGCCCGAGGACGTCAGAGAGCCCGTGATCTGGCGGCTCGTCGAGGGCATCGGCGGCCCCGAGCAGGTCGAGGTGCTGGGCCTCGAGCCCACCCAACTGCGCGTGACGCTCGAGCGTGGCCTCGGCGATTCGCTCGCGCCGGCACAGTCACTCGTGGGCGCCGCCTACGTCTGGGACATGTCGGGTGAGCCGTCGCGGGCGCTCGCGCGGGCCGAGACGTGCGCCATGGCGCTCCGCTTCGACCCGCTCGCCCCGGCCGAGCCCGCCGACGTCGTCCACACGGGCGCGACGTTCCAGGACCTGTCGGACGCGAAGGTAGGGGAGAACACGCGGCCCGAGGCGAACCCCTTCGGCGACTTCGCCCCGACGCGCGTGCACTCCGAGGGCAAGCCGAAGCTGAGGCCGGCGGGTGCGTTCGACGACAACGAGAAGACCGAGGGCGCGTTCGATCTCCCGGCCGCGGCGCGCGGCCTCGCGCCGAAGACGGAGCCGTTGGCCCTGGCCGCTCGTCACGGCAGCCCTGCGCCGACCCACCGCTCCGAGCCGAAGGTGGCGAGGGTGGGCGACGACGAGCGACTCTCGAAGCGGCGTGCGCCGGGGGATGACGAACGCCCGAGCCGGAAGGTGCCCGCAGCGGCCCCCGAGCCCATGGGCCGCAGAGAGACTCTCGAAGCTCCCATCGTGGAGAAGGCGCCCTCACAGACGAACGTGGACGAGGACGAGCGCCCCAGTCGACGGCTCCAGGTTCGTGGTCGCCTCGATCGCGAGCGCGGCGAGGAGTCTGGGCGCCGGCGAAACCCCGAGCTCGGCGAGGAGTCGGGACGTCGGCGAAACCCTGAGCACGGCGAGCACTCGAGTCGTCAGCGCAACCCCGAGCTCGCCGAGCACTCGGGACGCCAGCGCAACCCGGAGGCAGAGGAGCGTCGTCGCGGCGAGCCCGAGTCACGGAAGCTGCGCGCGTCTCCGAAGCACGACGCCCATGCTGGCGGAGCGGTCGACACCCATCCCGAGGCGCCGCTGTCGCGCCTCGCGTCCATCGGGGCGCCGAGCGAGCCGTCCCTCGAGCCGACGGACCCCGACGCCCCCATGCGCCCGGCGAAGCCGCAGCCCATCGTCACCGAGAAGCTCGTGCCCCAGCCGGTGAACCCGATGGTGCGCGTGGCGGCCATCGGCGCAGGCGCGCTGTTGTTGCTCCTCGCGATTCTCTGGCGCCTCGGCGTCTTCTGACGCTGCACCTGCGGCGCGCACGGGTCTTCTCGCGTCGTCGGCGAGGCCGGTCAGCGTGCGGGTCCATCACCGGCGCGCACGCCCTCGCGACGTGCGGCCCTGGCGGGCGTCGACGCCGAGGAAGCGTGCGTAGGCCTCGACGTGGCGTGCGAGTGCCTTCGCGTCGCGCCTGGCCGCGCCAAACAACGACAGCGAGACCTCGACGTGGCGGGCAGCGAGCGTGCGGCGCCACGTGCCCACCACGCGCCCCTCGGCGACGATGATGGGCGCGAGCAGTCCCCCGCCGGCGTTGACACGGGAGACGTGCCGCGGATCGAGCACGTCGCGGCGGTCCTGGTAGGCGATGAGGAACTCGTCGAAGGGCGGCAACAAGGCGTCCCCGGGGCCGCGCGTCGTGGTCGGCGCCCACCACAGCGTGCGCCCATCGACGGTGGCCGACTCGAGCCCGGAGCAGATGGCGCCGTGCGCGTCCTTCGCGTCGGCGGTGGTGAGGCCTGTCCACCAGCGGAAGTCGGCGAGGGTGGCGGGGCCCCGGCTCGCGAAGTACCGGTGCGCGAGCTCGGCGAGCGCGGCGTCCCTCGAGCGGGCGCGGCCTCGTCGTGGAACGCGCGCGTCCACGAGGGCCCAGGTCGATTGACCGCGCTTCATCGGCCCGCTGCAGAGCAGCCCCGACAGCTCGGCGTCGATCAGCAGGTGCGACAGCCGCTGCTCGTGCGTCGGGAGACCGGCGCGGCGGAGCACCTCGCGCGCCTCGACCCGGGTGAGCGCGCCCGCCTGTTCGAGCTCGCGCGCGAGCACGGCCTCACAGCGTGAGCGCGCTCGCGGCGACAGCCCGAGCTGGTGATGACGTCTCTCGGCATAGCCTCGGACGCGCGGCGCGAGCAGCTCGAGCAGCCAGTGCAGGTCGCCCGGCGTCACGTATTGCCAGGTGCCCCGCATCAGGTGCGTGCGGAGGAGGCGGCCCGAGTCGAGCGCCGCGATGACGTCGTCCTCCGAGTCGGCCGCGTGGCGTGCGCCCAGAGCCCAGCGCGCGGCGAGCGGGTCTTGCGCCTGCACCGCCACCAGCCACTTCACCACGGCCGCCGGGCTCGACGCCGGTCCGCCGATCCGCTGGGCCTCCAGCCGGAGCCGGCCGATCTCGTCCGCACGCAGGCTCACGGGCAGTCACGCTCCAGACCGGGCTCGTACGCGCCGGACCGCGGTGAAGGCGTTCCGCCCGGGCCCCGCCGCCGCCGGGTGACGAAGACGAGTCATCGACCGACGAGCTCCCCGCCCCGTCGTGGGTCACTTGTCACACGGCACACTCGCGCACTGCCCCCACATGCCGACGCGGCTCGTCTTCGCCTGAGACACCAGGGTCTCGAACTCCTCGCGACGACTCTGGCCGGCGGGCGCGACGTACAGCACACACGCGAGGCCCTGCTCGACGAGCGCCTTGTTGAGCTCGACGCCGTCGGCCTTCACGTAGGCGAGCAGCCGGCCGAAGCGGTCCTGACACGAGGCCTCGTCGTAGGTGAGCTGCACTGCTCGCCCCGTGACGCGGTCGGCGGTGAACTGCGCGGCCTGTTGCCCGAAGCAGTCGTTCTTCCCGCTCGTCGTCTCGGGCGCGTCCACCAGCAGCAGGCGCACCTTCTTGCCGTCCGACAGCTCCAGCGTGTCGCCGTCTACGGCACGGTCGACCGTCGCCGTCGTCGCCCCGCACACGCTCGGCGGGGCGCACGCGACGGCGAGCAGCGCCAGCGCCGAGGCGAGCGCGAGCCGCGTGCCAGGAGGAGGCTCCTGCCTCGCGCTGGGAGGCTCCTGCCTCGCGCTGGGAGTCACCTGCCTCGCCCTGGGAGTCACCTGCCTCGCGCTGGGAGTCATCTGCCTCGCGCTGGGAGGCTCCTGCCTCGCGCTGGGAGGCTCCTGCCTCGCGCTGGGAGTCACCTGCCTCGCGCTGGGAGTCACCTGCCTCGCTT
This sequence comes from Myxococcaceae bacterium, assembly GCA_016793095.1. Classification (GTDB taxonomy): domain Bacteria; phylum Myxococcota; class Myxococcia; order Myxococcales; family Myxococcaceae; genus Xiheimicrobium. The sequence continues at coordinate 42,800 of JAEUJQ010000058.1, read as the reverse complement.
TGGGAGCCTCCTGCCTCGCTTTGGGAGCCTCCTGCCTCGCGCTGGGCGTCACCTGCCGCGCGCGAGGGGCGCCGTGCTCCGCGCGCAAGGTGTGCCTCACCTCGCCTGAAGCAGCTCCGCGCTTCACGGGGGGACGTTGGCGAGGCCTGGCGTGCCGCGGTCGCCGCCCGTCACCCCACCATCAGGGAGGGCGGTGCCGCCGTAGCGCGAGGTGGTGGGCGTCAGCGACAGGTTCGCGGCGTTGTCGTTGTCGGTGACGTCGGTCAGGCCAGCGTTGAGCTGAATCGAGGCGCCGGGCGTCGCGGTCGCCGTGAGCGGGAAGGCGAGCCGGTCGAGCTCGACGCCCTGGCTGACTGCCTTCACGTGCCGCGACAGCGCGCCGGAGTTCGACAGCCCGAAGCTGAAGGTCTCGTAGACCGTCGAGAGGCCCCCGTTGACGCTCGCCTGGTTGTTGCGCGCGAAGACGAGGTACGTGCCCGCGGTGACGCGGCGGCAGGCGTTGCCCCCGAGCGTGATGCCGTTCGACGCAGTGTGCGCCGCCGGGAGCACCCACGCCTCGCTGCCGAACGACACGCCCTTCAGGTCCACGTCCCGCTTCACGAGCACCTCGAAGTACTCGCCGACGGTGTCATCGACGGCCTGCGGGTCGGGCATCACCTCGGTCAGCACGAGGTCACCCATCGCTGGCCGGTCGAGCGCCCGGATCATCATCGTCGTGCCGTCGATGCACTCGTTCGGCCCCGGCATCGGGCCCGCGTCGGGCATGCCCGCGTCGGGATCCGGGAAGACGCCGCTGTCCGGCGGGCACGTCGTGTTGGGCGCCCCCGGAGTCCCCCAGTCGCCACCGCCGTCGGGCCATGGGCCGGTCGCCTTGCAGAAGGCCTGCGGCTGGTCGTTCACCTCGGGACGCACCGGGTCGATGAGGAGGTTGGGGCTGAGCTGCCACGACACCCCGCTCGATGACGCGAAGAAGGCCGCCTCGTCGATGCCCGCGTCGCCGCGGAACAGGCGCAGGCGCTCGTTGGTGCCCGACAGGCCGAGCGAGAAAGTGACCAGCGGCGCCGGCAGCAGGCCGTTCACGAACGAGTCCGCCGACCGCGCGAGCAGGTTGTACGAGTTCGCCTGCGCGGTGATGCAGTCCATCGAGTTGAGCGTGGTGCGGCTCGTGCTGGTGCCGATGGACACGCCGTTCAGGTCGACGTCGGTGGTGGCGTAGACCTCGAACCACTCGCCGACGGTGTCGCTCGCCACGCCTGGGCTCGCCATCACCTCCGAGATGATCAGATCGCCCGCCTCGGCGGCGACGATGGGCCGGGGCACGCCGTTCTGCAGGCAGGTGCCCAGCATGGCCTCGGGCGCGCACTGGGGGTTGGGGCCGCCGGGCGTGCCGTAGTTGCGGGGCGCGTACTCGGTCGAGGTCGGCGTGTCGCACCAGTTCGTCTCGTTGGCCACGCGGCTCGCGTCGGGGTCGGCGTTGCCGCCCAGCATGCGTGAACGGCCCGAGCGCGCGCTGCGGGTGTACGTGTACTCGTTCAGCACCGTCATGCCGCAGCGGACGCCGACGGTGCCGCTCGACTGGCTGAAGCTGCCGAGGTCGTCACCGTAGCTGTAGCCCACCCATGAGGGGTTCGGCCCCGAGCGCACGTCTCCGAGCGCGAGGTACCCGCGCGAGGGGATCGTCACCGAGGCGCGAACGGTGTGGGACTTCGCGGTCGAGGTCCCCTGCCGGTAGGTGATGGTGTAGCCGCGCAGGTCGATGGGGGTGCCGAGGGTGTTGAAGAGCTCGACCCACTCGCCGCCGGTGTCGGTGCCATCGGGGTCGAGCATCAGCTCGGAGATCACCAGGTCGCCGGCCACGCGGCCCTTGCAGGCGTCCGTCGGCATCGGCGTCGGAGGCCCGCAGGAGGCGACCAGCACCAGCGCCCCGAGGGGCATCGTCACTCGAAACAAGGCGTTCACTCAGTCGTCCTCTTCGTCACGCTCGGCCCGCTGCTTGTTCTCGTCGGTCAACAACTGCTCGAGCTGGCTGGAGGGCGCCAGCACCTGCCCCGGCAGGTTCACCACCACCTGCAGCTTCTCCCAGCCCTTCTCGTTCTTGTACTTCTGCACGGTACCGCGCACCTGCACATATTCACTCTTCTTGAACTGGATGCCGGTGGACAGCATGACGTCGCGATCGAAGAAGACGACGTCGAAGTCGCTGGTGCGGGTGCGCGAGAGCTTCACCACCGAGGGGCCGTTGCCCTGGCTGTACTTCACGTCGCTCACCGAGCCGAGAATGGTGACCTCCTGGCCGACCTTGCCCTCGAGCTTGAGCATGGAGTCCCACCGGGTGAGCGCGACGAAGTCCTCGGGGCGCTCCTGGGCGGCCTTCTCGAAGCGCGTGATGACGGCCTCGCGTTCACCCCACCACTTCAGTCGCTCGTCGTAGTCGGGGTACGCCATGGCGCCGGGCTTCCAGATGCCGCGCTGCGCCTCGCGGGCCTCCCGCTCTGCCTCGACGAACTCTTTGTGGAAGCGGCGGCTGCGCCCGTACTTCATGAAGTAGGGCGTGAAGCCCGCGCGTACGCACTCGAGGTTGTAGTTCACCCACTGGTCGTTCTTCTTCGCGAAGACGTAGGCGAGGTAGCGGTTGTAGAAGTCGCGCACCTCGCCGGGGTGGTCGCGCTCGAGCCGCACGGTGCGCACGTCTTCGAAGAAGGCCTGCGCGAAGTGTTTGGCGTCTTCGCCCAGCGGGGTGGCGTACTTCGTCGGCCGGGGCGAGTCGCCGCGCATCTTCTTCATGTACTGCTCCCAGCCGGCGGCGAAGGCGGCGCGCTCCTTGTCCTTCTTGAAGGTCTCCTCGGTGTCGATGCCGAGCAGGCGGAGAGAGGCGGGCAGGCCCTTCACCTTGATGGTGTCGCCGTCGAGCACCGAAGACGCGCCGTCGATGGGGAACTCGCCCAGCTCGAGGCTCACCACCTCGAGCCGCTTGAGCAGGGAGCGCGCTTCGTCCTGCGTGTAGCGCTTCGTCTGCTCGGTGGTGGCGCAGCCGCAGAGGAGCAGGGTGGCCAGCAGGGCGGTGCGGAGGGGCGTCGTCATGGGAAGCTCGCGCGCAGGTCGACGAGGAGGCGATGTTCGGGGAAGGGCGAACGGGCCGGCACCCCGTCGAGTTCGTTCCAGGTGGTCCGGCGTCTATCCAGCCACACATAGAGGTCGTAGCGGAAGCCCAGGCGGGTGCCTTTCCGGGGAGTCCAGACCGCCTCGGCCGTCGTCCACAGTGACTGCTCGAGGTAGGTGTTGTCGTTGACGTCCTGGAAGAGGTAGCGGCTGCGCAGGCGCAGGTCGAGCCAGTCCACCGGCTCGCTCCGCACCTCGACCCAGGTCTGCACGTCGAGCCGGAAGCGATCCTTGTAGCGGATGTCGTCCTTCCAGGTGAGCCAGCCCTGCTGAATGATGGTGAGCAGGCGGTTGGGCAGCGGACGGAACTCGAGGCGCTCAGCGACGCGGTAGAAGTCACCGGAGCAGTCGAACGGCTGATCGGGGTTCAGCAGAATGTCACCGCCCTCGGTCGAGTTGACGCGAATGGGGATGACGATGGTGCCCGGCGCGCACTTGCCGTGGGTGCTGGAGGCGAGGTTGCGGTTGCGCAGGTCCACCCAGACGGCCGGCTCGAAGAACTTCCAGCCGGTGAAGTCGAGGCGCGCGACGGCGAAGAGGTTCGTCATGCCCGCGGGGCCGACGCGCGGGCTGTCGAAGGGCAGCATCCAGAAGTCGACGCGCGACTTGAACTCCCAGTCGCGGCTCCAGCGGCCGAAATAGCGCAGGCGCGCGCCGAGCTCGTTGCGGGCGCGCTGGCCCGACTCCTCGTCCGGGCCGGAGAAGGGGCGCGCGTACGGGTTCAGGAAGTGGTTGTCGTAGTAGCGGAAGCTGAGCTCGACCTCGTGGCCCTTCGGCGCCCAGGTGGTGCGCTGCAGCGCCGCGAAGCCGCCGCCCTGGTTGCCCACGGAGCGATCGAAGCTGCGGGCCACCTCGAGGTGGAAGTTGAGCTCGTTCCACACGGCCTGCCCGTCGAGGCCGATGGCGCCGAAGGGGCCGCCGTTCGGGTACCGGCTCCACTCCTGGAAGTCGAGCTGGGGATAGCCGTTGAAGGGCGCGGCGGTGCCTGGCGCGACGACGTCGAAGAGCGGCGCGGCCGCGTAGCCGGTGAGCCCGAAGCGGAAGCGGTAGTTCGGCTTGAAGTCCACGTGCCCGCCGCCGGCGAGCTCGTTGAAGAGGTACGGCAGGGTCGAGAAGGTGAGCCGCGAGGCGCCGGTGTTCGCGCCTGCGTTGAAGTACACGGTGGGCGACTTGCACGACTCGTCGGTGCTGTTCGGGTCGTCACAGTACCGCCGGTCGAACAGCTCGTACTGGTACAGGCTGCGGCTCTGGAACGAGAGGAACCCGTACATCGACAACGAGCGCTGGTCGCCGAGGTCCAGGTTCTCGAGGCTGGCAGCGATGCCCCGGAACACCTCGCGCCAGTCGTAGTCGGCCGTGATGTACCGGTTCGTCTCACCGCCTTCGCACTCGCCCACGATGGGGTCGCCGGAGACGCGGCACGTGCGCGTCAAGTCGATGGGCCGGCGGAAGTCGTTGGTGAGGTAGATGCCCTTCGGAGTCAGTCGCCGCGTGTTGTCGAGGGTGAGGCGCTCGGCGAAGCCCAGGGTGAAGGTGCCGACGATCACCTTCCGGTTCGAGTTCTGCCACTGCAGGAAGAAGCGCGGCAGGTGCGGCATGTACCTGAAGCCGTCGGTGACGAGCGCGTCGAGCACCGGGTCGTACTTCACGGGCGCGGGGATGCGGCGCGACGTCATCGCCATGAAGCCCGCCGAGAGGTCCCACGGGCCCTTGAAGGTGCCCGAGAGCATCGCCGGTGGCGCGACCGTGTCGCCGGCCGTGTACTGGCTGACGGCGCGCACCTTCCCGCTCACCGGCCACTTCGGCTGCGCGGCGTCGAGGCGGATGAAGGGGGCGATCTGGATGAGCTGTTCGGCCGTGATGGCCTCGGCGCCGACGAGCTCCGCCGGGTCCTCGATGCGCCCCTTCTGCGTGCGGTACGCGATGATGCGATCGACATCGGCGTAGGTGAGGCCGGGCAGATCGTACAGGCGCTCCCGGCTGCCCGAGTTGAGGTCCACGCCCTCGCGGATGAGCTCGAGCAGCGTGTCGGCGGTCTCGGTCGAGATGTCGCCGCGCTGGTACATGTTGAAGACGTCGTCTTCGTCGTCGGCGTTGACGACCGTCTCGTAGATGGCAGCGCGCGCGGTCAGCGACAGCAGGAGGATCGCGGAGGCGATGACCGGGCGCATCGAGCGCCCAACCCTAGCTGCAAAGCGCTCGTTCGGCTCCACCGCTCTGTGCGCTGCGTTGGCGGTGTCAACGCGAGGTGGCAGGCGTGAAACCAGTGCTTGCCTTGAGCCGTGGTTGTGCTCGGCGTCAGTTGTTCGGCGCGCCGGCGTTGATCCAGTCGCGGATCAGGTCGATCTGATTCTGCGGCACGCAGTTGTTGCCGGTGCAGTTTGGCGGCATGCGCCCGCCGCACGTCTGAGTTCCCGCGACCTTCTGGTAGAGGAGGCTGCCGGTCGCGTTGCTCGCGACGATGCGCGCGCCGACGCTGCTGCACGAGGGGCGGCTCGCGTTTCCGCGGACGAACGTGTTCGCGCCCGCGGTGTCTACGAAGCCGTGGCAGGAGCCACAGCGGGCGGTGAGGATGGGCGCGACCTGGGTCATGAAGCTCACCTGCGCGCTGCCTCCCCCTGAGCCGCCACCCGCCGAGCCGCCGCCGGCCGAGCCACCCGCCGCCGAGCCGCCGCCGGCCGAGCCACCCGCCGCCGAGCCGCCGCCGGCCGAGCCACCCGCCGCCGAGCCACCCGCCGCCGAGCCGCCTGCCGCCGAGCCGCCCGCCGCTGAGCCGCCCGCCGCTGAGCCGCCCGCCGCCGAGCCGCCCGCCGCCGAGCCGCCCGCTGCTGAGCCACCGCCCGATGCGCCCCCGTCCGGCGTCATGTCCATGGCACCGCAGCCAGACAGCGTGAAGAGGATGACGACCGAAGCGCGGAGGAGCGTGTTCATGGGGCCGGGACCGAACCACCGCTCTTGAGCGAGATCAACTCGATAGACGGCGTCCGGGGGCCGGTTCTCCGACCAGGACGCGCGCGCGCCCCTCCATCGGCAGGGTCAGCTCGTGAACCGTGAGCCCGAGGGAAATGGCCAGGTCGGCGAGGTGCCGCATCCACGGCTTGTACGGCATGGAGTTGTCTGAGCAGCAGGGCACCACGGCGAAGGGCACCTGATGCTTCGCAGAATATTCGATGATGACCCGGGTGGCCCCATCGGCGTGCAGGCCCACCACGAGGTCGGCGGTGCACGGCTCGTCGAGGGTGAAGTCGCGCTGCGCGTACTCGACGGGCAGGTGCTTGTGGCGCCGGTCGAAGGTGAGGCAGCTCGGGCCCCGGGCGACGAGGGCCTCGTTGAGCCGCCCCATGCCGCCCGCGACGTCGAAGACCCGCCGCGTCGCCGGGAAGCGCTGCAGCAGCAGGTCGGCGAAGAGCTCGAAGCGGCGCTTGTCGGCCATTCAATCCACCGAGACGAGGCGGACCTTCTTGTAGATGCGGCGGTCCAGCGGCAGCCGCGCGTCGATGAAGCCCAGCGCCTCGTCGAACTCGAACGTGAAGGTGGGCACCGGCGGGGTGATGCTGACGACCAGCTCGAAGGCCCAGGTGCTGATGAGCTCCTTCTTCCCGTCGAGCACCTCCTCAGGCGGCGGCGGCAGTTGCTCGGCCGCGGCGCGCACGTCGGCGAGCGCCTCCTTGTCCACCGCAGCGTCGTTGGAGGGCGAGACCAGCTCGACCTTCATCAGCTTGCCGCTCAGGTCCTGGGTGACGCGAATGGTGGCGCGGCGGGTCGCCTTGAACTGCTCCCGCATCTGCCGCGAGACCTCCTTGCGCGCCTCGAGGTCGACGCCGCCGATGCCCTGAATGTTGTTGGTGACGGTCGCCGTTCGCCGGCTGGCGTTGTCGTTCGACACCGGCGCGTCGATGGGCGCGCCCGTCGCGCCGAACTGCGCGGCCTTGTCGAGCCAGATCTCGTTGAACACCTTCGAGTTCTGCACGAACTGCTCGCCGAAGCCGGCGAGGCCCTTCTTCGAGACGGCGCGGTCGGCGTCCCAGTGCTTGATGAGCGCCTTGCCGAGCTGCACGTAGTAGGGGTGCACGAGCCCGCGATCGACCTTGCCGCGGCCGATGGTCTCGCGGGTGAGGTCGCCCACCAGGTCCTTCGAGATGCTGGGCGCCCTGAGTCCGCCAGGCTCGAGGGGCTCCTCGAAGACGCCCGCGTCGAGGGACAGCGCGAAGGCGCCGCCGGGGATGAGCGACGGGCGCTCGAGGGCCGGCGGTCGGAGCGGCTGCTCCGTGGTCGGGGCATCGGCGGAGGGCCGGTCGTTGGCGAGGCGGGGCTCGACGGGCTCGACCTCGACGCGGCTCGGTGGACGCTTGCGGTCGGGACGCACCGTCTTCAGCGGGGCCGACTCGGGCTCGCGGGGCTGGGGAGGCGGAGGCGGCGCCTCTTCTGGCAGCTCGATCTCCACCAGGGTGATGCGGCTCGCCTTGCCGGGCGAGTCACGCTCGGGAGCGAGCGCGACGCCGACGAACACCGCGGCGTGCAGCCCCAGGCTGAGCACGAGCCCCCACAGGGTGAGTCTGTCGTCGCGGCCCGTCACGGTTGGTGCGTCAACACTACCGCTGCCCGGGCGTCACCGCCCGAACCCTGCTCGATTGGGGAGACGGACGGTCACCGCCGCAGGCCGTCGAGGATCAACGTCGTCAGCGCCTCGGGCACGTCGAGCGGGTTTCCGGTGTACCGGTCCTGCAGCACGGCCAGCAGCAACTGCTCCGAGGCGCCGACCACCGTGAGCGCGCTCACGCCGACGGGAATGGCCTTGAGGATGTGATGGGCCTGCGCCGTCTCGGTGAGGCCGATGGCGTACGTCTGAATCGACCGCGACAGCTCGACGATGGGAACGCGAGGGCCGTTGGCGGGCGCGCGGCACTCCTGGAGGTACAGGCGCACCTCCCCCGGGTACTCCATCAGCAGCGTCGCCACCGCGGCCCCGACCTTGCGGTAGGCCGCGAACTGCGCGTCACGCGTCGACGCGGTGCGAAGGTCGGCGCGGCACGTCTCGAGCGCGCTCAGTGTCAACGTCCGCAGTGGCGAGATGAGCTCGTCCACCAGGGCCGTCTGCGACTCGAAGTACCGGTAGAAGCCGCCCTTCGCCATTCCGGCGCGCTTCATGATGTCGTCCACGCTGACCGCGTCGATGCCGCGCTCGAGGAAGAGGTTCAGCGCCGCGTCCTTGATGGTGGCCGCCTTCTTCTGCCGGTTGGTGTCGCGCACGCCGCCCGGTGGTCCGGGGCGCCGCGCCTGCTTCGCGCGCCTGGGCTTCATCGGGGGCTTGCTCTGTCGTGACCGATTGGTCATGATTCCTCGCGGCTGGCCGGAGTGTAGCCGAGCTCACCCCCGGTGGTGCGGGAACGGGCGAGCGAGGCAGCGAGAAGGAGCACGGCATGATCGGCATCCCCCTGGGCCTCGCGGCGGGCAACATCGGAGAGTGGCTGATTCACAAGCACTGGCTGCATGGCCTCGGCAGGAACAAGAAGAGCTTCTGGGCCTTCCACTGGCACGAGCACCACCGCGAGTCGCGGAAGAACGACATGGTCGACGGGCAGTACCTGCGCCCGGTCTTCAGCTGGTCGCCGCAGGGGAAGGAGGCGCTCGCGTTGTCGCTGGGCGCGCTCGCCGTGACACCGCTGTTCCCGCTGGCGCCCTTCTTCACCGGCACGCTCTGGTACTGCATGGCCCGGTACTACGTCGTGCACAAGCGCTCGCACCTCGACCCGCACTGGGCGAAGGCGAACCTGCCCTGGCACTACGACCACCACATGGGGCGCGATCAGAACGCGAACTGGTGCGTCACCCACCCGTGGTTCGATCACGTGATGGCCACCCGGAAGCTGTACGACTTCGGCGCGCGCGGTCCGTCCGAAGAGCGCGCGCCGGTGTCGCGGTCGAAGTCGCTGCTCGGCCGCGCCTGGCATGGGCTCAAAGAGGCCTGGGACGTGAAGCGGGGCCGGGTCGCGAGCCCGAAGCGGGCCCACTTGCGCGTCGCGGCCTGAGCGTCAGCTCACGATGCGCAGCACCGAGCTGTGGGCCGCGCGCGCGAAGGCGTCGTTGCGCGCCACCACCATCACGTACCGGTCGGAGTCGAGGTCCACGAGGAAGAAGTGCTGGCCCACGCCGGCGTGCTGCAGCACCGCGTTGAAGGCGTTCAGCACGGCGCCCAGCGACTGACCGGTGCCCGTGACGCTGCCGAGCAGCTTCGGGCGCAGCGCTTCGGCCGCGAGCGAGGCCAGCGCGTCGAGCGGGATCTTCGGAGCGTCGCCCAGGTGTTCGTCGAGCACGAGCACCCGGTCGGAGGCGGCGCGGACGTTCACCGACCCCTCGCCGTAGTAGGTGAGGAGCAGGGCCGCGGCAGACTCGCGGCTCATCACCGCCCCGTCGGCGACTGCCGCGCGCGCGTCATGCAGCGACCAGCCGCTCAGCAGGCCGAGGAGCTGGAGATCGTCGAAGCCGTCCTCGAAGGGGCGCTCCTCGACCGCGAACTCGTCCACCAGCACCAGCCTCGCCTTGAGCTGGCCCGACACGCCGATGGCGGTGACGACCTCGGCCTCGAGGCCGGGCGTGAGCGCGCCGGTGGTGACGATGGACGCATCGAAGGGCAGCTCGGTGCCGTCCTCGAGCTGAACGGCGCCGCGGCCACGGCTGGTGTCCCAACTGGTGATGGTGCCTCTGGGCATGCCAACGACGGTAGCCGACACACGTCGCATTCCCGAAGAGGATCTGCTGCCGCCGGGAGCGGGTGGGCGTACGGTGAGGAGGTGAGACTTCATGTCGCGACGTGGAACCTCGAGAGCTTCGACGAGCGTGGGCCGATCCCGGTCGAGGAGCGGGTGGAGGCGCTGCGCCCCGTGCTCGAGCGGCTGGCCGCGGACGTGCTGTGCCTTCAGGAGGTCGGGGCTCCGAAGGCGGGTGGCGCGCGGAGGTTGTCGTTGCTCGACGAGCTGCTCGAAGGGACCCGGTACGCCGGCTTTCACCGGTTCGGCGCCGGCCTGCCGTCGGGCGCCCTCAACGACGTGCACAACCTGGTGGTGTTGAGCCGGCTGCCGTTCCTCTCCTCGCGGGTCGTCGCTCACGCGCTGGTGGCCAGGCCGTCGCTCGAGCGGGCGACCGCGCCCGGGGCCCGCCTCGAGCTCACGTGGGATCGGCCGCTGCTCCAGGTGTCCCTCGCGCTCGAGGGCGGTCGGGTGCTGCACGTCATCGCGGCCCACCTGCGCGCGCCTCTCGCGGCGCCGCTCGAAGGTGAGAAGCTGTCGTCATTCTCCTGGCGGCGGTCGGGCGCATGGGCCGAGGGCTTCTTCGCGGCGGGCCTCAAGCGCATGGGGCAGGCACTCGAGGCGCGGCTGCTGGTCGATGAGCTCCTCGACGCAGACCCGTCGGCGCTGGTGCTGGTGATGGGCGATCTCAACGCCGAGCTCGATCAGACGCCGCTGCGCATCCTTCGCGCGCGGGTCGAAGACACGGGCAACGAGGCCCTCGCGTCGCGCGTCCTGACGCCGCTCACGGACCGCATCGCTCCTGAGGAGCGGTTCTCCATCTTCCACGAGGGCAGCCCGCAGCTGGTGGACCACCTGCTCGCGTCGCAGGCGCTGGCGCGCACCCTGGCGCGTGCGCACATCGTGAACCGGGGTTTGAAGGACGAGTGGGCCGCCGCGATGAAGGGCGAGGTGACGGCGGGCTCGTTCCATGCGCCGGTGGTGGCTGAGCTCTCGCTGCCGGGCTGAGGCTGCGCGGCGGCTCGAGCACGGGGTATCCTCGAGCTGATGCGGTTCGCGGGCCCCTTCCTGGTGGCGTGGTCGGTCGTGGTGGCCGGCCAGGGCTGCAACTGCGGGCGCTACGATGCGCGCTACGACGAGCTGTGCGACGCGCTGTGTCCCTGGGTCGACGGGGGCTCCGCGGCCCTGGCAGGCGGGAAGGGCGGAAGCGACGCTGGGACGAGCGGGGCCGGCGGCGGGCAGGCAGCAGGTGTGTTCGGCGGAGGGAACTCCGCGGGCGGGACGAGCGCGGGCGCCGCAGGTGGGCAGTCGGGAGGCATGCTCGGCGGGGGAGGCTCCGCTGGCGGGACGAGCGCCGGCGCCGCCGGTGGGCAGTCGGGAGGCATGTTCGGGGGAGGGAGCTCCGCTGGCGGGACGAGCGCGGGCGGCGCCGGTGGGCAGTCGGGAGGCATGTTCGGCGGAGGGAGCTCCGCTGGCGGGACGAGCGCGGGCGTCGCCGGTGGACAGGCAGGGGGCATGTTCGCTGGAGGGAGCGCTGCTGGCGGCGGAACGAGCGCGGGCGCCGCAGGGGGCATGTTCGCTGGAGGGAACGCCGCTGGCGGCGGAACGAGCGCGGGCGCCGCGGGTGGGACCTCCGGTGGCGGGGGACTGACGGCCGGCGGTATGGGCGGTGGTCCCGTGACGGGAGGTGGAGCTGCGGGAGGCCTGGCCACGGGCGGTGGCCTCGTGATGGCTGGAGGGCCGGGGGCCGGCGGCGCGGCGGGCGGCAGCGCGTGCGCGCTGGATGGGACCGGGTGTTCGTCCGGCGCGACCTGCTGCTCGGGCCGTTGCATCGGCATGTTCTGTGTGGCGGCCCCGCCGGTGTGCTCCTCGACGGTGGTGATGATCTGCTCGCAGATGGGCCCGGTCAGCGGCTCCACCTGCTGTTCGGCCGATGGGGGCGTCTCGTGTGGAAGGCAGCTTCACGAGCCGTGCACGCTCTCCACCGACTGCTGCTCGGGCTGCTGCGACACCTTCACGTGCACTGAGCCCGGCGGGAACTGCAACTGACTCACTTCTTCTTCTTGAGGTCCTGCGCGCGCTCGTTGCGCTCGAGGCGCTTCATCGGGTCGTCATGCCCGACGAAGTTCGCGGCGCGGGCGGCCACCTCGACCGCCTTCTTGTGCAGCCGTGACGCGTCGTACTGGTACTCCGGCGCGTGCGAGGCCCCGAAGGCCGCCAGGAAGCTGCGCGCGAGGTCGCGGTCGTCTTCGCTCGACACCGGCTCGAGCAGCGCCACCACCTCGGGGTGCCCGTTCGCGCCGGCCTTCAAGATGGCCGTCTCCTGCTCGTCGTCGCGCCAGGTCGGCTCAGCGCCCTTCGCGAGCAGCAGCTTCACCGCGTGCGTCAGCCCCCGCCGCGCCGCCTCGATGAGCGGCGTCGTGCGCCCCGGCCCCAGCTCGTTGACGTCCTTCGTGGCGGTGAGCGCCTTCTGAATCGCGTCGAGGTTCTCGGTCTCAATGGCGTCGAACAGGGACATGGAGAGAACAGACCGCAGGACCGGCGCACGTTCAACGGAGGCGGCTCGTGCAGGCCCCACGGGCTGTTCGAGTACGATGCGGTGATGTACTTCCGAATCGGCGCCCTCGCGGCGGTGGTGTTTGTCGCCGGTTGCTCGTGTGGTGAGTCGAACGCCGGCGATGGTGGCGTGACCGGCGGAGGGACGAGCGCTGCCGGCGGAGCGGCTGGCGGCTCTGCTGGTGGAACGGCGCAAGCCGGCGGGTCGGGTGGCGGCACCGCCGGAGGATCGGCAGGCGGTGTCGCCGGTGGCTCGGCGATGGGTGGTGGCGTCGGTGGTGGCGCATCTGGTGGTGCGAGCGCCGGCGGAGCCGCGGGAGGTGACGCTGGCGGTGCCGCAGGAGGTGCTGGCGGCGGCAGTGCGGGCGGAAACGCAGGCGGGGGGAACGCAGGCGGGACTGCTGGCGGCAGCGCGGGCGGGACTGCTGGCGGCAGCGCGGGCGGGAGCTCAGGCGGCAGCGCGGGCGGGAGCTCAGGCGGCAGCGCGGGCGGAAGCGCAGGCGGCAGCGCGGGCGGAAGCGCAGGCGGGAATGCAGGCGGCAGCGCGGGCGGGACTGCAGGCGGCAGCGCGGGCGGATCCGTCGACGTCACTCCGCCGGTGACGACCATCACGCCGCCCGGCGGCGCCTTCAACAACCCGAGGCAGGTGACGCTCTCGTGCTCAGACGTCGGCAGCGGCTGCGCGGCGACCTGGTACACGACCGACGGGAGCCCGCCCACGACGCTGTCCACCCGGTACACCGGGCCCTTCACCGTCTCGACGTCGCTGACCGTCCGGTACTTCTCTGTCGACGTGGCTGGCAACCCAGAGGTGTCCGGCTCGGCGTCGTTCCTCTTCGACACCCAGCAGCCCGTCACCACCGCGAGCCCCGCGGGCGGCACCTTCCGCACGGCCCAGTCGGTGGTGCTCACCTGCACGGACACCGGCGGCTCGGGCTGCGCGAACACCCACTACACGACCGACGGCTCCACCCCCACCACCGCGTCGCCCAGGTACCTGGGCCCGTTCTCCATCACGAGCAGCGCGACCGTGCGGTTCTTCTCGATCGACGCCGCCGGCAACTTCGAGGGCATCAACACCGTCACCTTCGTGATCGACACCTTCCCACCCGTGACACGAGCGCTCCCCGACGCCGGCACGTACACGTCGGCCGTTCTGCTCACCTTGAGCTGCCTCGACTTCCAGTCGGGCTGCGCCGAGACCCGCTACACGCTCGACGGCGGAGTCCCCTCGGCCTCGTCGCTCCTCTACTCGGGCCCGGTCGCCCTCACCCGGTCCACCACGGTGCGGTACTTCTCGACGGACAACGCCGGCAACGCCGAGATCCCCTTCGCCAGCACCTACGTCATCAACGACACCACCGCCCCGACCGTGGTGAGCGTCTCGCCGGCCAACGGCGTGGTCACCTCTCCGCTGGCCGACGTGGTGCTCCGCTTCAGCGAGGCGCTCGACCCGGCGACGGTGAACCCGAGCACCATCACGGTGAGCGGAGTCATGGGCACGGTCTGGTGGGACGCGCCGACGCTGGCCGCGATCTTCACGCCGCTGGCCCCGTTCCCGTCGGGCACGGGCTTCACGGTGACGGTGACCACCGGCGTGCGGGACCTCGTCGGCAACCCCCTCGCCGCCAACTTCACCTCGTCGTTCAGTACCCGGCCCCCTTCGACGCCCGTGGCGGCGATGGGCGCAGCGAGCATGGAGGCCAGCAGCGCGGCCTTCCTGCCGAACGGTGACGGCTTCGCCGCGTGGACCGAGTTCACCGGCAGCCACTGCCGCACGCTGTACTCGACGTACTCGGCGGCCACCGGCCTCTGGTCCGCCGAGACCGTCCTCCCGGGCTCGACCAGCCGGACGAACCTGCTCGCCTGTGTCTCCGCCCCGCGCGTGGTGAGCGGCGCCGGCCGCCTGCTCCTCTTCTCTCAGGCGACCGTCCGGGTGGTGGTCGGTGGCGTCCCCGGCCCTGCCATCGCGCTGCCCTTCGTGCCCGACCGGTGGGACATCGCCGCCAGCGCGACCGGCTTCATGGCGGTCTGGCAGGTGTTCGACACCACCAGCAGCTTCTGGTTCACCCGCGCTGCGTCCTTCGATGGCGCGACCTGGAGCGCGCCTGCCACCCTCGCGCAGGGCTTCGCCGACACCGTCGAGATCGCCGCGAGCACGGATCGCTTCATGGTCGCGACCGCGTCGGCCTCAGGCACGGTGCGCACGGCCTTCTTCAACGGCACGGCGTGGGAGCCGACGGTGACGCAGGGCATGACAACCGCCACCGCCGCCTCGGTGGCCTCCAACGGTGTGGACTTCCGCCTCGTCTTCGACTCCGCGGGCACGACGCTGTCGCGCACCTTCAGCGGCGGGGCCTGGTCGGCACCGGTGAGCTTCGGCACCGGCGGCAGCGCGATCTATGGGCTGCGCGTGGGCTTCGGAGGAGGCCGCTACGTCGCGCTGCGGCTCGACATCTCCGGCATGGTGGCGGCCGCCCTCGACACCGGCGCCGGCTTCTCGACGCTCTCGCCCATCTTCCCCGGCGCGGCGACGGGCCGGCGGCTGCTCCTCGGCTTCGCAGGCAGCACGCCGGTCGCGGTCTGGGAACTCGTCAACGGCACGAGCTGGACGTCGCGCTACACGACCGCGTGGAGCACGCCCCAGCAGCTCACCGCCGGCGCCGGCTCGCCGCTGCGGCCTTCCCTCGCCTCGGGCGCCACCTCGGCCACCATCACCTTCGACGCCCTCACCCCGACCGCCGTCCAGATCTTCGCCGTGCGCGACGACGGCGCGTCGCTGTCGGCGCCTGTCGGGCTCGTGCAGTCCACCCACCCCGCCTCGGTCCTGGGCGCCGACTTCGCGGCCGCGGCCAACGGCACGGCGGTCATCGCGTGGGCCACCTGGCAGCAGCGCACGCCCGTGGTGCTCGCGTCGGTGGGCACGACCGCCGGCTCCTTCGGCGCGCCGTTCATCGTCGGCACCAATCGAACGGGCGTGAAGGTCTCGGCGCACGACACCGACTTCGTCTTCATCACCAACGCGCTCCCGACGCCCCGGCACCTCTTCGTGCGGGTGCTCACGCCTCCGGCCACGCTCGGCGGCGAGCTGCAGCTCTCGACGAACGAGCCGACGGCGACCGTCTCGACCGCCACCATCGGCACCGGCGCCGGCACCCGCACGCTCGCGGTCTGGGGAGAGCGCGACGGCAGCAACTTCTCCATCTACGGGCGCTCGCTGTACCAGGGCTCGTGGACGCCGCGGCTCACGTTCGAGGCCTTCGCCACGCCCACCTCACGGCCCCTGGTGGCAGCGCACCCGACGCTGGGGTTCCGCGTCGCCTTCGGGGCCGGCTCGCACGCCTGGGCTACGCCCTACACCGGCACGGGGGCGTCGTTCGCGGTCGGCACGCCGCTGCAGCTGAGCACGACGAGCGCGTTCACCGCGCCCGACGTCGGGCTCGCCTCGAACGCGACGGGCTTCATGGCCGCCTGGACGCAGACGTCCTCGCTCGGCACGCGCCGGTCGACGAGCACCGCCTGGGCGCCCGAAGCGACCGTCACCGGAAGCTTCGCCGCCCCGGTGCTCGCCCCGAGCGGCGCCGAGTTCCTCCTCGCGAGCGCGCCCGGCACGCGGGTGGTCAGCCTGCGCTCGACGCCGACCGGGTGGGCCACGCCCACCGTCTTCGACAACGCACCCCTCGCCGCCACCGGGCTCCAGCTCGCCGCGACCGCGACCTCGACGAGGGCCGGCTACCTCAGCGCCACCCCGCGGACGGGGACTGGCGTGTGGACGTTCGCAGTCGACACCCTGGGCGTCTTCTCGCCTGCCGCCCTCGCCAACGACACGCCCGGCGTTCGGCAGCTCGTGCTCGCCCCGAGCGGCGCGGCGTTCTGGCAGGCGTGGATCAGCCCGGTCGCCGGCCCGGAGTCCGCCCTCGACGAGCTGCGCTGGCAGCTCGAGCCGTGACGCGTTCTCGTCACATCGAAATGACATCTCCGGGGGTGGGGTGACTCGAGGGGCCGATCTGTGCCACAGGGCCCTCATGCGCGGAGCCGGTCTCCTCCTCGTCCTCTCCCTCCTCGCGGGCTGCACCTGCTCGGGCCCCCGTGTTCAGCTCGTGAAGGAAGAGGACGCCGGCCTGCCGCCCGAGTGCTTCCCCTCGGTCGAGGTCTGCAACGGCCGCGACGACGACTGCGACACGCTCATCGACGAGGCCCTGCCCGAGCTCGAGTGCGGCATCGGGGCCTGCCGGCGCAGCGTGCCCGGCTGTCTCGAGGGAGCGCCCAACACCTGCACGCCGGGCGCTCCGGTGGCTGAGACGTGCAACGGCCTCGACGATGACTGCAACGGCGGCGTGGACGAGAACCTCATGCCCGCGATGTGCGGGGTCGGCGAGTGCGCCTCGGTGCAGTCCACCTGCGTGATGGGGCAGGTGCAGCAGTGCAGGCCCGGCGCCCCCGGCACCGAGACGTGCAACGGGAAGGACGACGACTGCGACGGCACTGTCGATGAGGGGCTGCTGACGAACGCGTCTGGCGATCTGCGCCTCACGAACGACCCGGCGTCGAGCGACTTCGTCTACATCGCCAGCTCGACCACCGGCTTCGGCCTCGCGTGGCAGGACCTGCGCGACGGCGCCTCGCAGCGCGGAGACATCTACTTCGCCACCCTCGACAAGCAGGGCCGGCGGCAGGGCGGCGACGTGCGCATCAGCACCACGCCCGGCGCCTCCACGCACCCGGCCATGGCCTTCAACGGCGCGCGCTGGGGGCTCGTCTACGCCGACGACTCCGTGGACAACCTCGAGCTCTACTTCCGCGCCGTCTCGAACACCGGTCAGCCGCTGGGGGCGCCCGTGCGCCTCACCTCCGCGCCGCTCGACTCCGACTGGCCCGACGTCGTGTGGACGGGCTCCGAGTTCGCGGTGGCGTGGGAAGACGAGCGCGCCGGCGCGAACCGGCACGACCTCTTCTTCATGCGCTTCGACGCCAGCGGCACCCGCCTCGGCAACGAGGTGCGCGTCACGACGGATCCGCAGCGACAGGGGTACCCCATTCTCAAGTGGGGCGGCCAGGCCTTTGGCCTCGCGTGGACCGACTGGCGCGACGGGAACCGGGAGATCTACTTCCGCCGCCTCGACCCCAACGGCCAGCTCATCGGCAACGAGGTGCGCGTCACCAGCAACCCGGCGGACTCCGCCTGGGCCGACCTCGCCTGGAACCCCGATCGCCGCGAGTGGGCGCTCGTCTGGCACGACACGCGCGACGGGAACGCCGAGGTCTACTTCCAGCGGCTCGACGAGCAGGGCGGGAAGCTGGGCGGCGAGGTGCGCCTCACCTCCGCGTCGGGTTTCTCGGGCTACCCCAGCATCGACTGGAACGGCTTCGAGTACGGCGTCTCATGGCAGGACGAGCGGCTCACCACCGGCCGGCCGGCCATCTACTTCATGCAGCTCTCTGGCGTCGGCGTGAAGAACGGGAACGACCTGAAGCTGTCGAGCGGCTCGGGCTCGTCGACGTTCACCACCGCGCTGTGGAACGGCTCGACGTTCGCGTTCTGCTGGCGCGACGACCGCCACGGCGCCGGCAACACCGAGCTGTACTTCGCGTACGTCGGCTGCCCGTAGCGCGCCCGAGCACGTCCTCCTCGAGCGGAGCGCGCATGGCGCTGCTCTCCTCGCCGATGAGGGGCGTGGAGTCACGACGTCGAGCCCCGCCGCAGCGCTTCCGCCAGGCCGACGACCGCGCGCTTCATGACTGAGGGAGGCGCACGAGACCGGCCGTGACGCGGTCGAAGGCCCGCGCGCGCTTCGCCCCGTCGCGCTCGAACGGCACCGGCCCGAGGAAGCGTACCCGAGGGAACCGCCGCTGCAGCTCGGCCGGGTTGTACCGGGACGCCTCGTCGGCCGGCTGCGTGTGCACCAGGACCACGGCCGCCACGCCCAGCCTGTGCGCCGCCAGCGCGTCGAGCGTCAGCGTCGTGTGGTTCACCGTGCCCAGGCCCGCGCGCGCCACCACCACCACCGGCAGGCGCAGCGCCTCCATCAGGTCGATGACGTCGTGCCGCGCGTCGAGGGGCACGTGGAGCCCGCCCGCGCCCTCCACCACGCCCGGCCGCCGCCCAAAAGCCGAGAACCTCTTCAGCAGGCGCGCCCACGAGGTGGGGCGCCGCTCCACCTTCGCGGCGATGCCGGGGGCCAGCGGCGCACGGAAGCGGAACAGGCTGATGGTGTCGAGGGACTGCCAGCCGCCCGCCGCCGCCTGGAGCGCCAGCGAGTCACCGGGCGCGTCGAGCGAGCTCATGCCGCTCTCGAAGGGCTTGAAGGCGAACGGGCTCGCGCCCTGCCTGGCCAGCGCCCGCAGGAGCGCGCAGCTCACCTGTGTCTTGCCGACCCCCGTGTCCGTGCCGGTGACGAAGAAGCGCCGAGCCATGGAGCGCGGTTCTCGCTCGCACGCAAGCCCCCGGCAACCACGCGCTGCGGCGCTCGTGTTGGCAAGCCGCCCGCGCCCCGCTACACAGGGAGCGCGTTCTCCCGGCCGGGGAGGACAGGAGTCACGCAATGTCCCGACGATCCCTGCTCGTGCTGGCGCTGCTCGCGCCGTTGTCCGCGCTCGCCACCGTCGTGCTGTCGATGTCGATGGAAGAGATGGCGACCCGCGCGCCGCTCGTCCTTCGCGGCACGGTCCACCGCGTGGACACCCAGTGGGACGAGGCGCACGCGGGTCTCTGGACGACCTCCGAGGTCGTCGTCCGCGAGGTGCTCAAGGGGCCGGCGCGCACGACGGTGCTCGTCAAACAGCCGGGCGGCACCCTCAACGGGTTCAGCCAGCGCGTCTCCGGCGTCGCCTCCTTCACGCCCGGGGAAGACGTGGTGCTGTTCCTCGAGCCAGCCGTGGACGCGCCCGACGCCTTCGTGCCCGTCGCGATGAGCGCTGCCAGGGTGTCGCTGGTGCAGAAGGGCGGTCAGACCATCGCCACGCGAGACCTCTCGGGCCTCACGTTCGCCTCGCCGGGCCAGCGGGGGCTCATTCGCCCCGTCGATGCCCACGAGGTGCTCGGCTTCGCTGACGCCTTCCTCGCGCGCCTGCGGGCGGCCGTGAAGGGCGGCGCGCGATGAGCCGCGTCGTCCTCGCCTTCGCGCTGCTGGCCGGCGCCTCGGCCCTGGCGAACCCCAGCTCGCAGCGCTGGCCCCTCGACCCGTGCAGCACCACGTGCCGCGTCCGCGCCACCAACCAGACGAGCCAGAACCTCACCTGCCTCACCGGCAGGTGCTACCCCGAGGTGCGCTTCGCCACGGCCGTCTGGAACCGCACCACCTCGACCGGCTCAGGCACGAGCGCCACGGTGCTCAACGGCGCGCAGCAGGTGCCCTACTCGGCGGTGCTGACCGGCATGCAGGCGTCTTTCGCCCGCTGGTCGGTCGCGAACACCTCGCTCACCTGCGGCACCTCGATGAACTTCGAGTACCAGGGCACCTACGCCT
This sequence comes from Myxococcaceae bacterium, assembly GCA_016793095.1. GTDB lineage: Bacteria > Myxococcota > Myxococcia > Myxococcales > Myxococcaceae > Xiheimicrobium. The sequence continues at coordinate 22,873 of JAEUJQ010000058.1, read as the reverse complement.
CGCCGACCGGCACCACGGCCATCAACGGGAACGACGGCAACAACAACGTCATCTGGCTCGGAGGGAACTTCTGGCGGCACGGCAGCGGCACCCTGGGCGTCACCATCACCTCGTTCTTCCCGGGTGAGATCACCGACGCCGACATGGAGCTGAACAACAACACCGCCTGGGCCAGCGATGGGCGCTCGTCGGCCATCGACTACGAGTCGGTCGTCACCCACGAGGCGGGCCACTTCATCGGGCTCGATCACACGACGTCGGGCAACGCGGTGATGAACCCGTCGGTCGGCGCCGGCACCATCAAGCGCAACCTGCTCGCGCCGGACATCAGCGATCTGTGCACCATGTACCCGGGCGCGTCAGGCGGTCAGGGCGCGGCCTGTTCGCTGCCGTCTCAGTGCACGGGGGGCCGGGTGTGTGAGGGGCCGACCGGCTCGACCAACCTCATCTGCACGCAGGACTGCGCCGCCGCCGGGGCGCCGTGCCCGACGGGCTTCACGTGTCAGGCCTCGACGGCCGGCTTTGCGTGCCTGCCGCAGCTGGGGGCGTCGGATCTGTGCCGGTTCTGCGCGTCGGGCGCCGACTGCTCGACGGGCCACTGCCTCACCGACGGCAACGGGTTCAACTGGTGCTCCTCGACCTGCAACCCGTCCGTCACCAACGCCTGCGGCCCGGGGTACCAGTGCTCCACGGCTGGCAGCTCGTCGTACTGCGTGCCGATGAACGCCTGCACCAACCAGTGCACGCCGGCGACGGTCGCGACCGACTGCGCGCCGGGCTACGGCTGCACCAACGGCACCTGCACGCCGACGGGCAACGTCGGAGACCGCTGCGACGTGTCGGGCGTCTGCAACATGTGCGGCATGTGCATCACCGACGCGATGGACGCGAACCTGGCGTTCTGCCGGGCGTGCTGCAACGGCATGGGCTCGTGCATGGGGTGCACCGCGACGACGTGCGGCTCCGGCACCCAGTGCGTCGGGCTGTCGAGTGACACCGCGCGCGTGTGCGTGCCCGCGTCGGGCGCAGCGTTGTGCCAGGCCTGCAGTGGGACGACGCCCTGCCAGTCGGGCCTCCTCTGCGTCGCCGGCCTGTGTCGCGCGCCCTGTAACCCGTCGAGCCCCGGCACCTGCCCGGCATGCGGACCGCTCTCTGGCGGCGGTGGCGTCTGCGCGTGCGGCGCGGCCGAGATCGCCCAGGAAGGCCAGGCCTGTCCGGTGACCCCGCCCATCGCCATCTGCGCGAACGGCCTGCGCTGCGTGTCCGGAACCTGCCGCACCCTCTGCACGCCGACCGCGCCAGTGCCGTGCGCGAGCGGCTTCACCTGCACGAACCTGAGCGGCACCAATGTCTGTCTCCCCGGCGGTGGGACGGGCGGTGGGTCGGCGGGCGGTGGGGCGGCTGGCGGGGGCGCCGCGGGAGGTGGCTCGGCGGCAGGTGGTTCGGCGGGAGGTGGCTCGGCGGGAGGTGGTTCGGCGGGAGGTGGCTCGGCGGGAGGCGGCTCGGCGGGAGGTGGCTCGGCGGCAGGCGGCTCAGCGGGAGGTGGCTCAGCGGGAGGTGGCTCAGCGGGAGGTGGGTCGGCGGCAGGCGGCTCAGCGGGAGGCGGCTCGGCGGCGGGCGGCTCGGCCGTTGGCGGAGGCTCGGTCACAGGAGGAGGCACCGGCGCGGGCGCCTCCCTCACCTGCGGTGCGACGAACTGCTCTGGCTGCTGCATGAGCGGCGTCTGCGTGACGTTCGCGTCGAGCGAGCGTTGCGGCATGGGTGGCGCCGAGTGCCGCTCCTGCGCGACGACGCAGACGTGCAGCATGGGCCAGTGCGTCGCGAAGCCGCCGGCGAGCGGTTGCCTCGGGTGCTCGTCGGCCGAGCTCTCGCCGCTGCTGTTGCTCGCCCTGGGCCTCCTCCGCCGGCGCGTGCGCTGAGGGACGGCGATTGGTCAGTGGCTGAGCAGCCACCTCGCGATGTCGTCGATCACCTCGGCCGGAATGTGGCCCGGCTGGTCGTACTCATCAGGTGACGACTGGCCGACGCCTGGCAGGAAGAGGTGGTTGAGCGCCGGGTAGCTCTTGAGCGTGACGTTGCGCTTGCCCTCGAGCGCCCTCTTCCAGCCGGCGAAGTCCGTCATCGTCACCTGGTAGTCCCGCTCTCCCTGCAGCACGAGGAGCGGGATGGACAACGTCGCCGCGGTAGCGGGTGGATCGTCTTTGCGCAGGTCGAGCCAGTACTCGCCGGGCGCGCCGTCGATGCGCTCGTCCGGTCGGAGCGTGGGGGCGTCGAGGCGCTTCGCCACCTCCTCCGCCTGGCGAATGGCCTCGTCCATGCGCGCGCCCGGTCGCAGGCTCGCGAGGTACTTTCGCTGCTCGACGACGAGGTGCCACTGCTTGCGCGTCGCACCGGCGAGCAGGACGAGCCCGTGAACGCGCGGCTCCATCGTCGCCAGCCGCGGGCCGAGGCCGGCGCCCATGCTGTGGCCGAGGACGAAGAGGCGCTTCGGATCCACCTCTGCCTGGCGGCTGAGGGCGTCGAGCGCGGTGACCGCGTCGTCGAGCGTCTCCTCCTTCACCGTCCGCAGGTCGGCGTCCGAGAGCTTGCCCCGATGGTGGTAGGTCCGCTTCGGGTAGCGCAGCACCGCGATGCCCTTCGCCGCGAGGCCCCAGGCGAGATCACGAAAGGGCTTGTTGGGGCCGGCGCTCTCGTCGGCGTCGTTGGGCCCTGAGCCGTGGACCAGCACGACGGCTGGCACCTTCGCCTTCGCCCTGGTGCGCGGAAGCGTCAGCGTGCCCGGCAGAGGCAGCGCCTTCGTTCCGACGGTGACTGAGCGCTCAGAGAAACGGGAACTGTCGGCGTAGTCCGGCCGGCTCCACGCAGGCTTGAAGAAGAGCCCGCTCACGCGCAGGTTGCCGTCGAAGACGACCCTCGTCACCAGCGACTGCTTCGAGAACGCGCAGGTGACCTCGGCGATGGTGAACGGCGGGCTCGAGTCGAGCCGTACGTCTTCGAGCTTCTCGAAGTCGCCCGCCGCCGCGGTCGTCTGGACCCACGTCTGCTCGAGCGCCGCTTCTGGCAGCGCCTTCGCCATCGTCGCGGAGAAGCCCTGCACGGCCTTCGCCCACTGCGCGCGACGAGCGCCGTCACGAACGCCCGCCCCGCCGCATCGAACTCGGCGTCCGGGCGTCCCGACCCCGGCCGCAGCCCGGTCACCTTCCCCGAGGCGTCGACGCTGACGCGCAGGTGCAGCGGCGCCTTCTCATAGAGGCACTCGACGATGACGGCGCCGGGCTCCCGGGCCGGCTGGACCGTCCCGATGCGCTGGAAGGGCCCGAGCCCTGCGGTGAGGCCTCGCCACTCCGCCGCCATCCTCGTGGGCGGGAGCGAGGTCGCGAGCCCGTCACCGAAGCGCCGGACGGCCGCCTCGAAGCGCTCGTTCGTCAGGTCGAGCGCGAGCGCGGTGGCGAGCTGCTGCGGATCGACTCCACCGTCCGCTGGAGTTGCGAGGATCATGGCCGTGAGCAGGAGCATGTCGCGATTCTCCGCGCCGGCGAAGCTGACGCCCAGCGGGATTCGCTCCGTGCGCTTCGCGGCTGGGGGCCAGACCGCGGAGTCTGCGTCGACAGGAGTCGCTAGGACCTGCCCGGCACGCTCTGGCGCGTCACATCACAGCTCGAAGCGCGGCGCTCACGAGCACGTCCCGTCAGCCAGGCAGGCCGAGGCGCCGCCATCCCGCCCCAAGCTGGCGCAGGCCAGGCCCGTGTCGCAGCACGGCCGGCCGCTGACGCCGCAACAGCGCCCGTCCGAGTGGCAGCGCCCGCTGGCGCACAGCAGAGAGGCCGTGCTCGCGGTGCACTTCGGGACGCACCCGGTGAGGCCGGCGTCGACGACGTCGCAGACGGTCTGCGGGCTCGAGCAGCCGAGCCCCGCTGTCGCGCAGCCCTTGAGGCACACGTCTCCCGTGAGCCGCTGCTGGCAGACCGCGCCCGGGCCGCAGCTCCCGGCGTCGCAGCGCTCGGAGCAGTAGCCCTGCGGCCAGCTCAGCCCGGTCAGACAGGCCGGTCGGCCTGACGTCCCCGCCGCGCAGTCGCCGTCCCACACGCAGGCGTCGCCCAATGGCCGCTGGCCCGGCCGCACGCAGAACCCCAGCTCGGTGCCATCGCCGCACGCTTCCCCCGGGCCACACTCGCGGCACGCGGCGTTCGGCAGCCCAACCACCGCGCAGCGCTGGGTCGAGGTGTCGACACACTGGCCGCCGAGACAGCACTGGCCTGGACGACACCCGTCGCACGAGCGCACCTCACAGACGCCCGCGCTGTTGCACTGGAGACTCTCCGGACAGGCGCCGCACACGCTACCGCCTCGTCCGCAGGCCTCGTCGCTGAAGCCGCTCACGCATTGCCCGGCGCCGGTGCAGCAGCCCGGGCACGTCCTTCCGTCGCAGCGGGTCCGGCACTGGCCGCCGGAGCAGGTGCTGCCACCTCCGCATGTCGAGCACGGCACGCCGCCGAGGCCACAGGCGTTTTGATCGAGGCCCCCCACGCACCGCCCGTCGAGCGCGCAGCAGCCCGAGCACGACCTCGCGTCGCACCGGTTGAGCGGCTGGCAGAGCCCGCCCGCGCAGGCGAAGGACTGGGGGCAGACGATGCACGCGTTGCCGAACGAGCCGCAGAGGAAGGACGAGTCGCCTGTCTGGCAGAGGCCGTTCGTGTCACAGCAGCCCATGCAGGTCGCGCCGCTGCAGTTGGGGCGCGGAGGCCCTGCGTCAGGCACGCACGTCCTGGTGAAGAGGCACAGCGGCCAGACACCTCCCAGTCCGGCCCCCGATCCCGAGCCCGCGTCGCGAGGGCCAGCGGAGCCGCCGCCGCAGCCACAGCCCGGCGAGAGCACCAGCACGAGCAGGGCAGCGAGGCAGCGCATCGACGCTGAGACGCTCGCCCGGGCTCCCGGAGCCGTCAAGGTGGACTCGTGCTCTTTCGGGGCGCGTGCTGCTCGGCCTCGCGCCCGCAGGTGCAGCAGTGCCGGCGGTCAGCTCCAGCTCGCCCGGGCTCCCCGAGCCGTCAAGGTGGACTCGTGCTCTTTCGGGGCTGCTCGGCCTCGCGCCCGCAGGCGCAGCAGTGCCGGCGGTCAGCTCCAGCTCGCCTGCGCTCCCGAAGCCGTCAGGCTGGACTCGTGCTCTTTCGGGGCGCGTGCTGCTCGGCCTCTCGCCCGCAGGCGCAGCGGTCTCGTCGCCAGACTCACGGGCTCACGCCGCACCCGCCACGCCGCCGCCGGGACAGCCCGGAGGTCAGAGCAGCGCGATGATCACCACGCCCAGCGCCACCACACCGGCACTCGCCGCTGCCCACAGGTCGAAGCGCACCGGTCCCTCCCAGGCCGCGTCGCTCGACTCATCGTGTGCCTCCTCCTCGTCCGCCTCGAGGACCCACTGGATCCGCGGCGCGGCCTGACGTGCCGGCGACGGGCGAGGCGCCGCGACGGTGGGCACGGAGGGGCGGGTGACCACCGGGGCAGGAGCCACGGCCACGACGACGGGCGGCGCCGCGACGGCGGGGATGGAGGCGTGGGCGACCACCGGCGCAGGCGCGACAGGAGCCTCGATGGCGGGCGGCACCGTGACGACGAGCGGAATCGTGACGGGCTCGGCGAGGGCCGAGGCGGCGGCGGGCCGGTGTGTCGCCACCCAGCTGCTGATGGCCTCGGTGTTGGCCTCGAGCCCCATCTCGCTGCAGATGGCGGCGAGCTGCGCGCTGATGGCCGACAGGCGGTAGGGGCGCTCCATCGGGTCGCTGTCGAGCAACGTCAACACCAACGCGTCGAGCGTGTCGTCGATGGTCGGGTTGAAGCGCGAGGGCGGCGGCAGGTGCCCTCCCGCGCGCTTCGTCGCCTCCACGTGCGAGACGCCCGCGAACAGGCGGTAGAAGACGGCTCCGAGGCTGTACACGTCGGACAGCAGGTCGGGCACGCTCCCGGCGGCCAGCTCGGGCGCCGCGCCTTCAGGGTCCGCCGCTGGCTTCACGACGACCTGGCCCAACACGTCAACGGTGACGGAGCCCGCGTCGAAGGGCCCCACCGGCTGGTTGGTCGCGTGCTCTGCCTCGAGCGCGCGGATGACGGCCTGGGCCAGCTGCAGCGCCGCGTCGAGCGGCACCCGGCCTTCGATGAGCAGCGCTTCGAGGGAGTGACGGGCGACGTTCGGCAGGTGGTTGCGAGCGTTCATGCGCTCGTCCCTGAGCAAGGGGCTCGCCAGCGCGCGATTCCGCGGAGTTCGCGGCTTCGAGCGCACGACCTGATACCTGAGCGACCACGGATCCGGGTGTGCGGGCGCTCCGCTGCCCACTCGAGTTCACAGCAAGGGTCTTCTCATCGACACCAGCGGCGGGCCTTCTCGAGCAGGCGGCGCAGCGGCCCCTCATCGGCCCGCGCGAGGGCCTCATCCCAGCTCAGCCACTGCGCGCCGTGCGACTCGTCCGGGTCGTGAAGCAGCGCCGCCGGGTCCTTCGCGACGACGAGGTAGCGCACGTCGAGGTGGCGGTGCTCGGGCTCCGTCTTCCGCTTCGGAATGACATGCACGTCCACGTCGAGGGGCCGCGGTGCGGTCGCGTGCAGCACCACCTCACAGCCCGTCTCCTCGCGCGCCTCGCGGAGCGCCGTGTTCTCCATCAGTCCGCCGTCGGCCGCGTCGGCGTGCCCTCCCGGCTGCAGCCAGCGGCCCAGCTTCGCGTGCAGCACGAGGCAGACCCGCGCGCCGTCGGGCGTCACCACCACCGCGCTGCCGGTGAAGTGCGCCGGCTGTTGCTCGCGGGAGAACGGCCGCGCGAGCGAGGAAGCGAACGAGCTCATCGCGGCGAGGTCGGCGCGCTCCTTGTCGTCGGTGGGCTCGTGAGCAGCGAGCACGGTCGTGAGCGTCATCGCCCCGCGTGTACCCGAGGCCGGGCCCGAGCGCCTTCACATCAGGTGAGCCCCGGGCCGTCGCCCGCTGGCGCCGGCGTCTCGGGCAGCGGCCCGGCCGCGACGGTGATCGACTCGACTGAGCGTTGGAATATGGTGCCTCGCCATGGCGAAAGTGCTGGTCATCGACGACAACGACACCATGCGGGAAGGCACCGCCATCGCCCTCAAGAAGGCGGGCCACGAGGTGCTCGCGTTCCGGAACGGCCTCGAGGGCGTCGCGGGCTTCCTCGCCAAAGGGGCCGACGTCGTCGTCACCGACCTCAAGATGGAGGGGATGGACGGCATCGAGGTGCTCAAGCAGGTGAAGAACCATGACGCTGGCGTCGTCGTGCTGGTGATGACGGCCTTCGGCACCATCGAGACCGCGGTCGAGGCCATGCGCCAGGGGGCGTACGACTTCATCCAGAAGCCGTTTCCGACCGATCTCATCCGCGCGAAGGTGGAGGCGGCCCTCGAGCTCGTGCGCACCCGGCAGCGCGTCTCGCGGCTCGAGGCGGTGACGGAGGCGCTGTCGAGCGATCTCGCCGAGAAGACCGGCACCCACCTGCTCGGCGACTCCGAGCCGATGCAGAAGCTGAACACCGCCATCAAGCGCGCGGCCGCCACCGACGCGACCGTCATCGTCCACGGTGAGTCAGGCACCGGCAAGGAGCTGGTCGCCCGCATGCTGCACGAGCTGTCCCCGAGGAAGGCGAAGCCCTTCGTCACCACCCACTGCGCGGCGCTCGCCGAGACGCTGCTCGAGAGCGAGCTGTTCGGCCACGAGCGCGGCAGCTTCACGGGCGCCGTCAAGCGGAAGCTGGGGCGCTTCGAGCTCGCCGACGGCGGCACCCTCTTCCTCGACGAGATCGGTGAGATCAACGCCTCGGTGCAGACGAAGCTGCTGCGCGTGCTGCAGGAGCGCGAGATTCAGCGCGTCGGCGGTGAAGACACCCTCAAGGTTGACGTGCGCGTCGTGTGCGCGACCCACCGCGATCTCAAGGCCGAGGTCGCCGCTGGCCGGTTCCGCGAAGACCTCTTCTACCGGTTGAACGTGGTGCCGCTGACCGTGCCGGCGCTGCGCGAGCGCCCCGAAGACATTCCGCTGCTCGCGAAGCACTTCGTCGCCAAACACGGCGCGCGCATCAACCCGCGCGTGAAGGGGCTGAGCGCCGAGGCGATGGCGGCGCTCCACCGCTACGCCTGGCCAGGCAACGTGCGCGAGCTCGAGAACGCCATCGAGCAGGCGCTGGTCTTCTCCGAGGGCACCCAGCTCGAAGAGAAGGAGCTGCCCGCCTTCCTGCAGAGCGCCTCGACCCGCGTCGCCCAGGCGCCCGGCGGTCTCCCGATCCCCCACGGCGATCGCCCGCTCCCTGACATCCTCGAGGACCTCGAGCGCCAGCTCATCCAGCGGGCCTACGAGAAGGCGAAGGGCGTGAAGACCGAGACCGCGCGGCTCCTCGGCATCAAGACGAGCGCGCTCTACTACAAGCTCGAGAAGTACGGGTTCATTCAGAAGGGTGAGACACCCGAGGAGTCGTGAGGCTTCGCATGCGCACCATCGTTCTGCTCTCGCTCTGCAGCGCGCTCGTCGCCAGCGCTCGCCCCGCGTTCATCGAAATCAAGAACCTGCCCACCACCGTGAAGGGCCTCGCCGGCGTCATCGAGAAGGAGAAGCCCGGCGACTTCCGCAAGCAGGCCATCTGGGCGCTCGAGGGGAAGCTGCGCGAGAAGGGCGATGAGCTGACCGATGCGGACGCGATCGACGCGCTCGTGGATGAGGTGCTCAAGAGGGTCTTCGAAGACATGGCGGCGCCCACCGACATCTACCGGTGGGACAGCGACGACGCGCCGCGCGGCGACGTGCTGATTCGCGACCCGGTGCTGCTACTGCCCGGCCGCACGAGCACCGCCTTCTCGAAGAAGTACACCGTGCGGCCGATGGGCAAGCGCATCGACGGCGCCTACCGGAACACCGACTGCACGGTGAAGGTCTCGGTGGCGAAGAGCCCCGCCGACTGGTTCACCCACGTGGACACGAAGGGCTGGGGCATCGCGGTCGATCCGATCCGCACGACCGACGGCGTCGCGCGCATCGTGCTGCGGTTCCTCTCGAAGGCGGGCACCGAGCCCCCCTCTGCGCGCCACGAGCGCCCGGTCTGGGTCAGCTTCTGGAAGCAGGGGACCGACGGCGCGCCGTGGACGCCGCTCATCTTCGACGTGGCCGCCTCGAAGCTGCAGCGCGAGCAGGAGACGACGCTGGTGCCGCCAGGCCCCAACGAGAAGCTGACGCCCGCGATGAAGGAGCACATCTTCGCGATTCGCGTCGGTGACCTCGCGTACCTCAACCCGAACCGCGCCACGGTGAACGAGCACGAGGTGAAGTGGACCTCGCTCAACGGGCTGTCGGGCTCGGTGGTGGACACGAAGACCCAGGGGTGGCTCGACGTGCTGCGCATGAGCGAGGACCCGCTCGTACGCGCGGTCGGCGTGTTGCGCGTCGCTGCGCTGGGCGGCGAGGTCACGGTGGACGAGCTCATCGAGATCGTCACGAAGGTGAAGCAGGCGCGTGTTCAGGCAGAGGCCCTGCTGATCCTCAACAAGCGGCTCGACGCGAGCGCCGAGGTGCTCTCTGAAGAGGACAAGACGACGCTCATCAAGCTGGGCGGTGCCGGCGAGTTCAAGCGCTACGACACCGTCGCGCGCATCACCCTCGGCAAGGCGTCGAAGTACTTCCGCAAGGCCGAGACCGGGTGGGACCCGATCGTGCCCAGGAAATGAGCGCCAGCTTCCTCTGGCTGCCGTTCGACCGGCTCTCGCCGCGGCAGGTCCACGACGTGCTGCAGCTGCGCCAGCGCGTCTTCATCGTCGAGCAGCGCTGCGCCTACCTCGACGCCGACGGGCTCGATCCGCAGTGTTGGCAGGGCCTGGGGACGGCCAACGGCGCGCTGGTGGCGACCGCGCGCATCGTGCCGCCGGGGCTCGCGTACGAGGAGCCCGCCATCGGCCGCGTGGTCTCGTCTCCCGACCACCGCCGCGCCGGCTTCGGCCGGCAGTTGATAGAGGAGGCGATTCGCGAGACGCGCCGCCTGTACCCGGGGCAGGGCATTCGCATCGGCGCGCAGCGCTACCTCGAGCGCTTCTACGGCAGCCTCGGGTTCGTCGCGGTGGGAGAGCCGTACGACGAAGACGGTATTCCCCACGTCCACATGCTGCGCGCGTGGTGACGGCGCGCCACGTCGCTCGCGCCGAGCCCACTTGATTCGATGCCGTCGAGCCGCGGCGGGCGCAGGAGCTTCATGCCGGTCGCGGCGGCGACGGAGATCGAATCAAGTGGGCGGTGAATAGCAGCCCGACGCTCAGCCCTCTCCGGCTGAGGGCTGCTCACCGATGCCGAGCCCGCGTGCGGCGCAAGAACGAGCCGAGCGACCGGGGCGCTGGCTCGCGAGATCGACGCTCAACCCTCTCCGGCTGAGCGCTGCTCACCGACTGCCCTCGGCGCCGAGCCCGGCTGCTGGCGCACGAACGAGCCCTCGTCGGCCGAGAGCGACCGGAGCACTGGTTCGCCGGCCACGTCCACCCGGCTCGCGCGGCTGGCGGCTCCTCGTACTGCCTCGAGCGCGTGGACCCGCACCGAGGACAGCTCGCTGGCCTCGATGAGCGCGACCCGGGAGCGCAGCGAGCCAAGCGCCGCCGTGCCGACGTCCCTCGCGGTGACGGTCACCAGCCGGGTCACGCCCGCCGCGTCCACCGTCGAGGCACGAGAGACCGTCACCTGGAGCGAGTCCGCGTCCACGCCGTTCACCAGCACCCGGCCCGAGTCCTGCGCCGAGAGGTCGAGCCGGCCGCCGCGCATCGCGTTCGCCGTCGCCACCGTTCCGTCGCTCGCGTGCAGCCCGAGCAGCGCAGGCAGCGTCACCGTGAGCTGCAGCGGCTGCGACGGCGCCAGGGCGCTCGCGTCGAGCACCAGGGCCCGGCCTTCCGTCCTTCGTCGCAGCGCCCCGACCACGTTCGCGTCACCCTCGGCCCGGAGCCCGGCCGTGAAGCCGGAGCCGACGAGCACCTGCACGCTCATCGGCCCCGACGCGCGGACGACGCTCACCCCATCGAGCGGCCAGCTTCGCTCGACCAGCACGCCGTCGCCGGCGAGCGGCTCCGCAGGGTGGCACGCGGCGAGGACAGCGAAGGTGAGGACGAGGAACAGGCGCATGGTGCACGTCGATGACTGCCGGCCATGCCTGTTGGTTGCCGCGACCCCACCCGAGCGATCACACGTACCGGCCCTTCAGCACGTACGCGTCAGCCCCGGTCAGCGAGAACTGCTCACCCGCGCGCACCTGCTTGCGGTCCACGACCTGCCCGGTCAGCGGGTGAATGACGTCGAACTCGACGTTCCGGCGAGGCTCCATCGTCACGCTCCCCTTGATGCCCATCGGGTAGACGAAGAACTCGTTGCCGTTCACCGCGCCGTAGGAGCGCACCACCCCTGTCGCGCCGGGAAGGTCGGGCCACATCTTGTCGGCCTCCAGCCGGCCGCGATCGTCCTTCGCGTAGACCTTGAACGGCGAGTCGCTCCAGTGCGCGTTCTTGCGCGACCAGCTCGAGAGATCGGCGGGCAGGTAGCTCTTCATCGCCTTGAAGGCGTCGAGGCCGGCCATGCTCGAGAACTCCTGGTCGCCACGGACCCCGGCGTTCGTGTGGTACACGTAGCCCGGCAGGCCGGAGAGGTGCGAGACGATGGCGCCGCTCACCAGCTTCATCGGGTCGTTCTCCGACGCCACCGACGCGCCCGGGCCGATCGGCTCGTTGTTGGTCGCCACGCGCGGCACCCCGTTGTTCCCACCGAGGTACTGCCACTCCCAGGGCTGCCGCACGGGCCGCCAGTTGCCCTCCGTCTTCGAGGTGTCACGGTCGAAGTGGTACGTCGCCAGATCGGCCACCCCTCCGCGGTAGATCTTCTCGACGTCGGTCGCCTCCCACCCATCGGGCGCGCTCGACGCGACCAGCACGTCGGTGCGGTCGTTCATGTACTTCGTCAGGCGCCGCAGCTGCTCGGCCCCGTCGTCACCCGAGAAGCCGTTCTGCCAGGCCTCGTTCGCGACCTCGAAGTGCATGATCTTCTCTTCGCGGCCCTTCGACATCTCGAGGAAGGTATCGACGAGGCCGAACCGGTCGCGCTCGTTGGGGATGTTCTTCTGCCCGTCGCCGATGAGCGTCCACTCCACGCGCAGGCCGAACTTGTCGTACGCGAGGTCCGTCAGGCCGGCGACCGCGTCCTTGTACCCGGGCGCCTTCCAGTCGATCTCCCTGCCGTCCCAGTAGTCGGGGTTGTTCACGTCGCCCACCACGCCCAGCGCGCGGATGTAGTCGACGCCGTTGGCCTTGAGCTCGCCCAGCGTGCGCTCGAGGCGCGGCCGGTCGTTCTGGTACTGCCACAGCGCGCTCATGTACGTCGTGCCCAGGGCGTTGAACCTGCCCTGATCGTCCGCGAACGAGTTGCCGTCGAGCCGCACGCGGCCGGTCCGCTTGACGAGGTTCGGGTTCGGGTTCGGGTCGACGGGGCCCGGGCCAGGCGTCGGCGTGGGCGTCGGCTCCGTCGGGGTGGTGCGCGCCTTGTACTCGTCCGAGGCGCGGAGGCCTTCGCGCACGGCGTCCACCGGGGTGCGGTTGGTGAGGAGGTCGTGCGTCGAGTGCGCGAGGCCCGAGGGGTCGATCTCGCGCCCGAGCTCCTCGCGGTAGAGCTGCTTGAGCGACTCGGTGGCCGAGGCGAGCTGAGGGGCGGTGACGGCGTTGCGGCCCGGTCCGCCTGGCGCTGGCCCGGCGCCAGGGGCCTCACCGGGGTGCTTCTCCTTCCACTCTGGAGACTGACGCACCGACGCGCGGACCTGATCGAGGCTCCACCCCTCGTTGAGGAAGCGCGAGCCGTACGCCGCGACCCCGGCGACGTCGACGTTCTCTCCGAGGAGCGGGCGCTTCAGCTCTTCGCGGTAGACCTGATCGGCGCCCTCGAGGAAGCGCTGGTAGGCCGCCGCGTCAGGCACCGGCGCACGGCTGGCGACGCTCTGAGCACGGGCAGCCCGCAGCGTGTTCACCTCCATGGCCGCGGGCTCGGCGCTGAGCGCGGTAGGCCGTCGGACCGGCGCCTCGAAGGCATCGCCAGGCGCCGAGCGCGCGGGCGGGGGAGGCTTCGGCGGTGCTCTCAACTCCGTTCGGGCCTGCGTGGCGACGCGCTTGAGGATCTTCGACAGGGCGGACATGGGCTCTCCGGGAACAGCGAGGTGCCCGCCTCCAGTGCAGCGCCGATGCCGCACCAGGAGCCCTCCCGTCGCGGCCCCAACCCTCTGATTCGCCCGGTCGTCGAGCCAGGCTGTGGCCTCCAGTCCAGACACCTGGTGCGGACGCGCGCCTTCCCCGGGGCCTGTGCAGCGTTGGCGACACGCTTTTCCACCTCGTGAGAAACCTCGCGAGCGTTCGGCTTCGTAGGGCGGTGTGCACCTGACAAGAGGAGGGATCACCGCGATCGGAGCCTGCGTGCTCCACGTCAAGCCGTCGCCGTCGGCATTTCGAGTCATTGCGCGGGGAAGGATGGGCGCATGGCGAGGCATACGAGTTGCTCAGGGTCAACTCGCCCTCGCAAGGAGCCGCGCATGCACCGACTCATCGCCACCCTCGCAGTGCTGGTCCCGCTGATGGGGCTGGCCCAGGCGACGAACCCGACGCCGCCGACCTCGCCCACCCTCGACACCAACCGCTGCGCGGTGAAGCTGGCCGTCACCTTCACGGGCCGGAGCCCCGACGCCGCGCTGCTCGCGAACCCCAACCCCCAGTCACAGATCGACGCGATGCTCGGCAGCACGGCCTTCATCGAGCGCTTCTCGCGGTACGTGAACGCGCGCTTCAACGACGAGCCCGGCGCCAACTCCGCCGAGGACGCGGCCTACCACATGGCCCGCCACGTGATGACGAACCGTCTGCCCTGGAGCGACATGTTCCTCGGCTCGTTCCGCGTCGACACCGTCAACAACGCGGTGAGCGTGGTGAACGACACCAACGGCCTCGGCTACCTGCGCTCGCCCGCGTGGCTCCGCCGCTACGCCGGCAACGAGGAGACCGGCGTCAAGCTGTCCACCGCGTACCGCATGCTGAACAACATCACCGGCGTGACGCTGACTGCCGCCGTGCAGGTGCCTGGCCTCGACGTGAGCGCCGCTGGCCGCCGCAACGCCGCCTGCTCCGGCTGCCACTACGACGCCTGGTTCGCGCTCGACAAGCTGTCCTCGGTGCTGACGAAGCGCGTCGGCACCGGCGACCAGATGCGCTTCGAGCCCCCCACCGCCGGCCCGCAGCAGCTGCTCAACGGTCAGACCATCTCGGACGACAAGGGCCTCGTCACCGCGCTCGTGAACAGCACTGAGTTCGAGTTCAACGCCTGTCGCATCGCCTTCGGCTTCGTGCACGGCCGCAAGGAGCTCGCGTGCGAAGGGCCCCTCTTCGACAAGTGCATCGACGCCTTCCGCGCCCAGCGCACCATGCAGGCCGCGATCGCCACCCTCACGAAGGACCCGTCGTTCTGCCGCTGAAGGAGCCATGGCCATGACCCGAACCATCATCTTCTTCTCCACGCTCGCGGTGCTCGGCTGCGAGGGCGCCTTCAACCCGAAGGACGGCACCGTCAAGGTGGTGGACACCGACGCCGAACCCTCGACGCCGATGGTCGAGCCTGAGCAGACCGGTCCCGCCGCGCCCACCCCCACCTGCGACACCGGCCGCCAGTACCAGGGCTTCGGCGGCACCGACCTCGCCGCGGACCGCGACCAGGGCGAGGTGGGCGAAGAGGGCCGTCGCCCGAAGCCGTTCTCGGCGCTCTCGACCGAGTTCCCCCGCGTGCTGGGCTCGACCCCCGCGATGCTGGCGACCTCGGAGTCCACCTTCGGCCTGGTGCCCAACCGCTGGCACACCGAGCCCACGATGAGCGCCGTCAGCATCTACACGGCGTTCCGCATCGCGTACCAGGGCTGCCTGACGGTGACCCAGATGCCCGCGAAGTACAACGTGGCGCCGACCGACACCACCGCGCGGGCCGAGTGCATCGCCTGGGCGGAGAAGTTCTGGAGCCGCAAGCCCCTCGACCCAGAAGTGGACGCGTGCGTGCAGGTGACGGTGCGTGACTCCGTCACCGAGACCAACGCGCGGCGGCGCTGGGCCTACGGCTGCGCGTCCACGTTGGTCGCGTCTGACTTCCTCACCTTCTGATTCCCAGGAGCCACCATGTCTCGTTTCTCCCGACGTTCGCTGTTCCAGGGTCTCGCAGGCGTCGCTGGCGGAGCGCTCGCCGCGAAGGCTGGCTTGTGGCCGTCACGCGCGTGGGCGCAGACCGGAGAGAAGCCGGCGCTGCTCGTCGTCTTCCTCCAGGGCGGCTACAACGCGCTGTTCTCGAGCGCGAACAGCTTCGCGACCGCCGGCACCTTCGGCGTCACCGGCAGCAACCAGCGCGACCTCGGCAACGGCCTCGTCGTCGACGCCCCCACCTTCGGCACGCTGCCGGCCTTCGCGCTCTCGCACATGGCGACCGTGGGCGTGCGGCACGGCATCAGCAACCACGGCGCTGCCCAGAACGCGTGCATGTCCGATGGAACGCGCAGCTACGCCTTGCGCCTCGCGGCTGAGCTCGGCGGCGACGCGAGCATCAAGTGCGCCCAGCTCGGCACCCGCGGGGTGCCCGGGCCCAGGCCGATGGAGAATGGCGTCTCGCTGCAGGTCATCACCGACATGCGCAGCACCATCGAGGCGCTCGGCGGCTCGACGGACACCACCCGGCCCGATCGCGCGGTCGCCGAGAAGGCCCTCGGCGCCTCGTACACGATGAGCGCCCAGACGCTCTTCAAGAGCCCCGTGCTGACGAAGGAGCTCGGCGAGGGGTACGAGGCCGCCATCGAGACCCTGCAGAAGCCGGTGCGGCAGTTCAGCTTCGCCGACCTCGCCACGGCGTACGGGCTGGCGAACAACGCGACGACGGTGAACTCGTTCTCGTCGCAGATGGCGGCGGCCGAGCTGATGATCACCGCGGGCACCAACGTCGTCATCGCGATGGACGGCGGGTGGGACACCCATGGCGACCGGACCGGCGCGAACGTGCGCAACATGATGACGAGCCGCATCCTCCCGGGGCTGCGGACCTTCACCAACCGCATGGTGAACGCGCAGGGGCGCAACGTGGTGGTGGCCATCATCGGCGACTTCGCGCGCAGCCTGCCGGGGTCCGACCACGCGTCGGCGCTGTCGGCGACCGTCATCGGCAAGTACGTGAAGGTGGGTACGACGGGGCGAATGAGCGATCGCGTGCAGCTGCCCGCGGGTACGCCGTCGGCTCCCGGGCTCTGGTCCTACCTCGCGCGGGTGCTCAACTCTCCGAACGCGCCGTTCGGCGCCAACCCGCACACCGGCCTGGTCCTCTGACGGTGGGTCGTGGGAGGCGCCGAGAACAACGCTGACCACCTGGCCGGTGGCTGAGGTTGTTCTCGGCGCATTGGGACGCGTCGCTGCGTCCCCGGCCCGTCGGTGGGGTGACTCGTGGGTGCGAGCGCGAGAACAACTCCGCGTCCGCGGGTGGTGGTCGAAGTTGTTCTCGGCGCAACTGGATGCGTCGGGGCCGAGCGAGTCTCTCCCCCGGGAGCCACGTCGCAGTGCGCCGGGGGCGTGAGAGCATCAGCGCGAGCGCGAGAACAACTCCGCCTCCGCGGGCGCTGGTCGAAGTTGTTCTCGACGCACCTGGACGCGTCGGCAAGCATCTCCTCCGCGCTCGCGGACGACCACGTGAGCGAGCGGCCGGAAGACGATGGAGTCCGTGCGGCGAATGCAGGCTGCGCGCGAGGCCCGTGACCGTTGTTGCGGTCGAGCGTTGTGAGTGGTTGAGCGGCGACAGTCGCTCCGAGCCATCCGTGCGACGACGGCGTCCGCTAGGCTGCTCGACGAGGGCTCGCTTCGAGCGCGCGCGCGAGCTCCGCCACCAGGGTCTCGGGCCGGTCTACGAGGGCCTGCCACGTCCAGTGGAGCACCACGTAGCCCCGAACCGCGAGCGCGTTGGCTCGTACCCGGTCGTCTTCGAAAGACGTGGGGCTCGCATGGCTGGAGTACCCATCTGCTTCGAGCACCACGTTGGTGCCGGGAAAGTGGAAGTCGAGTCGTCGGCGTCGTCCGCCCACCACCAGGCGCTGCTGCCGTCGTGGCCTCGGAAGCCCAGCATCGTCGATGAGCTCGACGACACGAGACTCGAGCTCACTCTCGACCGGCCCGTTTCCGCCCTCGTAGCCCTCGACGAGGCGTCGAAGCAGCCGAATGCCCCGATGCCCACGGTGCCTGTTCACGAAGCGCCGGAGCTCAGGCACGCTGGTCACCTTCTTCGCAAGCGCGGAGTCCGCCGCAGCCTCGACATCGGCTGGTCGTTCGTTCGCCGCCAGGTCCAACAAGGTACGAGGAACCGAGGTGACGCGGAGCCCCCCGTGCGTGACGACATCGCGTTCGCGCAGGGTCGACTGGTGCGTCGCCACCCATCGGGGTGCCGGCAGAAAGACGCCGACCGTGATGTGGATGCGCCCCGACTGCGGGAACCGATTGAGGCCCCAGAGCGCAGCTGCGGTGCGGTGCGAGAGCACTCCACCGGGTCCCGCCCAGAGCGTCGTTGCCGTCACCTGCTGCCGCCAGCCCTGCGGACTGCCCTCGATGCGGTACACACCCGGTAGAATGGACGACCAGCGGCCGCCCGCTCGGCGCCCGTCAATCGCCCGGGCACTCATCCCCTCGCTCAGAACCTGCTCTCGACCGACGACCCCCTGCTGGCAGCCCGCGAGGCGCAACACCCGTCTTTCCTGCTCGCCCATCGCCCAACCCCCTGAAGACGGAGTGGGGCATAGCAGGCCGGTCTGACATTCCGGCCGGCGTGCTCGAGAACACCTCCAACCACGGGGCTGGGGGACCGAAGTTGTTCTCGCGGGCCTCAGGTCGCGCATCAGTGGCGCGCCCGCTTGCCCCAGAACGCGACGCTCACGACTCCAGTCCCAGCGAGGAGCGACCTACGACAACGCCGAGAACACCCTGAGCCACGCTGACGGGTGACGGACTTGTTCTCGCGGCTCCGGTCCGAGCGAGGAAGCACCGACCTTCGACACCGCCGAGAACAGGCTGAGCTACGCTGACGGGTGACGGACTTGTTCTCGCGGCTCCGGTCCGAGCGAGGAAGCACCGACCTTCGACAACGCCGAGAACAACCTGAGCCACCATGGCGGGCGACGGACTTGTTCTCGTGGCCCCGGTCCGAGTCAGCGAGCTTCGACCTTCGACAACGCCGAGAACAACCTGAGCCACGCTGGCGGGCGACGGACTTGTTCTCGCGGCCCCGGTCCGAGTCAGCGAACTTCGACCTTCGACAACGCCGAGAACAACCCGAGCCCGGCTGACGGGGGACGGACTTGTTCTCGCGGGCGCGGTCCAGTGTTCACGCGAGGTGACACCAGGCCCGTCGTTGTTCGCCGCGAACGCCTCGGGATCGTGAGCGCTCAGAGGGTCGCGTCAAGCCTCTTGGCATGACTGGAGTGTGGCACGTCTCGTGAAGCCGTCACGCGCGTGATTCACCCCCGCGCGCTCCTCTCCGGTCTGGCCCTGCTCGCTGCGTGCGACGGCGCCATCATGACGCGACCCGCTGGCGAAGGCTCCGACGCCCCTCGGGTGCCGGCGCCTCCGGTGGCGCCGTCGCCTGCCCAGCTGCGGCTGCTCAGCGGGCTCGAGTACCGCAACACCATCAAGGACCTGCTCGATCTCGACGCCTCGCCCGCGCTCGCCCACGCGGACTGGTCGGGTGGCTTCGACACCGGCGCGCACGGCCAGCTCCAGGAGGCGCTCTTCCTCACGCTCGCGGACGAAGCGAGCGCGCTGGCGCAGCGTGCGGTGGCCACGACGTTGCCCACCCGCTTCCCTTGTCTCACCGGCTCCATGCCTGACGCCTGTGTCCGCACGGTCCTCGCCGAGGTCGTTCGAAGGGCGTTCCGCCGTCCCGCCGATCCAGCACGTGTCGACGAGCTGTTCTCGTTCTTCGAGGCGTCGTCCGCGCTGGCAGGGAGCCGGGCCAGCGGACTCGAGCTGACGCTGGCCCGCGTGCTCCTCGCTCCCGAGTTCCTGTACCGTTCAGAGGTCGGTCTCCCGGTTGGCAACGGCCGGCGGCGGCTCGACGCCTTCGAGCGGGCGAGCTTCATCAGCTACACGCTGACCGGGTCGATGCCAGACGACGCGCTCCTCGCCGACGCGGAGCGCGACGCGCTCGACGACGCCACCGCGCGCGCACACGTGAAGCGCTTGTGGAAGACGCCCCGAGCTCGTGCCCGCATCGCCACGATGCTCCGCCAGTGGCTCAAGGCGACGGCCCTCGACGACATGGTCAGCCGCCCGCAGGACTTCCCCAAGCTCGCGAGCGCGGCGCAGGGCGTCGCGTTGCGTGATGGCTTCGACGCCTACGTCACCGCGATCGCCTTCGACGGCACCGGCACGCTGGCTGGGCTGCTGTCGGAGCCCTTCGCCATGGTGAATCAGCACACCGCGCCGCTGGTCGGCGAGACGGCGACCGGTGACGCCCTGGTCCGCGTGTCGCTGCCGCCCTCGTCGCGCCGGGGTGTGTTGACCCAGCCGGCGCTGCTGGCTGCGCTGGGCGCGAGCGGGGACGCGGATCGTGATCGCCCGGTGCTCCGCGGGTACATGCTCAAGACGCAGCTGCTCTGCGAGCCGATCGGTCCTCCGTCCGGGCTCAACACCGCGGTCGCGGCGAGCTCGGCGGCGACGGTCCCGGGCTTCGCGCAGATGACGACGCGCCAGCAGTACGAGGCGATGATGGAGCAGGGCGCGGCGTGCAGCGCCTGCCACGCGCAGTTCATGCCGCTGGGCTTCGCCTTCGGCCGCTACGACGCCCTGGGCCGCTTCCGCACCACCCAGCGCACCCGCATGGTCGACGCCTCTGCGCGGGGCGTCCCGTTCCTCGGCGTCACGCGCGACTTCGCAGACGGGCTCGAGGTGAGCGACGCGCTGGCCGGTCACGAGGCCGTCGCAGACTGCTTCACCCGTCACCTCGTTGCCTGGGCCACCGGGCTGGGCAGCGCCGAGCCGGCGGTTTCGCTCGCGACCTCGGTGTCCTGGGCGCGGGGAGAGGCTCCGCTCGGGTTCGAGCGCACCGTCGAGGACGTGCTGGTGCACCCGGCCGCCACGGAGCGCCTGGTGGTGGCCGAGGCGCCCAGCGCGGGGGGAGGCGCCCCGGGTCCGGCCGATGCGGGAGTCGATGCGGGCGTGGGGCCCGCCGATGCGGGCGTCGACGCCGGAGTGGTGGTCACCTCGGAGGTGTTGCTGGCCGGCGGCGCCGAGCTGCGACCCAACGAGTCGCGCACCGCCTTCAATCGCACCTTCACGTTCGTGTACCAGGGCGATGGCAACCTCGTGCTCTACCGCGGCGGCACGGCCCTCTGGTCGTCGCGGACCAACGGCCAGTCCGCGCACCTCGTCGCGATGCAGGGCGACGGCAACCTCGTCGTCTACGCCCGGCCGGGGGCTCCCGCCTTCGCGAGCGGGACCAGCGGCAACCCCGGCGCGAGGCTGTTCGTGGAGTCCACCGGGCGGCTCGTCATTCGCGCCACCGATGGCCGCGAGCTGTTCTCCACCCCCGTTCCCCAGGGAGCCACCCGATGAGACGCCGTGACTTCCTGTTCTCGAGTCTGTCGGCGGCGACGCTCCTCTCGCCGTTGCTCGCTCAGCGTGGGCGGGCCGACCCGGTGCGGCCCCGCCGGGTGCTGTTCTGGGTCAACTGCGGTGGGTACCCCTCGGCAGACGCCTTCTTCCCGACGGGCACCGAGAACGACTTCCAGTTGTCCCCGATGCTCACCGGGCTGGCGGCGGTGAAGAACGACCTCGTCATCGTCGATGGCGTGAGCATTCGGCGCTCGGGGCTGAACCCGCGTGGCGCCGACCATCTGCGCTCGATGGGCAAGGTGCTCACCGCCAGGGACATCAACCCGTCGGCGTCGGACCCGGACAACGAGGGAGAGGCTGGCGGCATCTCGGTCGATCAGCTGATCGCCCAGCAACTTGGGCGGAACAGCATCGAGCTGCTCGTGGCGGACCGTTTTCGCGACAGCATGCGCGAGCAGCCCTTCGCGTTGGGCCCCAACCGCTTCAAGGCGCCGACGGTGTACCCCGACCAGGCCTGGTCGCGGCTGTTCGGTGGCTTCACGCCGCCAGCCGGAGAGGATCCGGCGGTGCGCGCGAACCGGCTCAGGAGGCTCGCGCTTCGGAAATCGCTGCTCGACGGAGTGACGGCGGATCTGGGGAGGTTGAGGCGGGAGCTGGTGGGCATCGAGCGGCTGAAGCTGGACGTTCACGAGGACTCGATTCGACGGGCCGAGCGCAGCGTACAGGCGGACCTCGACTCGACGCCCCCGCCGAGCAGCTGCCGCGTTCCCACGAACGCGTACGGTGACGCCTCGATGCCCGGCCGGGCGGCGGCGCACCTGGACCTCGTCTTCGCGGGCTTCGCCTGTGACCGGGTTCAGGTCGCTGGGCTGTGCTGGGGCTCGTCGGGCTACCACTGGCCGTACCAGTGGGCGGGGGTGCAGGTGGACAGCTCGATTCACGATGAGGTGCACCACCTCGCTGGGCAGCGGCGCACGGACTACATCCGCGCGCACCAATGGGACTGGGCGCAGCTCGGGGCGTTCGTGCAGCGCCTGAAGCAGACGCCGGAGGGGAGCGGCACCATGCTGGACAACACGCTCGTCGTGGGCATCTCGCACTTCGGCGAGCACCACGACATCGAGCGCATTCCGGTGGTGCTGTTCGGGAGCGCACAAGGGCAGCTGAGGACCGGGCGGCTCGTGCGGGTGCCCGCGGGCACGCACAACGACAAGCTGCTGACGTCGGTCGCGAACCTGATGGGGGTGCCCATCGCGGGTATCGGCGACGACCCCGGCTGCGGGCCGCTGACCCAGCTCTGACCCTCCGGTCATCCGGGTCGGGCATCCGAACCGCGAGAACGACGATGACCACGCGGGCGGCTGGTTCGGTGGCGATCACCGGGCGTTGCGTGGCTGCGGGGCGTTGCGTGCCGGCTGGGCCAACCGACGCGAGAACAACGTTGACCACGCGGACGGTGGTTGAACTCGTTCTCGTGGGGCTC
Source organism: Myxococcaceae bacterium (assembly GCA_016793095.1). Lineage (GTDB taxonomy): Bacteria > Myxococcota > Myxococcia > Myxococcales > Myxococcaceae > Xiheimicrobium. Next base: position 753 of record JAEUJQ010000058.1, on the reverse strand, counting down.
CGGGTGGCGTCTGCGGGGGCGCCGGGTCCGTGGCGTCAACGTTGTTCTCGGGTGCGCAGACCTCGTCCAGTCCGCGCCACGGTGGTTGAGCTTGTTCTCGCGGCGAGCCCTCCTGGTCGCGCGAGGTGTCGGGTCGCCGCCGGGCGTTGGGAGCGAAGTCGTCTGGGGACATCCGAACCGCTAGAACTACGTATACGCCGCGGACGGTGGTTGAACTTGTTCTCGTGGGCTCCGGGTGGCGTCTGGGGCGCCGGGTGGCGCGGACTGGACGAGGTCTGCGCACCCGAGAACGTCGTTGACCCCAGGGACGGTGGTTGAGCTTGTTCTCGCAGCGAGCCTCCGGGTCGCGCGAGGTGTGGGGTCGCCGCCGGGCGTTTGGGGCGATGTCGTCGGAGGACATCCGAACCGCGAGAACAACGTTGACCACGCGGACGGTGGTTGAACTCGTTCTCGCGGCGAGCCTCCTGGTCGCGCGAGGTGTGGGGTCGCCGCCGGGCGTTTGGGGCGATGTCGTCGGGGGACATCCGAACCGCGAGAACAACGTTGACCTCGCGGACGGTGGTTGAGCTCGTTCTCGCGGCGAGCCCTCCTGGTCGCGCGAGGTGTCGGGTCGCCGCCGGGCGTTGGGAGCGATGTCGTCGGGGGACATCCGAACCGCGAGAACAACGTTGACCACGCGGACGGTGGTTGAGCTCGTTCTCGCGGCGAGCCCTCCTGGTCGCGCGAGGTGTCGGGTCGCCGCCGGGCGTTGGG
>JAEUJQ010000025.1 GCA_016793095.1 Myxococcaceae bacterium | reverse complement strand
TGGCACTTCTCCGTCTCGAGCGCCCGTTCGCCCTCGCTCTGCCCCTCGTGCAGCCGCCCTCGACCGCCGGCGGACACCAGCACCTCTCCTCAAGCGTCTTGACCGGCCTCCCCGTTTCCCGCTTTGTTCTTCTTCTTCTTTGATCTTCAACTTCGGGCGCAACGAGGTGCGCAACTTCCTCGTGGCCAACGCGCTCTTCTGGCTCGAGCAGTACCACGTGGACGGCCTGCGGGTAGACGCGGTGGCCTCGATGCTCTACCTCGACTACTCGCGCCAGGAAGGCGAGTGGGTGCCCAACCAGTGGGGCGGGCGCGAGAACGAGGAGGCGATCGGCTTCCTCCGCGAGCTCAACGACACGGTGCACGCGCTCTTCCCCGACGTGCACGTGATGGCCGAGGAATCGACCTCGTGGCCACGGGTCTCCCGGCCCACCCACGAGGGCGGCCTCGGCTTCACCCACAAGTGGAACATGGGGTGCATGCACGACACCCTGAAGTACTTCGAGAAGGACCCGGTCTACCGCCAGCACCACCACCACCAGCTCACCTTCGGGCTCGTCTACGCCTACAGCGAGAACTTCGTGCTGCCGCTGAGCCACGACGAGGTGGTGCACGGCAAGGGCTCACTGCTCAACAAGATGCCCGGCGACGAGTGGCAGAAGTTCGCCAACCTCCGCGCCCTCTACGCGTGGATGTGGGCCCACCCCGGCAAGAAGCTGCTCTTCATGGGCGGGGAGCTCGGCCAGTGGAGCGAGTGGAACCACGACACCTCGGTCGACTGGCACCTCGCCCAGGTTCCCCGCCACGCGGGGCTGCTGAAGCTGCTGGGCCGGCTCAACGCGCTCTACCGGCAGGAAGGCGCGCTCCACGAGACCGACTTCTGGCACCTCGGCTTTCAGTGGATCCAGGCCGACGCGGCCAACGACAACGTCTACCTCTTCGTGCGGCGCGGTCGGAACGCGTGGCGGGAGATCGTCTGTGTGGCCAACCTCTCGCCGGCGGTGCGCGACTGGCGCGTGGGCGTGCCCGCGGGCGGCTGGTGGGCGGAGATCCTCAACACCGACGCCGCGGAGTTCGGCGGCTCGAACGTGATCAACGAGCCGCGCAAGGCCGAGGCGCGCCCGTGGGACGGCCAGCCGGGGAGCCTCGAGCTGCGGCTCCCGCCGCTGGGGGTGATCTGGCTGGCGCCGATCGACGAGCCGAAGAAGAAGAGCTGAGGGTCAGCGGGCGAGCGCCGGGAGGCGGGCGATCCAGTCCGCCGGGAGCTTCGCCGCCGTCGCGCCGCGCACCAGGGCCTCGACGAAGCGCGCGCTCACCGGGCCGTCGCTGGTGGCGCGCTGCGGGTTGGTGGTGAAGGCGACCGCGTCGAGCTCGCGGCCGTCGGCGAGCTGCACGCGCACCGGGCGCTCGACGCACATGCCGGTCACCACGCCCTCCTTGTGCTGAATGATCGGCCAGTCCTTCTCGGAGATCTCGAAGACCAGGCCGGGCACGGCCTGACCCGGCGCGTCCTTCAGCCCGGCGACGCGCCCGCCCCACCAGCGCGAGGCGAAGTCGTAGATCAGGGTCAGATCCTTCGCCTCGCCAGCCTGGCCGGTGGGGAGCTCGAAGAAGTCGTAACCGTGCTGCCCGCGCCATTCCTCGAAGGCCGCCCGGTCGAGGATGGTGGAGTAGCCGAAGTAGAACCGCGTGCCCTCGCCGGCCTTGGCGCGGGCGTTCATGACGATGTCGTGGTGTGCGTCCATGGCGGCCTGTCTAACGACGAGGGCCGGGCGCTGTCACTCGCCCTGGTCGCCCTTGAAGACGTCGAACATGCCGCCCACGTCGAGGCGGGAGGTCTTGAGGAAGAGCTTGAGGGCCTTCTCGGTGGCCTCGGCGAGGGTCTCCATCTTCGTGAGGCGGGCGATCTGCGCGCGGCTCACGTGGCCCTCGGCGATGGCGAGCTTTCGGGCTTCCTCGAGATCGGCGCGGATGCGGGCGATGAACGAGAACTCGCGCTCTTCGATCACCCGGCGGGCCATGTGGAGCAGATCGGTCTCGGCCTTGTACCGCCACGCCGAGTCGCCGGGGGTGCGCACGCGGAGCACCACCGCCCAGCGCTCGAGATCGCGGAGCAGCATCGACACCCCGCCCTTGCTGAGCTCGAGCTCCTTCTCGATCTCGGCGGCGGTGAGCGCCACGTCGCGCAGGTAGAGCAGCGCCCACACCCGGCCCTGGTTGCGCTTGAAGCCCCAGAACTCGATCACGTTGCCCACCGCGTCGATGGCCACGTTCTCCCACTGGTGGAGCCTGGTGGGGTGCGGCTCGTTGGCGACCGCCTGCCAGAGGTAGCCCTTCATGCGGCGCCCTTCAGCGCGATGCCGCGGGCGATGGTGCGGGCCCACATCACCAGGTTGGCGCCCGACTCGCGCTGGGCGTAGGCGCCGAGCGCGTCCACCGCGGCGTCGATCTCCTGGTTCATCAGCGCGGTGGCGTCGTCGAGCGCGCCCGTCACCAGCACCGCGGTGCCCAGTTCCTTGACCTTGTCCTGGGTGAGCGCGGTCCACCCCCAGGCCTCGGCGATGCGCTTCTTGAGCCGCGGGTCTCGCTGCACCGCGAGGATCACCGGCAGGTTCGGCGTGCGCGACTGGAGATCGGCGTACTGGGGCTTGCCCTCGTCGGTGCCCGAGATGTCGCGGATGTCGTCGGCCATCTGGAAGGCCACCCCGATGCGCCGGCCGAAGGCGTCGAAGCGCCGCACCGCCTCTTCGTCGCCGCCCACCAGCGCCGCCGCCACGCCGCAGAAGCCGAAGAGCGAGCCCGTCTTGCCTTCGCCGATGGCCTTGAGCCCGTCGAGGGTCAGCTCGAGGTTGCCGCGCGCCTGCACCTCGTCGATCGCCGCGCGCGTCATCTCGGCCACCACCGACAGCGCCGCCTGGGCGAGGCGCCCGTCGAACTTCGAGAGCTCCAGCAGCGCGCCCGAGAGCAGCAGGTCGCCCGACATCACCGCCACGATGTTGCCCCAGCGCGCGTTCACCGTCGGCTTGCCGCGGCGGAACATGCCGTTGTCCACCACGTCGTCGTGGAGCAGCGAGCTGGCGTGGATCAGCTCGGCCGCCACCGCCGGCACCAGGAGCTTGTGCTCCGGCACGCCGAGCGTGTCGCCGAAGATCTTCACCAGCATCGGCCGCGCCCGCTTGCCCGCCTTGAGGCAGAGGTGCCGCGCCGCCGCCACCAGCGTGTCTTCCGGCTTCGGCGTCTCTCCGCCGAGCTGCGCGACGATCTCGGTCTCGACCTGCGTCAGGAAGGGCTTGAAGGCCGCGAAGGTGTCCATGCGGCGTTCATATAGTTCAAGCCGTTTTGAACTGCATGGCCCGCGCGAATTCCGGCGTCGATCTCGCGGGTTGCGCGAGGGAGGGGCTCACTCGCCGAGGGTCTTCACCTGCACCGACTTGTTGCCCGACGGATCGATGGCGACGATCTCCACCGAGCGCTGCCCCTTCCGCACCGGGACCTCCGCGCGGTAGTTGCCGCTGCCATCGACGGGCACCTCGAGGCCGTTGATCAGCACCGAGCTTCCCGCGTCGACGTGCCCTTCCACCACCAGCTTGATCTGCGCCTGGATCGCCGGCGCGGTGGTGTCGACGACGACGGCGACGCGGGCGCTCGACTCGTTGCCCGCCTTGTCCTTGGCGACGGCGACCAGCTCCTGGCGCCCCTCGGCGAGCTCGAGCTTCAGGCGGTACACGCCGCCCTTGTAGAGCGGGGCGCTCTTGCCGCCGATGCTCACGCTGGCGATGTCCTTGTCGGGCACCTCGACGGTGACGAACTGCTCCTTGGCGTTGAGCGTCTGCTCGGGCTGCGGGTGGAGGAAGGCGATGGTGGGCGGCTGGTTGTCGAACGCGCCGTACTCGAACTGGTGCTTGCTGCTGACGAACTTGAGCCCGGGCGCCGGGACGGTGGCCAGCGACTTCGGCAGATCGCCCACGTCGCCGGGGAACATGAGGGTGAAGATCGCGGTGCGGCCGGTGTGGCTCTTGAGCTGCGCGCTCTTGAGCTCGGCCACCTTGAGGAACGCGGCCTGGAGCTGCGTCACCAGGTCGGCGTCGACTTCCTTCACGGTGAGTTCGACCTCCGTCGCCTCGAAGCGCGGAGCAGGCGCCTGGGCGGGGGCGGTAGTGGCGCAGCCGACGAACGTCACGAGGGCAGCAAGGGAGGCGATGAGGCGCATGGCCGACCAATACGTCGGGCACCGGCTCGACGGACAGAAATTCGGCCCTTTGGACGCGGACCACGGCCGGCTTGCACTCGCGAGCGGGCCCGGGGGTTCTTCAGGAATGCCGAGGTCGTTGGCGCGAGCCGTGTGGGCTGGAGTGGTCGTGGTGCTCAGCGCCTGCACGGCGGTCCGGCCGGCACGAGCCGTCCCGCTGCTCGAGTGCGCCGCGGCGCTGGCCGAGCCTGCCGCGCGGCAGGAGGTGGCCGTGGCGATGGCGGAGGCTGGAGCGCCGACGCGCGCCTGGGCGCTGCTGCAGGCGGCGGACGCGCAGCCGAGCTGGCCGCTCGCCTTCGAGGTCGTCGCCCGCGCCGCAGCCGAAGCCGGAGACGTGGCCCTGGTCGAGGCGATCACCCGGGCCGCCGCCGGGGAATGGGGCCAGCGCAGCCGGGAGACCCTCGAGGTCCGCCGCGCGGCCAGCCTGGGGTACCTCCGCGCTGGGCGCCAAAGCCGAGCGCGGAACGAAGCCGAGGCGGCGGGCGCGCGGGCGCCGTGGCTGGATGGCGCGGCCCTGCTTCACGGCCGCGGTGAGTCCCGGCAGGCGAAGGAGTGGCTCGAGCGAGCGCTGGGCGCTCTCGACGAGTGGTCGGCGCTCCCGGCCGCGGAGCTCGCCCGCAAGGTGGGGGCCACGGAGCAGGCGCGGGTGGCGCTCCGTCGCCTGGCCCTCCCGGGGCGCGACGCGCGCGTGGCGGCGGCCGCTTTCCTCGTCGGCGACGCCGCCCGCGCCAGAGAAGAGCTGGGGGGCACGCTCGGCGGCCTCTCCACCGCCGTGCGCGCGCTCGCGCGCCATGGGATGACGGCCGAGGTCGACGCGCTCCTCGCCGGCCAGCTCCCGTTCGAGCGGGCCCAGGCGCTGGCGCATTTGGCCTCGCTCGGGGACGACGCGCGGTGGGCAGACAGCGCGGCGGCGGCCCAGCAGATCGACGAGCCCCACACGCGCGCGTGGACCTGGGTGACCCTGGCGAGGGTGCGCCGCGCGAGCGACCCGCGGGAGACGGAAGCCTGGATGCGCCTGGCGGAGCAGGAGGCAGCGAGGCTCCATGAGGACGATCGCGACGAGCTCCTCGTCGAGGGCTGGGCGCAAGCAGGCGAGTGCGCGCGCGCCGTGGAGTTCGCCGCCGGGCGCCCGAGGTTCCTGCTCATCGCCGTCTCCTTGTGCCGCGAGCCGTCGCACCTCGACCTGCTGGAGAGGGAGCGGGATCGGCTCGACGGGCGCGCGCGAGACGAGGTCACGGGGCGCCTCGTCGAGACCGCGCTGGCGCTCGGGCAGGCGGCGCGCGCCACCCGCCTCGCGGCCACGCTGCGGCCCCCGCTGTTGGTGCGGGCGCTCGTCGCCCTCGCGCTGGAGCACGCCGAGGTCAGTCCCGCCCTCTTCCCCTCCTGCGGCGCCCGCGAGCCCTGACGTGGCCCCCCTGCGCAATCCGCCGACGCTGTGGGTGATGGGGCCGAAGAAGGGAGTCTCCTTCACCCTCACCGCCGCCGCCCTCGTCCGCCGCCTCGTCGCCCTCGTCCCTCCGCCCAACGCCCACCTCACCAGTTTTCATGGCGTCCTCGCGCCCCACGCGGCCCTTCGCCCGAAGGTGAC
>JAEUJQ010000024.1 GCA_016793095.1 Myxococcaceae bacterium | reverse complement strand
CGGCTCGTCGATCAGGCGATCAAGAAGCAGCTCGCCGAGGCGCTGTTGTTCGGCGCGCTGAAGAACGGCGGCCTGGCGACCTTCGACGTGAAGGCCGACAAGTCGGGCATCGAGCCGACGTTCTCGACCGCCGTGGCGTAGCCGTTTGACGCGTCGCTCGTGCCCGGGGACACTCGCGGCGATGCATCAGGTTCACTTCGTCTCGGAAGCGACCCCGGTCACCCTTGACCGCAGCTTCGTGCGCTTTCCCCTTCGGTTGACGGCTCCACGCGGTTTTCGACCTGAGCAGCCCGGGACGTGGCCGCGCGTCGAGGGCCGGCTGGAGTACGTCGGTGGGACGCTCCTCTACATGCCGCATTGTGCCGACTACCAGCAGGACGTGTCCGCCGAAGCAGTCCGGTTGCTTGGTAACTGGTCAGTTGCGCACCCCGAGTTCATCGTCGCCGGGAACGAAGCCGGCATGATCCTCGACGGCGAGGTACGAGCGGCCGACGTCGCGGTCTGGCGGCGGGCGGATGTCGGGCCTCACCGCGGCCGCTTCCGGCGCGCGCCTCCAGTGCTCGCCGTCGAGGTCGCCGGAGAGGACGAAGACGAGGCGACGCTCCTCGCGAAGGCGCGGTGGTACCTGTCGCACGGCGTGAAGACGGTCTGGCTCGCGTTTCCGGAGGAGCGGGAGGTCTTCGTCGTCACCTCACGACGGACCCGGCGCGCGGGTCAGCTCGAGGCGGCGGGGCTGCCCGGACTCTCGCTCGCGGCCAACGAGCTCTTTCGTCAGCTCGGCCGGTGACGCCCCGGTCCATCGCCTACAGCCCGGGGATCTTCGTACCGGCCGAGGGCTTGAAAGTGACGCTGGGCGCGCCCTTCTCGATGGTGGCGGTGACGCCGGCGCTCGCCCGCGCGGCGCCCTCGGGCAGGCTGATGCTCTCTGACACGCCGGCCCGACCGCCCACGTCGGTGAGCTGCGCGTTCCTGTCGAACGTGATCGACACGCCGAGCTCGCCCTTCACGCCCACCTCGGTCGCGAGCGGTCCTTCCTTCTTCAGCCCCGCCTCGACGCCGACGTAGACGGTGGTGGACTTGTCGGTGCCGAACCGGTGCTTCACCGACAGCACCGCGCTCGCCCCGCCGTTCGCCCCCTTGCTGATGCCGGTCGAGAGGCGGAACTCGGCCTCGGTGCACTTCACGATGAACGAGAAGGGGATCTTGAGGCCGGGCAGATCGAACGGAGGGATCTTCACACCGTCCTTCGGCAGCGGGCACTTCTGATCGGGCCTGGGCACCTCCGGCGGCTCAGCGGCCGCGTCGTCTTCGCGCTCGGCCGGAGGCTCTTTGGGGCACACCTCGGCGGACCGCCCGAACGCGCTCATGCCGACCGCGGCGAGCGCGAGGCGCATCACGTCCTCCTCGACCATCTTCATCGCCAGCGGGGTGAAGACGTACGTCTCGAGCATGAGCACGTTCGTCTGCCAGACCTCCTTGTCTCCGATCTGGCGAATCCACAGGCCCTGCACGCGGAACAGCTCCTCGAGCACCGGCTTCACCGCGTCGTACCAGCGCCGGTACGCGTCCCGGTAGGTGACGAAGAACTTCGCGTTGAGCACCATCGACTGCTTGCACGAGGCGATCACCGACTTCTCGGCGCCCTTGATGCACTCGTTCAACTGCTGGAACCCCATGTTCGCGGGGCACATCGCCTCGAGCTGCTTGTTGCGGGTCTCGGCGATCTGCGTGAGCTGGTCGCCGATCTTCTTGTACTCCTCGGTCGCCTTCTCGAAGTCCTTGTTCGCGTCATCGAGCTTCCGGTCGGCCCACGCGTAGTTGAGCGCGATGCCCCGGCCGGGCGCGGAGTCTTCCCACTTCACCTTGAAGCTCGCCTCCACCATCGCCGCGTCCTGCTCGTCCTTCGAGAGGCCTTTGAGGCGCTTGCGCTCGGCGTTCATCCTCGAGAGCGGGTTGTCCTTGAGCATCTGCGCGGCGAACTTGAGGCCCCCGCCCATCTTCTCGCCATAGAAGCGCGCGAGCGGCTGCCGGCTCTTCCCCGAGAGGATGAAGGCGTCAGGCGAGCCCCACTTCGGCAGCGGCGGGAGCTCGAGGCGGTTCTTCGTGACGCGCGCAGCGCCGCCCTCGTCGCCGCCAGCTCCGTCCGGTCCACCGCCGAAGCGGTTGTTGCCGTCGGGCTCGACGGGCCTCGTCGGAGGCACGGGCTTGCCCTTCTCGTCCGTGACCTCGCTCACGAACTTCTGCCCCATCAACCCGTTCGCCTTCACGAAGTACGGAATCGCCTGGCCCAGGTCGGGCACGTGCAGCCACCACTGGCCCATGCCGAGCAGCGCTGGCCGGTGGTTCGGGTCGAGCGCGAGGGCCTTCTCGTACTCGGTCTTCGCCACGTCCCACCGCTGGAGCGACATCGCGCAGCTGGCGAGGTTCACGTGCGGGATCGGGCTCTTCGGATCGAGCTCGATGCCGAGGCGGATGATGGGCGGGAAGCAGTTGAGCGCGCCCACGTTGATGATCGCCGACGTCGAGTCGGGGTGCTGCAACACCGCCCAGCCGTTGTAGACCCGCGCGACCTCGTTGTAGCCGAGCCCGTCGAGCAACCCGGCGAGCAGCGTGCCGTAGGTGAGCCGGGCCTTCGGATCGGGCAGCGAGCGCTCGAGCGCTTCGAGATCGTCCTTCAAGACGCGCGCCTTCGCCGGGTCCAACTGCTTGAAGATGCCCTCGAGCTCGCGAGGGATGAACTGCAGCAGGGCCTCTTTCGTCATCGCCGGCTCGGTGAAGACGTCAGCGAGCGGGGCAGGCGCGGGGCTCTTCTTCTGCGCGAGCGAGGGGACCGCCAGACACCACACCAGCGCAAAGAGGAGGCGCGTCATTCGGACACGATACGAGCCCCGACCGCCGTGTCTCGTGCCGCATTTCGTGCGCAGAGGCGTGAGTGCTCGCGCCGTTCACGGTTGCTCATGCCTCGCGGCTCGCCGTCGCGTCGGGCGACTCGGGCTATGGTGCCTGAAACGGCAGTGAGCGGGGGCTCGCAATGGATGGGAAGAAGGTCGTCGCGCTGCTGGCTGGCATCGCTGCGTTCGGGCTGACGTGGTTCGCCACCAGGGGGCTCTTCAGCAAGCCAGGCCCGACTTCGGCGCGGTTCCTCTCTGGAGTCGCCTCGGAGGTCAACAAGACGCTCCCGATGATGTTGGACAAGGACACCGAGTTCGTGAGCGCCACGGGCCTCGAGGGCACGTTCGTCTACAACTACCGCCTCGTGAACCACGGGGCCGGAGACCTCGACGTCGCGGTCTTCAACTCGAAGATGCAACCGCTCATCACGAACGCCGCCTGCACGAGACCGGAGACCCGCGATGGCTTCCTCCGGAAGGGCGTGGTGCTGCGCTACGCCTATGCAGACAGGGACCGGAACCACGTGACGACGATCGACGTCACGCCGGCAGACTGCGGGCCGTAGTCAGTCGCGCGACGCGAAGATCGACCACAGCCCCGCGGCAGCAGTGGCCTTGAGCACGCGGCCCTCGGCGGTGCGCGACGCGCGGAACGCCGACAGCGGGTACAGCCGCGCGATGTTGCGCAGCCGCTGCTCGACGTACTCGTCGATGCTGTCCGAGACGGTCACCCGCAGACCGTTCTCCTCGAAGTGCCCCTCGACGGAGCCGCGCGGCACGTCGCGAAGGGCGCTGCGGTAGTCCGCCAGCATCGGCCCCGGCAGCCAGCCGCTCACCACCGTCACCTCACCCGCGCGCACCGATAACGAGAAGGCACGACGGCCCCGGCGGAGGAAGAGGAACAGGCCCAACCCGGCGGCGAGGATGACGAAGGTCACCATGGCGCTCCGGTGACCCACGACCCGGGGCCGACGTGCAGCCGACCTCGGAAGTGCCAGTCAATCCAGCGACTTCAGGCTCGTCACCGGCCGCTGCCGCGAAGCGTGAACGTGTCCCCCATGTCCGGCTGGGTGTTCAGGTTCGTGTCGAGCCACTCGTAGATGTACCAGCTGTCAGGGTAGCTGGCCCGGTTGGGCAGCATCACGTTGGCCCAGTACCAGGCGCCCGTCTGCGTGCCGTAGCCGCCCGAGCAGAGGCCGTAGCTGATGAGCGCCAGCGTGCCGCTCGTCGGATCGGTCGCGAGCTCGACGATGAAGACGTCACGGTTGGGGCTGCACTGCGCCTGCGGGAAGGTCACGACGTTCGAGTTGTCGGCACGCTTCCGGAAATAGAACGTGTCGAGGCCGTTGGTCGCGAAGAAGACCTTCGTCACCTGTCGCGTGCGCTCGAGCCACTGCACCGGCTTGTTGGGGAAGGGGCCTCCGGCCGTCACCACCGTCGAGCCGCCGCCGAGCAGCAGGGCCCCGGTCGTCTGATCGACCCACGTCGCGTTCGTCTGCGGCCCGTACTGGATGGTCGTCAGCGGCGAGCAGTTCGCGCGAATGGTGCTCGCCAGCACGTTGGTGGCGGCGTCGTCGAGCGTGCGCCCGTCGTAGATGGCGTAGACGCTCCGGTTCGCACAGAACTCGGGGAACGTCTGGTTGCGGCACTGGGAGCCGTCACAGAACTGGTCGGGCCCGCAGACGATCCCGCAGCCGCCGCAGTTGGCCAGAGTGTTCGACGGCGTGCAGGCGTTGTTGCAGCAGGCCGAGTTCGCGCCGCAGGTGACGCCACACGCGCCGCAGTCGCTGGTCGTGTTGAGCGCCTTGCACTGGCCCCGGCAGCAGGCTCCGCTCGTGCCGCACGTGGTGCCGCAGGCGCCGCAGTTGCTCGCGTCGGTCTGCGGGTCGACACAGCGGCCGTTGCAGCAGTCGCGGCCCGAGCCGCAGGGGTTCGTCGCGCTGCAGGCCGGCGTACAGGTGCCGTTGATGCAGACGTTGCCGGCGGCGCACTGCGAGTCCTGCGTGCACATCGCGCACGAGCGGCTGGGCAGGCACTGGCCCGAGGGACAGTCCGCGCCCGTCTTGCATCCCCGCTCACAGGTGAAGTCCGCGCGGCAGTACTGGCCCATGGGACAGGTGTCGTTGGGGCCGGGCAGACACGCGACGCAGCGGTTCGAGGCGACGTCACACTTCGCAGTGGCGCCCGAGCACTGGAGATCGGACGTGCACTGCACGCACTGGCCGCTCGCGCTGCACACCTGCCCCACAGGGCACGGCTGGCTCGGGGTGCAGCCGTTCACGCAGACGTTCGCCTGACAGACCTGGCCGCGCGGGCACTGCGAGTCCATCACGCAGCTCACGCACGTCTTCGTCGTCGGGTCGCAGAAGGGCTTGCCCGGTGTGGTGCAGTCGCCGTTCGTCACGCAGCCGACGCAGGTGTTCGTCGCCGGGTTGCAGACGGGCAGGCCCGGCATCGTGCACTGCGCGTTGGTGGTGCAGGTGACGCAGCGGCCCTGGGTCGCGTCGCACATGAGGCCCGAGGGACAGACCGGGTGCGCGGCCGAGCAGCCGGGCACGCACGCGTTGTTCTGGCAGAGGCGACCGGGACCGCACTGCGCGTCGGTGGTGCACTCCACGCAGGCCTCGCCCGCCTTGCAGTAAGAGCCGAGCTCGCAGCGCCCGCGCTCGTCGCGGCAGGCCGCCTCACAGGAGCCCGTCGCGTTGCAGACGAAGCCCGTCGCGCACTGGTCGTCGTTGAGGCACTCGACGCAGGTCTGCAGCGCAGGCGCGCAATGCGGCGTGCGCCCGTCCGGGCAGTCGTTCGAGACCGTGCAGCGCGTCCCTGCCTTGCCGCAGTCACAGCCTCCGAGGAACAGGACGAGGACCAGCGCTTCGACTCGAACGGAGAATTTCATGAGCACGCCAACCGGAGAGAGCTGGTGGGCATCTGCCTACATTCCCCGACAAAGGCAAGCGGAGGGCGCTTCTCGAGTTGTTTCAAGTGTTTCTGCGGCTCATCTCGGCTGCGCGCGAGCTCCCTTGCCCTCGCGTGAAGCGACCGCGCGTGAGGTCGAGTCGATCAGCCTGCGCGAGCGCTCGGCTGGGCGGCGAGCCAGCTCGTCACCGCGCGTGAGAGGCCCGGGCTCAGCTTCGGCGCGTCGGGGAGGGTCGCGAACCACGCCTCGGCCTCCTCGACGGTGCGGAAGGTCTTCAGGGGCATGGTGCTGCGAGACATGACGCTGAGGGTCGCCATGAAGGTGCGCACCATGACGCCGATGACGCCGCGCGGGTGAATGACCATCGCGGAGCCTGCGGTGACGCGCTCGACCTCCGTGGCGATGGCGGCCGACTGCGCCAGCGCGCCTTCGCGCTCAGCCGGCTGCTGGTGCCCGATGGTGGGGAGCTGTTGAACGTCGGGAATGATGGTGAGGCTGAGCACCCGCCGATGCTCCTTCGACAGCTCGAGCTGCGCGCGCCGAATCGCCCGCAGCATCGGGCCGTTGGGCCAGTTGCCGAACACCGACACGAGCACGGGCCCGGCGCTCCCGAGCCTCAAGTGGGGAACCGCGCTGGGGAGCTCGTTCACCATTCGGCCCAAGCCTACGCCAGAGAGGGCCCGCGACGGCAGCGCTCAGGCCGGCTTCGGCGCGTCGGCCGGCTCAGGCGAGAGCGTGATGGGCTCGGCGCCGAGGGCGTGGAAGCCACCGTCGACGCGGATCTGCTCGCCCGTCGTCTTCGGCATCCAGTCAGAGAGGAGCGCGCAGGCAGTGCGGGCCACGGCGTCGCTCGCGGCGTCGCTGCGCGCGTCCCAGCCCAGCGGCGCCTGGCTGCCCCACTTGTTCTCGAGGTGCTTGAAGCCGGGAATGCCCTTGGCGGCGATGGTGGCGATGGGACCCGCGGCGAGCGCGTTGACGCGAATGCCCTTCGGGCCGAGATCGCGGGCGAGGTAGCGAACGGTGGCGACGAGGCCGGCCTTGCACACGCCCATCCAGTCGTAGAGCGGCCAGGCCTGGGTGGAGTTGTCGAAGTCGAGGGTGACGATGCTGCCGCCGTTCGTCATCAGCGGCGCGACCGCGGCGGCGAGCTCCTTGAGCGAGAAGGTCGAGACGCGGAACGCCTGCTGCACCGAGTCCCACGGCGTGGTGAGGAAGCGGCCACCGAGCGCGTCTTCGGGCGCGAACGCGATCGCGTGCAGCACGCCGTCCACCCTCCCCCACTTCGCCTTGAGCTGCTCGGTCAGCTTCGGGAAGTGCTCGGGGTTGGTGACGTCGAGCTCGAGCACCTCGGGCGGCGTGGCGGCCAGCTTCTTCGCGGTGCGCTGGGTGAGCGACATCGGGCGGCCGAACGAGGTGAGGATCACCTCGGCGCCCTCCTTCAGCGCGAGCTCGGCGACGCCGTACGCGATGGACTGCGGAGTCAAGACGCCGGTGATCAGCAGCTTCTTGTCCTTGAGGAGCATGGGCGCGCTCCCTAGCCCGGCGGGCCCGCGCCGCAAACGAAGAACGCGCGGCTTCACGGCTTCGCGGTCGCCACGGCCTCGAGCACGCGGACGTCTTCGGGGGTCCTGCGGCCGGCCGGGAAGTCTCTCTCGAACGAGCCGTCGTCGAGGGTGGTCTTCCGCGTCGTCCAGCTCGACCCATCCGGCCCGTCCGCAGAGTATGGCGGCCGCCAGCACACGACGCCCGTTGCGCGCGGCCTCCACGGCGTGGGAGGACGTGGGCCCATGGCTCCCCCCGACCGCCCTGTCGTGCCACCTCATGCGCAGGCCGACGAGACCATCAAGGTCGCCCCAGCCTCAGGCTACCGGCTCGCGCCCACCGTGCGCCGCTTCCGCCTCATCAACGAGACCGACCAGGCGGTCTCGGAGTGCCTCACCGGACGCTGCCAGGTGGGCACGCACGCCGGCGCCGAGGTGCAGCTGTCGGACCCGACGGTGTCGCGCTTCCACTGCGAGGTCTTCATCGAGGGCCAGCGCGCGGGCGTGAAGGACCTGGGCAGCACCAACGGCACCGCCATCGACGGCGTGCGGGTGAAGGAGGGCTACCTCAAGCACGGCTCCCTGCTGCAGGTGGGCAACAGCCGGCTGCGCTTCGAGCTCGACGAGAAGGTGAGCGCGCTGCCGTTGAGCCAGGAGCCCAGCTTCGGCACGCTGCGCGGCTCTGCGCCGGCGCTCCGCCAGGCCTTCATGGTGCTCGAGAAGGCCGCGAAGACCGACGCGACCGTGCTGCTCGAGGGCGAGACCGGCACCGGCAAGTCACGCGCGGCGCAGGCCCTGCACGCTGCGGGCGCGAGGCGGGACGGCCCCTTCCTCGTGGTGGACTGCGGGGCGCTGCCGCCGACGCTGCTCGAAGCCGAGCTCTTCGGGCACGAGAAGGGCGCCTTCACCGGCGCCAACACCAGGCGCGTGGGGGTCTTCGAGGAAGCCAGCAGCGGCACCGTCTTCCTCGACGAGATCGGTGAGCTGCCGCTCGAGCTGCAGCCGCGCCTGTTGCGCGTGCTCGAAGACCGCCAGGTGCGCCGCCTCGGTCAGAACCAGTGGACGCCCGTCGACGTGCGCATCGTCGCCGCGACGCACCGCGACCTGCGCGCCGACGTCAACGCGGGCAAGTTCCGCTCGGATCTGTACTTCCGCCTCGCGGTCGTGCGCGTCACCCTGCCCTCGCTGAGAGAGCACGCCGAAGACATTCCCGAGCTCGCGAAGTCGCTGCTCAAGGAGCTCGGCGCCACGGAGACCATCCACCCCGGGCTGTTCGCGCCCGAGTTCCTCATGCAGCTGCAGAGCGCGTCCTGGCCCGGCAACGTGCGCGAGCTGCGGAACCACCTCGAGCGCTGCCTCGTCTTCGAGACGCCCGAGGCGCCGCCTGGCCGCGGCAACGTCGTCACCACGCCCGGCGGTGGGGCTGACTTCACCCGCGGCCCCCTCGTCGAGGCCCGCAAGCGCGCGGTGGAGCGCTTCGAGCGCGACTACCTGACCGCCCTGCTCGCGCGTCACGGGGGCAAGGTGTCGCAGGCCGCCGTCGAGGCCGAGGTCGATCGCATCTCGCTCTACCGGCTGATGCGCAAGCACGGCCTCAAGCCGGAGTGACGCGGCGGGTGTCACTCGAGGCCCGGGAGGGCTCCGACGGCTGACCGCTCAGCGCGAGACGAGCGTGCCCATCGCCCGCTTGAGCTCGGAGTGGATCGCCTGCACGTCGCTGCTCTTCCAGCTCGCGCGGTCCTCCCGCACGAAGGTGGTGAGATCCTTCCGGTTGTCGAAGATCGCCACCGGCAGGTGGAAGGTGCGCGAGCGCCAGTTGCCCTTCTCTTCGAAGAGCCGCTCGACGGCGATGGTGTTCGGCTTGCCGGAGATCGAGGTGAGGTACGCCATGTCGTCGCAGCCGTACTGGCTCAGCATCACCTCCATCGGCACCGAGTGGTGGAGGATGGAGCCCTGCCCGTCGGGGCGCCCGCGCTCGATGTTCTTGCGGCGCGACTCGGCGGGCTCGACCTGGATGTAGAGGACCGCCGCCTTCGCGAGGATCGCCTCGGAGAGCTGCTGGAACGTCGCCGCGTACCCGACCGGCGGCGTGAGGGGAAACGCCGCGCCGTTGGGGCCACCCCGCGCGGCCTCGATGACGATGGTGCGGCCGGTCTTGTCCATCGCGGCCTGCTTGTTGCGCGCGGCGAGATCGGCACGGCACTCGGCCTCCATCGCCTGCGCGACCTGCTTGTAGATGCGGTGTGGCACCTCGCCCAGGTGCTGCGGCAGGCCCACCTTCGCGTGCGCGGCGTCGAGGCGCTCGAACAACAGCTCGGCGGCCGACGGGGGCGTGTGCTGGCGACCCGCCACGAGGTCGGCGTAGTCCTCGTTGAGCAGCTCGATGAGGGCGGCCCACTCCCACTCGTCCTGGAACGGCCGCGAGGGGCCCTTGTAGAAGGCGTACCTCCACCCGTGCTTCGCGAGCTCGTCGTCGATGCGGTGCATGAAGTGCACGTACGGGTAGTCGTCGAGCTGCAACGTCTCGCCCATGTGCATCTCGGAGCGGCACTGCTCGGGCGTCAGGCCGGCGAGGTACTTGCGCAGCTCCGACTTGCCGGAAGCGGGGAGCGCGAACAGGAGCAGGGTCTCGATGATCGGTTGGGCCATGCGTGCGCAGCTAGCACGGGCGGTCGCGGGGGTGCATGACTGCGATCACCTTCGACTCACTGCGTGATGCGTCGGTGGCGGTTCGAGCCGCGCGCTCCGGAGCCCGAAGACGAAGGTGACTCAGCTCACGCGGCGCACGCCCAGGTGCACGTGGTCGTAGTGGCCGCTCACCCGCCACAGCAGCTGAACCGAGTACCGGCGGTCACCCACCTGAATGGTGTGCCGGTTGTAGGTGCCGATCGACGACCGGGGAATGCCGTACGCGTCGGCGATGCGGCGGGCGAGGTCGTCGCCGCGCGAGCCCGACACTCCGAGGTCCACCGCGTAGGCGTTGGTGTTGCCCGTGTAGTGATCGGAGCCGGTGGTGGAGCCGACGCGGATGGTCGTCGCGTAGTCGCGCTTCCGGCTCGTCACCGGCACGCCCATGCCGCGGGCGATCTCGACGGCCCGGTCAGAGACCCCCTGCGAGCCGCCCCAGCCACCGCCATAGCGCACGCCACCCGAGCCACCGGTGCTTCCCGTGCCGCCCGGCCGGAAGTCGCTGACGCCGTCGTAGTACTTGCGATCGCTCGAGCCGAAGAGCGAGCGGCTCGTGTTGGGGCCGACCACGCCGTCGGCCGAGAGTCCCCGTGAGCGTTGGAAGGCCAGCACTGCGGCGCGCGTGCGCGCACCGAAGATCCCATCGGCGCCGCCGGGGTTGAAGCCACGCGACGCGAGGGTCTGCTGGAGCCTGGTGACGTCAGAACCACGAGTGCCGACGCTGAGCATGGTGTTCCTCCAGAAGAGAAGACACCTTCATTGTCTGCCTTCAGCGCACCTCGACTTCTCTGCGGGCTGGCAAGCGCGCTGACAGAATCGCCGGCATTTCCAGACTGCTTTTCACTCGCCAGCCCGGAAGGTGAGGGCGATGCCCATCGTCCAGAAGGAGCCGCCCGCACCGCGCGGCGTGGGGATGGTGGCGCCGGGCAGGTCCCGGTTGTTGTAGTCGATGTAGAACTTGTCCCACTGCATGAAGGTGCCCTTCACGAAGACGCCCGCGCCGAAGTAGCGCGCGAAGAAGTAGTCGACGTTCGCGCCCCACTGCAGCACCAGCCCGTCCATGCCGCGCTGCTCGCCGCAGATGCCATACCCGACGCCGAACAAGGTCGAGGCGTCGAGGCCGATGGGGCGGGTCTGCTTCTTCAGCCACACCAGCTCGAGCGGGTGCCAGGCCACATAGCCGGTGATGAACCCCGCGCCGCCGCGGTTCGCGTTGGTGATGTCCCAACCGGTGGCCGTGAAGTCCACTCCCAGGCTGGCGTGCCCGAAGATGTTGTAGCCGGCCCGCAACGAAACGGTGTGGCCGGTGACGGCGTCCGTTATGAAGAGGTCTGCGTTGGCGTCACCAACCTGGCTCGCCAGCAGGGTCCGATCGAACTTCCAGAACCCCGGCCCGTACATGACGGAGAAGAGAAAGCCACCCTGTGAGAACTTCGGGGGGTCTGCGAGCACCGCGCCCCCGAGCGACAGGGTGAGGGCCAGGACCCAACGAATCATGGAGCGCCCCGGCCGCTCCGAATAAAAGGACCGTCGCATGCCTTCAGTCACCGATTCCTTCCTTACTGGCGCCAACATCGACTTCCTCGAGGCCCAATACGCCCGATACCTCGCCGACCCGAACAGCGTGGAGCCCAGCTGGCGCGACCTCTTCACCTCTCTCGCGCGCGAGGGCAAGCCCCTCGTGATCGACGGCCTCGCCCTGCCACGCCCCCGGAGCAACGGCCAGACCAACGGCAAACACGCCGCTCTTCCCGCCGGCGCCGAGGCCTATGCCCTGCAGGGCCGCGTCGATCAGATGGTGATCAGCCACCGCCTGCGCGGGCACCTCGCGGCGACCCTCGACCCGCTCGGGTTTCCGCGGCCGCCCCTCGAGCACATCGCCGACGCGGGCATGGTCTCGGCGACCCACTTCACCCAGGCCGAGCTCGACACGCTGGTCGATCCCAGCCTGTCGTTCGACGACTCGCGCGTGCCCCTCAAGCGCCTGCTCGCGCGCATGCGCAACACCTACTGCCGCACCATCGGGGTCGAGTACGCGCACCTCTACAACTCGGAGCGCCGCCGTTGGCTGCTGCGCCGCATGGAGCACTGCGAGAACCGCACTGAGTTCTCGCCCGAGGAGCAGCGGCAGATGCTCCAGAAGCTCGCCGAGGCCGAGGCCTTCGAGCACACGATCCACACCAAGTTCCAGGGCCAGAAGCGCTTCTCGGCCGAGGGCGGCGAGGTGCAGCTCGCGATGATCCAGGAGTTCCTCGAGCTGGGCGGCGAGCTCGGGGTGAAGGAGGTCGTCTTCGGCATGGCGCACCGCGGCCGCCTCAACGTGCTCGCGAACATCATGGGCAAGCCGGCCGAAGAGATCTTCGCCGAGATCGCCGGCCCCGCCGACCCGTCGAAGTACCTGAACCGGGGCGACGTGAAGTACCACATGGGGTACTCGAACGATCTCGTCACCCGGTCGGGCAAGCGCCTGCACCTGACGATGGCCTTCAACCCCTCGCACCTGGGCTTCGTGCACCCGGTCGTCGAGGGCCGCGTGCGCGCCAAGCAGGACCGCGTGGGCGGAGGGCCCGCGGCGCGGCACTCCATCGTGCCCTTCGTCATTCACGGCGACTCCGCCTTCGCCGGGCAGGGCCTCGTCGCGGAGACGCTCAACCTCGGCGGGCTGGAGGCGTACGACACCGGCGGCACCGTGCACCTCATCATCAACAACCAGATCGGCTACACGACCGAGGCCGATCAGGGGCGCACCCCGCTCTACTGCACCGGCCAGGCGCAGATGCTCGACATCCCCATCTTCCACGTGAACGGCGACGACGTGGAGGCCTGCGTGCACGTGATGCGGCTCGCCGCCGAGTACCGCCAGACCTTCCACACCGACGTCGTCATCGATCTGGTCTGCTACCGGAAGTACGGCCACAACGAGGGAGACGAGCCCCGCTTCACCCAGCCGAAGATGTACCAGGTGGTCGATCAGAAGCCGACGTCGCGGGCCATCTACGCGAAGCAGCTCGTCGCCCAGGGCCAGCTCACCGAGGCCGACGCGAAGCAGATCGCCGACGCGGCGCTCGCGAAGTTCACCGAGGCGTTCACGAAGTCGAAGGGCGCCGGCAGCACCCTGGTGAAGGACCCGAGCCACCTGCAGGGCGTCTGGCGCACGTACGTCGGGGGCGCAGACCGAGACTCGCCGCAGGTCGTCACCGGGCTGCCCGCCGAGCGCCTCAAGGCCCTGCTCGAGCCGCTCGCGAAGACGCCCGAGGGCTTCACGCTGCACCCGAACGTGCAAAAGGGCGTGATCCAGGCCCGCCAGGAGATGCTGGCCGACCGCGCGTTGATCAACTGGGGCACCGCAGAGATGCTGGCCTACGCGTCGCTGCTCACCGAGGGGCTCAACGTGCGCGTGTCGGGGCAGGACACCGAGCGCGGCACCTTCGCCCATCGCCAGTCGGTGCTGCACGATCAGAAGACCGGGGCGCGCGCCTTCCCGCTGGGCGCCTTCGGGCCGGGCAAGGGGCTGGTGGTGAACAGCCCGCTGTCCGAGATGGGCTGCATGGCCTTCGAGTACGGCTACAGCCTCGACTACCCCGACGCGCTCGTCGTCTGGGAGGCGCAGTTCGGCGACTTCGCGAACAACGCGCAGGTGCTGATCGACCAGTTCCTCGCCTCGAGCGAGGACAAGTGGAAGCGCATGACGGGCCTCGTGCTGCTGCTGCCGCATGGCTACGAGGGCGCCGGCCCCGAGCACTCGTCCGCGCGCCTCGAGCGCTTCCTCGAGCTGGCCGCCGAGGACAACCTGCAGGTGTGCTACCCCACCACCGCCGCGCAGATCTTCCACCTGCTGCGCCGGCAGGGGCTGCGGACCATTCGCAAGCCGCTCGTGGTGATGACGCCCAAGTCGCTGCTGCGGCTCGCCGAGGCGACCTGCTCGTGGAACGAGCTCACGCAGGGCACCTTCAAGAAGCTGATCCCCGACCCGAACGTGGACGTGCACACGCGCGAGGTGACCCGCCTGCTGCTCGCGAGCGGCAAGGTGTACTTCGACCTCGCGAAGCAGCGCGACGCGTCGAAGGACTTCACGGTGCACCTGGCGCGCCTCGAGCAGCTCTACCCCCTGCCCGAAGAGGAGCTGCGCGCGCTCCTCGAGTCCTTCACGGCCCTCAAAGAGGTCGTCTGGGTGCAGGAGGAGCCGAAGAACAGCGGCGCGTGGCGGTACATGCTCGAGCCGCTGATGAACCTGGTGAACGCGCTGCCTTCGCGGCCGCGGCTGTCGTACGCAGGCCGCCCCGAGTCGGCGAGCCCGGCCACCGGATTCCTGTCGACCCACCAGTACGAGCAGAAGCTGCTCGTCGAAGAAGCGCTGACGCGAGGTTCGAATGTCCGTTGAGATCAAGGTCCCCACCCTCGGCGAGTCGATCACCGAGGCGATCGTCGGGAAGTGGCACAAGAAGGTCGGCGACGCGGTCGCGGTGGACGAGCCGGTGGCGGTGCTCGAGACCGACAAGGTGACGATCGACGTGCAGGCGCCTGAGTCCGGCACCATCGAGACCATCGGCTTCACCGAGGGCGCGAAGGTGAAGATCGGCGACGTGCTGGCGAAGCTGTCGCCGGGCGCGGTGGCGGCGAAGAAGCCGGCGCCCGTCGCGGCCGCTCCCGTTCAGGCGCCAGCCCCGGCGGCCCCGGCGTCGTCGGGCCCCGCGATGTCCCCGGTCGCGCGCAACGTCGCGGCAGCCACGGGCGTCGATCCGGCGAAGGTGCAGGGCTCTGGCGCCAACGGCCGCATCATGAAGGACGACGTGCTCAAGGCCGCCTCAGGGCCGCAGGGCGCTCAGGCGCCGGCGAGCGCTCCGGCGACCACGCTGTCGGTCCCCGCCGGCCCGCGCGCCGAGGAGCGCGTGCGCATGACACCGCTGCGCAAGCGCGTGGCCGAGCGCCTGCTGCAGGCCCAGTCGAGCGCGGCGATCCTCACCACCTTCAACGAGGTGGACATGAGCGCGGTGATGGCGACCCGCAAGCAATACGGCGAGCGCTTCGAGAAGAAGCACGGCGTGAAGCTGGGCTTCATGAGCTTCTTCGTGAAGGCCGCCATCGAGGCGCTCAAGACGTTCCCCGCGGTGAACGGCTCCATCGAGGGAGAAGAGGTGGTGTTTCACCACTACTACGACATCGGCATCGCGGTGTCGGGCAGCCGCGGGCTCGTCGTGCCCATCGTGCGCGACGCCGATCAGAAGTCCATGGCCGAGCTCGAGAAGGCCATCGCCGACTACGGCACGCGCGCGAAGACGGACAAGCTGACGCTGCCCGAGCTGCAGGGCGGCACGTTCAGCATCACCAACGGCGGCATCTTCGGGTCGATGTTGTCCACGCCGATCCTGAACCCGCCGCAGACGGGCATCCTGGGGATGCACAACATCGTCGAACGCCCCGTCGTGAGAGAGGGCCAGGTGGTGGTGCGGCCCATCATGTACCTCGCGCTCTCGTACGATCACCGGCTGATCGACGGACGCGAGGCGGTGCAGTTCCTCGTGCGCATCAAGGACTGCATCGAGGACCCCGAGCGCATGCTGCTCGAGGTCTGAGGGCCGCAATCAGCGGCGTGGCTCGGCGTTGGTGAAGGGTCTCGAGGAGGTCGTCCATGGCGTCGGCTGACGAGCTCATCCTGCAGATGCAGCACCTGGCGGCCCAGGCAAGAGCGACCCGTGAGGCCAGCGGCGCTCGCGGCGGCGTCGAGCGCCTCAAGTCGGCGGCCCAGAAGCTCGCGTTCCAGAAGCAGACCGAAGTCGACACGCTCGAGCAGACCATTCGCGGCGCCGAGGATCGTCTCGACGAGCTCCGGAAGGGCGGCGTTCAGGGCGACGAGGCGAAGGAGTTCCTCGCGCTCTCGAAGCTCGCGGAGGACTCGAAGAAGGAGCTGGTGAAGGCTCGCGCCCAGCTCGAGTTCGCGCTCGATCGCATGGAGGTGGTGGAGCGCCGCGAGTACGAGGCCTTTCACGCCGAGGTGCGCGCCGAGCACCACGGGCAGCTGGCCGACGACCCGCTCTTCAACAAGCCCTGAGCCCGCGCGCCTGACGGGTGTCATCTGGTTCCCGAGCGGGGGGCCTCGATCTCGTGCGGCCGGGTTCGATAGGGTTCCGGCCGTTCCCTGGGGGGACCGGCGGGCGCACGTCGCGCTCTCCGAAGACAGTGGAGATGTGCTGCATGGCAACTGGAACGGTGAAGTGGTTCAACGACGCGAAGGGGTTCGGCTTTCTCATTCAGGACGGTGGCGGTGAAGACGTGTTCTGCCACCACACCGCGATTCAGATGGAGGGCTTCCGCACCCTCGCTGAAGGACAGCGCGTCAGCTTCGAGGTGACGAAGGGGCCCAAGGGCCTGCAGGCGCAGAACGTCAAGGCCGGCTGAGGTCCGACCACCACCCTCGTGACGTGAAGGCCCGGGACTCCGCAGAGGAGACCGGGCCTTCTGCTGGGTTGCTGTGGCTCGCTTCCGCCTCGCTCGGCCGCCGCGCTTCGCAGTCACGAAGGGTCGAGCTCAGCGATCCCGCCCTCGCTCCGGCTTCAGCTCACGGTTGCTGGCTCGCTTCCCCCTCGCTCCCGCCCTCGCGTTTCGCAGTCACGACGGCAGGGCTGCGCTCAGCGCCCACGCGATTGCATCACCAGCGCACCTGAGGCAAACCCGCGGCGGTTCCGTTTCGAGGTGGCCGTGGACGCGACGACGATGAACAAGCTGTTGACGTACGGGGTTCAGAACGGCGCCTCTGACATCCACTTCCGACCCGGAGACCCACCCACCTTCCGCGTGGCAGGCGTGCTGCGGCCCATCAAGGGCGACAAGCTCGGGCCCACCCACACGCGACAGATCGCCCTCAACGTCATCAGCAACGTCGCCATGCAGAGCCAGGCGGACACCCTGCAGGAGTACGACACCTCGTACACCCTCGCCGGCGTCGCCCGCTTCCGCGTGAACGTGTACCGCCAGCGAGGCTCGCTCGCCGTCGTCCTCCGCGTCATCCCGACCGAGGTCCCCACCCTCGAGTCCCTGCGGTTGCCGCCGATCCTCAAGGCGGTGGCCTCGAACGAACGCGGCCTCATTCTCGTGACCGGCTCGACCGGCGCCGGCAAGTCCACCACCCTCGCGGCGATGGTCGATCACATCAACCGCAACGACTCCGTGCACATCCTCACGATCGAGGATCCCATCGAGTTCATGCACCGCAACATCCGCTCGAGCATCTCGCAGCGGGAGATCGGCTACGACACCAGCGACTTCGCCGCCGCCATGCGCTCGGCGCTGCGGCAGGACCCCGACGTCATTCTGGTCGGCGAGATGCGCGATCACGAGACCGTCGACATCGCCCTCAAGGCCGCCGAGACCGGCCACCTCGTGCTCTCGACGCTGCACACCACCGACGCCGTCAAGACGATCAACCGCCTGCTCTCGTTCTTTCCCGGCGACGAGCACTCCGCCGTGCGCAGCCGGCTGTCCGAGGCGCTCAAGGCCACCATCTCGCAACGCCTGCTCCCCCGGGCCGACGGCCAGTCGATGGCGCTCGCGATGGAGATCCTCGTCCAGACCAAGACCGTGCAGGAGTACATCCTCGACCCCGCCCGCACCTCGACCCTCAAGGACGTGATCGAGAAGGGCCGGTCCACCTACGGCATGCAGTCCTTCGATCAGCACCTGTCCGAGCTGTTCAAGACCGGCGTCATCACCATCGAGACCGCCCGCGCGGCGGCGTCGAACCCCGCCGACTTCGAGCGCAACCTCGCCTACGAGTAGTCAGCGCACGAAGACCCGCGCCACGTCATTCGAGGTGCGGAACGCCGCGAGCCAGACCGCGGCCATCACCAGCGAGGCGTCCTGCGACGGCGGCACCGCCAGCCCGCGCGAGGTCAGCTGCCACCGGGACCAGAGGCCGAGCAGGAACGTCACGAGGAAGAAGACCTGGATGAGGGCCGGCGCGGACCGCCGGCGGGCGTAGAAGCGCGGCGCCGTCCAGGCCGCGAGCCCGGTCAAGATCGCGAGCCCGACGATCTCGAGCATCGCCAGGCGCAGCACCGGATCGACCTCAGGCGTGTCGAGCAGGCTGCTGAGGCCTGCGTCCCGCACGAGCGTCCACACCTGGCCGAGCGCCGCGACCAGCGTCACCGGGGCCAGGAGGAGCGAGAGCCCGCTGAACATCATCCAACCCTTGAGCGGCAGGGCGTCAGGCACGTGCTGGCGGCACTCCTCGCAGAAGACGTCGCGGTCGCGGAGCCGTTGGCAGCTGATGCACACGAAGCGTCCGCACCGGCCACAGGTGTCGGTCGCCGGCGCCTGGTGAACAGGGCACTGCGCCTCAGCCGTCACTGGCAGTAGCCGGTCGCCGTGTTGCAGGTGCCGCCGCCCGGGCAGCCAAAGCCGCCGTTGGTGCAGGCCGGCCGGCAGATGCCGGTGCTGCTGGACGGGCCGAACGCGGTGCAGACGTAGCCGGGCCGGCAGGTCGACTGGCCCACCTGTGGCCCTGGACAGGTGGCGGCGCAGAACGGCGGTTGGAAGGTGCCGGCGCCGATGCACGCCGCGCCCACCGGACACGTCCCCGGGCAGGACTGGAACGCCGCGCAGGCGCCGACGGTCCCCGTGCACACCGAGGAGCAGTAGCCGCCTCCGGGCCACGTGCCGAGGCAGATGCCCGAGCCAGCAGGCTCACACTGCCCGGTGCCGCTGCACGCCGAGCCCGTCGGGAGGACGACCCCCGCGTCGAAAGGCCGCACACAGGTGCCGTTGCTGCACACCGCCCCGCTCCCGCACGTCGCGCACACGTTGCCGAAGCGCCCGCACGCGCTGACAGTCATCCCAGACAGGCAGGTGTTCCCCTGGCAACAGCCCGAGCACGTCGCGGGCGAGCAGCCGGGCGAACTCACGCACGAGCCGTTGCTGCAGGTCGCGTTGGCCCCGCAGTTCAGGCACTGCTGGCCGTTGCGACCACACGCGGACTGGTCGAAGCCGCTGAGGCAGACGCCATTCTGGCAGCAGCCGCCGCAGGTGCCGATGCTGCAGGGATTGACGATGCAGGCGCCGTTCGAGCAGCTCGAGCCGGGCGGACACGCCGTGCACACGAGCCCGCTCGAGCCGCAGCGGCTCATCCCCTGCTGAGGCGGGGGAACGCAGGCGCCGAACTCGCAACACCCGCTGCAGGTGCCGGGCCCGCAGGTGGGCGGCGCGCAGACGCCGTTCTGGCACTGGAGCGGGTTGGGACACGCGAAGCACTGTTGACCGCCGAGCCCGCAGGAAGACTGCGACTGCAGGAACGTCGGCAGGCACTGCCCCCCGGCGCAGCAACCGTTGGGGCACGTCGCGCCGTTGCAGACGCCGCCGTCGATTGGCGCCGAGCAGAACCCGTTGTTGCACGTCTGCCCGCCAAAGCACGGGCTGCACTGCTGGCCGAAGAGCCCGCACGCCATCGCGTTCTGCTGGGTTCGCGGCAGGCACTGGCCGCCGATGCAGCAGCCATCTGGGCACGTCGCGGGTCCGCACCCGGTGGCTGCGCAGATGCCGTTCTGGCAGCTCGCTCCGGGTGGACACGCCTGGCATTGCTGACCGCCTGCCCCGCAGACGCCGGGGAACTGCTGGTTGAACGGCACACAGCGAGCGCCGTCACAGCAGCCGTTGGGGCAGGTCGCCGGCGAGCAGGTCGCGCCGACGCACTGGCCGTTCGTGCACGCCTGGCCCGGCATGCAGCTCCCACAGAACCCTCCACCCCGGCCGCACACCTGCTCGTTCAGAAGGAAGGAAGGAATACAGCTCCCCATCAGGCAACAGGTCCCGCACGACATCGGCCCGCAGGGAGGTCCTGGATCACAGGTTCCCTGTGTCGAGCAGTTGGTCCCTGGCGGACACTGCGCGCACTGCGCACCGCCCCGACCGCACGCGAAGTTGAGCTGCGCGGCGAGCGGAATACACGAGCCCTGCTGGCAGCACCCGGGACAGGTCGCGGCGCCACACATGAAGCCAGGCGCGCACCGGCCGGCGCGGCACGTCTCGCCCATCGCGCACTCGATGCACTGTGAGCCGTTGCTCCCGCACACCGGAGTCCCGGTGGGATCGATGCAGCCGCCGTTGAAGAAGCAGCCCGCGCACGCGCCT
The DNA here is from genome assembly GCA_016793095.1 of Myxococcaceae bacterium. Lineage (GTDB taxonomy): Bacteria > Myxococcota > Myxococcia > Myxococcales > Myxococcaceae > Xiheimicrobium. The sequence goes on along the minus strand of JAEUJQ010000024.1, from coordinate 75,826 downwards.
CCGCCAGCGCTGCCGCCACCGACGGGAGCGCCACCAGCGACACTGCCACCAGCGACACTGCCACCAGCGACACTGCCACCCGCGACACTGCCACCCGCGACACTGCCACCACCGACGGGACTGCCACCGCTGATCCCGCCACCCACCGGAACGCCGCCGGCGACTCCGCCCGCGCGCCCACCACCGACGGGCAGACCGCCCGCCGCTCCGCCCGCACGGCCGCCTCCGACCGGCAGCCCACCAGCCGCTCCGCCCGCGCGACCGCCGCCGCCTGCGACGCCTCCCGCCTGACCGCCCGCCTGACCGCCCGCCCGTCCGCCCGCGACCGGGCCGCCAGGCGGAACGCAGATGGAGTTCTGGCACTGCCAGCCGCTCCCGCAGTCCTGATCCGTGGCGCACTGCCGCTCCACCACGGGCTGGAAACACGAGCAGGAGACGACCGTCGCGGCCGCCAGCGCGCCGGCGAGGTGACGAAGCTGGATCATGCCCGCACGGTAGTCCCGTCTGACCGCCGGGCAACAGACCGACCAGCCCTCGGCAGCCTTCGGAGTGGTGCGCCCTCGTGGTACACCGGGGGGTGCGGTCGTTCCAGCCACGAGACCGCGGGGGTTTCATGTCGGAAGCTGGCGTCGATGATCCGCTGCTGGGCAAGGTCCTGAGCGGCCGTTTTCAGATCGTCGAGGCCCTCGGTGTGGGCGGCATGGGCCGCGTCTACAAGGCCATTCAGCAGCCGCTCGACCGCATCGTGGCGCTCAAGGTGCTGAACCCGCGCTACGACGGCACCAGAGACCCGGGCTTCGAGCGCCGCTTCTTCCTCGAAGCGTCGATGACGGCGAAGCTCAAGCACCCCAACACCATCACGGTGCACGACTATGGCCGCACCGAAGACGGCATCTACTTCATCGCCATGGAGTACCTCGAGGGTGAGACCCTGCAGCAGGTGCTCAGCCGCGAAGGGCCCATGCCGTGGGGCCGCGCGCTCGCCATCGGCGCACAGGTGGCCCGCTCGCTGAGGGAGGCGCACAAGCTGGGCCTCGTCCACCGCGACCTCAAGCCGGCGAACGTCATGCTGCTCCCGGAGGGCACCGGGGGCGACGTCGTGAAGGTGCTCGACTTCGGGCTGGTGAAGGCCTTCGCGTCGGACCTGATGCAGAAGAGCGACACCGAGCTGACCCAGGCCGGGGTGCTGCTCGGCTCGCCGCTGTACATGGCGCCCGAGCAGGCGCGCTCCGAGACCGACCAGCGCACGGACATCTACTCCCTGGGCGTGCTGCTGTTCCAGTGCATGTCCGGGCGCCCGCCGTTCCAGGGCCGCGACTCCATCGACATCATCGTCAAGCACGTCAAGGAGCAGCCGCCGACGCTCGCCTCGCTGCGTCCCGAGACGCCAGCCGAGGTGAACGACCTCGTGATGCGGTGCCTCGAGAAGTCGCCGGCCGCGCGCTACCAGTCGATGGACGAGCTGCTCGAGGCGATGCGGGTCGCCGTCTCGGGGCTCGGCATGTCGGGGCTCTTCGTCGACCCGCGCACGTACTCCAACCCGATGTCACCGTCGGCCTCCCAGGCCACCCGTGCGCCCGGCGCGTCTCAGGCCTCACGCGCCCCCAGCTCGACCCGCGTGAAGATCGCCTCACCAGCGCCGGACGAGACCAGCGCGCCGGTGGAGCTCGACCCGGCCTCGATGGAGGTGGAGATCACCGAGAGCGGCACGCACCCCGGCACGCCGCGACGCCTGCCCCTCATCCTCGGGATCTCGGCGCTGGTGGCGATCGGCGTCGCCGTCGGCGGCGTGCTCGCGTTCAAGAGCGCGTCGAAGGACGACCCGGGCGTGACGCCCACCCCGCCAGTGCCGGTGAAGGGTGACCCGAGGCCCGTCGTCGCCGTGGTGCCGCCTGCCGAGCCCGAGCCCGCCGACCCCATCCAGGTGGTGGTGTTCGACGTGGACAGCGAGCCACAGGGCGCGACGGTGACCCGCGAGGGAGCGGTGGTGGGCACCACGCCGTTCTCCTTCACGCTCGCCCGCGAGTCGGAGGCGCCCGCGCGCGCCGAGCTCGTCTTCGCGCTCGACGGCTACCTGGGCACCACCATCGTGGCGCAGGGCTCGTCGGGTCACGTGCCCGTGAAGCCGACGCTGGTGAAGAGGAAGGCCGGCGGCGTGAAGGTGAAGGTCAGGCTGCCGAAGGACCCGAAGAACCCGACTGACAACGGCTACAAGGACGACCCCTACCAATGACGATCAGATGGTGGGCGCGCCTGCTGGCGTGCCTTCTGGTGTTGTGGGGCCCGACGACGCTCGCCGACCCGCGCGTCGAGGCCCGCCGTCACTTCAAGACGGGCATGTTCCTCATCAACGAGGGCCGCTACGACGAGGCGATCGCCGAGCTGCTCGAGGCCTATGCGATCAAGCCGCACCCCAACGTGCTCTTCAACGTCGCGCGCGCGCACGAGGCCGCCGGGCGGCCCGCCGAGGCGCTGGGGTTCTACCGCCGCTACCTCGACGCGAACCCACCCGACGCCGAGAAGGTGAAGGAGACCGTCGCGAAGCTCGAGCCGCTCGTGCCGAAGAAGGAGCCCCCGCCCGAGCCCGTGAGAGAGACGCCGAAGGTGGAGCCGAAGCGGGTCGCGCCCGCGGTTGACGAGGCGACCGTCGCGAAGCTCGCTGCGCTGGCCGAGCGGCTCGAGAAGGCGGTGGAGCAGGCTGAGCGGCGCGCCTCGGAACCGGCAGAAGGCGACTCCGACGCGCTCACCGCGCCTGCCCGACCGTCGGAGGCGCCGGCGCCGGTCGAGGACTTCGCGGTCCCCTACGAAGAGACGGTGGTCGCAGCGGCCCGCCGCAGCCAGTCGAGCCTCGAGGCGCCGAACGCCACCACCGTCATCACCGGCGACGAGCTCCGCGCGTCGGGCCTCACCAGCCTGCCCGAGATCTTGCGGCGCGTGCCGGGCGCCGAGGTGATGGCGATGGGGTACTCGAGCTTCAACGTGTCGATCCGCGGGTTCAACCAGCGCATCAACAACAAGGTGCTGGTGCTGATCGACGGGCGGCCCGAGTACCAGGACTTCCTCGGCGTCACGCTGTGGCCGGTGCTGCCCATCGGGCTCGAGGAGATCGAACGCGTCGAGGTCATTCGAGGCCCGGCCGGCGCGCTCTACGGCGCCAACGCGATGCTGGGCGTCGTCAACATCATCACCCGCGCCCCCGGCACCGGGCCCCGCGCCGAGGTGAGCGGGCTCGTCGGCAACGGCAACCTCGCGGGGGGCAGCTTCGTCGCGTCGGGCGGCGACGCGGTGAAGTTCCGCGCGTCGGTCGGCTACCAGCAGGCCGACAAGTTCTCGCGCGACTACGCCGAGGGCCGCCCCGACGTCACCAGCGCGTTCCCCGAGCCCAACCTCGCGCTGCGCTCGGCGCGCGGCAACCTGACGGCGTTCTACGCGTTCAACAAGCACGTGAGCCTGTCGGCCTCGGGCGGTGTCAACCGGCTCTTCACCGAGGTCTACGGCATCGGGCTCTTGCGCAACTACTTCCTCGACGGGCTCGGCGGCTACGCGAAGGTGGACTTCACGGGCGGCCCCGTGAAGGCCCGGTTCTTCTGGAACCACCTCGACGCGAACGCCGGGCCCCAGTACCTCGTGCAGGGCCAGCGCGATCTGCTCACGAGCCTCGAGTCGAACGTCTTCGACGCCGAGGTGCTCTTCCAGCAGGGCTTCGAGCTGGGCGGGCGGCACCAGCTGAGCCTCGGCGTGTCGGGCCGCCTGAAGCGCCTCGCGTGGACGTACACGAGCTCGCTCACCGAGGAGCTGCACGCCGCTGCCTTCGTGCAGGACGAGTGGAAGCTCGTGCAGTGGCTCACGGTGGTGGGCAGCTTCCGCATCGACCGGCACCCGCTCATCGAGCGTGGGCGACCCGGCGTGGTGCCGTCGCCCCGGCTGTCGATCGTCGTCGCGCCCTTCGAGGGGCACGCCTTCCGCGCGATGGCCGCGAGCGCGTTCCGCCAGCCCACCTTCCTCGAGAGCTACGTCAACCTGCCGATCCCCACGCCGGGCGTCACCGGGGCGTCGGTGCTCACCCAGGGCAACCGCGAGCTGGTGCCCGAGAGCCTGTTGTCGTTCGAGCTCGGCTACCGCGGCGAGGCGGCGCGGCTCGGCCTGTCGTGGGACCTCGCGGGCTACGTGAACTTCGTGCGCAACCTCATCGTGCTGTCGGCGGTGCAGCCGCTGCCAGCCGATCTGGCGTTCGACCCGAGATCGCAGACGTACCTGCTGGGGCGCTCGACGTTCGTGAATGATCCCCTGCCCTACCGGGCCATCGGTGGCGAGCTCGGCCTGACGTGGAACGCGGTGCGCGGCCTCGACCTGCGCGCCTCCACGGCCGTGCAGACGATTCAGGCCGACGGGGCGGTGGTGTGCGGTGCGTGCACGCAGGCGCCCGCGGTGAAGGTGAACGGCGGCTTCGTGTACCGCACCCCCGTGAACCTCGATCTCTCGGGCGACGTCTCGTACGTCAGCGGCACGACGTGGGTGGAGCGCGAGCCCTCCCCGGCGGATCCGACGCAGATCTTGAACGTGCAGAACGCGCTGCGGGGGTTCGCCGTCATCAACGCCCGCGTCGCCTATCGCCTCTTGAACGACCGCCTCACCCTCGGGGTCGTCGGCCAGCAGCTCGGGCCGGCGCACCAGGAGCACCCCTTCGGCAACAACGTCAACCGGCGCGTCTTCGCGACCCTCTCGGTGCAGCCATGAACGCCGTGCGCTCGTGCGTCTTCGCTCTCCTCTTGCTCGGCTGCGAGCCGCCACCCGTCTTCGCGGGCGCCGATCGCCGCCAGAACGCCAACCCCGCGCGGGTGGAGGGTCAGGTGGTGGTGTCCTCGACGGCCCGCGGCAACGTGGTGGTGCTGCTGTACGACGCGGCGCGCCCTCCGCCCCCCACCGGCACCGGCCGCCCCCTCACCTTCGCCCTCGTGCCGCGAGAGCGCGTCTTCGGCGCGGTGCGTGACTTCGACACCGGCCCGTTCACGGCGCCGTTCGCGTTCTCGCTGGTGAACCCCGGGCAGTACCAGCTGCGCGCCTTCGTGGACGGCAACGACGACTTCATCCCCTGGTACGGCGTCACCAACGAGGTGAACGTCGGCGACGTCGGCGGCGCGGCCCTCGACTCGATCACCCGCGCGCCGCTCACCTTCGAGGTGGCGGTGGGCGACGACGGCGCTCCCCGGCCGGCCCTCGGCGTCCCGGTGACGATCGGCGACAGCGCGCGCGTGACCGTCGATCGGCCGGTGTTCGAGGTGACGATGCCCGGCAGCTCGGCGCCCCTGACGACGGAGGCGACGCTCGGCGCGAGCGCCCCGCTGCTGCTGGACCTGCGGGTGACGCCGGTGAACGAAGGCGTGGTGCGCCAGACCGCGCCCGTCTTCCTCGCGCGCTTCCTCGACGACAACGGCGACGGCATGCCTGATGACGCGAACGGTGACGGGGTGCCCGAGCTGTGGCCGCGGGTGGTGGTGCGCAAGCTGGCGAACGAGGCGCCGGGCGTGAACCCGCTGGCCGACGAGAACGACCTCGATCGCAACGGGCTCATCGACGAGACGGGGGTGGACTACGAGCACGTCAACCCCGCGAACCCGACGGGGCCGCCGGTGGCGGCCGACGGCGTGCCGGATCTCGTGGTGCTGGCCGCAGGCTTCAACGTGATGGAGCTCGCGCCCCAGCTGCTCGACGCCATGGGCCGCGTGAAGCCCGGGCCGACGCCGCTGACGCGCCTGCCCCTCGTCATCCGCCCGACGGCCCTCGACGCGACCGATCCGCGCCGGCCCCAGCAGCTCAAGGGCGTCCCTCCAGGCCGCTACGCCATCACCGTCCTCCAGCTCACCGGGCAGACGTGGCGCGTGCCGAACGAGCTGCAGGACGGGCTGGCCACCCGCTTCGGGCTGCCGGTCGTGTCGAGCCAGACGTTCGTCGTGCGCGTCGGCCCGAGACCCTGAGCGGCGTGACGTGGGCGAGCGAGCCGTCTACGAAGCGGTGCTGCGCGCGCGGCCGGCGGGGCGCGGTGAGGGCGGCGTGACGTCGTGAGGTTCTTCACCACCCTCTGGTTCTGGGCCGCGGTCGCGCTCACCCTGCCCGTGGGCTACGTCATCGCGGTGGCGCTGTTCCTGGTGACCGCGCCGTTCGATCGCCACCGCCGGGCGCTGCACCACTTCGTCACCTTCTGGTGCCACCAGTACCTGCGGGCATGCTGGCCCTTGTGGCGCGTCTCCGTCGAGGGCCGCGAGCTGCTGCCGAAGGGCCCCTGCGTGCTGATCGCCAACCACCAGTCGATGGCCGACATCCTCGCGCTGATGGGCCTGCGCTACCCGTTCAAGTTCGTCTCGAAGGCGTCGCTGTTCGCCATTCCCCTCTTCGGGTGGATGATGCGGCGCATGCACTACGTCGCGGTGGAGCGCGGCCGCGTGCCGTCGATGCAGGCGATGATGGAGCGCTGCGAGGCGCTGCTCCGGGCGGGCGAGCCGGTGCTCATCTTCCCCGAGGGCACCTACGCGTCGGGCGAGCAGCGCATCCGCTTCAAGCGCGGCGCCTTCAAGCTCGCGCAGCTGTGCCAGGTGCCGGTGGTGCCGGTGGTGGTGAAGGGCACCTCGGAGCTCGTCTTCGAAGACGGGCCGATGTTCGCCGGCCGCAGCCACGTGCGGGTGACGGTGATGCCGCCGGTGCCCCCGCCCGGGCCCGACGACGAGAGCGGCGACGAGCTCGCGCGCACCATGGAGCGGCACTACGCCGAGTGGCTGGGCCAGCCCTTTCCCCGCTGAGCGTCAGAGGGGCTTCGCCACGCGGTACACCGGCAGCACGTTCAACATCGGGTCAGCCGACGGGTGTCGCGCCGAGAAGAAGCGCAGCCGCGCCTCGGGGCTCTTCGCGAAGGCCTCGTCTTTCAGCTTCGCCTCGAACTCCGCCTTCACCGCCGGGTCCTCGAGCAGCTCACGAGCGAAGGCCTCGGTGAGGTACTCCTCGAGGTACTCCTTCTGCTCGAGGTGCGCGTTGAAGAAGCCCCACGCGAGCAGCGAGTCGGGAGAGGTCGGGTCGAGCAGGTGCATCGCGAGGAAGAGCTTCGGCTGCGCGGCGGGGATGAAGAGCGAGCCCTTCGGCAGCTCGAGGGTGCGGGGCTGCCAGGCGCCGTCTCGGGCGGCGACGGTGAGCCGGCCTTCATACGGCGTGGCGCGGAACTTCGGCTCGATCAGCCGGTAGGCCTCGACGTCAACGGCGGCTCGCGCGGCGGTGAGCCTCGTGAAGCTGAGGCCGTGCAGCGTCAGCTTCTCGGCCACCCAGGTCGCGTGCGGCGGCGGCACCACCCAGCCCCCGGCGGGCGCCTTCACGGTGAGCGACGGCGCCAGCTCGTCGAGGAAGGGCACCGTCCACGTCTCGGGCTTCGTCTCGTCGTAGCGGACCCACGGCTGGGTAGACACCGCCGAGGGCTCGCGCACGTACGCGTAGCCCTTGAAGTCGAGCGGCCGCGGCGTCTTCCTGGGCTCCCACAGCAGCGTCACCTCGGCGCCAGCCCGCTTCGCCTCGGCCGCGTCGGCCTCCTTCGCCGCCTTGAGCCAGCGGGCGCCGTCCTCGGAGGTGAGGCGCAGGAGCGCGAGGCAGACGTCATAGGTGCCCTTCACGCGCTCGGCGTACGGCTTCCAGGAGTGGGTCTCGAGCAGCAGGCCGTACCGGTTGTTCGCGGCCCAGTACGCGTTGCCGAAGCGCGGCGGGGGCCAGCCCACCGCGAAGCCGCTCGACGGATCGTCGTCCTTCACGAACGCCGGGTAGAAGTTGACGGGCAGGTGGCCCTTCTCCTCGAGCTCGGCGAAGAGCGAGACGCGGAGGCTGCGGCCGAAGCTCCTGAGGCCCTCGGGGCCGACGTTCGACGGCTCGAAGGTGACGGAGAGATCGTGCTGGAACTTCGCGCCGTCGGTGACGTGGAGATCGGCGTAGAGGATCGGATCCCACCGATGGAGCAGCGTGAGCAGCGCCTGCATCTCGGGCGCCTCGGCCTTCACGTAGTCGCGGTTCAGGTTGAGGTTCTGAGACGTCACCCGCCAGCCCATCTCCTTCGGGCCCCGCTGGTTCGGGCGGTTGTTGGGGCCGAACCGCTCGTGGCCATCGACGTTGAAGACGGGGACGAAGACGAGGGTCGCCTTCGAGAGCGCCTTCTCGAGCACCCTGCCCTCGAGCACGTCGCGCAGGAGCCAGAAGCCCGCGTCCTTGCCGTCGATCTCGCCCGCGTGGATGCCGCCCTGCAGGAAGAGCACGGGGCGCCCCTTCTTCTGCGCGAGCTCGGGCGTCAGCGTACCGTCGGCGCTGGCGACGAAGGCGAGCATCGGCCGGCCCAGCGGCGTCACGCCGAAGGGCTCGCACCTCACCTTCCCGGGGAAGGCCTTCGGGAAGGCGGCGCACAGGGCCTGCACCTCGTCGTAGCGGCCGGTCTCGGTGAAGCCCGTGCGCTCGGCGTGGGTCGACAGCGGCGGCGCGGCGGCGAGCAGCGCGAGGAGGGGGGCGATCATCGGGCCCGCACCGAAGCAGAAACACGCGGCGGTGTCAGGCAGACCCGGTGCGCCCCGGGGAGACGATCGACGGCCGCGTCTGGGGGCGGCTGCGCTTCGACGCCCACGCACGTCGCCGAGCTCCACATGCCGCGGCCGTCCTCCTGACGATCCCGAGGCGCGGTGCCCGCTCGACGGCGAGAGGCGGTGGAGTACCCTCGCCGCATGGCGCCTCCTTCCGTGCAGTCCCTGTTCGACTGGCTCGTCGACGGTGCGCCAGGCGCGCCCACGCCGATGGCCGTCATCTCGCGCATGGGCGACGAGCTGCGCGCCACCGGAGTGCCGATCGATCGCATCTCGGCCTTCGTGCGCACCCTGCACCCGGCCATCGTGGGCCGCGGCTTCTTCTGGCAGCCGGGCGAGGCGGTGCGCGTGCAGGAGAACCCCTGGTCGGGGCTCGAGACCGACGAGTACAAGCGGAGCGCGGCTGCGCGGGTGCAGACCGAAGGCGTCGAGGTGCGCGTACGCCTCGGGGTGGACCAGACCTCGTACTCGGGTCTCGACGGGCTCGCGAAGGAGGGCTTCACCGACTACCTGATCGCGCCGCTCACCTTCATGGGCGGCTCGACGCACTCCATCTCGTTCGCGACGAAGGCGGCGGGCGGCTTCACCGAAGAGCACCTGACGGCCCTTCGCGCGGTCGTGCGGCCGCTCTGCCGGGTCGCCGAGACGCTGGCGCTCATGCGCACGGCGGTGAACATCCTCAACACGTACGTCGGCCGCGACGCGGGCGACCGCATCCTCAAGGGGAAGATCCAGCGCGGTGACACCGAGAGCATCCGCTGCGTCATCTGGTTCTCCGATCTGCGCGGCTTCACCTCGCTGTCGGGCGAGCGCACGCCGGCCGAGATCATCTCGGTGCTGAACCAGGTCTTCGACTGCCAGGTGCCGCACATCGAGCGGCACGGCGGCGAGGTGCTGAAGTTCATGGGCGACGGCATGCTGGCCATCTTCCCCATCACCGAGGCGGTCGCGGCGGCGGCGGCGCGCGCGGTCGAGGCCACCCGCGAGGCCAACGCGTCGCTCGACGCGCTCAACGCGGGTCGCGCGAAGGTGAACGAGCCGGCCCTGCGCTTCGGCATCGCGCTGCACGTCGGCGAGGTGGCCTACGGCAACATCGGCGGCGCGAGCCGGCTCGACTTCACGGCCATCGGCCCGTCGGTGAACCTCGCCAGCCGCATCGAGGGGCTCACCGGCAAGCTCGAGAAGCGGGTGCTGCTGAGCGAGGCGCTGGCGAAGGACTGCCCGGCGCCGACGCGCGCGGTGGGCCGCTTCGAGCTGAAGGGCGTCGCGGGCGAGCAGCAGGTGTACGAGCTCGCGTGAGGGCTCACCGGCTGCGGCGCTCGCTGAGGCGCCTGGCTCCGCGCGTGACGAGCCGCGCTCGGGCCCCCCCTCGCGCCAGGTCTCTGCTCGCCGTCGCAGTCGACAGCCCGCGGTGGAGGCGCGGGGACAGCCAGCTCGTCAGCGGTTGATGACGAACACGCACGCCGAGTCGAGCGCCACCTTCACGCCGGCCAGGGCCTTCAGCAGCTCGTCGTACGCCGTCAACTCGGCGAGCAGCGCCTTCTCGACGCGCTCGACCGGCACGCCCTGGTGCTCGAGGGCCAGCTTGATGCGAATCATCGCGAGATCGCGCTCGTCTTCGATGGCCTGCTGGGCGCCCACGCGCATCTTCTCGAGCCTCGCCTGCGCGGTCTTCGTGGCGAGCGCGACCGCGTCGTCGAGGAAGCCTGGCAGCTCGGGGAACGCAGCGATCAGCTCGTTGCCCTTGAGCGACTTGCCGTCGGCGCCGTTGAGCGTGTCGATCAGCTTGTCGTCCACCTTCGGCTTGCCGTCGTTGTGGCGCGCCACGGCGACCTGGATGAGCGAGGAGTCGAGGAAGCGGGCGAGCTGCCGCGACGGCACCTTCGCGCCCGGCGACGTGTCCGCCGGGTCCGGCGGGTTGACATGGAAGAGCACCTCGACGCCCCGGGCCTTCACCGGCGCGCGCACGTCGAGGAACCGGGCGCCGTTGCGCCCAAAGGGCCCGTCCTTCACGAAGCCGAACAACGCCTCGACGAGCGAGTGGCCGGTGGCGAAGTACTCGATCTCTTCCTGCTCGACCGCGGTGTCGCGCCAGAAGGTGCCGAGCACCGTGCGCTCCTCGGTGATGTCGAAGCCCGGCAGCGCCTCGACGGACAGCGCGTGGCCGAAGTGGAACGCCGCCTGGAAGGCATCGACCTCTTGATCGGTGTCGACGCGGATCCCGAGGCGCTCGCCGAGCTCGGTGATGCACTCCTCGAGGCGCTCGTCGAGATCGCGCGCGAGCCCGAGCAGCCGATCGTCGAGCGACTCGTCGTCGCCGGCCTCGTGATCGATGCGCCGCTCGGCGCGCTCGACCAGCTCGGTGACGGCGACCTCGTCGAAGCTGCGCAGGTCGAGCAGTGGATCGTACGCCTGCTTCACCTGCTTGCGCGCCGAGGCGACCTTCTTCTCCAGCTCCTTCACGTAGGCGGCGCGATCCTTCTCGGGCGCGAGGGCCAGCTCGGTGAGCCGCGGCTCGACCTCTTCCAGCACGGCGTCGAGGCCGCCCACCGTCTCGCCGAACACGCCCACCGCGTCACGCAGCACCGCGAGCACGTCGGCGCTGAAGGTGCCCTGCACGTCGAACACGTGAAGGTCCACGTTCTGCGTCTGGCCGATGCGATCGAGGCGGCCGATGCGCTGCTCCACCGTCGCGGGGCTCCACGGCAGGTCGTAGTGCACGAGGTGGTGCGCGAACTGGAAGTTGCGCCCCTCGCCGCCGACCTCGGTGCAGAGCAGCAGCTTCGGGCCGTCGGGGTCGCGGAAGCGGGCGACCTGCCGGTCGCGCTCCACCATGGGCAGATCGCCGTGGTAGGCGAGCGCCTCGAGGTGCTCGTGCCGCAGCCGCGTCTGCAGGCGGTCGAGCGTGTCGCGCGCCTCGGTGAAGACCAGCACCTTCGCGTTCTTCTCCTTCGCCCAGAGCTCGTTCAGCACCTTCACGAAGGCGGCGAACTTCGCGTCCTTGTCGGGGAGCGCGAGCTTGAGGCCCTGGAGCGCCCGGTTCCCCGCGACGGCCGCCTGGAACGCCGCCGGCGACGACTCGAGCCGCCGCACGAGGTTGGCCAGCGCCGCGCCGTGCACCGTGCCGTCCTTCGCGAGCGCGTCGAGCGCCGCCTGCCGGGCCTTCAGCTCATCGGCCGGCACCGTCACCGGGTGCACGTGCAGCTTGCGCGCCGAGAAGCCGCCGACGCGCACGCGCCGGTTGCGGATGAGCCGGTCGGACAACGAGTACGTCTCGGCGAGGTGCGTGAGCATCTCGTCGGGATCTTCGATCTCCTGCAGCGCCTGGTCCCTGGGGAAGCGCGCCGCGAGGTCCTTCACCGCCGCCTTCGCCTGCTTCCCTTCCATCAGCGCGCGGATCGCCTTCGAGAGGTCCTCCTGGCGGGTCAGGCGCGCCTCGAACTCCTTCGCCGAGGGCGCGGTGAGTGGATCGATGAGCGAGAGCAGCGACTGGTACTCAGCCGGGTCGAGCTGCATCGGCGTCGCGGTCAACAGCAACAGCCCCCACGAGTTCTTCGCGAGCGCCTGCGCGGCCTCGTAGGCCTTCTCGCCCTTCAGGTGGTGGGCCTCATCGATGATGACGAGATCCCAGAAGGCCTCGGGGGCGCCGGCCTCGTCGCGGAACTGCTCCGAGCGCTGGAGCAGCTCGAGGCTCGTGACGACGTGATCGAAGCGCGCCCACGGGTTCAACGTCGGTTGTGCCTCGAGGGACTGCTCGTGGCGCTCCGAGTCCATCAGCGTGAAGAGCTGGTTGAACTTGTGAAAGAGCTCGACCAGCCACTGCACGGTGAGGTGGGACGGGGTGACGACCAGCACCCGCCGTGCGAGCCCGGCGAGGCGCAGGGCCGAGAAGATCATGCCCGCCTCGATCGTCTTGCCGAGGCCGACCTCGTCGGCGAGCACGAAGCGTGGCCGCCGCGACGAGAGCACCCGCTGCACCACGCCCACCTGGTGCGGCTTCACCATCACCCGCGAGGCCAGCAGGGCGCCGAAGGCGTCGTTGCGGCGCTCGTCGTCCATGCGCAGCGTGGCCTTGCGCAGCAGAAAGTTCTTCCCGTCGGCGACGCGGCCCTCCTTCATCATGGCGATGAGATCGGGCTTCGGCGGCAGGGCACGCACCTCGGTCTCGGGCAGCTCGGTGTCGGTGCCGTCCTCGAGCTTGATGGAGTACCGGCGCAGGCCGCGGCCGCCCTCCTCCTCCTGCACCACCACCCCCACCTTGCCCTTCGCCGTGCGCACGCCGTCGCCGGGCTTGAGCGCCGTCGGCACCAGGGCGCCGCCCTTCGTCGAGACGAGAATGGGCGCGCCGTTCTCCCGCGCCGGGAAGGCCACCACGGCCTTCGTGCCCTCGTCCTCGAGGCTCAACAGGTGGCCCGTGCCCCACTCCGGCTGGGGCAGGTACTTGACCTTCATTCCGACGAGCAGCGCGACCGCCATGGACGCGCGGTGCATAGCGGCTTGAGCCAGCAGGTGCACCAGCATTCAGGACCTGCGACGAGGCCGTTGCCCGACGGGGAAAACCGGCACAAAAGCGGCTCCCATGAGCGACGAGGCCAGGGCGACTCCCGAAGCGCCGCCACCGGGAGCCACGATGACCGCGCTGAAGCTGTGGGCGCAGGCGTACCGCATCGAGCTGGTGCTGTTCGCCGTCTCGTTCTTCACCCTGACGATGTTCTCGGGGCAGCGCTTCCTGCGGCAGAGCGCGGCCCCGCACTTCGTGTACCAGGCGAAGGCGTGGCTCGACGGCCGACAGGACATCGACCCCGAGGTGCTGCCCAACCTCGAAGACTGGGCGTGCGTGCGCGAGGTGAACGGCGTCAAGCAGCGGTGCACGCGGCCCCTGACGACGACGGACAAGTGGTTCTCGTCGTTCCCGATGTTCCCGTCGGCGGTGATGCTGCCCTTCGTCGCGCTGCACGGGTACCAGTTCAACGACACGAGCTTCGGCGTCCTCATCGGCGCGCTGGCCATCGCCCTCTTCTACTCGGTGCTGCGGCTGCTCTCGGAGCACGAGGGCTCGGCGCGCAAGGAGCTGGAGAACGCCGCGCTCGCGCTCATCCTCGGGTTCGGCACGCTGTTCTTCTACTGCGCCATCCGCGGAGAGGTCTGGTTCTCGGCCGAGGTGATGGGCGTGGCGCTCACCTGTCTCTACGTGCGCAACGCGGTGGGCGCGCGACGGCCGCTGCTCGCGGGCGTCTTCTGGTCGATGGCGGTGTTGACGCGCACGCCGCTGCTCTTCACGGGCGTCTTCTTCTTCCTCGAGGCGGTGGCCCCGACGCCGGGCAAGCGCATGGAGGACGTGAAGGCGTTCTTCGCGAAGCCGGGCGCGATCTTCAAAGAGAAGCTGCAGCCCTTCCTCGTCGGCGCGGCGCCGCTGGCCGTCATCGCGATGGCCATGAACCAGTCGCGCTTCGGCTCCATCGCCGAGTTCGGGCACCGGTTCTTCTTCGAGAACCGGGTGAACCAGGACATCGACACGTACGGGCTGTTCCACCCGAGCTACCTGTCGCGCAACCTCGAGGCCGCGTTCCTGCTCTTCCCGAAGTACGCGAACGGCCGCCTCGAGTACTCCCCGTGGGGCATGTCGCTGCTCCTCACCCTGCCGGCGCTCGTGCTGCTCGTGATGCCGAAGGAGAAGCCGCGGCTGCACTGGCCCCTGTGGCTGACCGTGGGCGCGTGCGCGCTGCCGGGCTTCTTCTACCAGAACACCGGCTACGCCCAGTTCGGGTTCCGCTTCTCGCTCGACTACACGCCCTACCTGCTGTTGCTGCTCGCCGTCGGCGGCTGGAGCCTGAAGAAGCCGCTCGCCGCGGGACTGCTCGCGCTCGGCGTGCTGGTGAACTTCTGGGGCGCGCTGGGCTTCAAAGGGTACACCGAGCTGATGCGCGGGTGGTGAGGCGCTGGTCGTGGCTCACGGGCCGGTGTGCTGGTCGGAAGCTCACGACGGATCGAGCGGAACACCCGAGGAGATCCGATCGACCTCGAACGTGACGCGCCGGTCGTCGTCAGAGGAGTAGCGCAGTTGGAGCGCCATCGACATGCTTTAGCGGAGCCTGCCACCGTCGGAGAGACCTCATGCAGCCGAAGCGTTGGCACACCCGGGAAGACAGCGGCCTTCGCCTCGACCGCGAGCTCCGCTGGTGGCACGACGGCGAGCTGATCGATCACCCCAACATCATCGAGGCCTTCAACCGCGGCGTGCGGGTGGGCGACGACGGGCGGGTGACGCTGCACTTCGGCGGCGACTGGTGCTTCATCGAGGTCGAGGATGCGCCCTTCCGGGTGGTGGCGGTGGATGTCTCGGAAGGCGATCGCCTGAGCGTTCGCCTCTCTGATCGCACGGCCGAGTGGCTCGACGTGAACTCCCTCGGCCTCGACGACGACGGAGTGCTCTCGGTGCGCGTGAAGGCCGGCCGGGCGAAGGCCCGCTTCGGCCGCGACGCCCAGTTCCAGGTGGCACAGCACCTCGAGCTCGATGGCGACACGGTTCAGCTGCGGGTCGGCGCGCGCCTCGAGCCCACCCCGCTGCCCGCCCGCGCGTTCGGCTGACGCTCCCAGCCGACCCCACGGGGGGCGCGACCGCTCAGATCCAGG
Source organism: Myxococcaceae bacterium (assembly GCA_016793095.1). Lineage (GTDB taxonomy): Bacteria > Myxococcota > Myxococcia > Myxococcales > Myxococcaceae > Xiheimicrobium. Next base: position 60,599 of record JAEUJQ010000024.1, on the reverse strand, counting down.
CGTCGGGGATCGTGTTCGGCTTCAGATCGCGAAGGCCGTTCTGCAGCAGCGGCAGCAGGCGGTCGGCCACCGCCGGCTTCGGGTTCGTGCTCGCCAGCTTCGCCTCGAACTGGGCGATCTGAGCCAGCGCGTCGCCGCGCGACAGCTCTCCGAACTTCGGCGCCGGCATTCCCACCGCGGCGAACCCGTCGCGGATCGTGGCCGCGTGGTGCTCGGCGAACTTCGGCGCCACCGTCTTCGAGTAGTAGATGAGGCGAATCGTCTCGTCGCGCCGGCCCTCGAGCGGGGCCCGCTCTCCCGCGGGCAGCTCGGGGTGCTGCAGCAGGCGCTGCACCTGGTTGTAGTACTCGCGCAGGGGGCCGCTCTGCGTGTCCTGGACCTTCTCCTGGCCCGACTGGAAGCGCTTGAAGGTGCCCTCGTTGTTCTGCACCGCGGCGCGCACCTCGGCCAGCGGCGCGGGCGGCTTGCCGTCCACGTAGCCGTGCGCCGCGCTCCACACCGCCACGTTCTCGCCCTTGCGGGTGCCCTCGGCGATGGCGCGGTCGAGCTCGTCCTTCGTGCCGCGGGTCGCGCGATCCCACCGCGCCATGTGCGCCGTCGCGCCCGAGTACGAGCCGGGGGCCGAGCCCGTGTAGGCCCAGATGGTCTTCGCGTTCGGGAACATCGCCCGGTACTTGTCCATCAGGTGCTCGCCGCCCGAGTAGCAGGCGGACAGGTGCAGGTCCTCGACCGAGCGCGCCGCCTTCGGCATGGCGTCGGCCAGCTGCGCCAGCGAGTCGAAGCTCATGCGCCCGTTGTCGTCGCCCCACACGCCGGAGCCGACGTTGTGCCCTGACAGCACCATGCGCGAGGGCACCTGGCCGCCCTGCTCTGCCTTCGCCCAGACCTGCGCGACCTGCGCCAGCTCGTCCCGCGCGTCGCTCCCGGCGCCATGAATCGCGCTCGCGATCTTCGCCGTCTGCTCGGCCGGCAACCCCAGCGTGAGCGCGAACGACCTCGCGCCAGCCTCGGTGGACAGGTCATGCGTCACCGACGTGCCGGTCGCGTCGCGGGTCGTGATCTTGTCGTTCTCCTTCGTGTCCTTCACGTAGGTGACGTTGGTGCCCCGCGCCTTGAGCTGATCGACCTCGTGCTGCGAGGTCGCGTTCATGCCGACGAGCAGCACGTTGTCGTTGCTCCGCGGCGCCCACCCCTGCGGCTGCGTCGGCGCCGACGGCTGAGAGGGCGTCGTGCCACCGGTCGGGATCGAGAGGCTCCAGCCGACCTGAATGGCGCCCGGGTTGGTCGCCAGGTTCGGGTAGCGGGCCGTGTTGGCGTTGATCAGCGCCTGCGTCGAGACCCCGTGCCGCTGCGCGATCCTCGAGAGCGTGTCACCAGACTGAATCGTGTAGCTGCCGCTCGAAGACGAGGTGCTCTGGGGAACGACTGGCGTGGGTCGGTTTCCAATGCGATCGGGCATGCCCGACACCTATCCCAACCCGGTGCGCGCACAACAGGCCCACCAGCGCGCCTTCAAGAAGCTCTGGGTCGGACCTCCACAAATTCGAAGAGCAGGCTCACCGCTTCACGCTGAGGCAGCGCACCGGCTGGGCGATGGCTGCCTTCGCCTGCTCCTCGGACACGAGGGAGACGTTGATGAGGTTTTGCAGCAGCGCATCGCGCGCGAGCTTGATCTGGGCGGCGTTGGTGCAGAGCATCACCTCGCCCCACAGGTTGTAGGGCGGGATCCCCAGCTGCAGCTCCGCGAGCTCGGCGAGCGAGAGATCGAGCAGCTCCCGTTGCATGAGGAAGCGTGCCGCGGCCTCGACCCCGATGACCCCCTGATCGAACTGCATCGAGTGCAGGTCGTACGCGACGAGCTGGTCCTTCTTGAGGAACTTGTGGATCCGGTCGCTCATCACGGCCAGCTGCGACGGGCTGCCCGCGCCGAGCCGTGACGCCAGCCGCCGCGCGAACGCGAGCTCGCACGACCCGTCCCCATCGCTGTACACGCCGCGCGCGCTGTTCAGCACCCGCTTCATCCACGGCCAGCCGTCTTCGCGGGGCGTCTGGAAGTAGGTCGGGCAGCCCCACTCGGTGATGTAGAGCGCCACCATGTTCTTCGGCAGGCGCGAGAAGTCGGGCCGTGGCCAGGTCACCTTCTCGCGCTCGGCGACGCGCTTGTTGAACTGAATGCTCTGCCGATCGCTCTCGATGGACTGGCGAAGGAACGTCTCGAGGTCCATCTCGCTCTCGATCTGGTTCGGCAACTGACTCGCCGTGTACAGCCACCAGCCCGAGCCGAGCATGGCGAGGATCGCGGTGAGGATCAGCGAGATGAAGATGAGGCTGCGAAGAGCGCGCACGTTTTCCCTGCCGGAGACGAGGCGGTGCCGTTATGCCACGGCTCGATGCGTTCGTGGCATTCCGCCGCCATCAAGGGGCGGACCTTCATCGATGACGGGCTGCTGGAGCTCAGGCTCGAGGTCGCCGGAGCCGTGTCGGCCGCCTTCGCGCGGCCTGGCCAGTTCCATCGGCTCCGGGTTGCGCCTGGACAGGAGTCGATGTTCGCCATCGCCTCGTCCCCGGGCGCGACCTCGTTCGACTACCTGATCCGCCGGGGTGCGGGCGTGACCGAGGCGCTGGCCTCGCTGCCCCTCGGCACGACCCTCGAGGCCACCGCTCCCGAGGGGCCGGGCTTTCCGCTGGAGGCGGCGCAGGGCCACGACCTGCTGCTCGTCTGCACGGGCACCGCGCTGGCGCCCATTCGCTCGGTGCTGGGGCTGGTCGCCGCGGCGCGCGCCGACTTCGGGCGGATCACGCTGGTCGAGGGCCACCGGACGCCACGGCAGCTCCCCTGGCGGTCCGAGCTGCGTGCGCTGCCCGGCGTCGAGGTGCACACCGTCGTCACCGAGGCGGCGCCGGGCTGGGTGGGGCAGGTCGGCTTCGTGCAGGCCATCGTCCCCCGCGTGGTGACGGCCGACACCGTCGCGTTCCTCGTCGGGCAGCGGGAGATGACGGACGACGTGCGGGCGCTCCTCGAGCGGGCCGGACTGCCTCGCGACCGCGTCTTCCTCAATGTCTGAACGGCCCGTGGTGCGGCGAGGCCCACGTCAGCTATGGAGCGGGCCCATGCGCTTCACCGTGTTCGCCTTCGCCTCGTTCGTCGCCGCCTGCGGGCCACCGGCGCCCACCTACCACCAGGACGTCAGGCCGATCGTCGAAGGGCGCTGCGTCAACTGTCACGTCGCGGGGGGCATCGCGCCGTTCGTCCTCGACACCTATGCGGCGGTGAAGGCGATGGGCCCCGCGGTCGCCGACTCGACGCAGAAGGGCCGCATGCCGCCCTGGCTCGCGAGCCCGAACGAGGTCGGCGGCTGGCTGAAGGACCCCTCGCTCACCGCCGCGCAGAAGGACGTGCTGTCGAAGTGGGTCGCGGCCGGCATGCCCGAGGGCGATCCAAAGAAGCCGGGCGGGGCGCTGCCCCCGCTCTCGACCGGCCTGCCGAAGGTCGATCTCACGCTCAAGATGGCTGAACCCTACACGCCGCAGAAGCTGCCCGACGACTACCGCTGCTTCGTGCTGCGCTGGCCGATGACCACGCCCTCGTACGTCACCGGCGTCAACGGCGTGCCTGGCAACGCGAAGATCGTGCACCACGTGGCGCTGTACCTGGTGGAAGGCGCCGCTGCGAGGTACCCGCCGGAGTGGGACGCGGAGGACGCGCTGCCCGGCTACGAGTGCTTCGGCGGCCCCTTCGGCAACCGCCCACAGCAGTTCCCGGTGAAGCTGCTCACCGCGTGGCTCCCCGGCTACCAGGGCCAGGTGTTCCCGCGCGGCGGCGGCGTCGCGATTCCCCCCGGCGCGACGGTGGTGCTGCAGATGCACTACTCGTCGCTCGAGGCGGCGCCCTCGCCCGATCAGACGGCCATGGAGTTCTCGGTCGCAGACTCGGTCTCGCGGCGGCTCGCGTACCAGCCCTTCCTCAAGTTCGACTGGGTCGCGGGGCAGATGCCGATCCCTCCGAACTCGAACGAGGTCGTTCACGAGCACCGCGCCGACCCGCGCCCGAACTTCGGCCTGCTCGGCTCACCGCTCGACACGAAGAACGGCTTCAACATCGAGGCCGTCATGTTCCACATGCACACGCTCGGGTCTCGCGGTGAGCTGTGGATCCACCGCGCGGACAAGACGAAGCAGCAGATCCTCGTGCTCCCTCGCTGGGACTTCCACTGGCAGCAGGAGTACCAGCTCGCCGAGCCGGTGCGCTTCAACCCCGGCGACGAGCTGCGCGTGCGGTGCGTCTTCGACAACTCGAAGCCCGGCTCGAAGCCGAGCAACTGGGGCGAGAACAGCGACGAAGAGATGTGCGTCGCGAACCTGCTCTCGTCGGAGTAGACAGGCAGGCGTCCACCCGGGGGGCGCCATCGTCGAGGACCCAGCCAACCTGAAGGGCCCGGTCGCCGACGAGCGCGAGGGCGTGCTCGTGTTGTCGGCCACCCTCGTCGGCCTCTCGGCGCTGCTCGGCCTCACCTCACGGCTGGTGTCGGGAACGGGGAGCAGCGGCGCGATCGTCGTCGGCCTGGTCCTCGCCGCGGGCTGCGCGCTGACCGTGCTGCTCGCCCGGCGGGGGCGCATCGACGCGGCCGCCTGGCTCTTCCTCCCGCTCGCGTGGGCGATGGTGGGCGCCATCAGCGTCGCCCGGGGCGGCCTCTACTCGGGCACCGTAGGGCTCTACCTGCTGTGCACGGTGCTGGCCGGGGTGATCGTCTCGGCGCGCGCCGCGGTGATCGTCTGCGGGCTGTCGGTCGCAGGCTGTCTCGGGCTCCTCCTCGGAGAGGACGCGGGCCTGATCCGCGCGGATCCGGGCATGTCCCTCTTCCAGCGCGGGCTGACGGCGGTGCTGACGCTCGGCGTGACGACCGCGGTGTTCCTCGTCGCGCTGCGGCGCCTTCGTCGGTCGCTGGCTGAGACGAGGGCCGCTCGCGAGGAGCTGCTGCGCGGCAACGACGAGCTGCGGCTCGCCCAGGCCGGCCTCGAGGAGGTGGTTCGCCAGCGCACGCAGAGCCTGCTCGAGGCGCGCGACCAGGCGCTCGCGGCGGCCCGCACGAAGATGTCGTTCCTCGCCAACATGAGCCATGAGCTGCGCACGCCGATGAACGCGATCGTCGGTGTCACCGAGCTGCTCAAGCTGCGCCCGCTCGACGCCGAGTCCTCCGAGTTCGTGAAGCTCATGTCGGACAGCGCCGACGCGCTGGTGAAGCTGCTCGACGACGTGCTCGACCTCGCGAAGATCGAGGCCGGGCGGCTGGTGATCGAGCGCTCGGCGTGGGACGTGCGCGCGACCGTCACCGAGGTGATCGCGCTGATGACGCCCCAGGCCCGCGCCCGCCGCCTGGCGATCTCGTCGTCGATCGCCGATGACGTGCCGCAGACGGTGCTGGGCGATCGCACCCGGGTGCGGCAGATCCTGCTCAACCTGACCGCCAACGCGCTCAAGTTCACCGACCGCGGCGTGGTGGAGCTGTCGGTCTCGACCGCGCCCGACGAGCGGCTGCGGTTCTCGGTGCGAGACACCGGTCGCGGCATCGACCCCGCCGAGCAGGAGCGGCTCTTCCGCCCGTTCGAGCAGCTCGACTCCACGACGACCCGGCGTCACGGCGGCACGGGCCTGGGCCTCGCCATCAGCCGGCAGCTGGCCGAGCTGATGAACGGCGCGATCGGCGTCACCAGCGCGGTCGGCGTCGGCAGCACCTTCTGGTTCACCGTGCACGCGCCCACGGCCACCCGACCCGAGCCCGTCGCCGCGCCTGCTCCCACGGGCGGTCCGCTTCCGCGTCGGGTCCTGGTGGTCGAAGACAACGCCGCCAACCAACGCATCGTGACGACGCTCATCGAGCAGCTCGGGTGCACGGTCGCCGTGGTGGACTCGGGAGCCGACGCGCTCGAGCGCTGCACCCGCGAGCCGTTCGACGTCATCCTGATGGACATCATGATGCCGGGCCTCGATGGGCGCGAGACGACGCGGCGGCTCCGCGCGCAGCACGGCGAGAAGCCGTGGATCGTCGCGCTCACCGCGAGCGCGCTGCCCGAGGACGAGCGGGCGGCGCGGAGCGCGGGCGTCGATGACTTCGTGTCGAAGCCGGTGAACCTCGAGGCCCTTCGACAGAGCCTCGAGCGCGCGTTCGCCCGGCGGCCCCGTTCGGCTGCGAGCTGACGAGCCGGGAATTCCGCCAGCCGGCGCCGGTTGTCCTCCGCAGCCCGTCCCGCACGCCCATGCGCGTTCCTGTTCCGACCGGCGGAGCCACCGTCGCTGCCGCCTCCCTGCTCGCTGGCGCCGTCTTCTTCTTCGCGCCGCTGATCGACGGCTTCGTCCGGGTGCGGGTGCTGAAGGAACCCGATCACCGCGCGCTGGTGATGAACCCCGGCGGGGCGAACCGGCCATGCATCGCCCACCAGGGGGGCTCGATGTGCTGGCCGCTCGTCCTCTACCCGGTGCTCGTGCCGGGCTGGTGGCGCGACCGGGTCCGCTCACCTTGAGCCCGCCGTTCGGTTCAAGCCGACGCCGCCCGAGACGCTCACGTGCAGGGCGCCTTCGCCTGCGACGAAGACTCAGCCGCGGCGGCGAGCGCGACGAGGGCCGAGGCGTTCGTTACACCGCTCCACGAGCCGCTGAACGGGCGCCGTCGCGGGGGCCACTGGCAAGAGCGGCCTCAGCGCCTCGAGGGCGTCGTCCGCGCCCGTGAGCGCCGCGTCGACGTGGGGCAGCAACGCGTCGAGCGAGGCCTCCCCGCCATCGAGCAGGAGCAGCGGCAGGAACCAGCGGTTCTCTTCGACCCGCGCCGGGTCGGCCGTCGCGAGCGCCACCTGTGCGCCCTCGAGCAGCACGTCATCGACGGCGAGCTTCCTGAGCTGGGCCAGCTCGGGCTTCGTCGGCCGCCGCTCGAGGCGGATCAGCTTCGTGAGCGCGTGCGCGGCCGCCTGCCACGCCGTCTCCACCCTCACGCCATCGACGTCGGCGGGCACGGTCGCCTGCAGGAACCGCGCGATGGGCACGCGCAGGCCCTCGAGGGAGTCCCTCACCTCGGCGGCGAGCGTCGCGTCGAACGCCTCGACCGCGGCGCCCACCTCTGGCGGCGCCACCCGGCGCTCGAGCACCTCGCGGAGCGCAGCGGCGACCTCGAAGGGGCTGGTTCGCCGGCGGACCGCGTAGCGGAGCAGCGCGAGCAGGTCGTCGGTGCGGGTCTTCGCGAACCGGCTCACGGCACGACGGTGGCGTCGGCGTAGACGACCTCGTAGACGACGGCCGCTGGATCGCTCTGGTGATCGTTGAGCGGGTTCTGCGGCGTCCACGCGGCCACCGTCACCAGTGAGCCATCACGGGAGAACCGCACGCGACGCACCGCCCAGCCGAACGACTCGACCTGCGGCTCCACGGCCTTGTGCAGCACCACCGTCCTGTCCCACCCGCCGCTCACCACCGTCCTCCCGTCGGGGCTGATGCCGGCGGTGGAGACGACGCCCCGGTGGCCCGTCAACGTCTCGAGCACCTTCCCCGTGCGGGCGTCGACGCGGGCCGCGCAGTCCCACGGGCGAAGCGGCTCGGTCTCCTTCTTCTTCTCGCGCTCGTAGACCTCGCGGGTGCGCTCGCCTTTCGCCTCGCTGAGCGCCACGGCCAGCACTGCCCCCGAGGCATCGACCGACACGTCGTTCACCGAGCCCTCGAAGGTGAAGCGCCGGTCGCGGACGAGCGCCCTGGGAGACGTCGCCACGACGTCAGTCGCGCCAGCCTTCGCCGTGAAGACGAACTCCTGGGTGAGGGCGTCGGTCGCGACGTCGACCCGGTCGAGGAACGCCTGGCCGAGCACCACCTGCGCGTCTTGCGGCACGCAGGCGTCGCAGACCGCCACGTCGACGCCGCGCACGGTGAGGCCCTTGAAGGACAACGTCTTGCCCTTCGCGACCCGAGAGACCTGGGCGCCCATGGCCGTGGGGATCGACGCCTCGTCAGTGAGCGCGAGCACGTCGATGCCAGCGGTCTGCGCGAGCGTCGGCCGCACCACCACCATCGGCACCCGCGCGTCGATGACGAACGACGCCGAGGCCTTGCCGTCGAACACGGCGCGGAAGGGCTGCACCCCCGACTTCTTCTCGTACCGGGCGCGGGCGACCTGCGCCCCGGCCTGGCTCTCCTGCACCGACCACACCGACACCGAGCGATCCCAGCTCGACGAGAAGAGCTCTCCCGTCGCGGCCCACGCGAGGGCGGTGATCTCATCGGTGTGCCCGCGCACCTCCGCGACGAAGCCGAGCTCGGGGTAGCTCAGCACGGTGACGAGGCCCTTCGTGCTGGCCACCGCGAGCAACGGCGCCGACGGGTGGAAGGCGACGGCGGTGAGCGCCTCGTCGGTCAGCCACGCCCCCTTCTGGGCGCCGTTGGCGGCGTCGAAGAGGCGCACCGACCGATCGCGGCTCACCGCAGCGACGAGGGCGCCGTCAGCCGACCAGTCGAGCGCCTCGACGTTGAACTCGAGGGCGTTCACCACCACGTCGGCGCGCGGCTTCGCCGGGTCCTCGAGCCCGAACAGCGAGAGGTGGAACGACTTCATGCCGAGCCGGCTGACGGCGACCGACCTCGAGTCCGGCGCGGCCCGCGTGTCCCAGACGAAGTCCTCGCGGTTGAGCACCCGCGGGGCGCCGAGGGCCACGACGGCGCCGCTCAGGTGACCGGTGGGCCTGGCCTTGAGGGCCTCGAGCACCTTCGGGTCGTTCTTCGGCAACGTCTTGCAGCTGGCGACGAGCGCCAGCGCGACGAGCATCGCGGGGCGCACCTTCAGCCCTCCGGCTTCTTGACGATGGCCACCTCGCGGACGCCCTTCGTCGTGATGTTGAGGATGAAGAGCTGCCGCTTCGCCTCGCGCTTGTCGGTGAACGACATGGAGCCCGTCGCGCCCTCGTAGCCCTTGAGCTGCTGCAGCGCCTCGCGAAAGGCCGCGCGCGACTTCGGAGCCGCGGTGTCGATGACCTTGCGCACCACCCCGGCCGTGTCGAAGGCGACGGCGTCGAGCAGCGTGATGGACTGACCCTGGAACGCCTCACGGAAGGTGGTGACGAACGCCTTCGTGCTGGGGCGATCGCTGTTCTCGTAGAAGCCATCGACGAAGACGCTGCACAGCACGTACTTGCCGCCGCGCTCGAGGAGCTGCGGATCGCCCGACGGCCCCTTCGGGCTCGTCCAGGTCGAGGGGCCCAGCAGCGTCACCGTCTTCAGCCGGTCCTTGCCGGTCGTCTTCTGAATGCGCTCGAGATCGCGCTTGTCGCAGGCGTTGGTGACCATCTCCTCGACGGCGAGCGCTGGCGCGACGAGCGACACCTTCTGCCAGCTGTCGGGCAGGAGCAGCGCGTCGAAGTCGATGACCGGGTCGAGGCCCGCCTTCGCCTTCTCGAGCGCCTTGCGCTTGCGGAACGCGTCGGTCTCGTTGTCGCGAATGTCGCGCAGCTTCTCGAGGTAGTCGGCGCGATCTTCGAGGTAGTAGCGGCCCACCACCTTCTTCGCCTCGTCGGTGAACGTGGTGGCGTCGTGCGGGTAGGTCTCGGCCCCGCGGATCGTCCCGCCGCGGGCCTCGACGGCGTCCCAGAAGGCGTTGGTGAACTCGGTGCCGAACGACGTGTTGGGGAAGAGCACGGCGAACGTCTTGTAGCCGAGCGTCGCCATCGAATAGTCCACCAGCGCCTCGGCCTGCTGCGCGTTCGTCACCATGGTGCGGAAGACGTGCGGCCCGATGTCGGTGAGGCCCTCGGCGCGGCTCAGGGTGATGAGGGGAATCTGCAGCTCCTCGGCGACGAGCGCGGCCCGGCGGGAGTCGTCGGTGAAGAGCGGCCCGATGATGGCGATGGCGCCGTCGTCGAAGACGAGCTGCTCGACGAGCTTCGCGGCCATGGCCGGGTCGTCGCCGCTGTCCTTCACGACGAGCTCGAGGTCGCTGCCCTTGAACCCGAGCTGCAGGCCCCGCTGGACGGTCTCGGCGATGGCCTTGTACTTCTTGCTCGTCAGCGGCAGCACCGCGCCCACCACCTTCGGCTTCGTGTCGGCTCGACGGGACACGCGGGCGAGCAGCTGCTTCGCCTCGGGCGTGTAGGGAGAGCCCGGCGCGTGCTGCAGCAGCGACTTGAGGGTGGTGTCGAGGTTCGTCCAGTCGCGCAGGTGGTAGTACACGCGCGCCATCTTGAAGGTGAGCATCGGCCACGCCGGGTGCGTCGTCGGCAGCTCGTGCCAGACCTCGGTGATCGACAGGAAGTTCGTCTTCGTCTCGACGACGTCTTCGAGGCGGGCGAGCGCAGCCGCCTTCTCGTCGTCGGTCTGCGCGGCGTCGATGGCCTTCATCGCGAGCTTGAGGGCCTCGCCGTACTGCTGCGTGCCGGCGGCCGCCTTCTGGAGCGCGTCTTCGGCGGCCTTGCGATCGCCGCCCTGCAGCTTGTCCACCAGCGGGGAGAGCACCTGGTACGCGTCGCGCCACGCCTTCAGCTCGACGGACGCGAGGCCGGACTTGAGGCGCGCTTGATCGGCCTGGGGGTGGAGCGGGTTCTCGAAGACGAGCTCGTTGAAGGCCTTGCGGGCGGTGACGAAGTCGCCCTCTTCGAAGGCGAGCACGCCAGCGCGGTAGAGCGCGTCCTGGCCGGCGGTGCTGTCGGGGAAGGCCTTGCGCACGGCGAAGAGGGCCTCGAGGCCTTCCTTCCGCGAGCGGGTGTCGGCGACGACGATGGCCTTCTGGAGCGCCTCGTCGGCGGCGGGCACGGCCTTCACGTCGCGAGGCTTCGTCGGGCCGGGGCCGCCGGTGGGGCCGGTGGGCTTCGGGCAGCCCAGCAGCGCGGAGGCCACGAGCAGAATGGAGAGGCGGCGCACCATGCAGCTCACATAGCAAACCGCGGCAGCCGCGCGGCGATTTCAGTGCGCGCGCTCCGCGGCTGCGGGCCCACGTGTCAGCCAGGCCGTCGCCCGTTCAGTCAGGCCTCGAGCCGGTCGAGGAGCGCGTCCACGTCGGCGTCGTCCTGGTAGGGCCCGAAGCCGAAGCGCCAGCGATCGTCACGGGCGTCGGTGACGACCTGCCGGCCCTTCAGCGTCGCGCAGCGCGCCTGCGCGTCAGCCGTCCGGAAGGTGAGGAACTGGCCGCGGGCGGGGTCGGTGACGGGCACGACGAGGTCGGGCGCGCTCGCGAGGTGGCGGGGGCCGAGCCCATCGACGAAGCGGCGCTGCAGCGCGTGGGCGTGCTCGCGGGCCCGTGAGGTCGTGAGGCCGAGCTCGACCCGCCAGCGCATCACGGCGTTCAACCGGTACAGGCCCGAGGGGTCGAAGGTGGCGCCCCAGAAGGCCCCGCTCCCGCGAGCGTAGGGGACCCGATCGCGCTGGCGCTCCTGGAGGGCGCCGAACGCGGCGAACCAGCCGGTGTTGCGTGGGCGCCACGCTGACGGCGGCACGTGGAGGAAGCAGACCCCTTCGCCGGCCATCGCGTACTTGTAGCCGCCAGCGAGGTAGAAGCAGCGCGCCTCGACGGTGCGCAGGGACGTCGGGACGGCGCAGAAGCCGTGGTAGCCGTCGAGCACCACCATCGCGTCGGCCGGCAGATCGGCCACCAGCGCGTCGAGGTCGCTCAGCACGCGGCCGGAGTTGAAGAAGACGTGGCTCACGAAGACGAGCTGGGCCTGCTGCTCGGCAGCGGCGTGCGCGAGCCGCTGGGAGAAGGTCGCGAACGGCTCGGCAGGCACGCGCGTCACGTGGACCAGGCCTTCCTCCTCGAGGCGGCGGGTCTGGCGCTCGAACGAATGGAACTCGGCGTCGCTGGTCACGACGCGCGGGCGCTCCGGCAGGCACGACAGCACCCGCAACACGAGCTCGTGGGTGTTGGGGGCGAAGACGAGGCTCGACGGGTCCGACAGGCCCAGCTCGCGGGCGATGTGCCGCTGCGCCTCGGGGATCACCTCGCCGAAGATCACGTCCCACTTGTCGTCCACGTGCTTCGCCGCGTCGAGCCACGCCTGTTGGTGCGCGTCGAAGCTCACGTCAGGCCACGGGTGGTGGCTGTGCGCGGCGAAGTGGAGGCGTTCGGGCGCCGCGTCGAGGAACCGGCGGAAGTGAGCCTTGTACGAGGTCAGTCGCACTTCTCCTGCGCGGCGACGCCCTTGTCGGCCTTCACGCCCGAGATGGTGGCCTTGCTGCCGCACGCCTTGACGCCCTTCTTCGTGCCCTTGAGGGTGAGGCCCTTCACCTCGCCCTTCGAGTCCGCGTCGAGCACGAGCGGGGAGTCGTCGTCGCCCACGCCCGAGATGGTGACGTTGTCGAGCTCGACCGTCGCGGCGGGGTAGTTGTGCACGCCCTTCCACGAGCCCTGCACCGCGTCGAAGACGATGGGCTTGTCGGCGGTGCCCTTCGCGATGAGCTTCGCCGCGCCGGAGTAGCCGATGGAGAGCGACGCGTTCTCGAGCGCCTTGAGCTTCGCGCCGGGGTCGATCGTGAGCGCGGCGGTCTTGCCGGTCTCGCCGTCGACGTAGACCTCGCCACGCAGCCAGTAAGGACCGTCGAGCGCGGTCAAGGTGGTGTCGCGGTGCGTCGCGTCGCGGAGCAGCACGGCGGCCTGCCCCAGCTTGTTCCCCGCCCCGAGCGCGTGGGCGAACTCGATGGGCATGTCGAGGGCGGGGCCAGCGAGGTCTTCGAAGACGTTGCCGTCGAAGGCCTCGAAGCGCGCCTTCGGCTGATCGATCTTGAGGCCGGCGCCGGCCGAGTGGCGGAAGGTGCAGTTGGTGATCTTCCCGAGGCCGCGTGGGTCGGCGAAGTGCAGCGCGGCGTCATCGGGCCGGCCCGCGTACTCCACCACCGCGAAGTCGAGCTCGGGAGCACGTGCGCCTCCGTAGAAGACGAAGCCCTTCCACGGGGTCGCCTGCTGATCGTCGCCGTACCGCGTGAAGACGACCGGCCGCTCCTTCGTTCCGAGGACCTTGAGCGCGCCGGGCCCCGCGTAGCCGACGTAGATGGCCGCGGTCTCGCCCAGCTGCAGCGTCGTGCCGGCCGAGATGGTGAGCGCGGCGGACTTCCCCTCGGGCGCGTTGACGTGCAGCTCACCCGGCACGCGAAACGGCGCGGCCTGCGCGGTGAGCTTCACGTCGCGCACCACGTTGCCGACCAGGCCGACGACGGCCTTCTCGGGGTACACGTTCCCTTCGCCCAGCAGGCCCGCCGTCGCGAAGCTCAGCTGGAGCAGCGCGTCGGGGTCGCCGCCGGCCTTCGAGAGGTCGAGCCCGCCGAGCGCCTTCATCGGCTTCTCGAGCTCGGCCTTGAGCGCGGTGCCCTTCACGGAGACGACCGTGAGGCCCTTCACCGAGACGTCAGCGGCCTGGACATACAGCGCGGGCAGATCGCCGCCACCGGCGAACTCGATGACGGCGTTCTCCAATGACGACTGCTCGGCGCGCTCGTAGAGCTGAATCGACTTCCACGCGCCGGGCTCCTTGCGCTCACCGGTGAACTTCACCGGCTTCTCGGGCGTGCCCTTCACGAGGAGGCGGGCGACCGAGACGTAGCCGACGTGCAGCGCGGCCTGGTCCTTGAAGCGCACCTCGACGCCCGGCTCGATGGTGAGGGTCCACCCGTCGACGTGGAGCTCGCCGTCCACGGTGTAGGGGCTGCACTTCTCGGTGAAGGTGAAGTCCACCTCGATCCGCTGCGACAGATCGCTGTTGCACCCTTCGGGGGCCTTCTTGCCTGCCTGCGAGGGTGGCGCGGGCTGGTCACCGGCCGCGCCTTGCTGACTGCCCTGCGCGCTGCCGGCCTGCCCTCCCTCAGGCTTGTCCTTCTTGCAGCCAATCAGCCCAAGACAGCAGAACCCCACGACCGCGATGCGGAAGACCATGACAACCCCCGAGCGAAGCCCTTCATGAACGTCAGCCGACGACCCACCGCGCGATGTCGATGGTGGACACGAAGCCCACGAGCTGCTCGTCATCGACGACCGGCATACCGTGCACCCGGAACCGCGCCATCGCGGCGGCGGCCTCGGCGACGCTCGAGCCGCTCTGCACCGTGCGCACGCGCTTCGCCATGAGGTCAGAGACGACGCGGCTGGACTCGACCTGGAAGCCGACCTCGAGCGTCTTGTCCACCTCGCCGTCGTTCCCGTTGAGGAAGAGATCCCGCACGACGTCGGTCTTCGAGAGAATGCCGACCAGCTTGCCGTCTTCGGTGACGGGCAGGTGGCTGATGTCCTTCGTCATGAGCAGCTCGACCGCGGTGTCGAGGCTGGTGTCGGGACGAACGGCCTGGACCTTCTTCGACATGATCGACTTCACGGTCGTCGAGACCGGATCGAGGCCCTTCGCCGTCGCCTTCTTCTTGCTGGCCATGGTTCAACCTCCGGCCCCGACCATGTCCGTTCGGCGGGCAGGGCTCAACAACGAACGCGTGGACCCGCGGGAGGAGCCCACCTGGGTGACGGTGCACACGCCCGCGCACGAGTACACGTGCTATCCCGGACGCATGCGCTCGCGCCTGCTGCTCGTCGTGGTGGCCAGCTTCGCGCGGGGCTCGTTCGCCCAGCCGCTCGTCATCGAGGGCGAGGTGCCCGAAGACGGCGGCGCCTTCTTCACCGTGGCGTTCCCCATCGCGCGCGGCGTGCAGGAGCTCGAGGTGCGCCACGACGACCTCTCGAGCGCCAACATCCTCGACTGGGGGCTGCTGGAGCCAGACGGCGGGTTTCGCGGGTGGGGAGGCGGCAACCCGGAGCCCGCGGTCGTCGGCGTCCGCTCGGCGAGCCGCAGCTACCTCGCCGGGCCGCTCCCTGCTGGTCAGTGGCAGGTGCTGGTCGGCAAGGCGCAGATCAGCCAACGCCCGGCGAAGTACCGCATCGAGGTTCAGCCGCGCGAGCGGCCCACCCTGGCCCTGCAGGACCGGAGTCCGTACGCGCCCGCGCCGCCGCTCGAGTCGATCGCCCGGTGGTACGCGGGGGATCTCCACGTGCACTCGATCGAGAGCGGTGACGCGCGGCCGTCGCTCGACGAGATCGCCACCTTCGCGAAGGCCCGCGGCCTCGACTTCGTGGCGCTGAGCGATCACAACACGAGCGCGCACTACGACTTCATCACGCCCGCCCAGGCCCGACACCCCACGCTCCTGCTCGTCCCCTCGGTCGAGTTCACCACCTATGCCGGCCACCTCAACGCCTTCGGCGCGTCGCAGTTCGTGCCCTTCTGGCTCGGCCGCGACGGCGTCACCATGCAGCGCGCGCTGCAGGCCTTCGACGCGCAGAACGCCGTGGCGACCATCAACCACCCGACGCTCGACCTCGGCACCTTCTGCATCGGGTGTGCGTGGCAGCAACCGGTGGTGCCGAGCCTCGTGCGGGCGATCGAGATCGGCGTCGGCGGCTGGGACGAGACCGGGGCGCTCTTCGACGAGCCGGCCATCGCGTACTGGGAGGCGCTGGCCGATCAAGGCGTGCACCTGACGGCGGTCGGCGGCAGCGACGATCATCGGGCGGGCGTCGGCCTGAACCAGACGCAGAGCCCGATCGGCTCGCCCACCACCCTGCTCTACGCGACCGAGCTGTCCGTCGCGGGGCTGACGCGGGCGCTCCGCGAAGGGCGCGCGGTGGTGAAGCTGCGTGGGCCCGACGACCCCTTCCTCTCGGTCTCCAGCCTCACGGTGCTGCCCCGCGTGCAGGACACGCTCGTGGGCGAGCGCGCGACGCTGCTGGCGCGCGTGACGGGCGGCGTGGGCGCGACGCTGGCGTGGATCGAGAACGGCGTCGAGGCGCGGGAGGTGGCGATCACGAGCGATCCGTTCACCGACGAGCACGTGCTCGAGGCGCCCGCCGGGCGTTCGGCGCGCGCGCGGGCCGAGGTGCGGCTGGGGAGCGCCCCGCGCACGGTGACCTCGCACCTCTGGCTCGCGCCCGACTCGCCACCAGGGCCGCCCGTGGTGCGCGCGAAGCCGACGGCGCGCGGCTGTCAGGGCTGCTCCGTGAGCGACGCCGCCGCGTCGCTGGGTCTGCTCGCCCTGATGCGTCGGAGGCGCCGATGAGCGCGCTCCTGCTCGCCGTCGTCCTGGCTCAGGCCGAGGTGCCGCCTGACGCCGCCGGAGCCTGGGCGGACCCGGCGCGCTCGGCGTTCCTCGTCCCGGGCGCGCGGGCTCTGCTCTCGGGCTTCAGCCCGGTCTCCTTCGACGGCCTGCAGCCGGCCGCGTCAGCCGTGCGCTACGACGGTGTCCTGCTGCGGCTGCCGGCGCATGGCTTCCTCGGGCCCACGGCGCTGCCTGCGTCCTGGCTCGACGGCGTGCAGGTGGGCCGGGCGGCCGACGGCGTCGAGGTGGCGCGCTCCCTCGGCCGCGAGCTCACGCTGATGGCGAAGAAGCCAGCGGCGGGCTGGCACGCGGCCGCGCGGGTGGACGTGTTGGCGACCGGTCTCTCGGTGAGCGGAGAGCTCCCGGGCACAGGCACGGGCGTGCAGGCGGCCGCGCGCTTCTTCACGCTCCCGGCGGTGGCGGCCTCGTTCCTCCGGGTCCGCGCGCTGCTCGGGGACTGGCAGCTCCGCGTGGTGCAGCCGGTAGCGGGCTCCGAGGTGCGGGTGCTCGCGCTGGGTGCGGCCGACGACGCGGCGCTCACCGTCTCCGGCATTCCGCTCTCGGCTCGAGTCGTCAGCCAGCTGGTGGACGTGCGGTGGATGAGCGGCGCCCTGGAGACGGGGCTGACGGCGAGCCACGACAGCCTCGCGCTCGGCATCCGCGGCGCGCAGACGCGGAACGACCTCGTCGGTGGCGAGCAGGTGCTGACGGCCCGCGGGGCCTGGCGTCCGGTGGTGGCTGGCCAGGTGCGGCTCGCCGTGGGTGCGGACGCGTCAGCGCGGCGGGTGGTGCTGGCGCGGACGAGCGAGAGCGCCTTGCCCCCGCTGCCGGGGCTCGATCCTTCCGTGGTGACCGCCTCGACGAGACGAGACCTCGGCACCGCGGTGGTCGGCGGCGCGTTCTTCGAGGCCTCGGACACGCAGGGGCCCTTCCGCTGGCGAGCAGGACTGAGAGGCGACCTCTGGCGCACCCTCGAGGGCACGGTGCTCTGGTCGCTCGACCCCCGCCTGTCGGTGGAGCGCGACTTCGGAGACACCTTCACGCTGCTCGCGAGCGCTGGCCTGCGTCACCAGCCTGCGACCTGGCTCGTCCCGGTGCCCGTGCTGGACACCAGCTCGTGGAGGTGGGGCCTGCAGCAGGCGGTGGTGGCCGACCTCGCCGCGCGCGTCGCCCCGGCGACGAAGCACCGGCTCGAGGCGCGGGTGTTTGGCACCTCGCTCCGCCGCTCCGTCGAGCTCTCACCGTTCGACGACACGTTTCTCCCCGAGGTCAACCAGTCGGCTGAAGACCTCGCGCGGCGCAGCGGCCCGGGGTTCGCCGCGGGCGGTTCGATCGCCTGGAGCTACACGCCCTCTGAGACGCTCTGGCTGCGCGCCTCGTACAGTCTCGTCAGCTCGTGGCGCACGGCGACCATCACCCGCTCCGGCGTGGACGGGCTGGCCACCAGCGAGACGTCGGGGCTGGTGCCGTGGGCGTTCGACCAGACACACCTGCTGCAAGGCGCGAGCGGCTGGCGCTTCGGCAACGGCTGGGCGCTGGGCGCCACGCTGACGCTGCAGTCGGGCGCGCCCCTCATCGGCGGACTGTACGGGCAGGAGCAGCGCGAGGGGCTCGACTCCATTCGCCGGACCCCGCGCTGGGTCCCCGTCGATCGTGATCTCGTCGGGCGCGCTTCTCCATGGCTGCGCGTCGACGGTCGCTTCTCGAAGACCTGGCGCCCGACACCGCTCGAGCTCGAGCTGTTCCTCGACGTGCAGAACCTGTCCGTGTGGGCGCAGCCGACGGGCCTGACGTACGGCACGGCGCCCGCCACGCTCGGCGAGCAGGCCCGCGGAGAGGTGACGCTCACCTCGAGGCCTGCGTCATCTCCGCTGGGGTTCCCGATTCCCGTGCTCGGGCTCGAAGCCCGCCTGTGAGTTCCCCGCACCCGGCTCCTCGGTTCGGGTCTCCGTACGGCACGGCTGTTCGGAGGTGAGGCCGGTCAGCGCACCTCGGGACTCACCACCTGATCCGGCGCAGGCGGCGCGAGGCCCACCTCGGAGTGCAGGAAGCCCAACACCCACGACTGCACCTGGTCCGGCCGGGAGAAGAAGAGGAAGTGGTCTTCCTCCGCGTCGAAGCACGGCGTCACCGACGCCCCTGCGCCCCGGAGCGCGTCGGTCGCCAGCGAGAACCACTTCGCGGCGATTCGATCGTCCTTCAGTCCGTGAACGAGGAGCACCGGCCGACCTCGCCAGGCCTCTGGCGTCGGGTCGACGTCGACGACGGCCGAGATGAGCACCACGGCGCTCCAGGCGCGCGCCTGATCGGCTTCGATCGCGCGCATCACCCCGCGCCCGCCGTTCGAGAGGCCCGCGAGCACCAGGCGCTGCGGATCGACCGGCAGCGACCCGATGGCGAACCGGCGCGCCGCCTCGATCGCCTCGACTCCGCCGGCGCGGTGCCAGTTGCCGAAGCCGAAGCCCGGCGCGACGACGACGAACCGCCCGGCGTCGGCGAGGCTCTTCCACACCCAGAGGTAGCCCTGGAAGTTGCCGCCGCTGCCGTGAAGAAAGACGACGCAGGGCAGCTGCTCGCCCGGCGCGTGCGGCGGCACGTAGACGAAGCGCTGGCCAGTCGCCTCGTCGGCCCAGGCCTCCCCCATCTGCGTCGGGAGCGCCGCGAACCGTGGGTCTTCGAGCATCGGCTGGTAGACCGACAGGAAGAGCCGGCGAATGCGCCGTGACGACTCGAGGGTGATGTACGGATCGACCGCGGCGATGAGGTGCGAGCCGAGCACGAGCTGATCGACCTCGGGCAACAGCGTCGTCAGCGCGAAGCGGCCGGGCGCCTGCGGAGAGACGGCCCAGGCTCCTTCCTCCAGGCCGTGCCGGGGGCGCGGCGTCGCGAGCACGAGGGTCACCAGCCCCAGGGCGCCGGCGGCCGAGGTGACGGCGAGCTGCGCGAGGCGGGCGCGGGTGCGTACGGCGAGGCGTCGCAGCCCGAGGATGGGAACGGCGACGAAGCACAGCGCCGTCAGCGCGAAGATCTGCCCACGCCACGTCGCTGCCACGGCCAGCAGCAGCGCCGCCAGCAACGTCGGCCCCGCCAGCAGCAGGAGCCACGTGAACGCGAGCAGCCGCGCCGCGCGGGTCACTGCGTCACGTTCACCTGGTACACTCCCGACGACGACGTCGCCGTGCCGGTGACCGAGGTGACGCCGGCCTTGCGCCGCGGCTTGCCGGTGCCGTCGTTCTCGAGCTGGCCGCTGAGCTGCAGGTTCAGCGTCACCGAGCCCTTGAGGTCGCCGTCCATCTGGTACGTGCCGGCGAGGGTACCGCTCCAGGTGCCGTCGGGAATGTTCCGCAGCTGCAGGTCGAGCGCCGGCAACGCGCCCGCGTCGGTCGCGTAGACGAGCCGCACCGTTCCGCCGTCGAACGACACGACGCCGTCGCTGTACTGCGCCATCGCCACCTTCAGGCGCATGCCCTTGTTGGCCGACGCGCCCTGGTCCACCTGGCCGCTGACGATGAGCGTCCCGCCGTCGTCACCGCTGGTGGACTGGTCGGGGATGTTCGCGCTGGTCGCGGCGTTGAAGCCCGCGAAGCCGAGCGTGAGTGACTTGCCGATCGACCGATCGAGCCCGAGGTACGCGCGCCGGGCCGTCTCCTCCGACGACACCTGCGGAGGGCCACACGAGACGACGGCGACGACGAGCAGGGCGGTGGTGGATCGCATGCGCGCGATTCAATCAGATCCAGCTACGGTGCGCGCCGATGACGACGCTCGCTGATCTCGTCCCCGCGCCCTGGCGCTCGCCGCTCGGCCCCGCCCTCGCGACCGACACCTTCTCGGCGCTCGACGCCTTCCTCACGACCGAGTGGCAGACAGCGAAGGTCTTCCCCGCGCGCGAGCAGGTCTTCGCGGCCCTCGCTCACACCCCGCCCCCGTCGGTGCGCGCCGTCATCCTCGGGCAGGACCCGTACCCGAAGCCCGGTCACGCGAACGGCCTCGCGTTCTCGGTCAGCCCCGGAGTGAAGCCGCCCGGCTCGCTGCGCAACCTCTTCAAGGGCCTCGTCATCGACGCGGGCATCACCGCACCGACGAGCGGTGATCTCACGCCCTGGGCCGATCGCGGCGTGCTGCTGCTCAACACCGTGCTGACGGTGCGTGAGGGAGAGGCGAACTCCCACAAGAAGAAGGGCTGGGAGCCGTTCACCGAGGCCGTGCTGCGCCACGTCGCGTCCCTGCCAGGCCCCATCGTCTTCTTCTGCTTCGGCAAGCCGGCGGAGGTGATGGTGACGAAGCACGTCGACGCGACCAGGCAGGTCGTGCTGGTGACGCCGCACCCGTCGCCGCTGAACAAGGAGGCGTTCGTCGACGCCGTCACGAAGGACAGGCCCTTCACCAGGGCCAACGAGCGCCTCGTCGCCGCAGGCCGCGGGCCCATCGACTGGTCCCTGCCCTGAAGGCGGCGATCATTCCTCCATCGACAGCGCGGCGATCCACGCCTGCCCCAGTGAGAGGCCGCCGTCGTTCGACGGGACCTGCCGGGCGATGAGCGCGGTGATGCCGCGGGTCGCGAAGCCGTCGATCACCGCCTCCGCCAACACCTGGTTCATCAGACACCCGCCGCCCAGCGCGATGACGCCGTCGAGGGCCGCCGGCGCTGCCCAGTCGATCAGCGCCGCGGCGAGCGTGCCGTGGAACACGTTCGCGCCGTCAACCGGCCCGCGGTCGATGAGCGCCTCGAGCAACGGCAGCAGGTCGAGCACGCGGTCCTTCACGCGCCACGCGCCGCGCAGCACCTCGGGGCGCGTCACGAGCGACTCCAGCGCCATCGGCGCCTCGCCCTCGAAGGTGGCCACCGGCTTCACGCCCAGCAGGCCGCAGGCGGCGTCGAAGAGGCGGCCGCACGAGGTCGTCCACGGCGCGTTCACGCCCTTGTCGAGCAGCGACACCAGCGCCTCGGCTGGCCCCACGGCGCGGAACCGCGCGGGGATGAGGTCTGCCCTGCCGAGCTGGTGCAGCGCCGCCGCCGCCATGCGCCACGGCTCGCGCGCAGCCCGGTCTCCTCCCGGCTGACGGAGCGGCGCGAGGTGCCCCAGCCTGGTGAAGCGCGCCCCCGACAGCCGCAGCAGCTCACCACCCCACGAGGCCCCGTCGCTGCCGAGGCCGAACCCATCGAGCGCGAGGCCGACCGTCGGAGCCGTCCGCCCGTGCTCGGCGAGCACGGCCGCGAGGTGCGCGTGGTGGTGCTGCACGGCGATGGTGGGCAGCCCCAGCGACTGCGCCAACCGCGTCGACAGGAAGTCCGGGTGGAGGTCGTGCGCCACCAGCGTCGGCTCCACCTCGAGCGTCTTCTCGAGGTGCGCGAGCGTCTCCTCGAGGAAGCGGAAGGTGGCGGCGTCGTCGAGATCGCCGACGTGCTGCGAGACGAAGGCCTCGCGACCGCGGGTGAGCGTCGCGGTCACCTTCTGGTGTGCGCCGAGGGCGAGGACCGGCCGCGTGGTTCGCGGGAGCTGCACCGCGCCGGGCACGTAGCCGCGCGCCCGGCGGTAGAGCACCGGCGCCCCCGCGATGACGCGCGCGACGCTGTCGTCGTTGCGCACGAGGATCTCGCGATCGTGCGTCACCAGCGCGTCGGCGATGGCAGGGTGGCCGTCGCTGACGGTGAGGAGGCGCTCCTGCGCCTCGTCGTCGGTGATGACGAGCGGCTCCCCGCCGGGGTTCGCCGAGGTGGCGACGAGGCACAGCTCGGTGGGCGCGTCGAGCCACGCGGTGCCCGTGGGCCGACCGGCGGCCTCGTGAAACAGCAGCAGGTGCAGCGGCGAGGTCGGCAGCATCACGCCTACCCACGCGAGCCCGGGCGCCAGGTCCTCGGCGAGCGCCACGTCTGGCCGGCGGCGGGCGAGCACGATGGGGCGCTGCCACGAGGTGAGCAGCGCCGCCTCGGCGGGCTCGAGATCCACGATGGCCCGCGCCGACGCCAGCGACGCGACCATCACCGCGAAGGGCTTCGCGTCACGCTGCTTGCGCCGGCGCAGCGCCGAGACGGCGTCATTGTTCCGGGCATCGCACACCAGCTGGAACCCGCCGAGCCCCTTCAGCGCCACGATCGCGCCAGCGCGCAGCTTCGCGACGAGCTCCTCGAGCGGCATCGACAGCGCCGGGCCGCAGCGCGGGCAGGCGAGCGGCTGCGCGTGGAAGCGGCGGTCGTCGGGGTCGCCGTACTCGCGCGCGCAGTCGGCGCACAGCGGGAACTTCGCCATCGAGGTCTGCGGGCGGTCGTACGGCAGCGCGCGGGTGATGGTGTAGCGGGGCCCGCAGTGCGTGCAGGTGGTGAACGGGTAGCGGAAGCGGCGCTCGCGCGGGTCGCACACCTCGGCGATGCAGGCGTCGCAGATGCCGGCGTCGGGCCCGATGGCCGCCATCGCCCTGCCCTCGCGGTGGCTCGCGTCGATGACGAAGCCGGACGGCTCCTCCTCACGCACGGGCTGCCGCTCGACCTCCACCGCGTCCACCCTCGCGAGCGGCGGCGCCGAGCGTTCGAGGAGCGCCGGCAGCGCCTCGACGCCCACGCCCTGCGCCTCGAGCACCACCCCTTGCTCGTCGTTTCGCACCCAGCCGCTCAACCCGCGCTCGGTGGCGAGGCGGTAGACGAAGGGCCGAAACCCGACGCCCTGCACGAGGCCACGCACGCGAATGCGGAGCCGCATGGAGGGCTGGGCCGTCATCCAGCCGTCGCCTCCACCCGCGCTGCCGCCGCCGGGGACGCGAGCTGCGTCGCCGCCGCGTCGAGCCACGCGATCCAGCGGTCGAAGCCCTCGCCGGTGCGGGCCGACACGTCGAGCACCTCGGCCTTCGGGTTCACCCGGCGCACGTTCGCCTTCAGCGTCGCGAGGTCGAAGCCGAGCGCCTGGACGAGATCGACCTTGTTCACCAACACCACGTCGGCCTTCGCGAACATGTCGGGGTACTTGAGCGGCTTGTCCTCGCCCTCGGTGACCGAGACCACCACGGCGCGCTTCGCCTCGCCGAGATCGAACCCGGCGGGACAGACGAGGTTGCCGACGTTCTCGATGTAGAGCTGGCCACCGGTCGGCGGAGGCAGCTTCGCGAGGGCCCGCATCACCATCTCGGCGTCGAGGTGACAGCCCTTGCCGGTGTTCACCTGCACCGCGGGCACCCCGGTGGCGCGAATGCGATCGGCGTCGAGGCTCGTCTGCTGATCGCCCTCGATGACGGCCAGCTTCTTCCCCCGGCCCTTGAGGGCGTCGAGCGTGCGCACCAGCAGCGTCGTCTTGCCCGCGCCCGGCCCCGACATCAGGTTGAGGACGAAGCACCCCTCGACGGCGAAGCGGGTGCGATTCAGGTCCGCGGCGCGATCGTTCCTGGCCATCACGTCCTGCTCGACGGCGATGCGGCGCACCTCGCTGTCCGACAGGCCGTGGTGGTGCTCCGCCGGGTGCTCATGGCCCGTGAACACCCCGTGGGCCAGGTGCGGTTCGCGCCCGCCCGGGTGGCTGTGCCGCACCACGCGCCCGTCAGGCAGCAGGTGCTCGTGCTGATCGTCGGCGATCGGATCGTGCCGATGCCGCACCACGGTCCCATCCGCCTGGACGTGAACGTGTTCGCCGTCGCCCTCGACATGAACCGCTGCTTCGTCTCCGCACCCACACGTTCCGCACATCACGTCACCTCCAGCTCAGTCACCCGCAGCTCCTCGCCGCCGGTGATCAACAACTGCGCGCTCCCGCAGGACGGACAGAGATCGAGCCGCGACTCGACCGCTACGTCCTTCCCGCACGCGCCACAGAACGCGGCGCCCGGGGTGCGCTCGATGGCCAGCGCGGCGCCTTCGACGAGCGTGCCCTTCGCGGCCGCATCGAAGCCGAAGCTCAACGCCTCGGGCTCGACGTTCGCCAGCGCGCCGATGCGGAGGTGGACGGCCTTCACCGAGCGCACGTGATCGCGGCGCGCCTGCTCGCGCACGATCTCAACGATGCTCTGGGCCAGCGCTACCTCGTGCATCAACACGCTCCCGCACGTGGACTTCAGAGGCGACGCACGGGTCGAGCGTCGCGACTACCCATCGACTCCAATCGGCCGCGAGGTGCACGTCGGGTGCCGACAGGCCGATCAGCGCCTCACGCACGGCGCCACGGGGGTGGAAGGTCCACTCCGTTGGCGCAACCACCCTCCAGACAACGACTTGACCCTGCTCAACGTGAACGCTGTGAACGAGCGGGCCGCGCGAGGTGGGCGCCTGCCCCACGCCTCGTCCGCTTCCGTGCGGACTTGTGCGCGTTCCCGTGGCGGCACGCAGATTCTGCGCAGCCTCGTGCAGGTCGGCGGCGACGGCGCAGGTCTCGACGAGGCGGGCGACGAGGCGGGCGGCGAGGCCATGGCCGGCGCGAGCGATGACGCCTCGAACCAGGGGATGGGTGGCCTGCGCGGGCAGCGGGCCCCGCTCGAGCGGAGTCCCCCGCCAGACTGGCGCCGCCGCAAACCCGGGCTCGACCGCGAGCAGCTCCGCGACGGCCTGGGCCGCCGGGGTGTCGGTGACGGGCGGGGTGAGGCCCAGGCGGGCGAGGGGGCCGTTGAGCACGAAGCGCAGGGTGGCGCCGATGGGGCCGGGCAGGCGGGGCAGCTCCTCGAAGGACGTGCAGCGCGTTGCCCCGACCGACGCCAGCACCCGGTGCAGAGCGTCGAGCGACACGGCGATCCGGTCAGGTGACGGCGCGAGCGAGGTGCCCCCGACCCGCGCCCAGGGTCTCTCGAAGCCGATGGCGCCGTGAAGCTCGGCCACCTGGGCGCGCACCTGACGCAGAGTCGTCGCGTCGGGCGCCGCGCCCATCAGCTCGGGCGCGGTGAGCAACCAGAACCAGAGGTGGTTCTGCAGCACCTCGCTGGCGACCAGGACCTGCCGGAGCGCGCGCTGAACGTCATCCACCCCGACGCCGAGGGCTGCCTCGACCGCGGAGAGCCCGGCCAGCCCGTGCGCGGTGGAGCAGATCGACGAGAGCAGCGGCGCGAGCACCAGGGCTTCGTCCACGCGGCGTCCCTCGAGCGCCCGCCAGACGTCCACCTTGCGCGTCGAGGCGACCTCGACGTCGACGCAGCGGCCCTGCGCCCACTGCACGGTCACGTCGATGCGGCCCTCTTGCGCCACGCGGTCACCCCGGCAGCGGGAGGATGGACTGAATCAGTGGCTCACGCGAGCGCGTCGTCGCCCGCGGCCATGCGCACGGGAATACGCCGCCGCCCGAAGTGCCCGGCCGTCGCGTCGAAGTGCCCGGCGATGGCTGCCCCGCACGCGCCGCAGCGACCCTGCTCGTCGAGGTGGTAGCCCTCGAGCTCGTACCAGTCGCGCTCGATGACGGGCTTCCTGCACGACGGACAGAAGGTCGTGTCGCCCTCGGCGTCGTGCACGTTGCCCGTGTAGACGTACCGGAGGCCGGCCTGCAGCGCCTGCCGCCGCGCGCGCTCCAGGGTGCTCCGCGGCGTCTTCGGCAGCTCGGCGAGCTTGTAGTCGGGGTGGAAGGCCGAGAAGTGCAGCGGCACGTCCGGGCCGAGGTGCGTCACCATCCACTCCGACAACTGCGCGACCTCCTGCTCCGAGTCGTTCAGCGTGGGGATGAGCAGCGTCGTCACCTCGAGCCAGGTCTTCGTCTCCTTCACCAGGTACTCGAGCGTCTCGAGCACCGGCGCGAGGTGGCTGAAGGTCTGCTTCACGTAGAACTCGTCGGTGAAGGCCTTCAAGTCGACGTTGGCGGCGTCGATCTTCTCGTAGAAGGCGCGGCGCGGCGTCGCGTGGATATAGCCGGCGGTGACGGCCACCGTCTTGATGCCCAGCGCGTGACAGGCGTCGGCGGTGTCCATCGCGTACTCGGCGAAGATCGTCGGGTCGTTGTAGGTGAAGGCCACGCTCTTCGCGCCCAGCGCCTTCGCCCGCTGCGCGATGGCCTCGGGGCTCGCGGCGTCCTGGAGCGCGTCGAGCTCGCGCGCCTTCGAGATGTCCCAGTTCTGGCAGAAGCGACAGCCCAGGTTGCAGCCGGCGGTGCCAAACGAGAGCACGCTCGAGCCCGGGTAGAAGTGGTGCAGCGGCTTCTTCTCGATGGGATCGACGCAGAAGCCCGACGAGCGCCCGTAGGTGGTGAGCACCAGGCCGTCGCCTTCGCGGGCGCGCACGAAGCAGAACCCGCGCTGGCCTTCGTGCAGCTTGCAGTCGCGGGGACAGAGATCGCACTGCACCCGGCCATCGTCGAGGCGGTGCCACCAGTTGGCGGGAACGACGGGACCCTTCTTCATGCGACTGCTCCTGCCGGCTCCTCGAAGAGCTCGGCGGTGAAACGCTCGACCTTCATGTCCTCGGGCCACCGGTCGAGCGGCAGGCGGCCCTTCCTCCGCAGGTACCAGAGGAACTGCTTCGGGTCGGGGAGCTCCTTCCACATCTCGGGGATGAAGACGGCGCTCCGCGAGCCGGCGCTCAGCACGACGCCGTCAACGCCGACCCGCAGCGCGTCGAGGGTCTGCTGCTCGGTGTGCACGTCGAGGCGCTCGAGCGGAGAGAGCACCGAGATCTCGAGGTGCACGTCGTCGAGCTCGTCCTTGCGGAGCGGGGAGAAGCGCGTGTCGTGGAAGGCGGCGGCCCGCGCGGCGTCCTGCACGGCCTCGAAGAGCGTGAGGCGGGCGACGAGCTGACCGACGCAGCCCCTGAGGTCGCCGTGCTTCTTCAGCGTCACGAAGACGGCGCGCTTGTCGTCGAGCCAGGGTGCGTCGTCGGGCTTGTCGGGCGCCCGGCCTCCGAAGGCGTGCTCGAGCGTCGCCCGGGCGAGCTTGAGCAGCGTGTCGCCCCGGCTCACGACGCCGTCTCCGTGAACGCGAAGGCGCCGTAGCCGACGACCCGCGAGCGGTCTCCCGCGGTGTCTCCCGAGTTGCGCACGTCGAGCGCTGACGCCACCAGGCGCTTGCGGCGCGCCACCTCGAGCAGCCCGTTCACCGGCCGGCAGCCGCAGGCCTCTTCACCCTCGAGGGGCGCGGCGTCGAGCGCGACGATGCGCCGCGCCGTCTCACCGTCGAGGACGCGGGCCTCGGCCGAGGGAAGGAAGTGCGAGAGATCGGAGCTCACCAGCACCACCGTCTCCGGCCCACCCCACAGGACCTCGAGCACCTCGGCGACCTCGGCGGGGCTGGCGTCGCCGACGACCAGCGGCACCAGCGTGAAGTCACCGAGGGCCCGCTGCAGGAAGGGCAGCTGCACCTCGAGCGAGTGCTCCTTCGCGTGGGCCCGGGGCAGCACGCGCACCTGCTCGAAGCGGGAGAGCTGCTTCATCGAGTCGACGTCGAGGGGGACGCGCCCGAGCGGCGTGTCGAAGAACTCGCAGCCCGGCAGCGCCAGCCCCAGGAAGCCCACGTGGTGCGACGGGCCGAGCAGCACGACCCGCGTCGGCTTCGGCGCGCGGCGGGCGAGCTGCGCGTAGACGCTCGCGGCGATCGGCCCCGAGTAGACGTAGCCCGCGTGCGGCACGATGAAGGCCTTCGCGGTCGAGCCGTTGGCCTCTGCGCCCGCGAGCAGCGCGTCGACCTCGCCGAGCAGCGTGGCGCCGCTCCCCGGGTAGAAGGCTCCGGCGACGGCTGGGGGGCGAACGTGAGGGCTCATGATGACTCGCGACGCCTCGTCAGCGACGCGCCTTCTGGAAGGTGGCCATGATCTGCGCCTGCGCAACGACATGGCCGTGCATCGCCTGCTCCACCTGCGCCTTCGTCGGGGTCCCCAGCTCTCCGAGGGGGGCGTCGAGCGCGTAGAGCTTGAAGAAATACCGATGCCTGCCGACGGGTGGGCAGGGGCCGCCGTAGCCCGTGCGCTTCCAGTCGTTGAGGCCGTCGCGGGTCCCCGCCGGCAGCTTCTTCACGCCCGCCGCCAGGCCGGCACAGTCGGGCGGCAGGTCGTAGAGCACCCAATGGACCCACGTCATCTTCGGCGCCGCCGGGTCGGGAGCGTCGGGGTCGTCGACGATGAGCACCAGCGCGCGGGCGCTGGCGGGCACTCCGCTGAACTCGAGCGCGGGCGAGCGATCGGCGCCCTGGCAGGTGCAGGCGACGGCGATCTCGCCGCCGTCGAAGAAGTCGGAGGAGCGCAGGGTGAGCGTCATGGCGTCTCCCGGCTTGCATTCCTCACGCCGAGCCGGGGGACGGGGGGACGCCGGGCGGGCGAAAGAAGTTCGCGTCGGGCCCGGTGCCCCTGCATCGGTTTCGCGAGGCACGCGCCTTTCCCCAGTCGATCCGCGTGGCACGCGCTTCGCCAGACCCGCGGTCATGACCGCCAGAGAACTGCACTTCAGGAGTGAAGCCCGCGAGAAGCTGCTCAAGGGCGCGCAGCAGCTCGCCGATGCCGTGAGCCTCACGCTGGGGCCGCGGTCCCGCGCCGTGCTCATCGAGAAGAAGTGGGGGCGACCGCACGTGTGCGACGACGGCGTGACCATCGCCAAGGAGGTCGCGCTCAAGGATCCGCAGGAGAACATGGGCGTGCAGATGCTCCGCGAGCCGGCGGAGCGCACCCAGAGCGAGGTCGGTGACGGCACCACCACCGCGACGTTGCTGGCGCACGCGATCTTCGGCGAGGGCGTGCGCAACATCGTGGCCGGCGCGAACGCGGTGGACCTGAAGCGCGGCATCGAGCAGGCCTCCCAGCGCGCCATCGAGGCGTTCAAGGGGCTCGCGCGGCCAGTGCAGTCGAAGAAGGAGAAGGCGCAGGTCGCCACCATCTCCGCGCACGGCAACACGTGGGTCGGCGAGCTGGTCGCCGACGCCATCGAGAAGGTGGGCAGCGAGGGCGTCATCACCGTCGAGGAGGCCAAGGGCACCCAGACGCAACTCGAGGTCGTCGAGGGCATGCAGGTCGACAACGGCTACCTCTCGGCCTACTTCGTCACCGACGCCGAGAAGATGGAGTGCGTGCTCACCGACGCGCACGTGCTCTTCTACGACAAGAAGATCTCGACCATGAAGCCGCTGCTGCCGCTGCTGGAGCAGGTGGTGCAGAAGAACGCGGCGCTGCTCATCGTCGCCGAAGACGTCGAGGCCGAGGCCCTCGCGACGCTGGTGGTGAACAAGGTGCGGGGCGCGCTGCGGTGCGTGGCGGTGAAGGCGCCCGGTTTCGGCGACCGGCGCAAGGCGATGCTCGAGGACATGGCGGTGCTCACCGGCGGCCAGGTGATCGCCGAGGAGCTCGGCGTGCTGCTCGAGGACGCGAAGTTCGAGCAGCTGGGCCGCGTGCAGCGCGTGGTGGTGACGAAGGATCACACGACGCTGGTGGGCGGCGCCGGCGTGAAGGCGAACATCACCGCGCGGGTGGAGAACATCCGCAAGGAGTGGCAGCGCAGCACCAGCGACTACGACAAGGAGAAGCTGCAGGAGCGCATCGCGCGGCTGTCGGGCGGCGTGGCGGTGGTGCGCGTCGGCGCGGCGAGCGAGGCCGAGCTCAAGAACCGGAAGGACGCGTTCGACGACGCGGTCAGCGCGACCCGGGCGGCCATCGCCGAGGGCATCGTGCCGGGCGCGGGCCTCGCCTTCCTGCGCGCGGTCGGGCCGGTGCTCGAGCTGGAGAAGACGCTGGAGGGCGACCTCAAGACGGGCGCGCGCATCGTCCGCACGGCGCTCGAGGTCATCACCCGCACCATCGCGCAGAACAGCGGGGCCGACGGCGGCGTGGTGGTGGACAAGATGAAGAGCGGATCGGGCAACTTCGGCTTCAACGCCGCGACCGGGCAGTACGGCGATCTCGTCGAGATGGGCGTGATCGACCCGGTGAAGGTGCTGCGGCTCGCGCTCGAGAACGCCGTCTCGTCGGCGTCCACGCTGCTGCTCACCGAGGCGACGCTGGTCGAGGTGCCCGAGCCGAAGGCGAAGGCGGGCCCGCCCGGAGCGCCCAACGGCGACGACTACTGATCAGCCAACCCGCGGCGGCAGTCTCACTCGCCGACGATGGCCTTACGAAGCCGCTCGACGCCCCGAGTGACAGCGGTGCACTCGGCGCTGGACGACGCCTTGAGGATCGCGCGGCTGAGCGCGGGCTCGTCGGCCTCCCACCTCGCATTCAGCAGGTCGTCCTTCGCGGAGAGCTGGCCGAGCTCACGAAGCGTGCGCTCCTGGTCCCTGCGCCAGTCTTCATCGGGCACGCAGGCAGGGCTGAGGGCAGGCGGCGATGGCTTCGCGCTGGGCTTGCCGCGGCGCTGGACGAGCCCCTCCCAGTTGGCCGTGATGCGCTCACAGTCTTCGGGAGTCGTTGCCGCATCGACCTCACGACCGAGCTCGCGCAGGTCCGCGTGGCGCACAGTCCGGCCACGCACACCTCTCCCGCGGCACAGGGCGGCAAGTCAGGGCCACACCGCTTCGCCAGCGGCTCCGGACACCCCGCGGCCAACACCACTGCGCTCGCCCAAAGGAGTCGCCGCATGTCACCTCACGGACAACTCCAGAAGGAGATGTCGGAGTTGATGTTGCCCGTGTTGCCGTTGTCCCGCTGACTGCTGCTGAATGCAGCTCGTCAGGCCTCCTGCGCCGCCGGCCACGCTGAATGACTGGAGTTGGGTTGATGCTGTGGCGCCGGTCCCGCTCGCAGTACCCACCCACACCTCCGTCGCCCCCACCACCGGGCCCGCCGTCACCGTCCCCACCGTCACCGCTCCCCACGCCACCACCCGCGGCGCGCTGCCGGGCCTGTCCTGCACCGCCGTCACCTCCAGCCCCGCCCGGCTGACGGCCACCGGCTGGATGGCCGACGTGGTGGCAAGCAGGCTGATGTCCCTCGCCCACCGCCACCTCGTCACCCCAAACGCCATCGACATCCCTGGCCGAGCACCGGGCGACCGCGAAGCTGGCTGGCTTCGAGGTGCGGCTCGTCACGAAAGCCGACGAGCGCTCGCACGCGAAGGCCGACGCGTTGGAGCCACCGCCGAAGGCGCTCGGTCACCGCGCGCGCCCGCCGAGGGGAGACGAAGGACCGGAGCTCACGCCGCACGCGCTCTTCCCCGGAGCGCCCTGGCGGTCTCTTCCTCTCCGGAGGCAGGAAGCCCTGTGGGTCCTCGAGCATCGCGGAGTCGTCCTGCGGTGGCAGGAGCGCGACGGCTCGCTGTACGAGCGGCTCGCGACGGGAGAGGTGTTGGCCAACCCGGTGCGCTGGCACGAGCGGCCTCAGCGCGGCAAGCACGCGAGTACGCTCCCGGACGACTTTCTGCTCCTTCCCGGCCCCTCGGCCTTTCTCGCAGGGGAGCGGCTGCTGCCAGCCGGCCCACTCTCTGGCGGACTCGTCGCCGTCTTCGCTGACGCCCTGGCGATGCACGGCGACGTGGCCGCGCCGCTCTTGAACGCCGCAGCGGCCGGAGACGAGCCGAGTGTGCGCACGCTGTGGAGCCCCTATGCGTCGACCGCTGGCGCGATCGTGCGTCCCGCCTTCGAGGGGAGCCACTGCGGTGGCTTCTTCGAGGAGGTCGTCATCCGTGCGTGGCGCGGCATGGAGCGTGACCTGCCCGTGCTGGCGGCCCACCCGATGCTGCAACGGCTCCGCAAGCTGACCCTCGTCGTGGCGCCTGAGACGCCGAGCGCTCGCTGGCCGCCGCCGATCGACGTCGCGCAACTTCGCGAGGCCGCAGCGTCACTCCCCAGACCCCTCGAGGTCGTCATCGCCTGAGCCGTGTCGGAAAAACCCTGGCTTACGTCTTCCTCACCCCTCGTAAGTGCTTCCTCACCCCTCGTAAGTGCCTCCTCACCCCTCGTAAGTGCCTCCTCATGGAGGCGAACCCCCTCCTCACCCCCAAAGGAGCCTCCTCCCGCGTCGCAAGTGCTTCCTCACCCTGTGAAGGGAGCCTGGGACGGCCACCGACGTGGACGGAATCAGCCCTTCGCGCCGAAGAGCTCCTTCACCTTCGCGAAGAAGCTCTTGGACTGCGGGTGCGCCTCGTCGTGGTCGCCACCAGCGAACTCCTCGAGCAGCTTCTTCTGCTTCGAGGACAGGTTGGTCGGCACCTCGACGACGACCTTCACGTGCTGGTCGCCGCGCCCGCCGCCGTGCAGGGAAGGAATGCCCTTGCCCTTGAGGCGGAACACCTTGTCCGTCTGCGTGCCGTCGGGGATCTTCATCTTCACCACGCCGTCGAGCGTCGGCACGTCGATCTGCGCGCCGAGCGCCGCCTGCACGAAGCTGATGGGC
Organism: Myxococcaceae bacterium; assembly: GCA_016793095.1. GTDB lineage: Bacteria > Myxococcota > Myxococcia > Myxococcales > Myxococcaceae > Xiheimicrobium. Next base: position 28,323 of record JAEUJQ010000024.1, on the reverse strand, counting down.
ACGACGACGAAGACGTCCTGGTCCTCGCGGTGGAAGAGCGGGTGCTCCTTCACGTGCACCACGACGTAGAGATCGCCCGGCGGGCCGCCGTGTTCTCCCGGCTCACCCTCGCCTGCCAGGCGCACCCGCGTGCCCGTGTCCACGCCCGGGGGGATCTTCACCGTCAGCTCGCTGGTGGACTCGAGCTTGCCCGAGCCGCTGCAGGTCCGGCAGGGATCCGACACCACCTGACCCGAGCCGCCGCACTGGCTGCAGGTGCGCGCGACCGCGAAGAAGCCCTGCGTGAAGCGCACCTCGCCCGCGCCGCCGCAGGTGGGGCACGTGCGCATCTGCTTCGACTTCGAGCCGGTGCCCTCGCAGGCGTCGCAGCGCTTCGGGCGCGGCATCTTCACCGTCACCTCGGCCCCGAAGGCCGCCTCCTCGAACGACAGCTCGAGGTTGTAGCGAAGGTCGGCCCCCCGGTTGCGCTGGCGGCGCCCGCGCCCACCGCCGAAGAACTCGCCGAAGATCTCTCCGAAGATGTCGTTGATGTTCGCGCCCGCGAAGCCCTCGCCCGGCTGGAAGCCGCCCAGGCCCGCGTGGCCGAAGCGATCGAAGCGCGCGCGCTTGTCGGGGTCCGAGAGCACCTCGTACGCCTCGGAGATCTCCTTGAACTTCTCCTCGGCTTCCTTGTTGCCCGGGTTGCGATCGGGGTGGAAGTCCATCGCCAGCTTGCGGAAGGCCTTCTTCAACTGGTCCGCGTCCGCGTTGCGATCCACGCCCAGCACTTCGTAGTAGTCGCGCTTCGAGCCAGCCGGCATGCGGGCGCATATAACGCAGGTCTTCCCCCGGGCAATCGACGGGTGACGGGTATTCGCCAACGGTGAAGAAACCACCTCTCCGCTCTGCGCTGGCCTCGTGGTGGCGCCTCGTCGGCTTCGTGCGCCCCTGGCGGGGTCAGGTTGCCCTCGCCACGGTGGCGGGGCTCGTGGCCGCGTCCGCGACCGCCGCCTGGGCCAGGCTGCTCGGCCCGCTGCTCGAGGCGGTGCTCAAGGGGGGCGCCATCACCCTCGGCGGCGTCACCTTCGAGCCGCGCGATCTCGCCCTCCGGCTTCCGTTCGCCATCGTGGGCATGGCGGTGTTGAAGGCGCTGTCCACCTGGCTGCACTCGGGCCTCATGTCCACCGTGGCGCAGCGCGCGCTCGCCTCGCTCCGCAAGGCCCTCTACGACCGCGTGCTCGCCCTGCCCCCGGCGTGGTTCGAGAAGCGCCACTCCGGCGAGCTGCTCTCGCGCTTCACCGCCGACGTCGCGCAGGTCGAGTTCGCGGTCGGCACCTCGTTGTCCGCCTGGCTCAAGGACACGCTGCAGACGCTCGCGCTGCTGGCCGTCTGCGCGAGCATCGACGGCCGGCTCTTCCTGCTCACCTTCCTCGTCATCCCCGGCATGGTGCTGCCGGTGAGCCGCTTCGCGAAGAGCGCGCGCAAGGCGGCGACGAAGGGCCAGGCGTCACTGGGCGCCCTCACGCAGCTCGCCTCCGAGCACCTGCAGGCGCTGCCCATCGTGCAGGCCTACGGCCAGGAGCCGCGTGCGCTCGCGGCCTTCGACGCCGAGCAGGGCCGCTACCTCGCGGTGATGAAGCGCTCGCTCTTCGTCCGCGGCGCCTTCACCCCGACGACCGAGTTCCTCGGCATCGTCGGCGTGGCGGTGGCCCTCGTCTTCGGCGCGAAGGCGGTCGCGCTCGAGCCACAGCTCGCAGGCCACCTCGTGTCGTTCCTCGCGGCCGCGCTGCTCATGTACCAGCCGGTGAAGAGCCTCGCGGGCAACTTCTCCCAGGTGCTGGTGGGGCTGGGGGCCGCCGAGCGGCTCTTCGAGCTCCTCGACGCCACGGTGGAGCCAGACGTGGGGGCGCCAGCGGAGCCGCTCCGGGCGCTCGAGCTCGACGGCGTGCGCTTCTCGTACGGCGACGGGCGCGAGGCGCTCTCGGGGGTGTCGTTCTTCGTGAACGCCGGTGAGCACGTCGCGCTCGTGGGCCCCTCGGGCGCCGGCAAGTCCACGGTGGTGTCCATGCTGCTCGGCTTCGCCACGCCCGGCGCCGGCGCGATCCGCTGGAACGGCGCCGAGCTCTCCACGCGCTCCCGGCGATCGCTGCGCGATCAGCTCGCCTGGGTGCCGCAGGAGCCCGTGCTGCTGTCGGGCACCGTGCGCGAGAACCTGTGGATGGCGAAAGAGAACGCCACCGACGCCGAGCTGTGGACAGCCCTCGAGCACGCGCACGCGAAGGCGTTCGTCGAGGCGCTCCCGAAGGGCCTGGACGAGCCCATCGGCGAGCGGGGCGCGACCCTCTCGGGCGGCCAGCGGCAGCGCCTCGCCATCGCGCGCGCGTTCCTCAAGGCGCCGAGCCTGCTCATCCTCGACGAGCCCACCAGCGCCCTCGACGCCGCCACCGAGCTCGAGGTGCAGGCCGGCCTCGAGGAGCTGATGCAGGACCGCGCGGTGCTCGTCATCGCCCACCGCCTCGCCACCGTGCGCAAGGCCGATCGCATCGTGGTGATGGAGCAGGGCCGCGTCGTCGAGCAGGGGACGTGGGACGAGCTGGTCGCCGCGAAGGGTGCGTTCGCGCGGGTGGTCGCGGCCGGCTGAGGCCACCCGCGCGTGATCGGACTCACCGCTTCGTTGAGACGCGGCGCTTCAACTCGTTGCCAGTCGCCGAGCGTTCGGCGCTCAGTCTGGCGTGCATTCACCTGTTGTTCGACAGGTGAATGAGCCGAAGCTGGGTCCGGGGCAGTCCATTCGAATCGCGGTACCACTGAGGTTGGCTGCTATGCAGAAGCCAGTGATGCTCCCGCTCGTCTGCCGTGCAGTGAAGCTCGTGAGCCTGAAGCCGATAGGACAACCGGCAATGCTGGGTTGGTTCACCGAGACCATGAACGTCTCACTCGGAGGCGGCCCAATGCCGCAGCTCTTCGTCGCAGAGGTCGTGCCCCACGGGATGGAGCATGTCGTGTTGGCGAAGAAGTTGGTGTCCCTGCAGTCGTCTCCGAGGCACGTCGTTGCCAGCCGTAGTCCAGAAGGTGGTGACGCGCCCTGGCAGCTCTGGGCCGACGGGTTGATGCAGTAGCCGTCACCGTCCGCGTCTGTGCGCAGGGTCATGATCTGGTAGCGAGCTGGGTCCAGGTCGTTGCAGTCGTTATTCGAACGGCATTCGGTTGCGAAACGGGTGTTGGCCGGCAGCGTTGCGCCGATGCACCGGCTTTCCGCCGGGCCACCGCAGTACAGGTCGGCATCAATATCGACCGCGATGTTCGCGATTCGGTAGCGCGCCGGGTCCGCGTCGTTGCAGTCGGAGCCCAGCGAGGCAGCCAGACCGACGAACGTCACCGGACAAAAGCCAGCAGCTGCACGAGCGGGGTTGGGGCAGTACTGCGTGGTGACGGTTCCTCCTGCGTAGAGGTCGTTGTCCCGATCGGAGACGCACGTCACCAGCGCCGTGCAGACCCCGTCGCAGGCGACCTGACCCGACGGGCAGGTGCAGCTCCCACCGCCGCAGATCTGGCCGGTGACGGGACAGAGACCAAAACCCACCTCGTCGATGAGTCCATCACAGTCATCGTCCACGCCGTTGCAGCGTTCTTCTCCGGGCGTGCCCGCCACCGCACTGCAGGTGATGGCGCCGTTCGAGCAGGTGTCGGCGCCGGTTCGCGCGCAGCCGCCAGTCCCGACCGTGCAGCTTCCTCCGAGCCCGACGCACGCCGACCCACACACCACTTGCCCCGACGGACACTCGCACGCCGCGCCCGAACAGCTCTGGCCCGAGGCGGGGCAGAGTCCGGGTCCGGCCTCGTCGGTGAGGCCGTCGCAGTCGTCGTCGATGCCATTGCAGCTCTCGACGCCCGGCGTGCCTGCAGTCGCGTCGCAGGTGACGGCGCCCGAGCGGCACACGTCGGCGCCCATTCGACGGCAGGCCCCAACGCCCACGGCGCAGCTGCCTCCGATCGTGCGGCAGGCTGCTCCGCACACGCTCTGGCCCGAGGGGCAGGCGCATGCGCCGGCGATGCACGCCTGGCCGGCGATGCTCCCGCACAGGTTGGCCCCGTCGTCGGTCATGCCGTTGCAGTCGTCATCGATGCCGTTGCAGGTCTCGGTGGTTGGCATTCCGGCCGTGGAGCTACAGGTGACCGCGCCAGCCTGACAGACGTCGTTTCCCGTCCGGCGGCACGCGCCGACACCGACAGAGCAATTCCCTCCGAGCGTGCGGCACGCCGAGCCGCAGGTCGACTGGCCGGCCGGGCACGCGCACTGTCCAGCGACACAGGCCTGACCGGCGATGCTCGAGCACAGGTTGGACGCCTCGTCCGTCATGCCGTTGCAGTCGTCATCGATGCCGTTGCAGGTCTCAGAGGAGGGAATACCGGCGTCGGTCGGACAAACCAGGCTCCCTGCCTGGCACACCTCGAAGGAAGATCGACGGCAGGCTCCAACGCCGACGGAACAGCTCAACCCGACCTGGCCGCCGTCGACCGAAACGCCACCATCGGAAACTGGCAGGTCGTCAATCAACTCGTTGCAGTCGTCATCGACACCGTTGCAGATCTCGGCGCTGACCGATGCCGTGCAACTCGAGAAGCTCGCTCCGGCATCATCTCCTTGACAGGTTTGAACCCCTCGCCCGCTGCAGCAAGACCGGGTCGAACCAATGCCCGAGCACTGGCACCCCTCGTTCCGCAACCCATCACAGTCTTCGTCCGTATTCGCCGAGTCGCACAGCTCGACACTGCCAGGATTCACGCCTGGGCTGGAGTCGTCGCAGTCGGTGTTCGACGCAACGAAGCCCGGCGGCGCCTGGCAGCCCGTCGATGACCGCGCGTTGGAGCCAAAGCCATCGCCGTCGGCGTCCTCGTACCAGAACATGGTGGAGCACGTCCCCGCGTCAGGAACCGCCGCTCCGCCCCCAACGGCTCCCCCCGCAGAGTTCCCACCAGCCTCTCCGCCCCCAACCGCTCCGCCGGCCACGCTTCCACCAGCCACTCCACCCCCAACCCCGCCTGCCCCGCGTCCTCCGGCGACTCCAGTGCCACCCCCAACCAGGCCGCCAGCAAAGGAGCCCGCGTCACCCTCATCGAGCACGCACAAGCCGAGGGCCAGATCGCAGGTCGCACCTTGCGGACATGAGCCATCACACGGTTTGGAGCCCTGACAGGCACCGATAATCGCGACACACAGTCCCACGAACCATCGCTTCTCCACGAGCACTCTCCGGTGAAGGGTGAGCGCGTGGACGCCGCAGGAAGGGTGCCAGCCCTTACCGTATGCAAACAGGTCGCGTGGGAATCGCCGAGTCCACCGACGCGCATGATTCGTCCAGAGAGCCGGACTCGAGTCCTTCAAGCCGTGCCGGTCGACTCCGTCGACGCTGCGCACCTGCGGCGGTTGCGGGTCGCTGTCGCGAGGTTCCCCGCACAGTTGGGCTCGACATGCCCTCACCCGCCGCAGCACGTTGACGCCGGGCGTCCGCCTGCAGGTCTCCGACAGGGCCGAGACGAGCGCGGTCGCTGAGGTAAGGTGCCCGGCATGTTCGTCGCTCGCCGTCTGGCCGTCCTCTCCCTCACCGCCGGGCTCCTGGCTGCGCTCTGGTCCGCCTGCGACACCGTGCCGCCCTGCGCGAAGGTGAAGTGCGACGCCCCGAGGGTCTGCAACCCGTCGAACGGCACCTGCGAGCTCCCCGCTGGCTACGACGGCGGGGGCACGACCGCGGACGCCGGGCTCGACTGTGCCACCGCCTGCACCGGCGCGACCCCGCAGTGCGATCGCGCCACCGGCCGCTGCGTGCAGTGCCTCACCTCGGCCCACTGCGCCTGCCCGACGCCGGTGTGTCAGGGCTTCGCCTGCGTGGACGCGGTGGAGGACGGAGGGATCACCCCGTCCGAGACCTGCGCCGGCGCGCCCACCGTCATCGCGTGCGGCCCGAGGGTCTTCGACGTGGACGTGAACCTCGCGACGAAGGGCCGCGACGTGCAGACCACCTGCGCCGCGCCCGATGCGGGCGGCGCCGACGTCATGTTCAACGTGCTGCTGGGCGTCGCGTCGGATCTCCGCGTCAGCGTCGCCGCAGGTCCGGGCGGCGCGCAGCCGGTCGCCGCGCTGCGCCGGCAGTGCTCCGCCGACGTCGACCTCGCCTGCGTGGACTCGGGCGGCATCCAGGGCGTCTTCCGCGCGAGGCGGCTGCAGCCGGGCGTCTACACCCTCGTGCTCCAGGGCTACGACCGCTCGGGCTCGGGGCCCACGCTGGCGCGAGTCGAGGTCGCCCCGCCCACCGGCTCCACCAACGAGACCTGCCTCCAGGCGCAGCCCCTGCCGCTCGATGGGGGCACGACCCGGGTCGATCTGATCGACGCCGATGATGACGTGCAGCTCTCGTGCAACCCGACCGTGCGCAGCCCCGAGCTCTTTTATGGCTTCACGCTCCCACAGACGGCCGACGTCGTGGTGAACGCGACCGCCCAGGCGCCGCAGCAGCCGGTGATGGCCCTCTGGACCGGTGGCTGCCGGACGCCCTCGCAACAGTCCTGCTCCCCGGCGACCTCGCAGACCGGGCGCCTCGTCGCGCGCCGGCTGCCCGCAGGCGACTACACGCTGGTCGTCGAGACGCCCGGCGCCGTGACGATGGGTCGAATCGAGCTCACCTCGACGGCGTCGCCCGCGTCGGTGCCGCCGTCCAACGACAGCTGCGCGCTGCCACGAGACCTCTCGTTCCCCGCCGGCATGAACGAGCTCTCCCAGACCGTGGACACCAGCCTCGGCACCGACGACACCCAGGCGCCTTGCGGCGGCGCCGGCAGCCCCGACCAGGTGTTCCGCCTCTCGGTGCCCACCACCGCGCTCTACACGTTCACCGCCACGCCCGAGGCCGGGAGCAACGGCGTGCCGGTGTTGTCGCTGCGCCGCGCGTCCTGCGCCGCCATGACGAGCGAGCAGTGCGCGGTGGCCCCCGCGCCCGACCAGCCCGCCAGCTTCAGCGCCACGCTCGCTCCCGACACCTACTACGTGTGGCTCGACGCCACCCAGCCCGGCACCGCCGGGCGCGTCACCCTCTCCGTCCGCCGCTGACCCGATGGACGCCGCGCTGGCGAGACGATCTCCGCTGCTCGAAGGGCGGGAGCCGTACGCCGAGCTGCTCCTCGGGCCCAACCGCGTGGCGTTGCTGCGCGATGGCTACCAGGCCTACCCGGCGATGCTGGCAGCCATCGCCGCGGCCCAGCACACCATCACCTTCGAGACGTACATCCTCCGCGACGACGGCACCGGGAAGCGCTTCATCGACGCGCTGTGCGAACGAGCGCGCGCGGGGGTCGAGGTGCTGCTGCTGTTCGACGCCTGGGGCTCGTCGGTGTCGGAAGCGTCAGTCGCGCTGCTGCGCTCGGCGGGCGTGAAGGTGAAGGCGTTCCAGCCGCTGCGCGTCACCCTCGGCCTCAAGCGCCTCATGTCGCGGCTCATGCGCCGCAACCACCGCAAGTCGCTCGTGGTGGACGGCCAGGTGGGCTTCACGGGCGGCCTCAACATCAGCGACGAGTACGCGGCGGTCACCGACGGCGGCGAGGGCTGGCGCGACACCCACGTGCGCGTCGAGGGGCCGTCAGCGCAGGAGCTCGAGGCCCTCTTCCTCATCACCTGGCGGCGGCAGAAGGGCCCCCGCTTCGACGAGCAGCGCTTCGTGCGTGGCCGCGGGGCGCCGTGCGCCAAGCTGGCCGTCATCGGCAACGACTTCGCCCTGCACCAGAAGGCGATCCGCAAGGCCTACCTCGAGGCCTTCGCCGGCGCTCAGCAGCGCATCTTCCTCACCCAGGCGTACTTCCTGCCCCCGGGGAAGGTGCTCAAGGGGCTCTACCGGGCGGTGCGGCGTGGCGTGCGCGTGGCCGTCATCGTCGCCGCCACCACCGACGTGAAGCTGGTGCTGTGGGGCGCGCGCGGGCTGTACCCGAAGCTGCTCCGGCACGGCGTGGAGATCTACGAGTGGCAGGGGCGCGTCCTGCACGCGAAGACCGCGGTGGTGGACGGGCGCTGGTCGACGGTGGGCAGCTCGAACCTCGACGCGCTCTCGCTCCGGCAGAACCTCGAGGTGAACGCGGTCGTGAATGACGCGGAGTTCGCGAGGGCGATGGAGGCGTTGTTCCTCGAGGATCTCGCGCACTGCGAGCGGGTGACGAAGGCGACGGTCAAGGCGTACGGGCTGGGGCGGCGCTTCCTCTCGTGGCTCGCGTTCCAGCTGCGGCACTGGCTGTGAGCGATTCAGGGCTCGCCGGCTGACCTCGCGCGCGACCGGGTCAGGAGCCACATGAGAAACCCGACCCCGAGGCCGATGACGTAGATGCTGAGCACCACCGAGGCCGCGTAGACGAGGCGCACGTGCGTCTCCTTGAGCGAGCCCTGCGCGTACGCGTCGCGCAGCGGGTTGAGCACCCCGAGCGTGCGCAGGATGCCCGCCGGGAACGCCTCCAGCGACCAGGACACGTGCTCGGCCCAGCGCGGGTTCCACTGGCGCCGCACCAGCTCGATGATCGCGCCCACCACCAGGTACAGGACCGAGAGGATGGTGGCGTTGGCGAAGCTGATGCGGAAGACGGGGATCCCCGCCTGCTCGGCGGGCGGTGGTGACGTCGGCTGGTTCACTTGAGCTGCTTCTTCAGCGCGGTGACGACCTTCTTCACCCGCGCGAGCTCAGCCTCGTTCTGAGTCAGGCCCAGCACCGCCTCGTACTCCGGGAGCGCCTTCGCGGGGCCCTCGCCGCCAGCCCGCATCAGCGCGTCGGCATAGGCCAGCCGGGCCTGGGCCCACGACGGGTCGTACTCGGCCGCCTTGCCCCACGCCTCGAGCGCCTTCGCGTCGTTCTTCTGCTTGCGGGCGACCTCGCCCATCGCGAACCAGGCGGGCGCGGAGAACGGCGCGGCGCGGGTGGCGGCTTCAGCCTGTTCGAGGGCGTGCTTCAGGTCGCGCTCCTCGAGCAGCACCCGGGCGAGCGACGCGTCCACCAGCGCACGATCCCACACGGCGAAGGCCTGCTTCTGCAGCGCCAGCAGCTCTTCCTTCGGAGTCGGGCGCGCGCCCTTCGCGGTGGGCTTCGCGTGGTGGGGCCCGACGAGGCCGCACAGCGCCTTCGCGTTCTCGCGCCGCGCCGCCTCGTAGGCCTTGAGCGCCGTGTCGGCGTTGCCCTGGCGCACGAAGGCGTTGCCGATCTCGCAGAACGTCTCGGCGTCCTTCGGGTTGAGCTTGTTGGCGCGCTCGAGCGAGGCGAGGCCGTTGCGCGCATCGCCTCGCGCGTAGAGGACCTGCGCCTTCACGCGGAAGGCCTGGGGATCCGTCGAGTCGGGCTTCAGCTTCGCGATGGCGGCCTCGGCGTCCTTGAACCGCCCGGTGTGCAGGTAGACGAACGCGGCGTCCACCCACGCCTCCTCGCTCTGAGGGTTGTCCGCCGTCCACGACTCCACCATCTTCGTCGCCTCGGGGAACTGGCCGAGGGCCAGCAGCGTGCGCGTGAGCAGGTGCCGAGACGGGCCATGGCTGCCGTTTCGTTCGACGGCCTTCTGGAGCGGCGCCAGCGCGGTCTCGGGCGGCACGCCCATGTCCACGGCCTCGAGGTAGAGCTGGCCGAGGAGCGCGTTGGCCTCGTAGTCCTGGGGATCCCGCGCGGCCTCCTCGAGCTGCGCGCGGGCCTTCATCAGCTCGTTGCGCTTCATGTAGACCCGCGCGAGGGCGATCTGCGCCGTGGCCTTGTGCCGCTTCTGCGTCGCGACGAGCTTCTCGAGCGCCTGGACGGCCTTGTCACCGCTCTCCTCCGCCGCGTCGATGAGGGCGAGGTAGACGACGGCTTCGGCGGGGTACTTCCCGCTCACCCGGGTGCGGTCGAACTCCGCGCGCGCGCGCCGGGGGTCTTCGAGGCGCACCGCGGCGATGCCGCGCACGAGCGCCACCTTGCGCTGGTTGTCGTCGGGCTTGTTGAAGCGCTCGAGCAGCTCCTTCTCGCGGCTGCGCGCCAGCAGGACGCGGCCCAGCCCCTCCTTCGCCTCTTCGCTCTTCGGGCGGAGCGCGATGGCCGCCTCGTAGGCCTTCTGCGCTTCAGCCATGCGGCCTGCGTTGCGCGCGGCCATGCCGAGCGCCATCTCGAAGTCGAAGGCGAGGTCCTTGTTCGCCGCCATTCCCTCGGTGAGCGTCTTCGCCGCGTCGTCGTGTCTTCCCGCCGCCGACTGTGCGCGGCCGAGCAGCAGCGTGTAGCGGCCCTTCAGCGCCTCACGCACCGCGGCGTTCGCCGGCAGCCCTTCGAGATCGGCGAGCGCCTCCTGGCTCTCGCGGGCGAGCTCGAGCCGCGCCTCGGCGAGCCCCATCACCCGCTGTGGGTGGTACTTCGACAGCGTCTCGGCCGTGGAGAGAATGCGGGCTGCGCTCTCGTAGTCCTCCGAGAGCAGGTAGTACTCGCCGAGCGTCACCAGGGCGCGCAGGTTGCGGCTGTTGAGCTCGGTCGCGCGCTGCAGGTGCTTGAAGGCTTCGTCGAGCTTCCTGTCCGTCAGCAGCACCCGCCCCGCCTGGGCTTCGACCAGGCTCTGGCTCAGCTCCGAGCCCAGCAGCTGCTGGCGCCGCCCTGCGAGGTCCGCCGCGTCGGCGACGAGGTAGTCCACCACCACGGCGATCTCGGGGTGAGCCTCGCGCACCTTCGGCTTGTTGAGCGCGTCTTGCGCCGCGGTGCGATCGGCGAGCGCGCCACCGTGCTCGGCGTAGAGGATCGCCTTCGCCAGCGCGATGTTGGCCCACGCATCGGCGTTCCCTTCGTCCATCGAGAGGGCCTGCTCGAGCGACTGAAGGGCGAGCGTGTACTGCTCCTTCGTGTCGGCGTTGATGGCCAGCAGCCCCTTCGCCAGCGCCGACTCGAGGTTCTCTCCGCCGTGGCGCTGCCGCGTGTAGAGGAACGAGCCGACCAGCGCGATGCCCACCACCACCACCGCGGCGCCGACGCCGAGCTTGACGCCGTGCTTCTGGAAGAAGGTCTTCTCCTGCACCTTCGCCTGCAGCTTCTCGCGCAGCTCGCGCTCGTACTCGCGCGCGATGGCCTCGGTGGCCTGGGTCGAGAACTCGACGCGCGGCGCCTCGACGGCCGACGGCGGCTCGAAGTGATCGGGGATCTCGTCGAGCAGCCCGCCCGAACCCGCCCGGGGCGCCGCGACGGGTGCGGGCGCGGCCCTCGCCGGGACCTGGTTCATGCCCGGCATCTGGAACTCGCTCGTCGGCACCTCGTTCTGCGCTGAGACGACGTCGTCGAGCAGGCCCGGCGGCTTCGCGGGCGCGGCTGGCGTGGCGGGCGGCAGCTGCAGCTCGTCGGAGGGGATGACGGACGGCAGGTTGGGGTCGCTCGGCACTGGCGGTGCGGGCGGCAGCGGCAGCGGGAGCGGAGCCGCCTCGGCCTCCTCGAGCGCCTGGAACGTGCTGGTCAGCCCCCGGAACGTCTCGGTGGACTCGGTGCGACCGGTGAGGGCGGCGAACGGGTCGGGCGCCTCGCCGACCGGCGGCGCCGACCTCGCGACGGGAATCGGCAGCTCGGCGGTCGCCGTCCGATCCTCGAGGGCGCCCACCACGACTGGACCCGAGCCGTGCGCCGGCACGGGGAGCTCCATCGTCGGGCGGTTGTCGTCGCTGCGCGCCGCGACGCTGCCCCCGACGATCGGCAGATCGCCGGTCGGCACGGGCGGGCCGGGCCGGTGATCCATCGGGCGGGGCGCTGACGGCCACGCCTCGGGCACCTGAGCGGTCTGCGTCGGAACCTCGGTCGTGCGCTCTTCTCCCAGGGCCGACATGACGACGGTGGGCTCGGCGCGCGGGTCAGGCTTCGCGGGCGCGAACGCGGCGAACACGTCGGGGTCGGCGTTGGGGAACTCGCCGGACGGCGACGAGTCGGTGGGCGGGGCGGGCAGCTCGGCGGTCTGGGCCTGAGGGTGCCGGCCGCTGGGTCGCTGGTCGCCCGGTGACGGAGGCGCCGCGTGGTGCCGGCCGCTGGGGTGCTGCTCCGCGCTGGCCGGGGGTCTCGGTCCGCTGGGCCGGGCAGCGGGCGCCGCGTCATGCCGGCCGCTGGGGTGCTGCTCCGTGCTGGCTGGGGGTCTCGGTCCGCTGGGCCGGGCAGCGGGCGCCGCGACGACAGGCACCACCGGTGAGGTCGCGGCGGCGGGCCCGTCGCCCAGCGCAGGCGCAGCGGGAACGGCCGACGGGAGGGCCTGCGTGACCGAGGTCTCGTCGTAGAGGATCGGCGCCGGCCCACCCGCGAGGGCTGCTCGCGCCTGCTCGAGCCACTGCTTGATGCGCCCGTCGTTGGGCTGCAGCGTCGAGGCCTTCCGCAGGATCGGCAGCGCCGACCGGTACAGGCCCTTCCGCAGCAGGACTTCGCTGATCAGGTTGTAGGCGTGGGGGTTGTCCTTGTCGATGTTCGCTGCGGCGTCGAACTGCTGCATCGCCTCGGCAGCCCGGCCGCTGTTGATGAGCCCCTTGCCCCACAGCACCCGTCCGGCGACCGACTCCGGGTGGTGCGTGCACCCCTGCTTGCAGACCTCGATGGCCTTGTCGTTCTCGCCCTTGTCCAGATAGGCGCGCGCCAGCTCGACGAAGACGGTCGAGGTGGGATCCTGCGAGAGCATCTGCTCGTACTTCTCAACCATCGACTTCGACATGGGCGTTTTTCGGAACGGGGCTGGAGCAGCCGCGGAACCATACCCTTCCCTGTGCAGACGGCCACTGGACAATGGGCAGGGCACGGAGTGGCCGGCCAGAGACCGGGTGCTACCCTGCGCCGCCATGACGCGACGGACGACGCTGCTGTTCCTGTGGTTGGGCCTCTCCTGTGCGGGCCTGCGCGCGAAGCCCGACGTCGACGAGCTCAAGCCCAGCATCGAGGCGTTTCACCAGCGCGCCCGGTGGAAGGACTTCCGCGGCGCCGCCGAGCTGATCGTCCCCGAGCGGCGCACGTCGTTCATCAAGGCGCGGACCAGGGCGGGCGACGAGAAGGACCTGTTCGTCACCAACTTCGATCTCGAAGACGCGAAGATCTCGAGCGACGGGACCGCCGAGGTCGTCTCGCACATCAACTGGTACCGCCTGCCTTCGAACGTCGAGAAGACGGCGACGGTGACGAGCGTCTTCGTCTGGCGCGAAGGGAAGTGGTGGCTCGAGAGCCAGGACGACGGCCCGTTCCCCGAGCTGGCGCCGGCCCCGAAGAAGGACGAGGCCCCCGCGGCTGACGGCGGAGCGTGAGTCAGGGGGCGTAGCTGCTCGTGGACAACCGGCGCCGCACCAGCACGGTCGCGGCGACGACCAGGCCGAGCGGGAGCAGGTGCAGCAGCAGCACGTGGCCGACGTCCCGGTGCGGGCATTTCAGCTGCATCACCGCGAGGGCCAGCGTGCCGGCGGCCCAGCCCAGCACCATCGCGCGCGAGAGCCGCGGGGCGTAGGCACGCGCGGCGAGCAGCGCCAGCGCAGCCGGGACGAGCGAGCACGCGATCTCCCAGAGGAAGCACCCCATCACCAGCTTGAGCGGCCCGACCGTCAGCGACACCAGCTGCGTCACCACCACCGTCGCCGCTGCCAGGCCGCCGAGGATCAGCGGCCTCGAGGTGCGCTGCGGCCATGGAGCCAGGCCGGCGACCCCCGCGACGAGCGACACCACCAGCAGCGCGACCGCCTGCGCCCACACCCCGCCCTCGACCTCGAGCGGCGGCAGCGCGGCGTTGAACAACAGGCTGCCGAGGCCGAAGAGCGCCACCGTCACGCCGACGAAGATCGCCGCGTCTCGCCACCAGGGTCGGGTGGGCGCCGCGTGCTCTGCCGCGAGGGCCTGAGTGAGCCGCGCTTCGAGCTCCGCGGGGAGCGCCGCGGGGGCCCGGCCGAAGGGTGCTGGAGTACTCATGGCTCGACCTCCCACGCGTCTTGAAGCAGCTCGCGCAGCCGCTGGGTGCCGCGGAACGCGCGCACCTTCACCGTGGTCTCGTTGGCGCCCACGGCGTCCGCGATCTCAGGGAAGCTCCACCCCTCGAGGCGATGGAGCACGACGGCTTCGCGCTGCGGCTCCGGGAGCTGCTGAAGGGCGGCGATCAACCGACGCCGCAAGCCGGGATCACCGTGCACGGCGTCGAGCCCGGCCTCGACCGGGTCGTCCCCTGCGCTCACCTCGCGTCGGGTCCGACGGTGGCGATCGCGCGCCGCGTTCGAGGCGATCGCGTAGAGCCAGGGCTTGAACCGGAGCCCGCGCAGGAACTGGCCCTTCGAGCGCAACACCGACAAGAAGGTGTGCTGCACCGCGTCCTCGGCGGCCGCGGCGCTGTTCGTCAGGCGGGCGAGGTAGCTCGTCAGCGGCGCCGCATGCCGGCGGAAGAGGGCATCGAAGGCGGCGCGCTCACCGGACTGGAACCGCGCCATCAACCCTTCGTCCGAGTCGTCGGCGGCGCTCGCCAGCATGGCTGGCTCCTTCCACCAGAGCGCGATCGTCGTCATCCACCTCGTTACGACGAGCCCTGGCCGCCGGTTACCGGGGTCCGGCGAGGCTCGCGCACAAAAAAAAAGCGCCCGTCGTCTCGGGGCCGGCCGAGGCGACGGGCGTCGGGAGTTCCCCTATGGAACCCCCTTACCGAAGGCTTTCTTGAGCAACACCGGTGCCACGTTGGGTTGAGTACATTCGCGGAATCAAATCGAGGCGTTACCCGATCGGACGCTTCACAGACTGCGACAAACCCACGGGCGATCCTGACAGCCGCGTCATGGTTGGGTGAAAACCGGTGCGGATCAGGAGAGATCCGACACCACCGCGCGAATGGTGTCGCGCACCGAGAACGCAGGCTGCCAGTCGGTCTCCTTCCGCCATCGACCGCCGTCCACCATGCACAGGAACTGGATGTGGTCGAGCTCCTCAGGGGGGTAGCTCGCGAGCCGGTAGCGGAACATCGTCGAGAGGAGCCCGCGGGCGAGCGGGTGCGGCACGGGCACTGGCCGCGCGCCGAGCTCCCTGAAGCACGCCGACAGCGGCACCTCGCCGGGCCCGGTGACGTTGTAGACGCCCTTGAGGCCCGGCTGGAGCGCCCGCACGAGGGCCGCGCCGACGTCGAACATGTGGATGAGCTGCACCATCGGGTCGAAGCCCATCAGCGTCATCGGCCGCTTGAGGCGCAGGTAGTTCGACGGCGCGTTCTTGATGGTGGGGCCGACGATGTGCACCGGCCGCAGCACCACCGTCTCGACGCTCGGCTGCCGCCAGAAGAAGCCGTGCGCGAGCATGTCCACCTCGATCAGATCGCGCACCGACGGGAAGCGGCTCGCCGCCATCAGCGGCGCCTCCTCGGTCAGGAAGTTCGAGTTCTCGGGCGACGGGCCGTAGACGTTCGCGCTCGAGAGCACGACGAGCTTCTTCACGCCGAACTTCGCCGCGCACTCGAGCACGCGCGTGGTGCCGAGCACGTTGAACGAGTGGTGATCTTCGGCGCTCATGCGCGGGTCGTGCATGATGCCCATGTGCACGATGGCCTTCACCGGCAACCGGCGGAAGACCTCGTCGGTCTTCTTCTTCCGCAGGTCGATCTGGAAGTGCTCGACGTCCTTCGGCTTGCCGATGAACGGCCGCCGGTCGATGCCCGCCACGCGCTCGGTGCGGTGGAGCAGCTTCGCCACCACGCGGCCCAGGTTCCCCGAGATGCCCGTCACCACCACCACGCCGTCGCCGCTCAAAAGAAGATCCCCTTCCGCTCGGCCAGGCCCTTCTCCAGCATCGACTGGATCGCGCCCTTCACCACCTTCACCTTCTTCTCGAGCTCGGCGTCTTCGTCGTCGCCGCGGCCCGAGAAGTGGAGCGGCTCACCGAAGTAGATGCGGTACTTCGTGGGGAGGGGCAGCGGCAGGCCGTACGGGGTGATCGGGAAGGCCGGCATGCCGAAGAGCTTGCCGATGGGTTTCAGGTTGAGCAGCGCGGGCGCCTGCTCCTCGTTGCCGATCACCGCCACCGGCACGATGGGCGTCTTCGTCTCGAGCGCGAGCCGCATGAAGCCGAGCCCGAAGTCCTGGAGCTGGTAGCGCTGCGCGTAGAGCTTCGAGATGCCCTTCACGCCTTCGGGGAACACCAGAATGGCCTCGTCGGCCTCGAGCAGACGCCGGCAGTTCTCCGGAGTGCCGACGATCTGGCCGATGCGCGAGAAGAACGTCGAGACGAACGGCAGCGAGCCGACCCACTTCTCCACCATCGAGCGGACGACGCGGGGCGGCTTCGCCTCGGTGAGGATCGCGCAGCCGATCATCATGCCGTCGAAGGGCAGCTGGCCTCCGTGGTTCGAGACGAGCAGCACCCGACCCGCCGGCACGTGCTCGATGCCGAACGTGCGCGCGCGGAAGTAGTGCTTGTAGAGCCAGAGCAGCGGCCCGACCGCCGAGAGCGCATAGTCGAGCGAGAAGCCGAACGGATCGACCCCGTACTCGTTCTCCGAGCGATTGCCGCGCAGGCGCTCGTCGAGATCTTCGCCGCCCATCGCGAGCGTCCACTGCCTGAGGCTGTCCTTGACCGAGTCTCCGAGGCCCACGACGGGGTTCTACCCGCCCCGCCGTCGGTGTCGACTGTCCCCTTGACGCCGCCCGGCACCGCTCGCACGTGACGGCCCCGGCGGCGAGGTGGTACGTCAGGCGGGTGTCCGGCTGGCTCCGCCTCTTCGCCGTCGCGCTCGTGGCGCTCGCCGGCTGCTTCGTCGAGCTCGATGATCGCCCGGGCCGCGCCTGCGACGACGCCAACCCGTGTCGCGAGCCGAGGCGCTGCGTCGCGGGCGCCTGCTTCGCGGACACGGAGCTCGACGCTGGCGCAGGCGGGGGCGGCGCGGGCGGCGCGGCCGGGGGCTCGTCTGGAGGCGTGGCGGGAGGCGGCGCGGCGGGGGGCACGACGGGCGGAGGCGTCGCCGGCGGAGCGGTCGACGCCGGTCCGCAGCCCATCTGGCAGCAGCGCGTACACGGCTTCTCTGACGTCACCGAAGACACGGGCTGTGACGCCACGATCGATCCCTCGCGCGGCAACCTGGTGGTGGCCTCGGTGATGTCGTCACGCGACGCCGAAGACACCGCCTCGGCGAACGTGCTGCCGCCGCTGCGCCTGCCCACGCGCGCCGAAGGCCGGGTTCGCGGCCGCCTGACGCTGGGCGCGGTGCCCCGCCTGGTCGGCAACGCGCCGTTCGTCGAGCTCGGCGCCCAGCCCAGCGGGGTGCACCTGCAGCTCGCCATCGCGCCCACCAACGAGCTCGTGGTGTCGAGCCAGGCGATGACGGTGGCCGACTCGGCCGTCTCTGCGCGCTACGCCATCGACGGTGGGTGGCAGCGGGGCGACTACCTCTTCGAGGTGCGCTGGCGTCGGGGCGCCACCCGGGCGGTGTGGCTCAACGGCCAGCTGCTCGGTCAGGTGAACCTGCCCTCGACCTCGACGCCCGCTCCTCCCGATCGTCTCCGGCTGGGCATCATGCGCCTCGACGGCCCGACCGACGGCGGCCCGTTCTCGGTCACGCTGAACAGCTGGCAGCTCGCGGAAGACGCCGACGCGGTGCTGGGAGACGTCCCGTGACGGCGCTCGTGGTTGCCCTCGCGCTCGGGGCGCAGCCGAACCCCTTCCTCGCCCAGGGGAAGGAGCTCTACGAAGGCCTCGACTTCGAGCAGTGCGTCGAGCGCCTCGCGCAGGCCTCCTCTCAGTGGCAGTCCACGAAGGACGAGCTGCGCGACATCGAGCTGTACGCGGGGCTGTGCCGCTTCAACCTCGGGCAGGCGAAGAAGGCCGCCGAGCACTTCCGCACAGCGCTGCGCATCGACGAGACGGCCGACCTGCCGCCCTACTCGAGCCCCAAGGCCGTCGATCTCTTCCTCAAGGTGAAGCGGTCGCTCCAGGCGCCACCCGAGCCGTTGCCGGACAGCGATCTGCCTCCAGACGCGCCCCGGCAGCCGAAGCTCGAGCCCAGGCCACCACCTGCTCCGCCCTCGCTGTTCGAGCGGCACCCCGGCCCGATGGTGCTCGGCATCACCGCAGGAGTCTCGATGGCGGTCGCGGTCGGCCTCGGGGTGAACGCGCGGAACCTCGCCATTCAAGCGAACGAGGCGCGCACCGACCGGGAGTTCGGAGACAAAGCCGCGGCGGCCCGCGCCAACGCCACCGGCGCCAACATCGCGTGGATTCTGGCCGCGAGCGCCGCCGTCGCGGCGGTCATCGTCTACCTGTTGGAGTGAGGGCCGAGAGCCGGTGACGGGGCCCGCCGGCTCTGCGATAACCCGCGCCCATGCGTCCACTGCTCGTCGCGGTGCTCCTCTCTTCCACCGGCGTCGTCGCCCAGTCACGGGACGGCGGGGCGAAGCCCGACCTCTCGGCCACCGCCTGCGACAAGCTCGTCGAGCACATCGTCCTGGTGGCGCTGACCGAGTCCCTGGCCGACGACCCCGAGGTGAAGAAGATGTCGCCGAAGGAGCGGGAGGTGACTGAGCGCCTCGCGAAGCGGGAAGCGCTCGCGGACCCGAAGCTCACCGAGCTCAAGAAGGACTGTCCCGCCCGCTACGACAAGAAGGCCGAGCTGTGCCTGCTCAAGGCGAAGACCGTCAAAGAGATCGACGCCTGCTCGAAGTGACCGGAGGCTTCCATGCGACGCGCCCTGCTCAGTCTCCTCGCTGTGCTTCCGTTCGTGCCAGGCTGCTCCTGCGACGACCTCTTCAACGAGCCTGACGGCGGGAGCTTTGGCGGAGGCATCGCAGGGGCCCAGGGCCGGGTGAGCGGCACCGTGACGCCCTTCCGCGGCGCTGACTCGGTGCAGCGGCCGGCTGTCGTCGAGGGCCAGCTCAAGGCCGCTGCGCTCGCGGTGATGAACGCCGGGCGTCCCAGCCCCGCGCGGCAGGCGCCGCCGGGCTCTCTCGACCGCGCCTTCAGCCCGCCTCCACGCTTCGGGACGTCGGGGAGGCTCCTCGGCGTGCGTGAGCCCTCGCGCTTCATCGAGTCCGAGCTCATCGTCCGCATGCACGAGAAGCTGCCTGCCCACGAGGTGCTCGAGCGGCTCGCGCTGCCTGGCCTCGTCGCCGCGCACGGCGGCTTTGCCTCGGACTTCCTGCACCTGGTGCGCTTCCGTCGTGAAGACGGCCGGCCGTTGACCGGCGGAGAGACCCGCGAGCTCGTCGCGCCCGCCTCGCGCCTGCGTGGCGTGAAGTTCGTGGAGCTCAACCACGTGCGGCACGCCCTCGCGGTGCCCAACGACAGCCTCTACGCGACGATGTGGCACCTCGTGCCCATCAACATGCCCGCCGCGTGGGACCTCGAGAAGGGCGCGACCGCGGCCGTCACCGTGGCCGTCGTCGACACGGGCATCATCTCGCACCCCGACCTCGACGCGCGCGTGCTGCCGGGCGCCGACTTCATCGAGGACCCTGATCGCGCGATGGACGGCGACGGCCGCGACTCGAACGCCACCGATCCAGGCCGCGATCTGCCCAACAGCCAGTCGAGCTGGCACGGCTCGCACTGCGCGGGCACCATCGGGGCCGTCACCGACAACGGCGCAGGCATCGCGGGCGTGAACTGGAACGCGCGCATCGTGCCGGTGCGGGTGCTCGGGAAGGGAGGGGGCACCGACTTCGACATCGCGGCAGGGCTGGCGTGGGCGGCGGGCGTCGCCGTGCCTGGCATGCCCGCGAACGCGAACCCTGCGCAGGTCGTCAGCGTGAGCCTCGGCGGCCAGGGCCAGCCGACCCAGACGTACCAGGACGCCATCGACCAGGGCGCGGCGCGCAACGCCATCTACGTCATCGCCGCGGGGAACGACGCGGTCGACGCGCAAGGCTTCACGCCCTGCAACCAGTCGGGTGTGCTGTGCATCGGCGCCACCCGCTTCAACGGCACGCGCGCGAGCTACTCGAACTTCGGCGCCCGCATCGACGTGATGGCGCCGGGCGGAGAGGTGGCCGAGGACTCCAACGGCGACAACAACCCTGACGGCGTGCTGTCCACCGTGAAGAACGACGCCACCGGGGCGCCGACGTACTCCTTCGAGCAGGGCACCTCGATGGCGACGCCGCACGTCGCCGGCATCGTCTCGCTCATGAAGGCACGCAACATGGGCCTCACGTTCGCGCAGGCGAAGCAGATCCTCACCGAGACCGCGAACCCGGCCTCCCGGTGCAACGAGGGGTGCGGGGCCGGGCTCGTCAACGTGCACGCCGCGCTGCTCCGCGTGTCGGGCATGCAACCGACCGGGCCGGCGAAGCTCTCGCTGAGCGCCACCGAGCTCTTCTTCACCTCGGCGGCGGCGACGCAGACGGTCAGCGTCACCAACGTCGGCGGCATGCCCCTCACGGTGACGTTCACCGCGGGCGGCGCCAACGGCTCGCGCCTCTCGTTCCAGGGCGGCGGGGGTCGCACGGTGCCGGCGGGCCAGAGCGCGTCGGTGCAGGTGACGGCCGATCTCCAGGGGCTGCCCGACGGCATGACGGCCGCAGCCACCATCGACGTCGCGTCGAACGGCGGCTCGGCGAACATCGGCGTGAAGCTGCGGCCCGGCGGGGCGAGCGGGCGGCCGGTGGCGGTCGCCCTGGTGCATCAGGTCAACGGCGAGTGGAAGGTGGCAGGGGTGACCGAGGCGACGGCCGTCAACGCCTTCAGCTACACCGTGTCCGCGCCTCCGGGTACGTACTTCCTGTTCGCCGCGCAGGACGCCAACGGCAACGGCCAGTTCGAAGACAACGAGCCAGTGGGCCTGTGGCCGAACACCGACTCGCCCAAAGCCATCGCGGTGGCCGACGGCGCGAACGTGACGGGAAGGAACTTCGTGGTGGCGCCGCAGGTGAACCTGAGCGGCGACGAGGCACGCGTCATCGGCACGGCGTGCACCGGCGACCCGATGTGCGGCGCCGGCGGCGTGTGCGCGACCGGCTTCCCGCAGGGCTACTGCACGCGCGACTGCGCCTCGGCAGCCTGCCCCGCGGGCTCGAAGTGCCTCTCGGGCCAGACCGTGTCGCTCTGCCTCGACACCTGCACGGCGCCGCGGCGCGGCCAATCGACCTGCCGCGCGAACTACGTCTGTGAGGACGACGGCGCGGGCGCCGGCGTGTGCATTCCCGCGTGCGCGACGATTCAGGACTTCTGCGACGCGCCGCAGACGTGCAACCAGGCGAGCGGCTACTGCGAATGACGCGGCTCGTGCTCGTGCTGGTGGCCGGCCTCGTCGCGAGCGGCTGCGGCGCGACGGGTGATGGCTGCGGCGTCGGCGGCTGCCGGGCCGGGTTGGTCTGCGTCGCCCTGCGCGACGGCACGTGCCGGGCCGAGTGCGCCCGCGTCTGCGCGAAGCCCTGCCCCTGCCCCGACGGGTGCGGCTGCGGCTCGGACGCGAACGGCCTCACGTTCTGCGTCGCCGCGCCGACGTCGTCGCCCATGCAGTCGCCGTGCACGAAGTGAGCGGGACGAGCCGATGCGCCGGCCGACCAGCGTGACGTTCGCGTTGCTCCTCCCGGGGTCGACCGCTGCCTCGAGCGAGCCACCCATGACGTTCGATGACCTCCTCGCGCCTGCGTTCAAGCAGGTGAAGCAGCCCACCGGCGCGCGGCACCCGGCTGCTTCGCGACGCTCGGCGCCGGCGAAGGAGCCCGTCCTTCTGGTTGACGCCGCGGGGGCGACCGCCTTACCCCACGCGCCGGTGACAGCCGTCTTCCACCAGCTCGTCGAGGCCCTCAGGCCGGCGCACCCGGCGCGGCTGCGCGTGACCGGGCTCGCAGGCGCAGCGCGGGCGTGGGTGCTGTCCCGACTGTGCGGCGCGCTCTCCACGCCCCTCGTGTGCGTCACCGCCGACGACGACGCCGCCGACGCGCTGGCCTCCGACCTCGCGTTCTTCCTGGGGGGCCCGGGCACGAAGGCCTCCCCCACGGTGCTGCGGCTGCCGAGCGACGAGGTGTTGCCGTGGGACGAGCTGCTGCCCGACCCGGGCGTGGTGACCGAGCGCCTGTGCACGCTCTTCCACCTCGCGCGCGGCACGCGTTTCCCCGCGCTGGTGCTGTCGGTGCGGGCGCTCCACCGCAAGGTGCTGCCGCCGGCGTTGATGGCGCAGCAGTCGCGCACGGTGCGGGTGAACGAAGA
This sequence comes from Myxococcaceae bacterium, assembly GCA_016793095.1. Taxonomy (GTDB): domain Bacteria; phylum Myxococcota; class Myxococcia; order Myxococcales; family Myxococcaceae; genus Xiheimicrobium. The sequence continues at coordinate 6,214 of JAEUJQ010000024.1, read as the reverse complement.
CGTGGGCCGCGACGCGCTGGCGCTCTCCCTCGCCGCCATGGGCTTCCGCAACGCGCCGCTGGTGGAGGACCCCGGCAGCTTCTCGCTCCGGGGCGACATTCTCGACGTGTGGGCGCCGCTGCACGACGAGCCGACGCGCCTCGAGTTCTTCGGCGACACCGTCGACTCGATGAAGCGCTTCGACCCCGAGACGCAGCGCACCAGCGACAAGCTGAGCGAGCTGCAGCTCTTCCCCGCCCGCGAGCTCTTCCTCTCGCCCGACACGAAGGCGCGCGCGATCGCCGCCATTCGCGAGCTCGCCGAGCACCAGCGCGTGCCCTCGTCGAAGGTGCGCGAGCGCGTCGAGCAGGTGCGCGAGGGCATGGCCACGGCCGGCCTCGAGGCGCTGCTGCCTGGCCTCTTCGAGGGTGGGCTGGCGACGGTGTTCGACTACCTCAGCGGCTGGAGCCCCGCGCCGCTGGTGTGGGTCGACGAGCCTGCGACCCAGGCGCAGGTGCTGGACGAGCTGTTCGCCGACGTCGAGCGCAGCGCCGACGACGCGGCGCGCCGGCACGAGCTCACCATGCCGCCCACGGCGCACTTCCTCGCGCGCGACGAGGTCGAGGACCGGCTCGGGCGGCTGCGCCGGGTCGAAGGCGGCGGCCTGGCGATCGAGGGCTCGATTCACGACCGCGCGCCGCTGGCCTTCCACTTCGGCGCGACGCGCGAACTGCGCGAGGCGATCCGCAGCCACCACGGCGAGGAGGGGGCGCTGACGCCGCTGGTCGAGCGCCTCACCGCCTGGCACGCCGATCGTGTCGTCACCGCCATCGCCTGCGGCTCGAAGGGCCAGGCCGAGCGCCTCGAGCGGCTGCTCAAGGAGCGCGGGCTCAAGGTGAAGACGCACGCGCGCGCGCTCGACGTCGGCCCCGAGGGGCTGTTCGACGCGAAGCGGCTCGCGCACCTCTTCCCCGGCGAGGTGTCGAGCGGCTTCGTCGACGTCGCCGGCAAGCTCGCGGTGCTGTCCGACGAGGACATCTTCGGCGCGCGGGCGCGCAGGCGGGTGAGGCGCCGACGCTCGGACGTCGCGGGCTTCGTCGCCAGCTTCCAGGATCTGAAGGACGGCGATCTCTGCGTGCACGCCGAGTTTGGCGTCTGCCGCTACCGCGGCCTCGTCACCATGCAGGTCGAGGCCGTCAACGCCGACTTCCTCGTCCTCGAGTTCGCCGCGAAGGACAAGGTGTACCTGCCGGTCAGCCGCATGCGGCTGCTGTCGAAGTTCACCGGCGGCGACCCGGCGAAGGTGGCGCTCGATCGGCTGGGCACCAACTCGTGGGAGAAGAAGAAGCAGCTCGTCCGCGAGCAGCTGCTGCAGATGGCCGCCGAGCTCTTGCGCCTCTACGCCGAGCGGCGCGCGCACCCGGGCTTCGCCTTCTCCGAACCCGACCGCTACTTCCGGCAGTTCGAGGCCGACTTCGAGTTCGAGACGACCGTCGATCAGCAGAAGGCCATCGACGACGTGCTGACCGACATGACGAAGCCGGCGCCGATGGACCGGCTGGTCTGCGGCGACGTCGGCTACGGGAAGACCGAGGTCGCCATGCGCGCGGCCTTCAAGAGCGTGCTCGACCGCAAGCAGGTCGTGGTGCTGGTGCCCACCACCCTGCTCGCCCACCAGCACTTCGCGTCCTTCAAGCGCCGCTTCGACGGCTACCCGGTGACGATCGAGGTCGTCTCGAGCCTGCGCCGGCAGGGCGAGGTGCGCGAGGTGATGAAGCGCGCGCAGGAGGGCCGCCTCGACGTGCTCATCGGCACGCACAAGCTGCTCGCGGGCGACGTCGGCTTCAAGGACCTGGGCCTCGTCATCATCGACGAGGAGCAGAAGTTCGGCGTGAAGCAGAAGGAGTTCCTGCGCAAGCTGAGGTCCACCGTCGACACGCTGACCCTCACGGCGACGCCCATTCCCCGCACGCTCAACCTGGCCATGAGCGGCATGCGCGACATGTCGCTCATCACCACGCCGCCGGCCGACCGCCGCGCCATTCGCACCTTCGTCAACCGCTTCGACCCGCAGCTCATCAAAGACGCGATCACCCGCGAGCTGCAGCGCGGCGGGCAGGTCTTCGTGGTGCACAACCGCATCTCGTCGCTCGGCAGCATGGAGAAGCTGCTGAAGGAGCTCTTCCCGCACGCCACCGTCGCGACCGCGCACGGCCAGATGGGCGAAGGCGAGCTCGAGCAGGTGATGCTCGACTTCGTCGAGAAGCGCGCGCAGATCCTGCTCTCGACCAGCATCATCGAGAGCGGCCTCGACATTCCCTCGGCGAACACGATCATCGTGAACCGCGCCGATCAGTTCGGGCTGGGGCAGCTGTACCAGATGCGCGGGCGGGTCGGCCGTTCGAAGGAGCGCGCGTACGCATACCTGCTGGTTCCGCAGGGCCGCGGCGTCGGGAAGGACGCGATGCGGCGCCTCGAGGTGTTGCAGGCGTTCACCGAGCTGGGCGCGGGCTTCTCCATCGCCTCGCACGACCTCGAGATCCGCGGCGCGGGCAGCCTGCTGGGCAAGGAGCAGTCGGGCAGCATCGAGGCGGTCGGCTTCGAGCTGTACGCGCAGCTGCTCGAGGAGGCCGTGGCCGAGGTGCAGGGCGAGCCGCAGCGGACCCACGTCGAGCCCGAGGTGAACCTGCCGGTCCCCGCGTACCTGCCGGACTTCTACGTGCCCGACGTGCACCAGCGGCTGGTGCTCTACAAGCGCTTCAGCCAGGCGCCGCACCCCGACGATCTGAACGACCTGCGCGCCGAGCTGGTCGATCGCTTCGGCGACTGCCCCGACGAGGTGGACACGCTGCACGAGTTGATGATGCTGAAGATCGATCTGCGTGAGCTTCAGCTTCGCGCGCTCGACGGCGGGCCGGGGCGCATCGTGGTGACGCTCGGGGCCGAGGCGCAGCTCGACGGGCAGAAGGTGGCGGCGCTGGTGCAGAGGTCGAAGGGCCTCTACCGACTCACGCCCGAGCTCAAGCTGGTCGCGAAGCTCGACCAGCACGTGAAGGGGAAGGAGTTCATCCCCGCGGCGCGCAAGGTGGTGCGCGACCTGATGGCGTGCGAACGGCGCTCGCGCTGAGCCCGGTTGGCGCGAGGCCATCGAACCGTGGGTGAAGGCGCGCGGGGCAGAACACGGTGCTCGCCAACCTCGCCGGCCTGCGCGAGGGCGACGTCGTGTCGGGCCGCGCGGCGACGGGGATCGGCTCGACGGAGCTCGTTCCTCCGGCGCCAGGACGCGCGGCCTGCGACCTGCGCCCTCTCGCAGAGCCCCGGCGTGGGAGGTCCGGGCCCGGCGCCATCGTCGAGTCGCTCCTCACGCCCGCCATGGAGCCACCCGTCGGCGTCGGCGTCGCGACGAGCACGAGCCCGACGTTCGCGTCGTCGAGTCGATCTGACGACCGGCGCGCAGTTCACCAGTCGGCGCGAGTGGCCGTCTTCTGGTGAAGCCGCGAGCCCAGCGACTCGAGCAACGCGAGGTCGGCGCTCGCGTCGTCTGGCAGACGAACGGCTCGACCCTGCAGCCCGGCGCGGACCGGCGCAACCGTCGCGCGCGTCACGCGCTGCGGCTCGAGCTCGAGGCGAACCAGCAGCCCCTCGTCCTCGGTGGTGCACGCGCAGTCGAAGGCCAGGTTGCCGAGCCCCCAGGCGATGACGGTGTCGCCTCGTCGCTCCACCGCGCCGAGGGCGTGACTGCCATGGGCGAGCACGGCGGGCACACGTTGCGAGACGGCGAGCTCGACGGCTTCGCGGAGCGGCGGCTCTGGCAGGTAGAGCGGCGGCGCCAGCACGTGCAGGAGCAGCACGGTTGGTCGGTGCACCTCGAGCTGCGCGCGGAGCTCCGCGGGCACGCCCCGGGAGAGATCGACCTGCAACATCGGCACGGGCGACGAGGTGGCGCCGAGCGGCTCGATGCCGACGGCGCGCAGGGTCGCGTTCGTGAAGGCGACGCCGGCTGGCCCGTCGTCGAGCGCGTGGTTGTTGTCGACGCCCGCCGCGATCACGCGCGCCGCCGCGAGCCGCTTCGCCGCGTCGGGTGGGTTGAAGAGCGCGTCTGCGCGCGACGCACGCGGCGCACGCGAGATGGGGCCTTCGAGGTTCACGACGAGCGGCCCGTCGAGCGAGAGCCCCTCGAGGGCAGCGCCGCCGTCGAGCCCGAAGTGCACATCGCCGCCGAACCAGAGCACGCGTGGGCGCTCGGACAGCGTGCTCCGGGCACACGCCGACAGGCACACCAGCGAGACGGCGCAGAGGACCGAGGCACTCGACAAGCCGGTCCTGTGAACGTGCGTCGCCCGACTGGCGCTCCAGCGAAGGCGTGAAGGGCGCTCCCGCTGGACTGCGAGGCGCCTCGAGGCCTCCGAGAGAGCCTCGTTCTGCTTCGCGTCGCCGACCGGCTGGCTCCGCGGTGGTCGAGCGACCCGCGGTGGCTGCTCCGGGGGTGGCGCGTGCGCCCCGCCGCCGGGTCGGCTCACCCGGAGAGCGCCTGCTGCCTCCGTCGCCGCCGCCAACGCCGCCACGGGGTCCATCTTCCCGGCGAGCGTCGCCTCGATGGCATCGGACAGCGCCAACTGCCCCAGCGCAGAAGCCTGGAGAGCCTGCGTCGCCTTGCGTTCGGTGGGCATGCACACGGCGCAGCCATCACGACGCGCGGTGAGCTGGAGCGAGGCTTCACCGGCCGCGGTGAAGGCCCGAGGGCGCTCGGGTCGCCCTGAGGAGTTCACCACGCGGACCTGCCCCTGATCGCCTGATCGCTCGCCAGCGCCAGCCTCCGGTCGGCACACAGGCCCGAGAGCGGCTCCGTCACCCGTCCGCGCTGAGTTCGCGCGAGCTCACCACGTGGAGACCCGCGCAGCCGGCGCACCGGTCAGGGCCTCCAGACGAGGTGAACCGCGGTGGACGGACACGCCCTCGCGAACTCCGCAGACGCGGCGAGCGCGGGCGATACCGACTCGCGCGACGCCTCGGCGAACCCCTTCAGGCGGAAGTAGTCACGCGCCGTCGTGGTGAGCAGCGAGACCGAGACGAGCCCGGCCTTGCGCGCCTCCGCGAGGCGTTCCTCGACGAGGGCCCCGCCGACACCACCGCCCCGCCGATCCGCCGCCACCGCGACCGAGCGCAGGAGGCCGTCGCTGCCGTAGCGCTCGAGCGCCGCGACGCCCAACACCACGCCCCGCTCCTCGGCGACGACGAACGCGCCGGGGAACTGGGTGCCCACGCCGTCGAGCGGCAACCCCGCGGCGGTGAGCAGAGCCTCGACGTTCCGTTGATCCCCGGTCGTCGCGGGTCGCAGCCGCCAGCCCTGTCGCCACCCGAGCTGGACCGGAAGATCGCCCAGCCGCTCCACCCGCGCGTCGCCGTCCAGCTTGAGGCCGATGAAGGGCACGCTGGCCGCCCTCGCCGCCTCCCGGTCGAAGCGGGAGTCACCCACCATCACTGCCTCCGATGCGTCTACGCCGAGCTCGCGCAGCGCGAGCAGCACGAGATCGGGCGCCGGTTTGGCGTGCTCGACCCGGTCCGCCGTCGCGCGCACCTCGAAGAGCTCGTCGAGGCGTGCGTGCCTGAGGATCTCGGCGGTGAGCGGGGCCACGGTGTTGGTCACCACGCCGACGCGCACCCCGCGGGCGTGGAGCTGCTCGGCGAGCGGCCGCGCCTCGGGGTTCACCCAGATCGCGGCGAGGTGCTTGACGAACTCCCGCACGTAGAAGGCGTCGAGCTCGGGCACGGTGCACGAGAAGCCGAAGACGGGAATGTCGGTGGCGGTGCCCTGGCCGAAGGTGGGGAAGAACTCCTCGCGCGTCACTGGTCGGCCGCGAAAGCGCACCCCTGCGGCCTCCACCACCTTGAACCAGACCTCCTCGCTGCGCACGAGGACGCCATCCATGTCGAACAGCACGGCGCGCATGCGGGCGTTCTGGCGCAGAACCCTGCGCTGCGCAGCTTCTCTCTCGCGCGAAGACAGGAGAAGCGTGAGACGAAGCCGGGAGCGAGGGCGGAGTCGACGAGGCCAGCGACCCCCTCGTCACCGTCAGGCCGAGGAGCGCAGGCCGAACGAAGGCGAAGTCGAACTGAGCAACCCGTGAGACGAAGCCGGGAGCGAGGGCGGAGTCGACGAGGCCAGCGACCCCCTCGTCACCGTCAGGCCGAGGAGCGCAGGCCGAACGAAGGCGAAGTCGAACTGAGCAACCCG
>JAEUJQ010000010.1 GCA_016793095.1 Myxococcaceae bacterium | reverse complement strand
CGTCTCGTCGCTGAAGATGACGGCGACGCCTGACGGTGGCGCGCCCAACAAGCCGGGCAGCTGCAGCGTCGCGGGCTTCGACGCCTCCATCGCCGGCCTCGGCCTCGCGATGCTGGCCCTCATCCGCCGCCGTCGCTGAGCCGAAGGACGTCGTGTGACGAACTGTAGTCAGAGACCCACCTGAAGTGAGTCGCCCCTCGTCAGCGTGCTGACGGGGGGCGTCGCCGTTCGGTAGAGTGAGCAGCCGGGCCGGAAGAGGGAGACTCCATGAGACGCGAGATACTGGTCGTCGCCGCCGTGTTGATCGGCTGCTCTGATGCGTTCATCGAGAAGAAGTCGAAGGACGCCATCAACGTCGACGATCGCTTGTCGATCTCGGGACGGGTCTGCACGGAGCGGCCGGATCGCAACGGCTTTCCGGTGAAGGTCGTCTTCGTGGTCGACCAGTCCGGCTCGATGTGCGTGTCCGACCCGCCCGGCTCCCAGGAGTCGAACGGCTTCTGCGAAATGGCGGCGGCGACGCTCAACGTCACCGGCCTCACGCAGCCGGCACGCGTTCGCGCCCTGCACCGCCTGCTCGATGGCTTTCAGATGCAGCGGAACATCAGCGTCGCCATCGTCCCCTTCGAGACCAACATCAAGGGCGTCTACCCGCCGAGCGGGTTCGCGGCCCCCAACGACTCGCGGCTCCGCGCCCGGGTGGACGCGCTGCAGTCGGAGCTCGGCAAAGGCACCGACTACCAGGGCGCGCTGGCTGCCGCCTACACGCGCATCGCGGCCGACATCGACGCGACCACCCGCATCTCGCCGAACGTCCTTCCCCGCACCCGCTACGTCGTCGTGTTCCTCTCAGACGGCGTGCCGTACCCGCGCTGTGCGGCCAACGACAACCTCACGCAGTACGCCGACGATCTGAACCCCGATCTCGTCTGGCAGGACTCCCTGGGCGCCGGTCAGTTCTGCAATGAGATCGACGCCGACATCGCACCGGCCGACCGCATCACGACCTTCGTGCCGGGCACCGATCGCAACCAGAACTACCAGCTGTTCAGCTACGTCGATCAGCTGATGGAGCTGCGTGATCAGTACAACATCGGCGACATCCGCCTGCACACGGTGCTGCTCTTCAACGAGGAAGCCGTGCGCGCGTGTGGTCCCATCTGCCAGGACCTCTACGGTCGCTATGTGAGGTGGCCGGGCCCGGTCGCCGTACCTGACGGCCCGACCGCGGCAAAGGCGATCTCCCGGTGGACCCTGCAGCAGCTCGCACAGCGCGGGAACGGCGTCTTCCAGGAGTTCAACAACTTCGCCGGCATCGCGCAGCTCAACCTCGGCGCCCTCGACTACTCGTCGCTCTTCTCGAGGAACGTCATGAAGTCGCTCTTCGTGCAGCCGCTCTCGAGCGAGCCGGGCCCGAGCGATCGCGAGGTGGACAGTGACGGAGACGGGCTGCCTGACAACGTGGACAACGACTACAGCTTCCGCGTGGAGCAGCGCCTGGTCACCACCAGCCGGTTCGACGCCGACTCCGACGGCGATGGCTTCGACGACCGCTTCGAGATCGATCGAATGGGAGATGGCTTCAAGCCCGACGTGCGCGACGGCCGTGGCTGTGATCCTGCGTCGCCGCTCACCCGAGGCTGTCGGCCGAGCGACGCGGACGGTGACGGGTTGACCGACTTCACCGAGAAGTACCTGAGCGGGTGGATGTCAGACAACACGCTCATCGACGCGGACGCCGACGGCATCCCGAACGGCATCGAGGTGCGGTACGGGCTCGATCCCCTCGTGCCGCAGCGCGATCTCGACACCGACGGTGACAAGGTGCCCGACCTCGAGGAGATCCGCCTCGGCTCTCACCCGACCCGACGCGACCAGGAGTACCGCGAGAAGAACGGCCTGCAGTACAGCCTCAAGCAGGAGGTCCAGTCGAACGACTCGGTCTGCTACGACTTCACCGTCAGCAACCTGCAGCTCGTGACGCCGCCGCTGCGCGCCGGGTTCTCGCGACAGGGCTTCAACCTGTTCAAGGTGTGGTTCGGCGAAGCGCCTGAGGCCGGCGTCGCCAGCGACTACGGCACCTGGAAGGCGGCCTGTGTGTGGGCGCAGTACGACCCGCCCTCGGTTCGCGTGCCGGCAGGCCCCGAAGCGCAGCCGCTCGTGAACACCAACTTCGTCACCCCCGCCAACCTGGTCGAGGCCGCCCACTACGACACGCGCTGCGTCGGCACCAACCCCAGCCGTGGTCAGACGGGACCAGTGCCATGACTCGTCAGGTCAAGTTCGCAGGTCTGTTCGCCTTCGTCGCCGGCCTGGTGCTGGCGGCGTGCTCCGACACGTACCTGTACGACGAGCGGCGCGAACGGGAGATCCCCGTCGATCGCTCGGTCTCGCTGCAGGGAGAGTTCTGCACGCCTGGCACCGATCAGGTGGTTCGACCCATCAAGATCCTGCTGGCCATGGACGCCTCGCAGTCGATGGCCGTCACCGACCCCGATGGCTCGCGCGCGCGCGCGGTGGTCGAGCTGCTCGACAACCTTCCTCAGGAGCGCGAGGTGTCGATCCTCGTGATGCTCTTCGCCGGCAGCACGACCGCGTTCTTGTCGAAGAGCGGCCTGCAGCAGTTCGAGTCGGTGATGGACTTCGATCAGGGCGATCGCGACATCCTGCGCCAGCGCATCCTCAACTTCACGGCGCCAGGCAACATGGCGAACCGCGACTCGACGGACTTCGTGAAGCCCCTGTCCGACATCTACGCCATCATCAACCGCGACATCGCGAACACGCGCCTGATGCGCCGGGGAGAAGAGACCCGCGCCCGCTACTCGGTCATCTTCCTGTCCGACGGTCAGCCCACCAACAACCAGGACGACGAGCTGCTGTGCGACACCGGCGGCAGCAACGTCGTGCGCCGCATTCGCCAGCTGAAGGACCTCGCTGACGACGTGAAGGTGAACACGGTGCACGTCTTCCTCCCGACGCAGCCCATCAACTCGTCGGTGTGCGACCTCGACGGCGGCTCCATTCCTCCGCCTCCGGCAGGCGCGAACTGCGAGATCCCCAACCTGCCGCCGGGCAGTTGCCCGCTGCTCATCATCAACCAGAACGCCGAACGCCTCTCGCGCATGGCGGGGCTGGGCGGTGGCAACTTCCGCGACTTCCGAAACGGCGAGCCGATCAACTTCCTCAACTTCCAGTTCGGGCAGGTGCGCCGCACCTTCGTGTTCGATCGGGTCGTCGTGTCGAACTTCTCGGCGCCCGCGGGCAGTCCGCTCGAGCTGCCTGCTCCGACCTACTGCAGACACCGGGCTGCCTGCACGACGGGCGCGACGCAGCCTGACGGCACCATCGAGGTGTTCGCCGCCGACACGGACAGTGACGGGCTGCTCGACGAAGACGAGTTCGCCGCGCGCACCGAGCCGTGGGTGGTGGACAGCGACTTCGACGGGTTCTCCGACGGCATCGAGGTCTACTTCAACACCCGCGGCGGCACGTTCAACCCGGTGGGCCGGCTCGCAGACGGCGGCGGCTCGGACCAGGGGTGTCCGCCAGAGCTCCGGGGCGTGGACAGCGACTGCGACGGCCTGCTCGACTGTGACGAGCAGCTCATCGGCACCAACGCGCGGCGCATCGACAGCGACGATGACGGGGTGCCCGACTCCATCGAGTTCAAGCTGGGCACCCAGCCGGCCTCGAAGGACCTCGACGAAGACCCGGACAACGACGGCATCGTCAACGCGACCGAGCTGCAGCTCCACACCGATCCCCGCCTGGTGGACGCCGCGAAGCTGAGCGTGAACGGCTATCGCTACGAGGTGATCAAGCGCGGAGGCCTGAACGAGCGCGGCCAGCAGTGCTGGGATCTGCGGGTGGACAACATTCTGCTCGCGAACACCCTGCCGGACATTCGGGACGCCGGCGTGACGGTGACCGGGCTCCCCGACGTTCGGCGCGGCGCAGGCTACAACGACATCTTCGTCAGCATCTCGATGCGGCCTGGCGACGACCCTGCGGGGCGATCGATTCAGCGCGTCTTTCGCCATACCACCACGCGCTTCCCGGTGGGCGGCATCCGCTCGCCGCCTGACGGCATCATTCGCGTGAAAGACAGCGATTTCGTGGCAGGCTGTCCGCCGCCGCCGAGTGGAACGGCGCCGTGACCGTGTGAACGTCGAAGGAGGCCGTCCTTCGACCTCGACCTATCGGGCGAAAAGACATGACGCAGAGACTGACGCGGGTGGCCGTGGTGTTGGGGGCGCTGGTGGCCGGAGCGGCCTGCTCCCCACCGCCGGTGTTGTGTGTCGAGGGAGACGAGCCCACCTGTGACGGCGGCACGCTGCCGCCCGACGTGTGCAACTCGCCCGAAGAGGCGCGCAGCAACCAGGCCTGCGCGCTGACCCTCTGCCAGGACCGCGAGGCCTTCATCTCGACGCTGGAGGACGGCGGGGCCGACGTCGACTTCTACTCGGTGTCGCTGCCGGGCAACCTCACTCCCCGCAGCCTGTTGAACGTGAAGGGGGGCTACGGGGGCGTGCCGCAGACGGCGGTGAACTTCAGCGTCAACGTGCTGACCGACCCGGGAGACGGCGGCCTGGCTGCGGTCGCGAGCGGGAATGACCGGCGCATGGGCGCGGCGGCTCCGAAGAACGTCGAGATCACCCAGCCCTTCTCTCAGTCGAACGCGCAGCTCATCGTGCGCGTGAGCGACATCGGCGGCGTCGTGATGCCACGGGTGGACAACAAGAACCCCTACAAGCTCAGCGTCTGCGTGCTCGACAACCCCGATACGAACGAGCCCAACGACACCACGGCGACCCCCATCACCCTCACCGCGATGGGCGCCATGCAGCAGGGCACCTCGTCGGGCTACCTCGCGACCAACGACGACAAAGACGTCTTCTCGTTCCCGGTGTCGGGGGCGCGCACCATCATCTACCTGCGCATCTCGAGCACGATGATGAACCTGATGCCGCCGCTCGCGTACCGCATGGCCTACACGCTGAAGAGCCCGAACGGTACGCCGATCGCCGAAGGCGTGATGGACAACGAGTTCCTGCAGGTCGATCTCTCGACGGCGCGGCTCACGGCGGGCGACGGCACCTACACGGTCGAGCTCTTCGGCTACAAGCAGCCCCAGCAGATGACGCCGGCGCTGGGCGATCTGCGGCTCAAGTACGACGTCGAGGTGAGCCTGATGCCCGACCTCGACATGTCCGAGGGCATGGCGGGGAATGACACCTCGGCGACCGCGCGGCCCACGAACCTGGCGCTCAACGTGCCGACGACGCTGTCGGGGAAGATCTCCTACGTTCCGGACACCGAGTGGTTCCGCCTCACCCTGCCGGCGCGCGCAGGACAGGCCGTGCTGCGCTACGAGCTGCTGCCCGCGTCGGGCACCGGCCGCTTCCGCCCCTTGTCCACCACCCCCACGAGGCAGATTCGCGTCATCCAGGAGGTCACCACCGGCGCGACCGTGCAGGACCGGCAGACGAACTGCGCGACCCAGGCGTCCGCCTGTCCGCGGAGCTTCAGCGATCCGACGAGCAACCACGGCCTGCTGGTGACCGGCGTGTGTCGTGCGCCGGGCATCGACCCGCCGCACTGCGTGCTCTCGGAGCGCAACGAGGAGTACCAGATCAACGCGCTGCGGAATCAGAAGAACTTCGCGGGCGCGATCCCCGTACCGCCGACCGTGACGGCCATTCTCTTCGCCTACGGAGACACCGGGAGAGGGCGCACCAAGTGGGCCGACGATCGTGACTGGTCGATTCGCGTCACCCTCGAGGACGACCCTGACGAGACGGCCCGGGGCGGTGGGACGCAGGTGCTGACGCTGGGCACCACACCGGTGAATGCGTCTGGCGTCATCTCGCACGGCTACGGCAAGACGATTCAGTTCGACGACCTCAACGAGGGCCGCGGCATTCGCGGGCCGAACGACTACGACGCGACCGAGACCGACGTGGACGCGTACCGGTTCAACTTCGGCGGCGGCGCCATGGGCGATCAGACGTGGGCGCTCCAGTGGCAGTTCGGCAGTCCCGACTCGGGCTCACCCGCGGCCGAGCTCGCCTTCGAGATGCGGCTCTGCCAGGGCGCGGTGCAGGCCGACGGGGGCTGCACGGGCGTCTTCGGGGTCCTCGCGCCCACCTACAGCGCGTTCACCCCGTGGTACCTGCCCATCGCCCCGCAGAACACCCGCGTGCAGTTCTCCGCCAGCAGGCAGGGCGGGCAGACGACGGTGCGCGTCGAGCCGGTCGCCTGCTTCTGCTTCCAGGGGGCGACCGTCGCGTCAGGCTCCATCCAGATGAGCGTGGTGGCGGTCGATCGGGTGGCGAACGATGCCATTCCCTACACGGTGACCCAGTCCATCGGAGCCTACCCGGCCAGCTACGTGAACCCGGACGGAGGCGCGATGACGAGCTGCCCGGGGCCCAACCCCGACGGCGGCGCGGGCGGAGGCTGCGGGTTCAGGCTCGGGCGGTGAGCACGGCGCGAGCGACCGACGGAGCCGCGAGCGCGCCTGAGGTGCGGCGCCCCGGACCAGCGCTGGCGTGCGCCTCGCGGTCCGCGAGCGGCCAGACGGTCAGGCCTGGACGAAGGCGCTCACTGTCAGTTCCCCGCGTTCTTGAGGCGCAGGGGCACCACGTCGATCTTCGCCAGGTAGCGGGCGCGGGCGTCAGACTCGAACTCGATGAGGTGATCGCCCACCTCGGACAGGTCGGCTTCGCGGCTGACGAAGCCCCGCGTCTCGGACTCGCCGATGAGCGAGCGCCCGCTCAACACGCGGCGAACGCGGCTGGCGCACTCCGTCTCGTAGAAGCTGATGCGGGTCTCCTCACCGGTGCCCGCCACCTCGGAGATGTAGAACGACAGCGTCACCGTCGAGGGCTCGAAGAGCTGCACCGAGAGCTTGTTCTGGCCCGGGAAGCGGCCCTCGACGTAGCTGCGATCGCCGACGATGCAGCCGACGGTGGTTCGGCAGATGGGCCACTCGCCGTCGCACTGGTCCTCGACGCGCGTGCCGACGAACTGCTCGCGCACGCTGCCGCAGCCCGACAGCATGGCCACGAGAAACGCGACGCCCAGCACCTGTTGCAGTAGAACCTGCTCACTTCTCTTCGCACGAGGACGATTCATGAAGCGCTCGATTCTAGTCGGAACCATCACCGCCGCGGTCACTGCCGGTTTCGTAGCCTGCGGGCCGACGAATAGGAAGGTGTGCGATGGTGACACCTTCGGCAACGAACCCGAGCTCTGCGTCGATCGCACCGCGCTGGGCTTCAGCACCGAGTTCGGCGCGGGCACGTTCCTCGGCGCCCGCCCGGTGGACTCCATCAGCATCACCAACCGGGGCCTGAAGGACCTGGCGATCTCGAAGATCACCTACGACGGCGAGGCCGAGTTCAAGGTGACGGCGAGCTGGGGCATGGGCGAGGTCGGCAGCGCGATTCCGGTGAAGACCTTCAAGGGCGGCGAGCGGGGCTTCCTGCAGGTCGAGTTCGCGCCGCGGCAGGCGCGTGGCTACTCGGGCGCGCTGACGCTCGAGTCGAACGCGTCGAACCAGCCCCGGCTCGTCATTCAGTTCGCCGGCTGCGGGGTGCCGACGGACGGCGGCTTGAGCAACTGCTACGCCTGTGACGTGCTGGGGCAGGGCTGCACCAACCAGGTCGATGGCGGCCCGCGCACCTGCTACCAGAGCCCCTCGGGCGCGACGTTCTGCTCCTTCGAGACCGGCGTGAAGGCGACGGGCGAGGCCTGTGACGCCCCGGCCGCCTGCACGAAGGGCAACGTCTGCCTCTCGGTCTGCGAGCAGCGCGTCGATGGCGGCGCCTGTGCGACGACGGCCGAGTCGCGGTGCTACCTCGCCTGCAACAGAGACGGTGGTTCACCGGGCTGCAGCGCCGGCAGACCGTGCCTCGATCTCTCGTCGCAGGGCATTCGCGCGTACGGCGCCTGCGCCCGCTGAGCTGAGCTGGCCCCAGCCCTCCTCGCTGGCGCCTCCGCCTCCTCGGGCGATCCGTTCCCGCACGGCAGTCCCGCGTCGTCGCCCTGGCCCTCTCCGCGGCGGCCACGCTGGTGGTGGGCCTCACCACGCTCCCGGCCAGCGGAGGCAGGCCCGTTCGCGTCAGCGCTACTTCGACTTCAGCGTGGGCGCCTCACCAGGCTTCCAGAGGTAGAGGCTGGGCGCTCCGCGCTCGTGGGTCGCCCACGGGTCCGCGCCCGGGCCGTCCCACCCGTAGGGATCGACCACGGCGGGGCGGCCCGAGTTGGTGCCCGTCAGCCGCCGCACCTCGAAGTAGAGGGCGCTGGTGGTGGCGCAGCCCGAGCGGCCGGCGACGCCTACGCGCTGGCCGGCCACGACCTTGTCGCCGGGCTTCACCGTCACCTTCGCGAGGTGGGCGTAGTGCGTGACGAAGCCGATGTTGCCCAGGGTGGTGTGCTCGACGACGACCTCGAGCTGATCGTCCACCATGCGGTGCGTCAGCACGCAGTTGAACGGGGTCGCGGGGCCGGCCCGCACCACCTCGCCGTCAGCGGCCGAGAAGAGGGGGGTGCCCTCGGGCATGGCGAAGGCGTAACCCGAGAAGCCCTCGGCGAGGCCGAGCGCGTCGAGGCCGCAGTAGGTGAGCTCTTTGTCACCCTCGAGCACCGGCTTCAGATCGGCCACCAGCGGTAGGTCGTGATCGAACAGGTTCAGCACCGGGTAGTGGCCGTCGAAGGGCCGCTGCAGCACGGGCAGCACCGGGTTCTTCGGCCCGGGTTGACCGGTGCACCGCTGGGCGCCCAGCTTGCCTTCGCGCGGCGGGGGCGTCTTCGGCGCGTCGTCCTTCGGGCACGCGAACAGGCTGAGGCCGGTCGCAGCCACGAGGGCCTTCAGCGGGCGCGAGACGATGGCGGGCAACGTGTTCATCGCGAGCCTCGCAGCGTGCCTCAGGTGCCGCCCTTCTTCATCCGCTCGACGAGCCCCTTCGCCACGCGGAACGAGTTGGCGACGATGGTGAGCGTGATGGGCACGGCGCCCGAGGTCGGCATGAAGCTGCCGTCCACGACGTACAGGTTCTTCACCTGGTGCGCGCGGCAGTCCTTGTTCAAGACGCTCGTCAGCTCGTCCTTGCCGAAGCGGCAGGTGCCGCCCTGGAGGATGGCGGTCTCTCCCGCGGTGCCCACGCGATCGAGCCGGTCAGGCTTCATGGCCGCGAGCACCTCTTCGCCGCGCTCGACGAGGAAGCGCGTCATCACGAGATCGAGCGGGTGGCGCTTGATGGTGATGGCCGCCACCGGCAGGCCGTACTTGTCCTTCACGTTGGAGTCCACCGCCACCGTGGTGTCGTCGGTCGGCAGGAACTCGCCGTAGATCTCGAACTCGAGGATGCGGCTGTCGCGGTACTCGCGCAGCTTGTCCTTGAGCGCCTTGCCGAAGATGCCCGGCTCGCCCTTCCGCGCCATGCCCACCGCGGCGAAGATCGGGTTCGGGTGCGCCCACATGAAGCCGAGCGTGCCGCCCTTGCGGAAGCCGAAGCGCTCGTCCGGCATGACGTAGAAGTCCTGCAGGGAGCGGTTGACGAACGGCGCGACCGCCTCGAGCCAGGGGTGGGTGCCCTTCTGCTTCGAGACGCGGAAGGTGGCCTTCGACTGGCCGAAGCTCGAGAAGAGCAGGTTCTTACCGACCAGCCCGTTGTTGTTGGCGAGCCCCTTCGGGAAGCGCTTCGACTGCGAGTTGAGCAGCAGCCGGGCGGACTCCACCGCGGTGGCCGAGACGACGATCACCTTCGCGGGCTGCTCCTGGCGCACGCCTTCGGGGTCGAGGTAGACGACGCTCTTCGCGTTGCCCGACTTCTCGTCCACCGTCACCTCGACGGCCATGCAGCGCGGGCGCACCTCGACGTTCCCGGTGGCGACGGCCTGGGGGATCAGCGCGGCGAGCGTCGAGCCCTTGGCGCCGGTCTCGCAGCCGTAGCTGCCGCAGAGCGTGCAGTACACGCAGGTGCCGCGGCCCTTGTACGGCGTGGTCGCGATGGCCCGCGCCGTGGGGATGGAGTGGAAGCCGAGCGACTTGCACACCTTGTCGATCTCCAGCGACACCGGGTGCTCGGCGAGCGGCGGCAGGGGGTAGTTCTTCTTCCGCGGCTCGAGGAACGGGTGGGGCACCGCGTTGCCCGAGACGCCCAGCTCTTCTTCGGCGCGCTCGTAGAACGGCTCGAGCTCGTCGTACGAGATGGGCCAGTCGGCGATGTTGGCGCCCTTGATGGCGCCCAGCTCGCTCTTGAGGCGGAAGTCGATGGGCTTGAGCCGGTAGAAGAACCCGCTCATGTGCACGGTGCCGCCGCCGACGCAGTTCGCGGTCCAGGCCTCGTTGGTGCGCGAGAACGGCTTGTCGGGGCCGGCGCGCCAGAGGTGCGGCTCGTCCCAGGGCAGCGGCATGAAGAAGTTCCGCCGCGAGTTGAGGATCTCGTCGTGGACGAACTCGTCCTGCTTGTACCAGGGGCCCTTCTCGAGCACGACGACCTTGAAGCCGGCCTTGCCGAGCTCGAGGGCCATCGGGGCCCCACCGGCGCCGCTGCCGACGATCACCACGTCCACTGCGTCCATCGGCATCGTCAGCACCCCTTCCCGGTTCCGCAGCGCAGCCCCATCAGCGCCTTCGAGCCGTCGTAGCCCTTCGAGGGGTCGGCGGTCTTGTCACCGACGAGGGTGAAGCCGACGAGCTGCCAGCCGACCCGGCCCTTGTTGCCGCCGTAGGTGGGGTCGCCGAGGAAGCCCTCGAGCGTCAGCACCACGAGCATCTCGTACCAGCGCGCCTCGCCAGAGGTCTCGGGGCTGTTCTTGAAGATGGTCAGCACCTCGTCCTGCTGCTCCGCGGTCGCCTGGGCGAAGCCGACCTTGAACATGCGCTGGCACCGGCGATCGAGCGCGGCGACGCCGGGCACGAAGTTGCGCTTCATGTTCTCGAGCTGGGGCGTCTGCAGGATCCGATCGACGTACTCGGGGACGTTGGCGTCGAGGGCGCCCGGGTCTTCGTCCTTCGGCAACACGCGCTCGCAGGCGGCGGCCATCACCGCGAAGTCTTCGTTCGTGAAGGTGAGGTGGGAGGTGGTGAGGGCCTGGGGCCGGTTGGCGGTGACGGGAGCAGCGCCGGCGTCGGCCTTCGGCGCCTCCTTGCACCCGCCGCCCAGCAGCACCACGCCGCCGCCCATGAAGGTGAGGCGTTGCACGAAGACGCGACGGGACGGATCGTCGGCGTCAGGCGGGAGTTCAGACGACGGCTCCGGGGTCGCATCGGGGGGCTGGCGCGCCATGGGCGGCGGAGCATTCTCCCGGCCGTCTGCCCATGCAACTCTCCTGCGCGGTGGGGTGGACTGTTCCCCACACCGTGTCCTGAAGCCGGTCATGCGCGCCGGCCTCCCAGTTGGCTAGACTCTTCGTTCCTGGCCGGTGCACTCCCGCAGCTCGAAGGACTCGTCGACATGCACACTCGCGCACTCCTCTTCCCCCTCACGCTCGTGGTGTGGGCGTTCGCATGCTCCGGTGGTGGCGGCGGGACCAACCCCTCAGGAACGGGCGCATCACAGGCGAAGGCCATCGGGCCCGCGGGCGGCACCATCGAGCTCGAGAAGGTGAAGCTGACGGTGGCGCCGAACACGGTGCCCGCCGACGTGATGTTCAGCGTGACGTCCTCGCCGATGGCGGCCGGGGCGAACTACACCGCCCACACGCCCGTCTACGTCTTCAAGCCCGAGAAGACCGACTTCCAGACGCCGCTCACGGTCGAGTTCGACGTCTCTGGGCGCACGGTGAAGGAGCCCGTCGTCTACTGGACGCGCAAGGGCTCTGCCGTCTTCGAGCGCCGTCCTTCGACGGTGAACGGCACGAAGGTGTCGGCGCAGGTGAGCCACTTCTCCATGGGCTTCGTCGGTGAGGCGAAGACGATCGGCGGCGGTGACGGCGGCGTGGATCCGACCGCGCCCTTCACCATCATCGACGTGGATCCGAACGCGCGCGAGCTCGAGTACATCGCGATGGCGGTCGATCAGAACAGCGGGAAGATCGGCGTCATCTACGTCACCCCGCGCGGCACCGAGACGATGACGGGCGTGAAGGACTACGACATCAAGTACTCCGAGATCGTCAACGGCGTGGCCAGCCCGCCTGAGGTGATCCGCTACGTGCAGCGGAAGATCGGCGTCGCGATCGCCTTCGACAACACCGGGACGCCGTGGGTCTCGTACCTCGGCGGCGCCCAGGGCTTCGAGCCGGGCATGTCGATCTACTGGTTCCAGAGCGACTCGGTGGTGACGCGACGGACGGCGCCCGGGATGTGGACCGAGACGATCGTCACGACCGACAGCCAGAACGTGCGCTGCGGGAACCCGGTCTCCGACATCGGCTTCCTGGTGGGCACGTGGCCGGCGATCGCCTTCGACTCGATGAACCGCCTGTACCTGGCCTACCGCGACGTGCACAACGGCCAGTACCCGCAGCAGGACTGGGCCGGCTCGGACGTGGAGGTGATCGAGAACGTCAACGGGGGGCGCGTGCTCGTCTGCGCGCAGCCTGGCGGCAACGACAAGCAGGCGTGGGGTGGCCGCATCAAGATGATCATCGGCCCGAATGATCAGCCTGCGATCATCTACGACCGGACGCTGGGCGGCGCCGACACGCGCGGCAACGACGTCGTCTTCCAGCGGCGGCAGGTGAGCGGCATGTGGACCGCTCCCGCGGTGCTGGCCAACATCTCGGACACGATGACGGGCGCCTCGTTGGGCTACCACCCGAACGAGGGCTGGGCGTTCGCGGTGACCGACGGCGTCAGCAACAAGCTGATCTACCGCCGCAACCGCGACGAGAACGCCGCCACCATGATGTGGGAGCAGCCGCAGGAGGTCTTCGCCTCGGGCACCGGCGGCTGGTGGCCCTCGCTCGCGATGGACAACGACCCGGCCTTCGCTGGTGAGCCGTCGATCGCCTACTACGTCTGCTCGCGACGCGATCAGGTCGCCATCAACCAGTGCTCGCAGGACCAGGACGAGCTGAAGGTGGCGCGCCGGACCGGCGGCGTCTGGAACCACAGCACCGTCGATCCGAACGGTGGCTTCGCGCCACAGCTCGCCTTCCTGCCCGGCGGCAAGCGCGTGGTGGCGTACCGCGTGCCCGCCGCCGTTCGGGACGATGGCTCGGTCGAGCCGACGGCCGGCGCCGTGAAGGTGGCCATCGAGCGCTGAAGACGCGCTAAGAAGCCCTGACTCATGCGACGCGCGCTCCTCGCCCTGGCAACGTTGATGGTGTCGGCCTGCACGCCGGAGAATGCCCTCGGCGGCAGCCTGGGAGAGGTGATCGATCTCACCGTCACCGAGGTCATCGCGTACCGGAACCCCGAGGCGCTGCAGCTCATCTACACGCGCAACCGGGGCGTGTTCCTCGACATCGTCATTCGCGTCTCCATCTCGCTGCAGACGCAGAGCGACGACGGCACGGTCACGGCCATCGAGCCCGAGGCCGGCACCAGGCTGGTGCTCCACGGCGACTGGCGACCGGGCAACCCGCGCACGACGGTGGCGCACGCGCCGGGCGGCGAGCCGACGCGCAACCTGCCGCGGCTGCGGGCGGGCGACCTCGTCATCTCGCGAGGCGGGCAGTCGGGAGGGCTCACCTCGGGCAGCTTCTCGATGCGCTTCGAGGAGACGGGCGGCGACATCGGCTTCGGCCGCACGCTCAACAGCAACTTCACCGCCAACCAGACCCGAGACGCAGGCTTCGGCGAGCTGCCGTGAGCGAGGGCGGCGACCCGCTCGACGACGAGGGAGCGCGGTGAGCGGCGTCAGAACTCGAGGCGCACGTTCACCGTCGCGCCTGCGGCCACGTCCACCTTGCGCTCGAGGCTGCGCCCGCTGCCCGCCAGCTCGGCCCGAATCGAGTAGCGGCCGGGCCTGAGGCTCACCGTCTTTGGCGTCGCGCCCTTCGTGCCGTCCGAGACCGCGAACGTGGCGGACACCGGCTTGCCCTTGAGCGTGGTGATGACGCGTACGTGCCCGTGGCTGGGCGCGGGCCGGGGCGCGCTCGTCTCGCGGGTGATGGGGCCCACGTAGGTCGCGTCGGTCGAGAAGATCTCGGTCTTCGACTCGATGGAGTCCGCCTCGATGACGTTCGCGACGCTCACCACGTCCTCGTTGGCGGCCAGGGGCACCTCGTCGCTGTCCTTGCGCGCGGGCGTGTACTTCTGGATGAGGCGCGTGCTCTCGACCTCGATGCCCTTGTCGGCGACGGGGGGCGCGTCGCGGGTCTCCTTCGCGTCGCGCCGCTGCTGCTTCTTCTTCGCCTCGGCGACGAAGGCGAACGCCTTGACGAGGTCGACCTTCTTGACGCCGACGGCGGCCTCGAGCTCGGCGGCGAACTCCGACGCGGTCTCGGGTCGATCCTCGCGGCGCTTGGCCATGCCGCGGATGAGCACCTGCGCGACCTGCTTCGTGATGCTCTTCACCAGCGAGGCGGCGTCGGGCACTGCCGTGTTCTTGTGGCCGTAGAGCACCTCGAAGTTGTTCGACCCGAGGTACGGCGGCCGGCCGGTGAGCAGCTCGAAGGTCATCGCCGCCAGCGAGTACACGTCGGTGCGGCGGTCGATGTCTTCCACCCCGAGGATCTGCTCGGGCGACATGTAGTAGGGCGTGCCCACCATCGCGCCGGGCTTGGTGAGGCCGGGGTTGTGCTGGTCGCGCACCACGCCGAGGTCGAGGATCGTCACGCGCCCGCGGGTGGTGAGGAAGATGTTCTGGGGCTTGATGTCGCGGTGCACGAGGCCGGCGCGGTGCAGGAAGGCGAGGCCCGCGGCGATCGGCTTCACCAGCGCGACCGTCTCGGCGACCGGCAGGTGGCCGCCCTTCGCCTCGAGCACCTCGGACAGCGTCATGCCGTCGAGGTACTCCATCACGATGTAGGGCAGCGCGCGCAGCCGGCCGTGCCCGAGCAGCTGCACGATGTTCGGGTGGCGCAGCTCCATCATCAGCTCGGCCTCTCGCTCGAAGCGGGCGAGCACCTTCGGCTTGCGGCAGTGCTCGGGCGCCAGCACCTTCACGGCGACCAGCTGGCCGGTCTTCACGTCGCGACCGCGGAAGACGCTGCCCATGGCGCCCTGACCGATGCGGTCCTCGAGGCGCCAGCGGTCGTCGAGCACCTCGCCCGGCATCACGTGCAGCACGACGGTGTGATCGGCGCTCGGGGAAGACACTGGACGCCTTGTTTACCGGAATCTCCTGCGTCGTGCTGCTCAGGACCGCCCGAGGAAGGCGCGGATGGTGCGGTCCGAGACGCGGCCGATGACGCCGCCCGACAGCTTCGCGGCCTTGAGGCGGGAGACCAGGCGGGGCAGGGCGAGCAGATCGGACGGGCCGTCGCCGGCGCCGCTGCCCAGCACGAGGCGCTCGGGCCCCAGGGCGTGCACCATGCGCTCGGCCACGTCGACGTCGAGGCGCTCGGGGTGCAGCGTCAGGCCGGCGAGGTGGCCGCGGGCCAGCACCGACCGCACTGTCTTGAGGCCCAGCCCGTCGATCAGCACGCGCGCGGGAGCCAGCTTCGACGCCGCCAGGGCCGCGAGCGTCTTCGTGGTGAGCGCCTCGTGGCGGACGGCGGGCGCGGTGACGAGCACGGGCCGGTGCAGCCCGCGGGCGAGGGTGAGCTGCTCGTGGAAGAGGGCGAGCTCGTCGTCGGTGGCGCGGTGGAGCATCAGCGGGCCGAGGGCGGCGACCCCCGGCTCGGCCAGCGCCCGGGGCAGCGCCTCGAGCAGCGCGCCCACACCCCGCCTCCCGGCGAAGGAGAGGGGAACGCCGACGCAGGTGAGGCTCTCGAAGCCCAGGCCCACGAGGCGGCGGCGCTGCTCCAGCGCGTGCTGCCATGAGGTCGCCACGTCGTCGACGGCGTGCGGGGCGATGGGGACGACGAGGGCGCCCGTGACGCCGAACACCTTCAGCGTCTCGAGATCGGCGTCGGGCAGGCCCTGAGCGGTCAGCCGCGCGTCGAACATCGGCGGCGCCTGGGCAGGAGGAGGAGCGCGGCGGCGAGGGGCAGGCCCGCGGCGGTGGAGCACCCTCCGCGGACGTCATCGGCCGGGCCGCCCGTCATCGGACCTCCCGCGGCCGCGCGGCACGAGCCCTCGACACACACCATCTCCCGGGTGCAGGCGGCGTCGCTGGTGCACGCGCGCGAGCAGAACTGGAAGCCGCGCGGGTCGGCGAGGCAGCGGTCGCCGGCGCACTCGGACGGCGCGGCGCAGACGTCTCCGTCGAGCAGGCAGTCGGTGTCGGGCGTGGGGCAGCCGGCGCTCTGGCAGACGCCGTTGGCGACGCAGTTGGCGGGGCAGTCGGGGTCGACGCGGGAGTCCGCGCAGGCCTCGCAGCGCCCGTCGGCGACGCAGGTGCAGTCGGGGTCCTGAGGTGTGCAGCCCAGCTGACAGCGGCCGTCGGCGGCGCACGAGGGGGGGTCGAACTGGTTCAAGGTGGCGTCGATGAAGGCGAGCTCGGCGTCGACGCGCACGTCACCGCCCACGCCGCACTGGTTGGTGGTGCCGTAGGAGTGGACGCCGATGACGCGGTCCCGACCGTCGGGCGCGCGCCAGAAGGTGGGGCCGCCGGAGTCTCCGGCGCAGATGCCCAGGGCGCCGGCGCGGCCGAACTCGAACGTCTCGGACATGACGCGCGAGATGGTGGTGCTGACGGCGCGGCGGGTGCCGGAGTCCGAGGCGCCGCTGGGGCTGGTGCGGCCGTAGCCGACGACGCGAATGGGGGCGTTGGCGGCAGGTGCGCTGCGGGCGATGAGCTCGGGGGTGACGCCGCCGATGGCGTTCTCGAGCTGCAGCAGGGCGAGGTCGTTCGCGCCCTGGCCCGAGTAGCCGGGGTGCCGGCGGATCTGCACGACGTTGCGCAGGTCGCTCATCATCAACATCGTGTCGTCGGGCTCGTTCATCACGCGCACCATGACGCTCTGCGCGCCCTCGCGGGCCGGGTCGACGCAGTGGCCGGCGGTGAGGATGACGCGGGGGCTGATGAGGGTGCCGGTGCAGAAGCCCTGCTGGCCGTTGTTGAAGGTGGAGATGACGAAGAAGACCGAGGTGCTGTTCGGGTCGTTGGCCCCGCCGAGGATGGCGTCGGCGCGCGTGGAGGAATCTCCCGGCAGCGCAGGGGCACAGGCGAGCAGCAGGCAGCCGAGGAGCCCGACGCGCATCGGCCTCCATTGTCTCCCGGCGGCGTGCGGCGCTCAATCCTGCCCGGTGGGCGCGCCCTCGTTGCGCGGGTCGCTGCCGGCGGTGCGCAGCCTCGTCACCGGGTCGACGGCCACGGCCTCGGCGTCGCCCCAGCCCTCGAGGCGCTTGATGACGTGGCCCATGGCTTCGAGGGCGGCGACGGTGGCGGGCTCGAGGCCGGTCTTGTCGACCCACACCTCGTCAGGCAGCCACTGGTGGTGCACGCGCCCGAGGCCGACGGCGCGGGTCGGGTCGAGGCCCAGGTCGATGACGGCGGAGATGACCTGCAGCACCGTGGTGGGAATGGTGGAGCCTCCCGGGGAGCCGACCGCGAGCAGCACGTCCTTCGGGGCGTCCTTCATGAAGACGAGCGTGGGCGTCATCGACGACAGCGGCACCTTGCCGGGGGCGACGGCGTTGGCCTCTCCCGAGACGAGGCCGTAGGCGTTGGGCGTGCCGGGCTGCGCGGCGAAGTCGTCCATCTCGTCGTTGAGCAGCACGCCGGTGCCCTTCGCGACGAGGCACGAGCCGAAGGCGTAGTTGACGGTGGTGGTGAGGGCCGCGGCGTTGCCGTCCTTGTCGATGACGGAGAGGTGCGTGGTGTTGGCGGGCTTGAGGCCGCCGTCCATGGGCGCCGAGGGCTTCTTGAGCTCCGGCGGGATGAGGGTGACGGAGCGGGTCGCGCGCTTGACGTCGATGGCGGCGACCGTCTTGTCGACCCAGGCCTTCGAGACGAGGTCGGCGGTGGGCACGGGCTGCACGTCGGGGTCTCCGACGAAGCGGGCGCGATCGACGGCGGCGCGGCGCAGGGCCTCGACGTAGACGTGGAGCGCCTCGACGTCGCGGTTCGCCGGCCCCTTCGGCCCCTTCGCCTCGAGCACCCCGAGCACCTGGAGCAGGGTGATGCCTCCGCCCGAGGGAGGCGGCATGGTGAGGATGCGGTGGCCCCGGTACTGGCCTTCGAGGGGCGCGCGCCAGCGGGTGCGGTAGGCCTTGAGGTCGGCCTCGGTCAGCACCCCGCCGTTGGCCTTGACGGTGCTGGCGATGGCCTTCGCGATGGGGCCCTCGTAGAACGGCGCGGCGCCCTTCGCTGCGAGTGATTGGAGCGTCTTCGCGAGCTCTGGCTGGGTGATGACGGTGCCGATGGCAGGAATGGCGGGCACGCCGTCAGGGCCGGGGCGGAGGAAGAGGCGGGCGGCCTCCGGGTCCTTGCGCAGGCAGTCTTCGCGCAGGCGGGCGAGGTCGACGTACTTCGGAGTGACGGGGAAGCCCTTGGTGGCGATGCGGATGGCGGGGGCCAGCACCTTCGCGCGGGGCAGCCTGCCGTACTTCTCGTGCAATTCGAGGTAGCCCTTCACGGCGCCGGGCACCGCGACGGACAGCGCGCCGTCGGTGGAGCGGCCGGGCACGAGGGCGCCGTTCTCGAGGAACATGTCGTGCGAGGCGGCGGCGGGCGCGACCTCGCGGAAGTCGAAGGCGAACTCGCCCTGGGGCACCTTGAAGACGGCGAAGCCTCCGCCGCCGAGGCCCGAGTGGTAGGGGCCGACGACGGCCATGACGAAGGCGCCGGCGACGACGGCGTCGATGGCGTTGCCTCCCTGCGAGAGCAGCTGCTCTCCGGCGGCGCTGGCGAGCGGGTGGGCTGCGGCGACGACGCCTCCGCGGTACGGACGGGCGGCGAGGGCGGGCAGGGCGAGGAGGGCCGCGAGGGCGAGGGCGCGCATGGGCGGTGTGTGCGGCAGGCGCGGGCGCAGTTCAACGGTTTCTGCTGAACTGCCTCGTCGATGACGCCAACGAGGTTCCTCGACACGCCGTCGGTGCGGGCGCACTGCGGAGAGAAGCTGGTGGAGTCGTTCGGGTGCGCGCTGTCACGCACGGACGCGCGGGCGGACGAGGTGGTGACGACGTTCCGCGCGCTGGCGCCGGGGCAGGGCTGGCGGCAGCTCGGGCAGGCGCTCGAGGGGACGTTCGACGGGGTGCACCCGGTCATCGCGGGCTTCGTGCGGGACGCGGCGGTGACGCCGGCGTGGGTCGATCGCCAGACGGTGGACACGGCGGGCGCGACGCTGTTGCGGGCTGGGCCGCTGGGCGGGCTGGTGCTGGGGCTGTACTCGTTGCCCTACGGGTACGCGTCGCCGGGCGGGAACAAGCCGCTGGCCTTCTCGGGCCGGCTGAAGGACCAGGCGCCGAGGCGGTTGATGGAGACGGCGCGCTTCGTCCACGCGGTGGCGCTGCCCGGTGGCATGCGGGTGGGTGGAGAGGGCTTCTGCACGACGCTGAAGGTGCGGCTGATGCACGCCCAGGTGCGGCGGTTGTTATGGGATTCGGGGCGATGGGACGAGGCGCGGTGGGGCGTGCCAATCAATCAACATGACCTCGTGGCGACCACATTGTTGTTCTCGGTGGTGGTGTTGGATGGGTTGAGGAAGCTGGGCCTGCGCATCGGGCGTGAGGAGGCCGAGGGGTACGTGCACCTGTGGCGGTACGTCGGCTGGCTGATGGGCGCCGAGGAGGGGCTCTTGCCCGCGAGCGAGGCGGATGGGCTGCGGGTGGGAGAGTTGATGCAGCTGACCCAGGCCGAGCCGGACGAGGACTCGCGCGCGCTGACCGAGGCGCTGATGACGTGGGGGCTGAAGGCGGCGCGCACGCAGTGGGAGCGGCGGCGGGTGGAGGCGGGGCTGCCGTTCTCGCGGGCGGTGGCGCACCTGCTGCTCGGGCGGAGGCTGGCGCTGCAGCTGGGCATCGAGGCGTCGCCGGTCGAGGCGGTGTTGCCGGCGGTGCGGGCGGCCACGCGGGCGATGGAGCGGGTGCGGGGGTTGTCGCCGAGGGCGCACGAGGCGGCGATTCGGCGGGGCGATCGGGCGTGGCGGGCGGTGATTGAAGATGGGCTGCGTGGGGTGCCGGCTGAGTTCAGGCCGCCGAGCGGGTTGCGTGGGGCGCCGCGGTGAGTGGGGTCAAGAGTCGCGCACGCTTTGTCTTGTCGTAGTGCTGACCGAAGCTCGATAGAACGCAGAAGCGTCGGCTCGGGAGGTGTGATGTCGCTGCAACTGATTCCTGGCTTGCGCGTCCATGACGCCACGGTGCTGCGGGTGATGCTGTGTCAGCCAGAGTGCCTCCTGGAGTTCGAGCGAGTCGATGGCTCGAAGGTTGGTCTTGTTCTGAATGGCTGCTCGGCATTCGGCGTCGTTGGTTTGCGCGAGCGCGCCATCGTTCTGTCCGTTGAAGCGTATCATCTGCGTGATGACAAACCGCCGCCCACCGACGAACATTGGCGCACGCTTGTCGGAGGGGACTATCAGCCAGGGGCACATGAGTTCGACCGGTATCGAAGTGCCAACGACTACCTCGTCTCCGTGAACAACTCGTTCGGTGGAGCGTTGGTGATCCTCTGCCGGAGCTTCGTCGTCGAGGAGCGGCCCCGGTGCTGAGCAACTGGAGAGGGCGGCTCGAGATGCAGTGGAGGTGAACGACGGCGGCTGTTCGCGTCACGTCGACGCCTGGACGAGGCGAGGTGAATCGCGTGGGTTGAGGGCAGGCAGGAGGGCGCATGGCAGGGGTCGATGAACGCGTGGAGCGCGTGCTCGTGGCAGCAGGGTGCAGGCCGCACCGCATGGAGCGGCGGCAGCTGTGGTCGGCCCAGATGGACTGGCGAAGGGTGTACGCACAGCACCTCCATGCCGCCACCGGCAGGTGGACAGAGGAGAAGTACGACTGGCATGTCTTCTGTCGTGGCCACTATCCGAGCGCCAGTGGCGTGGAGGCGGAGCAGCGCCTCCTGGAGCTTGAGCCGAGCGAGCGCTTCTTCGTGGTGAGTGGCTGGATCGAGAAGGACCTTGGCTTCGCGTGTTCGGGCAAGGCGCCGATGGAGCTGAAGATGCGCGTCGACCTGCTCGTGTTTGGCGGCGACCTGTCATGGACGATGGCGTTCACCCACGACGATGTTCACGGCCCGTACTTCGCCGAGCGGATGCTCTCCGGGGCGGAGGCGAGATGAAGCCGGTGCTGTCGAGCATCGAACGCGACGTGATTCACGGGCTCGAAGTGTCGAAGTAGCTGAGCTCCGCGGTGTGGAGGAAGGAGACCCCGGTGGCCAGTGACGATCGTTCCAACGTCGACCTCTACGGGTTCCCGATGGTGATGAGTCTGGCCATCCATTGGGGCGACGATGGGCTGGCACACCTGGAGCTGGTGCTGCAGGGTGAGAAGGGTCGGCGAACGATCAGGGCGGCCGGAGTTCGGAACGTCCGCTTGCCGGAGGTCGTGGGTCGCCTCTGGCTCCCGGAGCTCGAGATCGAGGACTGGTCCAGTCGGGGCCTCGAGGGGATCCGGTATCACCTGGTGTCGCGGACCACGGGAGCGTTCCAGGTGCTCTGCCGTGACCTGATCGTCGCGTAGCTCGTCACATCAGACACGTGTAGCACTGGCCCTGCGGGTGAAGCGGTCATGTCTTCTCAAGGAGGCACCAGGTGATGTCCGTTCGATTCGCAAGCCCTACTACTAAGGGACTTCGCCTGGGGTTCAACAGACAACGTTGCGCCAGGCTACGAGACGAACGAAAGAGGCAAGGCACGACCAGCGGAGGTCTTTCTCAATGTGCAAATGTATCGGGCGAAGGAGCGCCGTGCTGCTGGTGTTCCTGCTGGGTGATGGTTGCGTACAACCGGCAGTCAATGAGACCAGAGGAGCCGACGGCTATGACTTCCTCGAAGTCTCTTGCCTTGCGCCTCACCCCGGCAGAGTGGCGTCGTCAACCTCAATGACCATGCCTCGACCCGACGAACACGACGTGCGCTTGTGCGCTTCGACCCCAGGAAAGCGGAACTCGTCGCTGGTCTTCGCTTCCACCGGCTACAGGTCGGCCTCTTCGCGCGCGCGCATGATGGCCTCGTACTCGTCGATGGACAGCTGCCGCCGACGGTCGAGCAGCTGCTGCAGCTCGAGCGCGCGCACGCGGGCCTGGGCGCCGGCGACCACGGTGCCGGCAAAGACCTCTGCGCAGGAGCCGCTGTCGTAGCTGAACAGCCCGATGCTCCGACCTGACAGCTCACTCGCCGACGTCGCCCAGTCTTCGCGCGCTCGGGTTGCCCTCAGCTGGTTCGCGGCTATCCTCGCCGGTATGGCTCCCGCGCCGGTGAACCGATCGCCACTGGGTTATTGGTCCCTGGATGCGAGCCTCGCCCTCTATTTCGGGGACCGCGAGGAGGTCTTCCTGTCCACTGCCGAACCCGGCATGGACCTGGAGGCGCACGCGCGCTCGGCCCTGGATGCAGCGGAGGTGCGGCTCTCGTCGGGCGACAGGGCAACCTCGGCCGCGCTGTCCGTCGTCCTGAGGCTCTCGAGACAGGCTGCGACGACTCCGGCTCTGAATTTGCCGGACGACGTGATCATCCGATTGGCTGCGATCCGCGCGACGGTCGACGTTGACTCCTACCTCGTCGAGCCGGATCGCGTGCTGCCAGCGAGGCTGCGGCTCGGGTGAGTCTGACCGGGGAACGAATGGAGACGCAGGCTCGGCAATTGGAGGACGTCCGTGAGAACACTGGCGGAGTTCGACGAACTCAAGGCGTGCCCTTCGGTGGAGCCACCCGATGAATGAGGAGGAGGACCGGGTGGTCGAGGCGGCAGATCGACTCGAGGACATCGGCGACCTCGATGGCGCGATAGAGGTGTTCGTCTCGTTTCTCAACACAGTCTCGGTCCCGAGACTTCATGCACTGCTGGGCCGGCTCTACTACCTCAAGCAAGAATACTGTCGGGCCATTGAACAGTTTTCAACTGCCCTGGCGGTGAAGCCCGATGCAGCCACCACACTCTTCTTTCGTGGGCAAGCGCTCGCCATGTCAGGGAAGCTCGAGACTGCCATTCAGGACTTCAATGCGGTGCTTCGCCTTCAGCCGGCCGCCGCGGATGCCTATCGAGAGATTGGCTATATCCGTGAGTTTCAGAAGCGCCTTGCGGAGGCGCGTGAGGCATATGAGAAGGCGCGCACCCTCGACCCGGCGATGAGCGACGAACTGGATGAGCGAATCACGGACCTCGATGCCCGGCTTCGCGAAGGAGGCTGAACCCGGTGTCGAGAACCCACGAGGGTGTCAATCGGCGGGCCTGTCGAACGGGGTTGCGCACAGGCGGAGGCGACATGTGGCGTGGCTTGCCGCGCTGGGTTTGTGGGCTGACGGCTCACCGCAGTACGCTGCTCGCATGAGAGTTGCTCGAGGGAAGGTCAAGGGCTCGACCATCGTCGTCGAGGGCGATCCGCTCCCGGACGGGACGGAGGTCACAGTGTGGGCAGACGCCGTCGAGTTCGAGCTCGATGAGGCCAGCCGAGACCTCCTGTCGGCCGCAGACGCGTCGATCGACCGCGGGGAGGGCTTGAGCATGGAGCAGCTCCTCGAACGCCTGCGCCGGATTCGCGCGGCGTGAAGCTGGTTGTTTCGCCGCAAGCGGCGGAGGACATCGAGGAGGCCATTCGCTGGTGGCAAGAACACCGACTGAAGGCCCCGGGCCTCCTGGAGTCAGAGCTCGCTCGCGCGTTGGAGTTCGTGATGGCGTCGCCCCGTGCGTGCGCAGTGCTGGTGCCCAGAGGGCCAGTCGAAGTGCGCCGCGTGCCGCTGCCGCGAAGCCGCTACTTCGTCTACTTCCGCATCATGGATGACGAAGTTCGGGTGCTCCGGCTCTGGCACATGAGCCGGGCATCTCCGCCAGAGCCCTGATGCGCTGACGCAAACCGAGCAATTCGACGGCATGGGGCGCCTGGAGACGATGGTGCGGCCGTGGAACAGCCGCGTCTCGCAGTGGCGGTACCGGGGCGAATTCGGGCGGCTCGAGCAGCACAACGTCGGGAACGGCGCCGTCTTCGCGCGGCAGCTCGTCCAGGACGGCCTCGGCCAGTTGATGGCGTCGGCGTACTCCGCCGGGGCGACGGTGTACTCGTCGTCGCTGTTGCGAGACCGGGTGGGCCGGGTGGTGTCGGCAAACCGCACCTTCTCGGAGCCGGGCCAGGCGGACGACAAGGCGTGGCGCGGGTACAAGTACCAGCAGAGCGGCGCGCTTGAAGAGGTGATGGAGCTGGCGGACTCGGTGCCGACGGCAGGCCTCGACCCGACGAACACGACGTGGGCGCAGGTGCAGGCGATGGGGCAGGCGAAGTCAGCAGCGGAGTGGAAGTACACTCGAGATGTGGAAGGCAGCGTGCTGACGGTGGAGCGGCAGGACGTGACGGGCCAGTCGCCGCGCTTCGAGGCGCCTGAGCGGCAGCGGGAGTACCAGCTGGACTGGTACAAGCTGGACGGCTCCGGGACGGGCGGGGTGACGCACGACGGGGCCGGGCGGGTGACGACGGAGTTCAACCGCACGTACGCCTACGACGACTTCCACGCGCTGGTGAGGGCCGGGGCGACGTCTGGGAGCAACGCGCAGGGCTTCCAGTACGACGGGCTGGGGCGACTCATCGCGGTGAGGCGGGGGACGGCGGGGTGGCCGGTGGAGGAGGAGGTGGCCTGGGACGGGACGCAGATGGTGGCGGCGTGGGACGGGGCGGGGACGGGGACGTGGAGCGCGACGTGGGGCCAGGGGGTGGACAACCTCTTCAGCGTGAAGCCGGCTCCGGACGCGGCGGAGGTGATGGCGGTGAAGGACGGGCGTGGCAGCGTGGTGGGGTACTACCGCGGAGAGGCGACGCCAGCGGGCCTGTGGGTGACGGCGGACTACACGGCGGAAGGGCGGGTGACGCAGCGGGACTGGGTGGCGGCGACGACGTGCACGGAGACGGGGGCGACGCAGTGCCCGAGGTTGGGAGGCGTGCCGTTC
>JAEUJQ010000008.1 GCA_016793095.1 Myxococcaceae bacterium | reverse complement strand
CACCAGCATGTCGCGCGACTTCGCCACCGCGAGGTCCGCTTGCGCCTGGTCTCCACGGTGTCGAATTGGCCGCAGCAGTTTCAGGTCCGGGTCTGCCCGCCCCAGTCGTGCCAGCAACTCTGCGTCGGTCCGGTCGCTCTTCGAGTCGCTGTGCGAGATGAGTCGCAGCCGTGCCTCGCGCCTCGTCACTCCCGCCCATCCTGCCGAACCTCTGGTGGCAGCCCCGACATCTACGTCCGCAACAAGCTCGGCCTTCCGACGGGCACCTCGGTCACGCTCACGCACACCTTCCGCGGAGACTTCTTCAACAGCGCGACGCCGTGCACGGAGTGGCCGGGCGCGGTGGTTGATCCGCTCTCGATGCGCTGCACCCTCACCTTCCTGGAGAACGCCCAGGAGCTCATCGAGGACGGCGTCGGCAACGACAACGCAGCCAAAGCAAACACTCCGCAGTGCCCGCGGCCCGGCAAGTCCTTCGAGACTCGCCGGGCCGTCGTTTTTTCAGGTGAACCACTCGAGCACCTGAAGGGCGCTCGAGAAGATCTGCTGGTCCCAGGCGCTGTTCGATTCGAAGAATGCGCGCTCGAGTCGGTTGGTATCGGCGCGAGCCAGCACCCAGTCGACCGCGACCGAGACGAGCGGCTCGCGTGACTCGAGCTTCGTGCCCAGCTCGCAGATGAGCAGTGCGTACCAGCGCGGCGCCACGGCAGCGCCGTCCAGCATGACGCCGAATCGCTCGAGCAGCGCTTCCGTGAGCCGATCGAAGAGCTGGTCGTCGAAGCACTCCGCGTTCAGCACGTCGTCGAAGGCCGCTTCCTCGAGGCATGCAGCGACAACCTCGTACTCGTCCGTCGGCCAGCGCTTGAACCGCGCACGCAAGAGCAGCTCGTCAAGGCGTCCCTTCCACATGAAGGGAGGAGACTCGGCGTCGAGTTCGAGCAATCGCGGGAGCAGACGCTTGAACGAGATCTCGTTGCCGACGGTTGCCATCACCGAGATGCCAAAGCCAGATGCCGAGCTGGGCGAGAGCTCGCGAGGCGGACCATTGAGCTCGGCGAGGAACTCGGGAGATGCGCAGCACTCGCAGCCCTTGATGCGGTGCGAGCGGTAGCGCGCGAACACGTCGTACGCGCGGTCGAGCAGCTCTCGGCGGAGTGGGCGCAGCATGGCCGCGAGACGGCGGCGGAGCGCGCGACTGACATCGGACTTTCTTCACTCGCACCGGCCTCTCCTGTTCATCGGGGCGGCTGTTTCGATAAGGGGCTCCCGTGAGAATCCCTTCATCGTTGCGCTGCTCGCCCCTGGTGGCGCCTCGTGCTCGTCCACGCGCGCATTACGGCCGGTCGGAGAGAAGAAGTTCCAGGTCGGCGGCCCGATCTCCACGAACCTGGCAAGCGGTAAGGGCGACGGTCAGGGCTCCCCCGAAGCGGCTGGGACCTGCCCGCAGAACGTCGTGAACTCGCTCGTGTCGATGTCCGAGAGCGTCAGCTGCTGCGGCGTGCCGGGGTCGACGAAGGTGCCCTGGCCGCGCTGGGCGAGCTGCCCGAGCAGCCACGTGCCCATCGCGCGCGTCTCGGAGAGCGGCCGCGGGCCGAAGAGGTCCTGGCAGATGGGCCCGCACGCAGCGACGTTCGCGTCGTTCATGAGCAGCCGGGTGAAGACGCGCACGTCCCCGAGCCCGTACTGCATGTCGAGCCGCAGCATGCCGTCGACTGCCGAGAAGAGCTGTGCGTTCTGGTTGAGGTCGCTGCCGGCGGTGAAGCCGTCGATGCCGTCCGGATCGCCCGGCGTCACCGCGTTGCAGAACCACGACGCGCCCGCCGAGTCGGCCCAGACAAGCTGCGGCTGCGACGCCGACGCGTACTGCGCGAGGCCGTCGTTCGCGCTGCACCGGGGGAACGGGATGCCCGTGCCCAGCACCACCACGACGTAGCGGCTGCGGGCGCGCACCGAGGCCGCCGTCGCCTGCACGTCCTGCTCGATGAGGCTCTTCGCCGCCTCGAGCCCGCCCTGCAGGTTGGACGCCTGCGCGAGCTGCGCCTGGAAGTTGTTCAGCTCCGACGGCGGGGGCTGGTTCGTCGGCTGGAACCCGATGACCTTGGGGTTCGACCCGTAGGTGACGATGGCGGCGGAGACGTTCGGCCTCGCCGCGTTGGCGGTGAAGAAGCGGGAGATGACCGAGACGCGCGCCGGCATCGTGCCGCCGGGGTTCGGCAGGCCGACCGCGTACATCTGGCAGAAGCTCCCGCCCGGCTGGCTGCCCGGCGGGTCGACGATGCACATCGCGCCGGAGTTCTGGACGACGAACACCACCCGCACCGGCCAGCTCGCCTGCTCGCGGCGGGGCGTGCACGGCGTGCCTGCGTCGGTCGTGGAGGCGACCTCCTCGGGCCGGGTGACGAAGAGGTCTCCCTCGGTGAGGGGGGAGCAGGCGGCGAAGCAGGCGAGGAGGAGAGCTGTCGTGCGCATACCGCCTTCATGCCGCGACGCTGAAATGCGGCTCACGCTCACCAGCGCACCCCCGCGCCGAGGCTCGCCGTGAGCCAGAGGCCACCCACCGAGACGAGGGCGGCGCCGTCCGACAAGCCGCCGAGCCGCCACACCGCCCAGCCCGCCTCCACCTGAAGAGAGAGGTCCACCGGCCCGAGCCCCAGCCCCGCATCCGCGAGCAGCGCCGGCCCGCCGAGCGTCGCCGCGAGCGTGCGCCCTTCGCGAACGCCCGGGTCGTCAGGCACGCCGACGAGCCGCGCCGCGCCGGCCCGGAAGCCCGCGCCGCCGCCCAGGAGCACCCGGCCCAGTTCGACGTGCGCCACCACGAACCCCGCGGCGCCGAGCACGTCGACCGAGATGCGGCCGACGCTGGTGCGCATCGAGCCCGTCTCCACGCCCGCCTCCGCGAGGACGCCGAGCGGGCCCACGAGCCGGACGTGCGCGACGAGGCCTCCCCCGACGAGCGCGAGCGGGCCCTGAGGGAAGAGCCGCGCGGTGCCGCGTGCGCCGAGCCGCACCCGCGGACGGTTCAGCTGCTCGACGGCGGCGCGGGTCGCCGCCTCGGGCGCGTGGGCGACGGCGACGGACGGCGCGGGGAGCAGCAGCTCGCTCCAGCTCGCCTCCGCCAGCTCGACGAGGGCCAGCGCGGCGAAGCGCTCGGGCGCCGCGGCGATGAGGTCGCTCGTCTTCAGCGCGCGCACGAGCGTCTTGTTGGTGAGCGGGTCGTCGACCTGCACCTCGAAGCGCTCGGCCGCGCAGACGAGGCGCGCCGGCAGAGGGACGTCGGGGCCGCGGTGCAGCTCGAGCTCGGCGAGCTTGCGCACCTTCGCGGCGTCGAGGCTGCACCCCGTGACGACGACCTCGACGGGCGTAGCGAGCAGCAGGCCCGCGACGAGCAGCACCGTCACGGCAGCCCTCCGAAGTGCCGCACCGCGCGCAGCCGCGAGCTGGCCGGGTACTGCTGCTCGAACGCCTCGGCGAGCGCGCGGGCCTCGGGGCTCTGCGCGCGGGAGAGCGCCTCCACCTGCCGGGCGAACGCGTCTTCGGCGAGCGGCGCTCCGGGCGCGAGCGTGCGCGCGCGTTCGAAGGCCGCGGCCGCCTCGCGTGGCCGGCCGAGGTCGTCGAGGAGCACCCGGCCGAGCGTGAAGGCCGCCAGCGGCGCCCGTGGATCCGCCGCGTGCGCGTCGAGGATGCGACGGAGCGGGGCGAGCGCCTCCTCGGGGTGACGGCTCAGCCTCGCGACGTCGGCCGCGAGCAGCAGCTCGGCGGGCTCGTCGCGCGGCGCCGGCGCGGCCTTCATCACCGTCCACGCCGTGTCGAAGTCGCCGGCCTGGGCGAGCGCTCTCCATGACGGCGCTCCGGCGTCCACGGCCGGCTGCGCGGGGGCGGGGCGGACGACCGGAGAGGCCTTCCGCGAGCCTGGCGTCGGCGAGGGCGGCGACGCTTCGAGGGGCAGCGGCTCGGCCGGCACTGCGGGGAGCGACCGGGCCTCGGCGGCTGCCTCCGACGGAGGCGAGGGTTTCTGCGTCGGAGGCGCGCTGGGCTCACCCTGCCCGGCCGCGGAGCGCTTCGTCTCCTCGGGGAACCACGCCGACGCGCCGGCCTCGAGCGTGCGCGTCACGCCCCGCGCGCTCGCCCGGACGACGCCGTGCTCGACGACGACGTGCACCCGCGCCTCGACACGCTCGACGAGGAAGCGCGTGCCGACGACCTCGACGACGACGTCCTGGGCCTCGACGCGCACGAGGCGCCCGCGGCCGGGCTCCACCTCGAACCACGCGCCACCGGTCTCCACGCGAAAACGCTCGAGCTGGCTGCTGCGCTCGAGCGCGGCCACCGTCGCGCCCTCGAGCGGCTCCACCCGCACCACCGAGCGGCGGCTGACGACGAGCGCCGCGACGACGGACACGACCAGCACGGCTGCGGCGCCGAGGGCGACGCGACGGCGGCGGTGACGGCGCGCCCGCTCCGGCAGCCCCGCGCCCACGTGGGCCTCACGCGCCTCATCCCAGCGCGGCTCGACGCGCTCCCGGGCTGCCTCGAGGTGCCGTGCGAGCTCGTCACGCGTCATCGTCGTCCTCCGTCAACAGCCGCTGCACCGCGGCGATGCGACGCTTCGCGGTCGCCAACGAGCAGCCACACAGCCGCGCCACCTCGTCGAGGGGCTCGTTCTCGACGTAGCGCAGCGTCCACGCGAGCCGCTCGGCCGTCGGCGCGGCGTCGAGGCGCCGGTAGAGCTGGGCCATCATCGCCACCGTGTCCGGCGCGGCGCCGGAAGAGAGCAGGCGCTCGTCGGGGCCCTCGTCGAGGCCGAAGAAGCGCGCCAGCCGGCGGCGTCGCAGCACGCGGCCCGCGAGCCGGACCGTCACCGTCGCCAGCCACCCGCGCAGCTCGTGCTCGCTCTTCGAGACGACCCGCGCCGCCGCGGCCGCGAGGAAGACGTCCTGCACGAGGTCGTCGAGCCCGTCGTCTCGCCCGAGCAGCCGGAAGCCGAGCCGCGCCACGTACCTCGCGTAGCGGCCGTAGAAGTCATCCACCGTCACCGCGGGCGGGCCGGCGAGGCGAAGGTGGGGCGTCGTCGACATGGCTCGCGGACGCCTTCATGGCACGAGCGGCGAAAACGGCTCACGCGCATCACCACCCCCGTCATTCCCGGGCGTTCGCGGAGGAATGCTGCCGACGCGATGGGTTTCCGCCTCCGCGCCTCCCTGCGACTTCACCGGC
The DNA here is from genome assembly GCA_016793095.1 of Myxococcaceae bacterium. Classification (GTDB taxonomy): domain Bacteria; phylum Myxococcota; class Myxococcia; order Myxococcales; family Myxococcaceae; genus Xiheimicrobium. The sequence goes on along the minus strand of JAEUJQ010000008.1, from coordinate 8,166 downwards.
TCGCGCTCGTTGCCCGCCTCCCCGGAATCGCGCTTTGTTCCGCTCCGCCTTCGAGAACTGAGGCGTATTGGGGGACTCTCATGTTGGCGCTGACGCTCAGCACCATCGTCATCCACGCGGCTCCGCTGGTGTTTCTCGACGCGAGCCTGGGCACCTCGGGGAAGGGGCGAGTGGTGATGGCCGATGTCTCGTTCGAGGCGCCGGTCGAGCAGACGGTGACCCTCGGGAGCCCAGACAAGCCCTGGTGCAAGACGGTGAGCCTCACCGTCACCGGACAAGATGGGAAACCGCGGGCGTGGCCCTGGAAGATGGACACGAAGTGCTCGCCTCGAGTGACGCTCACGGGCAGCACCCGCTACGCCGCACGCTTCATGCTCGAGGGTGCCGCCGCTGCGAAGCTGGGCGACGGGCTCTACGAGGTGAGCGCCTCGTTCGAGGGTGTTCGACCGCCGCCGGTCGAGCTCTTGATTGGAGACGAAGCAGCGCTGGGGAAGCCGTGGGCCGACCTTCCCCGCGGCGTGCCAGCGCTCGTCACCGCCCTGCGTGAAGGGCCGCCGGTGCTTCGACGCCGGGCGCTCGAGGTGGCCCTCGACGCTGAGCTCGTCACCGCACCGCCGCTCGCCGCGGGAGCAGAGACCGACGAGCTCATCGCGAGCCACCTCACCGACGTCGTTCAGGCCATGAGCGACGAGACGAACGTCTACAGCCATTCGTCTTCCACGTTCGCGCCCCGCAACTCACTGCTCTTCGACTTTCGCGTGCTGCTCTTCCCCGGCGCGTCGACCGCGGGCTTCTCGAAGACCCTGCGAGGCCGTGCTCGCGGCCTGGGCGGAAAGAGCCTGCGGGGCATGGGCTTCGAGCTCGAGCTTGCTACGGCGAAGACGCCAGCAGGCTTCTGGACGCACGTGCTCGAGAAACGGAGCGCCGGCATCCTCGTCCACCCGGTGCGAGTGCGTGACGACGTGGCGCGGGTCGCCATCACCATCGTCTACCCCGAGGGCGTCGAGGAGCTGACGCACGTGGGGTTCTGGGCACGCGAAGGCGCGGCGTGGAAGCGGGTGGTGTTCGAGCCGTTGACGCCCCGCTTCGAGCCGCGAGACTGGTGGTCGAACGTTCACCGCCCGGGCCCCGCATCCTCCAGACCGCGCACGGTGTGGCCCGAGGAGCAGAAGAGCCGCCTCGAGACGAGGGTTCAGGTGCTGCAGCTCTTGAGCACGGTGCCCACCAACACGGCCCGTGTTCCCGGCCCGTCGGACTTCAGCGGTCTCGATGCCTCGCTGCTCGAGGCATACCGCACGCACCCCTCGCCCGCCGTGCGTACCGCGGTGATTCTGGGGCTCGAAGGTGCTGGCAGGCCGGTGACGCTCGACGAGCTCATGTTGGTCGCGGCGCAGTACCCGAAGCGCCTTCCTGACGGTCTGCAGCAGGCGATTCGGCGCCATGCCGAGGCGCACTTCGCCAGAGTGCAGCCCGCTCCAGACAGTGAGAGCCCACCCATCATGGCCGCGCTGAGACCTGCTCGGGGTGGTGGCGCCCGCAGCCTCGACAACGCGGGCGTGGCGGTTCGCATCAGCAATGAGCTCGCACGCGTCGACCTCAGCTGGTTCGACGAGGGCGAGAGCTGGCTGCTGCGACGCGAGGCCGATGGGTGGAAGCTCGTCTGCTCGCTCGGCGGGTGGATTCACTGACGTCTCCCTGGTTCCCGTCACGCGGAGCTGCAGGTGTCGAAGGACCTGTGCCTCGAGGCGACGGCGGGCACCGCACCGGCCGTGGGCGCCGACGTCGTGTGGAGCCGCGACTTCTGACTCACCGGAAGCTCGCGTGATGGGCTGCGCTCGTCTCGCGCATTCACCGCGACCAGTCCGGTGGCCAGAGCAGCGGTGCGGCGGTGTCCTGTTGCCCGGCTTCGACGCGGGCAGCCAGCGCCGCGGCTCGCTCGACTCCCGCGGTTGTCAGGCGGTTCCACCGCAGGTCCAGCCGCTGGAGCCGCGGAAACGCACAGCCGATCGCCTCGAGCACGGCGTCGGTCAGCTGCGTGCCGCTCACCTCCAGTTGGAGGCATGAGCTCAGGCGCGGCCCGTCCGCCACCGACGCGAGGAACCCAGCCACGAAGGGGCCCGCGAGCGCGAGCGTCTCGAGGTCTGGCCAGGCGTCGCGACGGACGAGGTCCGTGAGCCAGGAGTGCTCGAGGCCGCTGGCGACGGCGAGCCGCAGCGTCTCGAGGCGCGGGGCGCGAAGCTTCGCGAGGTCCCCGAGCCGGCTGGTGTCCGCGAGGATGAGCTGCAACCTGGTCAGCCTGGGCAGCACCAGCTCGCCGAGCTGGGTGACGTCTCCGCTCACCCCGAGGGTCCGCAGCAGCCCGACCGCCGGCCACAGCGCGGACAGGTCACCCCAGTCGAACGGCGCCTCGCCGTCGACGTCGTCTGCGAGGCCGTGGAGGTGCAGGCCCTCGAGCGCGCGCACGGTGCGCCAGAGCGACGCGACCGCCGCGGGGCTCGACGACGTGCGGCTCCAGACGAAGAGCTGCCGAAGCAGGTGTGACGCCGTGCGCTCGAGCAGCGCCGGGAGCTGCTCGACGTGAACCGAGATCTGCTCGAGAAACCCGTTCTTCCACCGCCCGGCGCGAGCCAGCTCGGGGCCCAGGAGCGCGGCGCCGTGCTCACGGAGGAAGGCGTCGAAGCGTGGCCCCTGTTGGAGACGCCCGAGCGTGGCGAGCAGGGGCGCGTCGGGGTCACCCGCTCCCTCGAGCGCGTCGAGGTAGACGAGGTGGGGCTGGGAGCCTCTCGATGGGGCGAGCCGCTCTGCCTGCGTCCGAAGCTGCTCGAGGAGCGTCTTCCTCTCGGCGAGGAGCGGCGCTTCGAGCTCGGCGAGTCTTCTCTCTGCAGCCGCGAGGCCCGCGGGTTCTGCCGGGCCCGCCGGGGCGAGCGTCGCCGTGAGCAGCGGCCGGGCGTGCTTTTCCGCGAGGCCCAGCAGCCGGTGCCGCCGCGCATCGACCACGAGGGCCCCCGTCGCCACCGGGGCGATCGAGCTGAAGCTCGCCTCGGCGTTCGTGGACAGCGACGAGAATCGCTGCCCGTCAGGAGACGTCATGAGGCCGCCCGCTCCACCAGCAACCAGCACGCCGTTGACGTACGCGAGGGTCAGGATGGGCTGTGGCGCCTCTCCCGCGACGAACGTGGTGCCGTCGACGGAAGTCCACGGCACGCCCTCGACGAGGGCGACGAAGCAACGGGCATCGCAGACGAGCCCCTCGACACGCCGCCGCTTGAGTGAAGGAACCGCCGCTTCCCCCCGCTCGTCGAGCCACCACCACTGGCCGTCTCGGCCGAAGAGCGTCGCGCGCGCACAGGCGAAGGCAACGCTCGGGAGTCTTCCCGACTGCACCGGCGCGAACGTGGTCTCACCCGCCCTGCGACGCAGGAGCGACGAGCCGAGGCACCACAGGCCATCGGCGCCGTCGCTGACGAGTCTCCCAGCTGGGAGCTCGACCGGCGCCCACGCCGTGCCCTCGGTCGACCAGACACCGCCGCCCTCGCGCAGCACGAGCAGGCCGCCGAGCGCGGCGATGAGCCTGACGGGGCCGGGGTGTCGGAGCACGGGCGCCCAGCGCTCGAGGTCCCTGGTGAACGAGAGGACGAACTCTCCCCCGGGCGCCGCGGGGTGCGGCTTGTCGATGCTCAGGAGGAAGCACCCGTGGCTCGTCGAGATCGCTTCGACCGGGTACTTCATCGGGGCGGCGAGCTTCTCCAGCCGGAGCGCGCACATGCCGACACTCTACTCAGCGGGCGACGGAGTTCCTGATGACCTGTGCGACGAGCCGGCGCCGCGCAGCCAGGCCTGGTAGCGCGCGTCTTCGAACAGGTCCTGACTCGGCTCGAACGACGCGTCAACGCGCTGAAGCCGCAGCACCTCGCGCCACGCCTCATCGGTGCGGCCGAGCGCGAGCAGCACCCGCGCGTGCGTGTCGTGCACGTAGGCGTGCTCCGCACCGTCGACGCACGCAGCGCCGCGCTCGATCGACGACAGGGCCTCGTCGAGCCCGGCGGGCGCGCCCTTCAAGAGCTCCCATGCGAGGAAGTTGGTGGCGTAGCGCACAACCTCGCGGTGGAACTGGCCCTCGTCGGTGAAGTGCCAGAGCTGCCACACCGGAGGCACCAGCTCGAGGCACCGCCGCGCGAGGGGCAAGCCCTCGACGGCGTTCCCCGTCTTTCCGTGAATCCACAGCTTGCTGTACAGCGCGTAGAGCACGCCGTAGTCGGAGTTCGCGCTCCCCGAGGCGTACTGCGCCAGCGCTTCGTCGTACGTCTCGAGCGCCGTGCTCCACTGCTCCCGGTCTCGCGCGCGGTTCGCCGCCTTGATCAGCTCATTCGCCTGGACGGCAGCCGCGGCGCTCGCTTCGCCCTTCACGCGTTGACTGCGCAGATCGATCTTCGCGTTCGGGAAGGTCGCGATGACGCGAGCCCGCACGGCTGCCGGGAGCGCGTTGAACCGCAGGTCGAGCTCGACGAGCGCCGGCAGGGCGTAGAGCGACTCGGGCAACGCGTCGAGGTCGTTGAAGGACAGGTCGACACGCTGGAGGGAGTGCAGGCGGCCCAGCCCCTCGAACACGGCTGCCGGAGGCTTTGGCCGGTCGTCATCGTTCTTTCCCCAGCGGTCGACCCGCAGCGACTCGAGCGCTCGCATTGGCATCGAGAGGAACGACTCGAGCAGGGCGTGCGCTGGCACGCGGACGCGGGTGTGGTCCGTGCCCCCGCTCAGCGCGAGCACGCGGAGCTTCGGGAGCCGGGAGAGGTCGGGCAGCGGGCCCGTCACCAGCCCGAGCGCGTTGTGGAGGTTCAGCTCCTCGAGGTTGACGAGGTCGAGCAGCGAGGCGGGGAGCTCGTCGAGGAAGTTGCTCCTCAAGTCGAGCCTCACGAGGTTCGGGAAGGTGGTGACGCCTTCGGGCAGGCGGCGGAGGTACGCGTAGCTCGACCCCTTGAGCTCCAGCTCGCTCAGTGAGGCGAGCCCGAACATCGGCCGCGGGAAGATGACGTTCGTCCCATCTGCGACGAGCCGTCGCAGGCGCTTCAAGCTCCCCGCGGACTCGGGCAGCCGCCACGCCGAGAGCTCGGGCAGCGCCTCGCCCGAAGACGGCTTGAAGGACAGCCCCGAGACGTCGAGCACCTCGAGCTTCGTGAGCGCGCCCAGGCCCGCCGGGAGCTCGAGCGGCTGCTCCGCCGGTGCCTTCTCGAAGTCGTAAGCCCGATTGCCGGCGACCCGAAGCACGCGCAGCTCGGAGAGCCTTGTGACGGCGTCGGGCAGCCGCGCGAGCCCGCAGTCCGCCACGGACAGCTCGCGCAGGGCACTGAGCCGGTCGAGGTCGTCGGGGAGGGCGCCGAGGTCGTTGTCGTCGAGCACCAGCTTCTCGAGCCACGGCATCTCGAGGATCTCGGAAGGGAACGCCTTCAGCTTTCGCCTCGTGAGGTCGAGCGCGGTGTCGCGGCGCTCCCGCGCGGCATGGACGAAGGCGAGCGCCGCCTCACGCGCGGTCATCGCCCCGGGCTTGAGCACCGGAAGCCCGGCGCGCAGCCGCTCGAGGAACGCGTCGACATCGAGCCGCGAGTCCTCGTCGAGCACCTCGGGGAGGAACGCCTGGGGAATCGTCACGCGGCCCCAATCGGCGGCGTCGTCATCGCTGAAGTTGTCGACGCGCCGCGCCCCCTCGGCCGAGACACGCAGGTCATGGTCCGAGTTGATGACCCAGGGCACGGTGACGGTCCCCGCGTCGAGGATGCCGTCGTTGTAGTACCCGTAGATGAGGTACCTGAAGGTGCCACCGTTGATGGAGATCTCACAGTCGCCGCCCTGGAGCGTCTCCGCTGTCGTGGAGCCACCGACGAAGAGCCCCGGCGTCGAGTCCCACAGCGCGATGTCACCGCGCACCGTCAGGTCGCCCGAGATGGCGATGAGGTCGGCGGTGGCGCCGAGCCCCTGCATTGCGGGAAGGAAGTCGCCGTCGAGCTCGACGTCGCCTTCGAACAACGCGACCGTCTCGTAGCTGCCTTCGAAGCAACTGGTGAGCGCGCCATCGAGGAGCGCATCTGCTTCAGCGAAGGAGAGGACGCGGGCGGAGTGTGGCATTCGAGGGCGAAGAGTACCTTCGCGAGCGGCACTACACCTTGTCAAAGGAGCGGAAGTCGCGCGTCCATGCCTCACCTCACTGTTCGACGCAGATGAAAGACAGCGACGTCGAGCAGAGCGTGCTCGGGGTGTCATTGGTCCATGTCCCAGACGTGGAGTTGACCAGTCCGGTGGTTCCCATGGCACCGGCCGTCGAGAAGTTGTTGCAGTTCGACGCAGCGCTGGTGCCGTCGGGCAGCGTGCCCGTCCAGACAGAGCCAGTCGCCGGGCTCTGGGTGAGGCGAAGGAGAATGGGCGCGTCGAGCGAACCGTCGGTGAGATCAGCCCAGTTGTCGGCGATCTTCTGGCGATCGGCACGAATGTACGGCACTTGCGCGTGGTTCATCGTCGACGCTGCGCTCGCCGTCGAGGTGGACAGCCATGCCTTGTAGGTACCCGGCTGCAGGCGAGTCTGCGCTTCGTCGTTGCACAGGAAGTCAGCTCCACTCTGGCTGATCGGAGGAGCGCGCTGGAAGATCGACACGAACACCATCCTGGTGTCGGTGCAGGCGCCCGCGTTGCAGATGGCCTGCGCTGGCTCGTTGCACTGGCTGTTCATGCTGCAGGTCGTCGGGCAGCTGACCGCGCTTCCTGAGCAGCGAAACACGTTCCCGGGACCGCAGAAGGTCGCGCTTCCATTGAGCACGTCGGCCGGGCACGTGACCGACGAGCCGGTGCAATACTCGATGCGATCGCACGGGCCCTGAGCCGGACGACAGACGTCGGCGCCGCTGCGGAGGCCATCAGCGGGGCAGCTCGCCGAGGTTCCAGTACAGGTCTCCTGGCGATCACACACATCGACGGCCGCTCGACAGACTGTTGTGTTGTTCTGAAAGCCATCGGCCGGACACAGTCCAGATACGCCATTGCATGATTCCGGAACGTCGCACACCCCGGCCGACGCTCGACACTGAGTCCCGGCCGCCACCACGCCATCGGTGCACACCGGGCTCGTCCCGTTACAGGTGTCTGCCACGTCACACACGCCAGCAGGCGCACGGCACGCGAACCCAGCTGGCCGAACGGCGTCGCCTGGACACTGATCGGAGGTGCCTGAGCAGACCTCGGCGACGTCGCACCCACCATCGGCGCCGCGGCAGGTCGTCCCCGCGGCGGCGAAGCCATCGCTGGGGCACGCGTCGTTCAGGCCGTCACATCGCTCGGCGACATCGCATGCCCCGGCCCCCGCCGCGCGGCACACGGTGTTCGCTGCCACGCGCACGTTGTTGGGACACATCGGCGAGTTGCCCACGCAGGTTTCAGCCACGTCACACGGTCCGGCAGCCGGACGGCAGACCGCACCAGGCGCTCTGAAGACGTCACCGGGGCACGCCGCCGTTCCTCCCGTACAGGTCTCCGGCTCGTCGCACGGAGCGATGCCTGGTCGACAGACCGTCGTCGCTGGCGCGAACACGTTCGGGCAAATGGGCGAGACGCCGTCGCAACGATCTTCCGGGTCGCAGACGCCGGCCGAGGGGCGGCAGAGCGTGTTGGCAGGCGCGACACGGTCGACGCACGTCCCGCCGATGCAGACGTCCGCTTGATCGCACACGCCAACCGACGCACGGCAGTTGGTGCCATTGGGCCGCGGCTGACATTGGCCGCCACTTCCGCAGACGCCGGTGTTGCACGACTCGGTGGACCCTGAGCACTCGTTGTCGGGATCGGTCATCGGCGTGACGGGTGCGCACGTGCCGTCAGGCTGACCGGTCCTGGACAGCACGCAGGCCTGGCACGTCCCCGTGCAGCCAGTGCTGCAACACACGCCGTCGACGCAGGAGCCGCTTTGACACTGTCCGCCCATTGAGCACGAGGCGCCGTTCGGATTGGTGCCGGTCGAGCCACCAGCCGAGCCGCCCGCGGACGCTCCGCCAGCAGTGCCGCCGCCGCTCTGCCCGCCGCCGCTCTGCCCGCCACCGCTCTGCCCGCCACCGCTCTGCCCGCCACCGCTCTGCCCGCCACCGCTCTGCCCGCCACCGCTCTGCCCGCCACCGCTCTGCCCGCCAC
>JAEUJQ010000017.1 GCA_016793095.1 Myxococcaceae bacterium | reverse complement strand
AAGAGGACACTCAAGAAGCCGGTCCACGCTCCGAAGGGCGCGAGGATCTCGTTGAAGAGGTAGCGCCGCAGCATGTCAGCGGTCCGGCGCGCCGGCGCCGATGTCGCGGCGGAGTTGTCGGCCTTCGAAGCTGATGGACTCAGCCCGCGCGAGCGCCAGGCGCCGCGCCTCGACCACCGACGGCCCCCGCGCGCAGACCGTCAACACCCGCCCACCGGCCACCACGAGCTGTCCTGCGGCGTCCCGCGTCGTGCCCGCGTGGAACACGAGCGCGCTGCCGTCGTCCTCCACGCCAGCGATCGGCGAGCCGAGCCGGGGCGCGTCGGGGTACCCACCCGCCGCGAGCACCACCCCCACCGAGAAGCCCGCGCGCACCTCGACCGGGCGCTCGGGCAGGCTGCTGGTCGCGGCGGCGAAGAGCAGCGGCAGCAGATCGTCCGCGAGCTGCATCATCAGCACCTGCGTCTCGGGGTCGCCGAGCCGGGCATTGAACTCGAGCACCCGCGGGCCCTGGGGCGTCAACATGAGGCCCGCGTAGAGCGCGCCGCGAAAGGGGGTGCCCCGGCGCGCGAGCTCCTTCAGGGTGGGCAGCATCACGTCTCGCCGCACCGCTTCGAGCCGTGCCGCGTCGAGCAGGTTCGCTGGCGCGTACGCGCCCATGCCCCCGGTGTTGGGGCCGCGGTCGTCCTCGAGCAGGCGCTTGTGATCCTGCGAGGGAGGCAGCAGCAACGCCCGCTCCCCGTCGCACAGCGCCATCACGGAGAGCTCAGGACCTGACAGGCGCTCCTCGAGCAGCACCTTCTTCCCCGCAGGCAGTCGACCCAGGGCGCGCACCGCCTCGGCCGCTTCGGCGCCGGAGTCGGCCACCACCACGCCCTTGCCCGCAGCCAGGCCATCGGCCTTGACGACGATGGGCCCGGCCGCAGCCGCTGCCTGCGCCGCAGCCTCGAGATCGTCGAAGACGCGCGCCTCTGCCGTCGGCACGCGCGCGGCCTGCATGATCTCTTTCGCGAACGCCTTCGACCCCTCCACCCGCGCCGCTGCCGCCGACGGACCAAACACGGGAACTCCGGCGGCTCGCAGGTCGTCGGCGACGCCCGCGACGAGCGGCGCCTCGGGGCCCACCACCACCAGGTCAATGCGCTCGCGCTTCGCCACGGCGACGATCGCAGCGCCGTCGGTCGGGCTCTGCTCGAGCCGCGTCGCGAGGCGCTCCATGCCGGGATTCCCGGGAGCGACGAAGAGCGCCGAGAGCGAGGGGCTCTGGGCCAGCTTCCAGACGAGCGCGTGCTCCCGTCCCCCGCTGCCGAGCACCAGCACTCTCACGGCGCGTTCCCGCGCATCTAGAGGCCCTGCTTGAAGAGCGCCCGCTTGGCCTCGCGGTACGCCGGGTCGGCCAGCAAGACCCCCGTCAGCAACCGGCGCGCCTGTTCGGGGTTCTTCTGCCGCGCCTCGGCGTCTCCCATCACCACGCGCGGCATCAGCAGCGTCGGCGCGAGCTTGTTCGCCTCGACCGCCTCGATCTTCGCGGCATCGACCTTGTTCGCCGCCATCAGCGCAGCCGCCAGCGCCGCCCGCGCGAGCCCGTGCGTCTTGTTCGCGCCCACCGCCTTGCCCCCCTGGGTCACGGCCGTGCCCAGGTCCTTCCGCTTGAGCGCCACGAAGGACCGCATCCCAAAGCCATCGGCGCTCCGCGGATCGATGCTGGTGACCCGGGCGAAGCTCTTGTCCGCGCCCGGCAGGTCCTCCGAGAACCAGGCCACGAGGCCCTCGCACAGGAACGGGTTGGGATCCTCGTCGCCTCCCGACGCGAGGTTCGCCCACGCGCCGACGGCTGGCTTCAGCAGGTCGGCCTGCCGCACGTAGAGGTGACTCAACCCCTGGAGGGGGTTGGACAAGGGATCCGAGCGGAGGCCACGCTTCAGGCACAGCTCCCAGGCCTTGCCGTCCTTGCGGGACTTCGCGGCGGCCGCGCCGGCCAGCAACAGCGCGCCGGTCTGCGACGGATCTTTGTCGGCGAGCGCGACCAGGCTCGAGATCGCTTCGGGCAGGCGGTTCTCGAGCACCAACAACCGCCCCTCCAGGGCCGTCTCGAGCGCCCCAGGCAGCTTCCCCTTCAGGGAGTCCATGGTGAGCCGCGCCTGCGACGCGACCCCCTTGTCCGTGAGCACCAGCACCTGCTGCACCCGGGCCGAGAGCAGATCGGGCTGCGCCTCGAGGGCCTGGTCGAGCGTGTCCTTCGCCTTGTCGAGGTCGCCCTGCAGCCGCTGAACGATCGCCAGGTGCGTCAACGCGTCCGCCTGGTCCTTCTTGTTCACGTCAGGGTCGGCGACCACGCCAGCGAGCAGCTCCGTCGCCTGCGCGAGATCGGCCTGGTGCTGGTACGCGAGCATGCCCAGCAGAATGCGGGGCCGCACGTTCTTCGGCGCCGCGGCCTTCGCGTCCTCCAGCACCTTCCTGGCCTTCGTGAGCTCACCGACCTCGACGTCCAGGCGGGCGAGGGTCTCGGAGGCCTCCCACTGATCTGGATCCAGCGAGAGCCGCTTCTCGAGCGCGTCGGAGGCCTCGCGGTACTTGCCGATCGACATCGCGAGGTTCGCCTGGAACAGGTAGGCGCGCTTGAGCTTGGGATCGAGCGCGAGGGCCTCTTTGAAGCTCTGCTCCGCCACCTGCGCGTTCTTGAGGAGCTGGGCCTGCCCGAGCGCCAACATCGCCAGCGCCTTGTCGCGCGGGTCCTTGCTGTTCTTGCCGATCTCGGCGCGGTGCTGCACGTCGTTGACGTTGACGCCGCGGGCGATGTCGAGGTGCGCGTGCGCGACGTACAGCATCGGCGCTCCGCTGCGCTGCTCCGCCGCCGTCAGCATCGAGTCCGCAGCCTTCGACGTCAGCTCGTCGACGTTGCCGCCACGACCAAAGGCCACGGCGAGCACCCAGCCGGCGATCGCGCGATCGCTCGAGCTGTCGAGCACGAGGGCCTTCTCGAACTCCTCCTCGGCTTCGCGGTAGCCGGCGGTCGTGTCCCTCGCGAGGTGTGACTCGCCGGTCTCGACGTGCGCCTTCGCCTGATCGCCGTCCTCGTCTGCCAGCTCGGGGTAGTTCAGCTTCCACTTCTGGACGATCGCGTCGATGGCCTTGGACGAGGCGGGGCCGGTCGTCGTGGTGACGCGTGGGGGCCGACGAACCCAGGGCTTCTTCCACACCAGCAGGCCCACGATGCCGCCGACCACCAGCACCACCGCCAGCAGCCCGATGAGGGTGCGGCTGCGGTTGCTGTCGGCCGTCTCGCGCATCGCGGTGCGCACGGCGTTCGTCTGCGCGACCGTCATCGGCGGTGGCGCGGGTGGCTGCGTGGAGGCAACGGGCGGCAGGTTCGGTGCGCTCTTCGCAACGCTCGCGTTGATCTGCGCGACGTCGATCCGCTCCGACTTGCCGGCGTTCGAGTCCGGGGTCGGCCCGTCCACCCGCTCCTGCTGCTTCGAGCGGCAGTCGTCACAGGTGCCGAGCGCGATGTCGAACGGATCCGAGATCGCCTTCCCGCAGCTCTTGCACTTCGTGCCGGTGGCCGCTGGGGTCGCACCACCCGTGAGTGCGTCGAGCTCCGAAGTGGCTGAGGGCGCTCCCGGCGGCGGTGCACCGAACTCGAAGCCGGGAGGCTCGGCGTAGGCGGGAGGGGCCCTGGGGAAATCAGGCAGCGCGGCCATGGGCGACGGCCCGGGGAAGGCTGCGAGCGCTGGTGACGCGGGCGCTCCTGCTCCGGACACAGGCGGAGGGGCTGGAGGCGCGACGAGATCGAAGTCGAAGGGGCTCCGCGTCGCGGGAGCCGTCAGGGGGGCGGGGGCCGGCGCGGGCGGAGGCGGTGCAAACGGAGGCGGTGCGGGCGGAGGCGCTGCAGGAGCTCGGGGAGGGGGCGGAGCGCCGAAGTCGAAATCGAACGGCGAGCCGGCAGCCGCGGGCTTCGGCGCCGGGGGCGCACCGCCTGGCAGGTCGAAGAGGAACGGCGATGCTGCACCTGGCGCGGGGGCCGGGGCGGCAGGGGCGACAGACGCTGCAGCGGCCTGCGCGTCGTCCCCTTTCTTCACCATCTGCAGGTGACGACAGCGGGGGCACTGCGCGCGAACCCCCTTCTCGGTGACGAACTTGTCATCGATTGCGTAGGCCGCTGAACATTTCTGGCAGACGATTCGCATGGAGTCGCCGGAGGCTCCTCAGTGGCGGAAGTGCCGTACACCCGTGAAGACCATCGCGAGCCCCAACTCGTCCGCCGCCGCGATCACCTCGGCGTCCCTCACCGATCCGCCGGGCTGCACCACACAGCTCGCTCCAGCCGCGGCCACCGCGTCCACGCCGTCTCTGAAAGGGAAGAACGCGTCTGAAGCCACGGCGCTGCCTTTCAACTCGCCCCCTCGACCGGCAGCGATTCTCACCGAATCGACCCGACTTGTCTGCCCTCCTCCAACGGCGAGGACCCGACTGGAATCGGAGAAGACGATCGCATTGCTCTTGACGTGCTTGCAGACCCGCCACGCGAACTTCAACGACTCGACCTCGGCAGGAGTGGGCGCCCGCCGGGTGACGACCTTCCACTCGGTGGCGGGCTCGACGGCGTCGCGGTCCATCAGCAGGAGACCGCCAGAGATGCTCCGCGCGTCGAGCTGGGCCCCGGGACGGGCCGCGGTGCTCGCCAGCGCCGGCCCTGCTTCGAGCAGCCGGACGTTCTTCCTGGCCGCCAGCGCCGCCCGGCCGCCCGGCTCGAAGGAAGGGGCGATGACGGCCTCGAGGAAGGTCTCGGCCAGCGCGGCCCCCGTCGCTTCGTCTACGCCCCGGTTGAGCGCGACGATGCCTCCGAACGCCGAGACCTCGTCGATCGCCCGCGCGCGGCGGTATGCAGAGACGAGGGTGTCGTCACTGGCGACGCCGCAGGGGGTGTTGTGCTTGATGATCACCGCGGTCGGACGCTCGGGGAACTCGAGCACCAGCCCGAGCGCCGCGTCGAGGTCCAGCAGGTTGTTGTACGACAGCTCCTTGCCCTGCAGAACGTCCGACCACGCGACCGTCGGCTCGGGCGGCCGTCGGGGGGACCGGTAGAACGCACCGCGCTGGTGGGGATTCTCGCCGTACCTGAGCTCCTGCACCTTGTCGCCCGCGAGCGTGAGCGCTTCGGGAAAGGGCACGGACTCCTGCTCACCCAGCCAGGCGGCGATGGCCGCGTCGTAGCTGGCGGTGTGCGCGAAGGCCTTGCGCTGGAGCGCTCTTCGCGTACCGAGCGACACCTGCCCATCGCGCTCGAGCTCGGCGAGCACCCCGCCGTAGTCGTTCGGGTCTACGACGACCGTCACGTGATCAGCGTTCTTCGCTGACGCGCGCACCATCGCCGGCCCGCCGATGTCGATCTGCTCGATCACTTCCTCGCGGGTCGCGCCCTTCTCCACCGTCTCTCTGAAGGGGTAGAGGTTGACGGCGACGATGGCGATGGGCGCGATGCCATGCGCGTCCATCTCGGCGCGATCGCCGGGCAGGCTCGGCCGCCCGAGCAGCCCACCGTGGATCTTCGGGTGCAGGGTCTTCACGCGCCCGCCGAGGATCTCGGGAAAGCCGGTATGGGCACCGACCTTCTTCGCCGGCACGTGGGCAGCCTCCAGCGCCGCGAGCGTGCCGCCTGTGGAGAGGAGAGTGAAACCTTGCCGGACCAGGCCCTGCGCGAAGGGCACCAGCCCGCGCTTGTCAGACACGCTGAGGAGAGCGAGCACGCCCGGCACCTACCAACCGACTCATGAGGGGTCAACGAGTCGGTCGCGACGCCGGCGCGGGCTTCTCTTCGCTCAACGCGGGCGCCGGGGCTCCGCTTCGGTGGCGTGGCGCACCTTCTCGAGCCCGCGGGTCTCCACCTGTCGGATGCGCTCGCGGGTGAGGTTCATGATCTCCCCGACCTCCTCGAGCGTGATCCCGCCCTTTTCGGCGACGTCGAGCGCGCAGGTGTACTCGAGCTCCCAGATCTCCTTGTCGGGGAAGTTGAGCTTGATCGACCCGGTCTCGGGGTTGACGTCGAGGTAGAGGTTGTACTTGCAGCTCACGAAGACGCAGGGCCGCGCGCTGTTGACGCAATCCGCGCGCGTGCGCGGTCGGGTCTGGTTCAGCTCCGAGAGCAGCTCGGCCTCTTCAGGGTCGATGAGCCCCAGCTGACGGCGACGGCGCAGATCGCGTGCCATCTCCTTGCGCGACATGGTCTTCGACCGCTTCCGCTCGTCCGCCTCGTCGGACTTGAGAATCGGCACCTGCTCCTCGTTCACCGCTGCTGACATGTCCCCTCCTTCGAATGGCGAGTGCTGCTCGCCGGTCCTGGACTACCAGAAGTCTCTCGCTGCCTCCGGAGCTGGCCTCGACGTGACGACGCTCCCGAAGCGGGCGACGTCGCGAACCAGCGCGGCGGCCCGAGCCCTGAGCAGCTCGAGCTGATCAGTGAGCTGCGCCTGCGCCTGTTGCCCTGGCTTCTCGGTCAGCTCGACCGAGAGCCCGTCGAACACGGCGCCAAACTCGCGCTCGACGACATCCATGTGGTTGCGCACGAAGACGTAGGAGCGCCTGATGTCTTCGAGCGTGTGGCCTTCAGCCATCATCTTCTTGATGGCGTTGATGCGACGCACCGACTCGACGGGGTACAGGCCCTGACTGCCCCGGTGCTTCCCCTTGCGGCCGACCCGGCGGCTTCGCGGCAACAGACCAGCCTGGACGTACTTGCGGAACGTGGCCTCTGACAGGGCCACTCCGCGCGGCTTGAAGATCTCGACGATGAGGCGCGCGGGCACGCCTTGAGGGTACTCGCGCTCGATCCGATCGATCTCGTCGGGACGCAATAGTTCGGTCGTCATGAGGTCTCTACTCAATGCACCCCATTGAGTAGCGACGCATGAATAGCAGGTATTCAAAAGAGACGTCAAGGCCGATCAGCGACTTTTCGATCGCACCCCTGTCTCCGTCTGCGACGAGCGCCTGCGCTTCGTCCGATTCCGGTCCGATCGAAGGGCAGCAACGTCCTGGAATCGGACGATTCGAGCCGCAAAGGACCGCCGTCGCCGCGATCAGGCGATCAGGGACCTCAACTCGATCGTGATCCACCGATCAGAGGCGATGACGGGAGTCGCCCCAGGCGCGAGGTCGAGCCCGACGCTCGATCCGACCTGGAGGCACGTCGCTCAGGCGGAGCGCAGCACCTTGAGGGCCTCGCGAAACTGCGCCTCGAACGCAACGTCAGCGCCCGCTCTCTCGATCGCCGTCGCCGCCGCCGCCTCTGCCTGGGCTGGCCGATAGCCCAGGTTCACCAGCGCCGAGACGAGGTCGTTCTGGCCGGGACCCGCTGGCTTGCTGGCCGCTGGGCTGCCGACCTCGCCGCCCAGCAGACGCACCTTGTCCTTGAGCTCCAGCACCAGCCGTTCTGCGGTCTTTTTCCCGACGCCATGGATCTTCGTCAACCGGGCGACCTCACCCCTCGACAACGCGGCGATGAGCTCGGGGGTGTCGAGGCCCGACAGCACCGTCAACGCCATCTTCGGTCCCACCTGACTCACGGACGTGAGCAGCAGGAAGAGGTCTTCATCGGTCTTCGAGAGGAAGCCGTAGAGATCGAGGGCGTCTTCCCGCACCACCGTGCGCACCCGCACCGAGACGGGCTGGCCGATCGGCGGCAAGCGGGCCGAGGCCACCGTCGATACCGCCACACGGTAGGCGACCCCCTGCACGTCGATGATCGCCTCCAGAGGGCCCTTCTCGACCAGCACGCCCTTCAGACCTGCGATCATGAAGGAGCCCCGCTCTCAGGTGGCCGAATGACGTTCGGCGTCAGACGCTCGGCGAACGGGAGGCCCGGTCGTTTTCCAGTCGCTGGGAGCTTGAGGCCTCGCACCTGGTTCGCGTGACAGCAGGCCACGGCGAGTGCGTCATAGGCATCGGCCCGCTCGAGCGGGGCCTCGAGCTCGAGCAATCGGGTCACCATGCGGGCAACGGCCCCCTTGCTGTCGTTGCCGCCGGACCCGATCGAGCGCTTCACGCGGGCCGGCGCGTATTCATAGAGGGGAACCCGAGCCCTCGCGGCGATCAGCAGAACGACCCCGCGGGCATGCCCCAGGATGAGGGCGCTCCGAGCGTTCTTGTGCGTGAAGACCCCTTCCACCGCGACCGCATCAGGAGCGAACACGTCGAAGACGCGGCCCAGCTCGATGAAGATCGCCTCGAGGCGCTGCTCGAGCGGAGCGGCCCTCCCTGCTCGAACCACCCCGTGCGCCACGTACCTGACCCGACCGCCCCTGGCGACCTCGACGAGGCCGTACCCGAGGAAGCGGCTGCCTGGATCGACGCCGAGCACGCGCATGATACGGAACAGGTGTGTAGCTCAGCGAGGCCTGGCTGTCGAAATCGCCGTCGTCCGAATCGTCAGCGCAGCAGGGCCCGCGCCTCGGCCGCGTGTTCACCCTCGGGCTCGAGCTCGAGGTACCGCTCCACCTCGAGTCGCATGGCGGCCTTGTCTCCAGCGTCGTGCGCGATGGTGGCGAGGAGCAGGTGCACCTTGGCGTTCTTCGGCTCCAGCTCGAGCACCTTCTGCGCAGCGCCCTTCGCAGCCTCGGCGTGGCCAGCGTCATACTGAGCCTGGCCGAGCATCAGCCACCCCTGCAGCGACTTCGGATCGTCGGCGACCACCTGCTCGAGGATCGCGACCGCCTTCGCATACTCGCCGTTCTGGTAGGCGCGCACGCCGTCTGCGAGGGGCTCGGACACGTCAACGAGGGTGGGCTCGACCGCGCCCTCTGGCTCCTCCTGCACAGGAGCGAGCGCGGGCGGGGGCACGACCTCGGCGGACGGCTCGACTGCAGTCGCCGGGCTGGTGAGCGCGGCGGCGACGTCGGGCTTGACGAGGGCCGGACGCGCAGCGGCGAAGAGCCACTCGACGCCCACCGCGACCAGGGCCGCCAGGACCGCGAGGCCCACCAGCAAGCCCACCCGTCGCTTCGATTGCCACGCGCGCGGCTGAGCCGGGGCTGTTGATGGGAGCGTGTCTTCGAAGGCGGCGGCATCGACCGCACCGGACGAGAAGAACGTGTCTTCGAGCTCGCCTTCCACTGCCGGGGTGAGGCTGGGGGCAGCGACCACGACCACCTGCTCTGCGGCGGTCCGAACGACCTCGCCGCCCACGGTCAGCGCCCGCGTGGCCTCGGCGAGCGGGGCGGGCTCAGCCACAGCAGGCGTCAAGACAGGCGTGACGATGCGCTCCTGCCGATCCTCCGCCGTGAACCGCCTGGCAGGAGACGGGGGCGTCGGGTCGTCTTCGAACGCAGCCGGGGGCTGCCTGAACTCGGCGACGACCGCGGCCTCGTCTCCCGTCGCCGCACGCAGGGCGCTCTGCATCGTCCCACCGCTCAGCGTCTCCTGCGCCCCGTGGGCAAAGTCGGCGACGGGCTGGAGGGCAACGGAGGGCTCACGCCGCTCGACGACGGTGGGCACGTTGAACGCCACCAGCCGGCGCGAGACATCTTCCGCGAGCCCCTCGGCGAGGTGGGCATCCGGGAGCGCGGCCGCCGTCCAACCGCCGGCGGGGTCGTCAACCTGCAGATCGGCGCCGGGAACCGCCATCACCCAGTCGTCATCCACCCGCGCGGGCTCGACGTCGGAGGAGCGGATCTCGGTCGAGCCATCGAAGAGCTGCCGCATCAACTCGTCAGCCTCGGCGGAGCGCGGCTCGAACAGCCGGGGGGCGCTGCGTGGCTGCGGCGCCTCGGCAGTGACGACAGGGCCGACGACGCCCATCAGGTACAGCCGGGTGCTGACCTCGAGGGTGAGGACCTCGTCGAAGGGGCTATCGAAGAGGACCTGCCGAACGGACCGCCGCCCGTCGAACAGCTGCACGAGGCGGTTGACGTCGTCTGGCATCGTCGGCAGCGACTGGGCCAGCCTCGCGAAGTCCACGGCCAGGACCGCGTCGAGCGGGAGCGACCGCATGCTGAGCGCCGACCAGTGGGCCAGGCGCGGCAACACCAGCGACACTACGTCTCGCAGCGAGCAGTGGAACCCGGTCGGCCGCACAGGGCCCAGCTGGACCGAGTAGTCGCCGAAGGTCAGCGCGAGCGCGCGCACGACGGCGTCCACGCCCCACCGCTCACCGAAGGTCGCCTGAACGATGACGCCCTCCTGGAAGGAGATGGTGGCCAGGCCGTCGGCGAGGCTGAAGGTCCCCGAGCGCGTCGAGGTGAGGAGCGCCCGCAGCAGGTGAGCCGCCGGAAGGCTGCGCTCGCTGAACCTGAGCGACTGGCCGACCCTGGAGCGGTGCCGGACCAGCTCGAAGCGGACGAGGGAGGCGACGTCGCGCGCGAACGCGGGCTTCTGGATCGCCTCGTCCACACCCACCACCTCCGCGAGGTTCCCCACGTTCTTGTCGTCACGCCGAGCGAGCAGCACCACCGGCACTCCCGTCGTGCGAGGGTTGCCCTTCAGCTCGGCACAGAACGAGAACCCATCGTCGTTGCCAAGATCGGACTCGAGCACGATGACGTCTGGAGTCCGGCCTCGTCGCAGCACGTCGAGTCCCTGCTCGGCCGTCGCGACGCTCCACACGTCGAAGCCGTCTCGGGCCAGCGCCACCTCGAGCACGGCGCGCGCCGACTGATCGGGATCGACCACCAGAACCAGCGGTCGCTCAGCCGCGACGGGCTGGCGGGTGGACTGACCTGCTGCTGCAGTGGCAACGGACGACCGCATGGCACCTCCGGGGACGAACACAGACACACTACCCCGGAGGCCTACCCTCTCCGCAATCTCCCCACACGACTCAACCCATTGAAATCACGTTCTGCAGTCTGTTCAACCGCGCTTTGCCCGCTCTCTCCGGAAGGGCCAGCACGCCAAACTCACCGATCAGCGTGTGCCCGAGGAGCTGCAGATCTTCGGGAGCCACCTCAGTGAAGGTGAGCACCCAGCCCCGCTTCTCGCTCATGCGCGCGGAGCACTTCGCCCGGAACATGCGCTCGCGAGCGGGCAGGGACACGTGGAGCACCACCTCCTCCGTGAAGGGCGAACGGCAGGAGACCGGGAGCGCCGCTCCGCGCACCGTCAGCTCGAGGCCGCGCCCCATCGCCGAGCAGCCGTGCGATTCGACGAACCAGTCGAGGTCGAGTTGAAACCGGGGCCACCGCCGCCGCCCACCGCCAGCCAACTGCGTCGAGGTCGTGCGCATGCTGCAAGGCTGTAGCGGAAACTTTCGGGGGTCAAAAAACCTGCCTATTTCCGGGTCATGCTCTCCCTCGCGCTGGTGGTGATGCTCCCCCTGGGTGCCGAGCCTGCGACGACGTCGCCTGCTCCCGCGCCGGCTGAGTCCCGTGACCTCCAGGCGCACGGCGTGGCGATGGCTCCGGCCGCGCTCCCCGGCGGGTCCCTCGGCTTCTGGGGCACCCTCGGCGCGCCCGAGGTGGCCGGGGGCTACCGCCAGGGCTTCAGCCTGTTGGAGATCGAGGCGATCGCGCGCTTCCACTACCTCGAGCTCTCAGGGACCGTCGAGGCGGGCGTTCGCCTGGCCGCGTGGAAGAGCGCCCGCGCGGTGCTCGCGCCGACGTTCTCGCTCGGCCTCAAGGTGAACTCGGGCGTCCGCGCGTTCGACCCCTTCAACTTCGGCTACGTCGCCCTCAGGCCGCGGCTGGGGCTGGTCGCGTCGATCTCGGTCTCAGACGTCGTTCAGATCCTGGCGACGGCGGAGCTCCCCTGGGCGATCGCGCTGAACGTGACGGGCTTTCAGGTGACGCCGACGGTGGGGGGCGGGGTGGAGTTTCAGCTGAACCAGAAGCTGTCGCTCGTCGGGCTCGGGCAGCTCGGGGTGGACGTGATCAAGGAGCCTCTGGGGGTGGCCGTCCCGCGCCTCGCGTGGGCCGTTCGGCTGGGCGTCGGCTACCGGCTCTTCTGACGTTCAGAAGCGCACCAGGGCAGCAGGCCCGACGGCGACCCCTTCCGAAGCTCGCCCCGCCGGGAGCACGGAGATGGTGGGCAGCAGCGTCACCTCGGCAGGCGCAGGCGCGGTGGTGGCGAACGACACCAGCCCCGTCGTCAGCACCGTCAGGGCGATCATCGACAGCGACGCGATGGCTGCGATCTGCGGCGACCCGCCGAGCAGCCCGCCGATGAAGAAGGTCGCCGCGCCCACGCCGAGGGGCAGCGCGGTGTAGCGGAAGACCTCGCCGCTCGAGACCCTCGTCAACGCGGCGACCAACCCGCCAGCCGCCATGCCGACCGCGGGGGCGATCAGCAGCGCCGGCGCCACGAGGGGCCTGCCGATGGACAGGTTCACCAGCCCGACGGCCGCCGTCAGCCAGAGCGAGGCCGCGGCCATCATGGCGAGCTCGGAGGGATCGAGATCCTCCGCCGTCCACAGCAGCGCCAGCGGGACCAGCGCGCCGATCTGGGAGCCTGCGAGCGCGAGGACGCCAGGGAGCACGGCGGGCAACCCGGAGACGAAGCCCTCGAGCAGCAGCGCCACACCGAGGCCGGACAGCGCGCCCACCCCCAGCCCGAGCGTCGCGGCGCCTGCGGCCACCAGACCGATCGGCTGGAAGTACTGGAGCAACACCCCGAGTCCACCGAGGCCCACCCCGCCGGCCAGCGCCCCCAGATACGCGCCCAGCGAGAGGGCGAGCGGGCTCGAGGGCGACGAGGTGATCGACGCTCCGATCGCCGCGCCGACGACCAGGCCATCGACGATCTGCGAGAACGCGAACAGGGGGCCGCCGCGCCCCGCCGAGAGCAGCGAGAAACGACTGCGCGGCCCCTGCGCGGCAGTGGGCGGCTGCGGCTCGGTCCGGTCGGGCGCTGCGGGACCGAGCTCGCCCGGCGTCTCGCCCATCGGCCTGACGATCTGCGCTGATGCGCCGCTCGAGAGCAGCAGCAGCAGGACGACGAGTGACCCGAGCTTCGCGGTCATCCCGCGCGCTCCCATGGCGGGCTGGTGCCAGAGCGCTGCTCCTCGCTGGACCGGGTCTGCCCGGTGACGGACGGGCGCTGCCTCTTCACGGTGGCCATGGGCGCAGCGCGACGACGCAGGACCCTCATCGGTACTTGAGGAAGCCGCCGACGACATCGCGCACGAGGGCGCTCACGGACATGCCGTGGCGGCGGGCGATCACCGCGAGCTGATCGAACTCCGAGGCGTTGAGATCCACCGTGAGCGACTTCGCGTTGCCTTCGTCGAGCGCCTGGGAATCGGAGATCGGCTCGATGGTGGAGATGATCTCCTCGGCCTCCTCGATGATCTCCTCGGGCCCCTGCCCCGGCGCCCGCAGGCTGGACAGCCGCTGCTTCTCTTCCTCGAGCTCGTCGTTGAAGAGCTGCTTGAGGAAGTTCGCGAGGTGGATGTTCGAGGGGGTGAACTCGTACTGGGACAGGAACTGATCGATGTCGTACTGCATGTCCCAGGCGGTCTGGTACCGGCGCTCGCGGTCCTTCTCGAGCCCCTTCATCAAGATCGCCTCGACCGCCTCGGGGATGTCGGCCTTGAAGTACGAGGGCGCGTAGATCTTCCCTTCGGTGATGCTCTTGAGGATCGCGACCTCGGAGTCTCCGGTGAACAGCTTGAACCCGGTGAGCCACTCGTAGAGCACCGTGCCGAGCGAGAAGAGGTCCGAGCGGTTGTCGAGCTGCTTGCCCATGCACTGCTCGGGCGACATGTACGAGAGCTTGCCTTTGATCTCGCCGGCGCGCGTCTGCTCAATCTGGTTCGCGGCCTTCGCGATGCCGAAGTCGAGCACCTTCACCGTGCCGTCGAAGGACACGAAGATGTTCTCGGGGGTGACGTCGCGGTGCACGATGTTGAGCGCGGTGCCGTACGTGTCCGTCTTCTGGTGCGCGTAATAGAGGCCCTCGCAGACGCTCGACGCGATCTTCAGGGCGTAGACCATCGGGAAGGGAATGCCGAGGGAGTCGGCCTTCGGGATGATGCGACGCATGTCGCGCCCGAAGACGTACTCCATGGCGATGAAGTACGACTCGCCGATCTTACCGAGGTCGTAGATCTGGACGATGTTCGGGTGGTTGAGCTGGGCCGCGAGCTTGGCTTCGTTGAGGAACATCTTCACGAAGTTCGGCTGCTTCGACAGGTGCGGCCGGATTCGCTTGATGACGATGGTCTTCTCGAAGTTCTCGATGCCGGCCTGGCGGGCGAGAAAGATCTCGGCCATGCCGCCGACCGCGATCCGATCGATCAGGGTGTACTTGCCGAACCGGATGTTCTTCTTCGGGTCTGCTTGAGCCATCGCGCGCGGGCACCTTACCAGCGTCGGGGCGCGCTTCGACACTTACTGGTGCAGACCGCGGGGGCGCGTCGGGGTGAGGCGCTCGAGCTGATCGGCCAGCGCCCAGGGTGAGGCGTCCTGCACCGGGGTGTCGAGGGAGCTGCGCAGGGTCTTCAGCATCTGACAGGCGGCGGTGGCGAGCTCCCGGTGCAGCTCGTCGTCAGCCTCGATCCCCCGGGTCGCGCGCTCGACGCAGACCGGGAGCGTGCGATCGATCACCGTGACGAGCTGCTGCCGGGTCGCCCGGGTCTCGTCCATGCGCACGGTGCGCCCCAGGTTCCACTGGTACCACGCGAGCTCTCTGCGGAGCCGCCCGCAGGTCGAGCCGACGATCGCGTCTGGCATCTGCTGCATGAGGGGGGCGTCGGCCTCGAAGAGCCGGGCGAAGAGCTCACGGCTGTTGAGGAGCCTCTCCTGCGCAGAGATCGTGAGGGCCGGGCAGATCAGGTCGACGCGGCGCGCGGTGACGACGTTCTTCACGCAGTTGCCCGCGTACACGGCCCCCAGGAGGGCGAGCACGGCAACGCCGGCGAGCGCGGCGCGTCGCTGGATCAGGGACAACGAGCCTCCAGCAGAGGGCGGCCGTTCACATGTAGCTCTCGATCGGCGGGCAGCTGCAGACGAGCTTTCGATCACCGAGCACGTTGTTCACGCGGGCGACCGAGGGCCAGAACTTGTGGCGCTTCACCCACGGCAGCGGGTAGGCGGCGCGCTGGCGTGAGTACGGGCGCGTCCACTCGTCGGCGGTGACGGAGTGCGCGGTGTGTGGGGCGTGCTTGAGGGGGTTGTTGTCCTTCGGCAGGGCGCCCGCCTCGATCTCGGCGATCTCCGCGCGAATGCTCAGCATCGCCTCGACGAAGCGATCGAGCTCAGGCTTCGATTCGGACTCGGTGGGCTCGATCATCATGGTACCGGCGACGGGGAACGACACGGTCGGCGCGTGGAAGCCGTAGTCCATGAGCCGCTTGGCGATGTCCTCGACCTCGACGTTGCTGGTGCCCTTCAGCTTCCGCATGTCGACGATGCACTCGTGCGCCACCCTGCCCTGCGCGCCGCGGTAGAGCACCGGGTAGGCCTGCTCGAGCCGCTCGGCGACGTAGTTGGCGTTGAGGATCGCGGCCTTCGTGGCCTGGGTCAGGCCGTCGGGACCCAGCATGCGAACGTACATCCACGAGATGAGGAGCACGCTCGCGCTGCCGAATGGGGCCGCCGACACCGCCGAGCCCGAGCCTCCCGTTCGGTGCGAGACATGGCCGGGAAGGAACGGGGCGAGGTGCTTCGCGACGCAGATCGGGCCCATGCCCGGGCCGCCGCCGCCGTGTGGGATCGCGAAGGTCTTGTGCAGGTTCAGGTGGCAGACGTCGGGGCCGAAGTCGCCCGGCCGGCAGAGCCCGACTTGCGCGTTCATGTTCGCGCCGTCCATGTAGACCTGCCCGCCCTCGGCGTGAACGAGGTCGCAGATCTCGCCGATGGCCGCCTCGAACACGCCGTGCGTGGACGGGTAGGTGATCATGAGGGCGCCCACCTTGCCGGCGTTCGCGGCGATCTTCGCCTTCAGGTCGGGCACGTCGACGTTGCCGGCGTCGTCGGTCTTCACCACCACGACCTGGTAGCCGGCCATCACGGCGGTGGCGGGGTTGGTGCCGTGCGCCGACGCGGGGATCAGGCACACGGTGCGGTGCCCCTGGCCGCGGGCCTCCTGGTACTGGCGGATGGTCAGCAGACCGGCGTACTCGCCCTGCGAGCCGGCGTTGGGCTGCAGGGAGGTGGCGGCGAAGCCCGTGATCTCGGCGAGCCACGTCTCGAGGTCGGTGAAGATCTGCCGGTAGCCGGGCCACTGCGCTTCGGGGGCGAACGGGTGCAGGCCGTTGAACTCGGGCCAGGTGACGGGCTCCATCTCGCTCGTCGCGTTGAGCTTCATCGTGCACGAGCCCAGCGCGATCATGCTGTGGCAGAGCGACAGGTCCTTTGCCTCGAGCGAGCGGATGTACCGCAGCATCTCGTGCTCGGTGTGGTGCGCGTTGAAGACCGGGTGCGTCAGGTAGGCGCTCGTGCGGCGCAGGGCCTCGGGGAAGACCGGCGCGCCGCTGGCGAGCCCGTCGGCGGTGAACCCGGGCTGCTTGCCGGCGAACACCGCGAAGAGGGCGTCGAGCTGCGCAGCCGAGATCGTCTCGTCCATCGAGACGCCGAGGTGCGTCGCGTCGAGGCGGCGCAGGTTCATGCGAGCAGCCTCGGCGGCCTTCATCAGCGCGTCGCCCTGCTTCGCGTCCACGCGCACCGAGACGGTGTCGAAGAAGACGTCGTGCTCGACGGTGAAGCCGAGCTTCGTCACTCCCGCCGCGAAGGCGCGAGCGAGCGCGTGCACCCGCGAGGCGATCGCCCGCAGGCCCTGAGGCCCGTGGTACACGCCGTACATCGACGAGATGACGGCGAGCAGCACCTGCGCGGTGCAGATGTTCGACGTCGCCTTCTCCCGGCGGATGTGCTGCTCCCGCGTCTGCAGCGCCATGCGCAGGGCCATGTGCCCGTTCGCGTCCTCGGAGACGCCGATGAGGCGGCCTGGCATCGACCGGGCGAACTCGTTCTTCGTCGAGAGGAAGCCCGCGTGGGGCCCGCCAAAGCCCATGGGCACGCCGAAGCGCTGCGCCGAGCCGATGGCGACGTCGGCGCCGAGCTCACCGGGCGAGGTGAGCAGGCACAGGGACAGCAGATCGGCCGCCATCACCACCACGGCGCCGTGCTGGTGCGCCTTGTCGATGAAGGCGCGGTAGTCGATGACCGCGCCGTCGGTGGCCGGGTACTGCACGAGGACAGCGAAGGTCTTCTTCGCGAAGTCGAAGGTGCGGTGATCGCCCACGACGATCTCGACGCCGAGCGGACGGGCGCGCGTCTTCACCACCTCGATGGTCTGCGGGTGGCAGAGCGACGAGACGAACATGACTTTCGCGTCGGCGTCCTTCGCGACGGAGTGCGCGAGGTGCATGGCCTCGGCGGCCGCGGTGCCTTCGTCGAGCAGCGACGCGTTCGCGATCGGCAGGCCGGTGAGATCGCCCACCATCGTCTGGAAGTTGAGCAGCGCCTCGAGCCGCCCCTGCGCGATCTCGGCCTGGTACGGCGTGTAGGCGGTGTACCAGCCCGGGTTGAGCAGAACGTTCCGCAGGATGACGCCGGGGGTGATGGTGCCCGAGTAGCCCTGACCGATGAAGGAGGTGAAGACCTCATTCCTCGCGGCGATCGCCCGCAGCTCCGCCAGCGCCTCGGACTCGGTCTTCGCGGCCGGCAGCGACAGGGGCCGCTTGAGGCGGATCGCCTTCGGCACGGTCTGGTCGATGAGGGCATCGAGAGAGGGCGCCTTCACCACCGCGAGCATCTCTTCGATCTGCCGCGAAGAGGGACCGACATGACGGCGTGGGAAGGAGTCGAGGAACGAGAGCATGGCGGTGGGCTTACAGAACGCCACGGAGCCCCGCAACGGAGAGTCGCCGGGGACGCGAACAGCGCTCAATCGTTCGAGTAGTCCAGCGAACGCCACGTCGCGTCGTCCACCTCGAGGCGCGCCGGCCTCGGGGCGTAGCGGGCCTTCACCACAGGGCCGAGCTGGTCGCGCAGGCCGGTGCCGAGCCAGGGCCAGTCGGTAGCCCGCCACCAGGTCTCGTCGCCGTGGCGAACCACCCAGCCAGCGCCGTCGAGGGCGAAGGTGAGCACGATGGGGCCGGTGCCGGGCACGTCGCGGAGGGCAGCGTGCAGGGACCGTCGGCGCCGCTCGTCCGCCTCGTGGCGTTCGGCGGCCTGCAGCGCGAGGGCCCGCGCGCGCGCCCGCACGAGCGCTTCGATCTGGTCCCGCGGGGGCACCTCGGCCTGCGGCAACGGCTCCAGCCCCGAGAGCACGACGGACACTGAGCAGCTCTCTCCACCGGCGAAGCGATCGCCGGAGAAGCAGCACTGCAGGGCGCCCGCCTCGACGAAGTAGGCGCTCGTGTACAGCCAGTCTTCGACGCTGTCCTGGCGCCACTCCCAGGTGGACTCGATGCGCTCTGGCGACAGCAACAGGAAGCTGAAGCTGGGGCGCTCGGTGCCATCGGGCAGACGAGTGGCCGTCTCGGGGCGCCAGGCCACCAGCTTCCGACCGTCGGGGGTCTTCCAGCCGTCCACCTGCGCAGGTCTATCCGTTTCCGGGGCGATTTCCGCCCCCGGAGCGGACGGAGCGGCGCTCCGATGTCAGCCCCGGCTGCTATCAGGGCCCGGGTCGGCAGGCGGCAGGGGGACGGAGGCGGAATGCGGGCGGCGGAGAAGGCGGTGTTGATGCTGGCCTCGTGCCAGGACGGAGTCGTCAGCCTCGAGCAGGCGTGCGCGCGGGGGATGTCGAGGGACCAGGTGAAGCGGCGGGTGCAGAGCGGGCGCTGGTGCAGAGTGCACCCGGGGGTGTACGGCATCGAAGGCGCGCGCCACTCGTGGATGCGCCTCGTACGAGCAGCGGCGCTCTGGGCGGGCGATGGCGGCTTCCTTTCGCACCACACGGCGGCTGCCCTGTGGGGGCTGCCCCGCTTCGCAAACGAGCCGATGCCGATCACCGTCTCGGCGGTGGTGCACGCCCCTGCCCCGGCTGGGATCCGGTTCGTGCGTCGAACCACGCTGCTGCCCCGGGAGACGGCTCGTGTGCAGGGCTTGCGGGTGACGTCCATCGAGCGCACGCTGCTCGATCTCGCGCCGGAGCTGACCGAAGACGATCTCGCGGCGAACCTCGATGACGCCCTGCGCCTCAAGCTCACCACGACCGAACGTCTCCAGTCGCTCCTCGATCGACGGCCCGGCTGCCCGGGCACGCGGATCCTCGGCAGGCTGGTGGCCCGGCGCTCGGATCAGGGCATCACCGAGAGCGAGCTCGAGCGAAAGGTGCTCACGTTCCTCGAGGACTACGGCTTCCCCTCGCCGCTCAGGCAACAGCGGGTGCGGGTTCGCGGGCGGCGCTTCCGGCTCGACTTCGCCTTCCAGGAAGCCCCCGTGGTGATCGAGGCCGACGGCTACGCATGGCACTCCACCATCGAGGCGTTCGAAGCCGATCGGCGACGCCTGAACGCTCTGACGACGCGGGGCTACCGGGTCCTGCAGTGGACGTGGAGCGCCCTCGACAGCCGGCCCGAGCAGCTCGCCGAGGAGCTGCACGCGGTCCTTCGCTCTACTTCTTCTTCTTCGGGAGCTCGGGCATCACCAGGCGTGACATGAAGTCGGTGACGGCGATGACCTGGGTGTCCGTGTAGCCCTTGATCGCCTCCATCATCTTCGGGTTCGAGTTGAGGCGCTTGCCGTCGCGAATGTCCATCGCCTGACGCAAGAGGTACTTGTAGTGCTGCCCGGCGAGCACCGGCGTGTTCGTCTTCGGATCACCTTCGCCGCTGCGCCCGTGGCACGAGAGACAGTCGCGCTTGTAGAGCACCAGCCCGTCGTCGAGGAACTCGCCCTCGCCCCGCCCGTTGTCGTGCGGAATGGGGAGCAGCTTCAGGTAGAGCGCGATGTCGGCGAGGTCCTGCTCCGACACCGCCTTCGCGGCGCCGAGCATCACGGCGTTCTCACGGGCGCCGGCGCGGATGTCCGTCATCTGCTTGAGCACGACGACAGGGTGCTGCCCTGCGAGCTGAGGAAACGTGCCGTCGGGCTGACCGGCTCCGTTGTCGAGGTGGCACGACGCGCAGGCGGCCTGGTAGCGGTCCTTCCCGTTCACCGGATCGCCCTTGAGGGCCATGACCTTCTTGAGCTCTTTCTGGGACGCGAGCTCGGGGCTCGGGTTGGCCACCGCAGCGCTTGCCACCAACGACCCCACCATCAGCCACATCAGCTTCATGCTGTTCCTCGTCCTGGCGATCACACCGCCTCCATAGCAGGAATGGGCCTGCCGGCGACCACACAGACTTCGCGGGCCCCCGCTCATTCATCGGGGCCTTCCCGAATCGCCCCTGAGGCTGACAGGCTCGAAGGGCCATGGATCAGACCCACTGGGAGTCCGTCTACCAGCGAAAGCCAACGACCGGGGTTTCCTGGTATCGACCCCACCTCGACCAGTCGCTGCGCTTCATCGAGGACGCGCGCCTGCCGGCGCAAGGGGCCATCATCGACGTCGGGGCGGGCGCCTCGACGCTGGTGGACGATCTGCTCGGCCGCGGCTATCGCGACCTCACCGTGCTCGATCTCTCGCCGCGCGCGCTCGAGGTCACCCGGGCGCGGCTGGGGGATCGCGGGCGGCAGGTGAAGTGGGTCGTCGGCGATGTCACCTCGGTCGGGCTCCCACACCAGGCGTACGACTTCTGGCACGACCGGGCGGTGTTCCACTTCCTCACTGACGGCGAGCAGCGCCGACGCTACGTCGAGCAGGTCCGCCGCTGCCTCAGGCCCGGCGGCCGCGTGCTCATCGCCACCTTCAGCCACGAGGGCCCCACGTCGTGTAGCGGGCTCGCGGTGGCCCGGTACGACGAGCACGAGCTGCATGCCGTCTTCGGTCCCGACTTCGAGCCCCTCTCGTGCGCGACAGAGCAGCACCTCACGCCCTCAGGCAAGGCGCAGGCGTTCCTCTACTGCGAATGCCGGCTGCGCGGATGACGCGATGACGTGACAGCTGCATCGCGAGCTTGACGCTCAGGGCACTGCTGACGTAGCGCCGCAGCGCGTCGAAGCCCGGGAGTCGTCCATGCGCGTGCAGCCCAGCTCACTGGTGGTGTTGGCCCTCACCCCTGCTCTCGCGTTCGCGCAGGTGACCATCAACCCGAGCGGA
Organism: Myxococcaceae bacterium; assembly: GCA_016793095.1. Lineage (GTDB taxonomy): Bacteria > Myxococcota > Myxococcia > Myxococcales > Myxococcaceae > Xiheimicrobium. The sequence continues at coordinate 19,198 of JAEUJQ010000017.1, read as the reverse complement.
GGCACCGGGCCTGGCACAGGGGTCCGCGTTCACGTGGGCCCGACAGGCCAGGTGCAGGTCATTCGCAACGGGACGGGGCAGTTCTACTCGCAGACGGCGACCCCGGGGGCGACCACCAACCCCGGCGTCCTCACGGGGTTGTCGAACGGCGTGTACCTCGCGGTCGGAACGACGAACGTCTTCGGGCCACTCCACTTCGCGGCAGCACCGGTGACCGGCGTCACGGCCGCCGAGTTCACGCCGATCAGCAACACGCTCACCCCGCAGCCGAACGGCTCAGGCTCAGCCACCACGGTGCTGCGCGCCACGGTGGGCGGGAGGAACTACGACGTGTCGGTCCGGTACGACTACGTCTTCCCCAACGACTTCGTGTCGGTGACGCACACGCTCACCATTCCCTCGGGCAACACGGTGCCGGTGCGTCTCTACCACGCCCTCGACGCCTACCTCGGCGGCGACGACTTCGGCCCCAGCTTCTTCGTGCAGGGCCCTCCTACCGTGGTGGGCGGCTTCAGGCAGGCCTCCAACATCGTGCTGGCGTGGCGTTACCGCGGCGGCGTGCCGTGGACCGGCTACTACGGCGGCTTCTACGAGTGCATGTTCCGTGACGCGCTGTGCCCCATGGGCTCGGGTGGCGGCAACAACGTCTTCGGCGCGAACACCTTCAACAACTGGGTGGACTCCACCGTGCAGGACAACGGCTTCGCCATCATGTGGAACTTCGGCTCGGCGCCCTCCACCCAGGTGGTGACGAACGATCTCACGTTCTTCTCGTACCAGCCGACCCTCACCAAGGCCTTCGGGACCACCGCGATGTCGGCGGGCTCGACGACGACGCTCACCTTCACGATCGACAACGTGCCGGGCGCGCCGGCGCAGGGGAACCTCGGCTTCCAGGACACGCTGCCCGCCAACCTGCTGCTCGCGAACACCGTCTTCACCAACACCTGCAGCGGCACCGTCACCCTCAACTCGACCACGCCGCCGCACAGCATTCGCCTGCAGAGCGGTTCGCTGGCGCCCCTCACCCAGCGGTGCACGCTGACCGTCAACGTGACGGCCAGTGTGCCGGGCGCGTACGTGAACGGGCGCACCAACATCTCGAACCTGTCGGTCGTCGAGAACCAGGTGAGCGATCAGACCCTGTCGGTGGTGCAGAGCGCGCCCATCGTCACCTTGAACTCCCCGGGCATCATCAACCTCTCCAACGCGACGGCCTACCCGGTCTCGGGCTCGTGTCAGACGATCGCCGGCCAGGTGACGGTCTCGGTGGGAACCGTCGTCGTGGGGACGGCCTGCACCGCCGCCGGCACCTTCTCGACCTCGCTGAACGTCGCCTCGCTGGCTGACGGCCCGACCATCAACGTCAGCGCCTCTCAGACCAACTTCGCGGGCACAGGCACGACCTCGCGGCAGACCTCGAAGGACACCTCGTCGCCGTCGAGCCCCGTCTTCACTAGCCCCGCCGACGGCTCGTTCTCTGGCACCTCGACGCCGACCATCTCGGGCACCGCCGAGCCGGGCGCGACCGTGCGGGTGATCGTGGGAGGCGTCACCGTCTGTACCGCGCTCACCCAGGGCAACGGGATCTGGACCTGCACCACCTCGACGCTCGCCGACGGCGTGCGCACCTTCACCACGACCGCGACCGATCCAGCCGGGAACACCTCGGTGGTCTCGCCCCCGCGCTCGATCACCATCGACACGGTCGCGCCCGCCGCGCCGGTGATCAACAGCCCCGCGCAGGGCTCCACCGTCGGCCCGAACCCCAGCATCTCGGGCTCGGCGGAGCCCTTCGCGACCGTCACCGTGACCGAAGGCGCCGGGACGGTCTGCACGGTGTCCGCCAACAACCTCGGTCAGTGGTCCTGCGCGACCACCTTCGGCCCGTCGATGCGCACGGTGTCAGCGACCCAGCGCGATCGGGCGAACAACACGAGCCCCGCGGCGCCGAACCGCACCTTCACCATCGCCAACGTGCCCACGGTGACGCTCACCACCCCGCCGGCGATCTCGTCGATGAACGCCGCCGCCTACCCGGTCTCGGGCGCGTGCACGACGGCGGCCGGCACCGTCACCGTCCAGGTCGGCACCGTGACCGCGATGACGGCGTGCAACTCGGGCACGTTCGGGACGACGGTGAACGCGTCGGGCCTCGCCGATGGCCCGAGCATCAGCGTGACGGCGTCGCAGACGAACATGACGGGCACCGGCACCGACGCCCGCAGCACCCGGAAGGACACCAGCGCGCCCGCGGCCCCCTCGATCACCACGCCCACGGAGGGCGCGACGCTCAACACCTCGACGCCGACGATCACGGGCACCGGCGAGGCTGGCGCGACCCTCGTCGTTCGCCGCGGCGCGGTCACGGTCTGCACCGTCACGGTCCCGGCCAACGGCGTGTGGAGCTGCGTGGCCCCCGCCATCCCCGACGGCGCCGTCACCATCACCGCCACCGCCACCGACGAGGTCGGCAACGCGTCGCCGGTGTCTCCCGCGCGGAACTTCAACGTCGACACGGCGGCGCCGGCCGCTCCCGTCATCACCAACCCGGCGCAGAACGCGACGGTGGGCATCAACCCGACGATCGCGGGCACCGCAGAGCCCAACGCGACGGTCAGCGTGTCCGAGGGCGGCGTGCTCATCTGCAGCGTCACCGCCAACGGGACTGGCCAGTGGAGCTGCCCCACCTCGTACCAGCCAGGCACTCGCACGATCACCGCGACCCAGCGCGACGTGAGCGGCAACACCTCGGCGCCCTCGACGCCACGTCAGTTCACCGTGGCGGCGGTGCCGACCGTCACCCTGGACACGCCAGGGCCCATCAACGGCTCCAACGCCTCCGCGTACCCGGTGTCAGGCACCTGCACCGCCTCGGCCGGCGCCGTCACCCTGTCCATCGGCGCGGTGAACGCGTCAGCGCCCTGCCCCGCGGGCACCTTCAGCACCACCGTCATCGTCGTCGCCGTCCCCGACGCCCCCTCGGTCACCATCGTGGCCGCCCAGACGAACCCGTCGGGCACCGGCAACGACACCCGCAGCACCGTGAAAGACACCGTCGCCCCGACTGCGCCCACCTTCATGCGCCCAGCCGACCAGGCCGTCACCAACGACACCACGCCTCCGCTCTCGGGCACCGCGGAGCCGGGCAGCACCGTGCGGGTGTCGAACGGCGGCACCGTCGTGTGCACCACCATCACGCCGATGAACGGCCTGTGGAGCTGCGTGTCGTCCACGCTCTCCGACGGCCAGGTGGTGCTGACGGCCACCGCGACCGACCCCTCCGGCAACGTCTCGCCCGCCTCCTCCCCGCGCACCTTCACCATCGACACGATGGCGCCGGCCGCCCCCGTCATCTCGGCGCCGCTCGAGAGCGCCCGGGTGGGCCTGTCGCCGATGATCTCGGGCACCGCCGAGCCCTTCTCCGTGGTGCTGGTGAACGAGGGCACCGCGATCGTCTGTCAGGCGACCGCGACGATGACCGGCGCCTGGAGCTGTCCCACCACGCTGGGCGCGGGCAGCCACACGGTCACGGCCCGGCAGACGGACCGCGCCGGCAACCAGGGCCCCGCCTCGATGCCCCGCACGTTCCTCGTCGAGAACGTACCGACGGTGATCCTCGGCAACCTGCTCGTCATCAACCGGGCTCGCGCGCCGATGTACGAGGTCAGCGGCTTCTGCACGTCGAGCGCGGGCGCCGTCAGCCTCTCGGTCGGAACGGTGACCGGCACCGCCGCCTGCATGAACGGCCTCTTCTCGGCGACCCTCGACGTCACCTCCCTGGCGGACGGAATGGTGCAGGTGCGCGCCTCGCAGATGACGGCCGGTGGCACGGGCTCCGATCAGCGCCCCGTCACCAAGGACACCGTGCCGCCCGCTGCGCCGGTGATCGTCCTGCCCACTGCGAACAGCGTGGCGACGACGGGGCGACCGATGATGTCCGGCACCGCGGAGCCCAACGCCACCGTCACGATCTTCATCAACGGCCAGGAGGCCGGCACCACGACCGCCGACGCCGCCGGAGACTGGACCTTCACGCCCCCGACGCAGCTCGCCGACGGCCGCTACGAGGTGAAGGCGCACGCGACGGACGTCGCTGGCAACACCGGACCCGAGACGACGCAGGTCGGCTTCGACGTCGACTCGACGGCGCCGAACCCGCCGGTGATCATCACGCCCGCGCGCAACGCGGCGCTCGACATCGACCGCCCGTTCGACATCACCGGCACCTCGGAGCCGAACGCCCGCGTCACCATCTACCTCGATGGAAGGCCCGTGCTCTTCGCGACCGCCGATGCCCAGGGCCGCTGGAGCGGAACCGTTCCCGCCAACGTGCTCGCGGAGGGCAACCACACCGTCTCGGCCGAGGCGCTCGATCCGGCCGGCAACCAGGGCCTGCGCGCACAAGACGTCCCGTTCTTCATCCGCATTCCGTCGCTGCGCTACGCAGGTCAGGGCCTCTTGAGCTGCAGCCAGGTGTCCCCTGACGCAGCGCCCCCGTTGCTGCTGGCCCTCGCGGCCCTCATCACCCGTCGCCGCCGAGCCCGCTAACCATGGTCCGCCTCGTTCGAGTCCTCCTCGTCGGTCTCCTCGCCTCGGCGCCCGCGTACGCCCAGGACGCGACGCCGTTGCCGGGCTTCTCGCTCACCCGCTTCACGCTGAACGACGCGCCGCTCGGCGGCCTGGGGGCGGCCACCGGTGACGTGCTGCCACACCGCAAGTTCCGCGCGTGGGGCGCCTTCCACTACGAGAACAACCCGCTGGTCCTGTTCCGCGACGCGCAGCGGCAGGGCTCGCTCGTCGGCAACCGGCTCAACCTGCACCTCGGCGTGGGCTACGGCATCACCTCGTTCCTGACCGCGACGCTCGAGGTGCCGATCGTCCTGTACCAGGGCGGTGACGATCTCTCGCAGGTCGCGCGGGTGCTCTCGCCAGACAGCGCGGGCCTCGCGTCGCCGCGGCTGGCGGTGCGCCTCGGCATTCTCTCGCAGCGGAAGGGCGGGCTCGTCGCTGACATGCCGCTCGATCTCGCGCTGCAGCTCGGCACGGCCTTCCCGTTCGGCGTGGGCAACGCGCTCGCCGTCGAGAGCGGCTGGAACATCTTCCCGCAGCTGTCGGCGGGCCGGGACTTCGGGCCGGTGCGCGTCGGAGGAGAGATCGTCGGGCTCGTGCGCCCCACCTCGGTCAACCTGTCCAGCTCGGCGGCGGTGCGTGATCAGATCGGGAGCCAGCTGGGCCTGCGCGCCCTGGTGAGCAGCACCGGCGAGGGAGCGCGCTTCGAGGGCTCGTTCCACACGCTCCTTCCCCTCGGGGCGGGCGAGACGCCGGCCGGCTTCGAGCTGCTCGGCGGGGCGCGCGTGCCAATCGGCCCGATCGAGCTGTTCCTGCTGGCGGGGCCCGGGTTCGGCAGCCTGCCTGGCACCCCGACCGTGCGGGTGCTCGGCGGCGTCGGCATTCGACCCGACGACAACGACCCCTGCCGCCCCGATCGCAAACACACGCCCCAGCAGTGCCCCGATCTCGACGACGACCAGGACGAGATCCTCAACCGCAACGACACCTGCCCGCTCGAGCCAGAGGACAAGGACGGCTTCCAGGACGCCGACGGCTGCCCTGATCCCGACAACGACGGTGACGGGGTGCCGGACGGGCAGGATCGCTGCCCGCTCAAGAAGGGTCCGCTGGCGAACCAGGGCTGCCCGGTGGTGAAGGTCGTCGAGCTCGACACCGACGGAGACACCCTGCCGGACACGAAGGACGAGTGCCCCACCGAGCCCGGGCCGGTCGAGCGCAACGGCTGCCCGATCAAGGACAGGGACGGCGACGGCGTCGAGGACAAGGACGACGCGTGCCCTGACGAGGCGGGCCCGCAGGAGAACAAGGGCTGTCCGATCAAGGACAAGGACGGCGACGGCGTCGAAGACAAGTTCGACAACTGCCCCGACGTGAAGGGCCCGAAGGAGAACCAGGGCTGCCCCGAGAAGGAGCGTCAGCTCGTCATCATCACGAGCGAGAAGCTGATCATCAAAGAGAAGGTCTTCTTCGCGACGGCGAAGGCCACCATCCTGCCGCGCTCGTTCCCGCTGCTGAACAACGTGGCGCGGGTGCTGCGCGATCACCCCGAGATCCAGCTCGTGCGCGTCGAAGGCCACACCGATTCGCAGGGCAAGCGCGACTACAACATCAGCCTCTCGCAGCGCCGCGCGAACTCGGTGAAGGACTACCTCATTCACCAGGGCGTCGACGGCACGCGGCTCCAGGCGAAGGGCTTCGGACCCGATCGACCGGCAGACACGAACAAGACGGACGCCGGGCGCTCGAACAACCGGCGGGTGGAGTTCGTGATCCGCGCCTCGGGCGCCTCCAACGACGACCCCACCGAGTGATCGGCGTCCGGCTGGCGGAGCCGGCTCTCATCGCCACCGGCGCGAAGACCAGGGCCGAGGGCTGAGAAGCACCCTCGCCCTGCCGAAGGAGCTGCCGCCGGGCGCGAAGCTCATCGAGTCGAAGTCGATGCCCGGCCTCGTCCCCGGCTTCTTCCTCGCTGCTGTCCGGCGGCACCCGCTGCGGCGCGCGGTCCCCTCCGGTCTGGGCGGTCCTCTGGAGGTTCGGCGGCTGCCCCTGGCGTGTCGCTCGGCGGCTGTGGCGACGAGCCGGCCGGGCAGACGTGACGAGCCACGGCAACGGCCTGGTCGGGCTGATCCAGCGGGGCTGCTCGCGGGAACGGCAGTGAGCCCTGCGCCGCTCCCGGTGAAGGCTCCTGTGAAGACGCCCGTGCTCGAGACCGACGCCGGGGTCGCGCCAGCGACTCGCTCAGGGGCGCCTGGGCGACGGCGTTCACCGAGACGGCCGGTGGCTGCCAGTTGCGGATCGACCCGACCGAAGCTCCGCCGGTGAAGCTCGCGGCGCTCGAGCAGCGCCCCGACGACGTCAAGCTGCTCGTCGAGGTCGCGCGGGGACTCGAGCGGTGACCTCTCGCGAAGGCGCAAGCTCCTCGAGGAGCCGAAGGAGGAGAAGCAGCAGGGGCGCGGGCTCGTGGACGCGTCGATCCTGCTGCGCCAGGCCACCGCGCTGGGCCGACGATCAGGCAACGCTCGCCATGCTCCGGAAGGTCGAGCTCGTGCTCGAAGACGCGCCCGTCCGTCGGCCGCCCTGAGCCGGCGAAGACGCGTGGCCCGGAGCCTGCGACCATTGTACGCAGCCCCCATGAGACCGCAGCCCCGGCCCGGCATTCTGCAGATCGCCAACTACGTCGCGGGAGACCTCACGCTGCCCGGCGTCGCGAAGCCGGCGCTGCTGGCCGCGAACGAGTCTCCGCTGGGCGCCAGCCTCCGGGCGATCGAGGCGGCGCGAGCGGCAGCGACGAACGTGCACCTCTACCCCGACGCCGACACGACGGCGCTCAACGAGGCGATCGCCACGCGCCACGGGCTCGATCCGCGGTGGATCATGTGCGGCACCGGCTCGGAGTCGCTCATCGAGGTGCTCTGTCGCACGTACGCGGGTCCCGGCGACGAGGTGCTGATGCCGAAGTTCAGCTTCCCGATGTTCTCCATCTTCGCGAACGCGGCGGGCGCGACGGTGGTGACCTCGGAGGCGCCGGCCTTCACCGCTGACGTCGACGCGCTGCTCGCCGCGGTCACCGATCGCACGAAGCTCGTCTTCCTCGCGAACCCCAACAACCCGACGGGCACGTGGATCGATCGGCACGCCGTCGCGCGCCTCGTCGCCGGCCTGCCCGAGCGCGTGATGCTGGCGCTCGACTCGGCCTACGCGGAGTACCTCGAGGATCCCGCCTACGACGCCGGGCTGCAGTACGTGACGAAGCACCCGGGCCGGGTGGTGGTGCTGCGCACGTTCTCGAAGCTGTACGCGCTCGCCGGCCTGCGCGTGGGGTGGCTGCACGCGGACCCCGAGACGATCACCCTGCTGCGGCGCGCGCGCTTCATCTTCCCCGTGACGGCCCCCTCGCAGGCCGCCGCCATCGCCGCGCTCGCCGACGAGGCGCACGTGCGGCGCTCCATCGAGCACAACCAGCGTTGGCGGCCCTGGCTCGCGGCCGAGCTCTCGGCGCGGGGCGTCGAGGTGCTCCCGTCGGGCGCCAACTTCGTGCTCGCGAGGTTCCCCGGTGAGGGATGGAAGCGGGCCGACGCGAAGCTCAAGGCGAAGGGCGTGATCGTGCGGCCCATTCCTCCGCTCGAGGGGCTGCGGATCAGCGTGGGCCTCGAGCACGAGAACCACGCCGTCGTCAGCGCGCTCCTGTGAGCTGGCCGCTCAGGACTGCCGTCACCGGCTCTCCCGGCAAGCACCAGCAACCGCCTCGGCCTCGCCCACGACGTCGCCGGCGAGCGCCAACCCGATCTCGACGCAGGCTCCAGATGATGCGCCGGTAGTTGATGCAGTGCCCGTTGCGGCAGCCAGGCGGCCACGGTCAGCTGCAGCGAGTCGCCGACCTCAGCTCCAGCCGCTCGTCGGTCGCCAGCGAGGTCTCAGGCGAGGCCGACGCCGCACTGCGAGTGCCGACAGTGTGCGCTGCGGAGAGCCGAAGCTCCTGCGAGACGTTGCGGCGTGCAGCCCGACATCCCGGTCGAGGCCGCACTCCGGATTCCGGAACCGGCGCACGAGCTGATCGGGGTGGAAGGTGAGTCCTGCCCGGCTGGCGTGACCGGCGTGGTTCGCCCCGGACTCAGCGCGGCCCGCGGGCGGCCTCAGGCGCGTCGGGCCTGGGCGAGCGCGCCCGCGGCCGGGGCAACGCGACGGTGAAGCGAACGGTGAGTTCAACTTCGCGACGCACGTCGCGGTGGACTCGCGGCACCTGTTCGTCTCCGACAGCCTGAACTTCCGCGCCCAGCACTTCGACGAAGGGCTCGCCTTCGTCCGCGCGCCCGGCGGCCCGGGGCGAACCCCACCGTCAGCCGAGCGACTTCGTGTACGTGTCGGCGTCCATCAGGCCGTCCAGCTCGGCTGCGTTCGACGGCTCGATCTCGACGAGCCAGCCGCCGCCGTAGGGCGCCTCGTTCACCAGCGACGGGTTGTTCACCACCGCGTCATTCACCTTCGTCACCTTGCCGGAGATCGGCGCATACAGCTCACTGACGGCCTTGGTGGACTCGATCACGCCGAACTGGCCGCCCGCCGCGACCGTCGTGCCCACCTTCGGCAGCTCGACGTAGACGACCGAGCCCAGCGCGTCCTGCGCGTGGAAGGTGACGCCGACCTGCACGCTGGCGCCGGCCTTCTTCGCCCACTCGTGGTCCTTCGTGTACTTGAGGTCCTTCGGGTATTCGCCGTTCGCCATGATGGGCTCCTTGAGTCAGGGAGTGGGGGAGGAGGTTCAACCGCGCGAGTAGAAAGGCGTCTTCACGACCCGCGCGGCAGCGGGCCGGCCGCGGATCTCGACGTGGAAGGTGCTGCCCTCGGCTGCGAGCGCCGGCGGCACGTAGCCGATGCCGATGGCCTTCTTCACTGACGGGCCCATGGTGCCGCTCGTCACCTCGCCCACCTTCTGGCCGTCCTTGAGGATCGGGTAGTGCGCGCGCGGCACGCCGGGCTCGGTGAGCTCGAAGCCGACCAGCTTGCGCGCCAGCCCGGCGGCCTTCTGCTTCACCAGCGCGTCCTTCCCGAGGAAGTGCGCCTTGTCGAGCTTGACGATCCACCCGAGGCCCGCCTCGAGGGGCGTGTGCACGTCGTCGATGTCGTTACCGTACAAGGCGTACTTCATCTCGGTGCGCAGCGAGTCGCGCGCGCCGAGGCCCGCGGGCACGATGCCGTCGCCCTTCCCCTCCTCGAGCAGCGCGAACCACAGCTGCTCGGCCTGCGTCGGCGGGCAGTAGAGCTCGAAGCCGTCTTCACCCGTGTAGCCGGTGCGCGAGATGATGCACTCGACCCCCGCGACCTCGCCGGTGGTGAAGCGGTAGGTGCCCACGCCGTCGAGGGGCTTCTGGCAGAGGCGCTGCACGATGCCGAACGCCTTCGGCCCCTGCACGGCGAGCTGCGCGAACTCTTCGGAGCGATCGACCGGCGTCACCCCCTTCGCGTTCTCCTTCATCCACGCGAAGTCCTTCTCGCGGTTGGCGGCGTTGACGCAGATGAAGATGCGCTCGGGCGAGAAGCGGTACGCGACGATGTCGTCGACGAACCCGCCGTTCGGGTTCAGCAGCCCCGAGTAGACGGCCTGGCCGTCGGCGATGCGCGCGAGATCGTTGGTGATGAGCGCGTTGGCAGCCTCGAGGGCGCCCTTGCCCCGGAACTCCACTTCGCCCATGTGGCTCACGTCGAAGAGCCCGGCCTTCGTCCGCACGGCCTCGTGCTCGGGGATGAGGCCGGCGTACTGCACCGGCAGCTCCCAGCCAGCGAAGTCGACGAGGCGGCCATTGAGCTTCTTGTGCGCGGCGTTCAGCGGCGTGACACGTGGCATGACGGGCGGTTTGAGCGCCCCGGGTCCGCGCTGTCAACGACGACGACGCGCAGCTCATGCGCCCGGGTGACGGCACCCATTCGAGGCGGTGCGCGCCAGGTGCATCGCCTGACGCCTTCTGGCAGACAGGAACGGTGAAGATCCGAACGCGCCTCAACCCGTCGAAGCCGTGCTTCAGCTTCGAGTTCTTTCCGCCAAAGACCCCCGAGGGCGAGAAACAGCTGTGGGAGACGCTCGACGACCTGCGCTCCCTGGAGCCCGGGTTCGTCTCGGTGACGTACGGCGCAGGCGGCTCGACGCGCGATCGCACGATCGAGCTCGTCACCCACATCAAGGAGCGCACCGGCATCGAGGCGATGGCGCACCTCACGTGCGTGGGCCACACGAAGGAGGAGATCGCCGAGGTGCTCTCGCGGCTCGCGAAGGCCCGCATCGAGAACGTGCTGGCGCTGCGGGGCGACCCGCCGAAGGGAGAGATGTCGTTCCAGAAGACCGAGGGCGGCTTCGGCTACGCCGCCGAGCTGGTGGAGTTCGCGCAGGCCCAGGGTCTGGGCTTCTGCGTCGGTGGCGCGGCGTACCCCGAGGGCCACATGGAGACGGCCTCGCGCGAGGCCGATCTGCAGCACCTCAAGGCGAAGGTGGACGCGGGCTGCGACTTCCTCATCAGCCAGCTCTTCTTCGACAACGCGTTCTACTTCGACTTCGTCGAGCGGGCCCGGCGGGTGGGCATCAACGTGCCCATCGTGCCGGGCATCATGCCGATCACCAACGTCGACCAGGTGACCCGCTTCGTGCGCATGTGCGGCGCGACGGTGCCGATGCGTCTGCAGCTCGAGCTCGAGAAGGTGAAGGACGACCCGACGGCAGTGATGCAGCTCGGCGTGGCGCACGCGACGGTGCAGTGCCTCGAGCTGCTCAACCGCGGCGTGCCGGGCATTCACTTCTACACGCTCAACCGCAGCCCGGCGTCGCGCATGATCGTGACCGCGCTACGGGCGCGCAGCTGACGTTCGACGTTTCACGAGGGGGAAGACGTGACGAACCTGGTGCAGGGCGACGCGAAGAAGCGCTCCACCGTCAGCGGGCCGGTGAGCGGCGACCCGTGGCCGGCCATCGAGGCGTGGGCGCAGGCGAACGGCTACAAGGTGGTGGCGGGCGCCGGCTCGGGCACCCGCACCTGGCAGAAGGGCACCGGCCTGCTCGTCGCGCCGATGATGCTCGTCACCGCGCTCGAGGGCACGACGTTGACGGTGCAGGGGTGGGTGCAGCCCACGTTCCTGGCGCGGCTGTTCGCGCTCTTCCTGATCCCCGCCGAGACGAACATCGGCACCGACGGCTTCGTGATGCTGATCCCCCGGCGCATGGCGAACAAGGCCGTGAACGGGCTGCTCACCCAGCTCGGGCTGCCGACGATCCCCTGACGCTCACTTCGCGAGCCGGGCCTGCGCGGCCACGACCGTGTTGTGCATCAACATCGCGATCGTCATCGGCCCGACGCCGCCGGGCACCGGGGTGATCCACGCGGCGCGCTCCTTCGCCGTCTCGAACTCGACGTCGCCGCACAGCTTTCCGTCGGCGCCGCGGTTCATGCCGACGTCGATCACGATCGCGCCCGGCTTCACCCACTCACCCTTGACGAGCTTCGACACGCCAACCGCCGCCACCACCACGTCGGCGCGGCGCACCTCGGCCGCCACGTCGCTCTTCGAGTGGCACACCGTCACCGTCGCGCTCGCGTTGAGGAGCAGCATCGCCATGGGCCGGCCGACGATGTTGGAGCGCCCGATGACGACGCAGTTCTTCCCGGTCACGTCGAAGGCGATCTCCTTCAGCATGCGCATGCAGCCCGCGGGCGTGCACGGGACGAGGCCCGGGCGCCCCTGGAAGAGCTGGCCGGCGTTGAGCGCGTGGAAGCCGTCGACGTCCTTCGAGGGGTCGATGGCCGCGAGGATCACGTTGGAGTCGATGTGCTTCGGCAACGGCAACTGCACGAGGATGCCGTCGACCAGGGGATCGGCGTTGAGCCGCTGCACGACGGCGAGCAGCTCTCCCTGGGACAGCGTCGCCGGGAAGTGGTGGTGCCACGAGCCGAAGCCCAGCTCGCGCGCGGTCTTCTCTTTCGAGCTGACGTAGACGAGCGACGCGGGATCCTCGCCGACGCGCACCACGGCGATGCCCGGCGGCCGCCCGTACTTCTGCGTCACCGCGGCCGCCGCTGCCTTCACTTCCTCACGCACCTTCGCCGCGAGCGCCTTGCCGTCGATGAGCTGTGCCGTCATGACCGGGGGTGTACCACCGCTCACTCGCTGAGGATCATCTTCACGAAGGCGGGCACCTCGCGCGCCGTCCACCACAGGCGCAGCGGCCACGAGCGGTGCCGCGGGGCGTCGAGCACGGGCGCCAGGCTCACCGAGAGCCCCTCGCGCTCGAAGGCCCAGCGCGCCCGGGCGAGGTGGTACGGGTCGGACACCACCTGCACGCAGCCCACGCCGCGGCCTGCGAGCAGCCGGGCTGTCTCACGAGCGTTCTCGCGCGTGGAGTGGCTCGCGGTCTCGACGAGGACTTCACGCTCCGGCACCCCCGCCTCGAGCGCGAGGGCACGACCGATCTCCGCCTCTGCTGGAGGGTGCTCGCCGACGCCCCCCGAGAAGACGAGCCAGGCAGCCTGATCGGCGCGCTTCAGCGCGATGCCCTGCCGCACGCGCGCCTCGAGCGTCGCCGACGGCACCCCACCCTCGTCCACCCGCGCACCAGGCACGACGATGGCACAGGACGGGGGCCTGGCTGCATGCGGCCCCACGCCCACGCGATCGACCCACACGGCCGCCCCGCCCCAGACGAGCGCGATGGAGGTCGTGGCGAGGAGGAGACGGTGCGACCGCATCGTCCGGGGCCAAGCAGGGGCCGTGCCATCAGTGACGCCAGGTAACTGAGACGCGCGATCGCAGCACTCCTTGGCCGGGACTTCAGCGATGCAACCCTCTGGCGCTTCGAAACCCGCCACCCCGCCAATGGTGAACCGACAGAGCCCCCAACCGTTGCAGAGGCCCGGCGGGCGGGGCTCAACGATCCAATGGGCGCACCGCTGGCGGCTCAGAGATTCGTCTGGGGCAGAGTACGCTGAGACGCGTGTACGGGAAGGTGCTCGGCGCGGGGATTGGTGGCTGCGTCGCGATGCTGCTGGGGTGGGACGCGCTCGTCGTCTTCGCCTGCGTGGTGACGGGCGCGAGCCTGGGCCACTTCCTCTTCGACCGCGAGCCCGAGGTGCCGAAGGTCGAGCGGCCGAAGTCCGTCGAGGAGCTGCTCGCCGAGGGGCGCGAGCGCCGCGCGAAGGACATGGAGCGCGCCCGCGCACGCCCGGTCGTGAAGAAGCAGGCCAACGCCGAGCAGCTCGCGCTCGCCCGGGCGCTCTGCCCGATCTTCATCGAGCTCGCGCGCGCGGACGGCGACGTGGTGAGCGACGAGGTGCGCACCGTGCGCGAGTACTTCGAGCGAACGCTGGGCTTCGACGAGCCCGGGCTCGAGGCCGTCCGCCTCGCGCTGAAGGACGCGTTGGCCGCTCCGCCGGTCGACGTCGAGGCGCTGGTGAAGACCCACCGGGGCGCGGTGAAGCCCGCCCTGCGCGTCGAGGTGCTGCGCGCGATGTACGAGGTGGTGCTGGCCGATGGCGCGATGAAGCGCGCCGAGCAGGACACGCTCAAGCGGGTGGTGCAGCACTTCAACCTGTCAGACGAGCAGCTGCAGCAGGTGACCAGAGACTTCTTCGGCTCAGGCCGCGAGCACTACGAGCGCCTCGGGCTCACCGAGCAGGCGACCGACGAGGAGATCCGCTCGGCCTTCCGACGGCTCGCGGCCGAGAACCACCCCGATCGCGTCGCGAGCCTCGGGCCGAAAGAAGCCGAGGCCGCCGCCGAACGTTTCCGCGAGGTGAAGGACTCGTGGGAGGCGCTCAAGCAGCTGCGGGGCCTGTAGTCAGCGGTTCGCCCACCACGCCTTGAACTCGTCCCAGGAGATGCGGCCCGAGTGGTTCGCGTCCACCACGTCCAGCGCGATCGCCAGCTCCTCTTCGCCGGGCGTCTGCCCGAGCGCCTCGAGCAACCGGCTGAACTCGGCGCGGTCGATGCTGCCCGAGCCGTCGGTGTCGTAGACCTTGAAGATCTCGAACACCTCGTCCTGCTCGACCTCGTCCTCGAGCTCGGGGTGCCACACGCGCGCGTGCATCGGCGGGTTGCGGGGCGTGCCCTTGCGCTTCGTGGGCGCAGGCGCGACCGCTGCCTTCGCGGCGGCGGGCTTCTTCGAAACGGAGCGCCCACTCACGCGCGCCTTCTTCGCGGGCTTCGCCGGGGCGGGCTTCTTCCGTTGCTTCTTCGCGGCCATGCAGTTCCTCCGTCAGCTGGTGCGTCGCCACACGTCCTAGCGCGGCAACCCAGCGGAGGGTGGAACTTCCACCAGCCCGGCTTGCCCTTCGCGCTCACGAGCGTCACGGGACGCTTCAACCGTGCCGGGCGATATGCCAAGGAAAGACATGCCGAGAGAGCTCATCGATCTTCACATTCACGTCGGTGGCGCCGTCGCCCCTCACATCCTCTGGGCCATCGCGCACCAGCACGGGTTCAAGCTCCCCGTGAAGACGTACTTCGAGTTCGTCGAGCTCATCACCGCGACGCCGGACAAGGTGGGCGGTCTCGACGACTACCTGAAGATCATGCACACCTGGACCGAGAAGATTCAGAGCTCGCCGATGGCGATCGAGCGCTCGGTCTACGAGGTCATCGGCAAGGAGTACCGCTCCTCGCGCGTCACGCAGATCGAGCTGCGCTTCAACCCGATGAAGCGCAACCTGCATTCAGAGCTCGATCTCGATCACATCATTCACGCGGCCATTCGCGGCATGGACCAGGCGACGCTCGAGTACGGCGTGAAGGCGTGCCTGATCTTCTGCCTGGCTCGCGAGTTCGATCACAAGCTGAACAGCATCATCGTCGACAAGGCGATCAAGTACCGGCACCGCGGCGTGCTCGGCATCGATCTCGCCGGCACCGAGTCTCACGCGCTCGAGCTCAAGCCCGACGTCGTCGCCCAGTACGAAGACCTGTTCGAGCGCGCCCGCAAGGCCGGCCTCAAGGCCACCGTGCACACGGGCGAGACGCGCGGCACCGGCGCCGAGGGCGTCATCGCCGTCATCGACAAGCTCAAGCCCAACCGCATCGGCCATGGCATTCGCGCGGCCTACGACGAGTCGGCCATGAAGCTGCTCAAGGAGCGCGACGTCGTGCTCGAGATCTGCCCCACCTCGAACCTGCAGACGAAGGCGGTCGAGGGCATCAAGGAGCTCGAGCACATCATTCGCACCTTCTGGGATCGCGGCGTGAAGGTCACCATCAACACCGACGGCCCGTACCTGCTGAACACCGACATGCGGCGCGAGATCGAGATCGTCGAGAACAACCGCATTCTCACCTCGGAGCAGATCGATCAGACGCTCGCCTGGGCGCGCGAGTACTCGTTCATTCAGCCGCGCTGACGCCCATGTACGAAGCGCTGCTGCGGCCGGTCCTCTTCACGCTCGACGCCGAGAAGGCGCACCACCTGGGCATGGCCGGCCTCAAGGCGATGCCGGTCGCGATGGCGAAGTCGTGGCGCTCGAACGCGAAGGCCGATCGGCTCACCACCACCGTCGCGGGCCTCACGTTTCCCAACCCCGTCGGGCTCGCCGCGGGGCTCGACAAGAACGCCGAGGCGCTCGTCGGCCTGTTCGGGCTGGGCTTCGGCTTCGTCGAGGTCGGCACCGTCACGCCACGGCCGCAGAGCGGCAACCCCCTGCCCCGCATCTTCAGAATTCCCGAGCACACCGCGCTCATCAACCGCCTCGGCTTCAACAACGAAGGCATGACCGAGATGAAGGCGCGGCTCGAGAAGCTCGCGTGGCGGCCGGGGCCGGTCGGCGTGAACATCGGCAAGAACAAAGACACGCCAAACGAACGCGCCGTCGAAGATTACGTCGCGTGCGCCGAGACGGTGGGACCGCTCGGTGACTACGTGGTGGTGAACCTGTCGTCGCCGAACACGCCGGGCCTTCGGCAGCTGCAGGAGCCCGAGGCGCTCGCCGCGATTCTCTCGGCGGTGAAGGCGAAGGTCGGCGCGAAGCCGCTGTTCTTGAAGATCGCTCCCGATCTTGGAGACGAGGCGGTCGACGCGGTGGTCGATGTCGTTCGCTCCACGGGCATCACCGGGCTCATCTGCACCAATACGACCATCACCCGCCCCTTCGAGCACCCGACCGCGAAGGAGACTGGCGGGCTGTCGGGCAAGCCGGTCTTTCAGCGATCGACCGAGGTGCTCAAGCGCGCGTTCAAACGCTCCGAGGGCAAGCTGCCGATCATCGGCGTGGGCGGCGTGTTCGATGGAGACGACGCCTTCGCGAAGATCGCCGCAGGGGCGTCGCTCGTGCAGATCTACACGGGCTTCATCTACGGCGGGCCCGGCCTGCCGCGCCGCATTCTCGATCGCCTCGAGCAGAAGGTGGCCGAGCTGAAGCTGTCGAGCCTCTCCGAAGCGATCGGCCGCGACGTCTAGAGCAGGCGATCGAACCGCGACGACAACCGCGAATCTGAGAACGCGAGCGACGATCGACCGAGGTGCACCGGGCGCGTCGCGGCCTGCCGCTGTGAGTGCCCCCACACGGGCCCAGGCCACGCGGGATCTGCCAGGGTTCGGCCGATGTGATGCACGTGCAGCTGCCGCACCACGTTGCCCAGCGCGCCGACGTTCACCTTGTCGGTCTGAAACCGATCGCGCAGCACCGCGCACAGGGCCGCCGACTCCTCGTTGAGCTGGGCGCGATCGCCTTCCGTCAGGTGGGCCTGATCCTCCGCGCCGCTGCGACGGGGCACGAGCACGAACCACGGCCAGCGCACCTCGTCGAACAACAGCAGATCCGACAGCTCGCTGCGCCCAATGTGCACCGCGTCGACTGCCAACCGCGGGTCCATCACGAATGGGGCCTGGGCGCGCAGGCGGCGGAGCAGCTCCCAGCCCTCGGGCCACGTGCCCAGCTTCGACTCCGCGTTCAGGTGCCCCTTCGGGCCCTGGTTCTCGAAGCGCGCGCCGAGGCCCTTCGCGAACCGCTCCGAGTGCTCGACCGACGCGTAGGGGTCGTCTGAGCTCGCGACGACCGTCGCGGGGAACGGCAGCGCCACCGCCTCACGCTCGAACGCACGAATGAAGCCGGGCAGCTCGCCACGAGACAGGTCGGGCGGCGCCACCAGCAGCGCGCCTGCGATGTTCTTCGCCTCGACGAGGTGGGGAATGAGCGCGGCGCCGAGCGAGTGCCCGACCAACACCGTGGGCTCAGCCGTCGCCAGCGCCGTCAGCACCGTCGTTCGCCACGCCTCGAGCGAGGGCTCGGCCCACGACGCCTGCTCCACGCGAATGACCCGCGCGTCGAGGCGCTCCCACAACGACTGCCAGTGCTCGGGCCCCGAACCGTTCCACCCCGGCAGACTCAGCACGCGCACCGACATCGGTCAGACCACCACCTGGCCTGCGACGGGCAACACGACGATGCGCTTCGCGTCGACGCGGCCATCGTCCATCCACCGTTTGCCGACGTCGGCCAGCAGCGCTCCGAGCACGCGCGCCACCATCGGCTCGAGCTCTGAGACGCCTTCGCTGAGCTTGCTCGTCAACACCTCGACGGCGCGTTTGCCGGCGCTCGGGCGCAGCACCGGCTGACGACCCTGCTCGTCGAAGATGCGCATGACGAGCTCCTGCACCCGCAGCTCGGGAAAGGGCGCGACATCGATGGTGCCCGCCACCTCGGCGTGCGCGACCACCGCGAGGAACAGCCGCTGCGGCGTCAGCTCGGCCAGCTTCACGCCGAACCGCGCGATGACCTCGGCCGGAGACGCGCCCAGCAACGCGTTGAACACCGCCCGCTGGCTGCGCACCCGAGCCAGCAGCGCCTCGACCTCGGCCAGCTCGCGCTTCGAACGGAACGTGACGGGCTCGGCGCCAGGCACCTTGAGCGCCTTGAGCGGCCGGCGGCGCAGCAACGCCTGGAGCGCCTGCGCCTCTTCGTCCAACACGAGCCACGTGTCGGCGAACTTGCTGCCCTGCTCCTGCCCGAGGCGCTCGACCTGCCGCTTCACCTTCAACGTCAGCGAGAAGCCGATCTGGAAGATCTCGCGCAGCGTCTTCTCGCGAACCACGTCGACCGCGCGCTCGGCGTCGCCGCCGGTGAGGTGCTCGAGGCCCAGCTCGAGGGTGTCGCGGGCGTGTTCGCTCAGACGTTTCAACGCTTCTGGGTCGCCCGGCTCGGCGCCTTCGGCCACCAGAATGCAGTTCACCAGGTAGCGCACTTCGCCTTCGAGGTTCGTGCGCTCGACCGCGTCGAGCCCGCGGAACATCGCCAGCACGTAGTCGACGCGCTCTCCCGGCTTCGACAGCCCCGGCGTGCCGCCGAACACCTTCGCCTTGTCGGGGTCGAGCCACGCGAAGACCTTGAGGGCCTCGTCGAGCGGCGGAAACCCGAGGTCCTGCAGGCGGCTCTGACGAAACTGAAACGCGGCCTCTTCGAGCTCGGTGGCCTGCTCCCAGCGCACCGCCTCGAGGAACCGGGTGAGCTCGAACGGGTTCGAGGCCATCAGGTCTTTCGTGAGCTGGCGCATCGCGTGTTCGTCGACGCCCTCGATCGTGAACTCGATCAGGAACTGCCCCTCGGGCGTCTCGAGCGTCATGCCCTCGGTGTCGACGTCGGGGTTCTCCTGCAGATCGTGAATG
>JAEUJQ010000047.1 GCA_016793095.1 Myxococcaceae bacterium | reverse complement strand
GGCTCGGCGGCGGGTGGCTCGGCGGCGGGTGGCTCGGCGGCGGGTGGCTCGGCGGCGGGTGGCTCGGCGGCGGGTGGCTCGGCAGGCGGCGGCTCGGCCGGGTGCGGCAGCTGTCCGACGGGTTGCTGTCTCAACGGTGTGTGCCAGCCCGGGACGTCACCGCTCGCATGTGGCTCAGGGGGCACTCAGTGTGTGGCGTGCCCGTTGAGCCAGGGCTGCAACAACCGCATGTGTACGCCGTGCAACTCCACCACGTGTCCGAACGGGTGCTGCGACATCAACAACACCTGCCAGCTGGGCACCTCGAACCTGAGCTGCGGGTTGCTGGGCCGGGCCTGCGTGTCGTGCGGCGCGCCGTTCGGCACGAGTTGCCAGAGCCAGGCCTGCGTCAGCACCACCAACAACGGCCTCGCTGGCTCGTCCTGCACCTCGGACCTGGGGTGCGCCTCCGGAGACGGCATGACGACCGGCATCGCGGGCAGCTGCATTCGGGCCACGCTCGATGGTGGAGTCAGCAGCCCCCCGAGCGGCTTCCCGAATGGCTACTGCTCCCCGACCTGCCCGGGCGGCAACAACGACTGTCCTGCGGGGACCTGCCTCAACGTCTTCAGCGTCGGGACGTGCTTCGCGAACTGCCCGGCGCCAGGCCAGGGTCGCAGCACCTGCCGCACCGGCTACGTGTGCGACACCCTCACGGACACCGCGTCGATGATGACGCTGCCCTTCGGCGTCTGCTTCCCGGCCTGCACCAGCGCAGGGATTACCTGCGGCGGCGGAACGACCTGCAACACGAGCACCGGTTACTGCCAGTAGTCACTGGCAGCGGTAGCGCTCGAGCGTCGCGGCCTGCTCAGTCCTCCGCAAGAAGAGGATCGAGCCGTCTCCGCTCACGGTGAGCTCACGAAACGACTCGTCGGCCACGGTGTTGCCGACGAACGACGTGCGCCCCAGGAGACTGCCGTCACGCCCATCGACGCAGAGCACCACCACGCCCAGCTTCGGTGACTCGAGCGAGGAGCCCGGCAGCTCGACGTGCGCACCCACGTACGCGAGCCCCCCCGCGTCGGTGTCGAGCAGGACCAGGTTCACGATGGGCTGGCCGAACCCGAGCTGTCGCGTGTACCGATGGGCCAGCGTCGCCTTCGCGACGGCGGTGAGCGCCACCAGCCCCTGCGTCGCGTCCACCAGCATCATCGTGAAGTAGTTCGCGCCGTCCTTCGCCGGGCGGCCGGGCACCTCGCCGCGCTCCGGGTCGGCCTTGCCGCTCGTCTTGCCGATTCGCACCAGATCGCCGTGCTCCCGCTCGACGAGCACGTCGTCGCCGTCGTGGAACAGCCCGGTGGAGGCGCCGCCCTCCGCGAGGCCTTTGCCCTCGATGGGCAGCTCACCGCGGGGCTTGCCGTCGGGGCCGATCACCGCGACGGACTTGTCGACGAGGCGATCGAGCACGAGCGCGGTGCCGTCCTTCGTCACCACCACGTCCTGTCCGGCCTGCACCGGCAACGGCGTGCTGCCCAGGCGCTTGCCGTTCGCGTCCAGCCGCACGAGGCGCTGGTTGACCTGATCGAGGACCCAGATGCTGCCGTCCGGCCCCACCGCGAGGCTCATCGGCCCCTCGGGGTTGCCTTCCTGCTGGCGCTCGCGGCCCAGGGCGTCGTCTGCGCTGCCCCAGCGGAAGGTCGCAATGGCGTTGGCCGCGGCCGGCTCGGGCCCGCCCGCGTCGTCGCTGGAGCGCGCGCCCGCCCCCGTCGTCGTCGTCCGTCCGGCCGCTGGCCCCTCCTGCCCTGCGTCGGCGACCGGGTCCCGCCCGCTCGCCGGTGCGGCGTCGTGATCGGCGGGAGCGCCACGCAGCAGCCAGAGGAGCAGGGCCACCACGGCCGCCACCAGCAGACCCACCACCGCCGTCTTCTGCCCTCGAGTCATGCGGCGGTCAGAACCACATCTCGCGTTTCAGGGCGACCCCTGATCCCCTGCGAGACACTCTGTCGCTGTCTCGTCCGGGTGACTGGGGGCGGTGGTGTTGTGGATTCGGTCGGGTGTGTCCTGCGCCACAACAGCTTGATGACTGGCGAGTGAACGGTCGACTTGTATGCATCGTTTACTCGAAACCAGATGGTTCAAAGGGTTGGCGTGGGCGCGTGTCCGACATCCGCGCTGGTACGGAACTCGCTCTCTCCTCCCTTCAGTCCGTCGTCACCCCGGGGTGACACTTCGAAAGGAAGCAACAGATGGCCGGTCTTTCGCGAATCGGAGCAGCCCTGGTCGCCGCCGCGCTCCTCGGCTGCGCAGGAACGGCCACCGACACTGCTGCAGACAGCGACCTGCTCCTCGGGGCGAGTGAGGACACGGCGACCATCAGCTCGGAGCTGACGGGCGGGGTGGCGATCGGCTCGACGCTGAAGACGACGGCCAGCCTCAACCTGCGCACGGGCGCTGGCATGGAGTACCGGGTTCGCCTCGTCATCCCCGCTGGCGCGCAGGTCACCACCATCAACCGCAGCACCCCGAGCGGCAGCTGGTACAACATCCGCTACAACGGCATCGAGGGGTGGTCGCACGGTGGTTACCTGACCCTGGTCCGCTCGGCGGCGCCGTCACCCACCCAGCCCACGCCGAACCCGGGCAACGCGTCGGCGCGTGACGCGGCCATTCAGCGCGCGAAGGGCGCCGTCGGCTTCGGCTACCGCTGGGGCAAGGGCCGCTGGATCCCGTTCGGCGTGACGTCGGCGAACAAGGGCGTGTGCACGGGCAGCTGCCCCAACTGCAGCTACCGCGGCGAGTACGGCGCGGACTGCTCGGGCTTCGCCGCCAAGGTGTGGACGGTGCCGTCGTGGAACGACGTGATGACGAACGAGGCCCACCCCTACAGCACCTGGGACTTCGTGCGCTCCAACAGCCAGTGGTCGACGGTGTCCCGCTCCTCGCTGAAGAAGGCCGACGCGCTCGTGTACAACGACGGCTCGGCTGGCCACATCGTCATCTACGAGTCGGGTGATGGCTGGGGCTCGTCGTGGACCTACGAGGCCCGCGGCTGCGCGTACGGCATCGTGCACAACCTCCGCACGCTCGGCTCGGCGTACAAGGGCATCGCCCGCGCCGGCTATTGATCGTTCGTCGGTGACCGCTTTCCCGCGCCGGTCTTCCTCCATGGAAGGCCGGCGCTTCTCTTTGGCCCGCCGGTGCGTTCGGAGTGGCGTCCCAGGCCGCCGGCGTGAGCTTCGACGCTGACGTCAGGTCCAGCAAGACCGTCTGGCGCTGGACCCCGCGGATGACTGCTCCCCGAAGTTGCACTCGCCAGCCTCGCCCGGAAGAGCGCGACCCGCCCGGTGGCTGTCACTCCGACCCGCTCGTCCTCGGGCAGGCGGTTCCGCGCTGAGCCGGCCGCTTCGTCCAGTTGCGTGCGCTCGTTGCGTCGGTGCGATCCGTCCCCTACAAGCCCGCGCGACATGTCCCGTTACGATCCGTCCGTCATCGAGCCGAAGTGGCAGAACGAGTGGGAAGCGAAGAAGCCGTTCAAGACGCCCACCGACCTCGCCGAGCTGAAGAAGAAGCCGAAGTTCTACGTGCTCGACATGTTCCCGTACCCCTCTGGCGCGGGCCTCCACGTCGGGCACCCCGAGGGCTACACCGCCACCGACGTCGTCGCGCGGCTGAAGCGCATGCAGGGCTTCAACGTGCTGCACCCGATGGGCTGGGACGCGTTCGGCCTGCCCGCGGAGCGCGCCGCCATGCGCGACGGCATTCACCCGGCCGTCATCACGAAGCGCAACGTCGACAACTTCCGCCGGCAGATCAAACGGCTCGGCTTCTCGTACGACTGGGACCGTGAAGTCGACACCAGCGCCGCCGACTACTACCGGTGGACGCAGTGGATCTTCCTGAAGCTCTACGAGAAGGGCCTCGCGTACCTCGCGGAGGTGCCCGTGAACTGGTGCCCCGCGCTGGGCACCGTGCTCGCGAACGAAGAGGTGAAGGACGGCAAGTACGTCGAGACCGGTGATCCGGTCGAGCGGCGGCTGATGAAGCAGTGGATGCTGAAGATCACCGCCTACGGCGACCGCCTGCTCGAAGATCTCGACGGCCTCGACTGGCCCGACGGGATCAAGGAGATGCAGCGCAACTGGATCGGCAAGTCGGAGGGCGCCGAGGTGACGTTCAAGGTCGAGGGCTCGAGCGAGGCCTTCGTCGTCTTCACCACGCGACCCGACACGCTGTTCGGCGCCACCTACTGCGTGCTCGCGCCCGAGCACACGCTGGTCTCGAAGATCACCACCGCCGCTCAGCAGGCGAAGGTGGACGCCTACGTCCTCGAGGCGAAGAACAAGTCCGAGCTCGCCCGCAAGGAAGACGCGAAGACGAAGACCGGCGTCTTCACCGGCGCCCACGCCGTCAACCCCGCGACCGGCAAGCCGGTGCCCATCTGGATCGCCGACTACGTGCTCGCCGGCTACGGCACGGGCGCGATCATGTCGGTCCCGGCGCACGACACCCGCGACCACGAGTTCGCGAAGGCGTTCGGGCTGCCCATCGTCGAGGTGGTGAAGGGCGGCAAGGACGTGCAGGCCGAGGCCTTCGTCGACGAAGGCGTGGCGGTGAACTCGGGCCTGCTCGACGGGCTGGCCACCGGCGAGGCGAAGAAGAAGATGACGGCCTGGCTCGAGGAGCAGCGCCTCGGCAAGAAGCGCGTGCAGTACCAGCTGCGCGACTGGCTCTTCTCGCGGCAGCGCTACTGGGGCGAGCCGTTCCCCATCGTGCACTGCGAAGACGGCTCCATCGCGACGATCCCCGAGGCGCAGCTGCCGGTCGAGCTGCCGCACGTGGACGAGTACAAGCCGACGGCCGACGGCAGGCCGCCGCTCGCGCGCGCCGGTGACCCGTGGCTCGGCGTGACGCTGCCGAACGGGAAGAAGGGCGTGCGCGAGGTGAACACGATGCCGCAGTGGGCGGGCTCGTGCTGGTACTACCTGCGCTTCCTCGACGCGAAGAACGACCAGCAGGCGTGGAACCCCGAGCTCGAGAAGTACTGGATGCCCGTCGATCTCTACGTCGGCGGGGTCGAGCACGCCGTGCTGCACCTCTTGTACGCGCGCTTCTGGCACAAGGTGCTGTTCGACTGCGGCCTCGTCTCGACGAAGGAGCCGTTCCAGAAGCTCTTCAACCAGGGAATGATCCTCGCGTACTCGTACCGGAGCGAGGCGGGGAAGTACTACCACCCGAAGGACGTCGACGACCGCGACGACGGCGCCGTGGTGAAGGCGACCGGCGAGAAGCTGCACAAGCAGGTCGAGAAGATGTCGAAGTCGAAGTCGAACGTCGTCTCGCCCGACGAGGTGATCGAGGAGCACGGCGCCGACGCGATGCGGCTCTACGAGCTCTTCATGGGGCCGCTCGAGCAGGTGAAGCCCTGGCAGATGTCGGGCGTGGCCGGGGTGGCGCGCTTCCTCGACCGCGTGTGGCGCCTGGTGGTGAACGAGGAGACGGGCGCCCTCTCGGCGAAGCTCACTGACGCGGGGCCCGAGTCCGAGCCGGACCTGCACAAGGCGCTGCACAAGTGCATCCAGGCCGTGGAGAAGGACACGCTGGGGCTGCGCTTCAACACCGGCATCAGCCACATGATGACGTTCGCGAACGAGGCCACCGGCGCGAAGACGCTGCCGAAGGCCATCGCGCGCACCTTCATGACGGTGCTCGCCCCGTACGCGCCGCACCTCGCCGAGGAGCTGTGGAGCCGGCTGGGCGGTGAGGGCTTCGTCTCCATCGCGCCGTGGCCGAAGTTCGACCCCGCGCTGGTGGTGGAGAACACCATCACCTACGCCGTGCAGGTGCTGGGGAAGCTGCGGGCCGAGATCCAGGCGCCGATCGACGCCACCGAGGCCGAGGTGCGCGCGCTGGCCGAGGCCGAGCCGAAGATGAAGCCATGGCTCGAGGGGAAGACGGTGAAGAAGTTCGTCTTCGTGCCGAAGCGGTTGGTGAACTTCGTGGTGGGCTGATGCGCCGGTCCGCGCTCGCGTTCGCGGTGCTGGCGGCGTCCTGCGCGTACCGCGTCGTGGCGCCGGCGAGCGAGCTGCCGGGCGGGCTCACGTCGGTGCACGTGCCGGTCTTCATCAACCAGACGTCGGAGGCGGGCGCCGAGGCCTTCTTCACCCAGGCGCTTCGCGAGACGTACCTGCGGGCAGGGCGGCTGGGCGGGGCGGACGCTCCGGGTCGGGTCGAGGGCGCGCTGGTGGCGGTGTCGTCGTTCCCCCTCGTCGCGAGCCCGGGCCGGCTGCCGAACTACCGCTTCCAGGCGACGGTGAAGCTGACGGTGGTGCGCGACGGCGCGGCGCTCAACACGGTGCAGGTGAGCGGGGGAGAGGACTACCCGGCCGGCGCCGACGTGCTGTCGTCCGAGACGAACCGCGGCGCGGCGCTGCGGCGGCTGGCAGAAAGCCTCATGCGCGAAGGGGCCGAGCGGCTCGCGACCGGCTGGTAGTCAGCCCAGCGCCTGCACCAGCTCGTCCCACTTACGGACGCGGTAGTCGTCTTCACCCACGACCTCGACGAGCTCACGGCGAACGCTCGCGCGATCGAGCGACGTCCCCATCAGGGCCAGCAGCGGCTCCACGTCGACCAGGTCCTTCCCGCGGAAGAAAAGCATCTTGAAGACGGCCGTGTCCTCGGGTGCGAGCACGTCGATGGGCACGCCGTGGAGCGTGACTCGACGGAGCCTCCTCGCGGCGCGCTCGTGCACGGGGATCGAGCTCAAGAAGAGAACGACCGGCAGCCCCTGGAAGCGTCCCCGCGCGTCGCCGCGCTCGCGAGCGCTCGTGCTCGCTTCGTCGAGATCGATCGACAGCCCTGCAGCGATCAGCACCCGCAAGGCCTCGGGCGCGGTCTCGCCCGCCGTGAAGACGTTGAGGTCGACGTCGTGCGTGCCGCGGGCCGCACCGAAGAAGCCGTAGGCGATGGCGCCCCCGATGGCGTGAGGAATGCCGGCTCCCTGCAGCGCCCTGGCGAAGTGAACGGCCGCTTCAGTGGCGTCCATGGCGCCTGTACCGATCCACGAGGGCCTGCCAGAGCGCCGCCGACTCCGGCGGGAGCGGGTCGCGCTGGGCGAGCGCTGTCTCGGCGTCAGGCCGCGCGCGGATGATCGCCATTGCGTCGCGGCACACCGACTCGAGCACCTTGCCGCGCTCCTCGAGCGAGAGGCCGCGCAGCGGTCCGACGTCTTCCTCGACCTCGTCGCGGAGTGACTTCCTGCGCTCCTCGAGGCTGGCCAGGAACTTCGCCGCGCGCGCCGTGCTCACGCCCACGAGTCTAGCCGAGGCACGCAGGGCGCGCAGAAACACGACGGCCGGCGAGGCACGAGGGCGCCCCGTCGGCCGGTGCAGACCTGCCTTCGTCGCTCGACTTACTTCGCGGCGGCGGCGGGCTTCTTCGCCAGGTTGTGGCCCATGCGGCCCACGAGGCGGGACGCAGCCTTCGCGTGCAGCACGCCCTTCGAGGCGGCGCGGTCGATGAGCCGGGTCGCTGCGCGCACGGCCTCCTTCGCCTTGGCCGCGTCACCCGACGCGGTGGCCTCACGCGCGGCCTTGATGGCGGCGCGGAACTCGGCCTTCACGTAGGTGTTGCGCAGCTTGCGCTTGAGGGACTGACGGTGCCGCTTGGCGGCAGAGGCGGTGTTGGCCACGGAACTGCTCCTTCACGAAAAGTAGAGGTCGGCCCCTTACCCACCACGGCGCACCCGGTCAAGGCCTGCCGGGCGGAGGGGCCTCTCCGCGCTCCTCGGCCTTGGCCTCGTCCCAGAACCGGTCCATCACCTCGAGGGTCGCCTCCCCGAAGGGAATGCCCGCCGCCTGCAGCTTCTCCTCGACGCGGTGGAAGCGGCTGGTGAAGCGCTTGTTCGTCATGCGCAGGGCGTCCTCGGGCGGGGTGTTGAGCTTGCGCCCCAGGTTCGCGAGGGCGAACAGCACGTCGCCCAGCTCGTGCTCGATGGCGTCACGGTCGCGGGAGGCGATGGCTTCGTCGAGCTCGCCCAGCTCCTCGTCGATCTTCCGCCGCACCCCCTCGACGTCGGGCCAGTCGAAGCCGATGCGCGAGGCCTTCTCGGTCAGCCGCTCGGCGCGCTGGAGGCCGGGCGCCGCCGTCGGGACACCGTCGAGCACGCTGCCCGCGCGTCCCGTCTTCGCCTTGCGCTCGTCGGCCTTCAGCTTCGCCCAGTTCTGCAGCACCTGCTCGGCCCCCTCGACGCGGCCCTCGCCGAAGACGTGCGGGTGGCGGCGCTCGAGCTTCTCGGCGATCGCGTTCGCCACGTCGCCCAGATCGAACTCCTTCTTCTCGGAGGCGAGGTGCGCGTGGAAGACGATCTGGAACAGCAGATCGCCCAGCTCCTCGGCGAGGGGCTTCCAGGGCCCGCCCCAGGCCACCCGGTCCATCTCGTCGAGCACCTCGTAGGCCTCCTCGATGAGGTACGGCCTCAGGCTGCGCAGGTCCTGCTCCTTGTCCCACGGGCAGCCGTCCGGAGCCCGCAGCCGACGCATCACCTCCACCAGCCGTTCCACCGCGACGCCGATCTCCGACATGGGCGGGGCTGTAGCACGGGCTCCCCCCCCACCAAAAAACGCAGTGCTTCGCCACCGGTGGGCTACATTCCCTGTCCGTCTCCATGAGAACGTTCGCGTGCGCCTGCATGCTGGTGGTGGCCGGCACCGCCCTCGCCCAGGTCGAGCTGGTGGACCCCGACGCGCCCACGATCCGCGGCCAGAAGAAGGGCACGGACGACGAAGCTCCCGAGACGCCACCCGAGGACGAAGAAGAAGACGTTCCCTCGAAGGCTCCGACGAAGTCCGGCACCGTTCCGGGGCCCGCGAAGAAGACCGTGGACGCCGGAGTCGCGGCCCCACCCCCCAGAGAGGTGGTGAAGCCCGAGCGCCCTCCGCCCCCCAGCATCGAGGTGCGCGAGGTCACCGACGCGGATCTCGACCTCGCGTGGCAGGTGTGGCGAGAGGCGAACGCGAAGTCGTCGGCGGACATCAAGGGCGAACAGGTCGCCCGCGAGCGGCTCCTCACCTTGAAGGAAGAGATCGGCGCCTCGAACATGGACGCCTGGGCCGTGGGCCTCTTGCGGGCAGCGGAGGCGCACGAGGTGGCGGGAGACTCGGGCGGCGCCGTCGAGATCGCCCGCACCGCGACGCTCCTCGCTCCCGAGCTGCCCTCGACGTGGATTGGCCTCGCGCGGGTCTACTTCCGCGGCGACCCGTCCGATCTGGGGCGCGTCGTCGAGGCGCTCAAGAACGCGCTGGTGGGGCAGGTGAAGGACGCGCGCTTCGGCCGCGCCGCGCTCGCTGACATCCTTGCGACGATCCTCTTCGCCCTGGTGATCACCACCGTCGTCGTGCTGATCGTCCTCGGCATCCGCCGCGGCTTCTACGCCCTCTACGACTTCCACTTCCTCTTCCCGCGGGTGGCGTCGCGCTGGCAGACCGGCGCGCTGGCGGTCGTCCTGTTGTCCCTCCCCATCGTCTTCAGGCTCGGCCTGGTGCCGGTGCTGCTCACCGCCTTCTTCGCGCTCGCCCTCTACCTGACGCTCGCCGAGCGGGTGGTGGTCGCCGTGTTGATCGCGCTCCTCGGCCTCACGCCGACCGCGGCGGGGCTGGTGGTCGAGCGCCTCGCCTTCGCCGGCACCCGCGCCGAGCAGCTCTACCTGCTGGAGCGGGGCGGAACGGGGCAGGAAGCGTTCGCAGCCGAGCTGGCCCTCCTCTCGTCGGAGGACAAGGCGACCTACCAGGAGCTCATGGCGCTGGGCCGCTACGACCTGCGCCGCGGGCGGGCCGAGGCTGCGCAGAAGAGCTTCCGCAAGGCCCTGGCGATCCGCCCCGACGATCCTCCTGCGCGGGTGAACCTCGGCATGGCGTTGTTGATTCTGGGCGACCTCGAGAACCCACGGGGGCTCTTCGAGGAGGCCGGCAAGGCCGCCCCCACCATGCCTCAGGCGGCGTACAACCTGGGGCGCCTCTACCAACGGCGCGTCGCGGTCTTCGGAGACAAGGTGGCGGGCGAGGTCGATCGGGTCGCCACCTCGTTGTTCGCCGCACGGCAGCTCGACGCCGCCTACGCGGCGCTCTCGAAGGACGCCGACGGCACTCCCCGCTCGATGGCGGCGAACGTCTACCTGCAGTCGGTGCCGCTCGCGACGAGCGAGATCCTGGCCGAGGCGCAGGCGACCGACGCGGCGCGGCGCGTGAAGAGCCAGGTGATGCAGCTGCTGCTCGGCGAGGTGAACGAGACGCTCGCCCTGGTGTACCCGCTCTTGCTCGCGCTGCTGATCCTCGCGTTCGGGTTCCTCGGCACCTCCATTCACGCAGCGAGGCCGTGCAACAAGTGCGGGCGCGCGGTCAGCAAGCGGGCCGACCCCTACGTGTCGGTGGGCAGCCTCATGTGCACCCAGTGCGTGAACGTCTTCGCGAAGAAGAACGTGGCGGCGCCGTCGCTGAAGGTGCGCAAGCAGCTCGAGGTCGCGCGGTACCAGAACCGGCTGGAGCGCACGGGGTCGGTGCTCGGGTTCATCTGCTCCGGCATGGGCCACGTGTTCGCCGGCTTCCCGGCGCGCGGCACCGTCTACGGCTTCTTCTTCATCCTGCTGCTCACCGCGATCGTGCTGCGGAACGGCGTCGTGCGCGCGCCCTTCGAGCCGCTCCCGCTCGTGGTGCGCATGGCGCCCATCGTGGTCGCGCTGGCGCTGCTCTACATCTTCACCGTGCGCGGCCTGCGCAAGAAGCAGGGGGGCTGAGCCATGGCCCTCAAAGGCACGCTCAAGGACTTCGGCATCGCCGACATCCTCCAGCTCATCGGGCAGCAGCAGAAGACCGGCGTGCTGTCGCTCACCAACAAGGGTGAGAGCGTCAACGTCTCGTTCAAGGACGGCAACATCGTTCGCGCCGAGTCCACCTCGCGCAACCGCAAGGACCTCATCGGCACCATGCTGGTGGCGGCCAACCTGATCACCGAGGCGCAGCTCGAGTTCGCGCTCGAGACCCAGAAGCGCACCCTGCAGCGGCTCGGAGACGTGCTGGTCGGCCAGGGCAGCATCACCCTCGAGAAGTTCCGCGCGATGGTGGCGCTGCAGACCAACGAGACGCTCTACCGCCTGTTCGGCTGGAAGTCGGGCACCTATGCCTTCGAGGCGCACGACGTCGAGATGGACCAGGCGTTCACGCCCCTGCGCGCCGAGTCGGTGCTGATGGAGGGCTTCCGCCGCGTCGACGAGTGGCCGGTGGTGAAGAAGCGCATCACCTCGGACGCGATGACCTTCGAGAAGGTGAAGGAGCTGCCGCCGCCCGCCCTCGCCAAAGACGACTTCGACTCGGCGCTCGACGACGCGTTCGCCGAGGAGAAGAAGGAGATCAACAAGGGCGAGTTCCAGTCCGTCGGCGACAACGAGCGCCGCGTCTACGAGCTGATCGCCCCGGGGCGCACCGTCACCCGCATCATCGAGCTGTCGATGCTGGGCGAGTTCGAGACCTCGAAGGCGCTCTGCAACCTGATCAACCTCGAGTACTCGAAGGGCCACGAGCCCGCCGGCGGGCACGCTCACCGCGAAGGCCCGTCACGCCTGAAGACGGTGGCGGGGGTGCTGGGCCGGGTGATGGTGTCGATGCTGATCGTCGGCGCGGTGCTGGTGCTCTTCACGCGCGTGGACTTCGGCAGCTTCCGGCTCGGCGGCGCGGGTGGCACCACGTACACCGACCCGGCGGCGCAGCGCTTCGCCTCGAGCGCGCAGATGACGCGCCTGACCGCCGCCCTCGAGGTCTACCGGCTCGAGAAGGGGCAGCTGCCGGACTCGCTCTCGCAGCTCGTCGAGGCCGGCATCGTGAGCGCCGACGACGTGCGCTACCCTTGGCGCGACGACTATTACTATCGGCGCGACGGCGTGAAGTACGTGCTCCTGCCGCCGTTGCGCTGAAGCCGTGGCCGTCAGCCCGCGGGCGCCGCGGCCGTCCTCGGGGCATGCCCGACTTGCACCCACCGCTCCCGATGCGTTACCCGTCGCCGGCACCCTTCGACAGGAGCCAGGCCACCGGGATGAAGTCCATGCACGTCGAGCTCGCAGACAGCGAGGTGGCGAGAACGCTCGCGGGAGCGCAGAACGAGAACCTGAAGCTGGTGGAGCGGCGCCTCGGCGTACGCGTCGGCCAGCGCGGCACCGAGTTGCACCTGTCGGGCCCGGAGGCGGCCGTCAGCACCGCCGTGAAGCTGCTCGAGGGACTCGCCAGCGCGCTCAAGAGCGGACGGTCGGTGTACCGCGAAGACGTCGAGCAGGCGCTCAAGGCGATGGGGCAGGGTGACGAGGCGCTGCGGGCGCTGTCGCTGTCGCCCATCATCACCCAGCGCAGCGGGCGGCACGTGACGCCGCGCAGCCTGGCCCAGCAGCAGTACGTCGAGCTGATCCGCACGAACGACGTCGTCTTCGGGCTCGGCCCCGCGGGCACTGGCAAGACGTACCTCGCGATGGCGATGGCCGTGCAGGCGCTGACGGAGCGCAAGGTGAAGCGCATCATCCTCGCGCGGCCGGCCGTCGAGGCAGGAGAGAAGCTCGGGTTCCTGCCCGGTGATCTCGCCGAGAAGGTGAACCCGTACCTGCGGCCGCTCTACGACGCGCTCCACGACATGATGGAGCCCGAGCGCGCCGCGGCCCTGCTCGAGCAGGGGGTGATCGAGGTCGCGCCCCTGGCGTTCATGCGCGGCCGGACCCTCAACGACTGCTTCGCGATCCTCGATGAGGCGCAGAACACCACCGTCGAGCAGATGAAGATGTTCCTCACCCGTATCGGCTACCACTCGCGCGCGGTGGTGACCGGCGACGTCACCCAGATCGATCTGCCCACCGGCAAGCAGTCGGGGCTCGTGCACGCGAGGCGGATCCTCCAGGGCGTCGAGGGGGTCGCGTTCGCCCAGTTCACTGACGTGGACGTGGTGCGGCACCCGGTCGTGGCCGAGGTGATCAAGGCCTACGCCCGTGACGAGCTCGGCCAGGTCGATGCGGTCGCGGAGCCGAGGCCGTCGCGGCCGACCCCGCCCAAGCCGTCGGGCCCGAGGCCTCCGCCGGAGTCGTGACGAAGCGCCGTGGCCCCTTCGCGAGCACCCTGGTGGTGGCTCGCGCTGGTGGCGGTCCCGATCCTGTTCGTCCCCGTCGTCTGGCTGCGTCTGGCTGTACCAGAACGCGCCGCTGAGCTCGGTCGCCAACTGGCAGCCCGAGCAGACCAACCTGCCCGACCAGAGCGCGCTGAGCCCGCGCCGGCACTGGCCGAGGCCATGGCGCCTGCGGAGCTGGGGCCGCCGCTCGCCGCCACCGCTCCGCCGATTCCCCCGCCGCTCGAGCCGCCCCCGTCCCCCACTGCGGTGCCCGCCGAGCCCGACGCGGGCACGCTCGTCGAGCTGGAGATCGAGGTGGTGGTGGATGGTCGCCGCGCACCGGGGCACCCGGTCGATCTCGACTGCCGGGGCACGCGAGTTCACCGGCCGGCCGACGTGATGGGGTTCGCCCGCTTCGAGTTGCCCCCCGGCGAGTGCGAACTCCACGAGGGTCCTTTGCCCGTCGTCCTCCGGCTCGAGTCAGCTCCCGTCCGACCTCGCCTCGAGGTGGCCCGCCCGTCCGAGCTGATCGTGCGCGTGGTCGATGAGCGGGGCGAGCGTGTGCGGGAAGCAGAGGTGCTGATCGACGGGCAGCGGCACCTCTCCGACTGGAACGGCGTCGTCTCGCTCCGTACGTGGTCGAGCCCCGTCGCGGTGTGGCGAGCAAGGCGAGCAGCGTCTCGTCGCAGCGGCTCGTGGAAGCCGCCGGCGGAGGTGACCCTCGTGCTCGAGGAGGCGGGCGTGCTCCAGTTCGTGGTGCGCGAGCCCACAGGCACGGCTGGCTTCGGGTGGAGCGCGGGCAGGAGCCCCTCGGCATCTACGAGGTCGAGCGCGAACCAGGCGGGCAGCTGGTCATGTCGCCCTCCATCGGGAGCCCGGGAAGACTGGCAACTCAGCGGGTCCTGCGGCTGCCTGCCGGAGTGCATCACCACACGTTCCGGGCACAGGACGCCCACGGGTGTCTCCTCGGCACCTTCACCGACGTCGCCGTGGCGGCGCGCGAAGCGGACGATCGGCCTGAAGCTGACGCCGCTCGCTCCCATCACCGGAGTCGTCCGGAACACCGGCGCACCTCTGCCGGGGGTCTCGCTGGTGCTCGGCGTGGGCATGAACGTCGTCGCCACCGCCACCAGCGATGCCGAGGGACGGTTCTCTCTCGACGTCAACGGGGTGCCCCTCGGCGATCCGGTGCTGGAGGTCGCTGTCCTCGAGCCGTGGCGGGTTGCCACCCGGGCGTTCGTGCGCCTGGGCGACGCGCCGATCGCACTGGAAGTCGTTGCGCTGGCCCCGTGACAGGCGCCCACAGGGCCGCTGACCACGCCCGTGCTCAGGTGGAGCGAACACGCGACCTCAGAGCGACCTTCACCCACACCAGAACCGGCTGATCTCCCTCGCGACCTCTGCCGGCGCGGGCCATGCACTGAAACCTTCGCGTTTCACGGTTCGTGGCTGCTCACCCACACGGAGGTCGCCCATGCGGTCGCTCATCCTCGTCGCGGTGGCTGTGGTCGGATGCGATCGCGCGGCTCCAGCGCCGCTCCCCGCGCGGGCGGGACCCGAGCTGGTGACGACCTGCACGTCAGTCGAAGGTGCGCGGCTGGGCCAGCTGCCCCTGACCGTCGAGCTGGGCGACGAGGCCATCGCCTTCGCCGAGTGGAGCGTGCCCGACGAGCAGTCGAGCGACGTGGTGGGCTTCGCCGCACACCTGCCCGGCGACGTGACGTTCACCGTGAAGGCCGGTGACGACGAGTTCCGCAGCGCCTCTCCCCGGTGGATGCACCCACGGGGCGTCTCAGGGCCGCGGGTTCACCCGGTCGAGCGCATCACCTTCTGCCGCACCGTCGCCCCGCCCGTCGTCGCCTCTCGCTGAGGCCTCAGCGCTGGTGCGGGTCGGCCGTCGGTTGGGTCGCCTGACTGGTGCAGGTGAGCGCGTGGCCGTGTGCCCTCGAGGTGGTCGTGGGCCTGATTCAGCTCCATCCGTTTGAGGGGCGTTTTCCGCCCGCCTGTCGGCGCGAGCTCAGCGCTGGCGAAGCGGCTCGCGGGCGGCCTCATGCCCGTCGGGCCAGGGCGAGCGCGCCAGGACTCAGCGCGGTGACTGCGCTGGTTGACCTGTGTGGGCCCCCGGCATACAAGCCGCGCCGCCTTCCCAGATCCGGGCAGGCCCACCTGGTCTGCACCCCTCCGCGGACCTGGCGGACTCGAATCTCGGAGCGGGATTTCGAAGAGAGAAGACATGTCGGTTCAGGCAGAGAAGAAGCTGGAATTGGTCGCGAAGTACCGGACCCACGAGAAGGACACCGGGTCGCCCGAGGTGCAGGTCGCGCTGCTGTCCGAGCGCATCGGCCACCTCACCGAGCACTTCAAGGGCCACAAGAATGATCACCACAGCCGCCGCGGCCTGCTCAAGCTGGTCGGCCAGCGCCGCCGCTTGCTCGACTACCTCAAGGACAAGAGCCCCGATCGCTACAAGAAGCTGATCGACGGCCTCGGCATTCGCAAGTAAGCCGAACCGAGAGGGGCGCCGGGTGGTCCGGCGCCCTTCGTCGTTTCGGGCAACCCCACCGGAACTCCTCGCGGCCGAAGCACTCGAGCTGGCTTTCTGGTCGGAACGGCGGACGACGGCTTCCGCCCTTGCGATCAGGGAACCAGACGAGACGACCGCCGGGAGCTCCCCTCACCGCAGACAGGAGCTTCACCCATGGCAGTCATCACGAAGAAGATTCAGATCGGCGACGGCGAGCTCATCCTCGAGACGGGCAAGCTGGCCAAGCAGGCCGACGGCTCGGCCACCGTGCGCTACGGCGACACCGTGCTGCTCGCGACCTCGGTCAGCGCGAAGGACAAGAAGGACATCGACTTCCTGCCGCTGACCGTCGAGTACAAGGAGAACTTCTACGCGGCCGGCCGCATCCCCGGCGGGTACTTCCGTCGCGAAGGCAAGCTCACCGAGAAGGAGACGCTCACCAGCCGCATCGTCGATCGCTCGTGCCGCCCGCTGTTCCCCGAGGGCTACGCGTATGAGACGCAGCTGATCGTCAACGTCATCTCGGCCGATCGGAACAACGACCCCGACGTGCTCGCGCTCAACGGCGTCTCGGCGGCCCTCGCGGTCTCCGACATCCCCTTCGCGGGGCCGATCGCCTGCGTGCGCGTGGGCCGCATCGACGGGAAGTTCGTGCTCTTCCCGACCTACAAGCAGCGCGAGACGAGCGACTTCGATCTCGTCGTGTCCTGCTCGAAGGACGCGATCGTGATGGTCGAGGGTGGCGCCCTCGAGGTGACCGAGGCCGAGATGGTGCAGGCCCTCGACTTCGCCCACGACGCCTGCCGGAAGATCGTCGCGGTGATGGAGCAGATGCGCGCCGAGTCTGGCGCGGCGACCCGCGAGTACGAGAAGGCCGCGAAGTTCGACCCCGACATGAAGGCGAAGGCGAAGGCGCTGACGTGGGAGGGCATCAAGGCGGGCTACCAGATCAACGACAAGCTCGAGCGCTACACCGCGCTGAGGACCGTGTCGAAGACGCTCCAGGAGAAGTTCAAGGCCGAGCTCGGCGACGAGGCGTTCGCCAAGAAGGTCGGGCAAATCAAGGCCATCTACGAAGAGCTCAAGTACGAGTACATGCGCGAGATGACGGTCACCGGCGGCCGCATCGGTGGCCGCTCGCACGAAGAGGTGCGCGCCCTGGCCCTCGAGGTCGGCGTGCTGCCCCGCGCGCACGGCTCGGCGATCTTCCAGCGTGGCGAGACGCAGGCCCTCGTCACGTCCACCCTGGGCACGGCGGACTCCGAGCAGCGCATCGAGTACCTGCTCGGTGAGACGGTGAAGCGGTTCATGCTGCACTACAACTTCCCGCCCTTCTCGGTGAACGAGACCAAGCCCCTGCGCGGCCCGGGTCGTCGCGAGATCGGCCACGGCGCCCTCGCCGAGCGCGCGCTGAAGGCCCTCGTCCCCTCGAAGGAGGCGTTCCCCTACACGGTGCGCATCGTCTCCGACATCCTCGAGTCGAACGGCTCGTCGTCGATGGCGTCGGTCTGCGGCGGCGCGCTGGCCATGATGGACGCGGGGGTGCCCATCAAGGCGCCGGCCGCCGGCATCGCCATGGGCCTCGTGAAGGAAGGCGAGCAGGTGGCGATCCTCACCGACATTCTCGGTGACGAGGATCACCTGGGCGACATGGACTTCAAGGTCTGCGGCACCCGCAAGGGCATCACCGCCGTCCAGATGGACATCAAGATCACCGGGATCACCACGCAGCTCATGCTCCGCG
The DNA here is from genome assembly GCA_016793095.1 of Myxococcaceae bacterium. Lineage (GTDB taxonomy): Bacteria > Myxococcota > Myxococcia > Myxococcales > Myxococcaceae > Xiheimicrobium. The sequence goes on along the minus strand of JAEUJQ010000047.1, from coordinate 66,986 downwards.
CGATGGAGCAGGCCCGCCGTGGCCGCATGCAGATCCTCGACGCGATGGAGAAGACGATCGCCGCGCCGCGCAAGGAGATCAGCCCGCTCGCGCCGCGTATTCACACCATCATGATCCGCACCGAGTACATCAAGAACGTGATCGGCCCGGGCGGGAAGGTGATCCGCGACATCATCGCGAGGACCGGTTGCTCCATCAACATCGAGGACTCGGGCAAGGTCGAGATCGCCTCCGCGGACGCCGAGGGCGTGAAGCAGGCGATCGCGATGATCCAGGCGCTCACGCGCGAGGCCGAGGTCGGGCAGGTCTACCTGGGCACCGTGCGTCGCGTCGTCGAGTTCGGCGCCTTCGTCGAGCTGTTCCCCGGCACCGACGGCCTCATCCACATCTCCGAGCTCGCCGACAAGCGGGTGAAGACGGTCACCGAGATCGTGAAGGAGGGGGACGAGGTGATGGTGAAGGTGATCAGCATCGACGGCAGCGGCAAGATCCGCCTCTCGCGCAAGCAGGCGCTGGCCGATCGCGCCGCCGCGCAGGGTGCGCCGCCTCCGGCCGACGCGCCGGCTGGCGAGAAGCCCACCACCCAGGCCTGAGTCGCTCAACGCCTCGCGGTGCTTCGGCCCGCGCACCTTCGTGGTGTGCGGGCCGTCGTGTTTGTGTCGGTTCGAGGCCCGCGCGGCCGCGCACCGGGCTTCTGGCCTCGGCGACGCGACGGTAGAGGAGGAGGACGACCGCCCCTCGCCGTGCTTCGGCCCGCGCCCCTCGTGGTGTTCGGGCCGTCGCGTTTGTGTCGGTTCAAGTCCCGCGCGGCCGCGCACCAGGCTTCATGGCCTCGGCGACGCGACGGTGGACGAGGAGCAGACCGCGCCTCGCCTTGCTTCGGCCGCGCACCTTCGTGGTGTGCGTCGTGTTTGTGTCGGTTCGAGTCCCGCGCGGCCGCGCACCGGGCTTCATGGCCTCGGCGACGCGACGGTAGAGGAGGAGGACGACCGCCCCTCGCGGTGCTTCGGCCCGCGCCCCTTCGTGGTGTGCGGGCCGTCGTGTTTGTGTCGGTTCGAGTCCCGCGCGGCCGCGCACCGGGCTTCATGGCCTCGGCGACGCGACGGTGGACGAGGAGCAGACCGCGCCTCGCGGTGCTTCGGCCTGCGCACCTTCGTGGTGTGCGGGCCGTCGTGTTTGTGTCGGTTCGAGGCCCGCGCGGCCGCGCACCGGGCTTCATGGCCTCGGCGACGCGACGGTAGAGGAGGAGGACGACCGCCCCGCGCGGTGCTTCGGCCCGCGCCCCTTCGTGGTGTTCGGGCCGTCGCGTTTGTGTCGATTTAAGTCCCGCGCGGCTGCGCACCGGGCTTCATGGCCTCGGCGACGCGACGGGGGACGAGGAGCAGACCGCGCCTCGCGGTGCTTCAGCCCGCCCCTTCGTGGTGTGCGGGCCGTCGTGTCTGTGCGCGGCTGTGCGGTTCAAGTGCCGCGCGGCCGGGTGCCGGGCTTCATGGCCTCGGCGACGCGACGGTGGACGAGGAGCACGACCGCGCCTCGCTCGAAGTCGGCTCGCACCGGCCGGACGGGGCCATCCTGCGCGCAGCGCTCACAGCGGGAGTACGCCACGTCCACCACCTGCCGGTCGCCCTGCAGCGACGCCAGCTTGAGCAGATTCAGGGGATGCAGCAGAGCGGACAGGAAGTAGAGGACCTTCACACCCGTGTCTTCGCCGCCCACCGTCCGTTCCGAGTCGAGGCGTTCTCGACGCTCCGAGCTCACACCGCAGTTGATGCAGACCCGTGGGAGCTCACACCCTGCGCCGACCGTGATCCTCGTGAGATGAGGCGTGGCGCCTTTCGGATCCGTGGCGAACCTCTGGCAGGCCGGACATCGTCGCTCCGACATCATCAGCACCGTGGCGTGGCAGTGCGGGCATTCCTCCACGGCGCTGTCCTCAGCCGGTGACCGACGACGACGACGGCATGAGCGCGAGCGGGATCTCGGCGCGCAGCCGGGTGCCGCCGCCCTCGCGAGGCGAGACGGTGAACGTGCCGCCAAGCGCCTTCACCCGCACGTCGATGTTCCTCAAGCCTCCGACGCTGCGCCGGGCGGCGTCGGGCGCGATGCCGCTGCCGTCGTCATCGACCTCGACCACCAGACGCTCGCCGAGGTGTAGCCTGATGGCCAGGTGCCGCGCGCGGCCGTGGTGAATCGCGTTGCGCACCGCCTCCTGGACGATGCGGGCGACGTTCATGCGCACGTCGCCGGCGATCTCCCGCGCCTCGTCGCCGCTGGCTTCGAGGGTGACGGTGGCCACGTCCCCTGCGAGCTCGGCGCAGCGCGTGCGCAGGTGGGCGATCAGCTCGGGCCAGGCGAGGGACGTGGCCCGCAGCTCCCACACGACGTTGCGCAGCTCGTCGGTGCTCTGGGTGATGCGCTGGGTGAGGCCGTCGAAGCTGGCCCGCGCCTCGGGGGTGGTGGCGGTCGCCGCGAGCGACTGGAGCTGCCAGAACAGGCTCGACAGCTCGGCCCCGACGCCGTCGTGCAGATCGCGCGCGATGCGGGCCCGCTCCTGAGACACCGTCACCGCGGTGAGCTCTGCCTGCAGGCGGTCGCGCTGGGCGATGATCTCGGAGAGCTTGCTCGCCGTGCCGGACATCACCGCGTACGCGTAGATCGCCACGCCGGCGATCGCAGCCACCAGGCCCGCAGCGGCCGGCCCGCGTACGAGCGCGAAGTAGCCCGTCGCGAGCGCGGAGGCGACGGTGAAGACGGTCAGGTTGTAGCGGCGCTCTCCGCCCGAGGTGCCGCAGGTGACGACGTGACCGAAGTGGAGCACCCAGACGGCGCTCGCGGGGTTCTGCGACTGGCAGATCGCCGCGAGGCAGATCGTCGAGAACAGCACCGTCTCGCCGCGGTTCATCGCCGCGTAGAGGGGCGAGCCGAGGCCCTGGCGCCTGAACACCAGGCCCGTCGAGAGCGTCCACGCGGCGCCGACGACGCCGAGCGGCAGGCTGAGCCATGCGTCGTAGCCGAGCACGCGCTGATCGACCGGGAAGAGGGGCGCCACCGCGAAGCCGAAGATGATCGCCACCAGCGCGGCCGTCGCCGCCGGCCCCCGGATCTGTCGGTGCAGCGCCGCCTGCGAATCCATCTGCCCCTGGCCTCCTGCGCTCACCGGCCCGTCGTGTCCAGCAGTCCGTGCGTGGCCGCCCAGTCGGCGGCTTCCTCTCGCGAGTTGACCTCGAGCTTGCGGTAGATGTTCTTCACGTGCGTCTGCACGGTGCCCAGCCCGATGCCCAGCTTCGCTCCGGTGTCCGCGTAGCTGCGCCCCATCGCGAGCTCCCGGAGCACGTCGGACTCGCGCTCGCTCAAGGCGAAGGGAACGGGGCGGCGCTTGCGCTGGCGGAAGCTCTCGACCACCTTGCGCGCGACCGACGGCGTCATCGGCGCCCCGCCGTCTCGCGCCTCGCCGAGCGCGCGAAGGAGTCGCGGAGGACTCGTCGTCTTGAGCAGGTACCCGCTCGCGCCGCTCTCGAGCGCCGCGAAGATCGACTCGGCGTCGTCGAACTGCGTGAAGGCCAGCAGCACCGCCTGAGGTCTCGACCGCGCCAGCGATCGCAGCACCTCGTTGCCGGGGCGGTCAGGGAGGTGCAGATCGATCAGCGCCACCTCGAACTCGAGGCCCCGCGCGACCGCCTCCAGCGCCTCGGCGGCGCTCCCGCACGACCCGACGATGGACACCTGCTTCGTCGGCCCGAGCACCTCGGAGAGGCCGCGGCGAACCTGGGCATCGTCGTCCACCACCAACAGTCGCATCGCTACCCCCTGCCGAGCCGTTGAAGAGTTTCACACTGAACGGCCGTCAGCAGAAGGTAGGGCAGAAGCGCACACGAGCCCCATGCGGTCCCATGACGTGCTCGGGTTGAGGAGGCGGGGGCTCCCATGTCAGTCGGGCCCTTGCTCCCATGGTGAAATCGTTCCACTCCCATTCCCCCCCACGGAGAGATCGCGGGAGGGCGCAGCGCGTTGAAGGAGGCACGTGGCGACGACGGAGACACGGCTGGGGCGGGTGAGCGGCTTCTTCGGGCTGTTCCGCGGAGCGTTCATGCCGCTGGGCCTGTTCGCGCTGGTGGCGGTCGGGGTGCACGCCGCCGCGGATCTCGCCGACGACAAGGTGCTCGCGCTGGTGGACGCGCTCGACGCCTGGGCCGACGCGTGGCTCGCCCGCTGGGAGCTGACCGCCGGGTGGGTCGATCGCGTGGGTCCGCTGCAACGCACCCTCATCGCCCGGCTGGTGGCGCTCGCGTGGGAGCTGGCGGTGGACGTCTTCGTCGCCGTCCCGCAGCTCGGCTACTCCGAGGCGGACGAGCACGAGGCGAAGTTCAGCTTCCGCCGCGAGACGTGGCGCACCTTGTTCTCGCGGGTCAACCGTCAGCCGACGCCGATGCGCCTGGTCCGCCCGCTGGTGACGTTCGTGTTCGCGGGCGGCGCGGCGTACGCGGTGGCGCGGCTCGTGGAATCGACGCTCTTCGTGGCGCTGCAGGGCGGCGTCGCGACGCCCGAGGTGGCCGAGGTGCTGGCGCGCGTCTTCGGCGCGGCGGCGATCGTGCTGGTGCTGGCGAGCCACGGCTGGCGGGCGGTGCTGCGCGCGCTCGAGCACGCAGACGCCGCCTGCGAGGCGCGGGTGAAGCTGGCGAAGTCTCCCTGGGTGACGGGCCTGTGGGGGTCGGTGTTGTCCTTCCCGCTGGCGGTGGCGTTGCTGCTCGAGGCGCACAACCTGCTGGCCCTCTTCCGGTGACGCCCGTGTTCCGCTCGAACTCACGGGGGCTGTTCGACTTCCTCGCGGCGGCGCTGTGCCTGTGGGCGGCGGCCTGGCACACCCCGGCCGGCGCGCTGGTGCGGGGGGCCGTCGCGAAGGTGTCGGGCCGGAAGAGCGACGGGCGGCCGCTGCTCGCGTACTTCTCGGGCGGCGTGTACGACGCGCGGGAGGTCGAGGTGCCGGTGGCGCCGGTGTTGCCCGACGGGCTCGAGCCCGACGCGCTGGCGGTGGTGCCGCCGGGCACGGCGCTGGGCCGGGGCGCGTACGCAGTGCTGCAGCGCCAGCCCGAGCGCGTTCGTCAGGGCGCCGAGCGGTTCGCCCAGCGCTACCAGTTGGCCACGCTCCAGACGCCCGACGACGTGGCGACCGTCGTGGCCCGCGCGAAGGCCGACTTCGACACGGACGAAGGCGCAGTGTTGGCGCTGTTCGCCGGCCCCGAGCTCGCGCGCTACGCGGTGAGCCGCGCGCACGCCGAGGGACGCCCTGCGACGCTCGAGGTGCTCGCCCAGCAGCTGCCTCCGGGGAACACCGCGTTCTTCGAGGCCGCGTCGCAGACGCTCATGTTCGGCGCCGCGTACGGCCTCTCGTGGCCGGTCGTGCCCGGCACGCGCGTGAGCTCGCCCTTCGGCTACCGCACGCACCCGACGCTGCACACCCAGCAGCTGCACACCGGCGTCGATCTCTCGGTGCCCGAGGGCACGGCGGTGAAGGTGGTGGCCGACGGCGTGGTGAAGCGGGCCAGCGAAGATGCGGTGAACGGGAAGGTGATCATCGTCGATCACGGCCGCGGGGTGACGACGGCGTACTGTCACAACTCGCGGCTGCTCGTGTCGACCGGCGAGGTGGTGAAGGCGGGGCAGGTGATCTCGGAGTCGGGCAACACGGGGCGCAGCACAGGGCCGCACCTGCACTACCAGCTCGAGCTCGGCCGGCGGCCGGTCGACCCGTTCGTCTTCCGAGGGCGCGCGGCCGTCAGCGCGCTGCCCACCGTGCCGACCCCCGCCGCGCCTACGCCCGCGAAGACGGACGCGTCGCCCACGCCGCCGTCGCCGTCGCCGCCGGCACCGGGCATGTCGAAGGCCCTCAAGGCCGCGTTCGACTCGGCGGGCACCGCGCCGCCCGAGGCCACCGAGGTACCGCCCTGAGGCCCAGCGGGCGTTCCCTGCCCCGTCGCATGGACCGGTCAGTACGTTCGGGCCGTGGTGCGTCCTCCTCGTCGCGTCGCTCGTGTGTGCGCAGGCCAGCCCACTTCGCGCTCGACGCGCTCGAGCGCAACCTGGCGCCGTCCCCGCGGCTCGTGCGCATCTTCGACGCGAGCGCGGTGCCGGGCCGCTTCGGAGCGGTCGTCGATCCAGCCGCGGGCGCGGTGCCGGGCCGCTTCTGAGCGGTCGTCGATCCAGCCGCGGGCGCGGGTCGTTGGGTGACTCGAGGCATGGTCTCGGTTCTCGCCGAGCGCGAGCGCAGGCGCGCCGGGGGAGGGCTGGCACCGGGAGGACGCTGACGCGCTCGCGGCCGCGTACGGCCGGTCCACCACGCGGGGCATCGTCATCGGAGTGGCGCTCGGGGTGCTGCTGGGCACCGGCGACATCCTGGCAGCGCAGCTGAGCCGCCCGACGTCGACGTGGGTCGGGGCGCTGAGCTCGACGGTGGTGGCGGGAGCGCTGGTGGCGGCGCTGTTCCTCGCGCGAGGCCCGGCCACCGAGGCGGTCGGCGTGCTCGGGCGACGCACCCAGCGGCTCCTCGAGGCCGCGCGGAGCACGTCCGATTGGGACCCGGTGGTGCGTGGGGTGACGGACTCGGTCTTGAGCGTCGGCGTACACGAGGGGGCCGCGACGTAAGTCGAAGGCAGCGCGCCCCTCAGCGACGCGGCGCTCGAGGCCAGGGTGGCGCGAACGCCGCCGCTGGCTGCGCAGTACGCCCAGGCCCGCGCAGACCTGTCGGCGGCGATCGGGTTCGGCATCGGGGCGCTCGTGGTGTTCGCGGCGCCGCTGGCCGTCATCGGCGCCGTCGAGCTCCCGCCGCTCGGAGGGCTGGCCGTCGTACTCGGTGGCGCCGTCGGTGGGCTGGTGCTGTCGCTCGTCGCGCAGGCCTTCGCCACTGCCGCCGCCGCGGCGGAGAGTGAGGTGCTCGACCGCTCCAACGCGGCCCTCATCGCCGAGGCGCGCGAACGGCTCGAGGCGAGCCCGCCGCCTCCGCCTCCGCCGGCCGCGCCGGAGGCCGCACCGCCCCGAGCCTCCGACCTGCCTCCTGCCAACTCCACGGCGCCCGAGTCGATCGGGGTGCCACCGTGAGGGCCGCCGTCCGGGCCCCGACGCCCTGCTGAAGCGACAGGTGGACGACGAGGTGCAGCTCTCGGGCGCACGAGGGGTTGCGGTCGTTCGAGCGCGGCGCGCGACGGCCGGCGCGTCGTCGTGCTGCTGAACCTGTCCGACGAGCCGGCGCCGCTCGAGCGCGAGGGCGAGGTGCAGCTCTCGGCGCACGAGGGGTTGCGGTCGTTCGAGCGCGGCGCGCGACGGCCGGCGCGTCGTCGTGCTGCTGAACCTGTCCGACGAGTGGGCGCCGCTTTGGCGCGAGGGCGAGGTGCTGGGCTCGGCGTGCCACCGGACCGCGCGGACGGCGACCGTCCGGCGGGCCGGGTCGACCGGGGTGCCGCCCGGAGCGTCGGCCATGCTATGCGCCCCGCATGTCCAACGCCGTCACCGTGCAGGTGCGCCGCGTGCGCGAGAACGCCGATCTGCCGCTGCCGAAGTACCAGTCCGACCTCGCCGCCGGGCTCGACCTGCTCGCGGACCTCGAGCAGCCCCTGACGCTCGCGCCGCTCGAGCGCGCGCTGGTGCCCACGGGCCTCTCCATCGCCTTGCCGGCGGGCTTCGAGGGGCAGGTCCGGCCGAGGAGCGGGCTGGCGGCGAAGCAGGGCGTCACCGTGCTGAACGCCCCGGGCACCATCGACGCGGACTACCGCGGGGAAGTGAAGGTGCTGCTCATCAACCTCTCGTCGGCCCCCGTCACCCTGAGCCGCGGCGACCGCATCGCCCAGCTCGTGGTCGCGCCGGTCGCCCACGCCACCCTCATCGAGACCGCCAACCTCTCCGAGACAACGAGAGGATCCGCAGGGTTTGGGTCAACCGGCGTCGCGGGGAACCCAGACCGTTGCTGAAGCGTCACTTCTCGCGTAAAAATGCCAGTCTGATTCGTGTGTTACGGGGGCAGTGACGCCACCGGGTTCCAGGAGCCTCACGAGTGCTTTGCTACCGCTGTGGCAGCCACGTCGCCGACACCGTCGACACGTGTCCCACGTGCGGGCAGAAGCTTGCCGGCGGCGGGCTTCGGCAGGCGACCGGCACGTTCTCGCGGCGCCGCGCCACCTCCCAGGTGATCGAGGGCGCTCCGTACAAGCCGCAGGACCTCGTTGCCAACCGCTACCTCATCAAGGACATCATCGGCTCGGGGCCGCTCGGCTTCGTCTTCCGCGCGCACGACAAGGAAGTGGACGTCGAGGTCGCGCTGAAGGTGATCAACGCCCGCCTCTGCCAGACGGCTGACGAGCGCCGCGCCTTCGCGAAGCAACTGAGGCTCGCGCGCAAGCTCTCGCACCAGAACCTCGCCCGCGTCTACGAGGAGGGCGAGGACCAGGATCGCCCCTACTTCACCTCGCAGTTCCTCGACGGCCTCACGCTGCGGAAGATCATCGACCTGCGGCTGCAGAAGGGGCAGTTCTTCGCGCTGCACGAGATCGAGCCGATCCTGAGCCAGGTGTGCTCGGCCCTCGACGGGGCCCACAAGGTCGGCCCTCACACGGACATCAAGCCCGACAACGTGCTGGTGCTGCCCGACCTGCTGAAGGTGACGGACTTCGGTCTGGGGCTCGCGCTGCCGCGCCTGCCGTTCGTTCAGGCGATGAAGTCGCGCAAGGCCGATCGGTACCTCGCGCCAGAGCTCGTCGACGGCAGCGAGGTGGACGGGCGCTGCGACGTGTATGCGGTCGGCGTCATCCTGGGCGAGATGCTCTCGGGCCTGACCCCCGACGGCTCGGTGCCCGAGCTGCACCGGCGCAACCCGAACGTGCCGCAGCAGCTCGAGGGGCTGTACCGCAAGGCGGTGAACTCGAACCCCATCGCGCGTTTCAAGACGGCGGGTGAGCTGTTCTCCGAGCTGGCGGCGATCTCGAAGGCCAACGCGCCTCCGCCCCCGCTCCCCAACAAGCCCGAGCCGGCCGCGGGCGCTCCGCCGCCGCTGCGGCGCACCACCACGGGCATGCTGCAGTTGCAGCCCCGTCGCGAGAAGCCGCCTCCGCCAGTGCCGTCCATGGCGCCCCCGCCGCCGCCACCTCCCGTCAGCGAGGAGAACCCGCTGCCCGACGCGACCCAGCCGGTCGATCCGAGCCGACTGGAGGCAGCGCTCAAGGGCGCAGGGCCCACGCCTGAGCCGCCGGAGAACCGTGAAGAGACCGCGGTGATCGACTCCGACCAGATCATCGCCTCGCTCGGAGACGCCGACGATCACGCCGAGACGCGGGCCCAGGTCGAGACCGTCGCCCCGCCACCCGAAGCGGCGGAAGAGGCCGGCAGCTCGTGGATGACCTGGGCACTCATCGTCTTGCTCGTCGTCGCCGGACTGGGAGTCGGAGCGGGCGGCGGCTTCTATCTGTTCCAGCGTCAGAAGGCGGCCGCCGCCGAAGAGGCCCGCAAGCGCGCTGAAGAGGAGCAACGGCAGAAGGACGAAGCAGCCAGGCTCGAGGCGGAGCGACAGGCTGCCCTGCTCGCCGCGGCCACCACGCCCACCACGCCCGTCGATCCGCCACCCACGGTGGTGCCCATCGATGCGACAGCCGCCGAGAAGGCTGCTGCTGAGAAAGCCGCCGCCGAGAAGGCTGCTGCTGAGAAAGCCGCCTCGGAGAAGGCCGCCGCCGACAAGGCCGCCGCTGACAAGACCGCCACCGACAAGGCCGCCGCTGACAAGGCCGCTGCTGACAAGGCCGCTGCTGACAAGGCCGCTGCTGACAAGGCTGCTGCTGACAAGGCCGCTGCTGACAAGGCCGCTGCTGACAAGGCCGCTGCCGCTGCTGACAAGGCCGCCGCCGCTGAAGCAGCCGCCGAGAAGGCAGCCGCCGACAAGGCCGCGAGGGAGAAGGCCGCCAAAGAGAAGGCCGAGAAGGCCGCGCTGGCAGCGGCGGCTCCGCCGAAGGGCGGCGACGGGCCGTGTCCCGAGGGCATGCGCGCCATCGCTGCGGGGGTCTTCCGCATGGGCACGCCGCGAGACGATCCGATGATGGGCTTCGACGAGAAGGTGCTCTCGGCGGTCGAGGTGCCGGCGTACTGCATGGACGTTCACGAGTACCCGAACAAGCGCGGCGTCGCGCCGACCGTCGCGGTGGCGTTCGCGGACGCGCGTCGCCTGTGTGAGTCGCAGAACAAGCGGCTCTGCACCGAGGCGGAGTGGGAGAAGGGGTGCAAGGGCCCCGGCGGCGCGCGCTGGCCCTTCGGCAACGCCTTCGACGCCAACGCCTGCAACACCGAAGACGACTCGGGCGAAGGCCGCACGCTCGCGCCCGCTGGCCGCTTCGCGAAGTGCCGCAGCGGGTACGGCCTGGCGGACATGTCAGGCAACGTCGCGGAGTGGACCAACGAGCGCATCATCAAGGGCGGCTCGTTCGCGAGCGGCGACTACGCCGTGCGCTGCTCGGCGCGGAAGAACGGCAGCTCGTTCAACAAGTCGTCCGAGGTGGGCTTCCGCTGCTGCGCCGATCAGCGATGATGCGTCTGCTGCCCGCCGTCGTCCTCGTTGCGGCCCTGTCGAGCGAGGCTCGTCCGCGCGTGACGGTGGTGAAGTCGGCGGACCTCGGCCCCTACTCGCAGGTGACCGCTGGCTTCTCGGCCGAGGTGAAGGCTGACGTCACCGATCTGCTGCTCGAAGAGGGCGCCGACGCAGCCCAGAAGGCGATGAAGAAGCTCGCGCAGGATCCGCCAGCGCTGGTGCTGGCCATCGGGCCCGCGGCCGCCGTCAACGCGCGCCGGCAGTTCTCCGACGTGCCGATCGTCTTCGTGATGGTGCCGTACTTCCAGAAGTACGATCTCGAGAGCTCCAACACGACGGGCATCGCGCTCACGAGCGATCTCACCCTCGAGCTCACCGCCCTGCGAACGCTGCTGCCGAAGGTCAAGCGCGTCGGGATCGTCTACGACCCGCGCTTCTCGAAGGCCTTCATCGACGAGGCGACCCAGCTCGCCCAGTCGCGCAGCCTGTCCCTGGTGGGCATCGAGATCGACAACCCGACCAAGCTCGACAAGGCGCTCGCCGGAGCGAAGGGTCGCATCGACGCGCTCGTCGTCATGTCCGACAAGACCGTCGGGAACGCGGCGGTCGTCGAGCGCATGCTGTCATTCTCACGCGAGGAGTCGCTGCCGGTCGTCGGCCTCGCCCCCGCGCAGGTGAAGCAGGGAGCTCTCTTCGCGCTCTCGCCGGCGCCGCTCTCCGTCGGGCTGCAGGCAGGCCGGGTGGCGAACCGCATCGTCGTCGAGAAGGTCGATCCCGGCGCGCTGGCGGTCGCGACGCCCGAGGGCGTGGAGCTGCACGTCAACCTGCAGGCGGCCAGACGCCTGGGCCTGCCCGACACCTTCTCGCACGACGTGCTGCTCTTCGGCGCGCGGCAGAACCTGTCGGTCAAGGCGGTGGAGTAGGCCCGCGCTCAACTGAGCGTTGGAAGACGCCCGCCGCGGGTGTACGTGCGCGGCCATGATCCCGCGCTACGCCCGAGTGGAGCTCACCTCGCTGTGGACGCCGGAGGAGCGGCTGCGGCGCTGGCGCGACGTCGAGCTGGCCGCCCTCGAGGGGCTGGTGAAGCAGGGGCTGGCGCCGGAGCAGGCGCTCACCGCGTGTCGCGCGAAGGCCGGCGACTTCACCTCCGCCGACGTCGAGCGCATCGACACCATCGAGAAGACGACGAAGCACGACGTGATCGCCTTCCTCACCTTCATGGAGGAGCGCATCGGGCCCGAGGCCCGCTGGCTGCACTGGGGCATGACGTCGAGCGACGTGCTGGACACCGCGCTGGCGTTGCTGCTCCGCGACGCCATGGAGCGGATCATCGCCGGCGTCGACCGCGCGCGCGAGGCGGTGAAGAAGCGCGCCTTCGAGCACAAGCACACGGCCATGGTGGGCCGCAGCCACGGCATTCACGCCGAGCCCATCAGCTTCGGGCACAAGCTGGCCATCTGGTACGACGAGCTCGGCCGCGCGCGGGAGCGGCTGGTCGCGGCGAAGCGCACCATCTCGGTCGGCAAGCTGAGCGGCGCCGTCGGCACCTTCGCGCACCTGCCGCCGGCGGTGGAGGAGCACGCGATGGCGACGCTCGGCCTCTCGCCCGCGCCCGCGTCGAGCCAGATCGTCCAGCGCGATCGGCACGCGGAGTACTTCTCGGCGCTCGCGCTGCTGGGCGCCAGCCTCGAGAAGTTCGCCGTCGAGATCCGCCACCTGCAGCGCACCGAGGTGCGCGAGGTCGAGGAGGCCTTCACCGCGGGGCAGAAGGGCAGCTCGGCGATGCCGCACAAGCGCAACCCGATCCTGTCCGAGAACCTCTCGGGGCTCGCGCGGCTGCTGCGCGGCTACGCGATGACGGCGTGGGAGAACGTACCCCTGTGGCACGAGCGCGACATCTCGCACTCGTCCGTCGAGCGGGTGATCGGGCCCGACGCGACGGTGGTGGCGGACTTCATGCTGCACCGGTTCGCGGGCCTCATCGAGAACCTCACCGTCTACCCGCAGAACATGCAGAAGAACCTCGACCTGCTCGGCGGGGTGGTGCACTCCCAGCGCCTGTTGCTCGAGCTCGCGCGGCGGGGCGTCGATCGGCAGGCCGCGTACGTGATCGTCCAGCGCAACGCGATGCGCTTCTTCGAGCAGGCCGTGCCGTTCAAGACCTCGCTGCTGGCGGACGCCGACCTGCTGAAGGTGATGAGCGCCTCCGACATCGAGGCCTGCTTCACGCCGGACCACCACCTGCGCCACGTCGATTCGATCTTCCGCCGTGTCTTCGGCGCCTGAGTCGGCGTTGACCCTGGCGGTGGCCCCGACCCTCGCGCAGGCGTGACGTTCCGCATGGCCCGCGCTGGACGGCGCCTTGCAATGGGACGTTCGCCATGAGCCTGACCGCCGCCATCCTCCATGCCGCTGGTGATGAAGTGACTGCCAGGGAGCACGAAGAGCTCGTGCTCGTCGATCCCTCCGAGTGGTCGCCGCTGCCCTGGGCGCGTCAACCGGCCAACGATGACGGGCTGATCGGCTCCGAGCTCGATCCCGACCTGTTCCACAGCGGGAACTCGGGCATCGGCTGGGCGCCCTGATCAGAGCAGCCGGGCAGCCCTGAGGTTCTTCTCGAGGCGCGCGGCCACGCTGCCGACCGCCGGGTTGAACGCGGCCCCGGTAATCGTCTCGAACGCGGTCACGTACTTCTGCGAGAGGCTGACGCGCACGTCGTCGGGGATCGCCGGCGGGGTGCCGTGGCCCGAGAAGCCGCGCTCCTGAATGAGCCACTGGCGCAGGTTCTCCTTGTCGAGCATCACCTGGCCCTCGCCCTTCGAGAGCCGCTCTTCGTAGCCCTGCGCGCGCCAGAAGCGCGACGAGTCGGGCGTGTGCATCTCGTCGATCACCACCAGCTCGTCCCCGATGCGGCCGAACTCGTACTTGGTGTCGACGAAGATCAGCCCCTGCGCCGCCGCCTGCTTCGTCCCCTCGGCGAACAGCCCCAGCGCCGCCTCCTTCGCCCGCTGCCAGTCGCGCGGCGAGACCAGCTTCCGCTCGAGCACCTGCGCCTCGGACAGGGGCTCGTCGTGGGTGCCGATGGGGGCCTTGGTCGAGGGGGTGAGGATCGGCGTGGGGAACTTCGAGTCCTTCTTCAGGCCGGGGGGCAGGGCGAGGCCATAGGGATCACGCGCCGCCTCGTAGTCGCGCCACAGGCTGCCGGTGAGGTAGCCGCGCACGACGAACTCGATCGCGAACGGCTCGGCCCGGCGCGCGACGGTGACGCACGGATCGGGGACGTCGAGGACGTGGTTCTTCACCACGTGCGCCGTCTTCTTGAACCAGAAGGACGCCAGCGTGTTCAGCAGGTCGCCCTTGAAGGGCAGGGTGGTGAGCACGTGATCGAAGGCGGAGAGCCGGTCGGTGGTGATCAGCACCAGGCGATCGCCCTGCCGGTACGTGTCGCGCACCTTGCCCTGGTACTTCTCGCCGAGGGCGGGGAAGTCCGTCGTTGAGAGGGTGTGGGCGAGCTGCTGGTGGAGCGTCTGATCGGAGACCGGCATGGGCCGGCTTCTAGCGCAACGGCCGCACGGGCGCGGCGATCAGTTCGTCGGCGCGGCGGCGGGTGCGGCGGCCATGTACACGAAGGCCGGGTTGATGCGCAGGGCGCCGTCGATCCACGCGGCGGCGTAGGGCGCGCCGGGCGCTCGAATCACCAGCACCGGGGCAGCGGTCTTCACGCTCCAGCGGTGCAGCAGCGAGCGGGCGACGAGCTCGGTGGCTTCGCGCTCGGAGAGGCCCTGGAAGGCCTCGCGGCGGTCCTCGGTGAACCGATCGCCACGGGTGTCGAAGGTGAGCTGCAGCACGCCGGCGTCAGGGGCCTGCAGGAGGTCGGCGCGCAGGTCGAGGGCGGGAGCGCCTTTGAGCTCTCCGTCCTGCATGAAGGGGAAGAGGACGGTGCCGGCCTGGCCCTGCTGCGTCGCGGAGGAGCGGACCACGTCGCGGAACAGCTCCTGCCGCATCGCGGGCGACTCGAACTCGAGCCACTCGGCGGTGCCGGCGAGGGCCTGGCTGGAGGTGACGGCGCGGGCAGGCAGGTTGCCCACACCGCAGGCGGAGAGGGCGAGGAGGCTGATCAGGAGCAGGCGCTTCACGGCTCCTGCACTATACCGATCTCCCATGGCGCCAGCCAGTGAAAGCCCGGTCCTGCCCCTTCGGCCGGTGGTGATCTGCCACCAGCTCCGCTCGCCCGAGAACCTGGGGTCGATCGCGCGCGTGATGGCGAACTTCGGCATGTCGCAGTTGATCCTCTCCGAGCCCGTCACGCACGACTTCCGGGGCGCGGACAAGCTGGGCGTGAAGGGCGAGTCGGTGCTCGACACCTTCGCCGTCGCGCAGACCCTCGACGAGGCGTTGGCGAAGGTCGTCTACGCGGTGGGCACCACGTCTCGCACGGGGCTCAAGCGGCGCACGGCGCTGACGCCGGAGCAGGGCGTCGCGCGCCTCGCCGAGCACGCGGGTCGCGGGCCGGTGGCGCTGGTGCTGGGCGGGGAGAAGCGCGGCCTGTCGGACGACGAGCTCGCGCGCTGCCAGGACGTGATCGTCATCCCCACGCCCGGGCCGCAGCCGTCGATGAACGTCGCGCAGGCGGCGGGCGTGCTGTTGTACCTCTGCTCCCGACACGCCGTGCACGAGGACGAGCCGCGGGAGCCCGGCGCGGCCCTGGGCACCGTGAAGGCGCTCGAGGCGAAGCTGGAGGCCGCCCTGCTGGCCTGCGACTTCCTCAACCCGCAGGCGCCTCAGCACGTGCTGGGAGAGCTCAGCCGGTCGCTCGTCAAGCACCACCTGTCACAGCGTGAAGCCGAGCTGTGGCTGTCGGCGTTCGAGCACGTACGACGGGTCACTTCGGGTCGCGCTGACGGTTCGCGATGAGCTTGTCGAGGGCGTCGCGCTCGGACGCCGAGTGACGATCGAGCGGGCGCTCCTGGGCGTCCTTCACCGTGGTCGTCACCTTCTTCTTCACGTCATCGACGAATTCGCTCGCGTGCTCCTTCGCTTCGCCGACGCGCTTCTCACCCTCGCTGTGCCACGCCTTGCGCGCGTGCTCCCACGGCGTGCGTCCTCCCACGTCCACCGTCGCCGCCGCGATGCCTACGCCAACGCAGCTCACGGTCCACACCAGCATGATGAGGGTTCTCATGCCGCGAGCCTACATGGTCCCACATGCGCGTCGAGTTTGCGGCAGGCCGTTCTGGCGGTGAGGGATCGGTGCCGGTCGGGCGCGTTGTTACGTAGAAGCGACGCATGACGATCGAGGCGTCGAGAGCGCGGGCGAAGGAGGCGGCGGCGAAGCTGCCTCACGTGCCCGGAGACGTCTCGGAGCTGCTGCGCGCCGACGCGGTGGCCTTCTGCGCCAAGTTGCCCGACCCGCCGGTGTACCGCCGCCGCGACGACCCGGCGCGCGCTCAGGCGCAGGCGTTGATCGCCGATGGCGAGGGGCTGCTGGCGCGGGCGTACCAGTCGGGCGACATGGCCTGGAGCAGCGCGCTCGAAGCGTGGCTGAGCACGCTGCACCACATCGCCGGCGGGCGGGTCGAGCTGGCGGAGGTGAGCTGGGTGGAGGCGCAGCGGCTCGAGCAGCTCGCGTCGGGGCGGCGGCGGCTCTACGCCCTCTCGGACGAGGCGCGCCCGAAGGTGTTCGACCCGCAGACCCGGCAGAGCCGCTTCGATCCGCGCCCGGAGCGCACCCTGACGGTGAAGCTGCCGTGCCCGTCGTGCAGGAAGGTGAGCGAGGTGACGTTCTCGCCGCGGGTGGCGACGCACCAGTTCGGCTGCACACACTGCGCGGCGCAGTGGACGGGGTACTTCGCCGAGGTGCGCTCGGTGGAGATCACGAGGCGCAACCAGCGGCGCACCTACTCGTTCCGCCTCACCGAGCTCGCCGGACCGCAGACCCGCCTCGAGGTCGAGGACTCGAACGCCGGCGAGCTGCAGGTGGCCCGGAACGACCTGATCGCCTTCCTGTACCTGCCGCGCTCGGTGCTCCGCGGCGTGCTGAACCTGAGCTCGTCGCGCGTGCTGTGGCTCTCGTCCACCGGGCCGTGCTTCGTGGCGACGGTGGCCTTCGGAGAGGGCTCGCCCGAGCTCGACGTGCTCCGGCGCTTCCGCGACGAGGCGCTGCTCACGCGCCCCGCAGGTCGCCGCCTGGTCGAGGCCTACTACCGCCACGGGCCCGCCCTCGCGAGCGTGGTGCAGCGGCGCCCGTGGCTGCGCCTGCTGACCCGTCGTGGGCTTTCGGCGGTGGTGCAGGTGCTGGGGGAGGGCCGATGAGCGACCAACGCCCGCCGTCGCGCATGCAGTTGAGCAACACCGTCATCGTGGGCGGGCTGTTCGCGGTGGCGGCCGCGCTCGCGGTGCACGAGTTCTTCGCTGGGGGAGGGCTGGAGCCCGGTCAGGTCGCGCCCGACGTCAGCTTCACGCGCCTCGAGGGCCAGCCGGTGTCGCTCGCCAGCCACCGCGGCAAGGTGGTGCTGTTGAACTTCTGGGCGACCTGGTGCCCGCCGTGCGTCGAGGAGATGCCCGAGCTGGTCGCCCTCGCGAAGGCGTACGAGTCGCGCGGCGTCGTCTTCGTGGCGGCCAACCTCGAGGACCCGGGCGACGCCGTCGAGTCCGTTCCGGGCTGGCTCCAGCGGTACCCCGCCGTCCAGCCCTTCGTCGTGCTCGGTGATGACCAGGCTCGCCTCGCGTTCGACGTGCAGGCGCTGCCAACGACCTACGTGCTCGATCGCGAGGGCAAGGTGCTGAACGTCGCCCGCGGTCGGGTCCTCGAGTGGCAGGTCAAGAAGTGGCTGGACGATGCCGTGAGCGGCAGGTGAAGGCGAAGACGACCCTCGAAGCGGCCCTCCGCACCGGCTGACCGCTACGGCTTCGGCGCGGGTGCGGGTGCAGGCTTCGGGGGTGTCGCGGGTGCGGGAGCCGGCGCGGGTGCAGGCTTCGGGGCCGGCGCAGGTGCGGGAGCCGGCGCGGGCGCGGGAGCCGGCTTCGGCGCGTTCGCGGCCTCGGGCTTCGGCGCGGGCTTGGCGGTCTTGTCGGTCTCGATCTCGTCGACGAGGCGGAACTCGGTGCGCCGGTTCTTCGCGCGGTTGAGCGGCGTGTCGTTGGGCACGATGGGCCGATCGAAGCCGAAGCCGTCCGAGCGCAGCCGCTTCTGCTCGATGCCCTTCCCGACGAGGTAGTCCTCGACGGCCTTTGCGCGGCGCCGCGAGAGATCGATGTTGAAGGCGCGCGGGCCGATGTTGTCCGTGTGGCCCTCGATCAAGACCGGGCCGACGGTCGGGTTCGCAGCCAGCACCTTCGCCACCTCGTCGAGGATCGGGAACGAGCGTGGGTCGATCCTGTTGGAGCCGAACTCGAAGAGGATCTGGTTCTTGATGCGCAGGCGCTCGGACTCGAGCACCACGGGCTCTTCCTCTTCGGGCGGCGGGCAACCCTGCAGCTCGGGCGTGCCCATGACCTCGGGGCACTTGTCCACGTTGTCGGGGATCTGATCGCCGTCCTTGTCGGGGCAGCCATCGAGCGGGCCTGGGCCGGGGGCCTCGGGGCAGCCGTCGACCGAGTCGGGGATGCCGTCCTTGTCGCTGTCGACGATGGGATCGTCCTCCGGGCAGCCGTCGGCGTCCTCCTTGCCGTCCTTGTCTTCGGGCACCTCGGGGCACGCGTCGTTCACGTCGGGAATGCCGTCGCCGTCCTGATCGGGTTCGGCGACGTGCTCGTAGCGGAGGCCCAGCACGACCCGGAAGGCCTCGCGCCCGTAGCCGGCCTGACCGAGGCCGCGGCCGAGGGCGAGCTGGGCGCTCCAGTGCTTCGCGAAGGTGGTGCGGGCGCCGAGCATCAGCTCGAGCGGCGTCTTGAGCGCTTCGGCGTCACGGAAGGTGAAGGGCGCCTCGGTCGGGGTCGCGAGGTTCACCTCTGCGAGGAGCTGGTTCTGCGCGAAGCGGCCGAAGTCGGGCAGCTCGACGATGGCGCCGCCGCCGAGCAGGAACTCGTGACCGACGTAGAGGTTGAGGAACTGCCCTGGCGCCGTGCGGAATCGATAGCCGCCGTTCGCGAGCACGCGCACCGGGCCGAAGCGGCGCTCGGCAGCGAGGCGGGGTGAGATCACGAACCCGCGATCGGCCATGAAGCTGAAGCCGTCGCCGATCGGAATGCGCGCCTCGAGGACGGCGGCGAGGCTGAGGATGGGGATCTCGGACTGGCGGAGGAGCTGGAACCGCGCGATCGCCCGCGGAGCGCCCAGGCCCAGCGCCCGTGGCGCCACCTGCGGGAAGCCCTGGTCGGTGAGCAGCTTGAACGCGTTGGCCTGGAGCACGATGGGCAGCTCACCGCCGACCTCGAGGCGATCGAGGAGCTGGTAGCTGCCGCCGATGCGCAGATCGGTGCGGAACGGAATGAGATCGCCGAGGCGCTGATCGCCCAGCTTGAGGCCCAGGATCCCGAAGTTGAGATCGAGCAGGGCCTGGAGCTGCCAGGAGCGCTTCGGGCGCAGCTCGGCCCCGTCGAGCTGGAGGCCGGAGTTGGCGGTCGGCGTCAGCTTGAGCGGCACCGCGTCGAAGCCGCGCGCGAACGGATCAT
The DNA here is from genome assembly GCA_016793095.1 of Myxococcaceae bacterium. Lineage (GTDB taxonomy): Bacteria > Myxococcota > Myxococcia > Myxococcales > Myxococcaceae > Xiheimicrobium. The sequence goes on along the minus strand of JAEUJQ010000047.1, from coordinate 47,818 downwards.
CGGCGCGCGCGGGCAGCGCCAGCAGACACATCGCGAGCAGGGCTCCGGCAAGGCGCGGCATCTCGACCCTTATACCTGCCCTGACGGGTGCACCCAAAAACACAGGCCGCTACAGGCCGGTTCAGCGCATGACGTCCTTCGCCTCGATGAGGCGCAGCCGGTCCTTCGTCATCGGGAGCGGCTGTCGTTCGACGGCCTTGTCCTGCTCGAGCACCTCGGCCGGCCGGGGCGTCGCGTAGCTGATGGGGCTCGGCGCGCCGCTCGTCAGCGCGTCACGCAGGCCCTCCGCGTCCTTCGTCACGAAGACGAAGTTCAGCGCCGCGGGGTCCAGCACCCTCTTCAGGGCGCGCTGCACGTCCTCGGCGGTCGCGGTCGCGATGGCGGCGCGCACGCGGTCGAGGTGACCGGGCGTGCCGTAGACCAGCTCGTCGATGGCCCAGCCGAGGCGCCGTTGATCGGTGAGCGTCCAGATGCGGGTGGCGCCGGTGAGGAAGCCCTTCGCCGTCTCGAAGCGCTCGGCGGGCAGGGGGCGGTTCAGCGTCTCGTCGAGGAAGTAGAGGACGCCGCGCGTCGCGAACACCCCGTCCTTTGCCTCGACGGGCCGCAGCCACAGGGTCAGATCCTGCACGGTGCGGGCGATGTTGGGCCGGGGAATCGAGCTCCACCCGTCCTGGCGGTAGTGCTCCGCATAGGCGTAGGTGCCGTAGTTGAGGCCGCGGCGATCGCGCAGCTCGCGGAAGAGGACGCCGTGCTCCTGGCGGTGCTCGCCGAGGTACGAGAGCCCGAGGAAGACGAGCGGGAAGTCGGGATCGTCGCGACGCGTGCGCCACGAGAAGCCGAAGGAGCCCGCGGTCGACTTCGTGTCGCGCCGCACGATGACGGTCTGGTTCTTCACCTCGGGCGGCGCGGGGATCACGAGCGGCAGGTCGCCCTCAGCCGCGAGGCCGCCCAGCGCGCTCACCACCCGGGTCCCCAGCGCGTCGTCCACCGCGCCCGCGACGCCGACGATGAGCCGCGCCTTCGTGAAGCAGCGCCGCCACTGATGCCGTACGTCGTCGAGGGTGATCGCCAGCAGCCCTGACTCGGTGCCCACGTTCGCGTGCCGGTACGGGTGCCCGTCGTAGAGCAGCGCGTCGAGCGTCACCTTGCCGAGCTCTTCGTCGTTCTCGCTGCGCAGCCGGTTGCGCACGACGTTGAGCTGCTCGGTCTTGAGGCGCTCGAGCTCCTTCGCGTCGAGGCGCGGCGCGGCGACGGTCTCCGCGAAGATCGGCAGGAACCGCTCGAGGCGCTCGCGGTGCACGCGGCCGGCGACGACGGTGAGCTCCTTGTCGGTGTCGCTCTCGAGCTCGGCGGCCATCGGGAAGAGCGCGTCGTTCAGCTCGGCGGCCGACAGGGTCTTCGTGCCGCCCTCGACGAGCAGGCGGGTGGTGAGCGCGGTGAGGCCCTCCTTGCCCTTCGGGTCGTCGACGGCGCCGGCGCGGAAGACGAGGCGCAGGCTGACGATCGGCGTGCCCGGCGTCGGCAGCACCACCAGCTTCAGCGGCGGCAACGAGGCGAGCGGCTTCGGGAGCGGCGGCGTCGCGGGAGCAGCCTCCACGGGCTTCACGGGCGTCGGCTCCAGCCGGGCCGCGGGCTGGGTGGTGGCGCAGGCGGCGAGCAGGACGAGGGCAGGTGACCAGCGCATCACTTCACCTCCTTCACGTTCACCGTGAACTCGAGCGTCACCCGGTTCTTCGCGGTCAGGTGTGTCTTCGCGAACGCCACCAGGTCCTTCGCGGTGACGGCGAGGAGTTGCTGCTGCTGGCGCTCGAGCGCCTCGGGGCTGCCGAAGATGCCGGTGGCCCAGGCGAGCGCCTCGGCGACCTCGTCGGGAGACTCGAGCTGCATCAACAGCCCGAAGCGCAGGTGATCGCGGATGTCGGCGAGCCGCTGGTCGTCCACCGACTTCATCACCTCGTCGATGGCGGCCTGGAGCGCGGCGTTCACCTCGGCCCGGTGGCGCTCGTCCTTCAGCTTCGCCTCGAGGCCGAACAGGAACGGGTCGCGGTGATCGAAGTACGAGGGGTCGAGGCGATCGACGAGCTGCTTGTCGAGCACGAGCGACTTGAACAGCGGAGACGTCGGCCCCGCGAGGTACTGCGCCAGCACCGTCATGATCGCGCCGTCCTTCGCCCGGAGGGTGCTCGCGGGGGTACGGAAGTGCAGCGCGGTGCGCGGCAGGGTCGGCGAGGTCCACGTCACCTTCGCCTCGCGCGGCCCCGCGAGCGGCGGCTCGGCGGGGATCGTCAGCTTCGCCGCCTTGCCAGTCCAGGGCCCGTACTGCGCCTCGATCGCCTTCATCAGCTTCGCGTCGTCGAAGTCTCCCACGACGACCACGACGCAGTTGTCGGGGGTGTACCAGCGCTTGAAGAACTGCTTCGAGTACTCGTACCGCGTCGGCATCGCGCGAATGTCTTCCACGAAGCCGAGCGTGGTGTGTTGGTACGGGTGCTTCGAGAAGGCCGCGCCGAGCACGGCCTCTTCGATCTTGAGCGCAGGGTTGGCGGCGTTCTTGTTGTACTCGCCCAGCACCGCGGCGGCCTCGGTCTTGAACGGCTCCTCGGCGTACTCGAGGTTGCGGAAGCGATCGGCCTCGACGTCCACCAGGGTGTCGAGCGCGGTCGCGGGGCCGTTGATCGTGTAGACGGTGACGTCGTCGCTGGTGAAGGCGTTCTCGGTGAAGCCGAGCTTGCCGAGCAAGGCCGACCGCGCGCCCTCGGGGAAGCGCTTCGTGCCGCGGAACATCATGTGCTCGAAGAAGTGGGCGAAGCCGGTGTGGCCGGGCTCCACCTCGTTGCGCGAACCGACGCGCACGACCGTGTAGTACGCGACGAGGCCGGGCGAGGCGAAGGGCACCCGCATGACGGTGAGGCCGTTCCTGAGCGTGGTGGTGGTGATCGGCCAGGGGAAGGCGCGCGGCGGCGGCGGTTGGGCGGCGGCCGGCAACGCGAGACAGAGAGACAGCAGCAGCGTGCGCATGTTCGACGCGTAGCGGCAGCGGCAGGGTGCTTCAAGCGCGACGGCGTGCGCTTCCTTGCCTACGGTGCGCCGCCATGACCCCGAACCCGATGCCAGCCCCGCCGCCTCAGCAGCCGAAGAAGAGCGGTGTCTCTGCCGTGGTGATCGCGATCGTCGCGGTGGCGCTCCTGTGCCCGTGTATCGGCATCGTCGCGGCCATCGCGATCCCCAACTTCATCAAGTTCCAGTCGAGGGCGAAGCAGTCGGAGGCGAAGATGCAGCTCAAGTCGGCCTTCTCCGCCGAGCAGATGTACTTCGCCGACAACCAGGCGTACTCGACCTCGCCCCAGGCCGTGGGCTTCTCGCCCGAGCGCGGCAACCGCTACCTCATCGCCTTCAGCGCCGACGGCGAGCTCGCCGAGTCGGGCAAGCTCTCGAAGGAGGCGACCGGCGTGAAGGCCGACGCTGCGCGCTACCCGAACCTCGACAACGACGCCCTCGAGCGCGGGATCCCCGCCGAGCTGATGAACGAGGTGGGCGTCACCGGCAAGTGCCCCGACGACTGCGCGATCACCATCGTCGCCGCGGGCAACATCGACAACGACGACACCATCGACGTCTGGTCGGTGTCCACGAAGGCGCGCACGATCAACGGCGTCCCGGTCGCTCCCGGCGCGCCGCACAACCACGTCGACGACACCCGGGAGTAGCTCGCTCAGCTCGCGATCGCGTCGATCTCGGGCAGCTGCGCCCGGGTGCGCTCGTCGTCGATGGTCGCCGGCACGGGTTGGTGTCTGGCCACCCGGAGCGCGAGGCGGTGCTCCACCGATCACTGCATTTCACAGGCGGAGCGCCCCTAAGCGCCTGGAATCGGAGCCATCGGTCAGCCTCAGCGGCACGCCGCTCGTGGGTACAGCGCTTGCGATGGACGCCCGCTGGAGGTCACGGTGCGTCTTCAGGTTCTGGGAAGCTGTCTGGTGCTCCTCCTCGCGTGCGGCGAGGGCCTCGTCGAGGTCGCGCGCGACGACGACCTGGTGGCGAGCGAGTCAGCCGACGCTGGTGGGGAGCCTGCTTCCGTCTCCCCACTCGATGCGGGCGCGCCCACGACCACGCCGGACGCGGGGTCGTTGCCGGGAGACGCTGGGGCGACCGATCCCTGTGCGGCCCTCGCCTGCGGCCCGAGCTCGCGCTGCGTCGCCGCGCCTTCCCCCGAGTGTGTCTGTGATCGCGGGTACCACCGGGAGGGCGCGGCCTGCGTCGCGGATCCGTCCGTCGATCCCTGCGCGGGCGTGAGCTGCGGGGCGAACGCGCGGTGCACCGCCGCCGCGTGTGCCTGCCTCGGCGGCTACACAGGGAACCCGGCGAGCGGCTGCACGCTGGCGCCCACCCAGGTGCCTGCTGACTTCGCCGGCGTCGTCTGGCTGCACACCAACGCGTCTGGCTGGGCCCGGACCGCGAACCTCTCGACGGTGCAGGTCGGCGCCTCGCAGGTGTGCCTCGAGTACGACAAGGCCAGCGCGTGGCCCGGCCTCAACCACGTCGGCGCCTTCGTCAACGCGAACCCGTGGATCTTCGTCTATCGGAACGGCAGGTGGCATGCGGCCACCTGGGAGTGGATGCGCTTCGGACAGACCTGCAAGAACCGCTCGTCGGTGCACGGCAGCCACATCAAGCGCGCGCCGCTCGACACCTTCGTGCCGGTCTCGGGTGAGACGTACGGCTTCATGGTGACGGGGCTCGCCCGCGACGCCACGCGCAACGTGCAGGAGCGCACGCAGGTGGTGATGGTGCGGTGGCCCTGATGAACGAGCGTCAGTTCTTCGCGGCGATGTCGGCGGCCAGTCCGTCGACCCACGCCTTGTGCTCGTCGCCGTAGTACAGGTACGCGCGGCTGGCCGGCCCGGTGTACTTCCCGGGGATCGCGGCGAGCAGCGACACGGGCACGCGCACCTGCTGCTTCGGCGTCATGCCGCGCCAGTACAGCACCACGTCGCGGCCCATCACCTCGTAGGCGTCGATCGTCTTCGCCTTCACCAGCTCCTTGAGCTGATCGATGCGCGGCTCGAGGCCGCCCGGCACGCCGACGATGGCGACGACGGTGGACAGCGGCGCGTCGGACAGGTTCGTGAGCCGCGCGGTGGCCTCGATGACGTCGCCTTCCTTGAGCGCGCCCTGGCCGAGCTTGACGTCGAGCGCCACGCGGGTGTCGGGCGACGAGTCGGGCTTCACGCGGTTGGAGCGCACGGCGATCGAGAACGGGACCGGCGAGCCGCCCTCCTGCACCAGCTCGAGCGTGTGCTCGCCCGGCGCCATCAGCTCGCCCACGTCGGCGAAGGTGATCGCGCCCTGGGTGCTGCCGTCGTACTTCTGCGCGCCGCCCACCGGCTTGCCGTCGACGAAGAGCTTCACGCTGCCGGGCTTGCGCTCGGCGGCCTTCTTCTTGTCGAACTCGACGATGGCGCGCAGGGCGAGCACGGTGGACTGGGTGGCGCCGTAGCGGCCGTCCTTGCAGGAGTCGGCGAGCGCCTTCATGGACTTCTCGACGTTGAGGGCGAAGGCGGGCTGGCGCATCCACGCGAGGGCGGCGAGGGAGGTCGTCTCGAGCTCGAGCGACTCGCCGGTGCTGCCGACGATGCTCTGGGTGCCGCCGCCCACGAGGCCGCTGTCCTTCTGCAGGGCGGCGAGCTTCGTCATCGCGTCCTTCGCGCCCGAGGCGTCTCCGGCGAGCGCGAGCACGTTGGCGGCGAGCGCCACCACGTACGCGTTCTTCGTCGTCTTCACCGAGTCCTTCACGCGCGCCACCTCGGCGGTGAGGCTCTTCTCGCCGCCCTCGAGCAGCGCCCAGGTGATGTACGCATCGGACGCGTCCTTGTCCTCGACCCAGACGTGCAGCGCGCGGCGCCTGCGCTCGAAGCCGCCCTTGCCGTCGCGCTGCTTGAGCAGCCACTCGCGGGTGCGCGCCAGCATCGCGTCGTCCACCGGGCGCACCTTCTTCATGTCGGTGAACTGCAGCACGCCGTACGCGGTGAGCGCCTCGTGGCCGGGATCTTCACCGAACCACTCGTAGCCCTTCTGCTTGCACTCGAAGCCGGCGAGGCGCTTGTAGCCGCGGTCGAGCTTGTCCTGCGCGTCGCGCACGAGCGCCGCGTCCACGCCCGAGTGCGACTGGAAGTACTGCAGCGCCATCGTCATCGGGTACGTGGTGGAGCTCGTCTGCTCGAAGCAGCCGCCCGGCTCCATCACGAGGCGCTTCAGGGCCTGGGTCAGGTTCGCGGCCGGCGAGGGGAAGACGGCGATCGACGTCGCCTGGCTGCCGGGCACGGTGTCGGGCGCGAGCGTCACCTTCCACGAGGCCCTGCCGTTGGCCGTCAGCAGGCCGCCGGTGGACTGCTCCACCGGGAAGCCCTTCGGCTTCACCTTCAGCTCGCGGGTGACGACGTCCTGGTAGCCGCCGGCGTTCGAGGTGAGGGTGAGGTTGGCCGTCTTCGTGCCGGCGCCGATGCCGAGCTCGACGACGCGGCGCTCGCGGGCGTCGGCCTTGAGGGAGAACGCGGCCGGCGCCTGGAACTTGAGATCGCCCTTCGCGGCGAGCGCGAGCGTGACGTTGGCGAGGGGCTCCTTCGTGCCGTTGACGAAGGCGACGGGCAGGCGCACGACGTCGCCGCTGGTGACCTCGAGCGGCAGCTTGGGCTCGACGAAGAAGGGCTGCACGGACTTGAGCGTCGAGGTGGCGCTGCCGAGCACGCCGGTGTCGGTGTAGCCGCCGACCGACGCGCGGAACGAGGTGACGGCGTCGGAGGTGCCGAACGAGACGGTGGCCTCGCCCTGGGCGTTCGTGCGGACCGCGGCGCTCCAGTAGAGCGTCTCGGCGAAGTCGAGGCGGTCGTTCGGCTTGCGATCGGGCCGCACTTGGTGGGCGAACTCGCGCACCGAGACGAAGGAGCGGAACGCGATGCTCTCGCCGGTGGCGATGTTCTTGTCGAAGAGGCCAGCGCCGGCCTCGAGCCGGGCGACCTTCTTCGCCTCAGGAGCGGGATCATCGGCGCGTCGCTGTCGATCAGCGATCGGCTTCTCGGCGGGCGGGGGCGGAGGCGGGGGACGGGCAGCGACGACCACGGGCGCGGGCTGGCGGGGCTGGGGTGGTGCGGGCATGACGGGGGCGGCGGGCATCGGCGGCGGCGCGGCGTTCGCGGGCATGGGCCGGGGCTTCACGATGGCCATGGGCCGACCGCGGGGACCGCCACCTTCGTCAGCGAGCGGCCCGGCCCCGGCCAGCGCGTCTTCGAACTCCTCGTAGCGGGGCCGCGGCTGCGCGAAGGCGAGCGCGCGCTCGGCCTTGTCACCGTAGCGGGTGAGGAAGTCCTGCACGCTCAAGAGCGCGAAGCGGCGCCAGCCCTGGGTGGCGAGCAGGAGATCGACCGCGAGCTTCGCCTTCGGGTTCTTCGGGTCGAGGTAGACGTGGGCGTCGGCGAGCTCCTGCACGTCGGCCTCGAGGAGCACCATGACGGGCAGCGAGGGCGGCTGCTCGCGACGCTCGAGGATCTCGAAGACGCTCTCGTCGCTGACGGTGACGCCGACGACGGCGCTGGCGGGCTTGCCGTCGAGGGTCGTCTTGATGGTGAGCTTCACGGGCGCGCCGGGCACGTAGCGCTCGCGATCGGCCTTGAGCTCGATGCCGAGCTGCTGCTCGGGTTCGCGGAAGACGAGGCGCTCGGCGAGCGGCACGCCGTCCTTCGAGGTGACGGTGACGACGAGCACGCCCGAGGCCTGGCCGGCCTTGAGGGACACGTCGGCGCCCTTCTGCTTGCCGGCGTCGAGCGTCACCGTGTCGAGCTCACGGTCGCGCTGGCGCAGCGTCACGGTGACGAGCCGATCGCCGGTCCACGCGATGGTGGCCTTGACGGGCTCCTTCGCGGGCGAGGTGTCGGTGAGGCTGGTGATGACGGCGCCGTCGGTGACGACGGGCGGCAGGGGGAAGCGCTTCGCGATGCCGGCGGGCTCGGTGATCTTGAGCGAGTACTTCGCGCCCTTCGTCGGGGTGAGCTTCACGCGGCCGCGGCCCTCGTGCTCGGTGCGGAAGGTGGCGATCTCGGCGCCGCTCTCGTCGATGACGACGCCGGCGAGGTCGGCGGGCTTCTGCGCCGGGGTGCGGGCCTCGAGGTAGAGGCGGCTGGGCAGGCCGGCGACGAGGTCTCCGCCCTCGGGGTACATGGCGACGTCGACGGTGCTGACGAGGATGGGGATGGTCTTCGTGGCGGTCTCGAGCACGCCGCCGTCTTCGATGGTGAAGGCGAGGGTGCCTTCGCCGCGCTCGATGGCCCTGGGCAGGGGGAAGGTGACGCTGGCCTTGCCCGAGGCGTCGACGGTGGTGGTGGAGCGGGAGATCTCCTTCTCGTCCACGCGGGCGACGACGGTGATCTTCGCGCCGACGGGGATGCCGCCCTCGGCGCGCTTCGTCTCGAGGGTGGCCGAGACGGAGTCTCCGGGGCCGTAGCCCTCGCGCAGGAAGGTGATCTGCGAGGTGAGGCGGGGCGGGCGGTAGGCGCGCACCTCGAACCTGCGCACGGCGGTGGCGTGGCCCCACGCGCCTCTGGCCTCGACGCGGTACTCGCCGCCGGGTGCGTCGGGGCCGAGGGGGTATGAGAAGCCGAACGCGCCGTCCTGGACGACTGACTGGCCCTGCGTGAGGACCTCGCCCTTCGAGCCCTTGATGACGATCTGCGCGGGGGTGCCGTTGGGGGCGGGCACGTGGGTGTTGGCGTCGAGGACGACGCCGCGGACGAAGACGGTCTCGTTGACCTTGTAGATGGACTTGTCGGTCGAGACGCTCGACAGGAAGCGGGTCGGGCCGCCGACGCGCTGGGTGGTGGCGGGGTCTTTGACGGGGGGCGGAGCGCCCGCCAGCGACACCACGACGAGGACTGCGAGAGCAGTGAAGCGGAGCAGGTGCATGAGACCCCCTTGAACGGCGAGCGGGGCGCATTCGATCTGTGCGCACTGAAAAAAGCGAGTCAGATCGAGCGGGTGGGGCCGTCTCCGTTGACATTCGGCGTCAGGTGACGATGCTGACGCCACAACCAACCGAACCGGGGGCGACCTGGCTTCGACGGGGGCATGGAGGCCCTGAGACGCGTGCCGAGTGGGCTCATCACACTCGTAAATCCAAATGGGCAAACCCAAAAAAGCCAACGACAACGTTGAGCTTGCGCTGGCCGCCTGAAAAACGGTTCACGCACGGTCGCCTGAGCTTCGGCTCGTGAGCTGAGGGTCGACCGAACCAATGCGAGCTGGCCTCTCACCAGGACTGGATGAGGAGGGGCGAGAGCTTCCCAGTCAGGCCATCGCGGAGTCCGTCCGTGGACGACGAGGTGGCGTCATCGATTCGCGGACTACGCACGTAGTGGCTTAGAGCTGAAGGCTTTCGGACGTGGGTTCGATTCCCACCGCCTCCACAATCAACCGGCTGATTCCGCTTGGGTTTCGGCGGAGTCAGCCGGTTTGTGCCCCGCATGTGCCCCAACTGCGCACGGGTGTTCGTCGAGCACGTGCACCGCGGCCTTCGTCACCGACGGTGACAAGTGGGCGTAGCGCATGGTGGTGACGATACTCGCGTGACCGAGCAACTCCTGAATCGTGCGCATCGGAACCCCACGCATCGCCAGGTGACTTCCGTAGGTATGGCGCAGGTCGTGCCAACCAACCCGGCCCTCTTCGCGCGCGATGCCTGATCGACGCACAGCGCGGTTGAGCGCAGCGTTGAACTGCTTTTCGGTGAGGAACCCGCCTGACTCATCGGCGAAGACCCACCGTTTCAGGTGCCGTGTCGACTTGAGCGCAGCCACGACCGAGGGCGGCAGGTCGATGGCTCGGCTCTTTCCGCCCTTCGGGGTCTCGTTGACTCGCCCTCGATACACGTTGCGCCGCACATGAACTCGAGCGGCGACGAGGTCGAGGTCAGTCCACTGAAGACCCTGCAGTTCGCCGAGTCGCAGCCCAGCCTTCATCGCGAGGAGTACTGCGGGGAGGAAGGTAGGCTCGAACTTCGCGAACGCCTCGACGAGCCGCTCCGCCTCGTCGAAGTCCAGAAAGTCGAACGGCGTCTCAGCCGTCTTGAGCAGCCGCACGCGCGGCAGGTGACGGATGAAGCGGTGCTCTTCGGCGAGCGAGAGCAGCTTCCGCAGGCAGGCAAGCGCATTGTTGATGGTCTTCGGACTGATGGCCCTGGGCTCTTCGGGGCCGTACCGTCGAAGCACCGCCGACCGCGAGGCATCGGTCTTCAGCTCCCGAGCGCGAGACGGCTTCTTGCGCATCGCTGCTTTGAAGTTCTCCAGCTCAGCTGCGCCGATGGCGTGGAGGCGCATGGAGCCGAAGAACGGCACGATGTGGAGTCGCAGCAGCGCTCGTTTCGCCTCGAGCGTGCTGAACTTGTTGTTGTTCTCGCTGTACGTGAGGAACCGCTCGACGAACTCCGAGACGGTCGGAACAGCGACCTCTTCCCTTCTGAACCACGAGCCGTCGAGGAGGGACAGGCGAACACTGCGCTCGTAGTTCTCTGCGCCGCGACGGGTGTTGATGGGCTCGCCTGACGCACCCGGACCACACCGCGACCGGGCACGCGTTGCTTCACATCGATGTACCAGGCCTCTTGCATCTGGCCTTCCTCGTTCGTCCACCGACGTTGCCTGACGGACATGCGTTTCTCCGTTCAGGTCGCCTGCTTCCCGCTCAGCCACTCCAACAGGGCGGGGCGGGAAAGTCGAATGACGCGGCCGAGCCGACGCACGCCGGGAACCTGACTGTCGCGATGGCAGACCGAAGGGTCTTGGGGTTCACGCGCAGCAAGGCCGCAGCCTCGTCGACGGTCAGGACCTCATGCGCTGTGACGGCGTCCGTCAGGCGTGTCGTTCGTGTCGGCCTCGCGAACCGCGTCTGCTGCGGTGGCCGCGCCCCGGAAGCTTCGGGGTCGTCATCGTCCCCAGCTGCGGTGGTGCCCGTCGCGCGGCGACGCGTAGCCCGAGGCCTCGGCGAGTGGTGGAGCTGCGGCGCGTCGGGCGCGGTGCGCTGGGACGTCGTGGGCCGGGCGTCGTACCAGGCCTTCTCGCTGGCCCACCACGCCTCGAACTCGGGCGTGGGGTCGCGAACGGGGCCGCCGACGTGGAACTCCGAGTCGAGCCTCATCGTGACACCCCTGTCAGTTCGCCCCAGGAGGGGCCGGCCTTCACGTCGACGCGGAAGCGGAAGGTGCGACCCGCCACGCGCCCGAGACGAAGAGCCGCGCGCATGTCTTGGCGTGCCTGTCTTGGCATCACGTCGAAGTACAGCACGACGCCGGCAAGGCCCTTGACCAGACCGGCCCCGCTAGAGTCTTCGTTCGAGACCTTTGGGGATTGGCGACGAAGCTCGGGTAGCGGGTCAGGGCCGCCTACCCCTTGTTTGGGGACATTCGAGGCCGCCTTTCAAGGGTTCGCCGGAGGGGCAAATGAAGCCCGACCTCCGACTGCGGCGCCTCGAGCGCGGTCACCCCGCGGCCCTGGCCTGGCACCGGGCGAACATCTTCGACCCACCCGTCGTCGAGAGTCGATGAGCGACTTGGGTTGATTCTGTTCAGCGGACGCCAGCATCGACCCGTTGGAGCGCATCACCCCGCACCTCGACGACTGTGGTCTTCGACAGGCTCTTCACCAACTCGTCGACGACGCTCAGGCGCCTCTCAGCAGCGAGCCGCGCAAGGAGGGTGCTCTTCTCCGTTTCGAACGAACGCCGCTCCTCAGGCTGGCGGCCGGTCAGGCGAAGGCCGACAAACCCTCGGGCGGTTGGGGCGAGCCCGATCTCTCCCAGTGCCCTGAGCGCGAACGCAGCCTCAGCCACCTCCGCCGAGAACTGCTGCGTCAGCTCCTGACGGGTTCGTGGTCCGATGTCGCCGTCCTGGCTTCGCGACGGGTCGGTCGACCTTGCCTGGATGAGCGCCGTGAACAACCGGGTCCGCTCGGGCTCCACGGCAGCACGCAACCTGGCGACCTCACGCTCGACAGCGGCCTTCTCTGGCGCTGGGGCAGTCGCAGTTCCGCCGAACTCGACGACGGCGAGGCGAACGCGCTCGGGCCGCGTGAACTCCTCCGGGTGTCCATCGAAGTACGCGCGCGCATCGGCCTCCGTCGGCTGCGACGCACGTGCTACGTCGGCGACGAGTTGCTGCACGAGCAGCTTCTCGAACAACGCCTCGGCCTCCGGCGCCCGGTCCAGGCCGCGTCGCCTGGCCTCCTGAACCAGGAGCTCGTTGCGCACCAACTGGTCGACGAACTCCCGCCTTGTCTCTGGTGACGAAAACCGCGCGCGCACGAAACCAGGCTGTGCGTTGAGCCGCGACTCGACATCTGCCACGCGAAACACCCGCTCGCCCACCCTCGCCACGACGTCTTCCTGGTCGGACGCGGTAGGTGCCGGTGTGTTTCGCGAACACCCGAGCACGACCGCCATCAAGCCAGTGGCCCCAACCCTGAGTCTCATGTGCGTCGGGATACCACGACTCTCAATGGGGCCATTTGCCCACATTGATCGAAGGAGCTTCGTGTGTGGATGCTCCCGCTCTTCGAGGGGTTTCGATGAAGTTGTTGTGCGTACTGTTCGCGGTCGCGCATTGCTCTTGTGCCCAGGGCTCGTCGCCGTCCGCCGCCAGTGCACCCATATCGCCCTCCGTTGCCGCGCGGTGGGATGGCGGTGTTATCACCACCGACGAGGTTCGCCTTGCGGCCCAGCGACTTCCCACCGCGCTCCGAGAGCAGTTCCAGACCGACAACGGCCAGCGTGAATTCGTCCAGGCGCTGTTGGCGAAGAGGCTGCTGCACGACGAGGCGCGCCGCCGCGGCTTCACGCAGACAGCGGAGGTCAAGGAGCAGCTGAGGGAACTCGAAGAACGGCTCGCGATTCAGGCGCTCCTCGAGGATGCGACGAAGGCGAAGGGGCCGCCCCGTGAGGATGAACTGAAGGCGTACTTCGAGGCGCATCGTTCCGAGTTCCGGACTCCGGTGCGCGTGCGCGTGGCGAGACTCCTGGTGCGCGGGAGGCCCGAAGACAAGGCGCTGAAGCAGCGCGCCGAGGCGCTCCGTGCCCGAGTCGTCGCAAAGAAGGAGCCGATGTCGAAGCTGGCAGCGCTGGGCGAGGGACCTGAGGCCGCAACCGGTGGAGACGTCGGCTGGGTGACGGAGGCGTCCGACGAGGAGACAACTGCCGCACTCGCGCTGAAGACGGGAGAAGCCTCGCCAGTGGTGCGAACGCCTTCGGGCCTCGCTGTCCTGGTCGCCACCCAACGGGAAGAGGCCCGTGAGGCCACCTACGACGAGACGCGGCAGGCCATCCTCAACCGCTACGGCCCTGTGCAGCAGAGAAAGGTGTTCGACGAACTCGTCCAGAGACTGAAGACCCAGGCGCAGGTGCAGGTGAACCCAGCCGCGTTTCCATGAGGCGACTCCACGCCAGGGCATTTGTGGTGTGGGCCCTGCTGGGGGCGGTCGCGGCGTGGGCGGGCCCCGGCAGCGTTCAGGCCATCGTTCCTCACCGTCCGCTTCGCGTTGGAGACACCGCGCTCGACCTCGCCTTTTTCACCAAGGGGGACGTCGCTGCGCTGCGTGTCACCATCCAGGGAACATCGGCCGCCGGCCCGTTTGCGCAGGTGCCAACCACCTCGCTGCGTCCCGACCCGACGGGCGTCGCTCCTTTCCGCTTCCTCGCGCCGCTGTCTGCCGGACTGCCTGAGGACGGTGTTCTCACCATCACTGCCGAGCCGCTTGCTGGCGACGGAAGCGCCGGTGTTGCGAGGACAGTCTCGTGGAGCCAGGCGACGGCGCTCGTAAAGGTGAGTGAGAAACCGAAGCTCTCCACGTCGAATGGGGCGGTGGTGCTCGAGGTGAAGACCGTTGGCGCGGTCGCGGTGGCCGAAGCAACCGTCGTGGGGGTGAGCGGGGCCATCCTCCGGGCTGCGAACGGCAACCTCAAAGACGTTCAGGCCACGTCCTTCGCGAACACGCGGCGCCTGGCTGGGAGCCTCTCCGCCACAGGGGCCTCCTGGACGGTGCCGGTGGCGGGCAGTCTGCCCATCGATGGCGTCGTCATCGCTGACCTCACGTTCCAGGACGTGTACGGGCGGCGAACGCACCGCAGCCTGACGGAGTTCATCGGCAACGCGCTCGACACGCTGCTCGACATTGCTCCTCGTCCCTCGCCCGCTCTCCTCAGGGATGGATTCGGCAGCAGGCTTCGCATCGGCCTGACGGCTTCGTTTGCCCTCGCGGGCGAGGTGGAGTTGAGCGCCCCCGCCGCCGGCTTGTCACTGAGGTGCCGCGACGAGAACGTCTGCGCCGTCACTGACAGCGGCGACGTGGTTGCACGCGGCAACGGTCAGACGGTTCTCGACGTCGTCTACGCGGGCATGGCCCGTCAGGTGCCCGTCATCGTCGACTCGACTTCCGGCGTCTCGTCGCTGGAGTTGCAGCCCGCCTCGCCCGTCGTGCCCAGCGTTGGGGGAAGCACGCGCCTGCGCGCCATCGCGACGCTGTCTTCGGGGGCGTCTGTCGATGTCTCGCCTCCCGTCCTCGGGACGGTGTGGACGAGCGATGATGTCTCCGTCGTCGCGGTGTCGGTTGACGGCGCGGTGACAGGCCTGCGGCCCGGGGGTGCGCGGGTGCGTGTTGCGAGTGGAGGGCAGGTTGCTTCGACTGTCGTCACCGTGCAGGACGCGGCGCCTACCATCCAGTTGCAGGCTCCGCCGACCGTGGCAGCTGGCGCGTCATTCGAGTTGAGCGCTCACGCCCAGGACGACGTGGCGGTGGCGCGGGTCGAGTGGCTGGTGAACGGTGTTCCTGCCGGGGCGAGCACCGCGACGCCGTACCGCTTCACCATGCGCGCCCCTCCCACGCAGGGGGCGGTCCTGCGGGTTGCTGCGGCGGTCGTCGACTCAGCAGGGCACCGCACGGTGTCGCCCGATGCGACCATCACCGTCCTTGCGGGCACGCAGGTGAGCGGGCTTTCTCCGGTCTGGGAGAACCCGACAGCCGGCGTGACGCTCCCGGTGTCTGCGCCGCTGACGTTGCGCGTGACGAGCGGCAACTGGACGGCCTGTCCCTTCGCACTGTCCAATCTCGACTTCCAGGCGGTTCGTTTCAGTCTGGACGATGCGCCTGCGGGCACCGCGTCTGTGGCTCGCCTCGAGGTGCGGCAGCACCCGAGCTGTGAACCGAACGCTCCTGCTGGCGCGACGTTTCCGGTCGTCGTCCCTCTCTGGGAAGTGAGCTGGACGCCGCCCGCGAACCGGGTCGGCTCCGCCGTTGTCATCCGGGCGGAGGCGGTGGACCGCCAGGGGCTGACGACTGCCGCCGTGCCGCTCGCGGTCATGCTGGCGCCCGACGCGCCGCCCTTCGTCTCTCTCTCGTCCCCACCGCCGCCGACGGCGACCGCGACCGCTGGGCTTCCACTCGCGGTGTCGGGCTTTGCGGGCGATGACGCTGCGGCGCTGGGGCTCGAGGTCGTGCTGCTCGCCGACGGCGCGGCGGTCGACCGCACCACGATTCTCGGCGCGAATGGAGCGAGCGGGGGAGGGCGCTCATTCACTCTCACATGGACGCCACCGCCGAGCCGGGTTGGCACCCAGGCCCGGCTGGAGGTCGTCGCGACCGACTCGCAGGGGCAGACGGCACGGGTCGAACTCGACGTCGCCCTCGTTGCTGACACTCCGCCCCAGGTCACCATCCTCACGCCCGTCGCTCAGGCGACGGTGACCGCCGGAGCCGTCGTCAACCTGACGGCAGCGGTTCTCGATGACGGCGGGCCGGTTCGTGAAGTTATCTACACCGTAGACGGACTGCCGGTCGGGCGCGCAACCGCGGCCCCGTTCACAGTCGCATGGAGGGTGCCGAGCCAGCGCGCGGGGACGGCTGCGGTCGTTCGGGCCGAAGCTCGAGACGGGTCGGGCCAGAGCGGCAGCGCGACTGTCAGTGTCTCCATCGTGGGCGACACTCAGCGGCCGACTGTGGCGGTCGTCTCTCCCGTGGCCGGGACGAGCGTTGCTCAGACCCAGGGCCTCACCCTGAGCGTCGGGGCGTTAGACGACACCGGGCTCGCGCGCATCGACTTCACCCTCGACGGGCAGGTCATCGGTACCGAGACATCGCCCTCGCCAGTGCCCGGGCAGGCCGGCTCGTTTGCGGCGCACCTGGTGGTGCCGGCGGCACGCCTCGCCGGCGCGTCGACGCGTCGGCTGGGCGCGCGAGCAGTGGATGGGGCAGGCAACATCGGCGTCGCGCCCGAGGTGCAGGTTGGCATCACGGCCGACGGGGCGCCGACGGTGTCCTTCGTCACACCCTCCGTTGGCGCCTCCGTCACCAGCGGGACGGCAGTCACCGTCACGCTCGCGGCCCAGGACGATGTCGCCGTCCAGGACGTGGTGCTGCTGATGGATGGCGTCGAGCGTGGGCGGCGGAGCGTTCCGCCCTTCCAGTTCGCGCTGTCCGTTTCCGGCAGCCCGCGCGCGGTCACGTTGGAGGCTCGCGTGACGGACACGGCGGGTCAGACCGCGGTCGCAACACGGTCGCTTCAGGTCGTCGATGACAGCGAGCCGCCGCTTGGGGCCTTCCGAACGCCGCTCGCAGGGTCGCGCGTCTTTGCGGGGCGGACCATTCCCGTGGAGGTCATCGCCACCGACAACGTGGGGCCAACCCGCGTCGTGCTGACGCCGGCTGGGCATCCCCCGACGACAAACACGGCCCCCACCATCGATGGGCTTTACCGGGTGTTCCGCTTCGAGGTGGCAATTCCGTCGACCGCCGCAGGGAGCACCCTCGCGCTGACGGCGGTGGTGAGCGACGCAGCGGGCCTGTCGACGACGAAGACGATGTCCCTCTTCGTCACCACCGATGAGCCGCCTCGCGTCCAGTTGGTGACTCCTGCCGCCGGGGCCACCTACCGCGAGGGACGCGAGGTTGCCGTCTCGGCGAGCGTGCTGGACGACGAGGGTGTGGTTGCCGTGGTCGGAATGTCGGGCGGGGCACTCGTTGGCCCTCTCGGGACGGGCACTGCTGTACTCGACACCTCTCAGCGCCAGCGGGTGACGGTCCGGGCGCCCATCATCTCCAGAGGGCAGTCCGCGACAGTGGGGCTCATCGCGCGCGACACCTCGGGCCAGACGGGCGAGGCCGAGGTTGTCCTGAACGTGACGGCTGACACCGAGGCGCCGACCGCAACGCTGACCCTTCCCCTCCCGGGAACGCCGGCGCGTGTCGTCTCCGTGCGCTCGGGTGAGTCCATCGGCCTGCGGGTCGAGACGGCCGACGATGTCTTCGTTGCCTCAGCTACCGCCACGATCGACGCAGGAGTCGCGGACGCTGGCGTGGTGGTGCTCACGTCGACGGATGGGCGGCTCGAGACGACGCAGGTCGCCAACCCTGCGCTCCCCGGTACCATCATCACGGAGGAGCGTTACCGGGCGACGTTCACCGGCACTCTCCAGACCGCTGGCCTGCAGCCCGGCAGCTACCCGGTCGTCGTCGACGTGTCAGACCTGGCGGGCAATCTCGCCACATCGCCGCGCTTCGTCCTCGAGGTCCGCCCAGCCGTCGATGTCGAGGCGCCCAGAATCGCGCTTGCGCTTCGCGATACCCCCTCGTCAACCACGTGCGTCCAGGGGAGTGCGGTCTCTCTCGATATCACCATCAGCGATGATGGGCAGCTCACCACCGCGGCGGCCACTCAGGACGGAAGCCCACTTTCTCCGCTGCCCGTCCCGACGGGCAGTCTGCTGACGCACAGGTTGCCAGTCGTCATTCCGTCGTTTGCGGCCGGGGGCTTCACGACGTTTGTCGTCAGCGCGAGTGACGCAGTCGGGCGGACAACCAATGCCGTGGTGAGCTGCAAGCTTCTCCCCGATGAGGCGCCAGTCGTGACGCTCACCCAGCCCACCTCCGGCGCGACCTTCACTGAAGGGCGTCGAGAGTCGGTTGCGGCGACTGTCTCCGATGACGTCGGACTGAGTCTTGCGGCCGTGGCGCTCTCGTCTGCGGCCGTGGACGGGGTCGATGGCGGAGTGGCAATGGGGGGCTCGTTCACGCCGCTGTCGGCCACCTTCAACGTCGAGGGTGTGTCTGAGGTGCGAGTCGCTCTCTCGACGACGCGTGCGGAGGTGACGGCCGCGACCACTGTCGCGGGGGCTGGTCGCGTCGTGCAGGTCGGCGTCCCCGCGGGAACCACCGTCACCGCCGAGTACGCGTACATCGCAGCGAGTCCGCCGACGCCTGACGCCGGAGTGACATTCTCGGGCCGACAGAGCCAGACGAGCGCCGGGGTGCCACTGGCCTTCAGTTGGCCGACGTCGGTCTCCGTCAGGCACGTCCGCTTCGAGTTCTCGACGGGTGGGGCGTCGATCACCATCGAGCCCGGACAACAGCCCCAGGTGACGCTCGAAGAGGGCAGCTCGCGGCTGTCGACGGTACTGACGCGCCAGGCGGTGCAGCCCAATCGCCACTCGACGGCTTCGTTCTCGCTGAGAGCGCCGCTCTGGAGGGGGACGAGTCAGCTGTCCGCCGTCGTCTGCGACACCGCAGCCCACTGCCGCACCTCGAGTCGAAGCCAGCGGGTGTTGCCTGACGTGGCCTCGCCGCGCGCCGTGCTGACGGCTCCGCCCAGCGGCGTGGATGTGGTGGTTGGGCAGGTGGTTCAGGTGGCGACGGCGGTCAGCGATGACGTCGAGGTGGTGCGGGCTGAGTTGCTCGTCGATGGCGTCCTCGTTTCGCGCGTCGAGGGGTTCGGGCTCTCGACGCCTTCCTTCACCTGGCTTGCGCCGGCGACGCCCGGCCTCATGCCGGTCGCCCTCGTCGCGCGCGCGACAGACGCCGCGGGGAACGCCACCGAGTCTGCGCCCACATACGTCAACGTCGTCGAAGACGTGGGGCCCAGCATCACCTTCACTTCGCTCTCGAGTCCCGTCGAGCAGGTGAGCCAGCTCGAACTCTCGAGTGGCTTCGTGAGGCTCCTGCAGGGGCAGACCGCCCACCTTGCAGTTCTCGTCGAGGACGATGTGGGGGTCGCGCGGGTTCGCGCGGAGTTCGACGGGGCGACGGTGCTTGACCAGAACTACGGAGCGCGCGTCGTTTCTGCCGGGCTCAACCTCGTTCCGCCTCCGGGCGCCATTGGCACCGCCCGCGTCCTCGTCGTGCGCGCGACCGACGGAGCAGGGCGGGAGGCGTCTCGCCGGCTCATCGTAGAGACGAGGCCGCCCCAGGCGCCTGTCGTGGGGCTCGTCCTTCCTCCAGTGAATGCTCAGGTTCCCGAGGGCACCATCCAGCTCGTGTTTGAGGCGCTCGCCGGTGACGACCTCGACATGTCCAGCGTGGACTTCTTCTTGAATGGGCAGCCAGCGCTTCAGGTTTCGGCGTCGGCCGCGCAACTCATCCAGGCGACTGCCATCGATGCTGAAGGGCTCCCCGTGGCTCAGGACCCCGACATTCGCGCCGTCGTGGCGTCGTTCCCGCCTCCGTTCAACGACTTGACGCGACTGCGTCGCTACCGCGGAGTCGTCCAGGTCCCGACGGGCCTCATCACGAGGGGTGCCGGCGCCAACGTGTTGACCCTCCGCGCCGTGGCGACGGACGCCGAGCGACTGCAGGCCTTCGCCGAGCGGACGTACGCCATCGTCGAAGACACGACCGCCCCGCAGGCCACCATCTCGCGGCCCACGGCTTCGCAGGACGTCATCGAAGGCACGGTGCTGCGCATCGAGGCTGAGGCCCGTGACAACGTCTTCGTGGACACTGTCGAGATATCCATGGGTCCCTCGCTTCAGGGACTCCAGGTCGTCCACACAGCCTCCGGCTTCCCGCCCGTGAATGGTGTCGCGGGCTCGGCCTTCGACGTGTACGCCCCTCCGCAGTCCATCGAGGTTGCTCTCCCACGGCTCGCGCAGCTGGGCGCAAGCGGGCCAACGCCGTACTTCGTTGCGGTCCGCGCGAGGGACAGCAGCGGGCGCTGGAGTGCACTGACGCTGCAGGCCGTCGACCTCGTGCCTGATGTGCCGCCGACCGTCTCCATCGCGTCGCCGGTTGACGGCAGTCCCGTCGTGCAGGGCCACTTCGTCGAGGTTGCCGTCCTCGCAGTCGATGACGTCGCCGTCTCGTCGGTGTCGCTGGTGGTGGACGGCGTCGTCTTCCCGGTGGTGAGGGCGCTGTCGCCCTTCACGTTCCGAGTCCCCGTCCCCGGCGCCGCGACCGAACTTCGGGTCCAGGCGCGGGGCGTCGACTCCTTCGGGCACCTCGTGAACAGCGCGCTCCTTCGCCTGCCGGCCCGGGTAGACGGCGCGCCCACCATCTCCATCACGCGCCCAACGAATGGCAGCAGCGTCACGGAAGGGCGCTTCACGTCCGTCATCATCGCGGCCGCCGACGACGTCGCGGTGTCGCGCATCGATGCGGTGGTGGCGGGCCTCGCGACCGGGCCTTTGTCAGTGACGTCGTCGAGTGCGCCCTTTGCCTTCGAGGTGCCGCTGCCCTTCGGGTCTGCGGGGCGCCAATTGACGGTGTCGGCTACCGCCGTGGATACGGGAGGGCACAGCGCGAGCGCCGCGCCAGTGTCGTTCTCAGTCGTCGCTGACACGGTTGGCCCAACCGTCTCCATCCGTGCTCCAGCTGCGGGAAGTGAAGTCGTGGCGGGGCAGATGATGCCCGTCGACATCCAGGCCGAGGACAACATCGACGTCGCGTCCGTCTCCGTGAGTGTCAACGGCATCGCCGTCGGAGCGCTTGCAACACCTCCCTTCCGCTTCAGTGCCCCCGTTCCGACGAATGCGGCCGGAGCCACGTGGGTGGTGTCGGTGACGGCGGTGGACACCTCCGCGAACTCCACGACTTCCCAGGTCTCCGTCGACATCGTGGCGGACCAGCGGCCGACGGTGTCACTCGTGGCGCCCGCGCAGGTGGTTGGCGGACGACCGGTGACTTTCGCGGCGACTGCCGGCGATGACGTCGGCATCGCACGGGTGGAGTTCCACGTCGGCACCTCGCCCGGAACGCTGGCACCCGTGGCCAGTCGCTACGTTCTGCCCTTCCAGCAGCCCTGGGACGTACCCACCAACGCGGTCGGGCAGCAGTTGTTCGCCCTCGCGCGGGCGTACGACGTCACGGGCCAGTCCGCCGATTCGAATGTCGTCACGTTCCAGGTGACGGCAGACACGCCGCCGCTGGTTGCGATGGTGAGGCCGGCGCAAGGTTCGTTCGTCTTCGAGGGCCGAAGCCTCGTGCTCGAAGCTGACGCGAGCGATGCCGAAGGCCCGGTCGCTCAGGTCGTCTTCCTCGTCAACGGCGCGCGCGTCGACGCGGCGACTCAGCCCGCTGGCGTTCCCGGCTTCCCTGGCCGTTTCCGGGGACGCTGGGTGCCGCCTGTCGGCAGCGGCAATCGCACGTTCGCAATCCGCGCCCTCGCGGTGGACAGCGCAGGCCAGGAGACGGCCTCTGCGCCTGTGACGGTCGGCAGCGTCACCGACACGGTGCCGCCGGACGTGCAGCTCCTCGACCCTCCCGGCGCCGATGTCGTGACCGAGGGCGACACCGTCGCCGTGCGTGCGTTCGCCCAGGACAACGCGAGCGTCGCGGCCGTCGAGGCGTTCGTGAACGGCGTCAGCATCGGCACGACAGCCACGCCCTCGACGTCGGTGGCGAACCGGCCCGTCTACTCCGTGCCGTGGCTCGTTCCGAACGGCGCGGGCCAGACGCGTCGGTTGACGATGCGGGCGCGGGACAGCGCCAGCAACAGCGCAACGAGCGAGCCGGTGGACGTCGAAGTCGGCATGCGCACCTCGTCGACGCTCGAGTCGTCGCTGGTGCACGTGATGGCCGCTCGCGCGGACGGCCTGGTTGCGGTCGCGACGAGTTCGGGGCTGAGGCTGGCGAGGCGGCAGACTGGCGCACTTGCGTGGCAGGGTGGCGTGCCGTTGCCGCAGGGGGAGCCGGTGGCGGTAGCGCTCGCGGAGGCCCCGAGCGGGACACCCGCGCCCCTGGCCAACCTTGTGGCTGTGGCGATGGCTCCGGCCGCCGAGCGAGCGCCCGAGCTCATCCTCGTCGATGCCGCGACGGCTGCGCTTCCGTCCATCGTCGGCCAAATCGACCTTCCCAACGGCGTGCCCTCGGCCATCGCGCTGCGGGGCCGACTGGCGTTCGTCGCCATGGGAACGCTCGGCGTGACGGTGGTTGACGTCACGGCACCCACTTCGCCGCAGCGGGTGGCGACGCGGCCAGTCGTTGGCGCCGCCCGCGGGCTGGCGATGTTCGGCGACCTCCTCCTCGTCGCCTCCGACTCGGGAGGGCTGCGCGTGCTCGACGCCCGGACGCCTGGCCTCGTCGAGCGCGGCTTTGCGGCGTTGCCTGGGCGGGCGATGTCGGTGGCGATTGATGGCGAGCTCGCCCTGGTGGGCTGTGAGGCGCCCGATTCGCCAGTGGCCCTCGTCAACCTCTCGGACACTTCGGCTCCGGGCCTCCTCTCGGTGACGTCGCAGCGGTCGGCCCGCCGCGACACGGCGATGCGGGAGGCGGTGGAGGTCGCGTTCTCGGGACAGGTCGCGGTGACGTCAGGGGTGCTGCGCGACCAGGACGACGTCGCCGTGAAGGGGTTGCTCACCGCGAGCGCCGTCTGGGGCGGCGGGCTGCAGCCGTTCGTCCGGGCGAACCTCTTCCTCGACCAGTCCCGTCGCTTCTCGGAGCCCAGACGGCACTCGGTGTCGCTGGTGGCGGGACAGCCGATCGCGCTGGTGAGCGCATCGGAGTTGGGCGACTTCGCGCTGCCGCAGTTCGCTGTCGTCGCCGTGTCGCCCGCGCCGGCCTCCGACGCAGCCACCCCGTCGACGTCCGTCGCGCTCTCCTTCAACCTTGCCCCCGACCCACTCTCCGTCGGCAACGCCGTGTCGCTCCGCCTGGGAGACCCGGTGTTGGGGCCGGCCGTGGCCGCGACGGCATCGGTGAGCGGCGCTACGTTGGTGCTGACGCCCGGTGCGCCGCTCCCGCTGTCGGGGCGGGTCTTCGTGGTCGTTGAGTCTTCGCTGCGCTCGACGACCGGTGTTGCGCTCGTCCGTCGATTCGAGTCGTCCTTCCGTGTCGCGCCCTCCAGCGCGGGTGCGCCGGTTGTCTCATCCGTCAGCCCCGCGCAGGGCCCCGTTGAGGGAGGCACGACGGTGACGGTGCGCGGCACGGGCTTCACTCCGGGCGTTCGCGTCTTCTTCGGGGACTTCGAGGCGCAGCCGGTGGCCGTCCTCTCCTCGACGGAGTTCACGGCGGTGTCGCCGCCGAACGTCGAGGGGCCCGCCTTCGTTCGCGTGGTGAACGTCGACGGCCTGGAGGCGGGTGTCGTCGGAGGGTTCGTCTACGTGCCTGTCCTCGACGTCCGGTACGTCCAGCCAGCCTCGGGGCCGCTTGCAGGCGGGCGGCGCGTCGAGGTCGTGGGCACCGGCTTCCAGCGGGGCGCCATTGTGCGCTTCGACGGAGCTGCGGCGACGAACGTCGTCGTCCAGTCGAGCGGCCGGCTGGCAGCGACCACCCCTCCCGGTGTCTTCGGGCCCGCTGCCATCGAGGTGGAGAACCCGGACGGGCGCCTCTCGAGGCTCGAGGCGGGCTTCATGTACACCGACGTGTCCGTCACCGGTCGGCTCGCGCGGTACGACCCGCAGGCCGATGGGCCGGTGCGGCCGATTGGAAAGCTGAACCAGTCCTTCATCACCGACCTCTCCATCGAGGGAGACCGTGTCGTGGTGGTGCAGGGCGCCGCCATTGCCCAATCGGCGAGTTCGGTCAGCGAGCTGCTGCTTCGCAGCCAGCTGGGCAGCCTCTCCGTTGTCAACGTCGATGCGGGCGTGCCGCTGGTGATGGGGGGCGTGTCCTTCGTCCCGCCCTACGCGCCGGTCGGAGTCGTCACGAAGGGCGGCACGGCCTGGGTGACGCTCGAGGGCCGCAACGTGGGAGGCATCGAGGTGGAGGGCGAGAATACGGCGTCTCTCGCGGTCGTCGACGTCACCAACCCGACGGCGCCCACGGTGGGGCAGGTGATGCCCTTCGCTGGTGCGGCCGGCCCGCTGCTGCTGATGGGTGACATGCTCGTCGTCGCGTCGGGCGCCGAGGGGCTGACTGTCTTTTCGGTGGCCGAGCCTGCCCGCCCTGTCCTCATCGGCGCCGTGAAGCCGATTGGCTCGAATGGACTCGCCATCGACGAGCCGGTCGTGGACATCGCCGCCCTGCGGGGGCACGTCTTCGCAACGACTGGAGTCTCGCAGCGAACGCTGGTTCTCGACCTCTCTCGTGCCAGTCCGGTGACGGTGGCAGAAGTGCCCGCAGCTCGACTTCGATTGCGAGGCGGGGACGGCCTGGGGCTTGGCTCTGGAGTCCTGTCGGCAGTGGCCGCGAGTCCAGTGACGCGTGCCCGATTGGTGGCGCCAGTGCAACCGCTGTTGCAGCGCCTTGTGTTCAAGGAGGCGGCGGCTGGCGTGCACCTCGGGTTGGGGGCCGGAGCCGTCGATGGGTCCATCGGCGTCATCCAGCTCCAGGCGCTCGGCCAGCCGGAGCTGCCCAACTCCATCAACGTGCTCGACCTCTTCCCAGTGGTGGATACGCGAGGCCTGGGATGGATGGGCGACACCGTGGTCGCGGCGGCGGCGAGCGTCATCCGGTCCGACTTCCCTCCGCTCGATGCCCTCGTTACCGCGAAGATGCCGTTCCCCATGGTGGTGGCCGTCGATCCTCAAGTGGACGCGGATGCGGTGCTTGTCACGCGGTTGATTCGCGTGGAACTCAACACCGTCGTCTCCAATGCCACCTCCACGACGGTGCGCCTGGTGCGGGACGACGGGAGTGCGCTGGGGGTCGCCGTTCCCGTGACCGTGACGCCGACGGGACGCGTCATCGAGGTGTCGCCAACGGCCGCCCTCGACGTGAACGCGCGATACCGGCTCGAGCTGTCCGGTTTGAGTGACGTGGTGACGGCGGCCTCGATGCCCGCGCCGTTCCGATCCGCCTTCACGACGGCCTCGGGGACGACGGCACGGGAGATGACGCTTGCCTCAGTGTCGCCACGGGAGGGCCCGAACACCGGCGGCACGCTCGTGACGCTGACTGGAACGGGCTTCGTCAACGGAAGCGAGGTGCGGGTCGGCGGGGAGCTGGCGGTCGTCCAGTCTGTTGCCCCTGACGGCTCGTCGGTGTCCTTCACGACGCCCCCAGGGGCTGCGGGGCTCGCAGCGGTGACGGTGAGGTCGCCGCAGGGGCCGCAGCTCGTGCGGATGGGCGCGTTCCTCTATGTCGAGCCTCTTCGTCTGCTCTCCGTGTCGCCCGCGTCCGGACCTACCTCGGGGGGCACTCGTGTCACGTTGACGGGCCGGGGCTTCGCGACGAGTGGCGGGGTCGCCGTGGCCTTCGGCTCCCAGCCCGCGGCAGCTGTACGCGTCGTGGGAATCGGGCGCATCGAGGTAGTGACGCCAAACGGCGTGGTTGGCCCTGTCGACGTGAGGGTGACGAACACCTCCACCGGCTCAAGCTCGACCCTCGCGGCGGGCTTCGAATACGAGCAGCCAACACAGTCCATCGTGCGCCTCGGGGTTTCGCGCGTGCACGACGCGCTGGTGCTCGGAGACACGGCCTACCTCGGAACGTCCGCCGGGCTGGTGGCGGTTGACCTCTCTGGGCTCGAGCGATTCGGGCCGAACGCAGGCCAGCCGATTCCGCCCTCGGAGCGCGACGGGCTGGTGGACCGCGACGAGAACGGAGCCGACGACCGGTTGCTGGCCACTCTGGCCACCACGACGGACGTCACCAGCATTGCTCAGCCCCGTGAGGGTGGAAGCCGGTTGTGGATGACGCAGGCCGGACAAGTGGTGTCGCCGGGCGGATCACAGTCGTGGGAAGGGCGGGCGGCGGCCGTCGACGTCACCTTCGTCCATCGTGGGACACGCGACGACGTCTCAGTGGCCGTGGCGACGAGTCGCCCCGCTCCACTGGGCGCCTTCGGCATCGCGCGCCAGGGTGACGAGGCCCTCCTCGCTCAGGGCAGCGCGAGTCAGGCAGTTTCGCGGCTCGACGTGAGTGGCGCAGGGCTGTTTCCCGTCGACTCGCTTGCAGTTGCGAGCGGAGGCCAGTCCATCGCCGTGGGTGACGGCGTGGCGCTCGTCGCAACAGGCACGCGAAACCCTCAGACCTGGCGCGTCGATGGCGCGGGGCTGACGAGGGTGTCGACCCGTGGGGCGCTCGGGGTGAGCGGGACACTGAGTGTGCCCGCGCAACGCGTTCGCGTCGAAGGCGCGCTCGGCGTGGTGGCCGCGGGCTCGCAGGGGCTCGTGCTCGTCGACCTGCTGGCGACGCCATTCGTCGTCCGTTCGACGACAGCCGTGGGTGGCTTTGCTCGTGACGTTCGTGTGCAGGGTCGGACGGCCTGGGTGGCGGTGGAGGGCGTCGGACTCGTCGCCGTGGACGTCTCCAACCCCGAGGCGCCCCAGCGACTCTTCACGGTGGCGGGTGGCAGTGCGGTTGCCGTCGCGTACGGCAACGGTCGAATCGGGTCGGTTCGCCAGATGACGGAAGGGCTCGCGTTCTCGTTTGCGCCGTTCAGTTCCTTCGTCCCGCTCTCTGCAACCGTCGCCGCAGGCCAGGTGGTGCCGCTCGCGACCCCCAGCTTCTCGGTCGTCTTCAGCACCGCCGTTGATGCATCGACGGCCGCCGTTGCCTTCTCGCTCACGGCCGACGGTGCTGTCGTACCGGGTGTACTCGAGGCGGGCGCGGGCGCGGCCAGCAGCACGCTGTTGTTCCGCCCCGCAGGCCAACTGCCCGCGGATGCAGCGATGCGGCTGTCGGTGTCGACCGCGCTTCGCTCCCAGTCGGGGCTGGCGCTCGAGCGGCCCTTGGTCGTGGATTTCAGGAGCGCCCGCGCCGTCGGGGCGGTGCCCTCGATTGCGCTCATCTCACCGCGCGTCGGCCCGGTGGCTGGTGGGGTGCAGGCCGACGTGCTGGGCGCAGGCTTCGACAACGACGCGCTCGTCTTCATCGGTGGCGCGCCAGCGCCTGTTCTGGCGCGCTCCAGCTCGCGCCTCCAGGTGACGACGCCGCCGGGCACGGCCGGCCTCGCTGACGTCGTCGTGCAGAATGCCGCGAGCGGCCTCTTCGCCGTGCGCGCTGGCGGCTATCTGTATCGTCAGCCACTGTCCCTCAGCACCGCCGCCCCGGCCTTCCTCAACCCCCGCGGGGGCAGTTCTGTTCGCCTCACGGGCGCAGGCCTGCTGCCGGCGTGGCTCGACCCTGCAGGGGCGTTGCGCGTGCGCATCGGCGGGCTGGAGGCCACCTCCGTGTCCGTCGAGTCCTCGTCAGTCGTCACGGCGCTTGCGCCTCCCAACTCGTTCGGCAGCGTGGCCGTACAAGTCACCACCGGGGACGGGACTGAGCAGTTCACCCTCCCCAACCGCCTCACGTACGGGTTGCCCTTTGTCACCGAGGAGCTGACGCCCGGCCTGGCCCCGCGCACTCTCGTCGAGGACGACACCACCCCCGGCCTCCTTCACGCCGCGGCAGGGTCGACCGGGGAGAACTCCTACCTGCAGCCGTACTTCGGCCCGCTGACTGGTGCCGGCACCGTCACTCAGTCCTATCGCCTTGCCTCGTTCGACGTCGGCATGGCCGGGCGACCGCGGTTGCAGGCAGCGCTTCCTGTCTCGACACCCAACGCGCTGGCGGACGAGGCCGTGTACCGGCTCGCACGCAACCAGCAGTTGCGGGAGGGCCTCGAGTTCTCGCCGGATTCGCTCGATCTCCATTCCCGGCAGGGCCGGCTCTTCCTGGCCAACGGGCTGTCGGGTGTGACGCTGCTGCGAGGACGCGGCGACGGAGGGGTGACGGGCCTCTTCGTCGAGACGGAGGGCAGGGCTCGGCCCGAGCCGGCCAGCCTCGTCTCGCGGGTGATGCCCACGCAGCAGGGACTCTGGGCGCTCGAGACGACCCTCGTCCCGCTCGCGGCCGACTCGCAGGGCTGCCAGCCCACCGTGCCTGCGCTCTCGGCGACTGGGGCGGCGCGCTACGTCGATGCACGCGTGCCGACGGACCCCGTGGTGGTGGGCACCCTCGCCTCGGGCGCGGCCAATGCGCCGGTTGCGCTGGTTCCGTGGAAGCAGGGGCTCGTCGTCGCGACGGGCCACTCGATGGGGAAGAGCTTCGTTCGCTGCAACACCCCGTTCCCCCCACCCCCCGACTACTCCTTCACTGGCCCCCGCCTCTCGTTCGGGCCGGTCTTGCCGAGAGCCCCGACCGCGCCCCCGTTGCCCTCGACTGCGAGCGGAGAACTGCTCATCACGGACTCGCAGGTTCCGGGCGCTGCCGTGCTTCGCCGGCTCGAGGTACCATACAACATCGCAGACATGGTGATGGTGGGCGATGTGGCTGTGGTCGCCGCACCCAACATCGGTGTCGTCTTCATCGACGTGACGCAGGCGCCGCCCGTCGAGGTGGCACGGGTTGCGTTTGACGACTCGCTCTCGAACGTCCCCGGCACACCGCGTCGGCTCAAGCTCTTTGGCAACGTGCTCTTCGTGGCTGCGGGAGCGGGTGGCGTGGCGCTCATCGATGTCACCTCGCCCGCCCAACCTCGCGTGCTGAGTGCTGGCAACACCGAGGTGGCGCTCGACGTTGTCCCTGTCCAGGACCGGCTGTACGTCGCGACTGGCAAGGGCCTCGCCGAACTCGCCATGCCGTTCAGCTTCGTCCGTGATGTCATGCCGGCGCGTGGCGCCACCGTGCCGCCGGCCGCGAGCCCGATGGTGGTGCGCCTGTCACGCCCCATTTCGCCCCAATCCGTCACCAACTCGAGCGTCCAACTCGTCGGGCCGAACGGGCCGGTGCAGACCTCGCTCTCCGTCAACAATGACTTCGGGCGCCAGGCGTTCGAGGTGCTTGTCACGCCTGCGCAGGCGCTCGAGCCTCAGCAGTCGTACCGCCTGGCCCTCTCGACCGCCGTCGCGGACCAGCGAGGAGGCCGGCTGCTGGTGCCCTTCGAGTCCTCCTTCACCACCGCAGTAGCGGGAGCGACGCAGCCGCGACTGGATGAGGTGGTTCCGCCCTGGCTCGGTGTTGACGGCGGTGTGGTGACGCTGAGTGGCGTGGGGTTGGCTGAGGTGACGACGGTGCGGGTGGGCGCACAGTCCCTGGTGCCCACCTCGCGCTCGGCGACGGCTCTCACGGTGACGGTGCCGGGACGCAACGCAGGCTTCGCTGACGTGACGGTTGTGGACACGAGCGGGCTGTCGTCGGTGCTGCCAGCCGGTCTGCAGGTCGTCGATGCCCTGACGGGTCGCGTGCACGTCCAGCCGGACCACGGGCCGGTCGCGGGAGGGACGCGAGTCAGACTGTCTCTCGAGGGACGGGCGCCCCTCGTCGCCGGCAGCCGCGTCTTCGTGGGTGGGCGCCTCGCCGACGAGACGGACGTCGACTCGCCGTCGGTGGTGTCCTTCACGGTGCCGGAAGGCGCGGGGGCGGGGATCGCGCCAATCGCCGTCGAGCGGCCAGGTGAAGCGGCAACTGTGGTGGCGACCTTCAGCTACGAAGGGCCAGCGGGAACGAAGGTGGACCTGCCGGGCTTCCCGCCCCGCGTCATCTCCGAGCTCGAGCTCGTTGGCACCAGCTGGTTCGTGGGAAGCAGCGCGACACCCTCCGGACTCGAGGTGTTCGACGTCTCCATTCCCGAGCGTCCGATTCGGTTGGGTGGCCTTGGTGCGTCGGGGCCGGTGCGTGGCCTCGACATCGAAGGAGACGTCGCCTTCCTCGCCGAAGACGCGTTTGGCGTGGCCGTGGTGTCGGTGGCCGACCGTACTCAGCCCTTCGAAGTCTCACGCATCGTCTCGAGCGGCCTCGCGACGGACGTCCAGGTGGCAGGGGACACGCTGCTGGTGTCGCTTGTCGACACCTCGGCGCTCCCGGGGTCGATCCGGGTGCTGTCGGCCAACGAGCCTGGCTTCACCCCGCGGGGCCTGCTGCTCCTCGACGCGGACCCGCTGTCCATCGATGTCATGGACGGGCGCCTCTTCGCCCTCACCACAGACGTCACCACGGTGCGTGGTTCGCTCGAGGGCGGGGCGCTCGAGTTGCGCGAGTACGACGCGGCGAGTGGCGCGCGCCTGTCGCGTGTCGTGGTGGAGGCAGGCCTGGCGGATTACGAGGCGCGGGTGGCCAGTCGCCTCACCGTCCGCGGCGGTGTGGCCTGGGTCACCGTCGGGACGCGCGTCTTCATCTTCGACGTCACGGGGGCGACCCCCGTTCTCCAGCGCTCGTCCGACATGGGCGAGGCCGCGCGAGGCGTCGCGCTGGTGGGCTGCACGGCGTGGGTGGGGACGGAAGGCGTCGAGACCGTACAGAGCCTGCCGCCGCTGACGTTGGCCATCACCGCGATGTCGCCCCGCACTGGCAGCACGGTGCCGGGCGAGGTCCTCATCACCGCCGACGCGACGTTGCCCGTGGCCCCCGATTCCCTCACCGCCTCGACGTTCGCGGTATCGGTGGGCGGAGTGCCGATTTCCGGCACGCGGCGGATTGAATTCACCACGACCGGCGCGGTGCTCGTCTTCACGCCGACGACTCCGCTCACGCCCGGTGTCGTCGTGCGGGCCCGGGTCGATGGCATTACCGACTTCGAAGGGCGGCTGCTTGCGCGGCCCGCAGAGACGGTCTTCACCGTGGCGGCGACAGGCGCGCTGCAGCCCGTCATCACGGCCCTCACTCCAGCTACGGGCTTCGTCGATGCCTCGACGACCGTGACGGTGCATGGCAGCGGCTTCCGCGCTGGCACCACGGTGCGGGTCGGCGGGGTCGAGGCGCAGGTGACATCGTCGACATCTACGACCCTGACGGCGCTGGTGCCGCCAGCGCCGGGCTTCATTGCCGGCCCGGCGCATGTCGAGGTGTCCGACCCTGACGGCCCGAACGCGGTGCGCGCCGGTGGCTTCCTCTACGTCGAGCGGCTGCGCCTCATCTCGATCAGTCCAGACAATGCACCGCAGCGCGGCGGGGTGACGGTGGCCGTGACTGGGCGCGGCTTCAGGCCTGGCCTGGCCGTCGAGTTCGGTGGGACAACGTCTTTCCTCGTCAGCGTGCAGGGGACGACGAGGGCGTCGGTGGCGGCGCCCGCGCACGCTGCCGGCAGGGTCGACGTCGTCGTCCGCATGGGGAGTGAGAGCGCCACACTGCCCGCAGCGTTCCTTTACGGGAGCGGCGCGGTGTCCGAGTACCGGACGGGCGCCGTCAGCGACCTCATCGTGGAGGAAGGCATCGCCTACGCCAGTTTCGGTGGGACGACGCCCATCGTCGGCCGCGATGGCACCGTCTACGCTGCGGCCGCGGAGTCGGGGACGAGGGGCCTCGCCCTCATCGACCTCTCAGAGCCCAACACGCTTCGCACCATCGTGTCGTTGCCTCAGGGGGCGGCCGTCACGAGGCTCGAGAAGGTGGGAACCCGCCTCTATGCCGCTGCCGGCAGCGGCGGACTCATCGAGGTGGACGTCTCCGTTCCCGCTCAGGCATCCGTCTCGAGGTCGTTGGCGACCGGCGGAGCGGCAGTCGACGTCGTAGTGAAAGACCACCTCGCCTTCGTCGCAGACAACCTCGGCGTGGCAGTCGTGGATGTCGACCGCTTTGTCCTCGCGGGGCGCATCCCCATCACCGGCGGAGCAACCTCTCTCGCGCAGGCCCGCGGCACTCTCTTCGTCGGGACGGGCTCGACCGTCGCGCCCCAACTTCGTCTCTTCGACGTGCACAACGCGGCGTGGGCTCCGCTCGGCTCCATGTCGCTCCCCGCGGTGGCGAAGCACCTCGCGGTGTCCGGCACACGGGCCTTTGCGTCTCTCGGCTCGGCGCGTCAGGTGGCCATCATCGACGTCGCAACGCCCTCGGGCCCTGCACCCGCCGGGACGATTCAGCTCGTCGACGCGCTGGGGGCGGGGTGGGTCTCGGCCGAACAGACCGCCGTGGTGGGCGACGTCGTGCTGGTCGCGGCCGGAGGCGGGGACCTCCAGCGCTTTGTCGCGCCGCGCGGTGCGGCTCCTCAGTTCGTCGATGCGGCGTCCGTTTTCGGTGACGTGCGGGCTGTCGGCTTCGAGAAGCGGAACGCCTTCGTGGGTACCCTGTTCCTTGATGTGGGCGGGGCCGCCGTCGAACTGCCGTTGGCGTCGTCCGCTGACGCCACGGGCACCGTCACCGGCAGCCTCTCGACCGTGGCCCTCGACTTCCTGCCCGTCCGCGACGTGATGCCACCCGTCGGGGGCCGCATCGCCCTCACCGCGACGCCTGAGGTGGTGCTCGGTGAGTTGCCCGACACCTCGACGTTGACGCAGCTCGTCCTGGAGTCGTCCAGTGGTGCGCCTGTCAGCGTGACGCGGACGGTGGTGGCTGAGCCCGGTGGTGCGCGAGTGCGTCTCACTCCTGGGACGCCGCTGGTGCCTGCCCAGGGCTACCAGGTGAAGGTCCTGCCTGGCCTGACGGGGCTCTCCCGGTCGTCGCTTGGAGTGACGCTTGAGAGCAGCTTCGACACCGCCACGACGAGCGCTACCGAGATGCCCGTCGTGCGCACGCTGGAGCCGTCGTGGGCGCTGGAGGGTGGAGGGGGGGTGATGGACATCGTCGGCGAGGAGTTCATGAGCCTCGCCGCGGTGAAGCTGGGTGGGGCTGCGGCCCAGGTGCTCAGCGTCTCGGCTGACGGCCGGCGGCTGACCGTGCGCGTCCCGTCGGGCCCGCGTGGGCTCGCCGCTGTGGAAGTCATCAACCCCAACGGCCTGTCGACGAAGGCGCTGGGGGCCTTCCGATACCTCGAGCCTCCGCGCCTCGACTCCGTGACGCCGTCGTTCGCCGAGTTCGAATCGGGGGCGACCGTGACGCTCCGCGGCGCCGGCCTGCACGCCAACAGCATCATCACCTTCGGAAGCGTCCCTGCGACGAACGTCACGCTCGCGGCAGATGACTCGGTGTCCGTCAGGGTGCCTGATGGCGTGACGGGCGTGGTGGACGTGGTGGCGGGCACCCCATCGCCTGGCGGGGTCGCCTCGTCCACCCTCCTGAATGGCTTCACCTTCACGCTGCGGCGCGACCGGCTGACGCAGGGGCAGTTCGGTCCGTCCGCACGGGTTGGTTCGGCGCTGCTCGTCAGCGAAGGGCCGGACCTGGTGCCCTTCGACGTGTCGGTGCCCTCGCAACCGGTTCGCCGGCCTGCCGTGTCGGGCGTGAATTCGGCGGGGGCCATGACGCTGGTAGGGCGCGAGCTCTTCGTTGCGGGCAACGGTGTCGTCGCCCGCTACGACGTCGATACGTGCGGCGCTGCGCCTGGCGCGCTCTGTCTGCCGCAGGAGCTGCAGCGCATTCCCGTGACTCCGGCCGTCCAGTTCACCGCCATCGCGGCTCGCAGCAACGCTGCCTGGGTGGTGGTGAGCGGCTCGAACGAGGTGGTGTTGCTGGGGCGGGTTGGCAACAACTGGCAGGTGGTCGCGTCGGCCTTCGTCGGAACGGGGACGGTGCGCGACGTCGCGCTCACCGACGACGCGCTGCTGGTCCTCGTGCAGTCGGGGCCGGCGGCATCGCTCGAGGTGCGGGACTTTGCCACTCCAACGCTTCCCATGCTGGGCAGTCTGGCGCTGGCTCGTGCGGCGTCGTCATTGGCTGTCGAGGGGCGCCGCGTTGCGATCGCGATGGAGACGGGCGTGGCGCTTGTGAGCGTCGTGTCGCGGTCGGCGCCGAGTGTGATTTCGTCCTGGACGACGTCCAGCAATGCGCCGACGAAAGTCGCGCTGGCCGGGCCGTTCGTGTTGGCTGCCGACAGCGCAAGGCTGTGGCTGCTGGATGCGACGGCGGCGACGCTGGCGGCAAGGACATGGGGAATCGTGACGGGCGCGCCCGGCGGCGTGGACCTCGTCGACGGCGAGGTGCTGGTCACGACGAGCACCGGCCTTGCCTCGTACGCGTTGCCATACCCGTCGCTGCGCAACTCGAGCGTCGCGGTGGCTCCCGCTGGCCCCGTCTTCGTGGACTGGGCCTCGACGACACCCGCCGCGGTGTTGGCGGGCACGAGCCTGGCGCTCTCGCGTGGGGCGACGGCTGTTGGGGGAGCCACGGCGCGCAGCGGCACCCGCCTCTCATTCACTCCCGCCCAGGCACTGGTGGCGGGAGAGACGGTGACGGCGACAGTGTCCGCGCCCCCGTTCCCCGTGGTCGGGAGTGGATGGACAGGTGTGTTGAGCTTCCCCGTCTTCGTGGCGGCATCGCCCGCTGGCCTGGTGGCCACCTCCGCGACCCCCACGTTCGGGCCGACGACGGGCGGCACGCTCGTGACCATCGACGGCAGCGGCTTCGACGCCACGACCGAGGTGCGCATCGGCGGCGTGCTCACGGTGCAGCAGCCTGGCGGGACGGCCACTCGTCTCGAGGTGTTGACGCCCGGCGCGAGCCAACCCGGGCCGGCAACCGTCACGCTCAGCAACGCCGCGCAGGAGTCGGCGGAGGTGGCCTCGGGCTTCGCCTACATCGCCCCGCTGTCGCTGAACGCCGTCGTGCCGGGTGCGGTGAACGAGCAGGGCGGTCCCGTGGTACTGCACGGCGTAGGCTTCACCCGCGGGCTCGTCGTGAGAATGGGTGGCGTCGTCGTCACCCCGGCGAGCTTCAGTCCGACGGCCCTGTCCGTAGCGGTGCCCGCTGGTCCGGTCGGACCGGTGACCATCGAGTTGACTCAGGCCGGCGCTGCGCCCGTCCTCGACTCCAGCCTGCTGGCGCGCATCGACGGCACGGCCCCGACTCTCGTCTCGCTCAGCCCGGTGGATGAGGACGGCAGCCAGGACGTCAGGCTCCAGCCGACGTTCCTCGCACGGTTCTCGGAGCCCATCTCCTCGGCCTCGCTCTCGACAGTGCGGCTGGTGCTGGACGGCACGGGCGCCACCGTTGCCGCTGCAGTCGCCACTGGTGGTGATGCGCAGTCGGTCGTGTTGACGCCGTCCGCCGCGCTCTCGTCGACGACGAGGTACCGGTTTGATGCCTCGCTGGTGCGGGACGTCAGCGGCAATGCCGCAGGGACGGCGGCCGTCCGCATCTTCCGCACGAGAGACATCGTTCCGCCGCAGGCCTCGCTCGTGCTGGCGACGGACGGACGGACAGTGACGAATGGCCTGCAGTTGGCGGCGAACGTGCCGTGGGCGTTCCAGGCGATCATCACCGACGACAGCGGACCTCTGTCGGGCGACAGCGCCACCTTCACCGTCGATGGCGTCCCAGCGCAGCGCGTCGGGAGTGGGCGGTGGAGCTTCACCTGGCCTCAGTCGGCGGTCGGCACGAACTCGACGCTCATCCTCACCGCCAGGGACGCCTCGCAGAACACCACGACGGTGACGTTCTCCGTGGTGGTGGCGGATGACACCCCGCCCTCCGTCGTCTTCGCCCAGCCGCTCGCAGGCGCCACGTTCGAGGAAGGGGGCGCGATTCCCGTCTCGCTCACCGCGACGGACAACAACGGCGTGGCGCAGGTGCGGCTGTACGTCGACGGCCGGCCCTGGAAGACGCTCTCGGTGGCGTCCGGGGTGAGCGCGACGCTGACCGAGACGCTTCGTGTCCCCGCAGTCTCGACGCCGCGGACGATGGAGTTGCTCGCTGAGGCGGTGGACAGTCGGGGAACGAGGGGCGTGAGCAGCCCCGTGCTGCTGACGCTCGTTCCAGATGGCACGGCGCCCCAGGTGTCCTTCCTCTCGCCCACGGCAGGACAGCAGGTGCCGGGCGGCTCGCCGGTGCCGCTCGTCGTCAGCGTCGTCGAGGACAGCGCGCTGAATGAAGTCATCTTCAAGGCGGATGGGGCGGTGGTGGCCCGCCGGACGAGTGCGCCGTGGTCGGCCGAGTGGCGTGCGCCGGTGCCGGCTTCGACGCAGGTCGTGGCGCTGACGGTGGAGGCCACCGATGCGCGTGGCAACGTGGGCGCGGCCTCCCGGCTCGTCAGCGTTTCGAACGTCGAGCGGGCGCCAACCGTCACCATCCTCGAGCCTGGCAACTTCTCGTGGGACGAGTTCACGCACGTACCGGTTCGTCTGGGCGTCAACGGCGCGGAGCGCGTCACCGGCCTGACGGTGTCGCTCGGTGGCGTCGTGCGCTCCTTCGTGCGGGTGGGGGAACTTGTCAGCTTCACCCTGCCTGCGCCCGAGGTGAAGCCCCCGGCCGGCTACAGCGGCCCCCGGTACGAGGAGTCCGTGGTGCTGACGGTCTCCTGGACGACGGACAATCTGGGGCTGGGCACGGCGCGTCAGTCCATCGTGGTGCGTGACGTGACGGCACCAGCCGCCGTGGCTGTCGTCTCGGTGCCCACGCCTCCCGTCATGCTGGGCGGCGGGGCGGTGGACGTCTCGC
This sequence comes from Myxococcaceae bacterium, assembly GCA_016793095.1. Lineage (GTDB taxonomy): Bacteria > Myxococcota > Myxococcia > Myxococcales > Myxococcaceae > Xiheimicrobium. Next base: position 11,423 of record JAEUJQ010000047.1, on the reverse strand, counting down.
TCGCGGTCGACGCGGGCTCCCCGACGGCCATGGTGACGTCGCGGCCGGGCGTGCGGGTCGGCTCCGCGGTTGTCGTGCAGTCGGCTTCGGGGCGCTTCCCTCTGCCATCAGGGCCGGAGGGCAGCACCGTTGAGGTGGGTGTGACGGCCAGCGTTCTTCCTTTCGTGGGCGCCGGGTTGTCTGAGTTCCAGTTGAGCGAGCAGTCGACGCTTCGCGTCTTCGCCGGGCCGCCGACGACTGTCGCGGTGCCAGGTCGCGGCTCGCTGGTGAGTCTTGTGAGCGAAGGCTCCCGCACCGCGCTGGTGCGCTCCGTCCCGGGCGGTTTCGCGGACGTCATTCTCCTCGATGGCGGGGCTGTCTCGGCGAGCCGGCGGCTCGATGGAACTCCGACCGCGGCAGCGTGGCTGAACGGTGCCCTCATCGTCGCGACGAGGGGTAGTGGTGGCGTGGCGCTCCGGCGCTTCACAATGCCGACGCTCGCTGAGGCAGGCTCCAGCGTCGTCCGCACTTCCGTGTCGGCGCTCGAGGCGCGGGGCGGGGCGCTCTACGTCGGTACCGAGGAGGGCCTCGAGGTGCGCGACGGCACCCTCTCACTGGTCGTCAGGATGCCGCTGGATGGCGTGCGGGCGCTGGCGTCGGCGCGCGACAGACTGGCCGTCGCCACCCGCAGCCGGGTGCTGCTCTACGAGGTGCGTTCCTTCGGATTCCTGGTGCAGTTGCACGCCGTCGCGCGGACGGGCGTGACGCAGGTTGCAGTGACTTCGGCTCCGGAAGGCGTGTGTGCCGCAGGCGAGGTGCTCGAGTGCTTCGATGCGGCGCTGGTGAGTCGCGGAGGCACCGCGTTGGCCGGCCCGGCCGTCTCGCTCACGGCGACGGGGCCCTGGGTGGCGGTGGCGGGTGCGCGCGACACGCGGGTGTTCGACGTTACGGGCGTGCCGACGGTTCATGGTCTGTTCGAGACCATCGGGCGCGCGCGGCTCGAGCCCGGCGCTTTGATGGCGATGGGTGCGCAGGGGCTCGTGTCGTGGCCTCTCATTCGCGGGAGCGCCGCTCCGACCGTCTCGCTGACGGCCCAGGGGACGGCAACGGCGGGCGCCGACATCCCCCTGGTGGCCACAGTGACGGACGGAGCCGATCCGCTCAACGCCTGGCGTGCGGAGTTGCTCGTCGATGGCGTCGTCGTAGACACCTTCGATGGTCAGACGCCGACACACGTCGCGTTGCCCTCGACGCCGCGGGCAGTGACGCTGTCGCTGCGGGTGAAGGACCTCTCAGGGCAGGTCGCCACCACCCAGGCGATCGTCACGACGACGCTCGCTGCGTCAGGCCCGGCGGTGAGTCTCATCTCACCCATCGAGAGTGTCTCCGGAGGACAACTGGCGGTGCGGGTCGAGTCGGACGAGCCGGGGCGGCTCGCCCAGGTGGAGTACGTGGTTAGTGGTGCGGCACCAGTGCTTGTCGCCCAGCCCGGTTTCGCGGCGTCGTTGCCTCTCCCGGTCGTGTCCGTCGACACCCCGGTTCTGCTGGCGGCCACCGGGCTTGACGCGCTCGGGCGACGCGGCCCCACATCGACGCGGCCGGTGCTGGTAGCGGCGGCGCCGCCGCTGCCGCCGCTGCTCTCGCTCGAGGTGGTGGGCGGTGCTCCCTACGTCGAAGGGACCCGCCGTCGCGTTCGTGTCACGGGCACTCCCTCTCTCGCGGCCACAGACACCGTGCGGGTGTTGGCGGATGGCGTCGAGGCGGCGCTCGCATCGGCCCCCGACTTCGACGTCGAGGTCGCCTTGCCCCTCGTCACGGCGAGCCGCACCGTCACGCTCACCGCCGAGCCCATCGACGAAGCCGGACGGGTGGGGCCGGCGACCGCCGTGTCCGTCGTCGTCGTCGACGACTTGTCAGTGCCGGCCCTCACGCTCGTGGTGCAGCCGGCGGGCGCCGTGGTGGCGCAGGGCAGCGTCCTTCTCGCGCAAGCCACCGTCAGCGACCAGACCGCCACGACGGTGACGACGAGCCTTCGCATCGACGGACTCGAAGTGGCGACTGACGGGGCTGAGCTGAGCTTCGCAGTGCCGGCGACCACACCTGTCGGCGCAGTCATCGAGGTCCGCGCCTCGGCCGTCGACGTCGCGTCCAACGCGGTGACGGCGACTGCGACCCGTCGAGTGGTGGCTCAGCCGGTGGCCGCACTCTCTGCGCCGGGAGCGACCGGGGCCTTCGTGCCGGGGGGGGGGGTGAGTGTCTGGGGCGACCTCGTCGCTGTCGGAACGCCCACGGGCGTCGCGCTCTACCACCTCGCCCGAAGCCCAGCGCCTGTCCTCACGCCCGTCTCCACGTGGTCTCTGGGTGAGCCGCCGGCCTCCATCGCGATGGGGAATGGCTTCCTCCTCGTGGCGCGAGCCAGCTCGGGCCTCGAGGTGCTCGCCGTCGGCAGCGGCGGCGTGTTGAGCCCCGTCGAGTCGATAGCTGGTCGCTGGGCGCGGCTCGCGTCTGCGGGCGACGTCTTCTGCGCTTCGCGGCCACAGTTCGGACGGAGTGATGCCTTTGACGCCGTCATCCTCGACGTGCAGCCCGGCGCGCGCGCGCGGACGATCGCGCTGCCGTTCAGCGGACCGCTGCCGGTGGTGTCAGGGACGCTCGGACGGTGTCTGCACCGCATCGACGACGCTCGCCAGGGGATTGCCGTGCCTTCGGCGGCCGGCGCCTGGGCGACGAGCAGCGTCGTGAGTCAGGCGCTGGGCATCGCCGTTCTCGAGTTGCCCGTTGGCGCCCTGAGCGTGGGTGGCGGGACGGCCCGGGTTCACCGGTCGACGGGGTTCTTCGGCGCCACCGAGTTCGTCGATGTGTCGCTCCCCAGCACCGCCCTCGATGCGGTGGTGGGTGGCGGCCAGGCCCTCATCGCGACGAACGACGGCTCGTTGAATGTCGTCGACGTCCGTGACGTGTCGCGGCCCGCGCTGCTCTCATCGACGCCCTTTGGGGCGCGACGGCTCGCTGTGAGCGGCGGGGTGGTGGTGGGCGTCACCGAGAACGCCCTGCGCCTGGCGACGCTGACCCGTCCCCACGTGGACGCCACTGGTGTTCAATTCACCCTGCCCACCATCGACTCTGCGGTCGCGCTCTCGGCCGGGCGCGGAACCATCGTCGTCGCGGCGTCCCAGCAGGGCCTGCTGCGCGCGAGCTTCGACGCACCCCAGCTCACTGATGTGGCGACCCGCCCCGGCGCTATCTCCTGGGTCGACCGGCAGGGCGACGTCATCTTCGCGCAGGATGGCTCGGCGCTGGTTGCATGGCTCGACCAGGGGACCTGGCCCGGCGGGCTTGGCAGCGCGGTGCCGGTGCAGGGCTTCGAGACGGTGAACCAGGTCGCTGTCACAGCGGGCCGTCTCTGGGCGGTGTCAGGTGCAAGCCTGAGGACGGCGCCGTGGGCCTACCAGTACCCCTTCTCGGTGACGGGCCTCGAATCGACGACGCTGGCTGGGGCCACGATGGACCTCGCGGCGGATGAGGACCTCGCAGTCATCGCCCAGGGCACCTCGTTCGGCGTCGTGGGCCTGAGCCCCTCGGGCGTGCCAGCCGTCATCGCGACTGTCCCGGGAGGCGCGATGAAGGCGGCACTGGATGGCGACCTGCTCGCGATCGCCTCGGGAACGAGTGTGTCGCTGTACTCGGTCGCAACCCCAAACTCGCCTGCGCTGCGGAGCACGCTCACTGCCCGAGGGACAATCCGACGCCTGCGGCTGTCCGGTCGCACCCTCGTCGCAAGCGAGGGCCCCTCTGGCGTCGAGACGTGGGACGTGACGAACCCAACGGCGCCGGCGTTGCGCGCACAGTACGCCGTCCAGCGTGCCGAAGACGCTGTCGTCGCGGACGGGCACCTCGTGGTGGCTGACGCTTCGACAGGCGTGCGCGTCTTTCCCGCCCTCTCAGCGTCGACGCCCTCGGTGTCATGGACTGCTGCGCCGCCCGACTCCGCGCCCATCGGCTCGCTCTTCGCCATTGGCGCCGAGGCCCGTGGCGTGGCGGTCGACGAAGCGTGGGTCCGGGTCGATGGCCAACTGGTCGGCCGGCTGCCGGCGTCGGGAAGCGCGCTGGTCGCGATGCCTCCGCGGGCGGTTGGCGGGAGCCTCGTCGCAGTCTCGGTTGAAGCTCGCGCGGCGGGTGGGCGGGTGGGCACGTCGGCGACGAAGCACGTGCGGGCCGTGCCGGCGAACAACGCCCAGGCGACCCTCTCGTTCGCATCGGTTCCCTCTGGCGCTGCGGGTGCTCGTGGCGTCGTAGCCGTCGGAGCGTCCACCGCCGTCCCGATGCCCAGCCTCGTGACGCTCACGCTCGATGACGTCTTCCTCGCCTCCACGGCCTCGCCGCTCGACGGCTCGTTCCGCTTCAACATCCCCGTCGTCGTGCCGGCGGTGGCCTCGAGTGGCGTGCGAACGCTCACTGCGACGCTCGTCGACGGACTGGGAAGGGTGTCCTCGGTGAGCACCGCCTGGACGCTCTCTGCCGACGCCGTCGCGCCGACGCTGAGCGGGCTGCCCGCGGCGCTCAAGGGAGAGCCGGCCGTCAACAGCTTCACCCTCTCGAGCGCCGACTCGAGCGCCCTCACAGTCGAGCTCTTCGTGGATGGAGTCCTCGCGAACGCCGCCAGCAGCCCGCAGGGGAGTGTGCAGTTGCCGACGACGCTGCGCTTCCCGGCAGCTCGCGTCGGCCAGTCCGTCACGCTGCGCGCCGTGGCGACGGACGGAACAGGCCTGACGACCGAGGTGTCGCAGAGCTACGTCGTACAACCTGACGGCGTAGCGCCGGTGGTGTCGCTGAACGTGCCGCTCTCGGTAGCCGAGGGCGCTCGCTTCTTCCAGCCATGCGATGCGTTCGACATCGACGGCGACGCGACGTCGCTCGAGCTCTTCGTCGACGGGGTGCTGGTGTCCAGCGTGACGAGCCCGGGCGCGTCATTCCTTTCGCAGGTCCCGCCAGTCGTCATCTCGGCGCCGGCTCTGTCGACAGCTGCCAGCATCAGCCTGGAGGCGGTGGCTCGGGACGTGCGGGGGCGAGAGAGCAGGGTCGCGCGCGCCATCGCCGTCGTGCCGGGGGCAGCGCCCGTGCTCACGTTCGAGCAGATGCCCTCTGGTTCCGTGCTGGAGGGCGACAACCTCGCGCTCACCAACAACGCCTTCGTGCGCGCCTTTGATTCGTCGAATCGCGTTCATCGGCTCGAGGTCTTCCTCGAGGGCGTGTCCATCGGCGTGGCCGGCCCCGCGGTCACCGAGCCCACCGGCCGCGACGTGACGTTGACTCTTGATGCCTCGCTGCCGTTGCTCGCGCAGACGGCCACGGCCACCTTCAACGCTGTGGTGACGAACGCGCTCGGGCAGCAGACGTCGCTGAGCGGCGTCGTGCCGCTGGCGCCGAATCCGCCCCCAACCATCACCTTCACCCGCTCGGTGCCGGCACCGCTCGTCGGCGAGACGGTGACGTGGTGCGTGCGGGGAGAGGACTCCGACGGACGGCTCCGGAGCGGCTTCGCGCTGTCAGTCGCCATCGACGGCGTCGCCCAGCTCGGCGCGACGTCGTGCGGACAACACTGTCGCGAGTTCTGCACGACGAGGACTGCTGTTGCGCCCCAGTCCTTCGTGATGGCGGCAACCGCAACCGATGTGCTGGGCAAGTCCACCTCGGCGCAGGACTCGCTCGGCTTCGCCGTCAACCAGCCGCCCGCCGTGGCCATCGAGGCGCCGGCCCAGGGGCCGGAAGGTGGGCAGGTGTCAGTTCGCGCCTCGGTGATGGATGAGCGTGGCCTCGCGTGGCTGGAGTTCAGGGTGGGCGCGCAGGTGCTTCAGCGCTTCACTTCGCCGGTCGTCGGGCAGCAGTACGTCGTCCAGGTTCCGACGCCCTCCCTTGGGACGCTCACCGTCACGGCGGAGGCGGAAGACGTGGGAGGCCTGCGCGGCGTCGCGACGGCCGACGTGCAGGTCGTCCCGGCCTCGCAGCTTGGCCACATCTCCGAGACGGACTTCTCGTTCGACGACACCGACCTGCTCATCTCGGGCACCGAGCTGCGCGTCGATGGCGTGCACCGCTTCCGCAGCATCACCATCGTCGACGGTGGTGTCCTGACGCATTCGTCGCAGGGCCTCAGCGGCACGAAGTCGTTCGACCTCGAGGTGACGGGCGAGGTGCTGGTGGCGGTGGGCGCTCGCATCGACGCCACGGGCCGCGGCGGGCTGGGAGGCTTCGTGGCCCCCAACAGCGACTCGGCCGGTCGCACGTCGCAGAACGTCGCTGGGCCGGAAGGGGCGAGCGGAAGCCATGCTGGCCCGGGCGAGGCTGTGGGCGCCTCGCAGCCCGTCGTCGGTGTCGTCGATGACGCTGCCTTCGTGGGTGGGGGCGGCTCGGGTACCGTCGGACAGCCGCTCGAGCCCGGCGCGTCGGGCGGTGGCCTCATTCGCCTGCGCGCCCAATCTCTGCTGCTGGACGGCGCCATCGAGGCCAATGGCGATCGTCCCACGCGCGTCGGTCAGCGCGGCGGGGCCGGTGGCGGAGTCCGTCTCGAGGTCGGCTCGTTGGGCGGCGCTGGCGCCGTCCGCGCGAACGGCAGTGGAGGCGGCAGCGGCGGACGCGTCGTGGTGCGCTATGCCTCGCTCGCTGGCTTTGACCTCGCGAATGTCCAGGCACGCGGTGACGGTGCCGGCGGAGTCGGGACCGTCCTCTTGCAGCAGACGAGCGCCGCCGACGCTGGTGTCGGCCCACTGGGCCTGCTGCGCCTCGAGAACGGCGGGCAGCCTTCCGCCTTCACGACGGTGCCAGGCGGCAGCTACGCGCGCCTCGAGGTGCGCAGTGGGGCTCGCGCGAGGTTCAGCCTTGCCACTTCTGCGGCCGACCTCGTGCTGGACAACGCCGTTGTCGAGTTCGACGAGCCGCTGTCGACGCCCGGGCTGACGGCGTTGACGGTGACGTCATCCACCGTGCGGCTTGCGAAGCCGTGGGTGCCGACTGGGCTGTCGCTGGCGCTACTGAACTCGACGTGGGTCGCGAACACGCCTCCGACAGCGGCGCTCGGCGAGGTCCAGCTGACGGGCTCGACGTGGACGACGCCCGAGGCCACGGTTGCGACGACGGGTGAGGTGGCCTTCCTGGCGTCCGGGAACGTCCGCATCGACGGGACGAGCCGCGTCGACGTCTCGCGCAAGGGCTTCCTCGGAGGGCGGTCGGGCGACAACTTTGCCAGCGCAGGCCGCGGGCCGGGCGGCTCGGGCGAGCCGAACGCGGCCGGGAGTCACGGCGCGCCGGGGGCGTACTCGATGTGGCCGTGGAACGCGCCGTACGACTCGTCGAAGGCCCCGGTGCTGCCAGGTGGCGGCGGCTCGGCCGACGGCCTGGATCCGGGCGGCAATGGCGGCGGCGTCATTCGCATCTCGGCCGCGTCGCTGCAGCTCGACGGCGTGCTGGCGGCGAATGGCGGTGATGCGAGCGCGCAGGCCTGGGCTGGCGCGGGCGGGACCGTCTCCCTGTCCGTGTCGGGGGCGTTCTCTGGCACTGGAAGCGTCGAAGCCAGTGGTGGCGCGGCCCCGGCGACGCTCCGCAGCGCGGGTGCCGGCCGTGTCGCCGTCGTCTTCGGCTCGATGAGCTTCCCGCGAGGCAACGTCTTCACGAAGGCCACCGAGGGTGGCGGCTCGGGTACACAGTTCTTCCGCAATGCCCTCGACGCGCACGGCGAAGTCGCCGTCGACAACGAGGGCGTCTGGCCGTCCTTCTACACTGATGTGGAAGGCGGCACCTACACAGGAGTGACAGTGACCGGCCGGGCCTACGTGACGTTCGGCGGCCCGGTGTCGACGGCGGCGGCCGCCTTCGCGACGTGTGGAGGCCTCTATTCCTACTCGCCCTTCACGTACACCGGAGGGGCCCCGCTGGACTTCACCTCCTGCAGCGCCCAGTTCAACGTCCTGTCGGCGCCGGCCGGGCTCCGACTCTCGTCGTGCAACGTCAGCGTGGCAGCTCCGATGGCGCTCGCGTCACTGTCGGTGCTGAGCGGGAGTCAGCTCTTCGGTCCGTTGCTCGACCTCGATGTCGCGGGTCTCGTGCAGGTCGACGGGTCGAGCAGCGTGACGGCCTACGACTACACCGCCGTGACGGGTGCTCCGGCGAACGGCACGTACGGCGGGCAGGGTGTTGGGGGGCCGGCCATCTCCTCAACAGACATCACCAGGCCCCTCCAGGCCGGTGGGTGGGCGACCCACGACTGGCTCGACGGGAGTCCTGGCGCCGCGGGAGGTCGCATTCACCTGAAGGCGACCCGGCTCGAGCTGGCCGGCATCATCAGCGCATCGGCGCTCGCTGGTTGGGCGAACTCGGGCGTTGGCCCCACGTTCTCGGGCTCCGGCGGCAGTGTGCTGCTCGAGGTGGCGGATCTCGCAGGCTTCGGGGGCACGGCGGGGTGGGTTCAGGCCAACGGCGCGAGCGGCTCCGGCGGTGGACGTGTCGCGGTGGTGCACGTGGGAAGCAGCAGCGTTCCGTACACGCTCGAGGCCATCGGCGGGCCGGAGGGCGGTGGTGCGGGCACGGTGTACCTCGAGCGTGATGACGCCGTCGCCGGACACCTCGTGCGCACCCTCGTCATCTCCAACAACGGTCTGGCCGCACCGCTCGTGTCCGCGACGCGAATCGAAGGTGTACCCTCCAGCCTCGCGGCGCCTCTCGTGCTCGTCGCGGTGGCGACCAACGCCCGCGTGGACTTCATCGGCGCGCTGACGACGGAGCACCTGCTCATCGCCGACGGGGTGGCCGCGCGTACGGCGGCGTCCTTCGACGATGTCGCGGTGCTGAGCGGCTTCCCGACGGACTTCGCCAACGTCGACCTTCTGTTCCGCGCGGGCGCGCTGCCGATGCAGGGGCTGAGCGCGTCGAACTCCACCATCACCCGCGCCATCGACTTCCTGCCCGTGTACCGGTGGACGCCTGACCTCGTGTCGCTGACGAACGGCTCGGTGCTGCAGCAGGTGCGACTGACGCCCGTTCCCGACACTGGCGCGCTGGAGATTGACACCACCGTCGCCGGCTTCCTCTTCGAGGTCGACGCGACGAGCAGCATCGACGTGAGTGGCACAGGCTACCTCGGCGGCCTCGTCCTTTCTCCTGGAACCGAGCGCGGCGAAGGGCCGGGTGGTGCCGCCGGAGCGGCCGGCAGCTACGGTGGGCCGGGCGGTTGGGCGGCGACGTCACTCGAGTACGACGACGTGAGCGACCCCCGCGAGGCGGGCAGTGGTGGCTCGGGTGAGGTGGCGGGGCCGACGGTGGGCGGAGCGGGCGGCGGCGTGTTGACGCTCATCGCGGACACGCTGCAGCTCGACGGTGTGCTGCGCGCCAACGGGGCGGGCGGCTTCCGCGGTGGCGCGGGCGGCACGGTGCGCGTCTCGTGTGCCTCAGGCCAGGGGGCCGGCACCATCGAGGTGCTGGGTGGCCTGCCGGGCGGCGGCGCCGGGCGCATCAAGGTGACGGCCAACAGCACGCCGGCCTGGGTGCTCGACGCCTCGCGCCGCGACGGCGGAGGCGGGGCGGGCACGGTGTTCGTCGAGGCCTGGGACCTCTGGCCGTCGTTCGCGAGCCTGACGGTCGACGCGAGGAGTCGCCCGACGACGGTGCCGCTGCGGGCCACCTCGATTCCGTTGGTGCCGGCGGGGCAGCTGGACCTCGGCTCGCTCGTCATTCAGGGCGGTGTCGACGTCACCACGGACAACCTCGTGAACGCCGCCTCGGCCTTCGCCGACGTCAACTCCACCTTCACCTCGCCAAACCTCACGCTGCCATGAGCCTCGAGAGAACGCTTTCGTCCGTGCTGCTGGTGCTGCTCGTCGCAGGGTGCCGGCCCCCTGACGTGGTGGCCGAGGTGGGCGGCCGCCGCCTCACCGTCGGCGACGTGCGCGAGGCGCGGCGAACGGAGCGCACCGGCGACGTGCAGGCGGCCGTCGAGCTGCTGGTCGACAAGGAGCGGCTCGCGGCAGCCGCGGTGAGCCGTGGCCTCGGAAAGAATGAGACGGTGCAGGCGCGCATCAAGGCCGCCGAGCGCGAGATTCTGGCGCAGGCCCTGCTCGACGCCGAAGTGCCCATTCCCGACGAGAAGGCCCTCCTCCACCGGTACGAATCGACGGACGCCGCCACGGTGCGGCAGCTGGAACTCGCGCACGTCTTCGTCGCCGCTCCGGCCGGGGGAGATGTCGCGGTGGTGCGGCGCGCGCAGAACAAGGCCACCACCGCCTGGGCACGTCTGCTCGGAGGAGAGGCGTTCGAGTCGGTCGCGCGCGAGCTGTCGGAGGACGGGGCGACGGCGGAGAAGGGTGGTGTCGTGGGTGTCGTTCGCGAGGGCGCCATCGCGCCGGAAGTCTTCGCGGCGGCCGCCGAACTCGACGAGAATGCCGTCTCGAAGCCGATTCAGACGCCGTTCGGGTTCCACGTGCTGAAGGCACTCAAGAAGGTGCACCCGGTGAAGCGCCCATTCGACGAGGTGCGTGGCGCGCTCGCGGTACAGCTCCGTGAGGAAGCGCGGGCGGCGCTCTCGAAGCGGCTCGAGGTCGAGGTGAAGGTCGAGCGCTACGAGAAGGCGATGAGTGCGCTGGCGGGAGGCACTCCGTGAGGGCTTCGTTGCGCCAGTTGGTCGGCCTCCTCCTGGGGCTGGTGCTCCTGTCCTTCTGTGGGAAGGAGCCGCAGGCCGGAGGGGCCGATGCCGTCGCGCGACGCGACGCCGTGCACTGGAACGACGGCGACTCGGACGACGAGGACGATGAGGCAGACCGGCGGGACGAAGAGGAGGAAGAGCGCGGGTGCCAGCGCGAGCGTCGCTGTCGGCGGGTGTCGCTCGAAGCGTCGAAGACGTACGTCCCCCCTGGACAAGTGGATGGCTCGGCGACGGTGGCGCCCGCGATGCGGTTCCGGCTGCCCCGCCGCATCGAGGTGACGCGGGGGAACGCTGGAAACGGGCAACTGAGTCTGCGGTACGGCGTCGGGTCGCTCTCGGTGGAATGCCGGTACCGTGGCGGCGCCAGCCAGGCGAACCCGACGGGGAGCGGACAGGTCAGGAAAGGGAGGCGTTACCTCTTCCTCTGGTGCTCGAACGGCGCAACGCCGCGGACAGTGCAGACGGCTGACGCCTTTCGCTTGAGCGTCATGAGTGGTGCGTCGGCCCACGGGCCCACGTGGGTCGAGACGGTGCTGCGCGAGCGCCACCCCTGTGCCGGTGGAGTTGACGCCGGAGCGGGTGGTGGGGTCGCTGGCGGGGCTGCGGGTGGTGCGGCTGGCGGCGCGGGTGGTGCCGCGGGTGGCGCGGCCGGAGGAACGGCTGGTGGGGTCGCGGGCGGCGCGGCTGGTGGCGTCGCGGGTGGCGCGGCGGGTGGCGAGGCGGGAGGACCGGGTGGTGGTTCAGCGGGTGGCGGGGC
>JAEUJQ010000031.1 GCA_016793095.1 Myxococcaceae bacterium | reverse complement strand
TGGCCTGCTTCCGGGCTCTCCGGCGATTACCCGTGCGGGACTTTCACCCGCTGGTGAAGTGCAGCGTGACTCCGCCTCCTGCTCGGCCGGTCGCCCGTCCGTCGGCTCTGAGTCGTCACGACGCACCATGGGCGTGGCATAGCATCGGGGCCATGCCGATGGTCGATCTCCACCTGCACCTGCTCCCCGGAATCGACGACGGGTGCAAGACGATGGACGACACCGTCGCGATGGCCCGCGCGCTGGTGGCCCTCGGCTTCGGCACGGCCGCGCCCAGCCCCCACAACCGCCCCGAGTACGCCAGCCGCGAGACGGCGCTCCAGCGGCTCGAGGAGGTGCGCGCCGAGCTCACGAGGCTGGGCATCGCGCTCGCCCTCGACGTCAACGCCGAGAACTTCTTCCTCGACGAGACGCTGCTGACGAAGCTGCCCACGCCCGAGTCGCGGCGCGTCGGGACCGCCGGCAAGTACCTGCTCGTCGAAGCGCCCTACAGCTCGCCTTTGCCGCAGCTCACCGACGTGTTGTTCCGGATGAAGCTCAAGGGCGTGACGCCCCTCATCGCCCACCCCGAGCGGTGCCTCGAGTTCGAGCGCAAGGGGCGGGCCGCCGAGGCGGTCCAGGCGGGAGCGCTCCTCCAGCTCGACGTGGGCGCCCTCACCGGTCGGTACGGCAAGCCCGCGCAGAAGCTCTCCCGCCAATTCCTCGATGACGGGCTGTACGCGATCGCCGCGACCGACCTGCACTCGCCAGTCGGCGCGGAGCGGTGGGTGGGCGAGAGCCTCGGCGCGCTCCAGAAGCAGGTCGGCGCGAAGGCCTTCACGCAGCTGACCGAGACCACCCCCGGCCTCATCCTGAAGGGACAGTCGGTAGCCTGACGGAAGGGCCGGTGCTATGCGCCTCGCGGTCGTCCGGCGCGGAGCGTGTCAGTGGGCAAGTGGGTCAAGTTCATCGTCAGCCTCGGCATCACCGGCGTGTGCCTGTACCTGACGTTCAAGGACACCCGCTGGCCCGAGATGTGGGGCTCGCTCAAGAGCGCCAACTACGCGTGGCTCTTCGCGTACCTGGGCGTGCTGGCCGTCATCCACGTGGCCCGCACCGCGCGCTGGGGCAACCTGCTGTCTGGCCTCGAGCACGTGCCGTTCAGGAAGCTGAACGAGGCCTCGGCGGTGGGCTTCATGATGCTGATCATCCTCCCGTTCCGGCTCGGGGAGTTCGCGCGCCCGTACCTGATCGCCGAGCGGTCCACCATCCGCCGGAGCGCCGCGATGACGACCGTGGTGCTCGAGCGCATCGTCGATGGGATCATCATCGCCGCGATGCTGCGGGTGCTGCTCTTCTTCGTGCCGACCGAGTCGCCCAACATCGAGCGCATCGCCCTGGGCTCGAACGTCATGTTCCTCGTCTTCGGCGGCGGCCTCGCCTTCCTCATCCTCGCGCGCTGGCAGCACGACCGCGTCATCGGCCTCATGCGCGCGGTCCTCGGGCGCTTCTCTCCCAGGATCGCCGATCGGGCGGTGTACGTCGTCGATGGCTTCGTCAGCGCGCTGAAGCAGCTGCCCGACGCGAAGAACCTCGCCTTCTTCACGCTCTGGACGACGCTGTACTGGACCGCGAACGGCTACGGCATGTCCCTGCTCACCCGCGCCTTCGACTGCTCGAACGCCGCGGCGGGCGCTGCCTGCGAGCCGCTCACCTTGACCGTCTTTCAGGGCTTCGTGGCGCTCTCGGTGTTGATCGTCGGCCTCATGATCCCCGCGGCGCCCGGGAGCGCCGGCACGTTCCAGGCGTTCGTGCTGCTCGGCCTCTCGGTGTTCGTCTCGAAGGACGTGGTGAACTCGAGCGGCGTGGCCTACGCGAACGTGCTGTGGGTGGTGCAGATCCTCCAGCAGATCCTCGTCGGCATGGTGTTCCTGTTCGTCTCGCACGGCTCGTTCAAGGACATCGCCGGCAAGCTGTCTGCGCAGAGTGAAGACAAGGGCGACGACAAGACCGAGAGGGCTCCCGCGTGACCATCGACTGGAAGGCGCTCGTCATTCTGCTCGGCGCGTGGCTGTTCTCGCGCTTCGCGCCGGTGCCCGAGCGCATCAAGCTGCTGGTGTTCGCGGCCGCGTGCTTCGGCATCGCAGGGCTGCGGGCGATCGACGGGCTCGGGGGGAACAACCTGATCTTCGTCGTCATCGCGGGAGGCTTCGGCGCCTTCTACGTGTACCGCGCGCTGACGCTCCCGAAGGGCTGAGTCTCCTGGCGCGCTCGCCCTGGCCCGACGGGCATGAGGCCGCCCGCGAGCCGCTTCGCCAGCGCTGAGCCCGAATCTGCATCATCCCGCCGGGGCTGGGGGTACAGTCGGCGCGCGATGGCCTCTTCCCAGCTCGAGACCGTCCGCCTGCAGGACAAGGCGGAGCCGTCCACCAGGGGCCGGCGCTACCGCCTCGTCGTGGTGAACGAGGCAGGCTCGTCCTCCCATGCGCTGCCCGCGACGGGGCAGGTGGTGTTGGGGCGGGGAGACGACGCCACGCTGAGGCTCGATGACGCCGCCGCTTCACGTCGCCACGCGGTGCTGCACCTGGGGCCGGTGGTGCGCCTCGAGGATCTCGGCAGCGCGAACGGCACCACGGTGCGCGGGCGGAAGCTGAACGCCGGCGAGTCGGTCGACGTGCTGCCCGGTGACTCCATCGAGCTGGGCACCTCGCTCGCGGTGCTGCAGACCGACGAGCTGTCGGGCTCCACCACGCCGTGGACGTTGGTGACGCACACGCGCTTCGTCGAGACGCTCCGGAGCACGAAGCCGCCCTTCGGCGTGCTGCGGCTGCAGGTCCAGGCCACGCCGGGGGTGGCGCAGGCGGTCCTCTCGGCCGAGCTGTCGCCGCACGACACGGTGGCGTCCTTCGGGCCAGGTCAGTTCGAGGTGCTCTCGCCGGGGCGCAACTCGGAGGCCGCGACGAAGCTGATGGAGAAGCTCTCGACGAAGCTGGTCGCGGCCGGGGCGCGAGTCCGGGCGGGCGCCGCCAGCGCGCCGGTGGACGGCGCTGATCCCGAGCTGCTCCTCGCCGCCTGTGCGACGCCGAGCGGGCAGCCCGCTCAAGGCTTCCTCGTGCGCGACGACGCGATGGTGTCGATCTCGCGCCTCATCGATCGCGTCGCCCCGAGCCAGATCAACGTGCTGCTGCTCGGCGAGACGGGCTCGGGCAAGGAGGTGCTCGCGGGCGAGATCCACCGGCGCTCGAAGCGCGGCGGCGGTCCGTTCTTGAAGCTCAACTGCGCGGCGCTGACCGAGTCCCTGCTCGAGAGCGAGCTGTTCGGCCACGAGAAGGGCTCGTTCACCGGCGCCGTGAAGCAGAAGCTGGGGCTGCTCGAGACCGCGAAGGCAGGCTCCGTCTTCCTGGACGAGGTGGGCGAGCTGCCAGAGTCGCTGCAGGCCAAGCTCTTGCGAGTGCTCGAGGAGCGCAAGGTGATGCGGGTCGGCGCGACCGCCCCGGAGCCGATCGACGTGCGCTTCATCTTCGCCACCAACCGCGACCTCGAGGCGGAGGTCGAGCGCGGCGCGTTCCGGCGCGACCTCTACTACCGCATCAACGGCATCTCGATCTCGATCCCTCCGCTGCGCGAGCGCGTGGGAGAGATCGAGCCCCTCGCGCGCCAGTTCCTGGCCGAGGCGGCGACCCGCGAGGGTCGGTCGGTGCCTGAGCTGACCGCCGAGGCGCTCGCCCAGCTCAAGACGTGGCCGTGGCCCGGCAACATTCGCGAGCTCAAGAACGTGATGGAGCGCGCGCTGCTGCTTGCCGGCGATGCCCCCATCACCCCCGACGCCATCGCCATCGACGGCCACGAGGCGCCCGCGCCGGGGGCCGCGACCGGCAACAACCTGAAGGACGAGCGCGACGCCGCCGAGAAGCGCGTGGTGCTCGAGGCGCTCGAGAAGACGGGTGGGAACCAGACGAAGGCCGCAGAGCTGCTCGGCATCTCCCGGCGCACCCTCGTCAACCGGCTCACTGCCTACGGCATGACGAAGCCCCGGAAGAAGCAGGAGCGCTGAGTCGCCGTGGCCGAGCCCTTCCGCGGAACTGCGCGGTACCAGCTCGTGCGGGAGCTCGGGGTCGGCGGCATGGGCGTCGTCTACGAGGCGATCGACGCGGAGCGGGGCGGGCGGCGCGTCGCGCTGAAGGTGCTGCAGGGCCAGGACGCGGACTCGCTCGTCCGCCTCAAGCGCGAGTTCCGCACCCTGCACGACGTGCGGCACCCCAACCTGGTCGCGCTCTACGAGCTGACCTGCGAGAGCGACACCTGGTTCTTCACCCTCGAGCTGATCGACGGCGTCGACTTCTTCACCTGGGTGCGGCCCTCGGCGCCCCTCCTCACGTCGGCGCCGACCGCCAACCTCGAGCTGACGGTGCGCTCGCCTGCGCCACCCAGCCAGCGCCTCGAGCTCGATCGCGTGAAGCGCGCGTTCCGGCAGCTCGCCGAAGGCGTCTCGTTCCTGCACTCGCGCGATCGGGTGCACCGCGATCTCAAGCCCTCGAACGTGCTGGTGACGAAGGAGGGGCGCGTCGTCATCCTCGACTTCGGGCTGGTGGCTGAGCTCGGCGGCCCCAGGAGCCTCACGGAGGAGCAGGGCCGGGCGATCGTGGGCACCGTCGCGTACATGGCGCCTGAGCAGGCGGCGTCGGGACCCATTGGCCCGAAGTGCGACTGGTACGCGTTCGGCGTCATGCTGTTCCAGGCGCTCACGGGGCGGCTCCCCTTCGAAGGCTCGCCGGTCGACGTGATGATCGACAAGCAGCGCCGGCCGGCGCCCTCGCCGAAGGAGCTGAACGCCGCGGTCCCACCCGAGCTCGACGAGCTGTGCGTCGCGCTGCTCCGGACGCAGCCCGGTGAACGGCCCGACGGCGCTGCGGTGCTGAACGCCCTGGGCGCCGTCGCGAGGCCTCCGCCGCCACCGTCGACGCTGATCGGGCGCGCCGCCGAGCTGCAGACCCTCGAGCGCGCCTTCGAGCGGACCCGGAGCGAGGGCCCGAGGGTGGTGCGCGTCGAGGGGCCACCGGGCATCGGCAAGACGGCGCTCCTCAAGGCCTTCGCCCAGCGGATGGAGGGGCAGGGCGCGGTGGTGCTCGCGGGCCGGTGCCACGAGCGCGAGACCGTTCCGTTCAAGGGGGTCGACCCGTTGATCGACGCGCTCACGCGCCACCTGGCGGCCATGCCAGCCGACCGGGTCGATGGCCTGCGCCCGCGTGACGCCTCGCTGCTCGCGCGCATGTTCCCGGCGCTGAACCGCGTGCCGGCGTTCCGCGAGGCGCCGGCGCGAGAGGTGCAGGATCCGCTCGAGCGTCGCAGGCGGGCCGTGCTGGCCCTGCGAGAGCTCTTCGAGCGCCTGGGGGAGCGCGTGCCCCTCGTCGTGCTCGTGGATGATGCGCAGTGGGGCGACGCAGACAGCGTGATGCTGATGGAGGCCGTGCTGCGGCCCCCCGAGCCGCCGACGGTGCTCGTCGTCACCTCGATCCGCGACGACGGGCCCGCGCTGCCGGAAGGCACCGTGCCGGTCGAGGTGCTGAAGCTCGCCCCGCTCGGGGCCGAGGCTGCCGTGGTGCTCGCGCAGCAGGGCGGCGCCGACGCGCATCGGGCGAAGGCGCTGGCGGTCGAGTCGCAGGGGAACCCGCGCCTGCTCCTCGAGCTGCTCGAGTCCTCAGGCGAAGGCGAAGTGACGGTCGAGGGGCTGTGGCGGCGGAAGATCGGCCGCCTCGACGCCGCCGCCCGTCAGCTGCTCGAGGTGGTGTCGATCTCCGCGGGGCCGGTGGACGTCTCCATCGCGCTCGAAGCCGCGGGCGTCTCGCCGGAGCTGGCCGATCTCGTGCCGGTCCTCGAGAACCAGAGCCTGGTGCGCCTGCAGCCAGACGAGAAGCGCCTCGAGGTCTGGCACGAGCGGCTGCGCACGACGGTGGCCGCCGGCCTCGATGACGCGTCGACGCGGCGCCTGCATGGGCGGTTGGCGGCGGTCCTCGAGCGGCACGCGGGCTCCGAGCTCGAGGCCGTCGCGCTGCACTTCCTGGCGGCAGGGCAGGGCGATCGGGCCGCGGAGGCCACCCTCCAGGCGGCCTCGCGCAGCCGTGATCAGCTCGCCTTCGCCCAGGCGGCGCGGCTGTACCGTCGGGCGCTCGAGCTCCTGCCGCTCGACGACCGGCGGAGGTTCGATCTCGCCGTCTCACTCGCCGACGCGCTCGCGAACGCCGGAGAGGGTCGGGAGGCCGCCGAGGCCTTCTCACGCGCGGGCACGGAGGCGGGGGTGGACGCTTCGCGCCTCGGCGAGCTGTCCCGGCGCTCGGCCGAGCAGTTGCTGGTCAGCGGGCACGTCGACGAGGGCGTCGCGGCGATCTCCCGCGTGCTCGCCGGGATGAGCATGTCGCTGGCGAAGACGCCTGCCCGCGCGGTCGGGGCGCTGTTGTTCCGGCGGCTCCACCTCGCGCTGCGCGGACTGTCGTTTGACGAGCGGGCGCCGGCAGAGATCGATCGCGCGTTGCTCGAGCGCATCGATGCCTGCTGGTCGGTCTCGGTCGGGCTCGCGATGGTGGACACGATCCGCGGCGCGAGCTTCCAGACGAGGCAGCTCCTGCTGGCGCTCGACGCGGGCGAGCCCTGGAGGATCTCCCGCGCGCTCGCCGCCGAGGCCGCCTTCGTCGCCACCGAGGGGCGACGGAGCGAGAAGCGCGCGAGGGCGCTGATCACCCGTGCGCAGGGGCTCTGCGAGCGCGTCGGCGACGCCCGGCTGCGCGGGCTGCTCTCGTTCTGCGACGGACTCACGCGGTTCCTCGTCGGCGACTTCAAGGAGGCGAGAGCGCGCGTGGCCGAGGCCGAGGTGGCGCTGCGTGAGGCAGGCCTGGGCGTCTCGTGGGAGGCGGCGAGCGCGCGGCTCTTCTCGGTCTGGTCCCTGTTCTACCTGGGCGAGATCTCGGAGCTGTCGCGGCGGATCCCCGCGCTCGTGCGTGAGGCGCGGGTGCGCGGCGACCGGTACGCCCTCACCAGCTTCACCGTCGGGTTGGCGAACGTGTCACTGCTCGCGGCCGACCAGCCCGAGGAGGCCCGCAGGGCCGTGGAGTCGGCGATGGCGACCTGGGCGACGAAGAGCTTCCACTTCCAGCACTACTGGGCGGTGCTGTCAGAGGGGCTCATCGGGCTCTACGAGCGCCGGCCAGACGCGCCGCTCGACAAGCTGCTCGCCGCCTGGCCGCAGCTCGAGCGCACGATGCTGCTCCGCATCCAGAACGTCAGGGTCGAGGCGCACTCACTCATGGGCCGGCTGGCCGTCGCGGCGGGGCGGCCCGAGCTCGCGCGCCATGCGCTCGCCAGGTTGTCGAAGGAGCGCGTGGGCTGGGCGCACGCGCAGGCCCTGGTGCTCGAAGCCCTGGTCCAGCCGGAGCGCGCGGTCGAGTGCCTGTCGAACGCGATCCCCCGGTTCGATCAGCACGGCATGCGGCTCTTCGCGGCGGCGTGCCGGCTGCGACTTGGCGCGCTCCAGTCGGCGCAGGTGGGCGCGGCGAACACCCGTGCGGCCCGCGCCTGGTTCGAGACCCAGGACGTGAGATCGCCCGAGGCCTTCGCCCGCATGCTGGTGCCCGAGCTGCCGCAGCCGCGACTCAGCTCGTGACAGTGACGGACTTGAGCCCCACCATCGAGTCGCGCTGCTCCTGCCTCGCGACGAAGTCCTGAATGGTGCGGGCCAGCGTCGCCGCCAGCAGGCCGATCATCGGCAGGTGCTCGCCCCCCTCGCAGGTGGCCTGGCCCGCGTGATCCTCGGCGTCAGGCACGAAGTGCGCGTCCCACCGCACGATGCCGAACGAGCCGTCGCCCGAGATCGCGGCGTGCACCAGCGGCAGCCCCTTCGCGCGAGCGTGCTCGCTGACGATCTTGCGGCTCGCGGCGTTGTCGAAGCAGTCCACCACCAGGCCGGCGCCGTCGAGCAGCTGGACGATGTTCTCCGCGGTGAGCCGAACGCCGAACGCGTCAACCTTCAGGCCGTAGAAGTTCAGGAGCTGGGCCTTGAGCGCCTCGGCCTTGTTCTTCCCGAGCGACTGCTTCACGAACGCCTGCGACGAGAGGTTCTTCGACTCCACCTTGTCGAAGTCCACCAGGGCGAACGAGGCGTCGAGCGCGCGGCAGAGCACTGCGGTGGTGGAGCCGAGCGCGCCGACTCCGAGGAAGACGATGCGCATCCGGGGCTCCACGAAAGGCCGAGCACGCGTCTCCGGCTCGAAAGACGCGTGCTCGAGTCTGAGTCAGGCGCCGAACGGGACCTTCGGGCGCAGGTAGAGCCGGTGGCCGCCCTGCAGGCGGTCGATCACGAAGCCATCGAACGCCGCGACCGGCAGGTTCGGCAGGTGCAGGCCCGGCACGTCGCCAGAGCGCACGACCTCGACGGCGATCCGCTTGAGATCGGCGTCGGCCACGCGGCCGTCGAGTTCGATCGGGTAGTCAGCCGACAGGCCGTTGTAGGTGATGTTCAAGATGGCCATGGGTGAGCCCTCCCTCGAGACCGCGGGTGTGCGGGCGAGACGTTCGTCACCCGGTCGTTCTGACAGCCTGCTTCAGGACAGCCCTTCGGCGTTCTTCAGGTCCTTGAGCCGCAGCCCGTTCTTCTTCAGCAGCCGGTAGAGGCTCTGCATCGACAGGCCGGTGCGCTGCTCGGCCACCTGCATGTCGAAGTTCGCCTGCTTCATCACCTCGGCGAAGTAGTGCCGCTCGAAGTCGCCCACCATGCGGTCCTTCGCCTCGTGGTACGGCAACTTCGAGACGATCTCGAGCAGGGTGGTGTGATCGGTGCGCTTCTCGCCCTGCACCAGCAGATCGAGCCACGAGCGGTTGCCGGTGGACTGCATCAGCGCGCCGCGCTCGAGCACGTTGCGCAGCTCACGCACGTTGCCGGGCCAGTCGTACCCCTCGAGCAGCGACAGCGTCTGGGGCGACAGGTCGAACGGCACCGAGAGCCCCTTCACGAGGTGGCGGGCGAGCAGGGGGATGTCGATCTTCCGGGTGCGCAGGGGCGGCAGGCGCACGCGCGCGACGGCGAGGCGGAAGAAGAGCTCTTGCCGGAAGCGGCCCTGCTGCACCTCCTCGGCGAGGTTGCGGGAGGTCGAGGCGAGGATGCGCAGATCGAGGCGCCGCGCGGGCTGGCCTCCCATCGCGGGGATCTCCTTCGTCTCGAGGATCCGCACGAGCTTGGGCTGCACACCCGCCGGCAGCTCGCTCACCTCGTCGAGGAACAGGCTGCCGTTCTTCGCCGACGGAAACGCGCCGTCTTCGCCGAACAGCTCGCGCTCGACGTTCTGCTCCGACAGCATCGCGCAGTCGACGACGCGGAACGGCCCGTAGCGTTTGTTCGACAGGGCGTGCACGGCGCGAGCGGCCAGCTCCTTGCCGGTGCCGGTCTCGCCCTCGAGCAGCAGGGTGGTGTCCTCGCGCGCGATGCGGCGCAGCTCGGCGAACACGATGCGCATCGCCTCCGAGGTGCCCACCAGCTCGCCGAAGGTCTCGGCGTCGAGCAGCTCGATCTCGGTGTCGCGCGTCTTGCGCTTCACCGACAGGCGCGTCTTGCCCAGGGTGATCTTGTCGCCGGTGTCGATGTACGCCTGAATGACCTGTCGCCCCTCGACGAAGGTGCCGTTGCGACTCGAGAGGTCGCGCAGCAGGAGCCCCTTCATCGTGCGCTCGATCTCGAGGTGCCGGCGACTCACCGTGGTGTCCGTCAGCACGAGATCGTTGGTCGGATCGCTGCCGACGCGAACGAGGCCCTCGAGCGTCGAGACCTTCTTGCCCTTGTCCGGCCCGGCGACGACCTCGACGGTCCACTCGCGAACGGGCACCCGGCTGATCGACTCACCGGGAATGGTGACGGACTCCGTCAAGTCAGGAGGACTCACGGCGGCGGAGTCTACTCCTGTGCTCCCGGAGCACGAGGCTTTGTTGCAGGGATCAGTGGGAGGCGGCGCCGCTGAAGTCGCAGACCTCGATGGACTCGGCGGCCGTCTGGATGCGCAGCTCTTCCCGGTGGCCCTCGGCGTCGCCAGCGACCTGGAACGGCATCGGCCGCGAGAACCGGATGGAGACGTCGTTCGCGAGGAAGTCGTGCAGCCCCTCGGGGAACCAGGTGCCCGCCCACAGGCCCGGCAGGTTCGCGAGGATCGAGGCTGCCGACAGGTGGCCCACGCGCAGATCGAACATGCCCCGCCGCTTGCCGGCGAAGGGGAACATCTTCAGCTCGTAGCCGTAGAACGGCACCGTGCCGGCAGCCGCCATCACCAGGGGGCCCTTGAAGAGCGTCGCCCCCGCGCCGAACGTCTCCACCGGCCGTCCATCAGGCCCCATGCGCCACGCCACCGGGCCCTGGTTCACGATCTCGCAGTCCACCGAGTTCGAGTTCGCGAGGTAGTAGGGCACCGTCTTGAAAGCGACCGACGTGAAGTAGCCGGCCCCACCCGACATCAGCTTCTTCAGCGGCCCCTCGGCGAAGGCGCGCTTCACCGCGATGTAGTCGTTGAGCAGCTGCCCATCCATGCCGAGGCCCGCGAACGGAGCCCGCTTGCCGTCGATGAGCAGCAGGTCGAGCGACTTCGTACCGGGCACTTCGCCGGAGCGCGCACGGAGCACGTCATCGACGATCGCATCGCCCCGCGTAGACGAAGCCCTGACCAGCGCCGCGACGGAGTTGCCCGTGCCCAGCTTCAGCACCCCGAAGCGCGGCAGCGTCGTGGGGTGGAAGCGACGGCGGCGACCGACCTCCGAGACGATCTCGTTCACGAAGCACATCAGGGTGCCGTCGCCGCCCCCCAGGAAGACCGTGTGGTAGCCGCGATCGACGACCGTCTGGGCGATGCGTCGCGCGTCCAGCTCCGACCGCGAGACGAACAGGTCGCCCTCGGGCACGACGTGCGAGAGGCTCCGCACGACCCGCGTGGTGACCTTCCGGGCGTTGGCGTTGAGGAGGACGGCGACGCGGTGATCCACGTCCAGCCGAGGCGGGATCTGCTCGATCGTGCTTCGATAGGGCTGCACCCACATGGTGTCGACCTCCAGCGCGGCTTGCCCCCACTCGTCGCGTCCGTCCTCGTCCGAAGCACGAGTCTTGCCACTCTGCGTCGTGGCGCAAGAGGTTGAAAGAACAGGGAAACGCGCGCGGCGTCATGCCTTCATTGGCACCTGACGGTGGCGGTTGGTGCGAAGGGCGCTACGCGGCTGTCACGCTCACACGATTCCAGCCTGATTGACACGCGAGGTGTGCTGGTTACCTTGCGCACATCTCGGGCCAGCCCAAAAGCCCGGCGAATCCAAATACTTGGCGCACTGCGCTGGAGGCTTGAAACATATGGGGAAGATCATCGGCATTGACCTGGGCACCACGAACTCCTGCGTCGCGATCATGGAAGGTCGTGAGCCGAAGGTGATCGTGAACGAGGAGGGCAGCCGCATCACGCCCTCCGTCGTGGCGTACACCAAGGACAACGAGCGGCTCGTGGGGCAGGTGGCGAAGCGGCAGGCCATCACGAACCCCGAGCGCACCATCTACTCGGTGAAGCGCTTCATGGGCCGCCGTTTCGAGGAGACGTCGGACGAAGCGAAGCTCGTGCCCTACAAGGTGGCCCGGGGCCCGAACAACGACTCGCGCGTCGAGATCGACGGCAAGCTGCTGTCGGCGCCCGAGATCTCCGCGCAGGTGCTGCTGAAGTTGAAGCGCGCCGCCGAGAACTACCTCGGTGAGAAGGTGACCGAGGCCGTCATCACCGTGCCCGCGTACTTCAACGACGCCCAGCGCCAGGCCACCAAGGACGCAGGCGAGATCGCGGGCCTCACGGTGCGTCGCATCGTCAACGAGCCCACGGCGGCGGCCCTGGCCTATGGCCTCGACAAGAAGAAGAGCGAGAAGGTCGCGATCTACGACTTCGGCGGCGGCACCTTCGACATCTCGATCCTCGACATGGGCGACGGCGCGGTCGAGGTGCTCGCCACCAACGGCGATACCCACCTCGGCGGCGACAACATCGATCTCAAGCTGATGGAGTGGCTGATCGGCGAGTTCAAGAAGGAGAACGGCATCGACGTCTCGAAGGACAAGATGGTGCTGCAGCGCCTGAAGGAGGCCGCGGAGAAGGCCAAGATCGAGCTGTCGAGCGCGATGGAGACGCAGATCAACCTGCCGTTCCTCACCGCGGACAACACCGGCCCCAAGCACCTCGACGTGAAGCTCACGCGGGCGAAGTTCGAGCAGATGATCGCCGAGTTCGTCGAGCGCAGCCTCGAGCCGTGCCGCAAGTGCATCAAGGACTCGGGGCTCGAGGTCTCGAAGATCGACGAGGTCGTGCTGGTGGGTGGCTCCACGCGCATCCCTGCGGTCCAGGAGGCGGTGAAGAAGCTCTTCGGCAAGGAGCCCAACCGCTCGGTGAACCCGGACGAGGTCGTCGCGGTCGGCGCCGCGGTGCAGGCCGGTGTGCTCGCGGGCGACGTGAAGGACATCCTCCTGCTCGACGTGACGCCGCTCTCCCTGGGCGTCGAGACCCTCGGCGGCGTCTTCACCCGGCTCATCGAGCGCAACACCACCATCCCCACCCGCAAGGGCGAGACGTTCTCGACGGCCGCTGACGGCCAGACGCAGGTCGAGATCCACGTGCTCCAGGGTGAGCGCGAGATGGCCGGTGACAACCGGAGCCTCGGGCGCTTCCACCTCACCGGCTTGCCGCCAGCGCCGCGTGGCGTGCCACAGATCGAGGTCTCGTTCGACATCGACGCCAACGGCATCCTGAAGGTGACGGCGAAGGACAAGGCCACCGGGAAGGAAGCCAACGTCACCATCACCAACAACTCGGGCCTCTCGAAGGACGAGGTCGAGAAGATGGTGAAGGACGCGCACGCGAACGAGTCGGCTGACAAGTCCCGCCGCGAGCTGGTCGATCTGAAGAACCAGGCCGAGAACATGGCCTACCAGCTCGAGAAGCTGGTGAAGGACAACAAGGAGAAGCTCGGCGCCGAGACGGTGACGAAGCTCGAGGGCGCAGCGAAGTCGCTCCACGAGGTGCGCAGCTCGGACGACAAGGAGAAGCTCGAGAGCGCCCTCAAGGCCGCGCAGGAGGTCAGCTACAAGGCGGCGGAGGAGATGTACAAGGCGGCTGGCGGGGCTCCCGGAGCAGGCGGGCCTGGCGCACCTGGCGCCCCTGGTCCCGAGGCGGGCCCAGCGGCCGGCGCGGGCGGCAAGAAGGACGACGTCGTCGACGCCGAGTTCCGCTCGAACTGAGGCGGCGGCCCGAACAGTCCGTGGAGTGACGTCCCGCGGGGTCATGCGATCCCGCGGGATGTTCCTTTTCAGGCCCTGCGATCACGTTCCAGTCGGGCTGGTGCGGGTCCGAACCCCCACTCGTCCTGCTCCGCTTCCGCACATGTCGCAGGAGCCGCCGACGCAACTGCGCGTGAAGGCGGCGCCCGCGTGCGCGAGTCGAGCACCTCGACGCTGACCGCCGCACGGCGGCGACTTGTCTCGCACTGATGTGCGCTCTCTACACTCCACTCCGCCATGAATGGTTTCGATGTCGAGGCGAAGCTGGGCGAGGGGTCGGCGGTGGACGTGTTCCTGGCGCGCTCGGGGAGCGATCGAGTCGTGGTGCAGGTGAGCCGCCCCGAGCTGGGTGACGACATCGAGCTGTACGCGCGCTTCCTCGACGCCACCAAGCGCACGCGCCAGCTCAGGCACCCCGGGCTCGTCACCGTCGAGCACGTCAGCTGCGCCGTCGACGGCCGCTTCGTCGCGGTGAGCGCTCCCGTGCAGGGCACCACCGCCGCCGCCTGGCTCGCGCGAAGAGGGCCCATCTCGAGCGAGCTCGCGGTGAACTGGGGCGTGGCGCTGTCAGAGGCGCTGCAGTTCCTGCACGATCACGAGCTGGTTCACGGCTGCCTGGCGCCGCAGAACGTGTTCCTGGACGGCGACGAGGACGAGGGCTTCACGGTGCGGCTCCTCGACACCGCGCTCATGCTGTTCCGTGACGTGCGCTCGCTGCCGGTGCCGAAGTCCCGCGTGCTGGTGGCTCCTGAGTACCTCGCGCCCGAGCGCGTCGCCGGAAAGCGCGCGACGCCCGCGTCCGACGTCTACGGCCTCGGGGTGATGCTGTTCGAGCTGCTCACCGGCGCTCCGCCGTTCGCTGACGTGAGCCCCAGCGTGACGCGCCAGATGCACGTCGTGTCGCCGATCCCCCGTCTGCCAGCCCACCTCGCCGCCTGGGACGATCTCTTCGATCGCGCGCTCGCGAAGGATCCCGCTGATCGGTTCGAGTCGATGGTGGCGTTCCGGCAGGCGTTGCTCGAGCTCGAGGCGCGCGTCACCCAGGTCGAGGGTCGATCGCCGATCGTGCAGGGCGCGCTGCTGCCCGAGGCGTCTGGGGAGGCGCCCCCCGCAGCGGTTCCCTCGGCGACACAGCCGGGCGTGCGTCCCAGCGCCGTCGAGATGATCGGGCCGTGGATCGTGCAGGGCTTGCTGGGCGAGGGCGGTATGGGGCGGGTGGTGGACGTCGTGCACTCGACGCTCAACCGCCGCGCCGCGATCAAGCTGCTGCACCCTGAGCTCACCCGCCGGCCGGACCAGGTGCAGCGCTTCGTTCAAGAAGCCCAGGCCATCAGCACGCTCGATCATCCCGGCATCGTGAAGGTCTTCGATCTCATCAACGAGCCGGGCCGGGTGGCGTTCGTGATGGAGCGGCTCGAGGGCAAGAGCGTGAAGGTGCTCGCGCGGGAGCGGCCGCTCGAGCTGGCGCGGGCGCTGCGGCTGATCGCCCAGGCGGCGGAGGCGCTGGCGGCCGCGCACCAGGTCGGCGTCGTCCACCGCGACATCAAGCCCGACAACCTCTTCGTGATCGCCGGGCCGCCAGAGCAGCTCAAGGTGCTCGACTTCGGCGTCGCGCGCGTCCGCTCCGCGCCCGAGCTCAGCCGCCTCACTCAGGTCGGCCAGGTGATCGGCACGCCCCTGTGGATGGCGCCGGAGCAGGTGCTGGGTCGGGAGGTGGACGAGCGCGCCGATCTCTACGCGCTGGCCACGGTGCTCTACACCCTACTCGCGCGCCGATTCCCCTTCGAGGGCGCGGCGATCGGCGAGGTGGTGATGTCGCGGCTGTCGAACGAGGCGCGCCCCATCGGCGAGTTCACCTTCCTGGGCGAGCCGATCCCCCGGCGGCTGCAGCAGTTGCTGGTCGCGTGCCTCGCGCGCGACGTCTCGAAGCGGCTCGGCTCGGCGCAGGCGATGGCTGACGCCCTGCACGTCATCCTCCACGCGTTCGCCAACCCGGGTGACGAGGCGGAGTCTCCGTCGGGTCGCTGGTCGATCTTCAAGCGCCGGTGAGCGGCGCCATGCGCTCCAGCAGCGCTCGCACCGTGAGGGGACTCGAGCCCTCGGCCTTGTTGTTCACCACGATCCAGAGCTGCCGTCGCGCACGGGCGGTCGCCTCGACCAGCCGCAGCACGTCAGCGCGCATGGCGTCGTCGCGTGCCTGAATCCGATCGAACGGCGCGAAGGCCTCGCGGGCCTCTTCGTACCCGACGCCCTGAGGGAGCAGCAGGCGGCAGACGGCGAACGGGGCCGTGAAGGCGTGCTCGCGGGCGAGCTGCTCGCCGAGCGTCGGCATTCGCTCCCAGTGGTTGAAGACGTGCGCGACGCCGTAGCGGGTGAGCGCGCCGAAGTAGCCGGGCGTCATCCACTCCGCGTTTCGCAGCTCGATGGCGTACTGGAAGCCGCGCGGCAGCTCGGCCAGGAAGCGCTCGAGCTTGGCGACGAAGAGCTGCGGCGCGAGCAGCTCGGATCGCGACAGCGGCAGCAGCTGGAAGAGCAGGGGCCCGAGGTGCTCCTTGAAGGTGGAGGCGGCTGGGGTGAGCACCTCGTCACGGAACAGCTTCACGTTCAGGAAGTCGGGGTTGGGCGCGCGGGTACGCGGATCGACGTACGAGCAGACGCGGCTCCACACCTTCATGACGCAGCGGAACCCCGGCGGCAGCTGACGGGCGTACGCGGCGAGCTCCTGGCTCGAGAGCGGGGCGTAGTAGCTGCGGTCGATGCCCACCGTGGAGAAGAGCGGGTGCCGCGCGTACGTCTCGAGGCCGTGGGCGACCAGCTCGTCCATCGTCGGCGCGCCCGGGTAGACGAGCCCCTTCCAGCCCGGGAACGTCCAGCTCGAGGTGCCGATGAAGACGTGGGGAGGGCGGCGGGCGGCGAGCGCGGCGTCGGCGCGGGTGTCGAGCGGCGGCGGAGGGAAGAGCGAGAACTGCATCGTCAGGTGGGGGGGAGGCCGCTCCAACTCGACGGATCCTGCGGGCCGGCGGCGGGCTTCACCTCGACGACGAAGCCGGTGAGGTGGGCCATGCCCGAGACGCGCTCGAGGCGATCAGGGCCGTCGGCGGCGAGCAGGTTCACGTTCACGCCCCGGGTCTTGCTCGCGATCGACAGGCCGGTCGCGTGCTGGTGGCCCCAGCCGTGGGGCAGGGCGACGGTGCCTGGCATGAGATCGCCGAGCAGCTTCGCCGGCAGCCGCACGGTCGCGGTGTCGGTGGAGACGTCCACCAGGGCGCCGTCGGTGATGCCCCGCGCCTCCGCGTCGCTCGGGTGCAGGTAGAGGTGGTTCGTCTTCTCGTGCACGAACTCCTCCGCGTTGTGCGTCCACGAGTTGTGGGTCTGCACCGCGCGCTTCGTGATGAGCTTGAGCTCACCGGCGAGGGCCTTCTCGGCCTCGAACACGCCCTCGAGCTTCCTGGCCGCGTCGAGCAGCGGTTGCGGCGCGAGCTGGATCTTCCGGGTGGCCGTCAACACGCGCGTTTCGGCGAAGTCGTCGCTGGCGTGCGCGTCGCGCAGCTTGCCGTGAGGGTGATCGTCAGCGAGCGCGTCGAAGGCGGGCTGGCCCGTCAGGCGGAGGAGCAGCGACAAGAGCGCCTCCTGCGGGAGCGCGCGCAGTCGGCCGGAGCGGTGGAGCCTCGAGTGGACCGCCATCATGGACTCGAACAGCCGCTGGGCCGCTGCCGAGCCGAACAGGTTGACGCCGCTGGCCCGGCACAGCTCGAGGTAGATCGACGCCTCGTCGCGCTGCTCGTCGGTGGGCTCGACGAGCGCGCGGGTCGCCTGCAGGTACGGGTTCCGCTGCAGCCCCAACATGAGCGGGAAGATGAAGGGGAGATCGGGCCGCTCGAACGGCGACGTCGCGGGCAGCACGTAGTGGGCGAGTGAGCCGGTCTCGTTCCGGAAGAGGTCGAGCGTCACCAGGAGCTCGAGCGACTCGAAGGCCTTCTTCAGGCGGCCGGCGTTCGCCATGGTGATGAGCGGGTTGCCGCCCGTCACGAAGAGCGCGCGCACCTGCCTGGCGCCCGGCGTGAGGATCTCGTCCGCGAGCAGCCCGCCCGGGAACGCGTCGTTCACCGAGCCGAAGTCCCCGATGCGCGAACGATCGGTGCGCGTGAGCACGCCGTTCTTCTTCCCGAAGGCGGGGAAGTCGATCACCCCGCGGCCGACGAGGGTGCCGCCGCGGCGATCGAGGTTGCCCGAGAGCAGGTTGATGCACTCCTGCAGCCAGAAGCTGAGGGAGCCATTCGAGCCCATGTTGACGCCGGTGGACGAGTAGAGCGCGGCGCCCTTCGACGTGCGGAAGACACGCACCAGCTCGCGCAGCGTCGCGGCAGGGAGCGAGGTGACGAGCTCGCAGCGCTCCGGTGTCCACGGGCGGGCCAGCGCCAGCACCTCGTCGAGGCCCTCGGCCTGCTTCGAGGCGCGCTCGCGATCGACGCCGCCCTGCCGCTCGAGCTCGGAGAGGAACGCCAGGTAGAAGAACGGGTCGGTGTCGGGGCGGATGAAGTGGTGCTCGCCGGCCACCCTGGCGGTCTCGGTGCGCCGTGGATCGATGACGATCACCCGGCCGCCGCGCGCCTTGAGCTCCTGCAGCGTGCGGGCAGGGTTGGGGACCTGCAGGAAGCTCCACTTCGAGATGACCGGGTTCGCGCCGACGATGATGAGGCAGCGCATGTGATCGAGATCGGGGAACGGCTGGGTGAAGGGGAAGCCGTAGATCAGGTTCGCGACGGCGAACTTGTTCGAGCAGTCCTGCGTGGCCGACGCGTACATCGAGCGCGAGCCCACGCCCGTCATGAAGCCCTGCGCGAACACCGGGTGGAGCACCCCGAAGCCGGCCGCGGTGCCCACGTACATCGCGATCGAGTCGGGCCCGAGGTCGCGGCGGAGCTGCTTCACCTTGTTGCCGATCTCCTCGAGCGCCTGCGCCCAGGTGACGCGCTCCCAGCGCTGGCCGAGGCGCTTCATCGGCCACTTCACGCGATCGGGTGAGCCGTACAGCCGGTGCTGCTTGAGCCCCTTCGGGCAGGAGAAACCGCGGGTGGCGACGTGCTCGGCGTCAGGGTGGATCTCGACGACCCGGTTGTCTTCGACCGTGACCTGCAGACCGCAGAGGGCCTCACAGATGCGGCAGAACGTGGAGTGCGTGCCATCTGGCATGGCCGCGCTCATAACCCCCACCCGTCGTCAGGGCACGGTCTCTCGTGTCAGGGCCCGGATTCGCGGCGTCACCACCTTGCGATCCTCGAGGAGCCGGGTGGAGACGGTCAACGCCTGCCCGGGGCGGTTGCAGAGCGTGACGGGGCCGCCGGGGTTGAAGACGTACAGCGCACGCTCATCGCGACGGTCGTTCGGGAAAGCACGAGCAGGGATCACCAGCGCCTCGACCCGAATCAGCTCGAGCGTGGGTTCCGCGCGCAGGTGGTGGTGGACCGTGAGCACCAGGCGCTGCGACTCCGGGACCGGGATCCGCACGGTCACCTCGTTTCCTGCAAACCGCCGCCCGTCGTGCACCGGGATTCGTCCCCAGTCTCCGACCAGCACCGCGTCCACCCTGGCGCCGTCCAGCGGGCGGGCGAAGCGGACGGTGGCGGCCCGGGCATTCGCGGGAATGGCGGTCTCGACGGTCACCTTGCCCAGCCCGGTCTCCCGGGTGCTGAGGACGACCTGGGCGGTGTCCCAGGTGACGAGGGCGGGCTCCTGTCCGCGGAACTGCTCATAGGCTTCCGAGGCGGCGAGGTGTGGCGCGCCCGGCGGCAGGGCGATCTGCTTCCAGCCGCTTGACTCATCGTCGATGACGAAGCACTGCGCGAGGATCAACGCAGTGATCACGGCAGCTCCTGCGCCGCGCGCATGCGGTCGAGCACCCGAGCGCCGACGAGCAACAGGGCCCCCACCGCGACCAGCACCGCGACCCTGAGTCCGCCGAACAGGTGCGTGGTGTCGTAGAGCGTCGCCTTGGCGACCGCGCAGGCGAGGACGACGAAGCCAGCGTCGCGCGGGGCCGTGTCCTCCAGCTTTCGCGCGAGGAGCAGCGCGCCGAGCCCGATCACCGTCCAGACGATCGTCAGCACGAGCCGCCGGCCGAGATCGTCGACGTGGAGCGTGAGCAGGTGGAAGTACGCGCCGCCGGTGAGCATGACGAGGCCGAGCCCCAGCGTCTGCCAGGTGAGGAACTCGGGTAGCCGAAGCGGCAGCTCCTTCGCGGCGCCGGAGGGCACTGGCGAATCGGTGCGTCGCAGGCGCGTCGCGATCCACGCGGCCCCGATCACCGGCAACGCGACCCCGAGCAGGAGGAGCGGGAGCTTGAAGGCGAGCCATGACAGCGCGCTCGCGAGCCCAGCGACGACGAGCAGCGCAGGCGACAGCCACCGCAGCACTCCCTCGAGCCGCTGGAGGCTGAAGAGCGCCGCCGCGGCGGACCCCACGACGGCGATGAGCACCCCCTGAAGCTCGAGCTCCTGCCAGCCGAAGATCGCCGCGAGCGCGAGCAGCCCGGCTCCAGCGAAGGTGAGTACCCTCGAGTCCAGCGATGGCGTCGAGTGCATGGTCGGCCCTTTCGTCGTCTGCGGCGCAACGAGACACGCCCCACGGCTATTCCAGCCCGCCCCTGCGCAATTCTTCGCGCAGCTCTGCGAGGATGTGGCGATGCGCTGGGTGTTGGTGCTCCTGCTGTCCGGCTGTCTCGAGCCGCGCGCCTGCCGCGCCGACGACGACTGTCCCTTCGGCTCGCGCTGCGAGGTGCGCGTGGCCCAGGACGGGGGGATCTGCCGGCAGGAGGGTGACGCCGGCCAGCCCTGATCAGGGGATGTCGGTCGGAGCGCGCAGCGACGCCTTCGGCAGGCCCTCCGAGCCCATGAGGCCCAGCTTCCCGGACAGGGCGCCGGCCTGCTCGTGCGGCATCACCTCGCGCGGCGATCGGAACACGTGCATCGGCGAGTAGAAGACGAAGTTCGACACGCGGCTCGTGTAGAGGCACGCGTACTGCTCGACCTGCTCGCCGAAGCGCGAGTTCTCGTTGCCTTCTTTGAAGTGCAGGCCCCAGTACCGGTTGAACTGCGCCTCGACGTCCTGCTCGATCACCTTCACGACCGACACGCACTCCTTGAGCGCCCGGCGGACGCGATCGAGCTCGGCCTTCGTCGCTTTGAACTCCTCCTCGTTCTTCGCCTCGTCGCCGTCGTGCTTCTCGAGGCGGCGCTCGACCTGGTTCAGCCTCACCTTGCGGCGCTGCACCTCGTCGTCGAGCCGGGCCTGGAGCCCCTCCATCTGCGCCAGCGCCGCGATCTCGTCGTGTCGGGACTCGAGGTAGGCGATCTCGTCTTCGATCTCCTGGACGATCATGCAGGTGCGCCACATCGACGTCTTCTTCGACTTCAAGATGTCGCCGTAGATGTGATCGCCGACGTACAGCACCGACTCGCCTGCCGAGCCGGTGAAGCGCTCGAAGGCCGCCAGGTTGCCCCCCTTGTAGACCCGCCCGCGCTCGAGGGCGGTGGCCTCGCCGAGCGTCGAGTTGTCGTCCTTCGTCTGATCGATCTCGAGGAAGGGGTGGTGGCCCGAGAAGAACTCGGGCTTCTTCGCGTCGGTCACGACGTAGTCGAAGTAGTTCCGCCAGCTCGGGTACTCGGGCACCACGCCGTCGAGCAGGTAGCTCATCACCGCCCGCGTGAAGTCGAAGGCCGAGTTCGTCAGCAGGAACAGCTTCTTCCCGCCCGAGCGCAGCTTGTGGAGCGCCGGGCCGAGCTCAGGGTCCTTGAAGATGTACTGGCCGATGTCGCGACGAATGACGTTCTTGAGCGAGTTGTCGCGATGCACCGTGTCGATGGCCTCGCGAATGTCGTCGTACAGCTTCGTGTAGTCGCAGGGCTGGTCGAGCTCCTTCTCGTAGAGATCGACGATGCCCGCGTAGAGGCACGCCTCAGGGAGCGCGAAGAGCGTGTCGATCCACGCGTACTCGGGGTTCTTCAGGCGAATGCGCTCGTTGCGATAGAGCGTCTGCAGCACGTCGTCGGGCAGCGGCGAGCGCCCGTGGTACGCGCGGCCCACGTGCCCGAAGCGGTCGATCTTGAGCAGGTTGCCGTGCTTCTTGTCGATGAAGAGGCCCCGCATCACGAAGGCGTGGTCGTAGGCGATCTTGCGGATCTCGTCGGGGTAGCGCTTGACCGAGACCAGCCGCTCGATCGTCATCTGGTACGAGAGCTCTTCGAGCCGGCGCAGGTGGTAGATCGCGAGCGTGTAGTCCATGTCGAACCCGACCAGCTCGACGCGCGAGAAGTGCAGGTTGCGGTTGACGAAGAGCTGCCGCGGCACGGGGATCTCGGGGCCGGCGTGGGCAGCGAGCACCTTCTGAAGCTGCTCGTCCTGCAGCACCGCGAAGGCGCGGGCGGCGGCGTCGAGGGCTCGGGTGCGATCGATGGGGCCGTTCGAGGGCCCGTGAATGGAGTCCACTTTTTTCCCTTCGCTTGAGGCGCGTGACACGCTTCTACAAGCGATGGCGGCCCGGCGCAGCACCACCATGACGGACGGCGAGCGCAGGCTCCTGCTGGAGCGGATCGCCGACCTCGAGCTGCGCATGAAGCTGCTCGAGGCTCGGGTGCGCCGGGACGCCGCCGAGAGCCGCAGCCGCGGTCGCATCGAGGTGGGGCGGCCCGTAGCCCGCGTGGTGCGCACGCCCCGGCCGCGGCCGCGCTGCCCCGGGTGCACCCTCGAGCTGCCGAAGGGGCGCCGCGGCGTTCAGTGCGTCTGGTGCGGCTTCCGCTTCGACGCCGCCGAGCTCTTCAAGTCCAGCAAGCGCTGAACGGGCGGCTTTGGCTGGAGCCATGGCGCACGGGGTCCGCTACAGTGGGCGTCCGTGTTCCGGTTGGTCGGCCGCCTCGAAGCCTCGGAGCTCAGCGAGCTCTACCGCGCCGAGCGCTCGGACGGGGTGGGCGTCGTCATCAAGCTCTTCCACCCGAAGACGACCGATCTCGCGTACGCGAAGGTGATCGCCGCCTCGTCGCAGCGGCTGGGCGCCGTGAGCGCACCTGGCCTCGCGCGGGTGCTGCAGGTCGGCCTCTTTCAGCGGCGGCTCGCGATCGTCCGCGACGACCCGGGCCGGTACACGCTCGGCCAGGCCCTCACCAGGCTCAACACGCGCGAGGTGGTGCTGCCGCCCGCGGTGGCGCTCGCGCTGGTGATCGACGTGGCCGAGACGCTCGAGGCCGCGCACCGGGTGGGCGTCGTGCACGGCGCGCTCACCCCGGGCAACGTGCTGCTCGCCGCCGACGGTCACGCGGCGGTGGCTGACTTCGGGGCTCTCGAGGCGCTGATGGCCTCGGCGGCGCTGCGCAAGACGTTCGGCTCCCGGGGCCGCTCGAGTTACCGGGCGCCCGAGCTGCGGGGGCAGGGCAGCGGCACGCCGGCGAGCGACGTGTACGCCCTGGGCGCGATGGCCTACGAGCTGCTCACGCTGAAGGAGGCGTCGGTCGGGCGCGACTCGCTGTCGACGCGTCAGGCCGAGAAGCTGCCGCCTCCCAGCCGGCTCGTGCGCAGGCTCAACTCCCGCATCGATCCGATCATCATGCGGGCCCTCGATCAGTCCGCGCCGCGCCGGCAGCAGACGGCGGGTGAGCTCTCGGGCGCGCTGCGTGACTTCCTCGGGGCCCAGGGCGGCGTGCCCGGGCGAGAGGACGTGAAGAAGTTCGTCGAGGAGCTGTTCCCCCGCGACGTGGTGGTGAACGCGCTCGGTGCGGTCCCGTTCGACGGCGAGTTCGAGCTCGACGACATCGCCGGCGTCAGCGACCTCGTCGCCTCGGACCAGCCCGAGGCGCCTGACACGCGCGCTCCCTTC
The DNA here is from genome assembly GCA_016793095.1 of Myxococcaceae bacterium. Classification (GTDB taxonomy): domain Bacteria; phylum Myxococcota; class Myxococcia; order Myxococcales; family Myxococcaceae; genus Xiheimicrobium. The sequence continues at coordinate 26,798 of JAEUJQ010000031.1, read as the reverse complement.
TCCGGTGGGGCCGTCGACGATCGCACCACCACCAGCGACGGCATTCCGGTGTTCGCGGCCGGCGCTGAGCTCGAGACCGCCTCGGGGCTCGAGACGCAGGACGGGATCCCGGCCGCCCGCGATCCCGCGATGACCGACACGCTCCCGCCGCCGCGGATCACCTGGGACGCCCCTGTGGGCGCGTTGCCGGCCGCGGCGAAGGACGAGGAGCCGGCCGAGGTGTCTCGTCGCGTGAAGGCCATCGAGGACTTCACGCCGAAGGAAGCGCCCCCGCCCGAGAAGACCTCGGCCTCGGTGGCGAAGCTGTCGCCAGTGGGCCCACGCCCCAGGCAGAACTCCGAGCGGCAGAAGCTCAAGACGCTCCTTACGTTCGCGGTGCCCTTCAAGCGTGACACGGACTACGTGCCGCCCGACTGGCGCAAGGAGCGCGAGCAACGTCGCAAGGCCGGCGTCACCGCGGTGCGGCTCGGCGCGGCGATCCTCACGCTGTTCAGCATGGGCATCGTCACCCTCTGGCTCTTCCGCACGCAGGACGCGGTGGGCGATCTGATCTCGTGGATGCCGACCCCCATCGAGGTGGAGCTCGCCCGGCTCCGCAAGCCGCAAGGCGTCGGGGCTCCCGGGCCACCGCTCTCGCTGCCGGCGAACGCGAAGCTGCCGGACTTCGACAAGCCCGTGAAGACCCCTCCCAGGCCGAAGCCAGCAGAGCCCGAGCCGAAGAAGGCCGAGCTCCCGAAGCCCTCGAGACCTCCCGCGCCGCCGCCTCCGAAGGAGGACTGCTACGCCCCGCCGCCCGCGGGCCCCCAGGGGCTGTTGACGGTGGTGCTGAGGCGCCCGGCGCGCGTCGAGCTCGACGGCGTTCACGTGTGCGGCGTCGTCAACAAGCTGCCGGTGACGCCGGGCAAGCACGTGCTGCGCGTCGTGGACGGCAAGACGAAGGCCGAATGGAAGTCGACGCTTCGACTCGAAGCTGGCAAGCAGGCCAAAGTCGACCCCAACTTCCGATGACGACCGAGAAGACGCGCATCTACGTGGTGGAAGACCAGGCGCCGCTGCTGGCGAACCTGCTCAAGGCGCTCGCTGCCTTCCCCGAGCTCGAGGTCGTGGGTTCCGCCCGAGACGGCGAGAGCGGGGTGGACGAGATGGTCAAGCTCTTGCCCCAGCTCGCGTTGCTCGATCTCGAGCTGCCCGGCATCGACGGCCTCGAGGTGACGCGTCGGCTCAAACGGCGAGCGCCGCAGATCGAGGTCCTCATCCTCACCTCCTTCGACGACGAGCAGAAGGTGTACGAGGCCATGCAGGCGGGCGCGTCCGGGTACCTCGTCAAGCGCGTCGGGCCCGAGAAGATCCGCTCGGGCATTCACGAGGTGATGGCGGGCGGAACGGTGCTCGAGGCGCGCATCGCGAAGCGCTTCTGGAACTACTTCCAGTCCGTGAAGGCGAAGCCCGAGGTGCCGCAGAACCCGTGGAACCTGACGCCGCTCGAGATGGACGTGCTGCGCTACGTCGCCAAGGGGCTCTCGAACGCCGAGGTGGGGCGGGTGATGGAGCTCGAGCGGCGCACTGTGCGTACGCACCTCGGCCACATCTACCGGAAGCTGGGCGTCAACTCGCACGTGGACGCGGTGGTGATGGCGCTGAAGGCGGGGCTGGTCGACCTGTGACGGCGCTGCTCGTGTTGGCGCTCGCGGCGTCGCCGGAGCTCACCGTGGCTCACCGCCGGGTGACCGCACCCGATGGCGTGGCGCTGGCCGTGTACCGCTACGCCCGCCCGGGCGTGTCCACGACGCTCCCGCCGGTGATGTTGGTGCCCGAGCTCGGCTTCTCGCGCGCTGCCTTCGACTTCGAGGGGCGCGGGCTGGCGAGGTGGCTCGCGGCCTCGGGTCGAACGGTCTTCGTCGTCGAGCTGCGAGGGCAGGGGAAGGCCGGGCCGGGCTTCTCGCTCGAGGCGATGGGGCGCGATCTGCGCGTGGTGCTCGATCGCCTCCAGCTGTCGCAGGTCGACCTCGTGGTGCATGGCTGGGCGGGCTCAGCGGTGCTCGCGCTGAACGCGGACGAGGCGCGGGTCCGCCGGGTGATCGCGCTCGCGACGCCGCTGCTGGCCGAGATCCCCAGCGCGCTGGCCGAGGCGTTCCTCGTCGAGGGCGGCCGGTTCACGACCCTCGCAGGGTCGCCCGCTGGCGCGCGCACCTTCGAGCTCCTCTTCTCGATGGGCGGAGAGTTCCCCACCGGCACCGATCGGGCGTTCCTCTCGACGGGCACGCGTGATCTCACCAGGCCGGTCGCCGCCGAGCTGCTCGCGTGGATGCGGCAGGGAGATCTGCCGCTCGGCGACGAGTCGGTGGTGAGCCGGCTCGTACGGCTCCGCCGCCCGACGCTGCTGCTGCTCGGGCTCGCTGATGGGTTCGCGAACCCCGAGCTGGCGGCCGTGTGGCGCGAGCGCGCGCCCGACGTCGTCCGGCTGCGGACGTTCAGCCGCATGGAGACGAGGGAGGACTTCAGCCACCTCTCGATGCTGCTGGGCCGTCACGCGCCGACCCAGGTCTTCCCGCTGATCGCCGAGTTCCTCTCCGAGGACCTGCCATGACGCGCTGGCTCGCCTTCGTGGTGCTCGCCGGCTGCGCGAACCTGCGGGTGGTGCCGTTGCCGCCCGAGGCCGAGAGGCACCGCCCGAAGACGAGCGACGGCTGGGAGCTCTCGCTCGTTCGCTACCGGCCCCAGGGCCCGCCGACGGGGCGGCCCGTGCTCCTGTGTCACGGCATCTCGGCGAACGAACGGAACATGGATCTCGACGACGGGCACTCGATGGCGCGCTGGTTCGCGGCGCAGGGTCGCGAGGCCTGGACCATGTCGGTGCGGGCCACTGGCGCGTCCGACGGCCCCGATCCGCAGAAGGGCCGCGCGCTGCCGATCCGCTTCGATCACTACTGGCAGCACGATCTGCCGACCGCGATCGAACACGTGCGCCGCACCACCGGCGCGGACAGGATCGACTACGTCGGCCATTCGATGGGCGGCATGATCGCCTACGCCTACCTGTCGCAGGGCGGGCAGCGCCTTCACGCCGTCGCGACGCTGGGCTCGCCGACGCGGCTCGACTGGGGCACCGGGCTCGAGCGGCTCCTCAAGGCGGTCGGCCCCATGGTGGTGCGTGACGACGTGATGCTGCCCTCGCAGCTTGGCGCGCACCTCTCGGCGCCGTTCCAGACCGCCGTCGACGACGGGCCCTTCCAGCGGTTCTTCTACAACCCGCAGTCCACCAGGCCCGAGACGTGGCAGCGCCTGGTCGCCTACGGCACCGCCGACACGGCCGGTGGCACGGCCCGGCAGTTGCTGACGCTGGTCGAGACGAGCCGCTTCGGGTCGGCCGACGGCGCCCACGACTTCCGCGCGGAGATGTCGACGATCCGCACGCCCGTCATCGTGGTCGCGGCCAAGCTCGATCGGGTCGCGCTGACGCCCGCGGTGAAGGACGGCTTCCGTGCGCTTGGCGGTCCGAAGAGGTGGCTGCTGATTACCCGCGCGAACGGCGCGGCCGGCGAGTACGGTCACATGGATCTCGTCATCGGCGAACGCGCGCCCGACGAGGTGTTTCGACCGGTGCTCGACTTCTTCAACGAGCACGAACAACCGACAGGAACCCACTGATGCCCAAGGCCACCCCCCGCACGAAGGCCTCCACCGTGAAGCTGCCGCCCGCGCTGGAGACGATCGCCAGGTCCGTGATCGAGACGAAGCTGCCCAACGGGCTCAAGATCCGCCTGGTGCCGAACGACTCGGTGCCGACCTGCAGCTACTACACGTTCTTCAAGGTGGGCGCGCGCAACGAGCGGCCCGGCATCACGGGCATCAGCCACCTCTTCGAGCACATGATGTTCAACGGCGCGAAGAAGTACGGGCCGGGCATGTTCGACAAGGTGCTCGAGTCGAACGGCGGCACGTCGAACGCGTACACGTCGAACGATCTCACCGTCTACTACGAGGACTTCATGGCCGAGGCGCTCGAGACGGTGATCGATCTCGAGAGCGATCGCATGCGCTCCCTGGCGGTGACGCCGAAGCTGCTCGAGAGCGAGCGCCAGGTGGTGATGGAGGAGCGCCGGCTGCGGGTGGACAACGAGATCGCCGGCATGATGGACGAAGAGCTGGGTGCGCTCGTGTACAAGGCGCACCCGTACCGATGGCCGGTGATCGGGTGGATGCGCGACATCGAGAACATCTCGCGCGAGGACTGCCTCGAGTACTTCCGGACCTTCTACGCGCCGAACAACGCCACGGTGTACCTCGCCGGCGACTTCGACCCGAAGCACGCGCTCGCGTTGCTGAAGAAGTACTACGGGAGCATCAAGGCAGGCCCGCCGGCGCCGCCGGTGCTCGACGCCGAGCCTGAGCAGAAGGGCGAGCGCCGCGCCGACGTGCACCACCCCGCGCAGGCGCACTCGTTGATGATCGCGTGGCGTGGGCCGAAGGGTGACGACCGCGACACCTTCGTCCTCGACGTCGTGCAGTACGCCTTGTCCGTGGGGCAGTCGAGCCGGCTCAACAAGCGGCTCGTCTACGAGCTCGAGGTCGCGGTCGGCGTCAGCGTGGACTGGACCTGGCGCTTCGACCCCGGGACGTTCACGATCGGGCTCGAGCTCAAGCCCGGTGGCCGCCCCGCCGAGGCCGAAGCCGCGCTGTACGCCGAGCTCGAGCGGCTGGCGAAGGACGGCATCGACGCCCGTGAGCTCGAGAAGGCGAAGAACAACCTCGCGGCGACGCTGATGCGCGAGCTCGCGACCAACAGCGGCCGCGCGCACGCCCTGGGGACCTACGAGCTGATGCTCGGCGACTGGCGCCGGGGGCTCGCGCTGCCCTCGGCCTACGAGAGCATCACGGGCGAGGACGTGAAGCGCGCCGTGCAGAAATACCTCGGCAAGGAGCGGCGCAACGTCGTCACCCTGGTGCCCACCAACGGAGCTGAGGCATGAAGACGACGAAGACTCCGGCGCGCGCCGACGCACCTCTGAAGCTGCGCCCGCTGCACCTGCCTCCGCACGAGAAGCGCAAGCTCGGAAACGGGCTGATGCTGCACCTCGTGCCGCGCGGGGCCCTGCCGCTGGTGGCCGTCCGCCTCGTCATGCGGGGCGGCAGCGTGTGGGATCCGGCCGGCCGCGCGGGGGTCGCGGACTTCGCGGCCCGGCTCTTCCGGCGCGGCGCTGGTGGGCGGACGGCTGACGAGCTGAGTGAGGCCATCGACTTCGTCGGCGCGGCCCTGGGCGGCTACGCGAACGAAGAGAACGTCGTGGTCTCGCTGTCCTGCCCCTCGAAGCACCTCGAGGCCATGTTCGAGCTGATGGGGCAGGTGCTGCTGTCGCCCGACTTCCCCGACAACGAGATCGAGCTGGCGCGGCGGCGCACCCTGGCTCAGCTGCAGAACGAGCTCGATGATCCCGGCGCGCTGGCGGAGCGTGCCTGGGCGCGCGCCATGTGGGGCACCCACCCGTACGGGCACGAGACGCTCGGCCAGAAGCGGTCGATCGCCTCGCTCACGCGCGACGATCTCATCGACTTCCACCGGACGCGGCTCGGGCCGATGCTGGGGCACCTCTACGTCGTGGGCGACATCGACGTGGATCGCGTCACGACCGTCGCGGAGCGCATCTTCGGAGGCTGGAAGGGCGGGCCCGAGTTCGCCCCGCTGGTGCCCGACTGGGCGGGCCCCGACCGCGCCGGGCAGGTGATCATCGTCGACAAGCCCGAGCAGACCCAGGTGCAGGTGCGCATCGGCGCCGAGGGCGTGAAGCGCGGGCACCCCGATCACTTCCCGCTCACGGTCATGAACGCGGTGCTGGGCGGCGGCTTCACGTCGCGGCTCATCCGCGAGATCCGGGTGAAGCGGGGCCTGTCGTACGGCGCGAGCAGCTCGTGGGACATGATGGGCGCGGCGGGTACCTTCCTGCTCGCCTCGTTCACGAAGACGGAGTCGATCAACGAGCTCATCGACGTCGCGCTCGGCGAGGTCCGCAAGATGCGCACGAAAGGGCCGACCGTCGTCGAGACCGAGACCATGAAGCGCTACATCACCGGGCTCTACCCGGCGCGGCTCGAGACGAACGAGGCGCTCGCGGGCGCGGTGGCTGACGTGCAGCACTACGGCCTCCCCGAAGACTGGATCAGCGGCTATCGCGATCGGGTCAGGGCGGTGACGGCTCGAGACGCGGCGGTGGCGGCCCAGAAGCACCTCTTCGACGACAAGCGGGTGATCGTGCTCGTGGGGAACGCGAGCAGCCTCGCGCCGAAGGTCGAGCGGTACGGCCCGGTGTCGGTCGTGAAGCCAGCCGAGCTCGAGTGAGCGCGCTGACGTTGCTCACGTCCGCCGGGTCGAACGGCCTCGTCGCGGTGGACAAGCCGGCCGGCATGCTCGTGATCCCAGGGCGGGCAGGGGAGGCGACCGAAGGCGTCTGCGTGCGCGACGCGCTGGCGAAGCAGCTCGGTCGCCCGGTGCTGGTGGTGCACCGCATCGACCGCGACACCTCGGGCGTGCTGGTGCTGGCCCTCGACGCTGACTCGCATCGCCAGGCCTCGATGGCCTTCGAGCACGGCGAGGTGAAGAAGCGCTACCTCGCGCTGGTGCAGGGCGTGGTGCGCGCGCCGCTCGACATCGAGCTGTCGCTCGTCGAGGGCCGCAAGCGGAAGATGAAGGTCGCGCCGCCCGGGCTCCTCGGAAAGGAGAGCCGGACGCTGGTGCGGCCGGTGGAGACGTTCGCGAAGGCCACGCTCGTCGAGTGCGAGCCGCTCACCGGCCGGCAGCACCAGATCCGCGTGCACCTCATGGCGAAGGGGCACCCGCTGCTCGTCGATCACCAGTACGGCCGGCGGCAGCCCCTGCTCGAGAAGGACCTGGGCGGGCAGGGTGACGCGGTGGTGCTGGCTCGCACGCCCTTGCACGCCGCGTCGGTGGAGATCCCTTCGCTCGGCTTCCGGGCTGAAGCGCCGCTGCCGCCCGACATGCTCGAGGTCGTGCGCCGCCTGCGCGGTTGACCCGAGGCGGTTCCTTCAGGGGAACGACGCCACCCATGCCTGCTGGCGGCGCGCCAGGCCGACGGGAGGAGCGGGCGAGCGCCGCAAGGGCCCGGTTCGCACCTGGTGGTTGGAGGGACGTCAGAGCGACGGGAGGAGCGGCGAGCGCTGCCAGGCCCGGTTCGCACCTGGAGGGCGCCGCGTCGATGCGGCTGGTAGTGACGAACTGGGGGCTGATCCACCGCGTGCGCATCGCTTCGAGCACGTTCGGGTCGCAGTGCGTCGCGAAGTCGTGCACGACGCGCTGTAGCAGCCCGTCGCAGGCCCTCGGAAAACCGCGGTTGGCGGACCTGGCAGGGCGACGAGAGGAACGACGATCGGTTGCGCGTCGCGCAGCTTGCCCGGTTCGCCCCTGTGAATGGGGGCGACGGGAGGAACGGCGAGCGCTGGCAGGGCGCGGTCGCGTGTCTGTTCTGCACCTGTACCGGCGCCGTGACTGCCCGGTCTCCCGGACTCGCGCTCGTCGCAGCTCATGCAGCTCGGGGTGGCGGGGCGGTCGGGGCGAGGGATCGGCGAGCGCTCGCGCAGCCGCCGGGCTCAGCCTTGCGCCGGCTCGTCGGCTGAAGGAGCCGGGCGCTCGGGCGACTCGGCCGCTTCGGTGGGCCTCGCCACGCCAGCCGGCTTCGAGGCCTGGAAGGTGGGCTTCTGCTCGGTGCCCGTCTTCCCGTGCGCCAGCGTCTTCACCTCGGCCTTGAAGGTGATGTCCACCTTGTCGGTGCGCACCGCGCTGACGATGCCGAAGCCGAACGTCGGGTGATCGACGACGTCGTCCACCTTGAACGTCTCGCGGATCGAGTACTTCTTCGCCTTCGTCAGATCCTTGCCCTTGAGGAGCTCGTCGAAGCCGATCGTCACCACCTGGGACCTCGGCGTACGGGGCGCGGACGGCTTTCGGGGCGCCGCGAAGGACGCCACCTTCTGCAGCGGCTGCTGGCCGCGGAACATGTGCTGCGAGCCGCAGGTGTTGCACTGCACGCGCTTGATCGAGGTGCCCACCATCGCGAGGATCGTGTGCGCGAGGTTGAGCTCGCACTTGTTGCAGTGAGCGTCGACTTCGCCACCGACGCGGATCGGGTTCGGCACGTGCATGGCCGGCCAAGTAGCACGGCGCGCGTGCCCCGCAAGGGATGGGGAATGGCCACCGCGGGGAAGCAGAGCGGGCTATGGTCTGCCCCGCCGCATGTCCACGGACACCACCCAGCTCAAGCCGCCACCTCAGCGGCCGCCGAACCCGTTCGTGCAGGCGGTGGAGGCCCTCGGCACGACGCTGACCCGCACCGTGGAGGACATCGGCGGCCTCGCGACGCTCTTCGCGGACGTCGCGAGGTGGGCCGTTCGGCCGCCGTTCCGCGTCGTCAACGTGATGGCGCAGCTCGACTTCGTCGGCGTCGGCTCGGTGTTGATCGTCGCGCTCACCGGCGTCTTCTCGGGCATGGTGTTCGCCCACCAGAGCGCCCGCGCGTTCGAGATGTTCAACGCGAAGAGCCTCGTCGGCCCGACGGTGACGCTCACGATCACCCGTGAGCTCGCGCCCGTCTTCTCGGCGCTCATGGTGACGATGCGGGCCGGCAGCGCCATGTGCACCGAGCTGGGCACCATGCGCGTCACCGAGCAGGTGGACGCCCTCGAGACGATGGCCGTCAACCCGGTGCAGTACCTGCTGGTGCCGCGGGTGCTGGCCGGCCTCATCATGGTGCCGATGCTGGTGATGGTCTTCGATCTGACCGGCGTGGGCGGCGGCTACTTCGTCTCCGTGCTGATCAAGGGCGTCACCGCCGGTACCTTCATCTCGCGGACGAGGCAGTGGCTCGACCCCGAAGACATCGCCGAGGGGCTGATCAAGGGCGCCGTCTTCGGCCTCTACGTGGCGCTCGTGGCCTGCTTCAAGGGCTACAACGCGAGCGGCGGGGCGAAGGGCGTCGGCCAGGCCACCACCGAGGCCATGGTGCTCTCGGCGCTCGGCATCTTCGTGCTCGACTACTTCGTCGGCGTCATCCTCCACTAGCGCGCGATGGACACTCCGCAGCCCATCATCCAGATCATCGACCTGTTCAAGTCGTTCGGGTCGCACGAGGTGCTCTCGGGGATCACGCTCGACGTGCCCGCGGGCAGCACGCTGGTGATCCTCGGAGGCTCGGGCTCGGGCAAGACGGTGCTGATGAAGCACATGATCGGCCTGCTCAAGCCCGACAAGGGCAGGGTGATCGTGGACGGGGAAGACATCGTACCGCTGGGCCCCGAGGGCCTCGAGCGCATGCGGCGCAAGTTCGGCATGGTCTTTCAGGCCGCGGCGCTCTTCGACTCGATGACCGTCTTCGAGAACGTGTCGTTCCCGCTGCGTGAGCACCGCAAGGAGCTGAAGGAGGAACAGATCCGCGCGCTGGTGAAGGAGAAGCTCGGCATCGTCGGGCTCAAGAACGTCGAGGAGAAGTACCCGGCAGATCTCTCGGGCGGCATGCGCAAGCGCGTCGGTCTGGCGCGCGCGATCGTGCTCGACCCGAAGATCGTGCTCTACGACGAGCCCACCACCGGCCTCGACCCGATCACCACGGACTACGTGGACGAGATGATCCTCGACGCCAAGAAGAGCCTCGGCGTCACCAGCGTCGTCATCAGCCACGACATCGCCTCGGCCTTCAAGGTGGCCGACAACATCGCCTTCCTCTACCAGGGGCACATCGTCGATCAGGGGCACCCGTCGAAGCTGCGGCACTCCGAGCACCCGGCGGTGAAGGTCTTCCTCTCGACCTGGTTCGGGAAGAACTGACGTGGAAACGGGCCCGGTTCGGCTAGGGTGGGCGATCTCGTGAAGAAGGTCTTCACCCCCTTCCGCGTCGGCCTGCTCGTCATCGGCGCCCTCGTCATTCTCTTCGGCTTCCTGTCCTTCTCGAAGAAGGGCGGCATGGAGGAGGACGAGGCGGTCGAGGTGCACGCGTTCTTCAAGGACGCCAGCGGTCTGGGGCGGAAGTCCCGCGTGCAGATCGCCGGCATTCCGGTCGGCGAGATCGTCGGCATCGATCTCGTCGGGCTGCGCGCGAAGGTGACGATCCGCATCAAGAAGGAGATCGGGGTGCGGCGGAATGCGTCGCTCACCAAGCGCTCGGAGTCGTTGCTGGGCGACTACATGATCGATCTCGCGCCGGGCACCGAGGATCAGCCCCCGCTGAAGAACGGTGAAGAGATCAAGGCCGTGCTCGACGCCCCGGGCATGGAGGCGGTGATGGGCAGCCTGCAGCTCATCGCCCAGGACGTGCAGCAGGTGACGCAGGCCTTGCGCAACGTGCTCGGCGGCGAGAAGGGCCAGGCCTCGCTCGAGACGATCGTCGCCAACCTCACCACCCTCACCTCGTCGCTCGACAAGACGGTGCGTGACTCGTCCGAACGGCTCGACGACATCCTCGCGAACGTCAACGGCATCTCGGGTGACATCCGGAAGATCACCGCGAAGGAGCAGGACAGCATCTCGAGCATCGTCCAGAACCTCGACACCATCTCGCGCGACGTACGCGACGTGATCGCCACCGTGAAGCGGATGGTGGGCGAGAACGAGGGTGACGTGCAGGGCAGCGTCACCAGCGTGAAGGAGACGCTGCAGAAGCTCGATCGCACCCTCGGCAACGTCGAGGAGGTGACCCAGAAGATCAAGGACGGCAAGGGGCCGGTGGGGGCGCTGGTCTCGAACGAGCGGCTCGGGCAGAAGCTGTCCGACACCATCGAGGACGTGTCGGACTTCGCGGGGCGGCTCACCGGCATGGAGCTCGAGCTCGGCGTGCGCACCGACTACCTGGTGAACCAGGGCGCGGCCAAGATCTTCGTCTCTGGCCGGCTGATGCCGAAGCCCGACAAGTACTACCTCATCGAGGCGGTGGACGACCCGCGCGGCAGCGTCGAGACGATCCTCGTGCAGAACAACCCGCCGGGGGCTGGAGAGCCCGCGCTGCAGAAGCAGATCCGCACGAAGGAGTCGCTCAAGTTCTCGGCGCAGTTCGCCAAGCGGTACTCGTTCCTCACGCTGCGCCTGGGCATCATCGAGTCCACCGGCGGCGCGGGCCTCGACGTCAACATCCCCATCAAGTTCTTCTATTACTCGCGGTGGCTCGAGGACGCGCTCGTCATCAAGGTCGACGCGTTCAACTTCTCGGTCGAGCACCTCACGCTGCCGCGCATTCGCGCGACGGTGCGCTTCACGCCGTTCGAGCACGTCTACGTGAACGTGGGCATCGACGACGCGCTCAACGCGACCAACCGTGACGCGCTCACCAACAAGCTGGTCTCGGGCCGCGACTTCTTCGTGGGCGCCGGCGTCTACTTCACCGACAGCGATCTGAAGTCGTTGCTGCCGTTGCTGCCGTCGCCCTGAGCGCCCGCTCCTCCTCCGCCCGATCGAATCGAGCTCCGTCGCCGCCGCGACCGGCATGAAACGACTGCGCCCACCGCGGCTCGGCGGCGTCGATTCGACCGGACAGCCCCTTGTCCACCAGGGGCTCGGCTCACCGGCGCGGCCCGCGCGGGGCCGCATCACGAGTCCGCATCACGAGGCCATCGCTGCGCCGTGGCGTCTCGTCCCGGCGCTGCATCAGTAGACGTTCACTTCGACGCTGCTCGGATCGAGCGGGCGCTCCATGCCGCGCGGCACGGCCTCGATGCGGCTCGGCGCGATGCCCTGCTTGACGAGGAGGTCGCGAAGGGCAGTGGCGCGCTGCTCCGACAGGCTCTCGCTCTCACCGCGGCTGGGTTGATCGGAGACGAAGACGTTGAACTTCACCTTCGCCCGCGGGTTGGCGCGGAGCAGCAGGGCCAGCTGTCTCAGCACTCCGTGCGTCGCGGGGGTGGGCTCGGCCTTCGCGGGCAGGAAGTCGAGCTTCGCCCGCAGCACGAAGCGGCCAGCCACCAGGCCCACCTTGCCTTCGCCGGGATCCGGGCAGCCGTCCTCGTCGAGGTTCCCGTTGATCGTCTCCTTCTGGCCCGGGCACTTGTCGTCCACGTCCGCGACGCCGTCGCTGTCGGTGTCGAGGAACGGGAAGGCCGGGTCGATGTCGGGCTGCTTGTCTGGCGCCTTGAGCGTGCGCGCGTCCTCAACGGGCTTCTTCGCGACGGTCCAGGTGTCGGTGGCGGGCTTGCTCACGACGGGCTCGGGCTCGCGCTCCACCGGCTTCGCGTCGGTCTGCCAGATCGGCAGCGGGGTGTGCTGGTACGAGACGCCGGCCGTCAGCATCCATCTGGCGGTGCCGAAGCCTCGCGTCAGCCCGGCGCCGGCAGCGACCTCGACCGCGAACCGGTCTCCGATGCGGTACTTCACGCCGGCGAGCGCGTCGATCGGGTTGCCCACCTCCCCGGCGCCCGAGAAGCCCACGCTGCCGGTCGTCGAGAGCTGCAGGGCGAGGCGGTTCTCGCTGCCGAAGAGGGGAAACTCGCCCCCCAGCGCCCAGGTGAACTCCTGGCCCACGCGCAGGTTCATGAAGCGCTGCTCGGCCGTCCGGAAGGTGAAGCCGACGTTGGCCACGAGCCGGAGGATCGGCAGGGTGATCTCCGCGAGGAAACGCGGCGCGATCAAGACCGGGCCGCCGCCGCGGAAGGCGGCCTTGTTCCCGGTCGGCAGCGAGATCGGCATCGTCGCGGCGAGGTGCAGCCAGCCGTCGCGCGGCATGAAGGCGTACTTCGGCACGAAGCGCAGATCGCCGGCCGAGAACGCGGTGACGGCCGTCGCGAGCGCGGGGTCGAGCGTGGCCGATGACTGGCTGCTCGCGACCGACATGGGCATCGCCAGCGCGACCTCGAAGTGATCCTTCACCGCGATGCCGGCCGAGAGATCGAAGAAGGTCAGGCTGTCGACGAGGCGGGCCGTCACGTCGCGCGTGCCGGGCGTCCCCAGCACCAGCGGATCTTCGGCGTAGCCACCGAAGAGCCCGCCGAAGAGCACCATGTGGGGCGCGACCCGCGCGGAGTCGAGGTTCAGGAAGTCCTGGCTCCCCGCGCCCGGCTTGAAGCGCTGCACGTCGATGGACGTGTTGAGCGTGTTCTGGGCCAGCGCGCTGACGGGCAGCACCGCCAGCAATGCCGCGGCGACGGCCCCACGCCGGCGCGCGAGCAGCAGCAGCGCCGCGGCGAACAGGACTCCCGAGGGCGCCTGCGCGCAGCCGCCGCCGCCGCGCACCTCGAGATCGTCGTTGCGGTCGAGCGGGTTGGAGCCCCGGGAGCGCTCGAGCCCGTCGTTCGCGCCTCCTCCATCGGTGTCCGGGTTGTTGGGGTCCGTCTCACCCGTCTCGAAGCGCCCGTCGCGGTCGGCGTCCTCCTCGCCGTCCACCAGCCCGTCGCCGTCGGTGTCGGCCAGCTCGGGGTTGGTGGGGTTCTCTCCGCTCTTCTCCGTGGCGTCGTCGATGAAGTCGCCGTCGGTGTCGGCCTTCGAGGCGTCGGTCTCGCCCTCGTCGTCGCGGCCGTTCCTGTTCGCGTCTTCGACCCCGTCAGGCAGCGTGTCGCCGTCACTGTCGGTACGCTTCGGGTTCGTCGTGGTGCTCGGGTCGGCGTCGGGCACGAAGTTGCCCTTCGACACATCGGTCTCGAGCGGCTTGAGCGTCTGGTTCGTCACGCCCGCCTCGGTGCCGTCCAGGATGCCGTCGTTGTCGCTGTCGGGATCGAACGCGTCGATGCGCCCGTCGCCGTCGGTGTCTGCCGTGCCGTCGTCGCCGTCCAGCACGCCGTCGTCGTCGCTGTCGCCATCGGTGGGGTTGGTGCCGGCCGCGCGCTCCTGGGCGTCGGTGAGGCCGTCGCGATCGGCGTCCTGGCGATCGTCTGACGGATCGTTCGGGTTCGTCTCGCCCGGGTCGATGCGGCCGTTCGAGTTCGCGTCTTCGGTGCCGTCGCTGTCTCCGCCCGCGTCGGTGTCGCGCCGCAGAGGGCTGGTGGTGGTGCTCGGGTCGGCGTCGGCCTTGAAGGTGCCGAGGCTCGTGTGCCGGCCCTGCGGCATGGCCAGCCCGCGCTCGAGCCCGTCCGGCAGACCGTCCATGTCGGTGTCGGCCACCTTCGGATCGGTCTCGTTCATCGCCTTCACGCCGTTGCGATCGACGTCCTCGTTGCCGTCGAGCAGGCCGTCGTCGTCGGTGTCGTCGTCGAGGGGGTCGGTCATGCCGATCTTCACCTCGATGCCGTCGGACAGCAGATCGTCGTCGGTGTCGGGATCGGCCGGATTCGTCCCTGCGACGAGCTCATCGTTGTCCGAGAGCCCGTCGCGATCGGTGTCGGCGCCGACGGTGATCGTCACGTTCGCTGCGGCGATGCCGCCGTTCGAGTCACGAATGGTGTACGTGAACGAGTCGGGGCCGATGTAGCCCGCGGTCGGCGTGTAGGTGAGCCGCGCGCCGTTCGCCGCGATCGTGACGACGCCCCGCTGGGCGGGGGAGGTGACGACGATGGTGAGCGTCTCCATCGGGTCGGGGGCGAAGGAGTCGTTCGCCAGCACGTCGAGGGGCGCGTTCACGCTGTCCTGCGGCACCGCGAAGACGTCGGGCGTCGCGGTGGGCGGGTCGTTCTGGTTCAGCACCGTCACCGTCACCGTGGCCGTCGCCGTGCCGCCGTTGCCGTCGGTGATCGTGTACGAGAACGAGTCCGTGCCGAAGGCGTCGGCGTTGGGCGTGTAGCTGACGCGCGCGCCGCCCATCACCAGCTGGGTCGTGCCGAACATCGGCTGGGTGACGGTGGTGACGCGCAGCAGCTCGCCGGTGTCAGGCGCGATCGTGTCGTTCGCCAGGACGTCGATGTCGGTGGCCGGCGAGTCCTCTGCGACGGTCGCGGTGTCGGCGACGGCGGCGGGTGGATCGTTCACCGGCGTCACGGTGATCACGATGGTGTCGGTGTCGCTCTTCGCGCCGCCCACGCCCGTGTTGCCGAGATCGTTGGTGACGAGGCGGAGCGAGGCCATGCCGTTGAAGTCGGCCGTCGGCTGGAAGGTGAGGGTGTCGAGGGCTGCGTTTGCCTGCGCCAGCGTCGCGAGGAAGGTGGCCGTCGCGTCGGCGGTGCCGTCGCCCAGGGTGAAGACGAGCCCGGTCGTCGTGCCCAGTGACACGGCGCCGCTGGTGGCGCTCAGGGTGATCTGGATCTGTTGGTTCGCGGCGTCTGGATCGGCCACCGAGACGCCGTTCATGGTGGCCGCGCTGAAGGTGAGCGGCTGATCCTCGGCGGTCGTCGCCGTCGCCGGCACCGTGTTCGACGGTGGGTCGTTGGCGGGGCCGACGATGATCGTGACCGTCGCGCTGGCGGTGAGGCCGCCCGAGTCGCTGACGGTGTAGGTGAAGGAGTCGTTGCCGTTGAAGCCCGGGGCGGGCGTGTAGAGCACCGCCGCGCCGTTGAGATCGAGGGTGGCGGTGCCGTTCGTCGGCGTGCTCACCACGGTGACGGTCAGCGCCTCGTTCATGTCCGGCGCGACGGAGTCGTTCGCCAGCACGTCGAGCCGGTTGTTCGACGAGCCCTCGACCACGCCGAAGGTGTCGTTGGTGGCCGAGGGCGGATCGTTGACGGGCGTGACGAGCACGTTCACCGTCGCGGTGGCCTGGCCGCCGTTGCCGTCGCTGATGGTGTAGGTGAACGAGTCCATGCCGGTGAAGTTGAGGTTCGGCCGATACGAGAGGGTCGTCCCGCCGCCTGACACGACCCCGTTCATCGCGGCCCCGAGCGCGACGATGCTCAACGTCTCGCCAGTGTCGGGGGCGGGGGAGTCGTTCATCAGCACGTCGAGGTTCGTCATCGAGTCCTCGGGCACCATGAACATGTCATTCACCGCGGTGGGCGGGTCGTTCACCGGCGTGACGAGGATCGAGATCGTGTCGTCGTCGGTGCGAAGGCCTCCGTTCCCCGAGTTGCCGTTGTCGCTCGTGAAGACCCGCAGCGACGCCGCGCCGAAGTAGTCGGGCAGCGGCCGGAAGATCACCGTCTGCAGGGCCGCGAGCACGGGCCCGAGCCGCCCCGAGAACGTCATCGTGAGGTCGTCGAGGCCGTCGCCGACGGAGAAGGTGATGCCGGGGGCGATCGAGATCGAGACGGTGCCGGCCGTCGCCGTGAGGGTGATGGTGAGGTCGCCGGTCCCCAGATCCACGTCGCTCACGGAGATCGCGTTGCCCGTGCCGAGCGTCATGACGAGCGAGGTGTCTTCGAGGATCGTCTGCGGCGCGGGGATCGAGTTCACCGGCGCGTCATTCACCGGGTTCACCACCGTCACGAGCGTGGTGTCGTTGTTCGCTGCCACCGGATCCGGCACGTTGAGCGAGGCGACGCTCGCCGGGACCGAGAGCATGCCGCCGGCCATGGTGACGTTCGAGGTGATGACGATCGGCTCCGCGGTCGTGACGCCCAGCGAGGCCCGGCTGCAGGTGATGGTGCTGCCCGCGCGCGCGCAGGACCAGTTGGTGCCCGTGGTGCCGAGGTACGTCGTCTCCGCTGGCAGGGTGAAGGTGACCCGGACCTGGGTGGCCGTGCTCTCGCCGCCGTTCGTGACGGACAGGGTCCAGGCGATGTTCGAGTCTTCGTCGACGGGCGACGGGTTGGCGCTCACCGCGATGGAGAGATCACTGCGCGGCGCCAGCGTGTCGGTGTCGGTGGCGAGGTTGTTGGTGAGTACGGGGTCGTTGATGATCGGCGGGCTGAAGACCGACGCGGTGTTCGTGAGCGTGCCGGTCGACGACGGGTTGATGGTGCCCGTGATGGTGAAGACGACCTCCTGCCCCGCGGGGATGTCGACGAGCACGTTGAGGTTGCCCGAGCCCGAGGCAGGGCAGGTCGCCGCGCCGGTGGCCGCGCAGGTCCACGTCGGGCCCTGGAGCGCGCCGGGCAGCGTGTCGATCACCCGGGCGCCGCTCGCGTCGCCCGCCCCGAGGTTGCGAACCCGCAGGGTGTACGTCGTCATCGTGCCCGGCACCGAGGTGGCGACGCCGTTGGTGAGCGTCACCTCGAGGTTGGCGGGCGCGAGACACAGCGGCACGTCGACGACCGCGCCGGCCACGACGGCGGCGACGACGGCGGTGGAGTTGCCGCTCTGCCCCCGGGTCGCGCCGTTGGTGGGGAACTCGGTGAGGCCGTTCGAGCTGGTGGTGCCGCCCGGACCGCCGGCCGCCGAGCGGGTCGGGTTCCCGGCTGAGGCCGCGGTCGCGATGAAGCCGCCCGAGCCACCGCCGCCGGGGCCGGTCGCCTCGTCGAGGCCCGACGAGATCAGCTGACTGCCTCCTTCACCGCCGTTCGCCGCGACCGAGAAGCCCGCGGCGCTGTTGGCGCGCACGACGACGGTGCCGCCCGCGCCACCACCACCTGGAGAGTCGCGGTGGGTCCCGCTGGTGTCGGCGCCCGGTGCGCCGTTCGCGACGAGCGCTCCGCCGCCGCTCACCGTGGTGGCCATCAGGTAGATGAGCCCGCCGCCACGCCCACCCGCGCCCGACGCGCTCTGATCGCCGTCGCCAGCCCCGCCGCCGCCGCCGTAGAAGAGGCGATCGACCGCGGAGGGCGCCAGGGGCCGCCCGCCAAGCCCGCCACGTTCCCGGCGCCGGTTGCCGCTCCAGCCGGCGTTGCCGGGAGCCGTCGTCACCGCGTTCTGGTTGTCCTGCGAGAAGCTGTAGCCGCCGCGGCCTGCGCCCGAGTTGTTCGCGAGCGGCGTGCCTCCGTCCGTCGTGGTGGGCAGCAGCCGACCAGGGTCGAGCTGCCAGGCCTGAAAGCCGATGACCGTGCCGTCCATCACGCCCTGGCCGCTCCAGGTGTTGCCGTTGGTCGCGTTGGCCCCTCCGCCACCGCCGGCCCGCACCGCGTTGCCGCCTCCGCCGCCATTCGCGGGAGCGCCGCGCCCGTACCGTCCACCGAGGGCGTCGTAGCCGGCGCCGAAGCCGGCGATGCCCTCGCCCTTCTCGCCGCCGAGATCGCCGGTGGCGCCGCGCTGGGTCGTGACGTCGGTCGCGACCGCGGCCGTGGCGTTGTCCGTGTTCCCGCCGCGGAAGCCGAGGCCCGCGACGTCGATGGTGCCCTGGAGCGTCAACGTGTCGCGCACGTGCAGGGCGACGATGCCGCCGCGCGTCCCGTCCCAGGGGAGCGCGGTGACGGTGCCGGTGAGCGAGACGGTGAGCGTGGTGAGCTGCGGCACCCGAACGACCTGCGCGCGACCCGCCACCGTGTACGCGTTCTTGAGGCCCGCGCAGCCGTTGCCCACGGTGATCGTGTTGCCGGCGATCGACGCGACCTCGATGAACTCGTACAGCCCCGCGCTGCCGAGCGCGGTGACGTTGCCGTACGTGGCCGAGTCGGTGGTGTCGATGGTGGCGCCCTGCGCCTGGTAGATCATCAGCAGGTTGCCGGGCGCGAGCGGGCCGAAGGTGACGCTGCCGAGCTGGGAGATGTCCGAGACCTGCAGCGTGGTGCCGCCGACGGCCGCGTTCGCGGTGAGCGCGCTGTACTCGTTGAGCTGGGCCACGCCGTTGACAGTGAACGCGCCGTCCTGGCCGACGATCGCCTGGGCCGTCTGCGCGAGGCGCTCCGGGGCTGCCTGGCGTTCGGTACAAGCGGTGATCATCACCGCAGCCGCCACGGCGGCGCAGCACCTCGACACGTCGATCACGTTGCCTCCGGAGTGGCTTCTGACGAAGGCGGAAGTTTCCACCGTCACCAGCCGGCTGTCACGGGAGGACGAACCAGCCGCTGATGACGTTCGGCAGCCGGCGGAGGCGATGTCGCGAAGTGTGGGGCCTCAGCCGAGCGCGGCCTTCAGCTCCATCGACGCGCCGAAGGCCTCGGCGTACCGAGAGAGGAAGGTCGCGCGGGTGAAGGCGTGCTCCTGGCAGCCCTTCTTCTCGATCGCGTAGGTCGCGGCGAGGGCGGCGACGCGTCCGGTGGTCTCCATCGGCAGCTCACGGGCGAGGCCGAACGCGAGGCCGGCGAGGTAGGCGTCTCCGGCGCCGGTCGGGTCCACCACCGAGGTCACCTTCGCGATGGGGATCTCGAGGGTGGGGTTGCCGCGCTGGTAGATGCGGCTGCCCTGCTCGCCGCGCGTCATCACCGTCAGCGGGGCCGAGTCGATCAGCTGCTGCTCGGTGAGGCCGGTCGCCTTCGCCATCATGCCGAACTCGTAGTCGTTGCCGATGAGCACCGCGCAGCCATCGAGCCCAGAGAGGATCTGCTGCTTGTCGAGGCGGGGCGTCTGCTTGCCGGGGTCGAAGATGTACTTCGCGCCCACCTTCCGGCACTCCTGCATGTGGCGCATCATCGACTCGGGGTCGGTCGGCGAGATCAACGCCCAGTCGCCCTTCGTCAGCCCGATGGACTCGAGGGTCACCTCGCGGGCGTGCACCACCGCGCCCGGGTAGAACGCCACGATCTGGTTGTTCGACTGATCGGTGTTGATGAAGCAGCTCGCGGTGAACTCGTTGGGCACCAGCTTGATGCCGCGGGTGTCGATGCCCAGCGTGTCGAGGGCGTTGCGGTAGTCCACGAAGTCCTGGCCGGCCGCAGAGACGACCGACGTCTTCGCGCCGAGCAGGGCGAGGTTGTAGGCGATGTTGCCCGCCGTGCCGCCGCGCATACGCTTCATCGAGTCGACGAGGAAGCTCACCGTCAGCATGTGGACCTTGTCCGCGAGGATGTGGTCCGAGAACTTCCCGGGGAAGTTCATGATGTAGTCGTAGGCGAGGCTGCCGGTGACGATGACGCGCATGACGGTGTCCTTCGGGGCTGGAGACGGACCGCCGCTTACACGACCTCGCCGCCCGTGACGAGGGCCGGCGCTCGCGGCGCGCAGCGGCACTGGAAAGGGCCGTCAGCTGCCCTTCAGGTTGGCCTTGATGAGATCGCGGTTGAACTCGGCGATCACCCGCGTGGGGATCTGCTTCGGGCACGCGGCCTCGCACTGCGAGAGGTTCGTGCAGGTGCCGAAGCCCTCGGCGTCCATCTGCAGGGCCATGTTCTTCGCCCGCTCGTACCGCTCGGGCTGGCCCTGCGGCAGGTGCGCGAGGTGCGACACCTTGGCCGAGACGAAGAGCATCGCCGAGGCGTTCTTGCAGGCGGCCACGCAGGCCCCGCAGCCGATGCAGGCGGCCGCGTCCATCGCGAGGTCGGCGTCGCGCTTGGGCACGGGCAGGGCGTTCGCGTCGGGCGTGCCGCCGGTGTTCACCGAGACGAAGCCGCCCGAGGCGATGATGCGATCGAAGGCCGAGCGATCGACGACGAGGTCCTTCACCACGGGGAAGGCCTTCGCGCGCCAGGGCTCGATGAAGACCTCGTCGCCGTCGTTGAAGTGCCGCATGTGCAGCTGGCAGGCGGTGACGCCCTTGTGGCCGCCGTGCGGCTTGCCGTTGATCACCATCGAGCACATGCCGCAGATGCCCTCGCGGCAGTCGTGATCGAAGGCGATGGGCTCCTCGCCCTGCTCGACGAGCTTGTTGTTCACCACGTCGAGCATCTCGAGGAACGACATGTGCGGGTTCACGCCCTCGGCGACGTACTCCTTCATCTGGCCCGGAGCGTCCTTCGAGGCCTGCCGCCACACGTGCAGCTTCAGCTTCATCAGTTTCTCGCTCACTTGTAGCTCCGCTTGGCAGGGTGCACGTACTCGAACTTCAGGGGCTCCTTGTGGCGCACCGGCGCCTTCCCGTCGCCCTGGTACTCCCAGACGCTGGCGTGCATGTACTGCTCGTCGTTGCGCACGCACTCGCCCTCTTCGTCCTGGTGCTCCTCGCGGAAGTGGCCGCCGCACGACTCGTCGCGATCGAGCGCGTCGCGCGCCATCAGCTCACCGAACTCGAGGAAGTCGGCCACCCGGCCCGCCCGCTCGAGCTCGACGTTCAGGTTGTCGCGGGTGCCGGTGACCTTGACGTTCTTCCAGAACTCCTCGCGCAGGGCGGGGATCTTCTGGATCAGCTCCTCGAGGCCCTTCGCGTTGCGGGCCATGCCGCACTTCTCCCACATCATGGTGCCCAGCTCGCGGTGGAAGCTGTCGGCGGTGCGCTTGCCGTTGATGGCGAGCAGCTTGTTGATCTTCCCGTTCGCGTCCTCGAGGGCCTTCTTGAACTCGGGGTGATCGGTGGTCACCTTGGGCTGCTTCGCGTTCGCGAGGTAGTGGCCGATGGTGTACGGCAGCACGAAGTAGCCGTCGGCGAGCCCCTGCATGAGGGCCGAGGCTCCGAGGCGGTTGGCGCCGTGATCCGAGAAGTTGGCCTCGCCGATCACGTGCAGGCCGGGCACGTTCGACATGAGGTTGTAGTCCACCCACAGCCCGCCCATCGTGTAGTGCACGGCGGGGTAGATGCGCATGGGACGCTCGTACGGGTTCTCGCCCGTGATCGTCTCGTACATGTCGAAGAGGTTGCCGTAGCGCTCGGCGATCTTCCCCTTGCCGAGGCGCTTGATGGCGTCGGCGAAGTCGAGGAACACGCCGCGGCCGCCCGGGCCGACGCCCTTGCCGGCGTCGCAGGCTTCCTTCGAGGCGCGGCTCGACACGTCACGCGGGGCGAGGTTGCCGTAGCTGGGGTACTTGCGCTCGAGGATGTAGTCGCGCTCGTCCTCGGGGATCTGCGCGGGCGCGCGGGTGTCGCCGGCCTTCTTCGGCACCCAGACGCGGCCGTCGTTGCGCAGGCTCTCGGACATGAGCGTCAGCTTCGACTGGTAGTCGCCCGAGACGGGGATGCAGGTCGGGTGGATCTGCGTGAAGCAGGGGTTCCCGAAGCCGGCGCCCTTCTTGTACGCGCGGTACGCCGCGGTGACGTTGCAGCCCTTGGCGTTGGTCGAGAGGTAGAAGACGTTGCCGTAGCCGCCGGTCGCGAGCACCACCGCGTCGGCCGCCCAGGCCTCGATCTTCCCGCTGACGAGATCCCGGGTGACGATGCCGCGCGCGTGGCCGTCGACGATGACGACCTCGAGCATCTCGTGGCGCGTGTGCATCTTCACGTTGCCGAGGCCGACCTGCCGCTCGAGGGCCTGGTACGCGCCGATCAGCAACTGCTGGCCGGTCTGGCCCTTCGCGTAGAACGTGCGCGACACCTGGGCGCCGCCGAAGGAGCGGTTGTCGAGCAGGCCACCGTACTCGCGCGCGAACGGCACGCCCTGGGCGACGCACTGATCGATGATGTTCACGCTGACTTCGGCGAGCCGGTAGACGTTCGACTCGCGGGCCCGCCACTCGCCGCCCTTCACGGTGTCGTAGAAGAGGCGGAACACCGAGTCGCCGTCGTTGCGGTAGTTCTTCGCGGCGTTGATGCCGCCCTGCGCGGCGATGGAGTGCGCGCGCCGGGGGCTGTCCTGGAAGCAGAAGGTGTCGACGCCGTAGCCGAGCTCGGCGAGCGTGGCCGAGGCCGAGGCGCCCGCGAGGCCGGTGCCGACGACGATGATCTTGTACTTCCGCTTGTTGGCCGGGTTGACCAGCTTCATGTCGAAGCGGTGCTTCGTCCAACGCTGCTCGATGGGCCCTGAGGGCGCCTTGCTGTCGAGGTTCATGGCTTGATGATTCCCAGGAGGACGGAGGCGGGGATGCTGATGAAGCCCGCGCACAGGCCGTAGCCGATGACGAGCGACGCGTTCTTGAGGAAGGGCGTCCACCGGCGGCCCCAGAGGCCGAGGTGCTGGAAGAGCGAGTAGATGCCGTGCGAGAGGTGCTGGGCGAGCAGCAGCTGCGCGACGATGTAGAAGCCGGCGATGAGCGGGTTCTGGAAGCCCTGGATGAGCATGTCGTAGGGGCTGAAGGCGCCGGAGGGGCCGAGGCCGTCGGTGACGCTCACCACGCGCAGGGTGAAGTGCGCGAGGTGGTAGGCGAAGAAGGCGGCGATCACGAGGCCCGAGATCACCATCGTCTTCGCGGCCATGCGGGCAGGCGTGGCGTTGCCGTGAGCGTACTCGACGGGGCGCGCGGCCTTGTTGGCGCCGGTGCTGCGGACGGCGAAGAAGAAGTGCAGGGGAACGGCGATGAGCATCGCGAACCGCATGCCCCACAGCAGCAGCGGCGTGCCCTTCAGGGTGGCCGCGTAGGCGTTGAAGGCGTCGCGGCCCACGTAGGCGAGCAGGTTGCCGGCGAGGTGGCCGGTGATGAAGACCCACAGGAAGAGGCCGGTGAGGGCCATCATCACCTTGGAGCCCACCGAGCCCATGGTGAACCTGACGAGGGACCCGACGAGGGGCTCGGCGTCGCGTTTCAGTGCTGCATCCGACATGCACGACTCCTTCGGTAGCGAGAGGCCGGCGGTTCATACCCGCGCGTGGGGGACTCAGCCACGCTGGAGTTGCGTGCCGGGGCGGCTCCCAACAGGAAAATCGTGGTGATCTGTGAGCGTTGGTGATGCAGCGCGGGTTGTTCCGGGCTCCGTCGCCCCGTATGAGAGCGGGGATGGGTCCCGAGGCGGCGGCGAGCGACACGGACGGCAAGCCGCTGGAGTGTCCGGCTCCGGTGTCGCTGCGTCGTGAGGTGCGCTTCGCGGCGCCGATCGCGTTGGCGGTGATGGGCGCGATGATGCCGGCGACGGTGGTGATCCCGGTGATCCGGCCCTTCGTGGCGCGCGGCTGGCCGGGCGCGGAGTGGGTGTTTCACGCCTTCATGGCGGTGAACCTGCTGGGCGCGTGCGTGGTGGGGCCGGCGCTGGCGGTGGCGGCGGATCGGCTGGGGAAGCGGCGCGCGCTGGCGGGCGGGCTGGCGCTGGTGGACGGCGCGATGATCGCGCTGGTGGCGCTGGAGCCTCCGCTCTGGCTGATGCTGGCGCTGCGGCTGGTGCAGGGCGCGGCGAGCGTGGGCGCGGTGTCGATCCTGATGGGCGCGGTGCGAGGGCGGGCGCAGGGGTCGGCGGCGACGGGCCTGGTGGGCAGCGCGGTGGTGCTGGCGCTGGTGGTGGGCATTCCGCTCGGGGCGATCCTCGGGAAGACGGACCCGGCGTTGCCGCTCTTCGTGGGTGGCGCGGTGGGCGCGGCGGCGGGCGTGCTGGCGTTCCTGGTGTTGCCCGACGGGGTGTCGTCGCGGCTGACGGCGCGCGAGGTGTGGGCGGCGCCGGGGGTGCGGCTGCCGGTGGTGGCGGTGGGGCTCGAGCGCTTCGCGGTGGGGGCGATGACGGTGACGCTGCAGCTGTTCGCGCACCACGTGCTGACGGTGGCGGACGGCGTGGTGAGCCGGTGGTTCACGATCTTCCTGGTGACGTTCGCGCTGGCGACGGTGCCGCTCACGCGGGTGGGCGATCGGGTGGAGCGCCGCTGGCTGGTGGCGGTGGGCGCGCTCGTCTACGCGCTGATGTTCTTCGCGTTGTTCCTGGTGGACGCGCGCTGGCTGCCGGTCGCGCTGGGCGTCGGCGGGCTGGCGTCGGCGGCGATCTACGGGCCGAGCCTGTCGCTGCTGGTGGGCGCGGTGCCGTCAGAGGCGCGCGGGTCGGCGATGGGGTTGCTCAACGCGGCGGGCACGTTCGGCATGTTCGCGGGGAACGTGATCGCCGGGGTGGTGGGCACGTCGCTCCTGGCGGCGGGCTGGGAGCGGGAGAGTGCGTACCCGATCGTCTTCGTGGTCGCGGGGGTGAGCCAGTTGGTGAGCGTCGGGCTGTCGCTCCGTCGGCAACGCTCGCCTCGAGGTTGAAGGAGCGCCCATGGTCTCGCTGATCACTGCCGCCCTGATCACGCTCGGTGCCACCACCGACTTCGAGTCGATTCGAAAGCGGGTCGAGCTCGACGTCGCCCTCGGCTTCGAGACGCGTACGGAGCTCATCCGGTCGGCGATGAGCAGCGCCGCCGAGTCAGAGCGTGGGCAGGTGACGGCCATCGTCGATGACGCGCTCGGACGTCACCTCGCGAAGCAGAAGACCTGGAAGGGCCGGACCGACTGCGACCGGCTCGAGGCCGCCTTCGCGGCGCTGAACCGGCGCGGCATCATCGCCCGGGAGTACTTCGGCATGACGTCGACCTCCGGTCGCGGCGCGATGAAGGAGCTGCTCGTCACGGACAAGAAGCTTCAGGGCTTCGTCTTCTACACGCCGCAGGACCTCGAGAACGTCTTCGCCGATGAAGGCGTCCTCCTCACCCTGGGCGCCGCGGCTGCGGGCGACGACGCGCACGAAGCCATCGCGCTCGCTGTCGTCGGTGCGCTCAAGAAAGAAGGTCTGACGCCCGAGAGAGCCGGGCTGACGACGGTCTGGGTGCCGCTCAAGTGGCAGAAGCGACGAAAGCCGTAGTGCTCACCACGGGTGGCTGCTCGCAACGCATCCCTGCGTCCCTGCGCCCGCTCACTTCGTCCCGGTGCAGTCATCGGCGTCGTTCGGCGCCGACCGTTGTGCGGTCGCCACGCCGATCGACCTGGGCCTCGTCGACCGTCCCGCGGATGTCTTCGGTCCACGCGGTGAAGTCGCGCTCTTCATCACCGGCCTTGCGCCTCGTCACGAGTGCGTACCCGATCGTCTTCGTGCTCGCGGGGGATCCAGTTGCTGATCGTCGAATCGTCAAAACCGAACGACCAGGTCGAGCTGGGTGAGCACGTCGTCCAGCGCCCAGAAGAGCGCCTCGGTGAGGTCCCTCTCCGGTCCGTCTGACGCAGCGCGAATCGCCTGGGCGCCTGCGGACAGCAGACCGCCCACGACGTCGCGGTTGTCGGAGCCGGGGCCTCGTCCTCCACAGCGGGTCGCCTCTGCTGATTGACTGGGCAGAAAGGCCTGAGCAGTGACCTCGAGCCGGCCTGAAATCCGAAGGCACTGCTGCGTCGAGGCGACAGGAGGGCCTGCGGCATGAAGTTCGAAGATCAACCGGTGGGTCGCCTCGTCAACAACGGTGACGTCGCTCCCGCGCAAGGTTTCGATGATGGCGGCTCGCGCGGCGCGCGGTGACGAGGACGAGGCATCGAAGCGGCCGTCGAGGTCGACGAGGATGACAGAGACGGTGCGACCCCTGAGCCCCGCGAAGGACCTCACACCGGGGGCGACCATCTCGCGATGGACGGCTGTTTCGTGCGCGCAGCTCGCGAGCATCAGCATCGCCATGACTGACAGTCGGTCCATCACGCGCACGTCCTTTCGACTGCCTGGGCTGAACTCGTGTGACGGCAACGTCATCGCGTCGGCGGTGAGGTGGCCGCGCTTCGACTCTCGAGGGGACTGGGTCGTGAGCGCTCAGGGCTGCAGCGTCGCCGCGAGGATGCTCGTGGACATGGCGACCACGGTGACTGGGAACGGCCCCGCCTGAACCATGGTCTCGTTCTGTGTGGTCACCAAGAACTGCGTCGGCCCCAGCGGGAGGGTCGCAAGCGCCGCCGCGGGAATCGTCCCGGCTCCACTTGCGGCAGGGAAGCGACAGACGACGTCCAGGCCGCTGCTCGGTGGCGCGACTTGAATCGCCATGGTGCCCGTCCCGCCAGTCCATGCCACCGACAGCCCTGCCGCCTTCGAGATGCTGCCGCAGTCCATTCCCGAACAGACGGGCGCCGTCAGCGTCGCGGCCGCGGGGGCGATGACCTGAGCAGTGAACCCCGGCACTCTGGCACCGGCTGCCGTGATGGTGAGTTGGCTGCCCGAGCTGAAGAGTTCCTGGTTCTGAAGAAGCTCCGCGTAGCCGCCCGTGGTGGGGTTGGGCTGCAACGTGAGTCCACCATCGGCGAGGCCCGCGAAGGTAATCGCTCCAGCGCTCAAGCTCCGTGGGTGCAGATCCCATTTCACGCGGCCTCCTTTCGCGGCGCAGCCTCGTATGGGCGCGCGGGCATGGGTGATGCTCGGAGCTTGAGAGAGGGAGCACGCGCGACGTGAGCCGAGAAGTCGTCCCACAAGCCGCTGAGCAGG
>JAEUJQ010000075.1 GCA_016793095.1 Myxococcaceae bacterium | reverse complement strand
GCGGGTCTACACCGGGCCCGAGTTCGGTATCAGCAGGGCTTCCGCGCGCGCCAGCCGCAGCACCTGCCCCTCTTCGAAGCGCACCCCCGCGAGCATCTGCTCCACCACGTGGCCGTAGCCGGGGTACGCGGCCGGCCACTGGAACACGAGCTGGTACACCACGCGGCCGCGCGGCACGAAGTAGGCGGCGAGGCGGGTCGCGCCCGAGGTCTCGTCCACCACGGCGCGCACGCGAACCCCGTCGCGATCTCCGATGCGCACCGGCTCGGCGCTCTCGGCCCTCACCCGCGTCACCTCGCCCCCCAGCGCGCGCGGGGTGAGGCGATCGTCGACGAAGCGGTGCGCGGCCCCCATCGCGTCGGCGCCCTCGTTCATCTGCAGCGCCTCGGCGGCGAAGCTCGCGCGGCCCAGCCCCGGCAAGCCGTTGTACCAGGCGACGCGCCCCAACGGCGTCGCGCCCCGCCCCCAGGTCGATGGCACGTGGATCGAGAAGCCGTAGACGTCGTCGCGCTCCAGCTTCGTCGGCGGGAGCACGTCAGCGAAGAGGAGCTGCCCGAAGACCACGACCGAGATGATCGCGAACGAGGGCAGCGCCCGCAGCGCGGGCTCCCACCACCAGCGCCGGTGATCGACGAGCAGCCGCGGCCGCATGAACGAGCCGGTCAGCAGGCCCGCGACCAGCCCGCCACCGTGCGCCCAGTTGTCGACGCCCTGAGAGGTGATGCCGATGAGGAGCAGGCCCAGCGCGGTGGGGATCGCGGCGTCGCCCATCACGCTGCGGTGAAAGGCCGACAACGAGCTGCGGTACTTGATGCCGAAGGCGACGACGCCGCCGAGGCAGCCGAACACCATGCCCGACGCGCCGATCGTCACCGCCTCGTTGAGGAAGAGCGAGGCCGTCATCGTCGCCACGCCCGAGAAGACGAGCAGCCAGAGGTAGTCGAGCGCCCGGTAGGTGTTCTCCATCATGCCGCCGACGTTGAAGAGCACGAACATGTTGAGGCCCAGGTGCAGGGCGTCGCGGTGCAGCAGGTTCGCGGTGAACAGCCGCCACACCTCGCCGAGATCGAAGACGAGCGGGCCGACCTTGCCTCCCCAGCGCACCATGTCGTCGAGCTCCATCACCCCGCCCTCCGCGGTGGCGAGGAACGCGGCGAGGTTCACCAGGATGACGGCGGAGGTGAAGAAGGGGAACCGCGCCAACGAGAAGGCCCGCGCGAAGTACGCCTTCCGGCCGTCCTGCAGGCGCTGCCAGAGCTCGAGCTCGCACGCCGGCACGAACCGCTCACCCGTCACCGCGGGCATGCACACGAGGCTCTGCGGCGACACCTCGCCTCGCGTGATGCGGCTCTCGAACTCTCCGAGGTCGAGCTCCTCATCACCGACCTCGGTGCGCAGGGTGACAGGGGCGGCCATGCAGGCCGGCATCGTACCACCCACTACATGAGCCCTCGCGACACTGGCCGGTTCGGCAGGGTGTGAATTGGTCATCTGTCTTGATGCGCGGAACCGTACAGTGGTGCTAGAAGTTCAGTCCGCGTGCTGAAGCTGATCATCGAAGACGACGAAGGCCGGAAGACCGTCGTTCCTTTCGTCAGGGACGAGATCACGATCGGTCGGCAGGAGGGCAACACCATCCGCCTGACCGAGCGGAACGTGTCGCGACGGCATGCCCGCCTGCTCAAGCAGAGCGCCAACGTCCTCATCGAGGATCTGGGCAGCTACAACGGCATCAGGGTCAACGGCGATCGCATCACCGGGCAGGTGCAGGTCCAGGACGGCGACCTGATCCAGATCGGTGACTACGATCTCGCGATTCAGCGCGAAGAAGAGGCCCGGGCGGCCGCCACCGTACCGCTCGACCCACCGAGAGGGTCGGCGGCGCCGACGATGAAGCTGCCGGACCCCGGCGTGACGATGCCCGCGCTCCCCGTGGTGCCAGAGGCCGCCGAAGAGGACATTCACGAGGCGCCGCTCGGGGACGAGCCGCCGCGTCACCAGTCGACCGCCGTCATCCGCATCGATCAGATCGCGACGAGCCGTCCCCAGCGCAGCGTGCAGAGCCTGGGCGCCGAGGAGGCGCCACGCCTGGTCGTGTTGAACACCGACTTCGCCGGTCGCGAGTTCCCGTGCACCAGCACCGAGCTGCGCATCGGGCGCACCGACGACAACGACATCGCCCTCGATCACCGGTCGCTCTCTCGGACGCACTGCAAGGTCGTGCGCGAGGACTCGGGCGAGTGGAAGGTGATCGACCTGCAGTCGGCCAACGGGCTCATGGTGAACGGCGAGCCGTATGCGCAGGTGACGCTGCGCTTCGGCGACGTGCTCGAGCTGGGCCACGTGAAGCTGAAGTTCGCCGCGCCCGGTGAGTCGGTCACGCTCAACTCCGGCACCTCGAACGTCCCCACCGCCGAGAGCAGCCAGGGCTCCTCGTCGAAGGGCCCGCTGATCGCCGTGGTGATCGCCCTGCTCGTCGTCGTCGCCGGCGGGGGCGGCTACGCCATCTACAAGAGCTCGACCACCGAGCCCGTCAAGCCGACGAAGCCCCCCGTCGCGAACCAGCAGGATCCCGTCAAGGCGGCGGTGCCCGACGAGCCGAAGGAGCCAAAGGAGCCGACCGAGCCCGTCGAGCCCCCGAAGCCCAACCAGGTGGACGTGGAGCAGACCAACGACAAGCTCATCGCCGACGCCGAGGCGGCCATCGCCCAGGGCGACTTCGTCGCGGCAGAGGCGAGCTTGCGGCAGTGCAGGGTCGGCAACTCGCCGTGCCCGCGCGCGAGCCAGCTGCTGACGCAGATGGCCAACGAGAAGCCGCTGGTGAAGGTGCTGGACGAGGCGCAGAAGGCCCTCGACAAGGGCGACGTGGACAAGGCCGGCACGCTGCTCGCCTCAGCCGCTCAGACGAAGCTGCTGCAGGCCCGCTACCGCGAGCTCGATCAGGCGCGGCAGGCCGCCGTCCAGGCCATCATCGCCGCGAACGCCAACCGGCCGCCGGTGGTGAAGCCGGTCGAGCCCGTCGTCCCGCCGCCAGCCGCGAACGCGGAGAAGCGGGCAGAGGAGATCGCGAAGCTGCTCGATGAGGGGAAGCAAGCGAAGAAGGAGAAGCGGTACGGCACCGCGATTCAGAAGTACAAGCGGTGCCTCGAGCTCGAAAAGAACAACGCGGACTGCACCGTCGGGCTCGCGTCAGTTCACGCTCAGAAGGGTGGCGAAGAGCAGAACGCCGCCGACAACGAGAAGGCGCGGCAGCTCTATCAGCAGTTCCTGAAGATCTGCCCTTCGGATGACAAGCGGATCCCGCGGGTGAGGGAAATCCTCGCGGGGACGCCCCCGACGCCCCCGTAGCTCGCCCCCAAGCCCGACAACGAGGCCACCGTGCGCGGCTCACCCCAGATCAAGATCCTCGTCGTCGACGACGAACCAGACAACGCGCAGCTCTTCGAGGCGCTGCTCACCCGGGAGGGCTACGGGGTGACGACGTTGGCTGATCCCACGAAGGTGTTGGGCACGCTGAAGGAGCACGACTACCACCTGGTGATCCTGGACGTCATGATGCCGAAGATGAGCGGCACCGAGGTGCTCGAGAAGATCCGCACCTTCGATGACGACATCGCGGTCATCATCGCGACCGGCTTTCCCACGGTCGAGTCCGCGGTCGCGAGCCTGAAGAACGCGGCCAGCGACTACGTGCGCAAGCCAGTGGAGCCCGTTGCCTTCGTCGAGACCGTCAAGCGCGTGCTCGACAAGAAGGGCATCACGCGCGACCCCGAGGCAGAGCTGCACCGCGGCATCGGGCGCTTCATTCGTGAAGGGCGCACGCGGCAGAACCTGACCCTCAAGCAGCTCGCGCGGCGCACGGGGTTGTCCGTTTCGCTGCTCTCGCAGATCGAGCGCGCGGAGTCGTCCGCCTCGATCGCGTCGCTGTACCGGATCGCGTCGGCGCTGCGGGTTCGCATGAGCGAGCTCTTCGCAGACGTCTGAGGTGTGCGGACCGAGTAACGTATCTGCGCTCGCGCAGGTGTCTCAGTCTCCCAGGCCCTGGCGCGAGGACGACGGCGTTGAGCGTCACTCAGGCGGCACAGGCCTCGGCGCGAGGGCGGCCGCCGGCCAGCGGGAGTGGGTGGTCACGGTCAGCCGGACGCTCTACGCACCGCGGAACGCGGGGGCGCGCTTCTCGAGGATCGCGAGCCGGCCCTCGGCAGCGTCAGCGCTGTTGAAGGAGCGACGGCGGAGGGCCTGGTACTCGTCGCGCTCCGCCTTCGTCCCCCCGCCCGTCGCGAGCAGCGAGAGCCCCTGCTTCAGCCCGGCGATGGCGAGCGGCGCGTTCCCGGCGAGCTCGGCGCACAGCGTCGTCGCGTCCCCGAGCGGCTCGGTGGAGAGCACGTCGACGAGGCCGCGGCGCAGCGACTCGTCGGCGTCGAGCCGCCGGCCGGTGAGGAAGAGGTAGCGCGTGGTGGCGTCGCCCACCTTCTCGCGGAAGCGGTCGAGCCCGCCGAGCGAGTAGACGACGCCGAGGCGGGCGGGCGGCATCGAGAGCAGCGCGCGAGGCCCGGCCACGCGGAAGTCGCACGAGAGCGCGAGCTCGCAGGCCGCGCCGAAGCACGGCCCGTCGATGACGGCCACCGAGGGCGCGGGGTGACGCATGAGCCGATCGAGGACCTCGCCCAGATGCTCGTCGGGCAGCCGCTCGCCCTCTTCGTAGGTGGACAGGTCGTTCAGATCCCACCCGGCGCTGAACACGCCGTCGCCGTCTCCCAGCACGAGGAAGGCGCGCACCGGCTCCGAGTGCGCGAGCACCTCGTCGAGCTGCTCGAGCAGCCCCGAGTCGATGGCGTTCTTCCGCCCGGGGTTCGACAGCGTGAGCGCGCGCACGCCGCCCGGCCGATCCTCGACGCGCAGGCTCGCCGGCATCAGCGCAGGACGATCAGCACGTCGCCTTCGTTGACGGGCTGCGCCTCGGTGATGCGGATCTCGATGACGGTGCCGCCGTCGGTCGCCTCGATCGGCATCTCCATCTTCATCGACTCGAGGATCACGAGCGTGTCGCCCGCGTTCACCGTCTGCCCCACCTTGCACTCGATCTTCCACACCGTTCCGGTGATGTGTGCGGTCACGTCAGCCATCGGTCGTTCGCTCCAGGGGTGAAGAGGGTGCTTCGTCAGGGCTTCGCGTGGTGCTCGAGGAACTTCGTGTCGATGCGGCCAGCCACGAAGGCCTCGGCCTCGAGGATGCGCTGGTGCAGCGGCACGTTGTGCTTGATGCCCTCGATGCGGAACGCGGCGAGCGCGGCCTTCGAGCGGCGAATGGCGTCGGCGCGGTCATCGCCTGAGACGATCAGCTTGGCGATCATCGGGTCGTAGTTGGGCGTCACCACGTTGCCCTCGGCGTAGCCGGCGTCGAGGCGCACGCCCGCGCCCGTGGGTGGCTGGAAGACCTTGAGCGGGCCCGGCGACGGGAAGAACTTCACCGGGTCCTCGGCGTAGATGCGGAACTCGAGCGCGTGGCCGCAGCGCCTCACCTCGTCCTGCCTGAGCGTCAGGGCCTCGCCTGCGGCGATGCGGAACTGCCAGCCGATGAGATCGACGCCGGTGGTGAGCTCGGTGACCGGGTGCTCGACCTGCAGGCGGGCGTTCATCTCGATGAAGTAGACCTGCCCGTCCGAGTACAGGAACTCGACGGTGCCGGCGTTCGCGTAGCCGAAGGCCTTCGCGGCCTTGATGCCCGCGTCGAAGAGCTGCGCGCGCACCGCGGCGTTCTGGCCGTCGAGGAAGAGCGGGCTGCCGGCCTCCTCCACCACCTTCTGGTGGCGGCGCTGAATCGAGCACTCGCGCTCGAGGATATGGAGCGTGTGGCCCTTCAGATCGCCGAGGATCTGCACCTCGAGGTGCCGCGGCGCGGGGAAGTACTTCTCGAGGTAGACGGTCTCACGCCCGAAGGCGGCGCGGGCGCGGTCGACGCAGGCCCGGAAGGCCTTCTCGAGCTCAGCCGGGGTGTTCGCGACCGCCATGCCGATGCCGCCGCCGCCGCCGGCCGCCTTCACCAGCACGGGGTACCCGATGCGCTCGGCCTCGCCCAGCGCGGTGCCCACGTCAGGAATGGTGTCTTTCGTGCCGGGGACGATGGGCACGCCGGCCGCGGAGACGAGCTTGCGCGCCTCGCTCTTGTCCTTCATGCGCAGCATGGCCTCGGGCGGCGGGCCCACGAAGACGATGCCCTCGTCGGCGACCGTCTTCGCGAACCCGGCGTTCTCCGAGATGAAGCCGTAGCCCGGGTGAATGGCCTCGGCCTTCGTCTTCTTCGCGGCCTCGAGCAGCGCGGCGACGTTCAGGTAGCTGTCCTTCGCGGGCGCGGGGCCCAGGCGCACCGCCTCGTCGGCCTCCTTCACGAAGGGCAGGTCGGCGTCGGCGTCGGAGTAGACGGCGACGGTCTGCATGCCCATGCCGCGGGCGACGGTGATGATGCGGCGGGCGATCTCTCCACGGTTGGCGACGAGGATCTTCTTGAACATGGGCGGCGGGTTCCCGGTGGCGGAGTCGAGGGAGCGAATACCCACGCGCCCCTCGCGAGACAACCGGTTTCCCTGTTCCCGGTCGGCAGCGAATGTGGATCGCCCCGCGCCGCGCGGGCTATGAGGGCCGCGATGGGTCGCCGTCCCCGCCAGGCGCAGATCTTCTCCCTCGCCGAGGCGCGCCTCACCCGCCGGCTCGAGACCTACCGCGATCGACTCGACCGGGTGATCCGCTCGAACAAGCGGGCCATCGGCAAGCTGTACACCTCGGGCTCGCTCTTCACGAAGGTGGGCGCGCGCGCTGGCCGCGATCTGCTGACGGCCCACGAGCACCTGCTGCGCGTGGTGACGCTGCTCGACCGCCTCGGCCACGAGGGTGACGTGCCCGCGCCGAAGTCGGCGAAGGAGGTCGAAGCGGTCTTCAACGAGCTCGACACCCTGCTCGAGCGAACCGGGCAGCTGACCGCGCAGACCGCCGAACTGCTGGGCGACCTCAAGCCCGAGAGCTGACTTGCGGAGCGCGCTCTCTCGTGGGCCACCTGCCAGCGAGGCGCGCTGGTTCCCCGGCGCTCGGCAAGCGTGCCCGTCTTGTCCGAGCAGATGACGGTGGTGCTCCCGACCGTCTCCACGGCCGGCAGGCGCCGGATCACGGCACGACGACGCGCCATGGCCTGCTCGGCGCGGCGCTCCTGGACGAAGCCGATGAGGCCGTTCATCACCACGACAGCGCCGATGACGGCCGCGTCGACGGAGTCGCCGAGGAAGACCGACAGCGCGCGGGCGCCGCTGAGCCCCCTCGTCGGCCACCGGGAGCCCTGCTCGTCCCACCTGGTTCGGAGCCGTCGGCGGAGCCTGGCCCTACCACCGGTAGCCGGCGTTCAGCCCCACCACCTGGGCCCCGCCGGAGTAGGTGCCGCTGAAGCCCGGCGCGGTGCTTGCCTGAGGCAGCAGCAACACGAACTGGTAGCCCGCGTCGAGCGACAGCCCGAAGGCGAAGCGATAGCCGGCCCCGGCGCAGAACCGCACGCGTTGGGCGTCTGGCAGATCGGGCGTCAGCGTGTCAGTCGGCGTCGCGGTCTGGTCGTAGACGAAGCCCAGCCGCGCCTGAAGCCGCGAGGTGACGTCGTACTCCGCGCCCAGGTGCACCGAGAGGGTGTCACGCCAGCGCTTCGGCAGCGGGTTGTCGAGATCGGCGCTGGCGAAGTCGATGAAGAGCTGGCGGAACGAGCTCCACGTCACGAAGTTCACGTCGAGCCCCACCTTGAGGCGAGGCGTCGCGATGAAGCCGAGCCCCACCGTCGCCACGTCGGGCATGGTGACGCTGGCGGTGATGGGCTGGTCGGTGAGGCGGCCCTGGAACTCGGGCGGCACGCCGTCGAAGTGCGCGCGACCCGAGAACGTGAGCGGCACGCTCGAGCGCCAGGTGAAGCCGTAGCTCAGCCGATCGTCGACCAGCGTGCCCTGCACGCCCGCGTTCCACCCGAGGCCCCACGCGTCGCCGCCCAGCGACACCTTGCCTTCCGAGTCGACGAAGGAGACGCCGCGCTCGATGCCGACGGTGCCGCGGAGCACCTGCACGCCCGCGCCGACGCGGAAGCGCGGGTGAATGCGGTACGCCACCGTGGGGTTGAACGCGAACGTCTGCACGTTCGAGGCGAGCGCGCGGCCCCGCCCTTCCCACGTCGACGGCCACGTCGCGCCAGCGCCGAACGGGTTGAAGACGCCGAGCCCCACCGCGAGGTCTTCGGTGATGCCGAACGAGGCGTTGACGTTGAGGGGCGTGGAGACCCGCGTGAGCGTCTGGGTGCTCGCGCCGGTCGCGTCCGACGTGAAGACGATCGACGGCACCACCAGCGACAGGCCGGCCTGCACGTCGAGGCCCTTGCGGCCAGCGAGCCCCGCAGGGTTGTAGACGATGGCCGAGGCGTCGTCGGTGAGGGCGGTGACGGCGATGCCCATGCCCGCGGCGCGCGCGTGGTGCGTCTCGAGGCGGAAGCCGCTGGCGAGCGCCGGGGCGGCGAGCAGCGTGAGGGCGAGGAGCGGGCGCGTC
Source organism: Myxococcaceae bacterium (assembly GCA_016793095.1). GTDB lineage: Bacteria > Myxococcota > Myxococcia > Myxococcales > Myxococcaceae > Xiheimicrobium. The sequence continues at coordinate 30,770 of JAEUJQ010000075.1, read as the reverse complement.
ATGGCGTCACCGGGACGTTGGCCGGCGTCGCGCCGGTGGAGAGGAACTGGGCGACCTGCGCCTGCACGACGGCGGTGGCGCACGTCGACGCGTTGAAGCTCATGCTGGTGGAGTCACACTCGGGGTTGATGGTGGCGGAGCCGGGCGCGCCGCCCGGGTTGAGGAGGAAGCCGTGCCGCGCCGCCGCCGGCCACGACGCCGGGAACCGGCCCGCGCTCGGCATGCCCGAGTGCGCGACGTACTGGAGCCACGAGAGCCGCCCCGCGTTCGCCGCTCCGACGCCAGCCCGCAGCAGCTTCGTGGTGCCTGCGTTCGGCAGCACCGTGTCTCCCTCGACGAAGGGCACGAACACGCGGCGAGCGCCGTTGCTCGAGTCGACAGCGGCGCGGGCGAGGTTCTGCGGATCGGCCGGATCGAGGATCGTGCGCGCGAGCACGACGAAGTTGTCGAAGCCGGGGGTGCCCGGCGTGAGGCCGCTCGCGGCGAGGGTGCCCAGAAACGCCGCGCGCTCGGCGGCGAAGCCGGGCGCCGTCAGCAGCACGTCGACCTGGTCGGCGCCGGCGACGTTGAGCGCCACGCGGGAGGCGACCGGGTTCGCGGCGGCGAAGACCGCGCCGTTGAAGCTGCCGAGGCTCTGGCCGGCGTAGTGGACCTGCGCCGCGTCGAGGGCGCCGAGGGTGAGTGCGCCCAGCCGGGCGTTGAGCGAGCCCGCGCCGGTAGCCGAGAGCACCCGCGCGACCTGGGCGAAGTCCGCCGCGCCCGCGTGGCGGAAGTGATCCCGCGTCGCGAACAGGTTCACGAGATCGAGGAAGCGGTGGCCGCTGATCGAGACGTTTCCCGTGCTGCTCACCGCGAAAGCGCCGCCCTCGCAGGCGCCCGTCGGCAGGCACCGTCCCTGGCTGGCTGCGAAGCAGGTGAGATCGCCGTTGCTCATCGGGTCGCACGGCGCCGCCGTCGCCGGTCCCCGGACGACGCAGCGTCCACTGGTGCCGCTGCACTGCTGGTTCACCGGGTCAGCGCAGGCCTGGTCGGGGGTCATGAGGCCGCGGCAGTCGGCGCGGTCTCCATGGAACGGCGTGTCGATGCCCAGGGTGGCGAGCCCGGCGGTCGCGAACGCGTTGGCGACGCTCAGCAGGTCGGCGCGGCTGCGCGTCAACCCGTGGCCGAAGAGCACCACCGGGTAACCACCAGTCGGCGCGGCCGTCAGCGGGAGCGTCAGCGTGAAGCGCGCGGGGCGGGCCTCCCACTGGGCGGGGTTCGGGTTGAACACACCCGAGGGTCCTGTGAGGGCGAACGGCAGCGTGAGATCTCCCTCGAGGATCGCGCCGACCTGCGCGTTCGGGACACCGGCTGCCGTCAGCGAGACCTTCGTCGCGACCGTGACGTCGGACATCCACCGCACCGTGGTGGGGAGCGGCGAGGCCACGACCCCCGCGGTGAGGGCGCGAACCGGCGCGGTCACGCTCTGGGTGGTGACGCAGAACGCGAGCGCGAGGGAACGGCGCGCCCGGCCTGCGGCCTCGAGGCGATCGAGACAGCCCTTGAAGCGCTGCCGCACCGGCTCGAGCTGCTGGGCCTGCGCGTCGGACACGACCGGAATGGTGCTCGCGCCGGCCGCGTTCACCAGCGGGTTCGCCAGGCGCACGAGCGCGAACGTGGGCGCCGCCATCACCGCCCTGCCCTGCGTGTCCCGCGCGGCCGTCGTCACGAAGGCGGCGTACCGCGAGGCCTCGTCGAGCGGCGTCTGGGGCACCCACTGGAGCTGCTCCGGCTGCGCCAACACGCCGGCGTCGTTCAACGACGAGGCGCAGTTGAGGCAGACGCGCACGTCCGGGAGCCGCACGCCGCCATCAGGCAGGAGCGCCGGCGGACCGTCGAGCTTCAGCAGGCCGGAGGCCGCGGCGAGAGAACCGGCGTCCAGGCCGCCCACGTCGAGCGCCGCGAGCGTCGTCGAGTTCTCGCTCACGATCGGCGCGGTCGTCGAGAAGCCGTCGAGCGTGTTGAGGCCCGCCAGCAGTTGCGCCTGGCTCGCGGGGGTGCCGGCGGCGATCGGCAGCGACAGGCGAACGCCCGGCGTCGCATCGTCACCGGGCGCGCCCCCATCGGGCAGCACCACGACGAAGCCGCTCGCCGTCCCGCCGTCAGGCAGGGTGTTGCCACGCAGCAGCTGGTTGTTGGGGAACGGCACGACGCCCTGCGCGAGATCGAACGAGAGCTCCGGCTGGTCCACCGTCCGGAACACCCAGAGGCCCGCGATGTCGGGCCGGGGCAGCCCGTTTGCCTCGAGCTGGTCGAGCACCGGAGACAACGACCGGCGCACCGGCTCGAGCCCGATCGCCTGAGCGTCGGAGAGCGCGGTCACCGAGCGGCACGACGGGCCGACCGTAGTGCAGGCCGCGTCGACGAGGGAGTTCGACAGCCGCGCGAACGAGAACGCCTGCGAGGCCACCAGCGGCTTGCCCGTTCGCGAGCGGATGCCCGCGGCGCCGCCCAGCACCGCCACGGCGATGGACCGGCCCTTGCCCCAGGAGCCGTTCGGCGGCGAGACGGTGACGCGCCCGGCCGCGGCGTCGAAGGCGATGGCCGGGGCGCCGCCGAGGGGGCCGCCCGAGAGCACCTCGACGCGCACGGTGTTCGCGTTCACGCTCGACGGCTCGAGGTCTCCGGCGAAGTCGGCCGTCGCCGTGGACGACACGGGGAACCCGCTGAGCGTGTTGAGGTAGCCGGTGATGAACTCCGCCCAGGCGGGCGAGGCGCCTGGTGGCACCGGCGCGGCGACGAGCCCGGTGGTGGGGTTCACGACGAGGTCGGTCGGTGTGGGGACGCGCGGCGGCGCCGCGGCGGGATCGAACACCAGCTCGGGCTGATCGAGGGTCGAGAAGATCCACGCGCCGGCCACGTCGCGCCGCTCGATGCCGGTTCTCTCCAGCCCGTCCAGCAAGGGCTTGTAGGTGCGCCGCAGGCTCTCGAGCGCGATGGCCTGCTCGTTGGAGATGGGCGCGGCCTTCACCAACGAGCGGCAGCTCGGCGAGAGGACCTCACAGTCGACCAGCGGCGCGGCGCTGCGGACCAGCGCCCAGACCTGACTGGCGGCGAGGCGCTTGCCGTTCTCACCGCGCGCCCCCGACGCGCCGCCGATGACGGCGATGGAGATGGTGCGCGCGCCGCCCCAGGAGCCACCCGCGGGCGTCACGACCAGGCGACGGAGCTGGGGGTTCCAGGCGATGGCGGGCGGGCCGACGAGCGGCGCACCGGAGAGCACCGACACGCGCACCGTTCGCTCGGTGAGCGTGGACGGATCGAGGCTCTGCTGGGCGATGTCCCCGCCGGCGGCCGTCGATGGGGGAAAGCCGTTGAGCGTGTTGAGCCACGAGCGGGTCCACTCCTGCGCCGCGGCCGAGCTCCCGGGGCTCACCGGCGAGGCGACGAGGCCCTGCTTGATGATGAGGTTGTTGGGCGTGGGGATCTTCCCGGCCGTCGGGTCGAAGACGAACGAGGCCGAGTCGTCGATGCGGAACGTCCACACGAGCGCGAGGTCTGACCGCGGCACCCCGTTGGCCGCGAAGAAGTCGACGACGGGCTTGTACTTGCGCCGCAGCGGCTCGAGCCGCTTCGCGGTGGCGAGCTGATCGGCCACGCGACGGGCGGGGTCTTCAGTGAGCGACGAAGGAATGGCCTCGGTGACGAGCCGGCAGGCGCTCGAGGAGAGATCGTCGTTCGGGCAGTCGATCAGCTCGCGCTCGTTGCGGAGGAACGCCCAGGTGGCGCTCCCGACGCACGCCAGCCCCGTCTTTCCCCGCACGCCGTTGACGCCGCCGACGATCGCGATCGCGTAGCGATGGCCAGGCGTCCAACCGCCGGTGGGTGGGCTGACGACGACCAGCCCTGGCGCGGCCTGGCTCGTCGTGTCGGAGTACACACGCGTCACGTCGACCGGGGCGTTGGTGCCGTCGAGGTCGATGACGCGCACGGTGGACGCGGTGACGGTCGCAGGGTCGAGGGCGTGGGTGAAGGTGACCGACGCGGTCGCCGCGGCCGGGAAGCCGTTGAGCGTGTTGAGCCAGTCGTAGAACCAGCGATCGGGCGCGCTCGCCTCGGCGGGCACGGGCACCGAGAGCAGACCCGTCGCCGGGTTGGTGACGAGGTCGTTCGGCGTGGGGACGACGGGAATGGCGGCGGACGGGTCGAACCGCGCGACCACGAACTCGCCAGGCGGCGTGTTCGGAAGCTCGGGCGCGCAGGCGACGGCGAGCGCAGCGACCAGCACGATGCGGCTTCTCACGGTGGACCCCCTGGACGAACGAGCGAGGTGTACGCCACGTCTTCGTTGGCCACGCCGGAAAAAGTGATTACGTGACGCGTCAGGCGGCGTCATGCAGGCGCTCGCCGGTGGAGAGCTCGCGTGGGGAACATCGACTTCGTCCAGAGAATCCTGTTCCTCGTGCCGATGATCCTCTCGCTCACCGTGCACGAGTGGGCGCACGCGTTCAGCGCCTGGAAGCTGGGCGACGACACGGCGCTGCGCGAAGGCCGGCTGACGCTCAACCCCCTCGTGCACATCGACCCGGTGGGTACGCTGTTGCTGCCGCTGCTCGGCGTGCCGTTCGGGTGGGCGAAGCCGGTGCCAGTCAACCCGGCGCGGTTCCGCCGTGACGTGAACATGAGCACCGGCATGGCGATCACGGCGTTCGCGGGCCCGCTGTCGAACCTGGTGCTGGCGATCCTCTGCGCGGTCGGGCTGGGCGTCCTGATCCGGGCCGAGGGCCAGGCGTCGTCGAGCTCGCCCTTCTTCCTGCTCCTGCTGTCGGGGCTGCAGCTCAACGTGGCGCTCGCGCTCTTCAACCTGCTGCCCATCTACCCGCTCGACGGCTCACGCGTGGTGGAGCGCTTCGTGCCGTACCGGCTGCGGGATCAGTGGGAGACGTTCAAGCGCTTCTCGCCCCTCGTGCTCATGGGCGTGCTCGTGCTGGGCGGCGGACTGCTCGCCGGGCCACAGGCGTTCGTGCGCGGGCTGCTGATCGACCTGGTGCGCGCCATCGTCGGGCGCTGAGCGCCAGCTGCGAGTAGACTTCCCGGCCCATGGGCGTGCCGCGTCACCTCTGGCTGGTGCTGCTGGTCGCTGCCTGCTGAGCTGAGTTCTCGGCGGGCGCGTCGACTCGCACCCGATCATGGTGACCCGGTGCGCCGGCCTCGACGCCCTTCTCGTTCCATCTGCGGGTGACGGGAGCCTCTACAGCTTCATCACCGACGAGAAGCCGCCAGAATTCCAGGGCTCTGACCCTGCCGAGCGGACGTCACTCGCCAGCAGGCGCATCGACAGCGGGTGTTCCTTTCGAGCAACGCGCATCAACGTCGTTGTAGCGCGCAGTACACGCTTAACCTACTCGCCCTCGCTCTCGAGCAGGTTGAAGTCGGGGATGTGCTCCTGCATGTACTTGCGCATGCGGGTGATCAGCGCGGCCTCGATCTGCCTGGCCCGCTCACGTGACACCCCGTACTGCGTGCCGATGTCCTGGAGCGTCATCGGCTCGTCGGCGATGAGGCGCTTCTCGAAGATGAAGCGCTCCTTCTCGTTCAGGTTCTTCGCGAAGTCGCCGAGCTTCTCCTTGAACATCGCGCGCAGCTCGGCGTTCGCGAGCGACTCGTCGGCCGACGCGGCGGTGGCGGGCAGCAGGCGCTCGGCGCGGCTCTCGCGATCGTCGTCCACGTTCAGCGGCGCGTCGATGCTGACCTCGTCGTTGCCGAGGCGCTGGTCCATCTCCACCACGTCCTGCTCGGTGACGTTGAGGCGCTCGGCGAGCAGCTTCGGCGTCACCTCGACGCCCTGCTTGGCGAGGCGCTCCTGCTCCTGGCGCAGCTTGAAGAAGAGCTTCCGCTGGGCCTCCGTCGTGCCCAGCTTCACCATCTTCCAGTTGTCCATGATGTAGCGAAGGATGTACGCGCGGATCCACCAGGCGGCGTAGCTCGCGAGCTTCACGCCGCGCTCCGGGTCGAACTTCTTCACGGCCTGCATGAGGCCGATGTTCCCCTCCTGGATGAGATCGAGCAGCGAGAGCGGGTTGCGGTGGTACTCGTGCGCGAGCTTCACGACGAGGCGCAGGTTGGAGGCCACCAGCGTGTACGCCGCGCGCACGTCGCCGGTGTCGCGGTAGCGCCGCGAGAGCTCGACCTCCTGCTCGCGGGTGAGCAGCGGGTGCCGCGTCACCTCGGCCATGTACGCCGAGAGCGGGTCGCCCTTCGCCAGCCGCGTGCGCGAGACGGTCGGCGCCAGCGCGGTCTCATCGACGACCTCGGCCTCGAGCTCCTTCACGTCGGGCTCGCCCAGCTCGGGCTCGGCCGGCTCGGCGGCGGCGTCGGTGTCTTCGACCTCGCCCTCCTTCACCGGCTTCGCGTCGACCACGATCTCGGCGGTGCGGGTGCGCTTCGGCGCAGGCTTCGGAGCGTCTTCGACGAGCTCGGCGTCGACGACCTCCACCGGCTTCGCACCGGGCTTCTCCGTCTTCTTGCGCCGCGCCGCCATGGCTCCGTCAAATAGCGCATCGGCCGGTTTTCGCCATGGTGGGTGACGGCCGAGGCCGGCGGCTCGCTCGTTCGGACGGGCTTGACCACCCTCCACAGCCTCGCTGGAGTCGCGCGGTGACCGCGACCTGCGCCACGCACGAAGGCGTCGCCGCCGTCGGCACCTGCAAGCGCTGCGGCGTCTTCATGTGCGACGCCTGCACGTTGCATGGGACGGAGGACCGCTGCCTTGCCTGCCGGCCCCGGCGCACGGCGGAGGAGCGCGAGGAGCGACGCGCCAACGCGCTGAACCGCGCGTCGTGGATGGTCTGCGAGTCGTGCGACTACCTGGGCCCGCGCTTCGAGCGGGTCGGACCACCGACCAGGAGCGACCGCAACGCCATGCTCGTGCTCACCTTCTTCTTCTGCTTCGTCGGCGCGACCGTGAGCGTGATGTCGGCCGTGCGTGGCTTCGCACACCCGGAGTGCCCTCGTTGCGGGGCGATCAGCGCGCTCTGGCCGGCGCCGGTGGGGACCGAGACCCGCGGCCTCGACGCCCACGCCGCCGCCGTCGCGCAGCAGGAGCGTGAGTGGTTCGCGCGGCGCAAGTCGGGGTTCTTCTGGGCCGCCGCGACGATCCTGGTGACGCTGCCCTTCCCGATGGCCGGGCTCGTGTCCCTGTTCTTCCGGTGAACGCGGTCCGTCGTTGCTCATCTGCCGCGCGGTGCTACACGTCCGGCGCGAAATGACCGACTCGACCCCCGAAGTGATGCCCACCGGCTCGTCCGAGCGCCCGCAGGAGTACGTCGCGGACGTCAGCTTCGACGACCTCGGGCTCTCGCCTGAGCTGCGCCGCGCGATCGCCGAGCGCGGGTACACCCACCCCACCCCCGTGCAGGCGAAGGCCTACGCCCCGGCCCGCCAGGGGAAGGACCTGATCGTCCGCTCCAAGACGGGCACCGGCAAGACGGCCGCCTTCGGCCTCCCGCTCATTGATCAGATCCCCATGGGCACCCGCGAGGTGCGCGCGCTCATCATGTGTCCGACGCGTGAGCTCGCGCTGCAGGTGACGCACGAGCTCACCGCGCTCGCGAAGTACCGCGACGTGAGCGTGACGAGCATCTACGGCGGCGCGTCGATGAAGCAGCAGGAGGACGCGCTGCGCGAGGGCGCCTCGATCATCGTCGGCACGCCCGGCCGCGTGTTCGATCACATCCGCCGGGGCAACCTGAAGCTCGAGACCTGCCGCCACGCGGTGCTCGACGAAGCAGACGAGATGCTGAACCAGGGCTTCTACGAGGAGGTCACCCGCATCCTCGACCACCTCCCGAAGGAGGGGCGCCAGGTGCTGCTCTTCTCGGCCACCGTGCCAGAAGACATTCAGCGCCTCATCGCCCGCTACACGAAGGACCCCGAGACCCTGCTGCTGTCGGGTGACGTGTACACGGTCGAGCACATCCAGCACGTGCGCTACGAGCTGTCCGACGCGTACCCGAAGCCGCGCAACCTGCTCTACATGCTGGAGCTCGAAGATCCCGAGAACGCGATCATCTTCTGCAACACGCGCACCGACACCGAGCTCGTCACCGCGGTGCTCAACCGCAACGGCTTCGACGCCGAGCTGCTCAACGGCGATCTGCCGCAGAAGGAGCGCGAGCGGGTGATGGGCCGCATCAAGCGCGGCGAGGTGGCCTTCATGGTGGCCACGGATCTCGCGGCGCGCGGCATCGACATCTCCGACCTCGGCCACGTCATCAACTACTCGCTGCCCGAAGACGCCGCCGTGTACCTGCACCGCGTTGGCCGTACGGGACGCATCGGCAAGAAGGGCGTCGCCCTCAACATCACCTCGGGCCGCGAGCTGGCGACCCTGACGACGCTCGAGAAGAAGTACGGCATCACCTTCGAGCAGCGCACCATGCCCACCGCCGAGGAGGCGAACCGGCTCTTCACCGAGCGGCACGTGCGTGAGCTGAAGGAGGCCGGCTCCGGGTCGATCTACGAAGCGTACCTGCCGCTCGCCTCCACCCTGAAGGGGCGACCCGACGCGGACGAGCTGATCGCCTACCTGCTCAAGTACTTCTTCACGCACCGCCGCATGGAGCGCGCGCAGCTGGCCGGTATTCCGATCGAGCCACCCGTTCGCGAGGAGCGCCGCGAGGGGCGTGGAGAGCGCCAGGGCGGGCGCGGCCGTGACCGCGAAGAGCGGCGCGGCGGGCGTGACCGTGACGAGCGCCGTGGAGGACGGGAGCGCCCACCCCGGGACGAGCAGCGCACGGCGCCCGCCGGAACGCCCGCCGTCGAACGAGCCGAGGGGGCTTCGGCCGAAGCGGCCCCGCGTCGTGAACGTCGCGACCGCCCACCTCGTGAGCGGTCTGAGAGCGGGTCGAGGACGTCCGATCGCGAGCTCTTCGAGCAGAGCCGCGCACACTCCAGTGAAGCGCCGACGCCCGCCGCCGGCACCACGGGGACCCAACAGGTCGCTTCCGTCGCGCCGAGCCGGCCGAAGCTGTCCGACCGAGAGCTGTTCGAGCGGCTGCAGCGAGGGGAACCCCTGCCTCCCATCGACGACCCGACAGCCTCGAGCGGCGGCGCGAGCCAGGTGGCCCGTGAGGCGCGGCCGCGGCGTGAGCGCGGAGAACGTGAGGAGCGCGGGGAGCGCCGACGCCGTGAGCCCAGGGAACAGACGCCAGTCGAGGCTGGCCACGCGCGGCTGTGGCTCAACCTGGGCAAGCTCGACGGCATCGACGAAGGGGGGCTGCCAGCGGCGCTCGAGGCGCTGGGGGCTCCAGCCGGCAAGGTGCAGAAGACCGAGCTGCGCGGCAGCTACTCGTACATTCACGTCGCGGACGGCGACGTCGCGACGTTCGAGGGGCTCATGGGCAAGCTGCACAACGGCGAGAAAGCCCTGAAGGTCGAGCGCGCCCGCGAGCGGTGAGGCCGCAGCGCACGCCAGGCCGGTGCGGAGGCCGTCCAACAGGGTCGCGCGGCGCGGCCGCTTCTTCTTCGCGGACGAGCACAGTCTCGCCGGCGACGTCCGCGTGTTCGCCGCGAGACCGATCCCGGGCCCGTCGATCGGAGCGGCGTCGTGGGCGCTCGGAGCGCTGCGGGCGATCGCCGTCCCGGGAGCTCAGTCGGGCCGCGCGTTGAGGCGCGCCAGCTCGGCGGCCCAGGCCCTGTCCTCGCACTCGAACGTCACCGTCCTTCGCGTCATCGAGAGATCGAGCCTGGGTGGCCACAGCACGTGGAAGACGAGCGCGGCCAGGAACCCACCGAGAGACGCCCCGCCGACCCAGAGGAACTGAAAGAGCGAGCGCGCCTGCACGGCTTCGGGGAAGGTCTCCACGAGCCAGGCCGGCCCGAGCGCCTGCGCCGCGATGGCGCCCGCGGTGGCCAGCGCAAGGGTGACGCCGCGCCGCAGGAGCAGCCCGCTCAGCAGCTTCGGTCCGCACGCGGCACAGACGGGCACGTAGAGCGGGTCCCAGGGCTGGTAGTGGAACAGCCGCACCTGGGCGTCCGCGGGCGCGCCGCACGACGGACAGGTCGTCGGATAGCGGACGGGCCCCCGGGGAAGCTCACGTGGTCGGCTGCGCGACCTCTGGGCCAACCTGCGTGTTGTCCTGCCTGCGCCGGTTGAAGTCGACGAGGCTCGTCACGCCGACGTACAGGTACCCGAACATGAAGAGGAAGAGGTACGGCATCGAGGTGTAGATGTCGTGGTCGAAGGCGTACCAGATGGAGCCCGCGAAGTAGGCCGCGAAGGCCAGCTCGACGTACGGCACCCAGGTGCGCCGGCCCTTGTAGGCCTTCTTCACCTTCTGCACCCTGCTGCCCTCAGAGCCGGTCTTCGGCGTGCGCGCGAACTCGCTGTCCTGGTGCAGCAGCGCCTCGATGACCGCGCGCGACTGGTTGATGGACAGACCGATGCCCAGGCTCATCAGGAACGGGAGGTACTTGATGCGATCCCACCAGCCGAGGCCGAGCTCTCGCACCGTCGCGATGTAGAAGAAGCTGACCGACGCGGTCGCCGCGAGGAACACCGGCAGATCGAGGAAGAGCGTCTGGTACATGCCGTGCTCGAAGCGCACCACCATCGACAGCGGCATCATCACCGCGAGCAGCACCATGAGCGGGTAGGCGATGTTGTTCGACAGGTGGAACCACGCCTCACGCTTGACGTGGAACGGCAGGTTCGAGCGGAGGATGGTGGGCAGCAGCTTGCGCGCCGTCTGGATCGAGCCCTTCGCCCACCGGTGCTGCTGGCCCTTGAAGGCGTTCATGTCCACCGGCACCTCGGCCGGCGAGATGGTGTCGGGCAGGAAGACGAACTGCCAGCCCTTGAGCTGGGCGCGGTACGAGAGATCGAGATCTTCGGTCAGCGTGTCGTGCTGCCAGCCGCCGGCGTCGACGATGGTGGAGCGCCGCCACACGCCCGCGGTGCCGTTGAAGTTGAAGAAGCAGCCGGAGCGGTTGCGCGCTGTGTGCTCGATGATGAAGTGCCCGTCGAGCAGGATGCTCTGCGCCTGGGTGAGGAACGAGAACTCGCGGTTCAGGTGGCCCCAGCGCACCTGCACCATGCCCACCTGGTCATCCACGAAGAAGGGCACGGTGCGCTTGAGGAAGTCCTGGCCCGGCACGAAGTCGGCGTCGAACACCGCCACGAAGTCACCCTTCGCGAGGTGCAGGCCGTTCTCGAGCGCGCCTGCCTTGAAGCCCTGCCGGTTGGTGCGGTGGATGTAGACGATGTCGACGCCCTGCTCCTTCCACTTCTCCACCACGCCGCGCGCGATCGCGCACGTCTCGTCAGTGGAGTCGTCGAGCACCTGGACCTCGAAGCGCTCCCGCGGGTAGTCGATGGCGCACACCGAGTCGATGAGCCGCTGCACCACGTACATCTCGTTGAAGATCGGCAGCTGCACCGTGACGCGCGGCCACTCGGGCAGCGTGCCCTTCGGCGTCGGCAGCTGAAACTTGTGCCGGTAGTACAGGTACGCCATGCGGTACCGGTGCGAGCCATACGTCGACAGCACGGCCAACACGCCGAAGTAGACGCAGATAAAGACGATCTCGGCGATGCTCATCGCGCTCACGGCCTCGCAACCACCCGGAATTCCAGAGAAACCCCTCCCGGGTCCAAGGGCGCCCCGTTCTAAGGACATTGGCTCGCCGTGTCAAAGGGATCAGGGCATCGCAACGCCTGCGTCACGCCAGAGGGCGAACAGCGGCGTGAAGGAGCCGGTGGGGAGGCCGGCATCTCGTGAGGCGAGCTCCACGTCACGGGCGCGTCGCACGGGGTCGAGGCCGAGGCGCACCTTGAGCTTCTCGAGACACGCGGGGCACGGCTCGAGCGGCATCGCGTCGGACTCGGCCTGCGAGTTCGCGCCGTTCATCACGCACTCGAAGGCGACGCAGTGCTGCAGGCCCAGCATGTGGCCGAGCTCGTGGGCCGCGGTGGCGACGGTGCGGGACAGCGCGAGGGTCGGCTCCTTCTCGAGGTCGCCGTTGCGCCACAGGCTCATCACGCCCACCCGTTCGCCGTAGCGCGCCTCGCCGAAGACGAAGTTCCACTCGGGGCCGGGGTAGAGATCGACCGCCGTGATGGCCATCAGGCCCGCGGCGTCATCGGGGCGAAGGCCGGGGAGCGCCTCGAGGATCGGCTCGGTCTGCCACTGCTCGCCGAAGTCGCGGTCGCGCCGGCGCTCGGGCGGGACGAGCCTGGACGGGAGCGGGGGCAGCACCGTCACCCGGATCTGAAAGAAGTGGGTGAGGAGCTCCGCGGTGCGCTCCACGAGGGCCGTCTGCGGCGGGGACAGCTCCCCGATCGCCACGAGGTACAACACGCGTCCGCGGGGCCAGCCACCGCCGGGACGTTCGAGGATGAGGTCTCGCACGAGCTGGCCGTCCTCCGGGTGCTCGAAGAGCCACTCGCCGGGCCTCGGGGCCGCCTTGGGACGCGCGAGCTGTTTGGCGAGCTCGAGCGGCCACGACAAGCGCTCCGCCCGGTGCGCGCGGCCCTTCCCGTACTCGGGCGGCTTGCGGACGACGTCCTTCGGCAGCGGCGCGTCGGCGTCGGGGTCGGGCCGGCCCACCGCCAGGGGCAGGAGCAGCACGAAGAGCAGCCCGATGCCGACGAGCACCCCGAGCAGACGGAGGGCCGGCGTGTTCCTCAAAGTGGAGAGGCTCAGCGCCCGAAGGCGGGGGTGACGGCAGCGGCGTACGTGTTCGCGATCATGAGCGCCTTCTGCAGCTCCTTCTCGTCAGCCACCGATCCCTCGAGCACGATCTTCCCGCCGTAGGAGACCGCGTGGGCGTTCACGAGGCCCTGCTTCTTGAAGGCCGCCGAGATGTTCTCGGCGACGGCCGGCATCACCCGCGGGTCCACGGTGGCGAGGATCTTCACGTTCGCGTCGTTGCCGACGAGCTGGTTGAGGCGCCGCAGCTCGTCCATGGAGTCGAGCTTCCCGTCGATGACGGTGACGCCGTTGTAGCTCTCGATCTTGAGGGTGGGGTTCACCAGGGTCTTCACCATGCGGCCGATCTCGCTGGTGCTGCCATCGTCCACCACGATCATGCGCGTCTGCATGCCCGAGCCGGTCCAGATGGTGAGAGACGTGCGGCCCACCTGGTTGGCGGTGATCAGCAGCTCGCCCTTGCCGGTGGGGCGGATGTCGGCGACGGACTCCTGGCCGACCGCGACCTTCGTGATGCCGGGCACCTTCAAGATGTGCTGCGTCCCTGGCGAGAGGCGAATGGGCTCGGCGGCGAGGGCAAAGGAGAGGAAGGCGGTCGTGAGCATGGTCGTATCGTAGGCCGTGAAGGCGGTAGGACTTCAAGAGAGGGGATGCAGGGCCCCTCCGGCCTGTGCACGGCCCGGGGCTCAGCTCGCGTGGGCGATGGGCTCCGCCGCGATCTCCGGGGAATCCGTGAGAGGCTCGACCGGCTGCGCCCCGTCGAGGGTAGCGCCCTCGAGGATGCGCTCGACCAGGGTCTCGAACGACAGCCCGGCGGCCTTCGCGATCTTCGGGAACAGGCTGGCCCGCGTCATGCCGGGCAGGGTGTTCACCTCGAGCACCACCTCGTTGCCCACCTCAGGCACGATGAAGTCCACCCGCACCGCGCCGCGGCAGCCGAGCGAGCGCGCCGCCGTGAGCGCCATCTGCTCGATGTTCGCGAGCCGGGTGGCCGTCAGCCTCGGCGGCAGGTGGTACTTCGCGCCGCCCTCGTACTTGGTGCCGGTGTCGAAGAGCGAGCCGTCGTGGCTCACCTCGCACGAGCCCAGCACCTCGTCGTCGAGGATCGCGACGGTGAGCTCCCTGCCCTTCACGTAGCGCTCGACGAGGGCCTCACCACCGAAGCGGCAGGCCAGGGCGATGGCGGGCTCGAGCTGCTCGCGGGTGTGCACGAGGGTGAGGCCCACCGAGGAGCCGCTGTTGGCGGGCTTCACCACGCAGGGAAAGCCGAGGTCGGCGTGCAGCGAGGGCACGTCCTGCAGGCGCGAGGCCGGCACCACGTAGCCGGTCGGCGTCGCGAGGTTGTGCTGGCGGAACAGCTTCTTCGCGAAGCCCTTGTTCATCGCCAGCGCCGAGCCGAGCACGCCCGAGCCCGTGTAGGGAATGCCCATCACCTCGAGCAGGCCCTGCACCCGGCCGTCTTCGCCCATGCGGCCGTGGAGCGCGAGGAAGGCGACGTCGATGCCGGCCTCGCGCACGGTGCTGTCGAGCCCGTTGCTGGCGAACAGGCGGGCCACCTGGTGGCCGTTCGCCTCGAGGGCCTGGGCGATGGCCTCGCCGGTCCGCATCGAGACGTCCTTCTCCTCACCCCACCCGCCCATCAGTACGCCGATTCGCTTGTCCATCTGCTGTGGCCTCCGTGCCGCGCCTGCGTGGGCGCTCCCTTCGAGAGAGCAGCCGGAGTGCCAACCGGCACCCCTGAGGGGATCGCGCGGCGGACACGCTACAGGGCTGTGTCGGGATGTCGATTTTTCCACCGGCCGCGGCTGGCCCGCCTCGCTGCTGCTTCGAGAGCGTCAGAAGTTCCGCAGGTCGTCGTGGTCTTCGGCCTTCTTCTTCTCTTCCGCCTTCTTCTTCTCTTCCTCCAGGCGGCGCTTCTTCTCTTCGTCTTCCTTCTTCTTCAGCTCCTCCGCCTCCTTCTTCTTGCGCTCCTCTTCGGCCTTCGAGGCGGCCTCGGCCTCGGCTTTCCTGCGCGCCTCTTCTTCCTTCTTCCGCGCCTCTTCGGCCTTCTTGCCGCCCTTCTTGTCGGCCGCCTCCTGCTTCTTGCGCTCCTCCTCGGCGCGCTTCTCCTCCTCCTTGCGCTTCTTCTCCTCGGCCTCGGCCTTCTTCTTTGCTTCGGCCTCGTCGCGGGCGCGCTGCTCCTCTTCTCTCTTGAGCCGGGCCTCCTCTTCCTTCTTGAGGCGCGCCTCCTCGTCCTTCCGGCGCTTCTCCTCCTTCGGGTCGACCCTCGCCGGCTCGGGCTCGGTCTTCTTCGGCTCGGGCTCCGGCTCCACCTTCTTCGGCTCGGGCGCGGTCTTCTTCGGCTCGGGCTCCGACTTCTTCGGTTCGAGGCGCTTCGGCTCGGCCTTCTTCTTCGTGGGCTTCTTCGGCTCCGGCGCCTCGGCTGCGTCAGCCGAACCACTGCCGGAGGTGGCCACGAGGAAGGTGCCGACTCCCGCTGCGACCCCCGCGCCGATGAGCATGCCCAGCGACGCGCCACCGAGCGCGCGCGCCTCGTTGGCGTAGGCCTGGGAGATCGTCGTCTGCACCTGCGGCGTCGCGCGGAACAGGGCGTAGCGGTCCTGACCGATGGCGCCCGCGGTGATGCCGCCGGCGAGCAGCGCCGCCGCCCCGCCGAGCAGCGCGATGCCTACGACCAGCTTCCCGGAGCCACCCCCGCCCTCACCGTCGAAGTGCGTGACGATGGCCTTGCCCTGGCGCGGCGTGTCCTTCGTCAGCAGGCCGTCGAGGAAGCTCTTGAGGCCGTCCGACACCTCTCCCAGCGGCAGCGTCGTGGTGCCGTACGCCGCGTTGTGGCCGTCGCGGGTCTCCAGGCGCAGCGCTGTGAGCTCGGACTGCTCGCCGGCGGTGCTCTTCTTCACCAGAATCGCCAGCAGCTGCTCGGCCTCGAGGGTCTTCCCGAGCGCCAGCAGGGCCTTGTCGCGGCCCGGTGACCTCGGGCCCTTCGTCACCGCCTCGATCGCCTTCGCGAGGGCTGCCTGATGCTCTGCCGGCTTCAGCTCGAGCAGGGTCTCGCCCGGAGGCAGCTCGGCCAGGGTGAGCTGCGAGCCGCCCAGCGCCGCGACGACCTGATGCCGGCTGCCGAGCAACCCCTTCACCGTCACCGGGCTCCGGCCCTGCGGCTGGCCGTTCACCCAGATGTTCGCGCCAGGCGGCTCGGTGCGAACGGTGAGCTCTCCCTTGGCTGCGTTGGCCAGCTTGCGCTGTTGCTCGACGAACTTGAGCAGCTCGGGCGGGAAGAACTGGGCGTTGAACTCGGCCTTCGGCTCCATCGCGACGATGCGCTCGATCTCCTGCTTCGCCGGGGCGCTCTCTCCACCCAGCGCGTGGCTGGCGGCTTTCATGCCCCAGGCCTTCACGAGCTCGCTGAAGGTGCGGCTGGTGTCGGTCTCCTTGAACAGCCGCGTCGCCTCACCGAAGAGCTCGACGCCTTTCGCGGTGTCGAGATCGTCGAGGGCCTTCTGTCCCTCCACCATTCGCGCGCGGGCGCTCTCGGCCCTGGTCACCCGCTCGGCGGCCGCCTTCGAATCGAACGCGTCGATCGCCGGCACCACCTCGAAGCGGGCGCTCGATCTGGCCACGTCTTCCGCGACGAGCTCGAGGAGCCCCTGCGTCGCCCTCGAGGGCGCGTCGAGGGGAACGATGACGACGACGAGGCGCGGCCCCGCGGACGCAGCTGAGACCTGCTCGGGCAGGAGCAGCGGTCGCGCCGAGGCCGGACCAGCGCCGAGCGACGCGATGAGCGTTGAAATCAAAGCTTTCGAGAACGCTCCGGGCCTGCGCATCGCCCGTATGGTTCCCCATGACGGCGGTTTCCGCTAGCACCGAGTGCGCCGGCCGGCCCGTCAATCGTCGTCGTCAGGCTCGACGAAGAGCCAGCGAATGTCATCGACGCGCTCGTGGATCGCTTTCTCGAAGGTGTCGATCGCGTCCACGACCCCCGCGGTGTCGAGGCCGTCCACGAGGTGCACCTTGCAGGCGACCATCACCTCGCCGGGCCCCTGCTGGATGCTGAGCACCCGGATGAGGCGCTTGATGCGAGGCTGCGTCTTCGCGACCTCTTCGACGGTGCGCTCGATCTGCGGATCGGCGCGCTCGCCGAGGAGCAGCGACATCACCTCGCGGCCGAGGAAGATGGCCACCGCGATCAGCACCAGGCCGATGAGCAGCGAGCCCACCCCGTCCCAGCGCGGGTCGCCGGTCACCACCGCGAGCGCGAGCGACGCGATCGCCAGCGCGAGGCCAAGCACCGCCGCCGAGTTCTCTCCGAAGAGCACCACGAGGTCCGAGTCCTTGGTGTCGCGCAGGTACTGGAGCAGCCCCACCTCCCCGCGACGCTTCTTCATCTCCACCAGGTTGCCCCACGTCGCCCAGCCTTCGAGCAGCATGGAGAAGCCGAGGATGCCGAAGCCCCAGCCGACGTGATCCACCGGCTCGGGGTGCGAGAGCTTGTGCACGCCCTCGTAGACCGAGAACACGCCGCCGCCCGAGAAGAGGAGCAGCGCGACGATGAAGCTCCAGAAGTACACCGAGCGCCCATAACCGAGGGGGTACTTCTCGTCGGGCGGCTTCTTCGCGAGCGACACGCCGACCAGCAGCAGCACCTGGTTGATGCAGTCAGCGCTTGAGTGAATGGCCTCGGCGAGCATCGCTCCCGAGCCGGTGAAGAACGCCGCGACGCCCTTGCAGACGGCGATGGTGACGTTCACCGCCAGCGACTTGAGGATCTCTTTGGTGTCTCCCGCCACGGGCCGGGACGTAGCACACCGCCCACCTCGCGCTACCACACCGGCACTATGCGGGGGGCGCGTCCGTCAGGGGGCGCGGGCGGTGTTCTTGCCTGGCGGCCCGCCCGTCGAGCCGTTCAGGTAGTTGAGGGCGACCTTGAGCTGGTAGTCAGCCAGCTTCTCGGTCACGTCCCAGGGCCGCAGGTTCTCGGGCAACGACGGCTTGAGCGCCGCGAGCTCGGGCGCGTCGGCCTCTCCACGGAAGTGCCGCTTCAGGTCCTTCTCACGCAGCGACTCCGTCTTCGTCAGCACCCCCTCGGACTCGCCCACCAGGAAGTCAGGCAGAATGCCGCGCTCCTGAATCGACCGGCCCGACGGCGTGAAGTAGCGCGCGATGGTGAGCTTGAGGCCCGAGCCGTCCTCCATCTCGATGACGGTCTGCACGCTGCCCTTGCCGAAGGTCGGCACGCCCATGAGCACGGCGCGTTTGTGATCCTGCAGGGCGCCGGCGACGATCTCGCTCGCCGAGGCCGAGCCCGCGTTCACCAGCACCACGATGGGGTACGGCTTCTCGGTGTCGCGATCCTTCGCGCGCTCCTCGGTCGCCTGGCTGCCGTCGCGGCCGCGGGTCGAGACGATGGGCAGCCCGCCCGGCAGGAAGCGGTCGGCGATGGCGACGGCCTGATCGAGCAGCCCGCCGGGGTTGTTGCGCAGGTCGATGACGAGGCCGCGCAGCTCTTTGCCGCCCTGCTGCGTGCGCAGCTTCTCGAGCTCCTTGAAGAGGGTCGCGTCGGTGCGGTCCTGGAAGTTCTTCACCTTCACGTAGCCGATGCCGCCGTAGAGGGCGCTCTCGACCGACGAGATGCGGATGTGATCGCGGATGATCGCGAACTCGCGCGGCGCGGCGAAGCCCTCGCGCATGATGGTGAGCATCACCTTCTTGCCGGCCGGCCCGCGCATCTTCTGAATGGCCCGCGCAAGCTCCATCGAGCGGGTCGGCTCATCGTCGATCTTCAGCAGCTGATCGCCCGACTTGATGCCCGCGCGCTGCGCTGGGGTGTCGTCGATGGGCGCCACCACGATGATGGCGTCGTTGCGCCGCGCGATCTCGATGCCCAGGCCGCCGAACTCGCCTGAGGTGTCGATCTTCATCTCCTTGAAGACGTCGGGCGGCATGTAGACGGTGTGCGGATCGAGCGTCTCGAGCATGCCCTTGATGGCGCCCTGCATGAGCTGCTGCTCGTCCACCGTCTCGACGTAGTTGTTCTGCACGTACGAGAGCACTCGCGCGAACAGCTCGAGCTGGCGGTACGTCGCCTCCGACTTCGAGACCGGAGGCCCGGCGTACGCGATCGCGCCCACCGCGAAGAAAGCCGCGACTGCGAGACGACCCATGGGAAGGAACTGTAGTCGGGAGCCGCCGCCAGATCAGCCCGCCAGCTGGTGGGTCCGTGCGAAGTCGATGATGCGCCGCACGAGGGGCCGGGGGTTCTCCATCTGCGGCATGTGGCCGAAGCCCTCGACTTCATGGACCTCGGCGTGCGGCGGCAGGTGTGCGCGGAAGTACGCGAGGCCCTCGCGGGGCAGCAGCTTCTCTGCCGTCCCCCAGATGAGGAGGGTCGGCATGGAGAGCGCCGCGAGCATCGGCTCGGTGACGGCGTCTGAGGGCTGCACCTCGCGAATGACGCTCTTCACGGTCGGGTTCTCATACAGCCGCTGCAGCTGCCCGGGCATGAGCAGGAGCGGCAGCGGAGGCCTGGCGAAGAGACGGCGCGTCATCGCCCGCGCGTCGGCCCGCGTCTTCACCTCGAAGGAGCGGACCAGCTCGCGGAAGCGCTGCTCCTCGAGCTTCGCGCCTGCGGGGGAGATGAGACCGAGGGCCCGGACCCGGGCCGGCAGCTCGTGGGCGAGGTAGAGGCTCATCGCGCCGCCGAGGGAGTTGCCGATGAGGAAGACAGGCTCGTGGACGATCTCCTCGAGGAACGCTCGCACGGTGGCGATCTGCTCGCGCCACGGCAGGGGTCCACCCGCGGGCGTCGGGGAGAAGCCGTTGCCGGGCACGTCGATGGCCCACACGCGACGGAAGTGGTGCGACAGCGGCTTGATGGCGCGCCAGTACGCGTTGGCCGAGCTGCCGAGCCCATGCAGCAGGAAGATCGGCGGACCGAGGCCCTGCCCTTCCAGCTGGTAGGCGTGCACCTCGTGGCCGCGGACCCGGTGGGTGGCGCTGCGCACGCCCTGCGCGGCGAGCACCCGGCGCATCGCGCGGTTGGCCGTCTCGAGGAGCATCAGGGCACGGCGTTGCCGGTGAGCGCGATGCGCGCCGTCTCGGAGTTCGCGTTCGTCTCGAACACCAGGTTGCCCGAGTGCGCCCCCATGCGCGCGGGCGCGAAGGTGACGCTGAAGGCGCGGCGCGCGGCAGGGGCCACGGAGCCCGTACCGCCCTGCACGAAGAAGGCGCCCGGGTCGTCGGTCATCACCTTCACCACGCGGATGTCGAGCGCGTCCGGCCCGGTGTTGACGACCTCGAACGAGAGCTTCTTCGACTCACCCACCTTCACGTCGCCGAAGCCGTGGGCGGCCTCGAACGAGGGCATGCCGGCGTCAGGCAGCGACAGCTTGAGCTCGCCGCGGTTGGTGCCCTGCACGTTGGGTTCAGGACGCTCGCAGCCGATGACGAACGCGGTGAGGCACGTGATGACGAGAGTGAGGAGCTTCATCGTTTTCCTTCCAGCTTCGGAGCATAGCCCGGCGCTGACTCGGCCAGCCGGGTCCAGAGTGCTTTGGCGCCCTCGGCATCGCCGAGCGCCTTGAGGCGATCGCCCAGCGCATCGACGGCAGCGGGGTTCTCGATGGCGACGCCCCAGACCTGCTGTGCCATGGGCTTGCCGAGGCGCACGAGCGTCCACGCCATGCCGGCCCGCAGGCGCGGGTTCGAGGGCTGGTACGGCATCACCTGCTTGAAGCCGGCGAGGGCGTCCTGGTAGCGGCCTTTCGCGAGCGCGTCCTCCGAGTCCTCGATGAGCTTCGCGAAGCGGGCGTCGGTCTCGGCGTTCTGCGGGGCGTTCTGGAAGGCGGCGATGGTGGCCTGGTCGAGCTGCGGCGGCCCTGACGGCTGCTGCTGCATCATCGGTGGCAGGGGGACCTGCACGGGGCTGGGGACGAGCTTCGACAGGCCGCCCGCCTGGATGCCCGCAGTGGTGCGCTCGAGCAGGGCCTTCGCGCCGCGACCGTGGCGGGACGAGGGGGCCGCGGAGAGGAACTGCTCGAGGTCCTTCTTCGCGGTCTCGAGGGCCTTCACGTCGTCGGGCTTCTCGTCCACCGTGAGCGCGCCGCGGGCGTAGAGGGCGTCGGGCACGTCGTCGAAGGTGGCCAGCACGCGCTCGTACGAGGCCCGGGCGGCGGCGTAGTCGCGCGCGAGGAAGCTGGCGTGGCCGTCCATCATCATCACGTCGGGCACCGCGGTGACGGCCTTCCGGGCGCAGGCGACCGCCTCGGGGGTCTTGCCCTGGGCCGCGTGCCTCTTCGCCACCTCGAGCACGTTCACGAGGTTCGCGTCCTTCTTGTCGGGGTCGCACTTCGCCTGGTCGGCCGCCGCCGGCTTCTTCCCGCCGAGCTTCTTCTTCTGATCGACGTAGAAGGTGAGCGCCGGCTGAGCCGCGGCGAGGGCTTCGCGGGCGTAGACCTGCGCGTCCTTCGTGCGGCCCTGGCTGAAGTACAAGCGCACCAGGGACGCGGCGATCTCGAAGGGCTTCTCGCTGCCCTTGAGCCCGGCGGTGGCGTCGATCTTCTTGATGAGCTCGTCGGCGTTCGGCGCGGGAGGGGCGCCCTGCGCGAGGGAGAGGGTCAGCGCGATGGACCAGACCGTCATGGGAGGCCTGTTATCACCAGACGAGGCCGTGCCATCAACCCGTTCTCACTGGGAAGCGCGCTGCAGCACGCACCGGCCGGCCTGGCACACGGGGGTCTGGTTGATGCAGTCGGCCAGGCATTGGGCCCTGAACGGCGAACAGCGCGCGGTCGCTGCGCGCGCGTCGGCGTCGTAGCGAGCCTTGTCAGCGACGTTGATCGCCTCGTTCGGGCAAGCGCAGCCGCATGGATCTCCCGAGAAGATGGCGGTGCAATCGGACGAGACGGAGCACTGCTGCGAGTAGTTCGACGCCTGGAGCCCGACGGGGCCGCAGCTCGCCGCGAGGACGACCGCGAGGCGCACCGGCCAGCTCACGGAAGCTCCTTCAGCACGCAGGTGCCGCTGGTACAGGCGGCCGCAGGTTGACGACAAGGCGCACAGGCCGGCTGGGGGCCGAAGCGGGGCGGGCAGCTCCTGGCGGCGCTGGCGGCGTCGGCGTCGCGCTTCGCCTTGTCGGCGACGTTGATGGCGGTGTTCGCGCAGCCGCCGCAGACCTGGCAGAGCGGACCGATGTAGACGGCGACGCAGTCGGCATCGACGGAGCAGTTCTTCGCATAGTCCGTCTCGACCAGTGTGGGAGTGCCGCACGCTGACGCCAGCAGGAGGAGTGAGAGGAGGGAGCGCATGTCTTCCCAGACAGCATGGCCCGGGCCACCCCTCGGTCGTGGGGTTGCGGCACGTTGCGTCGCGGCCCCCTCGGGAAACTGAGGAGGGGCGCGACGGCTGTCGGGGAAGATGCGGGCAATGTCGCTCGTGACCTGGGGAAGTCCGAAAGCCCGAACGGCGGCGAGCGTCCTGCTCGACCGCGTCATCGGCGAGGAGCGGGACCGGCTCACGTTGACGGTGAGCCGCGCGCGCTTCGGGCTGGCGGCGCTCAACCTCGTGCTGATCGTGCCCGACTGGGGCCAGAGCCCCGAGCAGATGGGCTACTCGTCGGTCACGCCGAGCCTCGTGGGGGCGGCGGCGTACTTCGTGATGTCGGCGCTGGTGCTCGCGGTGGTGTCGCGCTGGCCCGGCGCCCGCCGCTTCGCCTCCTTCGCGCCCGCCGTCGTCGACGTGCCGCTCGTCGGCACCACCGAGCTGCTGCAGGCCACGCTCGCGTTGACGCCGGGCCTCGGCACGCAGGCGAGCGTCGCCTACCTCATGGCGCTGTCGTTGCTGTCGGTGCTGGCCCTCTCGCGCACCGTCGTGATCGCCACCGCGCTGCCCACCACCGCCTTCCTGTGGGCGATCCTCCACGTGACGAAGGTGCCGGTGCCGATCCGCGTCGGCGTCACCGTCGGCTCGCTCGGCGCCTTGACGCTCGCGTGGATCGTCGTGGGCCAGGTGCGCGCGCTCGTGCGGCTGTCGCGGCAGGCCGATCTGCTCGGCAAGTACGTGCTGGGCGAGCGGCTCGGCGCGGGCGGCATGGCCGAGGTGTTCCTCGCGACCTACTCACCGGAGGGCGGCTTCGAGCGGAAGGTGGCGCTCAAGCGCATGCTGCCGGCGTTCTCCGAAAACGAGGAGCTGCTCACCCTCTTCCGCCGCGAGGCGAGCGTGGGCGCGCGGCTGGCGCACCCCAACATCGTGCAGGTCTACGACTTCGGCGTGCACGAGCAGCGCTACTTCCTCGCGATGGAGTACGTCGACGGCGCGCCGCTGTCGAAGGCGCTCAAGGTGCTGGTGGCCGGGGGCCGCCTGCCGAGCGTGCCTGCGCTCGTGTACCTGACGCACGAGATCGCCTCGGCGCTCGACTCCGTGGCCGGCCTGCGCGCCGCCGACGGCCAGCCGCTGGGGCTGGTGCACCGCGATCTCAACCCGCCCAACGTGCTGCTGTCGCGCGCGGGCGAGGTGAAGGTGGCCGACTTCGGCATCGCGCGGGTGGGCAACCAGCCCGGCATCACCGAGACGGGCGTCATGCGGGGCAAGCTCGTCTACGCGGCGCCGGAGCAGCTGCAGGGCGAGGCGCTCGACGTGCAGACCGATCTCTACGCGCTCGGGCTGTCGCTGCTCGAGGTGGCGAGCGGGCGCCGCGTCATCCAGGGAGCGAACGACGTCGAGCTCGCGACCGCGGCGCTGCAGCAGCCGATTCCCCGGCTCGCGGCGCTGCGCCCCGACGCGCCACCGGCCCTCGACGAGGCGATCGCCAGGCTGACCGAGCGCGACCGCGCCCTGCGCACGAAGGCGCCGCGGGAGCTGCTCGACGCCATCGCGCCGCTCGTGCGCGAGCTGAACGCCCTCGAGCTGGGCCGCCGGGAGTGGGCGCAGGTGGTGCCGCTCGCGCAGACGGGCACGCACGCGCTGGCCCCGGCGCTGCCCGATCGCGAGGCCGAGACGAAGACGTCTCCCGCGCCCGTCCGCTGATCAGCGCTCGAAGCGCACGAGGTTGCGGCTCGCGCCCAGGTCGCCTTCGACGGCCCACAGGCGCGTCGGCGTCACCGCGCAGTGCACCGGCGCGTCGTACGCCTGGCTCGTCACCTTGCGCGGCGTCGCCGCGTCGAGGCCCACCGTGTAGTAGCCGGCGAAGCTGTCGGCGGACTTCGTGACGAAGACGCCCGCCGAGACGCCGTCGTTGGTCTCGCAGAAGCCGGTGGTGGCGCGCCCCGGGACGCCCAGGTTCGCCGTCGCCCCCATCGACACCGTGGAGCCGCTCGCGGCCTGCCGGTACCGGAACGCCACGCCGGGCGAGCCGTCGACCGCCCAGAGAATGCTGGAGCCGACGGTGGTGAAGTCGGGCTTGCTGAAGCTCGCCACCGTGTCGCCGAGGCCCGCCGCGGTGAACGTCTTGAGGTCGGGCGGGTTGGCGCCGCTCTGCGCCTGCGCGACGACACCTGTGCCGCCAGCAGAGAGGATGGTGTCGTAGAAGCTGTTACCGGGCTGCACGACGACGGTCTCCATGTTCGAGGTGAGGGAGTACCCCTTCAGTGAGCCGTCCGGTGCCTTGTAGACGAGCAGGTCGCCCACCTTCGCGAGCGCAGCGGTGCCCAGCAGGAAGAAGCCGCGGGCGTCGACGGTGGCCACCTCGGTGCAGGCCGCGCCGATGCCCATGGTGCTGCTCCTGACGAGCTTGCGCATGCTGCCCGTCGAGGTGTCCGAGAGCGCGTAGACGGTCGTGCCGTCGACGACGACGCCGCTGAGCCGGGTGTTCGCCGCGCCGGTGCAGATGACGGTGGCGAGCGTGGCGGTCGCGTTCGCCGAGAAGATGGCGGGCTGATTGGCGACCGTCTCGCCGGTGAAGAAGACCGTCTCACCCGAGGCCGCGAGGTCGGTGATGGCGCGAGCGCCCTGAATCGTCGTGCCGGTGCCCGCGGAGCCGCCGCCCATCGCCGAACCACCACCGCTGCCGCCCGCCGAGCCGCCGCCCGTGCCGCCATCGGAGGCGACGACGATGGGGACGACGTACGACTCGTTCATGTACGAGTAGGTGGTGCCGCCGATGCTGACGGTTCCCGAGACCTCCGAGGTGATGGTGATCCGGTCGCTCTCGCGCTTCACACGGGTGGTGATCCGGAACGCGTTGAAGCTGAAGTTCCCGGCATAGGTCGGCCCCTCGTAGGCGAGCATGCCGTTGAGGGTCACCGTCACCTCGGAGGTGTTCGCGTCGGTCGAGGTCGTCCAGGTCGAGGTCAACTGACCGCTGACGGTCTCGCTGTCCGTCGTGCACCGGTTGAACGTCTGGCGGCTCGTCACCATGAGCGGGTTGGTGCCGCTCGTGCTGATCGCGAGGTCGGCCGACCCGCTGTCGCAGCGCACCGTGGTGACGTAGTCGAGCGGCGTGATGGCGCGCGTGGCCGCGTCCGTCGTGAGGTAGCTCAGCCGGGTCATCAGCTTCGCCACGGCCTCCTTCGACGGAGGCGTCTGCGCACAGCCCGCGAGCACGACGAGTCCAGCAACCAGTCCGAGACGCATGTCGAGGTCCCCCAGAGAAGAGGGGCGCATGTACGCCGGAGGCCGGTCAGCTGTCGAGCATGAGGCGCCGGCGGGTGACGGGATGAACGGCCTCGGGCCAGAGCGCGAGCAGCGGCTCGAGCACGAAGCGCCGGGTCGGCAGCCCGGGGTGCGGCAGGGTGAGCTCGTCGCTCGACAGCACGCGCGCGCCGTAGAGCACGAGATCGAGGTCGATGAGCCGCGGCGCCCAGCGGGTGGTGACGGTGCGCCCCATGTCCCGCTCGATGGCCTTGAGGGCGCGGAGCAACGGCACCGGCTCGAGCGATGAGCGCAGCTCGGCGACGGTGTTGAGGTACCGCGGCTGCGGGGTGGGATCGTCAGGCGGCAAGAGCGCCTCGGTCTCGAGCACGGGCGCCACCGCCAGCACCTGCGTGCCCTCGAGCTGCCTCAGGCGGCGCACGGCCTCGTCGAGCTGGGCGTGGCGATCGCCGAGGTTGGAGCCGAGCGCGACGAAGAGGCGCTCGTCGGTCACCGCGTCACCGGGTTGCGGAGCACGCCCACACCCTCGATCTCCACCTCGACGACGTCGCCTTCCTTCAGCGCCCCCACGCCCGACGGCGTGCCGGTCGACACCACGTCGCCCGGGAGCAGCGTCATCACGTGCGAGATGAAGGCGACCAGCTTCGCCGGCGAGTGCACCATGTCGCTCGTGCGCCCATCCTGCTTCAGGGCACCGTTCACGCGGCACTTCACGGCGAGATCGGCGAAGTCGAGGCCGCGCACCATCCACGGGCCACAGCACGCGAACGTGTCGTACGACTTCGCGCGGGTGTGCTGCACCTCGCGCTTCTGGATGTCGCGGGCCGTGACGTCGTTGAAGCAGGTGACGGCGAAGATGGCCTCGGCGGCCTCGGCCTCGGTCGCGCGCGTCAGCTTCTTCCCGATGACGAGGGCGAGCTCGGCCTCGTAGTGCACCTCGCTGCTCGCCGGCGGCAGCACGATGGGCGCGCCGTGGGCGTTGAGCGCCGTCATCGGCTTCATGAAGATGAGCGGCTCGACCGGCACGGCCTTGCCCATCTCCTCGGCGTGCTTGCGGTAGTTCTGCCCGATGGCGATGACCTTCGAGGCGGCGCTCGGCACGAGCCAGGTGACGTCGGCCAGCTCGAACACCTCACCGGTGCGGTGCGGCGTCGTCCACGGCGGGCCGGAGAGGACGTGCGCGCGCGGCTCCTCGACCTCGACGTCCTTCGCCCCGCTCGGGGTCGCGATGCGTCCAAAGCGTGTCGCCATGTCAGCTCCCGAGCACGTCGCTCATGCCATAGAGGCCCGGCGCCTTGCCCTGAATCCACCGCGCGGCCCGCAGCGCTCCGCGGCCGAACTGCTCCCGGCTCGTCGCGCGGTGGGTCAGCTCGATGCGCTCGCCGTCACCGAAGAAGTACACGGTGTGCTCGCCGACGACGTCACCGCCGCGCAGCGTCTGCACGCCGATCTCCTCGCGCCGCCGCTCGCCGATGGCGCCGACGCGCGAGGTGCGGATCTCCTCCGGCCGGCGCAGCAGGGCCTTCGCGATCTCCTCGGCGAGGCGCAGCGCGGTGCCGCTGGGCGCGTCCTTCTTGTGGCGGTGGTGCGCCTCGAGCACGTCGATGTCGAAGTCGCGGCCGAGGCGGGTCGCGAGCTGCGCGGCGAGCTCGATGACCAGGTTCACGCCGATGCTCATGTTCGGTGACATGACGATGGGCACCTCGCGCGCGGCCTCGCCGATGGCCGCCTTCGCCTCGGCCGAGAAGCCCGTCGAGCCGACCACCAGCGGCACCTTCTTCGCGGCGCACTCCTTCGCGTGGCCGACCGACGCCTCGGGCGTGGTGAAGTCGATGACGACGTCGGCGCCGGCGATCGCCTGGTCGAGCGAGTCGACGCAGGGCACCTCGAGCATGCCGAGGTGACACGCGAGCCCCACGTCGAGCCCCACCGACGGCGCGCCGCGCTTCTCGGTGCCACCCGACAGCGCGAAGCCGGGCGTGTCACGCACGAGCTTCACCAGCATCTGGCCCATGCGGCCGGTGACGCCGGTGATGACGGTCTTCACGTCGGCCGGCATGTCACTTCACCACCCCGAGCTTCTGCAGCTCGGCCTTGAGCTTCGCCGTGTTGCCCTCGGTCATCGGGAACAGCGGCGGGCGAATGTCGAGGCCGAAGCGGCCCATGAGGTGCAGCGCCATCTTCACGGGGATGGGGTTCGACTCGCAGAAGAGCAGCCGGTGCAGCGGCTGGAGCTTGAGCTGCACGTCGAGCGCCGTCTTCGTGTCCTGCTCGAGCGCGGCGGCGACGAGGTCGGCCATCAGCCGGGGCACGACATTCGACGACACGCTCACCACGCCCCGCCCGCCGGCCGCGATGAAGGGCGCCACCACGAAGTCGTCGCCCGACAAGAGCGTCATGCGATCGCCGCACAGCTCGTAGACGTCGAGGGTGCGCAGCACGCTGCCGGTGGCCTCCTTGAGCGCCACCACCTCGGGGATGTCGCAGAGCCGCTTCACGGCGTCGGGCAGCATGTCCACGCCCGTCCGGCCCGGCACGTTGTAGGCCATGATCGGGAAGCCCGGGTGCGCCTTCGCCAGCAGGCGGTAGTGCTCGACGAGCCCGGCCTGGGTGGGCTTGTTGTAGTACGGCGTGACGATCAGCACGCCGTCAGCGCCGAGGTCGCGCGCCACCTTCATGGAGTCGATGCACTCGGCGGTGTTGTTGCTGCCGGCGCCGGCGAACACCTTCGCGCGGCCCTTGTTGACGGCGATGCAGACCTCGATGGCCCGCTTGCGCTCGGCGGCCGACATGGTGACGGCCTCGCCGGTGGTGCCCATGGGGATGAGCACCGCGGTGCCGTTGGCGATCTGATCGTTCACCAGCCACTCGTACGCGGCCTCGTCGAGCGCGCCGTTCTTGAAGGGCGTGGCCAGCGCCGTCATCGAGCCGGAAAGCTTCGTCATGGGGTCTCTCCTCGCATCAGGTCGGTCAGGGTCTCGCGGGTCCTCACCACGCGAGGGCGGTCGCCGTCCACCAGGACCTCGGCGGGGCGGGGCCGCGAGTTGTACGACGACGACATCGACATGCCATACGCGCCGGCGGTCATCACGGCGAGCAGGTCGCCCTGCTTCAGCGTCGGCAGCACGCGGCGATGCCCCAGCACGTCGGTGGACTCACACACAGGCCCAACCACGTCGACGGTGTGCTTCTTCCCCTTGCGGGGCACGACCGGGCGGATGTCGTGGTGCGCCTCGTAGAGCGCCGGGCGCATGAGATCGTTCATGCCCGCGTCGACGATGACGAAGTGCTTCGCGGGCGTGACCTTCCGGTACAGCACCCGGGTGAGCAGCACGCCGGCGTTGGCGACGAGCACGCGTCCGGGCTCGAGCACGAGGGTGGCGTCGAGGCCGCTGAGCGGCTGCAGGACGGCCTTCGCGTAGTCGGCGACGCCCGGCGGCGTCTCGGTGGTGTAGGTGACGCCGAGGCCTCCGCCGACGTCGAGGTGCGTGAGCGGGAAGCCCTGCGCCTTGAGCGTGCGGTAGACGTCTCCGACCCGCGCCATCGCCTCGCGCACGGGCCGGGTGTCGGTGAGCTGGCTGCCGATGTGACAGTCGAGGCCGCGCGCGACGAGGCCCTTCATGCGCTTCGACTTCCGGTACAGGGCGACGGCCTCTTCGACGGGCACGCCGAACTTCGACGTCTTGAGGCCGGTGGCGATGTAGCGGTGCGTCTTCGCGTCGACGTCGGGGTTCACGCGCAGCGCGAACGGCGCGGGGATGCCGAGGCGGCGGCCGACGCGATCGAGCGCCTCGAGCTCCTCGGCGCTCTCGACGTTGAACATGAGGATGCCGGCGCGGACCGCGGCGATCATCTCGGCTTCCGTCTTGCCGACGCCTGCGAAGACGACCTTGCGCAGGTCACCGCCGACGCGGCGAACGCGCTCGAGCTCTCCGCCCGACACGATGTCGAAGCCGGCGCCCTGCTTCGCGAAGAGCTTCAAGATGGCCAGGTTCGAGCAGGCCTTCACCGAGTAGCAGACGAGCGTGGGCCGGGCGTGGAAGGCGTGCTGCACCACGTCGAGGTGCCGCGTGAGCGTGGCGGTCGAGTAGACGTAGGTCGGGGTGCCGACGTCTTCGGCGATGCGGCTGAGCGCGACGCCCTCGCAGTGCAGCGCGCCGCCGACGAGCGAGAAGTGGTTCACCGGGGCTCCTGGCAGCAGCCCGCGTCGGCGGATGAGGCGGCGGGGGGCGGCTCCGGCGCGGTGGCCTCGAGCGGAGGCTTCGGCGGGCCCTTGATGCCGCAGGCAGCGGCGAGGAGCGTGAGGAAGAGAAAGCGCACGGCGCCGCGCAAGTTGCCGGGAAGCGACCGGCGCAGCAAGCCGAACCGTTCGCGCCACCTCACCTCGCGCAGGCGTGCTCGAGCTGATCGAGCGATCGCTCGAGGTCGGGACCCACGCGCTCTTCGAGGTCGACCGCGGACCAGAGCAACCGCCGCACCCCGCTCAGCTCGCCCGACAGCACGTACTCGACCTCGGTCGACGATGGGCCCTTCTGCCTGAGCAGCAGCTCCACGGTCGCCCGCCCGGTGCCGAAGCGGCCGCGGTTCTCGTTGGTGAAGCGCACACCCGACGCGCTCACCTCGTCGAGCGTCATCCGCGAAGCGCTCACCGAGTCCTTCCGCTCGACCCAGGCGCCGGGCTCCGTCGTGTTCGCCGAGAAGGTGGTGGCTGGCGGGTCGTGCGGATCGGCGAAGTGCTTCATCCACCGGTCGTGCGCGCGAAGGTCGGTGATGAGCGGACGAATGACCTCGCTCGACACCGGAATCGTGCGAACGCGGCTCAGTCGATAGCTCGACGGCTGCGACGCCAGGAGCGCTCCGAGTCCTCCCGCCGCGAGCAGCAGGCCGCCAATCACCGCGGCGACCACCTTGAGCCACTTCGGCATCCGCCCTCCTTCGCTGACAACCGATTGGAATGACGCTGGTTTCGCCCGATTTCGTCAACCCCGAAAACACGCCCCGGAAAATCCGGTGCACACGTGTGGGGGGCGCGGGGTCTTCCCCGCACCTGAGGGCGGTTCACCTCTCCACCACATCGACTTCGCCGCCACGCGCGGCATCACCTGGAGCTTCCAGATGGGCGTTCTCTTGCTTCTCGTCGGCGTCGCGATCCTCGCGTTCGGCCTCTTCCAGCACCTGAAGGGCAAGCGCATTCTCGCCGCGCCCTTCAAGAAGACCGGCGAGCTGAAGGCCAACCCCACCTCGAGCGACCCGAAGGGCGCCATGTCGTCGGAGGGCAAGGTCGTCGCGCCCGTGCAGCAGCTGCTCTCGCCCTGCACGAAGCAGCCGTGCCTCGCCTACGAGGTGAAGGTCGAGCGGCTGTGGGAGAAGGTCGAGACCACCCAGGACGGCACCAAGACGGTGAAGGGCTCGGACACGCTCGACACCCTGAAGGGCGGCGCGGTGTTCGGCCTCGACGACGGCTCGGGCGCCATCAACGTCGACGTCACCAAGGGCGCC
>JAEUJQ010000068.1 GCA_016793095.1 Myxococcaceae bacterium | reverse complement strand
GAACTTCAACACCTCGGGGGCGATGGGAGCCGCACTGGTCGCGAGCAAGTGCGCACGTTCCAACCCGATGCGCGCCTTCAGCGGGCCGAACACCACCCTCGACGCCATCGCGTACTGCGCCTGCAGCGTGATCGACGACTGCCGGTGCGACATCGCGTCGTCGTGGAACCGGCTCGCCACATCACGCGCCCACGCCACGATCTTCTGCCTGGTGCGCGGCTGCGCAGCGATCGCCGCTTCCGCGCGCGCCTTGAACTTCTCCCACACGCGCGGCACGCCGAAGAACAACGTCGGGCGCACCTCGCGCAGATTCTCCGGGAGCTTCTCGAACGACTCCGCGAACGACACCTGCAGCCCGTTCGTGATCGGCGCGTAGATGGTGCACACCTGCTCAGCGATGTGTGACAGCGGCAGGTACGACAACAACATGTCCTGCTCTCCGACCTGGTGACACTGCGAGAGGTGCACCGTCGTCCACGTGAGGTTGTGGTGCGAGAGCATCACGCCCTTGGGATTTCCGGTCGTCCCCGACGTGTAGATGAGCTGCGCCACGTCATCGGGCTGCAGCGCCTCGACCCGCGCGTAGTAATCGCCGTCGTCTCCGCGCGCGCCCATCGCCAGCACCTCGGCGAACGTCAGCACGCCCTCGCGCGGCGTCGCAGGTGCATCCATCACGACGACGTGCTTCAGCTTCGGCAGCTGCGAGCGCACCGCGTCCAACTTCGCGAGGTACGACTCGTTCTCGACGATCGCGATGGGTGCTTCGCAGTGACCGGTGACGTACGCGAGCTGTTCAGGGGAAGACGTCGTGTAGATGCCCACCGACGTGCCGCCCGCGGCCATGGCGGCCAACGCCGAGACGACCCATTCCTCGCGGTTGAAGCCCATCACCGTGAGCGCCTGCTTCGGCTGGAAGCCGAGCGACTGCAGCCCCAGCGAAAAGTCGCGCACGCGCTGGGCGTACTGGCGCCACGAGGTCGGCACCCATTCGCCTCCACGGCGGGTCCAGAGCGCAGGGCCGTCCTTCAGCCGGTCGGCCACCGCGTGGAGCTGATGAACCATGGTGCGCGGAATCGTGAGCGACATGCGGCCTTTTTAGCTTTGACCGATGGCGATCTCATCGCTATCGAGCGCCTCCATGGCGACGATCGATTTCACGTGTCAGAAGTGTGAGGGGAACTTCGAGCTCGATTCGCAGGATCTGATCGACGGGACCGAGAAGCTCGAGTGCCCGCACTGCGAGAACAAGCTCACCAAGGCCGCCAACGAAGACTTCGGAGCGGCCCTCGCCGAGCTCACGGCTCAACTCCAGGCCATCGCGAAGAAGTTCACGGCGTCCATCGAGTTGGACTCGGAAGATCTCGGCGCGGCCGACGTCGACGAGGATGACGACGAGGACGAAGAAGACGACGACGATGATGTCGACGACGATGATGATGATGATGATGATGACGACGACGACGATGATGGCGACGACGAGGATGAAGACGTCGACGACGATCGCTGAGTCAACCCGTCAACACTGACCCGCAAATCGAAAGCCCGGCCCCCCTCCAAGGAGACGCCGGGCTTTCGTGTACTGCGGGAAGACTCTTAGATCTTGCCGGCGAGGTCGCTGATCACCGGAATCGGCCAGCGCTCACCCTTGAGCGACTTGGTGATGCCCATGACGACGGCGACCACGTACCCGACGAAGAGCAGACAGCTGATGATTTGCCCGATGACGGGGATGAAGTTGATGACCAGCGAGATGACGAAGAACGCGATGCCGAGCACGAGGCCCTGCTTGGCGTGCCACTTCACGAAGTCGCTGTCCTTCACGGTGAGCATCGGAATCAACGAGAGGATTCCAAGGTAGGAGAGGACGAGCATGATCTTGTCCTGCTCGCGCACCGTGTTGCCGCCTACCGACTGAATGTTCTGCTGCTGCTGGTCTTGCGGGGTCAAAGAATTCTCCGGCCGAAGGTGGAGCGCGAATCCTGCTCACGGCGATCGGATCGGTCAAGGCAAGATCGTCGTCTCGTCACCGATGACGAACTTCTGCAACGTGCCCCAGCGCCTTGCTTCCGTGAAGAGCGTGTGCCGTTCGGTGCTGCGCAGACGCGCTCCCGGAGCGAGTTTGATCTCGACGCTGCGAATGCCCTTCCCTCGCAACAGGCTCATCACCATCGCTGCGGTCTGCAGTCGCACCACCATCGGAGGCCGGCCACCGCTGGTCGTCGCCTGACGCTCGGCCACCGTCGCTTCGGGCAACGAGAGATCGACCACCAGGTGCGAGAGGCGACGATCATCTCCGCGCACGCGCAGGAAACCGACCTCTGACGCCTCGAGTGACCACGCCTCGAGCTTCGGCAACACCAGGGCCGCGTCGTCTCCCGCGATGAGCCAATCGGCCGAGCCCTCGACCGGTCCGTAGTGCGAATGCAGCCGCACCTCGCCGAAGTGCTTCATCGCGGCCAGCTGCGAACCGACGCTCGCCACGATGCGCTGCACGATGGGGCTGTTGGTGAAGTCGGTGGTCGACAGCGTGAGGCTCTCCGCCCGCGCGAACACGTCCACCTTCTCGAGGCCGCGCAGCTCGTCTTCGAACGCACCCCAGCTCGCGACCACCACGCGCGAGGGCTTCAAGTGCGGCAGCGGAACGTCGTAAAGGCTGTGCCAGTCGAGCTGACCCAACTCGAGCCGCTCCACACGCCCGAGGAACCGATGCGCGAGGAAACGCTCGAGGCCCGACGGCAGCTCGCCCGTCGGAGGCACCGACAACGAACGGCACGTCGACAGCCGTGGCTCGCCTACCAGCGAATCGAACACTGTGGACAGCTTCGCCTCGAGCTCGTTCACCGGCTGCACGCCGAGCGTCGGAGCCGTCACCAGCTCGCTCAAGAAGCCGTCTTGAAAACGCGTGCGGAAAAGATCGGCGATCGACGCGAGCGGACCCAGCCACTCGCCCGCATGCTTTAGCGTCAGCCGCGCGATCTTCCGCTGCTCGGTGAGCGACAATTCGCCGCGCGCACACAGCGTGATGATCTCACCGCGCGGATCGCCCTGCTCCTGCAACCAGTCGGCAAAAACGAGGCGGAGCGCCCGGTCATCAGGTCGCTCCGCCAGTTGCATCAGGAGGGACGTCTCGCGATCCATCGTCGCGTCCCTCTCCTTTGGGGGACTCGGTTCAACGGCGTCGCCCCAGGGGGCTTCGCTCAGCCCAACATCGACTTCACGGCATCACGCTCTTCTTCCAACTCCTTGAGCGTGGCCATCATCTTACCCTTGCTGAATTCGTCGATTTCCAGCCCCTTGACGATCTCGTACTTGCCGTCGCCATTGCAGATGCACGGGAAGCCGTAGATCACGTCCTGAGGGATGCCGTACTCCCCGTTCGAGGGGACGCCCATGGTGGTCCACTTGCCGGGGGCGCCGAGCCACCAGTCGCGCATGTGATCGAGCGCCGCGTTGGCCGCCGACGGCACCGAGCTGATGCCCGACGCGTCGATGATCGCCTTGCCGCGCTGACCGACGGTGGAGATGAAGTCGCCCTTGAGCCACGCGTCGTCGTTGACGAGCTTGCTGATCGTCGCGCCACCCGACGTCGCGAAGCGGATGTCCGGGTACATCGTCGGCGAGTGGTTGCCCCACACGGTGAGCTTGTCGATCGAGTCGACCGCCTTGCCGGTGCGCTTGCTCAGCTGCGCCAGCGCGCGGTTGTGATCGAGCCGCAGCATCGCGGTGAAGTTCTCGCGCTTGAGGTTCGGCGCCGACTTCATCGCGATGTACGCGTTGGTGTTGGCCGGGTTGCCGACCACCAGCACCTTGCAGTCACGCTTGGCCACTTCGTTCAAGGCGCGGCCCTGCGCGATGAAGACGGCGGCGTTCTTGGTGAGGAGATCGCGGCGCTCCATGCCCGGACCACGCGGCGTCGCGCCGACGAGCAGCGCCACGTCGATGTCCTTGAACGCGACCTTGGGATCGTCCGATGCCGTCACGCCCTGCAGCAGCGGGAACGCACAGTCGTCCAATTCCATCAGCGCGCCCTTCAGGCCCTTCATCGCGCTGAACGTGACCTTGCCCTCGGCGTCCTTCACGTCGGGCACTTCGAGGAGCGAGAGCGAGACCGGCTGATCCTTGCCGAGCAGTTCGCCCGCGGCGATTCGGTACAACATCTGCGTGCCGATGCGGCCGGCCGCGCCAGTGACTGCAACTTTGACGGGAGCTTTCATGGTGTTGGTTCCTTGGACTGCTTGGGTCACATGTTCTTGATGATGGCCTGACCGAACTCGGAGCACTTCACCTCGGTCGGGTTGTGGCCGTCCTGCTTCATGAGGCGCGCGAAGTCGTACGTCACGGTGCGCTGCGCGATCGCCGCATCCATGCCCTTGATGATGAGGTCCGCCGCCTCGTGCCACATGAGGTGACGCAGCATCATCTCGGCCGAGAGGATCACCGAGCCCGGGTTCACCTTGTCGAGGTTGGCGTACTTCGGAGCAGTGCCGTGCGTAGCCTCAAAAATCGCGTGACCAGTGACGTAGTTGATGTTGCCGCCCGGAGCGATGCCGATGCCGCCGATCTGCGCGGCGAGCGCGTCGGAGAGATAGTCACCGTTCAAGTTGAGCGTGGCGATCACGTCGAAGTCGTCCGGGCGCGTGAGCACCTGCTGGAGCGAGATGTCGGCGATGGCGTCCTTGATGACGATCTTGCCGTTCTTGATCTGCTCCTTCTGCTCGGCGTTGGCCGCGTCTTCGCCCTTGGCGGCCTTGGTCTTTTCCCACTGCTGCCAGGTGTAGACCTTGTCTCCGAATTCCTTCTCGGCGAGCTCGTAGCCCCACTTCATGAAGGCACCTTCGGTGAACTTCATGATGTTGCCCTTGTGCACGAACGTGACGCTCTTCCGCTTCAGTTCGATCGCGTACTTGATCGACGCGCGCACGAGCCGCTCCGTGCCGTCCTTGGACACGGGCTTGAGGCCGATACCCACGTTCTCCTTGAAGCGGATCTTTTCGAACTCCTTGGGGAACTCGGCTTTGAGGAACGCGAGCACCTTCGCCGCGCGATCGGTGCCGGCCTCGAACTCGACGCCCGCATAGATGTCTTCGCAGTTCTCGCGGAAGATCGTCATGTCGACCTTCTCGGGCGCCTTCACCGGCGAGGGCACGCCCTTGAAGTAGCGAACGGGACGAAGACACACGTATAAGTCCAGCATCTGGCGGAGCGCGACGTTCAGCGAACGGATGCCACCGCCAATGGGCGTGGTGAGCGGGCCCTTGATGCCGACCAGGTATTCCTTGAACGCGGTGATGGTCTCGTCAGGGAGCCAGTTGTTCTTGAGCTTGAACGCCTTCTCGCCGGCGAGCACTTCCATCCACTCGATCTTCTTCTTCCCTCCGTAGGCCTTGTTCACCGCGGCGTCGACCACCGCAACCGAGGCCTTCCAGATGTCGGGGCCAGTCCCGTCACCTTCGATGAAGGGGATGATCGGGTTGTTGGGGACGTTGAGCTTGCCGTCCTTGAGGGTGATCTTTTCGCCGTTGGCCATGTCGCGGTCTCGCTTCTCGATGTGGTGGTTGATGGAAAAACGCGCGCGGAATGTGGGCTCCAAACGATCAAATCTCAAGTGAGATCGCTCGGTGGACGGGGTAATCACCGCTGGAGATGCAAGCCACCGAACCGATCCAGAACCCCGGCGCCCTGCTCAGGCTCGATCGCACTTCTGGAACGTTGAAGGAAAGAAAATACCAGGTCGCGATCATCGGCGGCCCGGGCACCGGAACGTCGCGAGCGATCGAAGGCACGATGACGGTGGGCTCGCACCCTGACGCGGGCCTCGCGCTCGGCGACACCACGGTGAGCCGGTACCACGTCGAGCTCACCGCGCGGCCCGACGGCGTGATGGTGCGCGATCTCGAGTCGACCAACGGCACGTACCTCGGTGGAGCGCGCATCACCGAAGTGATCGTCGAAGACCAGGCCACCATCTCGGTCGGCAAGACCACGCTGAAGATCTCGATGATCGATCTCGATCTCGGGAAGCCCGAAGCGCAGGGCTCGTTCGGTCCCGCCATCGGCGCGTCGAACGCCATGAAGCAGCTGTTCGGCATCATGGAAAAGGTGTCGCCGTCGGACTCGACGGTGCTCCTGCTGGGAGAGACCGGCACCGGCAAAGAGGTCCTCGCGCGCGCCATTCACGAGAAGAGCAAGCGGCAGGGTCGCCCGTTCGTGGTCGTCGATTGCGGCTCCGTCGCTCCGACGCTGATCGAGAGTGAGCTCTTCGGTCACGTACGCGGGTCGTTCACCGGAGCGATCAGCGATCGCAACGGAGCGTTCCTCGAGGCCGATGGCGGCACGATCTTCCTCGACGAAATTGGAGAACTGCCGCTCGAGCTACAGCCCAAGTTGCTGCGCGTGCTCGAGGCGGGAACCGTTCGTCGCGTCGGCGAAGACAAGCACCGCCGCGTCGACGTTCGCGTGGTGGCCGCGACGCACCGTGATCTCGAGGCCGAGGTCGCCGCCAATCGCTTCCGTCGCGATCTGTACTACCGGCTGGCGGTCGTGTTGGTGACGGTGCCTCCGCTGCGTGATCGGCTCGACGATCTGCCGCTGCTGACACAGCACTTCGTGAAGTCGATGGGCCGCGGAGAGTTCGAACTGCCGCGCTCGCTGATGGCGCGCTTCGCGGCGTACCACTGGCCCGGCAACGTCCGTGAGCTGCGCAACCTCGTCGAGCGTTCGCTTGCGGGCGCCGACGTCGAGCCGCTTCCTCAGGAGACCGCGACGGCCGCGAAGGCGCTCGCGTCGACCGAAGACATCACCGACCTGCCCTTCAAGGAGGCGAAGGAACGCCTCGTCGAGAGCTTCACCAAGGAGTACCTGGTGACGCTGCTCGAGAAGTGCAACGGCAACATCTCGCAGATGGCGCGTGAGGCGGGCATCGCCCGCAACTACGTGCACCGCCTCGTCGCGAAATACGGCCTCAAGGCCAAAGACGAATAGCGCGGGAACGGTCGCGCACCGGCGGTGTCGTGAAAGTAAACCCTCACCAGGAGTCGCCATGAAGCTCGCCCTCATTCCGAAGTGCGAGGGCGCCAGCAACAAAGCGAAGTGTGTCGCCGAGTGCCGCCGCGCCTGCGATCGCTGAACGCTTCAGCCGGCGTCGATGCCCGCGTCGTCACCCGCGTCGGGCTCGCCCGCGTCGACCCCGGCGTCGAAGCCTGCGTCGAAGCCCGCGTCGAAGCCTGCGTCGAAGCCCGCGTCGAACCCGGCGTCGAAGCCTGCGTCGAACCCGGCGTCGAAGCCCGCGTCGAACCCGGCATCAAAGCCTGCGTCGACTCCGGCATCCGGCGTACCCGCATCAAAGCCCGCGTCGGGCGTGCCCGAATCCGGCATTCCCGAGTCGGGACGACCTGCATCAGGACGACCGGCGTCGAAGCCCGCGTCTTCCGGCCCCGCATCGAACGGCGGAATGATGATGACGCCGCTGTCGCGGTTACCGCCGTCGAGCTCGATCGGCAGACCACCATCGGACAACCGATCGGAACGCATCACCACGAAAGGAGAGAGGTGCGAGACCTCTCCGGTCACCACGCCGCGCACGCGATCGACGAACGCGTTGTCGAGTGGCTGCCAGTCGGCGCCTTCACGCGTGTAGATGCGCAGCACGCTCAAGTTGTCGATGCCGTCCTGGTTCACGATCTCGAGCTTGAACGTCACCGTCGCCGGCTTGAGGAAATCGACCTTCTTCGGCGTCGTCGGCGAGATGTCGTACGGGTCCGACAGCGCGCCACCCGGTCGATCGTTGCTCGATGAGATGCGAATGACTTCCTGATCCGCCAGTCCGCCCGTCGGCACCGAGATGCACACCTTGCCGTCAGGCAGACAGACCTCGCCGCCCGTGGGCGTCAGGACACCGTCGATCGAGGCGCCTCCGCAGCTCGCCCAGAGCGCGATCAGCACTGCGAAACCAGCAACTGCGATCAGCCTGCGAATGGATCCGCTCAAGGTGGGCGAAGCATAGACACAATCCCCCCCAGCAGACTCGTCTGCTGATCTGATCCCTTGACCTGCGCCCGCACCACGCGAAAGTGCGGCTCGTCTGTTCAACCACCCCACGGCCACAACGGAGAACCACATGAACCGCATCTTGAGCGCCTGCGCGATCTTCGCGCTGGCTTCGTGCGCGAACTATCAGGACCTCAACGGTGACGGCGTCGCCGATGCCGACGAGAAGGGTCGCGCCCCCGACACCACGCAGCTGATCGCCCCCAGCTCGCCGGTCGGCACCGTGTCCGGCGTCGTGGTCACCACGCTCCAGACGCCCATCGAAGGCGTCAACGCCACTCTCGTGCTCGGCGAAGGCGCCGACGCGACGCACACCTACAAGGCCACCACCTCGGCCGACGGCGCCTTCGTCTTCAAGGACGTGCCCGCGGGCGCCCAGGCGCAGGTGCTGCTGAGCAAGACCGGCTACTCGAGCGCGCGCATCAACGCCAACGTGCCTGCGACCGGCGGCAACGTGCCCATCAACAACGGCAACGGCAACGTGGGCGTGATCAGCCTCGCGCAGCTCAGCAGCACGCTGAAGTTCCGCGTCTACACCTCGTTGGGCAAGTCGGCGAAGGGCGCCAAGGCCTACCTCGAGGTGAACCCCACCGCGTTCGTCACCACGGCCGGCACCTACGGCGGCGGCATCGGCAACTACAGCGGCACCGCCGACGTCGACGACAACGGCCTCCTCACCTTCGCCAACGCGCCGGACCCGGGCGAGCTCGCGCGCATCGCGACGTCGACCTTCACGCTCACCATCGGAGCCCTCGATGAAGACAACGACGGCCGCGCGGACATCCTCGGCACCGTGCAGACCTACTCGGCGTCGGGTCTCTTCATTCAGCCCGATCGCACCATCATCTTGAACGACGCCCGGACCGGCGCGTCGCTGCAGATCCTCGGCACCAACGTCGAGTCGCTCACCACCAACGGCTCGGAGCCGTACCGCAACGCGCTCAAGGCCAACGACTCGATCAACATCGTCTTCAACCAGCCCATCACGCAGGTCGACACCACGCGCCTGGTGAAGGTCGTGCAGGAAAACTGCGAGACCAACGTGGCGGTGTCGGTGACGCAGCGCGCTCCGAACGTCCTCTCGATCGCCCCCACCGCGCCGTGGACGCTCGGCAACCGCTACAACATCATCGTTCGCGCCACTGGCCTCGACAGCGGCTCCACCGTCGACTTCATCGGCTACTTCTTCGCCATCGACGCGACGGTCCCCCGCCCGCTCTCGACCACCGCGGCCTTCCAGGTGCGCAAGGCGTCCGGCAACACGATGTCCAACGCGCTCCAGCCGGGCGACACGCTCAACGTGGTGTTCGACACGCCGGTCACCGCGCAGGGCGGTGCGTTCGCTCGTGCGATCGTCAACTTCGATCTCAACGGCGACGGCATGACGGGCGGAATGCTCGGCTTCGGGGAGTTCAACGGTCCTCCCAACTCCGGCTTCGTGATCGGCAGCAACGAGCAGACCACCGCCAACGATCCGGCGAACGGCACCTTCACCTGCAAGACCTCGGGGTACTCGAGCCGCTGGTCGATCAACATCACCTTCCCGATGAGCGGCTTCGTGCCCTCGGCGACGCAGATGCGCGTGCTCTTCCCGAAGGATCAGGCCAGCTCGCAGACCTTCCAGACCGCGTGGGGCTCTCCCGTGCAGGCTGACGTCACCGGCACCATCAACGTCGTGCCCTGAGCGTCGTCGTGATCGCCGGGGCGCTCCTCACTCTGC
This sequence comes from Myxococcaceae bacterium, assembly GCA_016793095.1. GTDB lineage: Bacteria > Myxococcota > Myxococcia > Myxococcales > Myxococcaceae > Xiheimicrobium. Next base: position 84,417 of record JAEUJQ010000068.1, on the reverse strand, counting down.
TGCTCGCAGCTGACGTCAAGCTGCAGCCCGGAGTGGCCCGTCCCGGTGATGCGGTGATGATTCAGATCACGGGCAGCACCAAAACTCCGTCGGGCCACCTCGGCTCGGCGGAGTTGGTGTTTCTGGCCTTCGGCGTCGACACCTGGGTCGCGCTCGTTCCCCTGTCAGTCGATCTGAAACCCCAGAAGCTCTCGCTCGATGCCGTAGCGATCACCGAGGGCGGCAAAGAAGCGCTCTTTGGCCAGCTCGAAGTGGTGAAGCCCAACTTCCGCCGCCGACAGCTCACGGTGAGCAACAAGTTCACCAACCCCAACAAGAAGGAACGCGCGTGGTCGGCCGCCGATCAGAAGGCCTTCAACGAGTCGTTCGATCAAGATTTCACTCCCTGGGCCTTCACGCAGAACTTCGCGTGGCCTCGCAACGATCACGTCAGCGCGCCCTTTGGAGATCTGCGCCTCTTCAACAACAAGAAGAAGAGCCAGCACTTCGGCGACGACATCGACGGAGAGACCGGCGACCCCATCTACGCCTCGAACGACGGCGAGGTGGTGATGGTGCGCGAGTGCTTCGGGTCTGGAGGCACCGTGCTCATCCACCACGGCGGGCGGCTCTTCACCTCGTATTTCCACATGTCGGAGTTCGCCGTGAAGCAAGGCGAGCGTGTGGTCTCAGGTCAGCCCATCGGAAAGGTCGGGAGCAGTGGCCGCGTCACCGGCCCCCACCTGCACTTCGGCGCCAAGCTCGACGGCAAGTGGGTGGACCCGCAGAGCGTGCTGCGGCTCGAGTGGCCCCACACCGTCGCCGCTCCCGCACCCGCGGCGACCGACGCCGGAGTGATCAGCGATCAGCCCACTTCGCCGGGCGCTTCTCCAAGAACGCCGTGACGCCTTCCGCGGTGTCTTCCGCGAGCGTGTTCAGCGAGAGCTGAGAGCCGAGGAATTCCACCGCCTGGTTGAGCGGCAGATCTTCGGCCGTGAAGAAGCTGCGGCGACCGAGCGCGAGAATGGCGAGCGACTTCCCGGCGAGTTTCCCCGCGAGCTCTTTCACCGTCTCGTCGAGCTTCGCCTCGGGCACCACGCGATTGACGAGGCCCCACACGAGCGCCTGTTCTGACGTGATGCGCTCTCCGGTGAGCGCCAGTTCGAGCGCGCGCTTGCGGCCGAGGTGACGCTGGAGGAATGCGATCACCATCATCGGGAACAGTCCGCGATCGATCTCCGGAGTTCCGAAGCCCGCGCTGTCGACCGCCACCGCGAGATCACACGCCAGCACGAGGCCGAGGCCGCCCGCGAGCGCGTGACCGTTGATGCGCGCCACCGTCGGCTTGCTCACCGTCTGGAGCGCCAACAGCAATTGCCCGTACGCACGTCGGCCATCGTGGCCTGCGAGAAATCCATCTCCCGACAGCCCGCCGAGATCCGCCCCCGCACAGAAGACGCGCGTGCCAGCGCCGGTGAGCACGATGACGCGCGCGGTGGAGTCGCTCTGCGCCCGCTCGAGCCCCGCTCGCAGTCCAGCGAGGACTTGAGGAGACAGCGCGTTGCGCGCCGGCTCCCGATCGATGGTCAGCGTGGCGATGCCGTCCTTCACCTCATACCGAACGTCGGAAGGTTCCATGGGTGGTGATCAGTTCGAAGGGCGAGGACGCTGGCGCGCCGTCTCGATTCCGCCAGCAGACGTGTCTGCTGATCTGATGGTCCGCACGTTCGGGATCGACGCGCCGGTGCCGGCCCTGGCCTGTGTGATGCCGTTCAAGAACGTCTCGGCGACCTGATCACGCGCGCGCTCGATCGCCTGATCGTCGCGCTTGTCGAGCAGCCCCATGACGAAGCTGGTGAGCCCCATCTCGATGCAGCCGAACAACATCGTGGCCGCCAGGGTGGGGTCGAGGTGCGAGGGGATCTCATTGCGCTGCTGCGCCGCCGCGAACATCTGCGCCGCCGCGACGATCACCGCCGAGAACGCGCTGCCGCGATTCACCGCTCCGCCCGCAGGAGAACGGCCGACCTCGAGGATCAGCACCTTCACGCCCTTGGGATCGCGCCGGTACGCCTCGAACGCGACGTGCACCACGCCGCGCACGCGAGAGGCGAGGTCTTGATCGCGGCCGATCTCCGACTGCACGCGCCCGAGGAAGTTCTGCCAGCCGCTCGCGAACACGGACTCGAGCAGCTCATCCTTGTTCTTGAAGTAGTGGTACACGAGCCCGTACGCGACGCCGGCTTCCTTCGCCACGTCCTGAATGCGGCAGCCCAGGTAGCCCTTCTTCGAGAACACCTCGACCGCCGCGCGTAGAATCACGCGTCGCCGATCAGCCTCGCGCTCGGCGCGGGTCTGCGGCTTGTCCTTCTTCTTCTCTGGCTTCTCTGGCTTCTCGGACTTCTCGGCCAACGGTCGGCTCCCGCGATTTCCGGAAAATTGATTCCGGAGTCAATGCGGGCACCCTACCCCAACTTCGACCGCTGGCAACGACGCTTCACCATCAAGCTCTGCTGCTACTCGATCTTGCCCTTGATGGTGCCGGCGTTGATGCGCACCTCGTAGCCGTCTTTTCGGGCCGCGGTGTAGTTGCAGATGATGTTGACCTGGTAGTCGATCGCCGGGCGGCGCGGAGGCACCTGCACCGCGGGAGGCGCGAGCGGATCGCGGGCGTCCTTGATGGTGAACGTGAGGTGTTCGCCGGGCGGGTACGTGAACGCGAAGCCCGCGCCGTTTTCGGCCGAGCCCTTCACCGGCGGCATCTCACCCGGGTCGATGCGGCAGCCGTCGGAGTCGCCATTGCGCGCGATGGAGTTGAACCACGGGTCGGCGAGATACGCGGTGACGGTCTGCGGCGGACCGGCGGCGCTGCAGGTCGAGCTGCCCATCGGGCACAACATGTCGGGGATCACGGGCGGCGTCGCGGTGGTGAAGACCGGGCGGTGGCCGTTCACGCCGACGACGGTCTGTTGGGTGTCTTCGAACGCCGGGAAGCCGGTCCAGATGATCTTCTCGGTGCGCCAGATGAGGGTGTTGGGGTCCCACTTGAGGTTCTTGGGATCCCACTGGCGGTTGCCGTTGACGTCGATGAAGCGCTCGAACGCGTCCCACGTGCCGTTGTCGTTGGAGTCCACGAACGGCTCGGTGAGATCGTCGAACTCCTCGCCCATGTCGAACTGACCGTTGTTGTTCGTGTCGGTGAAGCCTTCTTCACCGGACGTCACGGCGATCATCGTGACCAGGTTGTCGCGCGGGTTGTTCTCGAAGCGACCCGAGCCATCAGGCTTGAGACGAATGGGGTCGGGGCGACGCGGCTCCTGCAGCGTGTACATCGTGGTCTTGATGAGGGGGTTCTGCGTCCAGTTGAAGGGGTGCATCCACAGCGGCGCGACGTAATCGCCGGTGTTCGCCGGATCGTTGTCGGGCGGCGTCCAGGTGAAGGTCTCGGGCGCCACGTCGATGGGGAACGGCAGCGACGTCTTGTAGAGAATGATCGCGTCGCCGACGAGGTTCGACGTCGAGACCTCTGACGGGCCGATGGTGCCGGCCTCGGTCATGAACGAGACGAGCGCACCTTCGACACCGTCACCGTTGCGATCGCCGACGTGCGCGGTGCATTCCGCGGCGGAACCGGCGATCAAGGTGCGCGAGTTGTCCCACGCGCCGAGAGCGTGCAGACCACCGGAGCCGGGGCCGGCGATGGGACCACACTGGAAGGTGAGCTGGCGGCCGTTGGGCACGGTGCCGGCGAAGGTGATGGGCGGCGAGATGACCTTCTTGTCGCCCGAAGTCGCCTCGACGATCACCGAGCTGACGCGCGAGGTCGCGACGATCTGGGTCTCAGCGAAGCCGCTGCCCTTGATCGACGGCGCGGAAGCCGGAGACAACGTCACGTTCGCGGGCGCGCTGCCGTTCGCGTTCTTCTGCAGGGTGAACTCGGTGGTGGCGCCGGCGAGCGGAACACCGCGCGAATCGAGGAGCCGGAAACGCACGATGACGACGTCGCCGATCTTGGGCTGCGCCGGGACGACCTCGACGAACTCCATGACCGAAGGGCCACCGCCCGTACAACCGGACAAGCCGGTCACCAACACCACAGCCAGCACCGCAAGCAGGCGCATGCGCATTCGCTTCGACTCCCTGTCAGACGAGGGGGAAAACCGGGCGGCCATTGTCGAAGGGCGGTTCGGAATGGTCAAGGGAACTCGGCGGTTACCGACCTCCGATGGTCCCGAAACGCGCGACCGAGACACTGAAGCCAAATTGCGGAGCCTGCAGCACCGCTTTCCCCTCACGCCAGGGGATCGGCTGCGTGAGGTTGAGATCGAGCCGCCAGCAATCACAGGCGGGTGTCAGACCGACGCTCACCGTCTGTTGCGAGAAGGCGAGCCGCGCATCGACCGGGCCGGCGGCGGGACCGAAGTTCTGCTCTGCGACCAACGCGTCGTAGCGAACGCCAACCGGCCCGAAGTTCCACCGCGCGCCGAAGGTGATCTGCTGCATGCGGAACGCCGACGTGAAGCCGCGGTCGATCAGGAACAGCAGATCGAGCGGTTGGCGTGAACGCGCGGTGCCTTCCATCACGAGGTTGTCGTACGTGCCGTAGGCGCCGTGACCGCGGCCGTCGTCGAGATCGAGCCGTGCAGTCGCGCGCGTGACGGTCAGCGCTCCGGCTGGGTTCGTCGTGGTCACCCAACGCGAGGCGAGTGGGTCGAATCGAAGGGCGCCGCTCCCCGAGAGCCAGCCGATGCGGAAGGTCGCTCGACCGAACGTCTCACCGATCGTCGGCGTCAGGGGGCCGGTCGTCACGCCGGGAGCGAGACTGAACTCGCCACCCTGCCCGACCTCGAGCCGGAAGACCTCGGTGCCGTCGCGCGAGTGAAAGCGCTGGCGAATTTCGGCGATGGCTTGCGCGCGCGGAGTGACGTTGGGCACCGCGAAGTCGACTTGATCGTAAGGCACGATCGTCGAGGTCCGCGATGTGCCGCACCCACCGGTCGCTCCTGCCCAGCCGCAATCGAAACCAACCGGCACCGCGCGCACTTCGATGCGCGGTTCGATCACGTGACGCACAGCGCCCTCTGCGAAGCGGCGAGAGAGCTGCGTCTCCAACGCTCCGCCGAGGAGGAGATAGCCGCGCGCCCAGCTCCGCCCACTCGCCTCGCCGGCCCACAACAGCTGCCGCCACGATGCTGAGCCGCTCAGGGTGAACGATCCACCCGGAGAGAACGCTGCAGTGAGCGTCGGCTTGAGCATCAAACGATCCCGCGCCTCGCGCTCGCCGGGGTCCCACTTTCGATTTCCCATCGTCGGCGAAGCGGTCGTGGCCAGCGCAGTGCTCAGCGGATTGAAGAGCTGATTCTCGACGGCCTGTTTGAAGCTGACGGCGGTGATGGCGCCCTCGAGCGCAGCCGAGCCCTCGTCGCCGGTCAGTGAGAATATGGGCGCCAGTCGCACCGCTTCGGCGTCGAGCGTGAAGCGCACTGGCCCGAGGGGATCAGGCGTCCACCCAAACGTGAACGCAGGAAGCCGCTGGAGCGTGCCCGCGCCGAACACGCCCATGTTGCGCGGCGTGATCTGCGCACCGTTGCCAAGCCAGTCGTAGCCCCACTGGATGTCCTGCCTGAGCCCCACATCCAACGTGAGCGAGTGGTTGTTGCCGCGATGAAACGCCGTCGCCGAGCTGCGCAGATACGTGGCCGTCGTGAGGATGACGTCGATGGTGTTGTCTTTGTTGTAGTCGCCGTCCGAGTGACCGTTGAAATCGACGCGCGCACCGAAACCGCGATCGAAGTCTTGCGTGTGCAGCCATCGAAGCTCACCGCGCATCCCACGCGGCGTCGTGTCGAGGGCATCCCGAGCTGAGGTCGCGACGTCTCGCCTGGTGCGGAAGTCGTAGAGGAGCCCGAGATTGATCTGCCCGCTCGCGTGTGTCGATGGCGTGTAACGGAACTCCGTGCGCAGACGCGGGCCGGCGATGCCATTCACGCTCTGCGGTGTCTTGACGACCCGCATCTTCGTCGGGTCCGCGGGATCGGGCTCAGTGCGCTCGAGGATGGGCGTTCCGGTGAAGAAGCCAGGCGTCAACGTGAGGTCCGCGCTCCGCCCCAACGTGACGAACACCGGCTGCTCGAACGAGAAACCATTGAGCGGCGAATAGTCGGGCTTGGGAAACAGCAAACCCGTCTGCCGATCAGTCAGCGGCAACGACAGCCACGGCAACCACAACACCGGGATGCCTTTGATCCGAATCACGGGGTTGGTGATCGAGACGCGATCATCATCGGTATCGACGGTGGCAGTCGAAGACGTGATCGACCACGACGGGTTCTTGAAATCGCACTCACACGGCACGAGCTCGAGCTGCTCGACGGTCCAATCGTTGCCGTTGCGGTGCAGGTGATTGCCGGTGAGCAACGCCTGCGTGGTGCCGACCTTCTCGACCTTTTCTTCAGTGTTGGCCGCCAGAAACGCGTCCCACGGAGCGTCCTTCTTCGAGATCGCGCGACCGTCATACAGATAGACGTCGGTGACCTGCTGCCGCTCGTCGAACCGCAGCGTCATCAGATCGGCGATCACCGCGATCTTTCCGCCCTGCGTCAGGCGAGCCACCACGTGGCCCATGGCGGTCGCCACGCGACGATTCTGGTCGTAGACGATGCGATCGGCGTCGATCGCCGAGCCTTCACTGGTGAGCTTCGCGGTGCCTTCCGCGGTCGAGATCAGCTTCTTGCCGTCGTGGAGGACACGCTCGGCCGTGATCTGAACTTCAGAGACCTCTGCGGTCTCTTCGGGCGCGGCGCAGATCGCGAGTGCCAGCCACAGCCCGATCATCCCTGCATTGCCTCCCGGCGGCGTCGCCCCCAGGGGCTTTGCCTTAATCTCACTCGGGGCGTTCGAATTCCAGCGTCAGCTCATTTCCTGCCTGCGACGCGCGATAGGCGACGGCCTGCTTCAAGCTGATCGTCACCCTCACGTCGGTGTCCTGCGCCTCAGGTCGCACCAGCGACACCGCCGTGTCGAAGAACGACGCGTCGATGATTCGCTGGTTGTTGGGGAGGCTGATCTCGGTGTTCTCGAGCGTGATGACCACCTGGCGCTCATTGTCTTCACCGACGCGGTACCGAACCGGAGAGGAGGTGCGGAAGAAGATGCGCCCCACTCCATCGTTCTGCTTGAAGCCGACGAACGTCATGCGGGCGGCTTTGCCCGACGCGGCGAGCTCGGACGGAGACGGCGTGTTGGCGGCGGCGGCCTCGAGCTCCTTCTGCTTGCGCGCGCGATCGGCGTCGGCGGCGGCCAACTTCTTCGCTTCGGCCTCACGCTTCTTCTCTTCCGCGGCGGCCTTCTTCTCGTCAGCCTCACGCTTCGCGAGCGCCTCGGCGTCACGCCTGGCCTGCGCTTCGGCGTCACGCCTGGCCTTCGCTTCGGCGTCTTTGCGCTCCTGAGCGTCGCGGGCGGAGGCGACCTTTGCTTCCTCGGCCGCCTTCTTTTCCTCTTCCTTGCGACGCTTCTCGTCAGCCGCGCGCGTCTTCGCCTCGATCGCGGCGAGGCGCTTCTGTTCCTTCTCGTTGGCGGCGGCTTCGGCGACCGCGCGGGCCTCGGCCTCTTCGCGTTCCTTCTTTTCCTTCGCCGCGAGCGCCTTCGCTTCCTTCGCAGCGGCCTTCTTGTCGGCTTCCGCCTTCGCGAGCGCTTCCTTCTCGGCCTTCACGCGATCGGCTTCGGCCTTTGCGGCGGCGACCTTCTCTTCCTCCTCGCGCTTCTTGCGCTCGGCCTCGGCACGCGCTGCTTCCTTCTCAGCCAGGACCCGCGCCTCGCGGGCTTCCGATTCCTTGCGCTTGAGCTCGGCGAGCTCCTTCGCCTTGCGTTCGGCTTCGGCCTTCGCGAGCGCTTCCTTCTCTGCCTTCTCGCGCGCCAGCCGTTCCTTCTCTTCCTTCTCCGCAGCCAGCCTGGCGAGCTTCTCTTCCTCGGCCTTCTTCTTCGCTGCCTCGGCTTCGGCCTTCGCGAGCGCTTCCTTCTCGGCCTTCTCGCGCGCCAGCCGGTCCTTCTCTTCCTTCTCGGCGGCGAGCTTCGCGAGCTTCTCTTCCTCGGCCTTCTTCTTCGCTGCCTCGGCTTCAGCGCGCTTCTTCTCGCTCTCTTCGCGGGCGAGGCGTTCCTTCTCGTCGCGCTCGGCCTTGTCCTTCTCGGCCTGGGCGCGGGCTGCGGCTTCACGTTGAGCGCGCGCGGCCTTGTCGGCCTCGAGCTTCTCGGCGATCAGCTTCTGCTGCGCCTTCGGATCGAGCGGGAGCTTCACCACCAACGCGTTCCCGGTGCTCGCGATGTCGGTCTCGAGCTCGCGCTCGAAGCCGATGAGGATGCGCGCGATGGCGGCGGACTCACTGCCGTAGGCGGCGGTCTTGATCGCGGTGATGGTGCCGTCTCCGATCTTCGTCTCCTTTGGAACGTCGGAGAACACCGCCTCGCTGACGTCGATCACCAGGCGTGGTGGATCGCTCAACGTGAAGGTCGTGAAGTTCGGGCGGCGGCTGCCGGTGATCTCGACGGTGCTGCCCTTCACTTCGATCCTGGTGATGGTGTTGAGCTGCACGCGGTCCTGCGCGAACGCGGCGAGCGGCTGCGTGACCATCGCCAGAGCTACCCATGTCGCGAGCGCGATTCGGACCTGTCTCATCATGTAGCAGGCTACCAACGCCCGACGGTCCCTCCAGTTTCCGGCCTGCCTGTTTCGCTCGGCGAGTCTCCGCGTGCCGCTACGTTCGCCGGCTGGTTTGGGGCGTGGTCGTTCGCCCCGTGGGCGTCCGCCCAAACTGCCTCGCAAACGCCTGAGAGAAGGCACTGGGGCTTTGGTACCCGGCATCGAGCGCGGCTTCGGTGGCGGACGCCCCGGCTTCGAGGCGTTGGAGGGCGTGGAACAACCGCACTCTTCGCCGCCACTGTCCGAGCGTCAGACCCGTCTCCGTCACGAAGCAACGCTCGATGGTGCGGAGACTGGCTCCGACGCTGCGAGCGATCTTCGACAGCGACTGAGTCGCGCCGGGATCGCCGATGACGGACTCCGCGAATCGACGCGCGCGCGGATCGTTCGGAGTCGGCACCTCGAGCTGCACGTCAGGCGCATCACCAATGGTGTCGAGGAGCACGCCGAGCAGCCGCCGATGTCGCGTGTTGCTGCGATCGAGCGCGCCGAGTCGCGTGACTTCCTGAATCAGCTCACGGAGGAGTGGTGAGGCCACGACAGTGCGCAGCTGCGGCGCCTTCTTCAAGACGCCCGGAGCGAAGAACAAACTCCGCATCGTGATCGGAGCGCGCATCGTGGTGGTGCACTCCGTGTCCGCGGGGATCCACACCGCGCGATCGGAAGGAACGAGCCGTCGCGTGCCACCGGTGCGCACCTCGAGGTTGCCTTCCACCGCGTAGATGAAGGTGTGCCACTTCTTCTCGTGCCGCGACTGCGTGGTGTCGTGGAGGAAGGTCACGGGAAACGTGCGCACCACGACGGAGCCGTCAGGAAAGCCGCGGCGAGTCATCGGGCCGCTCTGGTCCGTACAAAAACCGGTTCCCCGCCGGGTTCTGTGCGTACGGTGCGCGCGTCATGGTCTTCGCCGTCGCTCTGTCGCTCGTCGTCTCCGCTGGGCCTGCTTCGAAGCCGCTGGTGATCGGAGAGACGGTCACGCTCACCTCGAAGAAGCTCGGAGGCGAAGCGCGCCGCATCAACATCTACCGCCCGCCGGTGGACCCAAAGCTCGCGTTGCCGCTGCTGTTGATGCTCGATGGCGGGCTCGAAGAAGACTTCGTGCACGTCGCTGGCCTGGTGCAGGTCGGAGCGTCGAACGGGACGATGAAGCCGTTCCTGTTGGTCGGCATCGAGAACACCGAGCGGCGGAGAGATCTCACCGGCCCGACGACCAACGCCGAGGACAAGAAGGTCGCGCCGCGAGTCGGCGGTTCGGAAGCTTTCCGCGCGTTCATCGCCGACGAATTGCTGCCGTGGATCGAGTCGCACCAGAAGGTGACGAAGGAGCGCGCGATCATCGGCGAGTCGTTCGCCGGCCTCGTCGTGATGGAGACGTTCGTGGAGCGATCCGATCTCTTCACGCACTTCATCGCCATCGATCCATCGCTGTGGTGGAGCGACGCGAGCCTGGTCCCGCGCTTTGCGCCGATGCTGCATGGAGCGGAGGGCAAGACGCTCTTCGTCGCAGCGAGCAACGAGCCCGACCTGAGCAAGCTGGTCGATCAGGTGTTCACGGCGCTGAGCGCGTCGGCGCCACCAACGCTCACCTGGCGCGTCGAAAAATTCCCGCAGGAAGACCACGGCACGGTCTTTCATCCCGCCGCCTTGAAGGCGTTCCGGACGCTCTTTGCGCCGCCGAAAGCGCCCTGACGTAAATTCGACATCTTTTGGCACTTTAGCGAAAGAACGACAGCGGCGATCAGGGCAGAAAGCAGCCCCATGAACACCCTCGCCCACTTCGCGATCAACAGCAGCGCCGTCGATTCCAGCAAGACGTTCTACGAGCGGGTCTTCGGCTGGAAGATCACGCCGTGGGGGCCGCCGGGCTTCTACCAAATCGAAGGTGCGGGAGTTCGCGGCGCGCTCCAGGGCCGTCGCGATCTGATCGCCGGCGAGCGCACGCTCGGCTTCGAGTGCACGCTCGCGGTGGCGGACATCGACGAGACCGAGAAGCGCGTCCTCGCCAACGGCGGAAAGATCATCCTCGAGCGCTCGGTGATCTCCGGAGTCGGCACGTTGATGTTCTTCCAGGAACCGGGCGGCAACGTGTTCGGCGCGATGCAGTACGACACGAACGCAAAGTAGGTCGCGCGAAGCTCGAGGCGCTGTCTCACGAGAAGCACGGCGCCCCATCGATCACCACTCGACCTTTGAGCCAGCGACGATCGCAGACCCGATGGCGGAGCCCGCTCAATCGTTCACGCGAGGCAGCGACGGAGACCGCGCACGGTGCGTCCTCGCGTATTCGATCAGATTCTTGATGTCGTAACAGATCTGCCGAATGTCATGCCCCATCGTCAGCTCGATGTGGCTGTTGCCCTTCACGGGACGCCACAACAGGTACTCACTCTTCGCCGCGCGGTAGACCGATCGAGTCGACGCCAAAGACGCGAGCGGATCTTGATCGCCAAAGATGATCGCCATCGGCACCTTGATCTTCGCGAACCCGCGCTGGAAGTCGTAGCCGGTGCGGTAGCAGACGACCTCCATGCCGCGGATCCACTTGAAGAACTGATCGACGACCTTGCGAGGCTCCTTCTCGCCGCCCTCTTTGAGGAGCCACCGCACGTCAGACATCGACATGCGATCCCAATTCGTGAGCCACGTGACGCGCGACGCGATCAAACCGGCCAGCGGTGACTGCTCCGCGTACCCCAGCGCGTCGGAAGCCGCCTTGAGCCACGCGTCGAGCGGGAGATAGCGGTACTTCAGCGTGCGCGGCTGCGGCCCGGCATCCTTCCGAGTGATCTTCGACGCCAGCTGCGAGAGCGTGTGACCAATGCCGCGCTGAAGGTTGAGCCCACCGAGCGCCGCATCGACCATCGACGAGATGCCCGGCCCTGCGTACGCCAACCACTGCAGCGCGAAGGAGCCTTTGCCGACCTCGGCGGGCGCTCCGATGGTGATGATGCCTTCGAAGTGTTCCTGGTGAATGCCCGCGTAGCCGTAGCCGAGCATTCCGCCCATCGAGTGGCCGCAATAGAAGATGCGATCGCGCCGCGTGATGCGCCTGACGCCCGCGACGGCCGCCGGCAGGTCGTAGAGGAAGTAGCTGTCGATGTCCCAGTCCCACGAGAGATCGCTGGGCAGCTTGCTGCCGAACTTCGCGGCGCGCTCGCGCTGCAGCTCGATCGAGCTCTTCCCGTGCCCGCGCAGCTCGAGGATGTGCACGTCGATGCCGAAGAACAGCAGGTTCTTGACGAACTCACCGCTCGTCCACGCGTGGCGGTTCTGACAGAAGCCGTGCACCAGCAGCATCGGCTCGCCGAAGAGCGGCTGGGGGAAGAGCTGGGGCGTCGGGCGGTAGCGGGTGATGACGAGCGACCAGCCGTCGGCGGTCTCCACCACGTACTTCGTCTTCTTGTAGAGCGCGCGGAACTCGACGTCGTCCACCGTCGGGTGCGCACCACCTTCACGAGCTGCGGCTGGGGGCGACATCGCGTGACAGTGTACGCCCGGCCCGCTCAAGGGGGGAGGAGCTTCGCGAAGGTGACCGCGATGCGCGCCGCCGTACCGTTGCCGTCGTAGTAGCTGCCCATCTTCACCTTGAAGAAGCCGCCCTTCGACGTCTTCACCACGTAGAGGTGATCGAGCGTGGTGAGGCGGTGGACGCCAAGATCGTAGAAGTACCAGCCGCCCTCGACGGTGTTGAAGACGCCCTCGGAGCCGTCCTTCAGGTAGCCGCTCGCGGGCGCCTGCGTGAGCGCCCCGAAGCTCTGGCCTGTGAGCACCGCCACCTCGACGACCCCGGTGGGGTTGGTGCCGCCGCCGTTGGCGCGCACCTTGTCGCGCATGAACGACAGATCCCACGCGTTGGTGGCCTCGGCCTCGTCGAACTTGAGCTCCTTCGGCTCGTCGAGATCGATGTAGGTGGGCAGCGTCTTCGAGGTCGCGTCCACGAGGGCCTCCACCACGCCCTCCTTCACGGTGAAGCTGAAGAGCGGCTCGGTGGGCAGCTCGCCGCAGACGCCGTCGAAGCAGTCGGTCTTCCGCAGGTCGGGCGCGCAGGCGCTGGCGAGGACGACGAGGATGAGGGACCGGGGCATGTCAGTACTCCAGCGTGGCGCCACCGACGACGCCGCGCGGTGGCCGGGGGTTGAAGTCGGCGTCACCCGCGTTGAGCAGGTTGAAGCCGTTCACGAAGAACTTGAGCCAGGGCTTGAAGACCCACGTCACCTGCACCTCGAGATCGAAGTAGCCCGGCGCCTGCACCGTGCGCGTCTCGCCGAAGCCCAGCACGTTCGCGAAGCCCAGCCCGCTGCCGACGTAGAACGGCCGCGGCCCGTTCCAGGTGGCGCGCACCACGCCCTCGAGGCCGGTCGGCCGGTACTTCGCGCTCAGCGACGCGTTGACGCGGTGGTTGCTGCGCCCCTCGAGCGGCCGGTTTCGGGTGACGTCGCGCGCGTCGAGGCCCATGTACGCCAGCTCGAGCGTCGAGCCCTTCGAGAGCTTGAGGCGCGCGTTCACCTCGCCGCCCTGGGTGTAGGCGCCGGCCACGTTCTCGTAGGAGAAGATGGTGGGGTTGTCGGGGTTCGGCACGCCATTGGCGGTGATGTTGATCAGGTTCGACAGGCTCGTGTGCCAGGCGCTGGCGGAGAGCGTCCACCCGTCGATCGGCAGCCGGTAGTCCACGGCCACGTTCACCGAGCCCGAGCGCTCAGGCACGAGGCCGGGGTTGCCGTCGACGCAGTAGCCGATGCCCGTGTTGCAGAAGCGCAGGAACAGCTCGTTGAACGACGGCGGCCGGAAGCCGAGGCCCCAGGACGCGCGGAAGGTGAGCGCCTGGCCGACGTCCACCTTGAAGGCGAGCCGGGGTGAGGGCGCGGCGCCGAACTGCGTGTCGATGTCGCCGCGCACGCCGGGCTCGATCGCCAGCCGCAGCCCATCGGTCGCCGCGAGCTGCCACGCGTCCTGCAGGAAGAACCCCACCCGACCGCGCTGCACGTAGTTCGAGACCAGGCGCGAGCTCGACAGGTTCTCGGACAACACCTCGGCGCCCGCCGTGAGCAGGTGGTTGCCCAGCTTCTGATCGACCTGCACGTAGCCCTCGAAGAGCCGCGTGATCGTCTGGGTGTAGTCGTCGAGCTTGCGTGAGTTGCGTTGATCGAGCTGGAACTGATCCTTGAAGAACCCGAAGTGCCCGCGCACCGTGAGCGTCGTGCCGGTGCCGGCGAAGACGTTGCGTGCCCCCAGCCAGGTGTCGAGCTGCTCGGTGCGCTGGACGCGGTTGAAGACGGCTCCCGTGTCGTTCTGATCGACGGCGCGCAGATCGGTCCACGCGTAGCCGGTGCGCGTCCAGGCGCGGAAGGTCTCGCTGGGGTTCCACGAGAGGTCCACGTCGTAGTCGAAGCGGCGAATGCCCGGGCCGTTGTCCGCGACGTTGTCGGGGTTGCGATCGAAGGGGGTGCGGTGACGGAAGCCGGCGCCGCCGCGCAGCTCGAAGGCGCCCAGCTTCGACGCGGCGTGCGCGCGGACGTCGGCCTCGGTGCCGAGCGGCACGTCCTTCGAGCCGTTCTGAAAGACGCCCCCCATCGCGCGCAGGGACAGCTCGAGCGGCCGTTGCGGCCGGCGGGTGATGAGGTTGATGACGCCTCCGACCGCGTCCGCGCCGTAGAGCGCAGCGGCCGGGCCCTTGACGATCTCGACGCGCTCGAGGTCGCGCAAGCTGAAGCGGGTGACGTCGGTGATGGTGCCCGCCCGGCCCGCGAGGCGCTGCCCGTCCACGAGGAGGAGGACGTACTCGGGGTCGAGGCCCTGCAAGCGGATGCCGACGCCGCGGTTCGTGTAGACCATCTCGACGCCGGGGTGCTGCTGCAGCAACTGGCCGAGATCGCGCACGCCGAGCTGCTCGATCTGCGTCCGGGTGATCACCTCGGTGGGCACCACCACGTCCTGCAGCTTCCGCTCGGTGCGGCTCCCGGTGACGACGGTCTGCAGCCTGCGGTCCGGATCCTCTTCGACCCCGGCGTCCACTGGCGGCGCCTCGACCGCCAGCGGTGGTTGACCGGCATCGACCTCTGCCTGGGTCAACACGAGGGAAAGCACGACGGCGATCATGCGGTCCGGGGTGTAGTTGAGCGCGCCGCCCCTTCCATCACGGGTTTGTCAGGCGCCCGGGACGTCGACGCAAACCCTGCGCGTGGCTACTGCAGCGGGCGGGCGACGTGAAGAAAGGCGCGCAGCGCTGCACGACACGCGGGGCACAGGACCCCCGAGATGTCCTCGTGGATCTGGGCCTCGAGCTCGTCCGGCTCGACGGCCTCGAGCTCACGCAGGAGCGCTTCAGGATCCGCCGCCAGCACGGCCGGTGCGTCGATCACCTCGGCCTCACCCTCGAGCGCGAGGACGAAGCGGAAGTGCAGCGCGCCACGCGGCAGCTCCCGCTCACAGCGACGACAGGCCCTCACCGCGCGCCCCCGACCCTCGCGAGCGCGGCGTCGTCGAGCAGCAGGAAGGCGCCCGCAGGCAGCTCAGCGGGCAGCTCGAGCCCGCCGACGGACTCGCGGTGGAGCCCGACCACGTGGTTTCCCGCGGCGGCCACCATGCGCTTGACCTGGTGGTAGCGGCCTTCGCCGATGGTGAGCCGCAGGGCGTGTAGGCCGGCCCGCGCGGCCGTTCCCCGAACCGGCTCCGGTGAGTCCTTGAGCGTGACGCCCCGTTGGAGCGCTTCGAGCTGCGCGTCGGTGACGTCTTCGGCGCAGGTGACGAGGTACCGCTTCTCGACGCCCCGCTTCGGCGAGGTGAGGCGCTGAACGAGGGCTCCGTCGTCGCTCAACAGGAGCAGCCCGGTGGTGTCCGCGTCGAGGCGCCCCACGCACTGGACGCCACGGGCCACGATGTGCGGGGGCAGCAGGGAGAAGACGCTTGGATGGTGGGTGGGCGCGTGGCTGCACTCGGTGCCCGACGGCTTGTGCAGCGCCAGCACCACCCGCGGCGCGAAGCGCCACACCACCTCGCCCACCGAGAGCTCGAGGTTCGTCACGTCCACCTCGGCGTCGGGATCGCTCGCCAGGCCGCCGTTGACCCGAACAGCCCCGGCCTCGACGAGCGCGCGGCAGCCGTTCCGGGTCCCGAAGCCCTGTGACTGGAGCGCCTTGTCGAGCCTCATCAGCGTCTTCGCGACCGTCGTCCCAGCAGGGCCAGCGCGAGCCAGGCGACGAGGCCTGGCGTCCCGGTGCAGGAGCAGCCGAGCGTGCCGGTGTTGCGCGCCGTGATGCGGTTCTTGAGCTGCGCCAGCTCGTCGCAGGGCACCGGGGGCTTCCCACGCGGGTAGGTGCCGCAGAACCCCGACGCGGTGCCGGGATCGATGGCCCGCTTCGCGAGATCGCCCAGCGCCGCGGTGGGCGCCATGGTGGACATCGGATCGCTCACGTGATCGAAGCCGACGAGGTGGCCGATCTCGTGGGTCGCCGTGTTCTGAATGTCGTAGGCCGTGCAGAAGGGGGACTCCATGCCTTCGGCGCAGGGCGGCGACGAGATGGTGGTGAAGAGGAAGCGCGCGCCGTCGGCCGACTTGCCGGCGTTGAACTCGATGTCCGAGTCGAAGACGACGCCGGTGCGCGTCGAGTAGGTCGAGGTGGTGAGCGCGATGGTGCTGTCGCTGTGCTCCCAGCACTTGTGCTTGTTGCCGCAGCTCCCGTCGGCCTGACAGGCGTCGCTGATCGGCACCACGTCGCGGCAGTTCTCCTCGCGGAACGTGATGACGTTGTCGTCGCCGGTGCCCTTCCCCACCTTCGCGTCGGTGATGCGCGGGCCGCGAATGAACTCGAAGTCGGAGCACCCGCGCGCGAGCTGCTGCCAGGTCGAGAAGGCGTTGTCGACGGCGGTGAACTCGGCCTCGACGGGCGTGCGCGCGCTGCCGGCCCCGTCCATGCGGTAGGTCACCTTGCGGACACCCCAGGTGACGCAGAGGTTCGAGTCTCCCGTGTTGCTCAACGCGCGCGTGCGCAGGTACGGCTGGGCCTGAGCGGCCCCGGCGACCAGCACGATGAGCGCGCACCTCGACATCTCTCACCGCCTTCGCCGCAACACCAACGCCGCCAGGGCCAGGAGCGGGAGGCCGCTGGCCGCCTCGCAGCCCACCTTCGCCGCGCGCCCCTGCTCGAGGGAGACGCTGGGAATGAAGCAGAGCTTCGAGGCCTGCCCCTTCGGGTACACGTCGCAGACGAACTTCTTCGAGCCGGGGTCCAGGGTGCGCTTGGTGAGCTCGCCGGTCACCGCGCGCGGGTTCATCGTCGAGGCGGCGTCGTTGATGTGGGCCAGCCCCAGCAGGTGGCCGATCTCGTGGGTCATCGTGTTCTGCACGTCGGTGGCGACGCAGGTCACGGCCTCGGCCCCTCGTACGCAAGGGGGCGCGTCGACGGTGGTGAAGATGTACGAGGGCGTGTTGAGCTCGATGTCGGAGTCGAAGACCTCGGCGTTGCGTGGGCTGAAGCTGGTGGTGGTGATCGCGATCGCGCCCTCGGAGAACTGCCAGCAGTCGTACTTGTTGCCGCAGGAGCCGTCGCTCCAGCAGGCATCGCCGGCGGCCACCTGCTGCTTGCAGGCCTTCTCGCGAAAGAGGACCAGGTTCTGGTTCACCGGGCTGTCATCGGGGCTGTAGGTCGCCTCGCGGCTGGGCGAGCGCGGGCCCTCGACGAACGACAGGCTGCTGCACGCGGCCAGCTCGGTCTGCCAGGTCGAGAACGCGCGCTTGATGGCGTCGAACTCGGTGTCGCCGGGCGTCTCGGTGTTGCCGGCCTGGTTGACGCGATAGACGATGCGGGTGTTCTCCTTCCACCACAGACACTGGCTGGCGGGATCATTCTCGTTGGCGCGGCTGCGCGCGTAGGACTGGCTCAGGACAGCGGCGGCGACGAGGGCGTGAATCACGGCGTCGCCTTCGGCACGACCAGCGCCGGGCGACCCGGCAACACGGGCGCGTCAGGCGCGCGCCCCAGGTTCTCGCGCACGAGCGCCTCGAGCTTCGCGAGCGACATGGCCTGCGAGGGCCCGGTCACCGGCTGGTGGGTCTTCGCGTCCACGAGGAAGAGCTCTTCTTCCCCGCCGCGGACCATCGGCTCGGGCCCGCTTCGATCGACGAAGAAGCGGCCCTGGGCGAGCCCGACCACCGTCGCCCGCTCGCCGCGCCGCTCGAGGAAGACGACGACCTCGTCGCCGAGCGAGAACGTGGCCACGCCGTGGACCAGCTGGCCGACGTCGCCGACCGCTCCGCCCGGCTGCATCGCGACGATGGTCTTGCCCGCGTGCGAGCCCTTCAGCACGTCGGCGATCAGGATCTCGTTGTCGGTCATGATGCGGCGACCGTCTGCGGTCCACCGCGCCTCCACCCGCACGACCGTGCCGCGCACCACCAGCTCCGAGGACCGCGTCAACGCCGGCACGTCCATCGCGATGAGCGTCGTCGCCAGCGCGCTCGAGGCCACGAGACCGAACACCAACCACCGTGAAGTCATGAAGGCACCATAGGGTGAATCGGGGGCGGCGCGCACCGCCCGGTCGTCCCGCGAGTCACGGAGGCGTCAGGGTGAAGCTGACGTCGTAGTTCAGGACCCCGGTCGCCGAGCCCCACCGGGCGAGCATCACGTAGACGGTCTGCGTGATGGAGGGCCCGTTCGTGTACGACGCGGTCTCGCTGCCCGTGCCTCCGGTGTCGGCCGACGCGAGACAGGACATCGCCGAGGCACAGGCCGACGCCGGGCCGGCCACGATGTTGATGGCCGCGTCCTGCATCGACGTCATCACCACCGTGAGCGTCTGTGCGGGAGCGAGCGTGACGGCATAGACGACCTCGGGCCCGAGCGGGCGGACGCAGCCGGGCCCCTGCAGATCGTAGTTCTTCGTGAAGCCAGCCGTCGTCTGATTGAGCCGCGTCTGGGCCACCGTGATGGGGATGGCGGTGAGGCACGTGTCCCCACTTGCGCCGATCGAGCTGAGTGACGCGAAGAGCCCGACCGTGCCCGACGCGAGCGTCAGCGAGTCCACCACCAGCAGCACGGTCCGGGAGCTCGTCGAGGGGTTGTCGAAGGTGAGCGTCTCGGTGCCCCCGGCGCCGTTCAGGTTGACGGACGCGAGGCACACACCCGCCACGCAGCCGGCGAGGTCGTTGGCGAGGGAGAGGGAGATGTCGAACCCGGCCTGCGGGCTCGCGACGACGCTGAGGCGCTGGTTCGCCGGAATGGTGACGGCGTACACGAGGTCGGGACCCTGCCCGTACTGGCAATTCGAGCCGCCGCTGTGATCGTTGAACGAGGCGCCGAGCGGGACGCTGGTCGGAACGCCCAGGAAGAGCGACAGCGGCGCGGCGCAGGTCTCACCGGGCAGGCCAGCGTCCGTCACGCCTGCGTCCACGACCCCCGCGTCCACAGTCATGGGCACGAGGCTGGTGGTGAGGCTGTAGCTCGCCTGCCCTGCGCCCGACACCAGGCCGTCCACGATGAGGTAGTACCGCGCGAGGAAGAACCCGGGGTTCTCGAGCTGGAGGGTTCGACCCGTGGGCCCGGGCGTGACGAACCCTGCGCACGAGCTCGCCGAGCACGCTGAGAGACTGGCCGCTCCGCTGATGAGGGGCGTGAAGCCGCTGACGGTCGGGGAGACGGTCGCGCGCAACGCCATCTGTGGCGGCACGTCAACCGCGTAGACGCGGTCGGGGCCTCCGGGGACGAAGTCGCAGCCCGGGCCGAACGAGAAGTCGTCCTGGAAGCCCACCAGGCTCTCGTTGGGCCGGGTTGACGGGGCGGAGATCAGCGTGGCGGAGCTGCAGCTGTCACCAGGGAGTGAGATCGGCCCGAACGAGGTCGCGAGCGCGAACGTGCCGCCGGGCGCGATGGGGCCTGGGGAATCGATGATGACGAGCACGTCCTGCGCGACGCTGCTCGTGTTGTTCCACGTGGCGCGATCGATCTGGTTGGTGCCGACCGCGTCGCCGGGAGTACCGGAGCACTGGCGCGACCCGCAGAACGGCGCGGCGAGCACGAACGAGATGTTGGTGTCGATGCCGACGGGCGCCGACTCGACCTGCAGCGCCGTCAAGGCAGGCACGGTCACGCGGTAGACGCGGTCGGGGCCCGATGAGCGGGCAGCGCAGTTCGTCCCCGCGCCCCGGTAGTCGTCCGTGAAGCCCGTCAGGCTCTGGTTCAGCAGCACGCCGGCGTCGATCGCCACTGGCGCCTCACAGCGGTCGCCCTCGGTGAAGCTCAGGCTGAGCGTGAAGTCACCCCTGGCCTGCGCCGTGAAGCCCGACACCACGAGATAGACGAGCACCGGGACCGAGGACGAGTTCGCGTAGCTCAGCTCTTCGGGATCGTCGGCGCCGGCCAGGCAGACGCGATTGGGGTTGCCGTTCGCGCCACACGACGAGGGATCTCCCACCAGGTTGATGACCGCGTCCCAGCCGAGCGGGCTCAGATCGACCGCCACCGTTCGCAGAGGGGGCACGACGAACGCGTACGCGACGTCGGGCGTGTTCTGTCCCGTGAATCGGCACCCCACGCCCCCCTGAGGCGAGAAGGCATGGTTCGGCGAAGCCGTTCCGGTGCTCCCCGTGGTCACGCTCGGGACCGTGAGGATGATGGGGTTCGCGCAGCTCTCGCCGGGCACCGCGCCGCCGCCGCCGCCGAACGCTCCGCCGCCGCCGAACGCGCCGCCGCCGCCGAACGCTCCGCCGCCGCCGAACGCGCCGCCGCCGAACGCTCCGCCGCCGCCGAACGCTCCCCCGCCGCCTGCGGTACCACCTGCGCGACCGCCGCTGACGCCTCCACCCGCTCCTCCGGCACGGCCCCCGCCGATCGATCCGCCACCGCCACCAGCTCCGCCCGCGCGACCGCCGCCGATGGCCCCGCCTCCGCCGAACGAGCCCCCGCCAGTCCCACCCGCACGACCGCCGCTGACCCCGCCACCCACGCCGCCTGCACGGCCGCCGGCGCCCGAGCCGCCAGCAGTTCCACCTGCGCGACCACCGGCGAGGCCTCCGTCGCCCGGGCAGGTGTAGCCCGGCTCCCCGCACTGCTCGACGGGCGGCTCGAAGCAAGCAGTCCACGACCCGGCGAGGACCAGCGCAACGAGGGCACGACGCATGTTGGACTCCTGACCGGCCAGACGAAGCAGCCTAGCGTATTCGTCCTCCCCGCTGCCCGTTTCCGACCTCCCTTCGAGACTGATCCCCATGGGCCGCGCCGTCTGCTAGGGGCGCCGACCATGAAGCCACGTCTGCGCTTTGCGCCCTCGCCCACCGGCTACCTGCACATCGGAGGCGCCCGCACGGCGCTCTTCAACTGGCTCTTCGCCCGTCGGCACGGCGGCACCTTCGTGCTGCGCATCGAGGACACCGATCAAGAGCGCAGCACGCCGCAGTCGCTCCAGGCGATCCTCGATGGGCTCACCTGGCTGGGCATCGACTGGGACGAAGGCCCCGGCAAGGACGGCCGCCACGGCCCCTACTTCCAGATGAAGAAGCTCGACCGCTACGGGCAGCTCGCGCAGCAGCTGATCGACGCCGGCTGGGCCTACCGCGACTACTCGACGGAGGACGAGCTGAGCGCGGCCCGCAAGGCCTTCGCCGCCGAGAAGGGCCTCAAGGAGGGCGACGACCTGCGCTCGGCCGGCTTCAAGTTCACCAGCCCCTGGCGCGACAAGAACCAGACCCTCGAGAAGCCCGCGCTGATCCGCTTCAAGATGCCTCGCCGCGAGGGCCGGTTCGGCTTCGACGATCTCGTGCTGGGCCGCATCGAGAAGCCCTACGACGACTTCGACGACTTCGTGCTGCTGCGGAGCGACGGCGTGCCGCTCTACAACTTCGGCTGCGTGGTGGACGATCACGACATGGCCATCACCCACGTCGGGCGCGGCCAGGAGCACATCAACAGCACCTTCCCGCAGCTGATGATCTACGAGGCCTTCGGCTGGGAGCCGCCGCGCTTCGCCCACATCCCGCTCATCCTCGGACAGGACAAGGAGAAGCTGAGCAAGCGCCGGCACCCCGAGGCCGACGTCATGAAGCACAAGGAGAACGGCATTCTCCCCCACGCGCTCCTCAACTTCATCGCGCGCCTCGGCTGGAGCCACGGCAACGACGAGACCTTCACGCGCGAGCAGCTGATCGAGAAGTTCGACTTCGAGCACGTTGGCAAGGCCAACGGCGTGTGGAACCCGGGGAAGCTGGTCGCGTTGAACCAGCACTGGATCAAGAACACCGAGCCGCTCGAGGTGGCGATGCAGCTGCTCCCGTACCTGCAGGCGACGGGCGTGCCCGAGGCCGCGGTGGACGCGAAGCTCGAGCTGGGAGTGCGCGCGTTCGCCGAGCGCTCCACGACGCTGGTGGAGATGGCCGAGAAATTGAAGCCCTACTACGTGAAGGGCGTCACCATCGACGGCGCGGCGGCGGCGAAGCACCTGACGCCCGAGGGCAAGGCGCTCCTGCAGAAGGCGCGCGAGGAGCTCGCGAAGCTGACCGACTGGACGACCGCGGCCCTCGACCCGATCGTCAAGACGGTGGCCGACGCCAACGGCGCGAAGGTGGGCGCGGTGGCGCAGCCGATCCGCGTCGCCGCTACCGGCAACACGGTGAGCCCGGGCATCGGAGTGACGCTCGAGCTGCTCGGTCGTGACGAGACCTTCCACCGCCTCGACGCGGCCCTGCGGTGACGCCGGAGGCCGCTCCCCAGCCGGCGCCGCAGCCCGACGCGCCACCTCCTCCGCCTGCGCTCCCACGCCGGACCGGGCGGATCCGCCAGCTCGTCACGCTCTTCCGCCGGTACCTCGCGGGCTTCGCCTCGGAGCCCACCGTCGTCGCCTGCGGCGCCTGCGCGCTGCTGATCATCAGCCACTACCAGGGCAACACCGGCTACTTCCGCACGCTCGTCGGCGACCGGTTCGACAAGCACCCGGCGGCGAACGTGCTCGGCCACTTCTGGTGGTTCGGCTCGTCGCTGCTCCTCTACCTCGTGGTGCCGCTCGTCCTCTCGGTGGCGACGAAGGGCAGCTTCCACCGCAGGTATGGCTTCGGCCTGGGCAACTGGCGGCAGGGGTTGCTGATCACCGCCGTCTTCCTCGCGGTCATGCTGCCGGCGGCCTTCGTCGCCTCGAAGCTCGACGCCTTCAAGGGCATCTACCCGCTCGCCGGGAATTCGGCGTTCATGCTGAACGTGGACGGCCAGAGCGTGACGAGCGTGAAGCTCTTCGTGCTCTACGAGCTCTGTTACTTCGCCTACTTCGTCGGCTGGGAGTTCCTCTTCCGCGGGTGGATGCTGAACGGGCTGTTGCCGAAGCTGGGCAGGACGGCGGCGGTGCTGCTCCAGATGGCGCCGTTCGCGATCATGCACCTGGGCAAGGCCGAGCTGGAGGCGCTGGGCAGCATCGTCGCGGGCATCGCGCTGGGCATTCTGGCGTTGAGGACCCGCAGCTTCTGGTATGGAGCCCTCCTCCACGGGCTGGTGGCGGTCTTCATGGACGTGATCTCGGCCTGGAAGTGGCTGTGAGGGAGGTTCGATGGTGCTGAGAGCCCTGGTGATGACGACGGCCCTCCTCGCGGCCCCTGCCCTGGCCGGAGAGACGGACCTGGGGGCGGTACTGCCCGACGCGGCCCGGCAGGTGGGCGAGCACCGCTACAAGTCCCCGTCGGACTGGGAGGGGACCATGAAGTTCTACAGGAAGGTCTACTCCCCCAGCACCTGGCGCAACGTCATCAACCAGCCCGGGGTGAAGGCCATCCACATCCCCAACCCGTCAGGAAAGGGCCAGTGGCTGGGTCTGAACATCTACGAGGCGAACGAGGAGGTTCGCATCTACGTGGTTCCAAACGAGCCGACTTCTGGTAAAGGAAAGCCATCCAGGCCGAAGAAGTGAGCAGCACTGCAGCATCTTGGGGAATCGTCTAACGGCTAGGACTGCAGACTCTGACTCTGCCTATCTAGGTTCGAATCCTAGTTCCCCAGCTGACCGAGGCCGCCGGAGGAGACTCCGGCGGCTTTCGTGTTTCCGGAGGGCGCATGCGACGGGACCGGCTGGCTGACTTCTTCCGGGAGAAGACGCCGAAGCGGGCGCTGGCGTTGGTCGCCTTCCTCGCGCTGCTGCTGGTGTTTCGAAAGCTGCTGGTGCTGCTGGCGTTCTTCGTCGCCTTCGAGCGCCTGCTGTTCTGGTCGGCGGGCCTCGTCTCGAGGCGCTTCAAGCTGTCGCGGGTGGTGTCGCTGGGGCTCGTGCTGGTGCTGGTGAGCGTCGCCGCGGGCCTGGGCGGGTGGCTGAGCGCGGGGCGGGTCGCGCAGCTGGTGAAGGAGACCCGCCAGACGCTGCCCGAGCGCATCGCCGCGGTGCGCGAGAACCCGCTCTTCCTCGAGCTCGAGCCGCACCTGCCCGACACCGAGCGGCTGGTGGAGTCGGCGCAGCACTACGCGGCGAACGTCGCGAAGTCGGCGGCGGATCTCGGCCACCTCGTCATCTACGCCCTCGTCGGGTTCATCCTCGCCGTCGTGTACTTCCTCGACGAGGAGCGCCTGCGCAGCTTCCGCCAGTCGCTCGCGCCCGACTCGTTGTTCGGCACGCTGACGCGCTGGGGTGAGTTCGTCGCCGACGCGGTCAGCCTCACGGTGCAGCTCCAGTTCATCGTCGCCGCCGCCAACGCGCTGCTCACCCTGCCGGTGCTGCTGCTGATCGGCGTGCCGCACGTGCCGATGTTGATGTTGCTGATCTTCGTGTCCGGCCTGATCCCGGTGGTGGGCAACCTGATCTCCGGCGCGGTGCTGTCGGTGGTCGCGTACCAGACGAAGGGCTTCGTCGGCGTCGGCCTCTTCATCGGCCTTACCTTCGTGCTGCACAAGCTCGAGTCCTACTTCCTCAACCCGCGCCTCGCCGCGCGCCACGTGCCGCTGCCGGGCTTCGTGCTGATCCTCTCGCTCATCGCCTGGGAGCACCTGCTCGGCTTCGTCGGCCTCTTCGTCTCGTTCCCGTTCCTCTACGTCGCGGGGAAGCTGATCACCGAGTTCAAGGAAGAGGACGCGCCCGTGACGCCTCCCGCCGAGCCCGCGCCCGTGAATCAAGCGCCCGCTCAGGCGTCTTGAGCGGCCCTCTACCGCTCGATCCGCGGCCGGTGGGTCGACGCGTTCCGGCAGCGCCACTTCGACTGGGGCGCGACCTGGCCCAACCGCGTCGACGGCCGCGTGCCCTTCGCCCGCATCGACTACGTCTTCACCCGCGGCGCGGTGCGGCCGACCGACGCCAGGGTGATCGGACGCTCGGGCTCGGATCACCTCGCGGTCTCGGCGCTGCTCGCCCTCTGACGACCGTTTTCTTGCCGTCGCTCCAGCTGGCCTCATGCTTGTAGGCCCCTGTAGGCAACCGGAGGATACCGAATGGAACGCCGCACCCGCCGCTCGACCCGCATCCACGAGGCGCTCACCCACTTCTTCGACGCCCTGTGCCTGAAGCGGAGCCTGGACGCGGTCGCGCTCACCACTCACGACGGGCTGCTCATCGCTGGCAAAGGCCAGGTGGACCTCGAGGAGCTCGGGGCGCTCGGCGCAGCGGCGAAGAAGGCCCAGGCCTCGTTCCGCGATCAGACCCTGCACGTGAGCCGCTTCGAGGTGAACGACGTGATCCTCTGCCTCACTTCGATGGGAGCGCCCGTGCGGGACGACGCGGCGGTCGGCTCGCTCATGCGCATCCTGGCTGCTTGACCTGAACTTCGGTTCAGTCTCGACTCTGGCGGCGTGAAGCCCACCCCCGTCGCCAACCCGCCCAACCCCTGGGCCTCGAGCGCGCTCGAGTACCTCGACGAGGTTCCACTCGCGAAGGTGGAGGTCTTCGAAGACGCGAGCGCGTCGATCCTCTCCAGTAACGACAGTCCCGATCTCGGCTTCCGCTGGAGCGTCAACCCGTACCGCGGCTGCAACCACGCCTGCGCGTACTGCTACGCGCGGCCTTCGCACGAGTACCTGTCGTTTGGAGCGGGAACCGACTTCGACACGAAGATCGTCGTGAAGCGGCGCGCCGCGGAGCTGTTGCGCGCCGCCTTCGAGCGCCCGTCGTGGAAGGGCGAGCTCGTGATGTTCAGCGGCGTGACCGACTGTTTCCAGCCACTCGAGGCGTCGCTGAAGCTGACCCGCGGCTGCCTCGAGGTCTGCGCCGAGTACAAGAACCCCGTCTCGATCGTGACGAAGGCGCCGCTGGTCGAGCGTGACCTCGACGTGCTCCAGCAGCTGCATCGCGACGCGTCCGTGCGGGTGGCGATCTCGATCCCGATCTTCGATCAGGACCTCGCGCGCGCGATCGAGCCGGGTGTGGCGACCCCGCGCCGGCGGCTCCAGACGATCGAGACGCTCGCGAAGGCGGGCATCCCCGTGGGGGTGATGGTGGCGCCGATCATCCCCGGGGTGTCGGATGAGAAGCTGGGCGAGGTGCTCGAGGCGGCGTGGAACGCTGGCGCGCGCACCGCCGGCTACGTGCTGCTGCGCCTGCCCGGCCACGTGAAGGAGGTGTTCGAGGCGCGCATTCGCGAGGCGCTGCCGCTGAGGGCCGAGAAGATCCTCCACCGCGTGCGGGAGACGCGGAACGGTAAGCTCTACGACGCCCGGTTCGGGGTGCGTGGCCGGGGCGAGGGTCAATACGCCGAGGCCATCGCGCAGGTCTTCGAGGTGACGACGCGCCGGCTGGGCTTCAACCAGGAAGACGAGTGGCGACGCGCCGACACCTTCCGTCGTCCACCTCGCCTCGCGCCGCAGCTGTCGCTGTTCTGAAGGCCGGGCTCACGCCAGCTCGGGCACCTGAAGGGGGCCCTGGGTCCGGCGCAGCGTCAGCGCCCAGATCGCCGAGCCCACCAGCAGCACGTCAGCGCCGACGACCCACAGCGTGGGCAGCACCGCCAGCCCGCCCAGCATCGTCATGAAGCCCGCGGTCGCCACCAGCCGCGCCAGCTCGAGCGGGATCGCCCAGCGCTTCGACTCGAGCATCGCGCTCCACGCGGTGGCCGCCGCCCAGAGCAGCACCGCGAGGACCACCTTGAGCCACGCGTTGAGCGGCGACTTGTCGCTGCTGACCAGCACCATCAGGCCGAAGCCGAGCAGCACCTGGGCGATCAGGTACGCCCTGCTCCCCGGAATCTGCGTGGACTGGAACTTGATCTCGTGACCGCTCTCGTCACGCCACCGGCCCTTCGCGCGCTCCGGCAGCCCCGCCGGACGCCAGCCCGTCGGCATGAACCAGATGCGCAGCTTGTCGAGGAACCGGGGAGCGTCCCACGCGTCACGCACCACCTCGCGCCACACCTGGAAGTTGATGAACGTCGGATCCCACGTGTTGGGCGGGCTGGTGACGCCGTAGGAGCACTCCTCGGTCTCTGGCTCGAACGTGCCGAAGAGCTTGTCCCAGATGATCAGGAAGCCGCCGTAGTTCTTGTCGAGGTACCGCTCGTTGCGCGCGTGGTGCACGCGGTGGTGGCTGGGCGTGTTCATCCACGAGTCGATCCACGACGGCAGCTTCGGCACCACGCGGGTGTGGGGCAGCAACTGCAGCACGAGGTGGAACGCCACCACCGCGATCACCCACTCGGCGTCGAAGCCCACGAAGGCGAGCGGCGCGTAGAAGAAGAAGGAGAAGAACCGCTGCGTCACCGAGGCGCGCAGGGCGACGGCGTAGTTGAGCTCCTCGGTCGAGTGGTGCGGCATGTGCGCCGCCCAGCCGATGTTCGTGCGGTGCCCGAACCGGTGGAACCAGTAGAACAGGAAGTCGACGCCGAGGAAGAGCGCGAGGCCCGTCCACACGTTCGCCTCGATCTTGAACAGCCCGTTCGCCGACAGCCAGCCGAGCACCGGGTACCAGATGACGGCCACGGCCACGTTGACGCACTGGTTGATGATGGCGGTGCCCAGGCTCGCGACCGAGTCCTGGAACTCGTAGTACCCGTTCTTGCGCTTGAGGCAGAACAGCACCTCGAGCGCGATGAGGACGATCACGAACGGCGTGGCGATGGCGTAGATGTTGATCGGCATGGGTGGGTTCGTACCGTCGGTCCCCTCCCCGGCGCGTTAACCCGGGTTAAGAAGTGACTCCCCGATGACTGCCCTGTCCGAGCCAGAGGAGCGCGCGCTGAAGGAGCGGCTGACGGCGCTCGCTCCGCTCTCACCACGGACCTGGCGCACGGTGCTCTCGCTGGGCAGCCGGGAGTCGCTGGGCAAGGGCAGCTTCTTCAGCCAGCCGGGCCAGCCCGCGACGCGGTTCGCGGTCGTGCTCAAGGGGCTGCTTCGCCACTACTACGTCGACTCGCGCGGCCGTGAATCGGTCAAGGCCTTCCGCGGTCCCATGGAGCTCAGCGCGCCGTACGCAGAGATCCTGCAACGCCGGGCCTCCCGCACGTTCATCGAAGCGCTCACGGCGTCCGAGCTGTTCATCTTCGAGGTGGCCGACGTGGACGCCGCCGCCGAAGACTCGCTCGAGCTGCAGCGGCTGGTGCGCCGCTTCGTCGAGGTGCAGTTCGTCAACAAGGAGCAGCGGGAGTACGAGTTCCTCATGCTGTCGGCGGAGCAGCGGTACCGGCAGTTCTGCGCGAGCCTGCCGCAGCTCGTGCAGCACATCCCCCAGCATCAGATCGCCTCGTACATCGGGATCACTCCGGTCGCGCTCAGCCGCATTCGCCGGCGGGCCGTTCGAGGCGGCCGATGACGGGGGTGGTCCTCGCGCTGGTGCTCGCGTCAGCCGACGGCGGCGTCGATTGGGAGCTCGTGCCCGGGGAGCGCGTCGGGCCCATCACCGCGGCCACCACCGACGCCGACCTGCGACGCCTCTACGGCCCGGACAGCCTGGTGCTCGACGACGACCTGCCAGGCGGCGCGATCCTCATTCCCCATCAGGATCCCGGCTCGGCGTTGCACCTCACCTGGTGCGACCGCGCGAGGAAGGCGGGCGTCTGCGAAGTGGGTATCCGCTCGGGGCGCTTCCAGTGGCGCACGGCGCAGGGGCTCACGCACGGCGTGTCGGTCGACGACGTCGCGAGGCTGCACGGCCGGCCGCTGCGGATCGAAGGCGGGGGCGGGGTGGAGAAGCCGACCGGCGCCCTGCCCGGCCTCGGCACGACCTTGTTCCTCGTGTTCAAGCCCGAGCTGCGCGGCCCGACGCCAGCGCCGGCGGTGCTGCGGCGGTCCTTCGTCGGGCCCGGGTGGGAGTCCACCGACGTCACCATGGCGGCGTACACCGCCACGCTGAAGCTGCGCGAGCTGCGGGTGGTGCTCAAGCGGCCCGCGGCGCGGTGAGAGTCACTTCGCGGTGAGGAAGCCCTCGGCCTTGAGCAGCTCGGCGGTCAGCACGGCTCCGCCCGCGGCGCCGCGAACGGTGTTGTGCGACAGCGCCACGAACCGCCAGTCGAAGACCGCGTCTGGGCGCAGCCGGCCGATGGTGATGCCCTGGCCGTTGCCCTGATCCCGATCGAGCTTCGTCTGCGGCCGCGCCTCGTCCTCGAAGTACGTCAGGAACGGCTTCGGAGCGCTGGGCAACGAGAGCTGCTGCGGCTTGCCGCCAGCGTCCTTCCACGCGGCGAGGATCTGCTCCTTCGACGGCTTCTTCTCGAACGCGACGAAGACGGCGGCCAGGTGCCCGTCGCTCACCGGCACGCGGATGCACTGGGCGGTGATCGCGGGGCCCGTGGCGGTGACGACGCGGCCGTCAGAGACCTGGCCCCAGATCTTGAGCGGCTCCTGCTCGCTCTTCTCTTCCTCGCCCTTGATGAAGGGGATCACGTTGTCGACCATCTCGGGCCAGGACTCGAACGTCTTCCCGGCGCCGGAGATCGCCTGGTACGTGCACACCGCGAGCTTCGTCGGCCCGAAGTGCTTGAGCGGGTGAATCGCCGGCACGTAGCTCTGGATGGAGCAGTTCGGCTTCACCGTGATGAACCCACGCTTCGTGCCGAGCCGGCGGCGCTGGGCGTCGATGACGGCCACGTGCGCGTCGTTGATCTCGGGGATGAACATCGGCACGTCGGGCGTCCACCGGTGCGCCGAGTTGTTCGACACCACCGGCGTCTCGGCCTTCGCGTAGTCCTCCTCGAGCTTCGCGGTGACGTCCTTCGGCAGATCGACGGCGCAGAAGACGAAGTCCACCGACTGCGCGACCCGCTGCACCTCCGACGCGTCCACCACCGTCAGCTTCGCCACGTTCGCCGGAACACCGCCGGGCAACGTCCACCGGCCAGCCACGGCGTCAGCATACGGCTTGCCAGCCGACGAGGGGCTCGCCGCCACCGTCACGAGGTCGAACCACGGGTGCTGCGCGAGCAGGGACACGAACCGCTGGCCCACCATGCCGGTCGCGCCGAGGACTCCCACCTTGAGCTTCGTCGTCATGGGCGGGCACCGTATCTCAACGCCCGGGGCAGGTCGTCGTCACGGTGCAGGTGGTGAACGACCCGCGGGCGTCACGCCGGTCTCTTCGCCCCAGGGCCGGAAAGACGAAGGCCCTGACTCCGTTGCGGGAATCAGGGCCTTCCAATGGTCGGGGCGACTGGATTTGAACCAGCGACCACTTGCACCCCAACGGTCGAACCATGTTCCCCACGCGTTGGCAGGGCGTAGCTCCGATTCGCAACCCTTGGAGATCCGCCAGTCTGAGTCATCCTCGCGGTTGGATGCGCTCGCCCGTGCCCCATCGGCTGGCAGAAATTCTTGTGCGCCGGTTGTGCGCGCTCCTCGTCGGCCGCAGCGACAACCGAAGTGCGATCGTCCCCCGCCACGCGACGGTGTTCGTCACCGATCGCCTCCGCGGCATTGATGCGCTCCTCCTCGGTCCTGAAATCGAGCACGTTGAGTGCGGCGCGTAGGTCGGTCAGTTCAAGGTGCCCGTAGATCTCGGTCGTGAGCGCCGGGTCTCGGTGCCGAAGGATGCGTTGCACGAACGGCAGCGGCACGCCCTGCTTCAGAAGGAGCGTCGCGGTCGTGTGTCGGAGGTCATGGAACCGAACATGTCGGGGGGTCGACTTCAACCACAGCTTCATGTCGCAGCGAGGGCACCGGCCCTCGGCGGTGTCTGCACGTGGCTCGGTGAACCCGCAACCGCGGCGACGACAACGACGTTCATAGCCGTCGACGATGCCCACCCTTCCCAGCGTGCGCCGCAAGATCTTGTCTACTGCCACGTCGAGGGGAAGCATCGATCCATCTTCCCGTGGGAAGACGAACTCACTCGGCGACGAGCGGAACGCACTCGACAAGTACGGCATGAGCGCGTCGGGGATCGGAAGCAGGTCCGCGTGGCCACCCTTCGTCGTGTCGCCTTCTCCGCTTCGGAGAACCGCGATCGTTCGGCTTGGGAGATCCACGTCGCCCTTGCGGAGCGCAATCAGCTCGCCGCGGCGCAGGCCCAGATAGACAGCCGTCGCGAAGAACGCGACCCACTTCTCGGGGAGCGCCGGCAGAACGGCGATCACCTCGTCGTACTTCAGGAACGTCGGCAGGCGCTTGGGTACCTTTCGTCGGACGACGGTCGACGCGGGGTTCGCTCCATGCCATCGACCACGGAGCAGCGCGGTGCGGAAGATTCGGTGTAGCAGCGCTCGCAGGTGGTTGAGGGTCGAGGGCTTCAGCGTCGATTCACGAGCCTTCAGCAGGCCCTCAATCGCGCTCGGAGTCACTTGCTGGAGTGTGAGGCCCCCCAGGTCACCGCGCAGGTGCTTCTCTGCCATCAGCAGGACGGTTGGCGACTTCAGCCGTTCGCCGTACTCGCTCTTCCACCAATCGAGAAGCTGGCCGAAGGTCATCAACTCGGGGTCCGGGAGTTGCTCCAGACCATTCCGAATGCGCTCCATCCGCCGCTCGATGTCCCGCAGCATCACCCGAGCTTCGGCCTTCGTCGCAGCCTTCGTGCGCTGCTGGCGCCACTGCCCGGCGCCGTCCTTGAACGCGAGCATCCACACTCCGTCTCGCTTGAAGGGCTCAGCCACGGTCCACCGGCTTCTCAACGTCGAGGTGCACTAAACGCACGCGCGGACGCGGCTTCAGCTCGCCACGTGCGTATGCGCGAATCTCATCGGGGTTGAATCGAAGCATGCCGTCGAGGCGAACACAGGGCAACGTCCCTGCTTCGGACGCCTTGTAGACCTTCGACGGGGAGCAGTTCAGGAAGGCCGCGACGATCTTCACGGTCCAGCGCGGCTCGTCGTTCTTCGGAAGTTCTGGCTTCATGCGCCCTCCGCGCTGCTGGCAGGACGAGGCCCGAGGTGCTCGGCTGCGTATCGTTCCCAGATCGGCGCGGGGACACGAAGGAGGCCGCGGTCACCGGGGCGTCGGCCGGCTGCGCGCCGAAGATGTGCGTAGGCAGTGGTTCGACCACAACCAAGTGCGCGCGCAACGTCGGAGACAGCCACCCAATACGTGATGGCAGCGTCCGAGAATCGGGTGGCGGCAGGCACCTGGAGCCTGTCTTGCTGAGTGCGGGGCATCGTGCGTTCCTCATTGAGCGGACCGAAGTCCGACGGTCCGAAAGAACCGCACGTCGCTAAAGTGTATGGATGACTCACCCTGTCAAGCGGAATCGTCGCGAACCATCACGCATCAGCCCGTGCGTCAGGTTCGGCGCGTCGCCCAGGTGGCCGACCGCCTACACGAAGAACTGCAAGGTCGCCTCGGGCATCTTCGGCGACAACTTGACCGTGTAGAGAACCTCGGTGTCGCGCGGGCAGGAACCTCCGCCAGTCGTCGGCGAACCGCTTCCCCCTGTTCATGGAGTCGAGCAACGACCTCAGCCCATGCCCCAGTGACTGCCGTGCTGCTGTCGCCCATCCTGAGGAGGAACTCGGTCATTGGTGACGGCAGCCTCGCGTCGATCGAGATCGTTGCCGAGCCGACCAGTAGGTGCGGGGCGGGGGGTGCGGCTTCGCGATAGCGAAGGGTCATGGCTTCTCCTGGGAGTGATGGGGAACAGCCTCCGAACCGTTCCAACTGAACGACTCGTTCACGACCAGCCAGTCTTCCCTCGGCTGGTGGCCAGCGGCAATCGCTTCCTCGAAGTAGTCGGCAATCGACTTGACGGCTCGACGCAGGGCCCTGGGCTCGTCGTCTCCACCTTGGGCGCCAGGTCGGTACGGCCCAGATTGGGTCGGGGTCTTGATGAAGTGACTCTGCTCGAAGGCAACGCCGTTCCCGCCGATCGGCCTGAGGGTCCGAATGAAGATCGGCGTCGACAAGTCCCTAAGGTGGAACCGGTAGAGCCCGAGCACCTGGTGGGCCTCGGCGATGGCCTCTGATTCAAACGCAGACTCGATCGTGTGCATTGTCCGCCTGCCTCAATTGCGCGGGGGCTCGCCTTGCTTGAGCGCCCCAGTCGTCAACTGTCTCGTGACCTCAGCCAGCAAGGTCTGACTCCACTTCGTCTGAAACTCGGCGATCGCCTTCGCGTACGCAGGCGCCTTGAGCTTGAGCGTCTTCCCGGCGGGCGTCTTGTAGAAGTCCGACACCGCGCGCAGCTCCTCGTCTGAGAAGTGCTTCGCGATCTCCTGCGCGCACCCGACCACAAGGTCTTGAAGCCGGCCGCTGGTGGCCTCCTTGAACGTTGCCGCGATTCGATCCTGCACGTGCTGTGGAATCGGGTTCTGCTGGTTCGCGAGCGCCAAGCCGGCCTCGCAGAACGCGTGCTGCGCTTTCCGAAGGTCTTCAGCCTCGAAGAACTCCATCGCCAGTTGGATTCGTTCAACCTCGTCCATGGGCCCTCCCTGAGTAGCAACGTGCCTCACCGTAGCGCAGCGCCGTCCGAGTGCGTGCTCACTGCGACGACCTTCACCTTGGCGAGTCGAGCCATCAGTTCACCCGCTGGCGCGCGGTTGAACGTGCTGCGCGCTTCTGCGAGAGTGGTGGCGGTCGTACCCAGTCGGTCCGAAAGACCGCTTGGCGTGGTCGAAACCCACTGACTCTCGGAAGGAGTCCTCATGCGTCGCTACTCCCATTTCTTTTCCACGATCCATGACGAAGCCGCGCCGATCGGCGCCATTGGACGCGGAAGTCACTACTCGGTGCTCAGAGCCGTCGTCTGGCAACCCAAGCTCGCGTTCCACGACTTCGTGATCGTCTGGGACGAGGACCACGACACCCGAATCATCTGGATCGCCGAACAACTCTTGGCGCAGGGGCTTCTCACGCCGGTTCTCGCGCTCGGAGAGCGTAAGGGGGCCGTCACCGTGCTGACTTCGCACCAGGCGAGTCCGAAGTACGTGCAGCAGGTGCAAGCAATCACCGAGGGCGTCCCGAGCGATTCCTTCCCCGCTGATGTCACGTTCTTCCCGCAATCGGTCGGCGGCATCATCCAGGGTGAGGATGCACGTGCAACGGCGTACCTCTCCGGGATCTTCGCCCTCTGGCAGATCGGCACCAAGCCCCCAGAGTTCTCCGAAGAGGAGTACCGCGCTGCCCCGGCCAGCGGGGCCGTGGGAACGAACCTCCTCTCTCAGCTTGCGGCAAAGGCGGCACCTCCGAAGCGGTAGACCTACAACCGGCGGGGCTGAGCACGCATCAGCTCCTCGTCGGAGCTATCGGGAAACGCCCCCGGCCTTGCCACGAAAATGCCCTCCCGCCGGTACCGGTCGAGCGTCGACCGCCCGTCGCTCGGCAGCGGAAGCAGCGGCACGAACGACTCGCCTTCACGTGCCGCCTCCCGCGCCATCCACGAAGCCATGAGGCCGTCGGGCGTGTGCTCGCTGGGCGAGTAGCTCAAGCACTCTTGAGCCCAACGACGTGTCGCAGGGGCATCGGGAATCAACCAACGACCCTGCTCAAGCTCGGCGGCCAGCGACTCGATCCCGAAGTGAGGGTCGCTCTTTGCGGTCGCGGTGGTCACGTGGCCCTCGACGCTCACACCCTTCGACCGGAGCAGCTGGGTGATGAACGCCTGTGCGCCGTTCGACTCAACGCGCAGGCGAGATCGAAAGCGCTGCTGCGTCGACATCAACCGCGAGATCAGCTCCGGTGCCTGCCACCGACCACGCTCGATGTTGAGAACCCGTCGTCGGCCACCGGGGAGCTTCGCCAATGTGAAGATCACGGATTCGTCGTGCCGCGCCTCCTGGCCGACGCCAAGATCGACGCCGCTGAACGCCACTCCGGGGCCGGTGAAGCTGTCGACGAGCGCGAGCCCTTCTGCCGAGGCGACTCGGAACGCCGCCTCGAACCATTCGGCAGAAAAGCGCGAGCCCTCGTCGGCCGGGGGCTCCAGCAGCATCTGACGCCGGTACTCGACCAGGCCAAGTTCGCGCCGCCGCTGTTCGAGGCGCTCGCGCGGCCACACCTCGGGCCAGGTGGGCGACCCGTCGGGCAGCTCGGCCGCTGTGCGAATGACGTGATACTCGCCCGACTGCTGGAGGTGCCCGAGCAGGTCCTCTCGGTGCCACGGATTGCCGAGAGCAACGACTTGGCCCGTCGAGACGATGCGGCCGATCAAGGTCGACCGAAACCAGGCGAGCGTCTTTGCTCGCTGCGCCGCGGTCCACGCGGACTCAAAGCTCACGCAGTCGTCGAGGATGGCCAACTCCAGGCGAACGCCAAGGAGCGGACCTCCAACGCCGAGCGCAATGATGCTCGGCTCCTTCAGGGTGTCGGTGCGCTCGACCAGGATCTCCGTGTCGCTCCACTTCTCGCGAGCGCCACCAGCGGGGCGAAGATGAGGGAAGACCTCTTGGAGCCGCTGGTTCTGCGCGATCGCCTGGCGGATGGCGGCGAGCGGCCGAGCGCCCTGGGTCGCGGTCTCGCTGATGATCGCGATCCGAAGGTTCGGATTTCTCCCGAGGCGCCACAGCGGAAGGGCTATCGCGAGGAGCGAGGTCTTGCCCATCTCCGGGCCGCACACGACCGCCACACGCGGCCGTTCGACGACCGCCGCCCATTCCCGATGATGAGGGGCAGGCTTGAACGCGAACACGTACTCGGCGAACGAGAGGAAGTCCGACCGTGCGCGCCTCAGGATCAGCTCGTGTCGCGCGGCTGCGCGCTCAGCCAGGGATGGTTCCATCGCGTGCGAACCTCTCAAGCTCCTCGTCGGTCATCGACGAGAACCGCCCCGACACGTTGGCCACGACCTCAGTCCTGCTGTCGGGCCCGCCGAGCAGCAGCATCTCCGTCCGAACGATCCGATCCAGCTCCGCCGCGTTCACCTCGTCGGGCGACACCGCCTTCTTCAACAGGGCCTGCTCAACCTTGCTCTTGTAGGCGCGCAGGAGCCGGAGGGAGTGCCCACGGGCCGCCGCCAGGTCGTAGTCGGCCGCCGCCTGCGCCTTGGCGCTGATCTCGGCGAGCCGCTCGTCCCATCGCTCCAGCCGCCGGTAGCGCTCGACGGTGCGCCAGTGAAGCCCGCACTTCCTCGACACGTAGTCAGCACTCTGGCGCTCCTGGAACGCCGTCCATGCCTGCTCGACCTGCGCTGATGAAAGGCGGTTCGCCACCCGAGCATTCTATCGCCGTCGACCGCTGGCGGGCCAACGCCCGCGCGGTCAGCCGGTCACCACTTGCCGCACGCGTTCTTCTCGCCCAACTTGCATGCCTTGGCAGCGAACTGCGCCTTCAGCTTCGAGTCCTTCTCGACGCCCTCGCCGAACTTGTGAGCCCGAGCCAGCTGGAAGCAGCACTGGGCCTCATTCAGTTCGCAACCCTGGCGGTAGTACCCCGCCGCTGCGGTGTCGTCCGCCGGCAGCGAACCGGAGCCGCGCACGCTGTTGTACATGTCGCCCGCCTCCAAGCACGCTCCAGCCAGCTTCAGCTCACACCCTCGCTTGTACAAGGCGACCTCGCGATTCGGGTCCTTCGGAGCGCCACCGTTGCCGTTCCGGTAGACCCAGAGTCCGAGGTCGACGCAGCCCTCAGCGAAACTGAGATCACAGGACTTCTCGAACAGCTTTGCTACCTCCGCCCACTTCTCCTTCGAGAGGGCGACGCGACCAAGGACGTAGCAGCCTTCCCCAACGTTGTTCGCGCAGGCGTCGGTCGCAAGCTCGCTCGCGAAGGCAAAATTCACCTCGACCCCCTCACCAAGCAGCCATGCACGGGCAACCTTCGCGCACGCGTTCTTGTCCGCCTTGATCTTGCAGGCTGCGTTGTTCGTCTGGAAGGCCCGCTTCTGCGCTGCGTCGCCTGCGCCCTCAGCATTGGCCAGCGAACAGACGAGCGCGACCGCGACGATCAGCAACGACATTGGGCTACTGGTCACCAAGTTGACCTCCATGCAGGAATGCGAGGAACTCAACCGAGCCTATCGTCTCTGTTTGCTGGAGCCAGCGAGAACTACTCGGTTACCCCATGGTGGGTGCGAGGGCCGCGAACCTCCTCATCCGGTACATCGCCGGCAACGTGCAGAAGCTCCGTGACGAGCGCGGCCTCGCGCAGGAGCAGCTCGCCGAGCGGGCTGACATGCACGTGACCTACCTGCGGAAGCTCGAACGTGGCTCGGTGAACCCCAGCGTGCGTTCGCTGGTCGCTGTCGCCGAGGCGCTTGAGGTCCCGCTGGAGTCGCTGTTCCTGCCATCGATTCGTCGGCCCCCACGCGCTGGCAGGCCGCCGCGCAATCCCAAACCGACCGGGTGAGGCTGTCCCAGAAGTAGACTACCCGGCCGCCCCCTGCTGACAGCGTTCGTCAAGAGGAGCCAGCGGGCCAGTTGGCGACCCACCTTTTCGAGACGCCGCCAGCGCCCTGCCGACGGTGGCCCGTGGAATCTTCAGTGCCACCGCGATCGCTCGGATGCTGCGCCCCTCGGTGTGCAGCGCCACGATCTTCGAGCGGTCATCACGGGTCAGGCGGCTGGGTCTTCCCCACTGGCCGCCCGCTGCCTCAATTCGATCGCGTGCAGCGGCAACGCGTTCCCCTCGGGTCACCAGTTCCATCTTCGCGGCCCACGCCATGACGGCAAGAATCACTTCGGCAACTGGCCCACTGAGGTCAAAGCCATCAGCGGCCGAGACCAGCTCGACGCCGTGATCCTTCAGTTCCTCAATCACCTCGAACGTGTCGCGGATGCCCGAGCGGGTCAGACGATCCAGCTTGAACACATAGAGCCTGCCCTGGAGCCGACCGCCGCGAACGTCGGTGCGAAGGCGATCGAGTTCGGGGCGGGCGAGGGTCTTGCCTGACTTCTTCTCCGCGTACCAGTTGGTGATCGTGTCGCCACGGGCGGCGGCGGCACGTTCAATCGCGGAGCGCTGGGTCGCGTGATCCTGGGCCCTGCTCGAAACCCTGAGATACCCGGTCGCCATCATGGTGCCGCCTCTGTCGTTGGATGCAGCAATATTAATCCATACCGGATTAAACCTCAAGCCCGAGCACTCGATTGCGTCTCACGCAACTCAAGGACGGCCACCCAACTGCGAGCGGGCACGGCGCCATCTGTCAGGTCTTCGATCCTGAACGCCAGCCGAACGTCAGGAACCCGCTCGCCGCGCGCGTAGCGGTCGAAGCTCGTTCGCTCCATGCCGAGCTTCGTCGCGAACTCGCCTCGGTTCACGCCGGACCGGGCAAGCCAATGGGAGAGTTCGGTCTCGACGGCCTTCGAGCCGGGCGTAACAGGGCGCCCCAGCTTCTTGGCTTCCTGCTTGACCGATGCCTTCCGACGAGCCGTTGGGCGCAACACTTCGCGTTTAGTCCGCATCGGATTAAGTTCGCCCGGACCTCCAGCGAAGTCAAGGTAGCGCATCGTCGCCACGGGTTCCGGCCGGTTCGTCGCCAGCGTCCGCGAGTCCCTGGATTGTGTTCATACCGTAGAGGATGGTCGGCGACTGCCGGTCGACGATGATCAACCTCACGCCCAACAGCTTCTCGAACGGCACGAGCAGACGCACCGCCTCCGACCGCCCCCCCATCATCGCGATGAAGTGGGTGCAGACGAGGCTGAGGGCGTGCCCGAGGTGCGACGTGCGAGCCATCTCCTTCGCCAGCGCCACGGCCTCGTGAACCACCTTGAACTGCGTTCCGGGCTCGTCGGCGTCGTACAGCGGGACTCGGAGCACGTGGAGCTGCTCGACGCCCTCACGCCGGCGGCGGGCCCGCGGCGTCGTCAGTAGGTCAAGCTGCATGGGCCTCAACCTCCGAGTGCCGGCGCTTGCGGCGCCCGCGGCGGCCCCCGTTCCACTCGACAAGCCGCTGAACGCCCTTCACCGCGTCGGCGAAGATCCCGAACATTTGCGGGTGCATTGAGCCGGGAAACGGGCACCAACTTTCGGGCTTCGAGAAGTAGGTGGCGATCATCGGGATGGACTCGAACAGGTCTGGTCGCGGAGCCGCGAGCATCAACGTACCGAGACCGTTCGTGAGGTCGTGATAGCGGTCGGCGAGAGGGCCAACCACCAACGCCTTGGCGTCAACGACCACGTGGGCGTGTGGCACCCACGCCCGCTTGGCGGCTGTGAGCTTCGGTTCGATGGCGCCAACTGCGGTGAGCCCGGCCAGCCCCTTCCAGCGGTGCACGACGGTGACGAACGACCTCAGGGAACGAAGCGTCTCCCGCAGGTCCCAAAGACCAGTCGAGCGGAGGGAGATGATCAGCGACAGCCTGTGCTCCATGCGACGTGCAACCGTCTGAATGCGGTGTGCAAGGTCCCGCGAGGCCCGCAACGAGCAGGCGGGGCACTGCCGCATCTTGCAGGTGCGCCCGCCGAGGGTATCCATACTGTTGGAGCAGCGGGTCACCCAGTGCGCCCGGTCGAACTGGTTCAGGTAGCTGAACTCCCACGCGCGTGCGTCCTGGGGATCCTGGAGCTGAAGAGAGAGCTTCATCTCCGACCCCCACCCGTCTGGTTCCCCAGTGATCTGCTTGAATCCTTCTTCTCTCCTCACGGAACTATGGGAGCCGGCGATCACGGAACCGCCCTCCCCTGACCCGCGATGAAGCGCTCCAGTTCGTCAGCCTCGATGCGGATCGCGTTCGACACGCGGACGTAGGCCAACCGCCCCTGGTCGCAGAGTTTGTAGACGGTCGCTGTGCACACCGAGAGGCGCTCGGCGACCGCCTTCACAGTCAGCAAGTTCAGCGCGAGCCCAACCGCTTTGTGCGCCCATTGTGCGGGCAGGGGGAGGCCGGAAAGACGAAGGGCCTGACCGCCTTGGGTTTCCCCTCGGAGATCAGGCCCTTCAATGGTCGGGGCGACAGGATTTGAACCTGCGACCACTTGCACCCCAAGCAAGTGCGCTACCAGGCTGCGCTACGCCCCGAAGACGACAGGGTGCTTCAGTGAGACGCGGGCCTTCTGCCAGCCTGACTCGAGAGCGTCAAGCGAGCATCGCAGCCACGGCTCAATCGTCGTCGTCCTCGTCCACCGCCGCGTCCGGGTTGTCGTCGAGGTCTTCTGCCGAGATCTCCCCCTCAGGCACGAAGCCGTCGTTGAGATCGGCCTTGAGGCCCGTCGAGGGAACGAACACCACCACGCGCCGCGCAGTGATCTCGATGGGCTGCCCCGACTGCGGGTTTCGCCCGGGACGCGAGCGCTTGAAGCGGGGCTGGAAGATCCCGAACCCCACGATCTTCACCTTGTCACCGCGCTCGAGCGTCTCCTTCACGGTGTCGAAGACCAGCTCGACCAGCTCCGCCGAGTCCTTCTTCGAGAAGCCCACCTTGTCGTAGACGCCCTCGATGATGTCAGCCTTGGTCATGTCGCAAATCGTACTCCCCGAGGAGGGGGTGTCAACATACGGACATTGCTGGGCTTTTCGACGAACGCCGCCAACCTCGTGCGAACGCAGGAAAAGCGCCTGCTTTCATCGGGTTGGCGGAGGGGTCAGGTGCGCAGCGCGCCTCCGAGGCGGCGGGTGACTTCGGCGACGATCTTCGTGTGCGCCTCCGTCACTTCGGCATCGGTGAGGGTGCGCTCGGGTGACCGGTAGCGCAGCGCAAAGGCGAGGTTCTTCCGGCCGGTGCCGACCTGATGGCCGGCGTAGACGTCGAAGACCTGGGCGTCCTCGACCAGCGGCTGGCCCACCTCGAGGATCACCTGGCGCACGGCTTCGCTCTGCATCTCGGCGGCGACGACGACGGCGAGATCGCGCAGCACGGCGGGGAACTTCGACAGGGGCCTCGCCTGCGGCACCAGCACCGCGACCGACTGGAGCGCCTCGACGTCGAGCTGGAACAGCACGATGCCCGGCGGCGCGTCGAGCTTCTTCATCACCCGCGGGTGCAGCTCGCCGAGCGTGCCGAGCACCTTCTGGCCCTTGCGCAGCACGGTGGCGGAGCGCGGGTGGTACCAGGGCGACTCGAACGTCTCGGCGGTGACGCCGTCGATGTGCAGCGCCTCGAGCGCGGACTCCACCACCGCGCGGGCGTCGAAGTAGTCGGCCTCGGCGTCCTTCGAGGTCCACGTGCGCGTGCCGTGCCGCATGCCCCAGAGCACGCCGGCGAGCTCGAGCGTCTCCTTCGCGACGGGCACGGTGCCCTGCCCGCCCGACTCGTCAGGCCGGTAGGAGCGCGCCCACTCGTAGAAGCGCACGCCCTGCGTCTGGTGCCGCGACGCGCGGAGCACGTTCTGCACGAGCGAGGGGAACAGCGTGGTGCGCATCACCGACTGCTCGACCGACAGCGGGTTCGAGACGGCGATCGCGTCTTTCCCTGCGCTGAAGGCCGCCAGCTCGGCCGGTGAGACGAACGAGTAGTTCACCACCTCGTCGACGCCCTGCCCTGCCATCGCCGCCCGCAACAGGCGCTCGACCCGCATCGCCGGCCGCTCGGGCTCGAGCTCGGACAGACCGCGCGGCAGCGCCTCGGGGATCGCGTCGAAGCCCCGCACGCGCGCGATCTCCTCGACGAGATCCTCCTCGATGCTCACGTCGACGCGCACCGTCGGCACCGCGAACGTCGCGACCTGCTCGTCGCCTGACACCTTCGTGAAGCCCAGGCGCGTGAGGATGCGGTGGCACTCGGCGCCGGGCACCGTCACGCCCAGCACGTCAGCGACCTTCTGGGTGCGCAGCGTCACCTGCCTGGGCGGCTTCGGCGCCGGGTACGCATCGACGCGGCCCTCGAGCACCGTGCCGCCGGCCAGCTCGACGATGAGGGCGGCCGTGCGATCGAGCACCTCGGGGATCACGTTGATGTCGGTGCCACGCTCGAAGCGGTGGGACGATTCGGTGTGCAGGGCGTGGCGCTTCGCCGAGCGCCGCACCGTGGTGGGCTGGAAGCACGCGCACTCGAGCAGGACGCGGGTCGTCTTCTCGGTCACCTCGCTCGACGCGCCACCCATCACCCCTGCGAGCACCAACGGCGTGTCCTTGTCGCAGATGAGCAGATCGTCGGCCTGGAGCTGGCGCTCCTTGCCGTCGAGCGTCGTCAGCGTCTCGCCTCCCTTCGCGGTGCGCACCACGATCTGCGCGCCGCCGATGCGATCGAGATCGAACGCGTGCAGCGGCTGGCCGTACTCGAGGAGCACGTAGTTCGTGATGTCGACGAGGTTGTTGATGCCGCGCATGCCCGCCGCCTTCAGGCGATCCTGCATCCACTGGGGAGAGGGCTTCACCGTCACGCCCTCGATGACCCGCGCGGCGTAGCGCCAGCAGCGCTCGGCGTCCTCGATGCGAATGGCGATCTTCGTGGAGGCGCGGGTGGACGACTCCGCGAGCCTGGGCGTGGGCTTCGTGAGCGGCACGTCGAACAGCGTCGAGATCTCGCGGGCGATGCCCAGGTGCGAGAGCGCGTCGGCGCGGTTCGGAGTGACGTTGACGGTGAAGATGACGTCATCGAGGCCCAGCGCCTGGGCGATCGGCTGGCCCACCTTCGCGTCGGCCGGAAGGATCAGCAGGCCCGAGCTCTCGTCGGACAGGCCGAGCTCCTTCGAGCTGCAGAGCATGCCCGCGCTCTCGACGCCGCGGAGCGCCGCCTGCTTGATCTCGACGCCGTTGGGCAGCTTCGTGCCGACGGTGGCGAGCGGCACCTTGTCACCGACCTTGTAGTTCTTCGCGCCGCAGACGACCTGCAGCGCCGCCCCGCCACCCCAGTCGATCTTCGTCACCGAGAGCTTGTCGGCGTTGGGGTGCTTGTCGGACGCGGCGATCTGCGCGACGACGACGCCCTCGAGCGCCCTGGCCGGCTGATCGATCGCCTCGATCTCGAGGCCCGCCATGGTGAGCCGGCTGGCCAGCTCGTCGACCGAGGCCGGGAGCGCGACGTAGTCCTTGAGCCACTTCAGAGAGATGCGCATGGGGTGCTTTCAGAACTGGGCGAGGAAGCGGGCGTCGTTCTCGAACATGGTGCGCAGATCGTCGATGCCGTAGCGCAGCATCGCGAGGCGCTCGACGCCCATGCCGAAGGCGAAGCCGGTCACCTTCGTCGGATCGTAGTCGGCGTGCTTGAAGACGTTCGGGTGCACCATGCCGCTGCCGAGCACCTCGAGCCAGCCGGTCTGCTTGCACACGCGGCAGCCCTTGCCGGCGCAGAACACGCACGAGACG
Source organism: Myxococcaceae bacterium (assembly GCA_016793095.1). Classification (GTDB taxonomy): domain Bacteria; phylum Myxococcota; class Myxococcia; order Myxococcales; family Myxococcaceae; genus Xiheimicrobium. Next base: position 41,333 of record JAEUJQ010000068.1, on the reverse strand, counting down.
TCCACCTCGGCCGAGGGCTCGGTGAACGGAAAGAAGCTGGGGCGGAAGCGCGTCTTCGTCGACGCGCCGAAGAAGGCGCGGGCGAAGGCGGCGAGCGTGCCCTTGAGCTCGGCGAAGGTGACCTGCTCGTCGACGAGCAGGCCCTCGACCTGGTGGAACATGGGCGTGTGCGTCTGATCGCTGTCCTTGCGGTAGACGCGGCCGGGCATCACGCCGCGCAGGGGAGGCTTGTGCGCCAGCATGGTGCGGATCTGCACCGGCGAGGTGTGCGTGCGCAGCACCACGGGGCCAGCGCCCTTCTTGAGCCAGCCGGCGTCCACGTAGAAGGTGTCCTGCATGTCGCGCGCGGGGTGATCGGCCGGCACGTTGAGGGCCTCGAAGTTGTACCAGTCGAGCTCGATCTCGGGGCCGGCGTAGACCTCGAAGCCGAGGCGCGAGAACACCCGCACGATGTCTTCGAGGGTCTGCGAGACGGGGTGCCGTCGGCCGAACGCCGCGGCGCGGCCGGGCAGCGTGATGTCGAGCTTCGGGCCCTTGAGCTCGTCTTCAAGGGCGGCGTCTTCGAGGCGCGCCGTGGCGGCCTCGAGCAGGCCCTCGAGCTCGCCCTTCACCTTGTTGGCGATCTCGCCGATGGCCTTGCGCTCGTCGGCCGGCAGCTTGCCCATGGCGCCGAGGATGGCCGAGAGCTCACCCTTCTTGCCGAGGAAGCGGCCCTTGAGCTGCTCGAGCTGCTGGGCGTTCTGGGCCTTCGTGATCTCGGCGCGGGCGGACTCGGCCAGCGCCTTCAGGCGGTCGTGCATGGCGTCGGGCATTACCCGAAATGACGAGCCGCTGAAACGACTGCTGACTGGCGTGTCGGCGCGCGTCCGGCCACGTGGGCCTCACCAGCAGGTCCGACCGCAACCGGCTCGTCGTCCGCCGAGGAGGCAACACGGCCCGACTTCCCGGCTGTCGGCCGGGCATGCGCACCCATGAAACAGGGCTGCCCCTCCACGCAGGAGAAGCAGCCCCGGTTGCTACCTACCGCGCTGGACCGCTCAGGCCTTCGCGAGCTGCGCGACGGCGTTGAAGCCTGCGGGATCGTGAACCGCGAGGTCCGCCAGGATCTTGCGGTCGATGGCCACCTTCGCCTTGTTGAGGCCGGCGATCAGCCGCGAGTACGACAGGCCAGCCAGGCGGGCCGCGGCGTTGATGCGCACGATCCACAGGCTGCGGAAGTCGCGCTTCTTGCGCGCACGATCACGGGAGGCGTAGTCGAGCGCGCGCTCGACGGCCTGGTTCGCGCGCTTGTAGCAGTTCTTGCGACGGCCCCTGTAGCCCTTGGCGAGCTTCAGGATTGAGTTGCGGCGACGACGCGCCTTGACGCCTTTCTTGACGCGCATGGCTTAGTTCGCTCCGTACGGGAAGAGTTCCTTCACGGTCTTCTTCGCGTCCATGTCACGAAGCAGTCCGGTGCCGCGGTTCCGGCGGCGCTGATCCATCGACTTGGCGTGCGTGAACAGGTGCTTACCGAAGGCCTTGGCGTGCTTCACCTTGCCGGTCTTCTTCACCTGAAAACGCTTCTTCGCCCCACTGCGGGTCTTCAACTTGGGCATGACGTCATCCTTCGAGAACTTCGGAAAAGGACGGCGGCACTACCGCCTCCCTCCGAAGCTGTCAACTGGAGCCGAAGGCCAGCTCAGGCTTTGGGGGCCGAAGGGGGCGGGGCGCTGACGGCGTTGACGGCGGCGGCCAGCGGCGGAGGGGCCTCTGGAGCAGGCGCATCGGCCGGCTCGGTCTGACCCGGGCGGGGCGACGACGGCGCCGCGCCCTTGCGCTCGGCCTTCTCCTTCTCGGCCTCGATGAGCGCCTGCCGGTGCTGATCGCGGGCCCTCTGGGCCACCTTCGGGTTCGGGCCGAGCACGATGAACATCGTCTTGCCCTCGAGGCGCACCTGCTGATCGACGACGGCGATGTCCTTCGTGTCGGCGACCACGTCGTCGAGGATCTGCGTGCCGAGCTCGCGGTGGGTGATCTCGCGACCGCGGAACATGATCGTGATTTTCGCCTTGTTGCCTTCCTCGATGAACTCGCGGACGTGGCGGAGCTTGGTCTCGTAGTCGTGCTCCTCCGTCTTCGGGCGGAGCTTCACTTCCTTCACCTTCACCACGACCTGCTTCTTCTTCGCCTCGTTGGCCTTCTTCTTCTCTTCGTACTTGAAGCGGCCGTAGTCCATGATCTTGCAGACCGGTGGACGGGCCATGGGGTTGACTTCGACGAGGTTCAAGCCTTCGGCCTGCGCCCGCGCGAGCGCCTGGTCGGTGGGCATCACGCCAAGCTGTTCACCCTGCGATCCGACGACACGGACTTCACGGGCTTTGATGCGGCGGTCGGTTCTCTGGTCGCGTGCGGTAGCGATGGGGCTGTCTCCGAAGAAGTGAAAGAGGCCGCGCTTCTTCTCCAGCAGGCCCTGCAAGTCAAGGCGGGGCTGCGTTCACGCCGGGCCGACGCTCCGGCGCGCCGACACCCACGGGCGCTGCGCACATTGAAGCCAGGAAACTGATCAGGTAACCCGCCCTCATGCCCGTCAGTCACGACTTCAAGGTCTTCGCTGGGAACTCGAACCGTGGGCTGGCGGAGCGGATCTGCGAATACCTGAAGCGGCCGCTGTCGAAGTGCGACGTCGGGCGCTTCAGCGACGGAGAGATTCAGGTCGAGATCGGCGAGAACGTGCGCGGCTTCGACGTCTTCGTGATCCAGTCCACCTGCCCCCCGGTGAACGATCACCTGATGGAGATGCTCATCATGTGCGACGCGCTCAAGCGGGCGAGCGCGGCCTCGATCACGGCGGTGATGCCGTACTACGGGTACGCGCGCCAGGACCGGAAGGTCGCCGCCCGCACCCCGATCACGGCGAAGCTCGTGGCCGACCTGCTCGAGACCGCCGGCGTCACCCGCGTCGTGTCCATGGACATGCACGCCGGGCAGATCCAGGGCTTCTTCAACATCCCCACCGATCACCTCTACGCGTCCCCCGTCTTCCTCGACGACCTGCGCAAGAAGTACGAGAACGCCGACGATCTCGTCATCGTCTCGCCCGACGCTGGCGGAGTCGAGCGCGCGCGCGCCTATTCGAAGCGGCTCAACTGCCCGCTGGCGATCATCGACAAGCGGCGCCCGCGGCCCAACGCGTCCGAGGTGATGAACCTGATCGGCGACGTGAAGGGGCGCGACGCGGTGATCATCGACGACATCATCGACACCGGCGGCACGCTGACCCAGGGCGCTGCAGCCCTCCGCGACAAGGGCGCCCGCAAGGTGTTCGCGTACATCGTGCACCCGATCCTCTCGGGGCCGGCGATCTCGCGCGTGACCGAGTCGGCGCTCGAGGAGCTGATCGTGGCCGACACCGTGCCGCTCTCGAAGTCGGCGCAGGCGTGCCCGAAGATCCGCGCGGTGGGCTCCGAGCGACTGTTCGGTGAAGCCATCGCGCGCATCTACCGCGCTGAGTCGCTGTCGAGCCTCTTCGTCTGACCGTGCGCGGTTGACGGCGTCGCTCGAGCGGTAGGCCCAACCGGTGCTCGCGCGGCACACCGGCTCGTCGAGCTGAAGCACCGGTACGAGGCCGACGGCGTGGGCTGCTGGCGCAACGCGGCTGATCGTGACGCGGGGTGCCCGGGAGAACGACCGCGGCCACGGTCGCCGCGCCGACGCCCGGACGCGCTCCCGGTCACCGCCGGCTCACGAACCGAGGCCATGGAATGGACTCGTCTGGTCCGGGCACGAAGGCCAGCAGCTGTGGCATAGGCGGCCCCATGCGTACCACCCTGCTGGCCCTCTCTGCGTGCGGTGTCCTCTCGTGTGGCCCTGCCGCCCCGAAGCCCTTCCCCGACGGGTTCCTCTTCGGCGCGTCGATCGCCGGCTTCCAGGTGGACATGGGGTGCCCGACGATGCCCGCCGCGCAGTGCGAGGATCGCGCGAACGACTGGTACCAGCTCATCACCAGCCGCGCGCAGGTGAACCCCGCCGTCGCCGCCCACTTCACGTGGGATCCACCGAGCTCGGGCCCGGGCCACTGGGAGCTCTTCGAGCAGGACTACACGCGGGCGAAGGACGAGCTGGGCCTGTCGGGCATGCGGGTGTCGATCGAGTGGAGCCGCATCTTCCCCAGCGCGACCGACAACCTCGAGGGCGCGCAGCTCGCCGCGGTCGCCAACGCCGACGCGATCGCGCGCTACCACGCCATGTTCGCGTCGCTGAAGGCGAAGGGCATCAAGCCGCTGGTGACGCTGAACCACTACACCCTGCCGCTGTGGATCCACGACGGCATGGCGTGCCACCAGAACCTCGCCACCTGCACGAACCGCGGCTGGCTCGACAAGGCGCGGCTGCACAAGGAGATCGCGAAGTTCTCGGGCTTCGTCGCGAAGGAGTTCGGGGCGGAGGTCGATCTCTGGGCGACCCTGAACGAGCCCTTCGCCGTCGTGATCCCCGGCTTCCTCCAGCCGGGGAAGGACCGCGTGAACCCGCCCGCCGTCTCCCTGCGCTTCGAGGAGGCGCGGCAGGTGGCGATCGCGATGATCGAGGGCCACGCGCGCATGTACGACGCCGTGAAGGCCAACGACACGGCCGACGCCGATGGGAACGGCAAGGCCTCGGAGATCGGCATCGTCTACCCGATCGCGCCGACGCGTCCGAAGGACCCGCAGCGCGCGCTCGACAAGAAGGGGGCCGACAACGTCTTCTACCTCTACAACCAGCTGTTCCTCGACGGCGTGCTCAAGGGCCTGATGGACGAGAACATCGACGGCAAGGCCGACGGGCCGCCCCGCGACGATCTCGTCGATCGCTGCGACTGGCTGGGCATCAACTACTACTCGCGCGCGACGGTGGTGGGCACCGAGGCCGCCAGCTTTCCGCAGTTCTCACCGATCTCGACGTTCGACCCGTTCTCGCTCGAGCTGTGGGAGGACGCTCCGCAGGGGATCTACGACGCGATCACCTGGGCAAAGACGAGGTACGGCAAGCCGATCTACATCACCGAGACCGGCACCGACGGAGCGCCCGACTCCGAGCGCATCGCGAGCTGGCTCGTCCGGTACCTGACGATGACCCAGAAGGCGATCCACGACGGGGCCGACGTGCGCGGCTTCTTCTACTGGTCGCTCATCGACAACTACGAGTGGAACCACGGCATGGCGATGAGGTTCGGGCTCTACGCGGTGGCGAACGACGCGCAGAAGACAAGGACGGCGCGCTCGGCCGTGGGCATCTACCGGCAGATCACGAAGGCGGTCGACATCCCGGCCGCGGTCAAGCAGCAGTACCCTGTGCAGTAGCCGCGTCGCCGAGCCGCAGCCCGAACGCCCGGAGCGCCGGCCGGCATCAGTTGCACGTGCCGTACATCGTCTGGCCGGGCAGCGCCGTGCAGGTGCCCGAGGTGCAGGCAGGAGACCCTGTCGGGTTGCAGAACGGCCTGCAGGTGCCCGGGGGCGACGAGCCGACGCACTGGAGCCCACGCGCACAGCCGGCAACGCTCGTGCACGAACCTCCGCTGGTCCCAGTTCCCGCAGGCAGGCACCCTGGCGGCGAGCTGGCGGCGTAGAGCACGCACGCCTCGTTGCCGGCGCATGGCGCCTGAGTGAAGGGGTTGCACTGTGTCACCGCCGTGCACACGAGGTGGCGCTCTCCGGCGGGCGCCTGCCCGAACTGAATGAGCGTGCTGCAGAGCGAGCCCGAGGGACACGGAGTCATCGCGGTGCAGTACTGGCGACAGGTCGTCATGGACGAGGAGGGGCCGATGCACTGCGCGCCGGTGACGCACGGGTCGGTCGCGGCTGCGGTACAGATCGCGCCCTGGGTCAGTGAGCCTCCAGCCGGCCCGCAGATCCGGCGCACCCCGCCGTCGCTGAGCCCTGCCAGCACGCACTTCCCCGTCGGGCAGTTCTGCGCGACCAGACTGCAGTCGCCGGGAATGCAGGTCCCCGCCGTGCTCGCCGTACCGTTCAGTACGCACTCGGATCCGCTGGGGCAGTTCGGCGCGGTCTGCACGTCGCACGGTCCACCCGAGCCGCCTCCGGTGGCACCGCCTCCAGTGGCACCTCCTCCAGTGGCACCTCCTCCGGTCGCACCTCCGCCAGCGCCACCCGCCGAACCGCTCACGCACCTGCCAAGACTGCACACGGGCGTCGGGCTGAGACAGGGTTCACACGGCGCTGCGCCCTGGCCACACAGGTTCGCGTTCTGAGCCGATGTTCCGGCCCGTCGGCAGGACCCGAACCCATCGATGCACCCGTCGGAGCAGGCCGCCCCGCCTCCGGACCCGCCCGCCGTGGAGCCGCCGCCCGCCGTGGAACCGCCCCCCGTCGTGGAGCCGCCGCCCGTCGAACCGCCGCCCGTCGAGCCGCCGCCCGTCGAACCGCCGCCCGTCAAACCGCCACCCGTCAAACCGCCGCCCGTCGAACCGCCGGCAGCGGAGCCCCCTCCGCTCGCGCCAGCGCCGGAACCCGACACGCAGGTGCCGAAGCTGCAGGTCGCGCCCAGGGAGCAGGTGCTGCACGCCGCTCCGCTCCGGCCGCACGCGCCACTGGACGAGCCGCTCTGGCAGATGCCCGAGAGGTCGCAGCACCCGGTCGCACAGGTCGAGGGACTGCAGCGTGAGGGTGTTCCGCAGGAGGCGAGCAGCCCGCCGAGGCCCGCCGCGGCGAGGAGAACGAGCGCGGTTTTCATGAGGCGCGGCGTAGCACCGGTGCCGGTTCCACGTCACGACCCCGCCGCGGAAGCCGTCAGAGCGCGTCGAGCGGTGTGTCGAGCAGCTTCCGGTCTTCCTTCGTGAGCGCGACCTGGGCGAAGAGGTCAGGCCGGCGGACTCTCGTGAGCTGCAGCGCGTGCCAGCGCCTCCATCGGGCGATGCGGGCGTGATCGCCACCCTGCAGCACCTCGGGCACGGCCATGCCGCGGAACTCCACGGGCCGGGTGTAGTGAGGGTGCTCGAGCAGGCTCGCTTCGAAGCTCTCGGTGGTCGCGCTCGCCGCGTTCCCCAGCACGCCGGGCACCAGCCGCGCGACCGCGTCCACCACGCACAACGCGGCGAGCTCGCCGCCGGTCAACACGAAGTCTCCGAGTGACAGCTCCTCGTCCACCCACGCCAGCGCGCGCTCGTCCACGCCCTCGTACCGGCCGCAGACGAGGATCGCGGAGCCTGCCTGCGCCAGCGCCCGCGCCTTCGCCTGCGTGAAGGTCGGCCCTCGCGGGCTCATGAGGATCACCTTCGCCTCGGGCAGCCGCGCCTTCGCGGCCTCGATGGCGCCCACCAGCGACTCCACCTTCATCACCATGCCCGCGCCGCCGCCGTAGGGCGTGTCGTCGGTGTTGCGGTGCTTGTTGGTCGCGAAGTCGCGAATGTCGGTGACGTCGACGGCCAGCAGGCCCTTCTCGCGCGCCTTGCCGAGGATCGACCCGGACGTGTAGCCGGAGATCATCTGAGGGAAGAGCGTGAGCACCTCGAAGCGCACGTCACGCCTCCTCGAACTCGAGCGGGCGCAGCAAGATGGTTCGCGCCTCGAGATCGATCTTCACGACGAAGTCGTCGGCGAAGGGGATCATCTGCTCGGCGTCGCCGTCCTTCACCACCAGGTTGGGCACCGGCCCCGAGCTCCAGACCTCGCTCACGACGCCGAGGCGCCGGCCGTCCGGGGTCTTCGCCTCGAGCCCGATGAGATCGCCCTGGAAGACCTCGCCGTCGTCGGGCGGCTCCAGCTCGGCGCGGTGTACGGCCACCGTCGAGCCCACCAGCGCGTCAGCGGCTTCGCGCGAGCGCACGCCAGCGAGCGTCATCAGCAGATCGCCTTTGGGCCCGTCGCGGAGGGTCTCGAGCGCGAAGAGCGACACCACGCCGGTCTTCGTCGTGAGCTGCACGCGGTCCACCTCGCCGAGCGCAGTCGAGGCGGAATCGAACGTCCTGACCCCCAGCTCACCGCGAAGCCCATGCGCGCGGGCGATGTAGCCCACCTGCAGCCAGTCGGAGGAGGAGGAGTTCGGCGGCGGGCTCACGGGCGCCTCACGGCTGGGGCGCGGAGTTTCCGTTCGGCTGGGGCGGCCGGCGATCGTCGATCAGCTCGAGCCGCACCTTCTCGCCCTTCTTCTGCGCAGCGTGGGTGACGACGGTCCGCAGGGCGTTGATGGTCCGTCCGTCACGGCCGATCACCTTCCCGATGTCGTCGGGCGCGACCTTGAGCTCGTAGAGCGAGTGGTCGGCCGCCGGCGTCACCGTCAGCTCGACCACCTCGGGCTTGTCCACCAGCGCCTTCGCGAGAAAGACGATCAGGTCCTTCACGAGGCTCAGGCCTTGGCGGCGGGCGCCTTCTTCGCCTTCTTGTACAGCGTGCCGAGCGTCTCGGACGGCTTGGCGCCGAGCTTCGTCCAGTGCGTCCAGCGGTCCTCGTTCACCGCGAACTTCGCAGGGGACTCGTTGGGATCGTACATGCCGATGCTCTCGATGAAGCGACCATCGCGGGGCATGCGCGAGTCAGCAGCGACGACGTGGTAGTACGGGCGCTTCTTGGCACCAGCGCGGGCGAGACGGAGAACGACGGCCATCGGACAAACTCCTGAAAAGACGTTGGGCTGTGGGCCCTACACGGTTCCGGCCCGACGAGTCAAGCGGAGGACCGTGCACTCCATCGGCCCCTGCAGGGTCACCCCGGTCATGGATCTCCGCACGCTGGGTGCTGCCCTCTTCGCGTTCACCGTCGCTCTCGCTTCGCAGGGCTGCGGTCCTGGGCCACAGCGGTGCTCGGTGTCGACCTGCACGGTCGGGTGCTGCGACTCGGCGGGCCTGTGCGTGTCGGGGAACTCCCAGTCGGCCTGTGGAGCCCGTGGAGCAGCGTGTGTGGGCTGCGGCCTCGGCTTCCAGTGTCTTGCTGGCGCGTGTGTGGCGTCGAACACCGGCGTCGGCGGTGGCTTCTCGCCTTCGGGCGGTGGAACGGCGGGCGGGAGCGTCGCAGGTGGCTCCGCGGGCGGGAGCGTCGCAGGTGGCTCCGCGGGCGGCAGCGTCGCAGGGGGCTCCGCGGGCGGCAGCGTCGCAGGTGGCTCCGCGGGCGGCAGCGTCGCAGGGGGCTCCGCGGGCGGGAGCGTCGCAGGTGGCTCCGCGGGCGGCGGAAGTGCGTCCTGCGCGAGCACGTGCATGGGCTGCTGCCTCAACGGGGTGTGCCAACCCGGCACGAACAGCGGTGCGTGCGGAACGCGGGGCGTGGCGTGTTTCGCGTGTTCGACGAACCAGTTCTGCTCGGCAGGCGCCTGCACCGGCGCGAACACCGGCGACACGGGCGCGACCTGCACCTTCAACGCCGACTGCAAGGAAGCGCTGCTCGGAGGCGCGACCCGAGAGTGCGTTCCGCCCTATCGCCCTGACGGTGGGCCCTCAGGCTGGCCCGGCGGCTACTGCAGCAACTCGGGCTGCGACTCCTTCCTCGACTGCCCGGGCACCACCGGCTCCTGCGGCATCGACGGCTACTGCTACAACACCTGCTTCCCCGCCAACCTCGGTCAAGGCAACTGCCGGCCCGGCTATGTCTGCTCGGACGATCTCACGGTCGACGGCGGGACCTTCGCCCTTTGCGTGCCCGACTGTCGCAACCCGGGCTACGCCGGTTGTGGACCCGGTCGGACCTGCTCGCCGCTCGGCTCCTGCATCTGACGATCATGTCCACCGACAGAGTCTGACCGAACCACGTACCGAGGGCGAAGCGCTCCCCACGCTGGACCGACCCCGCTATGTTGCGGCGCGTGAGCAACACCGTTCGGGGAGCCCTGGTCCTGTCGTTCTGCGCCGGCGTCGCGGTGGGGTGCAGCTGCGACCCCACGGGCTATGAGTCGCTTCAGTTCGCGTGCTCGAAGGACGCCGACTGCGCCGACGGGTCGACGTGCGTGCAGGGCCTCTGCCGCACCTCGGGCGCTGCTGGCGGAACCGCGGGCTCGTCGGGAGGCGGGGCCGCAGGTGGAGCCGTCTCGGGTGGTACATCGGGCGGCGGGACAGCAGGAGGTGGCGCTGCCGGGGGTTCGGCGGGCGGTGACGCAGGGGGCACGGCTGGCGGCAGCCCGGGCGGTGGCGTGGCTGGCGGCCTCGCGGGTGGTGCCGGCGGCGGCGGCATCGCAGAGGTCTGCGGCAACCAGATCGACGAGAACGGCAATGGCGTCTTCGACGACGGCTGCCCCTGCGCGGCGCCCCGTCCCTGCTACCGCGACGGGCTGACGTCTCCCACCCTGCGCTACCCGTGGGACGGCGGGAGCGGCTGCGCGGCCGGCACCCAGGCCTGTGTGGGGAGCGTCTACGGCGCCGTCTGCGAGAACGAGCACGTGCCGCAGCTCGAGTTCTGCGACGGCCAGGACACCGACTGCGACGGCCTGCCCGACCCACCCACCTGCCCCTGCCAGCCCGGGCGCCCGTGCTTCCAGGGCACGCCCTTCCTCGCCGGGGTCGGCGCCTGCCGTCAGGGCACGTGGAACTGCTCGATGCCCGCCGGCCAGCAGTGCGTGGGCCAGGTGCTCCCGGCGATCGCCGAGACGTGCAACGGCCTCGACGACGACTGCAACGGCATGACGGACGAGGCGGCGCAGACGTCGCCGTGCGGCCCCGGCGTCTGCATGTCGCGCGACAGGGTGTGCGCCGGCGGTCTGGAGCAGGTCTGTCTCTACTCGTCGAACCCGCCGCCCAACTACTCAGCCAGCGAGATCTGCGGCGACGGGCTCGACAACGAGTGCGACGGCCAGGCCGACGACGGCTGCACCTGCACGGTTGGAGCCATGATCTCTTGCTGGACCGGTTCAACCTCGGCCTGCCCAACCGACGGCGGCGCGTGCCTTGGTGTGTGCCGACGTGGCACCCAGTCCTGCGCCAACCTGAGCGACGGCGGCACCGGCTATGGCACCTGCGGGGGCCAGACCCCTGCGTCGATCGAGTCCTGCAGCGACACGCTCGACAACGACTGCGACGGCCGCGCCGACTGCGTCGACACCGACTGCACCGGGCGAGCGTGTGGCGCCAACGGCCGCGCGTGCCTCAACAACGCCTGCAGCTGCATCGATCGCGACGGCGGCGTCGGCCCGGCGGCCGAGACGATCTGCAATGACGCGTACGACAACGACTGCGACGGCCTGGTGGACTGCGCCGAGACCGCCTGTGCGAGCCAGGCGTGCGGCACCTTCGGGCGCCGGTGCGTCGGCACCACGTGCACCTGCGTCGTCGACGGGGGCGTGTTCCAGATGAGCGAGGCGACCTGCAACGACGGCCTCGACAACGACTGCGACGGACAGATCGACTGCGCCGAGGCGGCGTGCGCCGGCGCGTCGTGTGGCGCCAACGGCCGGCGCTGCAACGGCGGAGCGTGTCAATGCCAGCTCCCGGACGGGGGCGTGGGCCAGGCCTCGGAGGCGACCTGCAACGACGGGCTCGACAACGACTGTGACGGCACCACCGATTGCATGGACAGCAACTGCTCGACGGCGACCAACTGCATGACGGGCGTCGAGAACTGCACCGACGGCGCCGACAACGACGGCGACACCCTCGCCGACTGCGCCGACCCGCAGTGCTTCCACAAGGTCTGCAGCGCGACCGACTCGTCGAACGTCTGCTGCGGCACGACCTGCACCTCTCTCGTCACTCAGACGAGCTGTGGCCAATGCGGGCTCGCGTGCCTCTCTGGCTCGACCTGCATGCCGATCGGCACCGGAGCGCACCGGTCGGGCTTCTGCTCATGCCCTACCGGGATGAACAGCCAGTGTCCTCGCCCTGCCGGCTTCGCCGCGCAGACCTGCGTGAGCAACCAGTGCACGTGCAGCGGTAACGACGACCGGTGCGGAGACGCGGCCTCGGGGCAGGCTTCCCGGTGCATCGGCGCGAGCGTCGACTACTGCCACTACCAGTGAGCCACGCCGAAGGGCCGAGCTCACGCGCGTCGCCGCCGCGGCCGGCGACGACGGGGCGGTACCAGCTGCGCGATGTCCATCTCGTCGGGTACGTTCACCAACCGGCCGTGCCTGCACAGGCTCGTTAGAACGCGCCTGAGAAGACCAGCCCGCCCGGCGTGACCGAAAGCGAGGCCGACGCGGGCGCGTCGGCCGGCAGACCGAGGATGAACAGCACCACGCCACCGGCGAGCAGCGCGCCGCCCGCGATCAGGAGCACGTTCGCCACCAGCCCCGTGGTGCGCGCCGTGGCGTCGAGCTGCGCCGCCTCGCGCTGGGTGAGGCCCGTCACCACGCCCATCGGGTTCCGCTCGGAGGTCGCGATGCGCGCGCGGGCCTGCGACGAGACGAGGCCGGCGGCCACGCCGCCGATGGTGCCCACGAGCCCGACCGCGCCCACCACGAAGCCGGCCGTCTGCTGCCACTTCGTCGGGGGAGGCTGGGGCGCCTTCACCACCTCGACCGGAGGCGCGACGACGGGCGGCAGGTACCGCTTCGTCTCGCCCATGGAAGACAGGAGCACGCCGCGCTCGCCCTGCAGGTCCACCCGCCACGCCCCGCCGTCTTCCCCGAGCGCGACGGTGGCGCGCCCGACCTGGAGCGGCGGCGTCAGCGTCTGCGCGGCGCCGCCGGGCGGAGTGATCGTCACCCGCACCGCCTTCACCTTCACCAGCACGTTGTCCATCACGACGATCGACAGCCCCGTCAGCTTCCCCGCCTCGACGATCGACTGCACGTCGACCGAGACCGGGGTGGTGCCGGCGAGCCACGTCTTCGCCTCGAAGAAGGGCGTGCGCGTGCGCGGCGGCAGATCTTTCGACAGCTCGTAGTCGGGCTTCAGCGACAGGAGCAGCTGGAACGCCTCGCGCGCCTTCGCCGGCTTGTCGAGGTTCGCCCACGAGAGCGCCGCGAGCTCGTAGAGGCCCAGCAGCGTGTCGCGATCGATCTCCGGCTGCGCGAGCCCCGCGTCGATCACCTTCACCGCGCGATCGTACTGCAGCTCGTCGGCGAGCTTCTTCGCCTCAGCGAGCTTCTGGGGCGCGGCCGACGCGTGGAGCACCAGGGTCACGACCAACGCACCGAACATGGGCCACAGCGTACACCCACCTGGCCGCGCCGGTTGACTTGTCATCGAGGACGGCGAGACTGCCCACGTGGCTCGCCCCGGCCCCTGGCTTCCCCTCACCACCGTCGGGCGGTACCAGCTGCTCACCCCGCTGGCGGCAGGAGGCATGGCCGAGATCTGGCTGGCGCGGCAGCCCGGTGTCCGAGGCTTCGAGAAGCTGGTCGTCATCAAGCGCATGGTGGGCGCCCTGGAGGAGGATCCCGAGCACGTCGAGATGTTCCTCGCCGAGGCACGGCTGGCGGCAAAGCTGACGCACCCACACATCGTGCAGATCTACGAGCTCGGCGAAGAGGCCGGCTCGTTCTTCATCGTGATGGAGTTCGTCGATGGCGAGAGCCTCTCCACCATCTTCAAGACTGTCCGCAAGCGCGGGGAGCGGCTCGACGACGCGTTGGCCTGCCGACTGATGGCGTGGGCCGCAGAGGGGCTGCACTACGCGCACACCCGCAGGGATGACGACGGACAACTCCAGTGCATCGTGCACCGCGACGTCAGCCCGCAGAACCTGCTGGTGACGATGGACGGCTCGCTGAAGGTGGTGGACTTCGGCATCGCCAAGGTGGCCAGCCATGCGACGAGCAGCGGCAAGCTGAAGGGCAAGCTCGCCTACATGGCGCCCGAGCAGGGCCGCGCCGAGGCCGTCGACGCCCGCACGGACGTCTTCGCGCTCGGGGTCTGCCTCTTCGAGCTGCTGACAGGGTCCCGCCTCTTCCCCGGCAGCGACGAGTTGCAGATCCTCCGCGAGCTGACGACCCTCGAGCAGTTCCCGAGGGTGATCGAGCGACGGCCTGACGTCCCCCCTCAGCTCGACGTGATCGTCGCCCGCGCGATGGAGTCGGACCCGGCGCGGCGCTTTGAGAGCGCGCGCGAGCTGCAACTGGCGCTCGAGGACTACCTCGTCTCGAACTCGCGCCGGGTGACGGCCGGCGACGTCGCCGAGTTCATGCACGGGCTGTTCGCCGACCGCATCGCGACACGCAAGGCGCTCATCGATCAGGCCCGCAGAGGCGAGCTCACTCCGAGCCAGCTGCCAGGCGACGGCTTCGGCCTCGCGCCGGGCGGAGACCCCGGCTCAGGGAGCAATCCTTCGAGCGGGAAAGGCGTCGAGGCGCGCGCGCAGTCGACCGGCTCGTTCCGCAAGCACCTGGCTGGTGACCTGGGGCCGTCGGTGGATGTCTCGATGACGTTCGACCCGACCCGCACCAACACCGTGTCGGGCGTCAGCTCGCCCCCTGCCCGCTCAAAGGCCCCGCTCGCGTTGGCCGCGCTGATCGCCACCCTGCTCGTGGGTGGTGGCGTCTGGGTCGCGACCCGGCCGGACGCAGCGACCACGGTTGCGGCCGAGCCCGATGCGGGGCCGGCCATGGGCACCTTGTCGCTCGAGGTGATGCCGACGGACGCTACCCTTCGCGTCGATGGCGTCGCGGGGCCCCCAGGCGTGACGCACCTGCCGCCAGGCGAACACACCGTCGAGGTCGAAGCCAACGGCTACCTGCCACAGCGGCGCACCCTTCAGCTCGGAGCGAGCGAGCGGCAGAGCCTCTTCATCGCGCTCGAGCGCGTGCCGGTCCCCGAGGCGCTCGTCGTGCCCGTCATCGACGCAGGCGTGGCGAAGCCCCAGCGGCCCACCGTCGGCGGGCCGGCGAAGAGGGGCACCCTGCGCCTCGACACCGTTCCGTGGACCACCGTCTTCCTGGGCGGAAAGAGGCTGGGCGACACGCCGATCCTCGGCGCCTCGCTGCCGCCCGGCCGGCACCAGCTCAAGCTGGTGAATGCCGAGCAGGGCATCGATCAGACGGTCGAGATCGAGATCGCCTCGAACGAGACCACCGTGAAGAAGCTCCGCCTGAAGTGAGGCCGCGGTCAGACCATGCGCACGTAGTCGCGCTGCATCAGGTTCACGACGGCGGTGCAGACGACCAGATCATCCACCGGTGAGTGATCGAGCGCCCCCTGCAGGGTGCCCCAGTTGATGATGAGCTGCAGCACGTCGAGCTCTTCCGGGGTGAGCTCACGCAGCGGAGGCGTCATCGGCACGGCGAGCGTCAGGGTCGCGTCCGGCGCGGGCAGGCTGCCCTGAATGCGGCGCATCTCGTCGAGCTGACGGAGCGCGTCCATCAGCAGGCCTTCGGTCGAGGAGTCGAGCTCGACCATGAACTCCTGCGGATCGGGCGGTCGAAGCTCGAACTCACCCGTCTCCCAGGTGACGACGCGGTTGAAGCTCTTCTGGGGCCCGAGGTCGTGGTTGTCGTCGATGACCGCGTAGTAGACCTTCCCCTGGCGCAGGTAGATCCTGGCCTCGCGATCGCCCCTGACGACCAGCACTCCGTTCTTCTTCGAGGTGTAGAAGAGCTGCAGGAGGTCGGGCAGCGGCACCTCTTCGAGCTTGCCGGTCATCGCCGTCTTCGTCTGCTTGGCCGACTGCTGCGCCGCGACCTGCTCGAGGTTCTGCTTCACCTGGGCGTCGGTCATCTCGATGCTCTGGCCCGCCTTGACGAGCTTGAGGATCGAGGTGCCGATGAGAATGCGATCGCCCTCCTTGATGCGCGAGGGCTTCAAGATCTTCTCGCCGTTGACGAAGGTGCCGTTCGTCGAGCCGAGATCTTCGATGTTCAGCTTGCCCGCCTGCCAGGTGATCTTGGCGTGCTTGCGCGACACCATGTCCTCGACGAGCACCATGTCGAGCTCGCTCGAGCGTCCGATGACGCACGGCTTGTCGGACTTCAGCGGAAACTCGCCGCCCTGGTACTTCCCCGAGATGAACTTGAGTGCGTACTGATCACTCACGAGTGGCTCCTGCCGACTGGCACCGCGCAAGGGTTCAGCATCACCCAACCTGCCCGTCATTCACAGCGTCTTTGCCGATGTCGCGAACGAGGCCGAGGTACATCTCGGCGCTCTTGTTGCCCGGGCTGCGCGCCAGCACGTCTTCCCACACCTGGATCGCGTCGGAGCGGCGGCCGGCCGAGTAGAGCGCGATGCCGTAGTGCACGCGGCCAGGCAGGTAGTTGGGGTTGATGGTGAGCAGCTCTTCGAACTCGGCGATGGCGGCGGGCAGCTCTCCCAGATCGCGCAGCGCGTCGGCGAGCTTGAGCTTGATGTCCACGAACGTGGGCCCGAGGGCGAGCGCGCGGCGGTACTCGGCGACGGCCTCTTCGAGCATGCCGGCGGACGAGAAGACGTCGGCGATCTCGGCGTACATGTTGGCGATCTTGCCCTTCACGTACGGATCCATCTTGTTGGGGCTGGCGCGCTGGCGGCTGATGGCGGCCTGGTAGACCTCCCTGGCCTCCCGGTACTTCCCCATGTCGTTGTAGATGACCGCCAGGTTCAGGGCTGCGTCGGTGTACGCCGGGTTGAGGCGCAGGGCCGCCTCGAAGGCCCGCTGCGCCCGGGCGAACTGGCCGTGGTCGTGATAGATGATGCCGAGCATGTTGTAGACGTCGGCGAACGACTGGTTCTGCTCGACGACCTGCGTGAGGTACTTCTCGGCTTGCGCGTACTGCTTCTGCTCGAAGTAGCCGCGACCCAGCGTGAGCGTTTGTTTGAGCGCGTCGTCCATCGGGCCCCTCGCGAGACGTGGTGCGTACCCTACAAGAGCCCACGCGGAAAGGAGAACTCTCCGCGCGCGTCCTCCGAAAGTGACAGCCGGCGGCTGCCCTTCTCGTCCACGGGCCTGTCGGGGAGGTTGCCCTGCAGGCGGAAGTCCTCGGACACCTCGACGCCTTCCTTCTCCGAGCGGATGAACCAGGCCTCGACGGTGAAGCGGCGCGCCTCGAGCCGGCGGTAGCGCTCAGCCTCCTCCCGATCGAGGCCCTCGGCGTCGGGGATGTCTCCGGCTTCGAGGGCGCGGCGGCGGCGCTCGAGGGCGCGAACGACGGCCGCCAGGCGCGGCGCGGGCCCGTCGACAGCGCGCCACTCGCCGTCCTTCTTCGCGAACTTCACCCGCTCGAAGCCCAGGGAGCTGACCGTGACCCCCTCCTTCCTCCCCGTGAAGTCCAGGGTGCCAGAGACGGTGGCGCTCTGCCCATCGGGGCCCAGCACGACCGAGAGACGCTGGTAGCTGACCCGCTGGCCCACGAGCGCTCCGTCGAAGGGCTCGCCCGGCTGCTCCTTCTTCTTGAGCCAGGTGATGAGCTCGTTCTCCGGCCCGGACGCCGAGGTGAGCAGCCGCTCTCCGAACACGGCGACGACGAGGGCCAGGGCGACGAGCGCGATCATGAACCCCAGCAGCTTCGTGCGCTCGTCGGTCACGGCGTCGCGGGGGCCTCGGGGGCGGGCGCGGGCGCTTCTGGAGCGGGCAACCTCGCCAGGAGCGACTTCGCCTTGCCGGCCTGCTCGTCCGACGGGAACTGCTCGACGAAGAGCGCGAGCGCGGTGCGCGCCTTGTCAGGCTGCTTCAGGGCGAGGTGCGCGTCATGGAGCCCGAAGGCCACGTCGGCGTCGAAGCCGATCCCGGTGAAGTTCTTCTGCACGACCGTGAGGCGGTTGACGACCGCGGGCCACTTCTCGCGCTTGCGGTAGAACTCGGCGACGTAGAGCTCGTGTCTCGCGAGCCGGCGGCGCACGTCGGCGATGATCTTCTTCGCCGCCTCCTGGTGCTCGGACCGCGGGTACAGGCGCACGAACTCGTTGAGGGCGATGAGCGCGCCCTTGAGCTCGACCTGGTCCTTCTCGATGGCCGGGGGCAGCAGGAAGAAGTCGGAGGGGATGTCGCGGAAGTGCGTCTGCGCGGCGCGGAAGGCGGCGTAGTCCACCTTCGGGTGCGTGGGGTGCAGCCGCACGAAGTTGTGGTACCGGTCGCGCGCCTCGACGTACTTCTCCTGCTCGAAGGAACAGTCGGCCAGCTTGAGCTCGGCCTCTTTCGACACCTCGAGGTAGGGGAACTTCGTGCGGGTGAACTCGAAGTACTTCGAGGCCTCGAGGTAGTTCTTCGACTCGAGCGCCTCGTTGCCCTTCTTGAGGTTCTCCTCGCCCTCCGTCGAGTAGAGCGGATCATCGTTGCCCGAGAAGAAGGTGCTGACGCTCGCGCAGCCGGTGGCGAAGACGAGGACGAGGACAAGGAGGCGGCCGATCACGACCCGCTGCCTAGCAGAACCCGCCACGGCGTGCGCCCCTACCCGTCCAGCCTGACGGTGAGGTGGAGCAGGCCCGCGGTGTTCTTCGCGCAGGTGAGCGCGGCGGTCTCGGCGTCGACGCCCTTCAGCTCGCCCACCTTCTTCGCCGTCTCGCCCACGTAGCCGGGCTCGTTCTTCTTCCCGCGGAAGGGAATGGGCGCCAGGTACGGGCTGTCGGTCTCGACCATCAGCCGCTCGAGCGGCGTGAAGGCGACCGCCGCCTGCAGCGCCTCGGACTTCTTGTACGTCACCACGCCCGACACGCTGATGAAGAAGCCCTGGTCGAGGTAGCGGCGCGCGGCGTCGGTGTCGCCGGTGAAGCAGTGGATCATGCCGTCGTGCACCCCCTCGCTCTTCAGCACCTCGACGCAGTCGTCGTGGGCGTCGCGCACGTGGACGACGAGGGGCTTCTTGAGCTGCTTCGCGAGCCCGCACTGCCGGTGAAAGGCCTCGAGCTGCTCGCGCCTCGGGCTGTGGTCGTAGAAGTAGTCGAGCCCCGTCTCGCCGACCGCACAGACCTCGGGCAGCGCGCAGAGCGTCTCGAGCGTGGCCCAGTCGGCCGGCAGGGCAGCGGCCGCGTCGTGCGGGTGGATTCCCATCGTCGGGGTGAGGAAGTCACGGTGGGCGCGGGCGCAGTCGAGGGCGGCGCCGAAGTCTCCCGGCCTCTGGAGCTGGCCCACCACGATCGCGTGCACGACGCCCTGCGCCCTGGCGCGCGCGATCACCTCGCCGGCCGCAGGGAAGTCCTTCGGCTCGAGGTGGCAGTGGGCGTCGATCAACTTCACGAGGAGAACTCCTTCAGCATCGCCACCAGCTCGGCCTTCGCCTCGTCGTCGGTGAGGCTCACGCGCCCGAGCCGCCCCTTCGCGCGCGCCGCGTCGAGCCGGAGCAGGCCCTCGGCGACGTCGAGCTTCACGTCGTCGGCCGCGGTCGCGTCGTCGAGCACCGCCGCCAGCGCCTCGAACACCGACGCGTCAGCGAGCCGGCCGAGACCTCGCGCCGCGGCGCCCCGGCAGTCGTCCGCGGCGCTCTGGGCGATGGCCAGCAGGCGCTCCTTCGCGCCGGGCGCCTTCACCTCGCCGAGCAGCTCGATGGCCATCGCGCGATCCATCGACCAGCCCTTCGCCGCGCGCTTGAAGAGGTGCTCGACGCCTTCGGGGTCGCCGAGCCTCGCCAGCGCGCCGGCGAGCTGGGTCTTGTCGAACGCCGGCAGGAACCAGCCGTGAAAGGCCTTCTTGAGCTTCGGCAGCGCGTCCTTGTTGCCCAGCTGGGCGAGCGCCGCCGCAGCCCGGAAGCGCAGATCGGGATCTTCGAGCGCGGTGAGCAACGTCTCGAGGCCAGCAGAGTGCTTCAACGCCACCATGCCGCGCGCGGCCTCGAACCGCACCGGGAAGAGATCGTCTTCGAGGGCCGCGGCGAGGGCGCCCCGCGCGTCAGGGAGCGCCAGATCGGCGAGCCGGCCGACGGCCTCGACGCGCACGCGGTGGGCCTTGTCCGCGATGTTGCGCACGAGCAGATCTCTCGCCTCGGCCGGCGGCAGCACCTCGGCGGCGAGCGCGAGGCCGGCGCAGCGCACCTCTTCCTGGGAGTCGTTGAGGAGGCGCACCACGTCAGCCGCGAAGTCGGGCCGGGCCTCGACGGGCGCCTCGGCCGCGGCGTCGCAGATGGACTCGGCCGCTTCCGCGCGAAGGGCGGCGGACTTCTCGCGCTCGAGCGTCAGCAACGCCCGTTCGCGCACGGCCTGCCAGCTCACCGCGGGCTGGGTCACTTCACCTCCGTGCCGGGCGCCACGTCACCGGGGTCGAGCAGGATCAAGTCCTTCCCGCCCTTGCCCGCGGTGAGGATCATCCCGCGCGACTCGATGCCCTTGAGCGGCCGGGGCTTCAGGTTCGCGACCACCACGACGCCGCGACCGGGCAGCTGCTCGGGCGCGTACGCCTCGGCGATGCCCGAGACGATGGTGCGCGGCGTGCCCTCGCCGAGATCGACGGAGAGCTTCAGCAGCTTGTCGGCGTTCGGCACCTTCTCGCAGGCGAGCACCCTGCCCGCCTTGAGCGCCACCCTCGTGAAGTCGCCGAACTCGATCTCGGCGGGCGGCGGCGCGTCGGCCTTCTTCTCGGGCTTCTTCTCGTCCTTCTTCTTCGGCTTGTCGGGCGGTGGCGGGGCCGCGGCGATCAGCTTGTCCACCTGCTCGGGCTCGAGCCGGTTGATGAGCGGCGACGGCTCGCCGATGCGCGCCTGGCGATCGAGGATCGGGTACGCCGCCGCGCTCGCCTGCTTCAGCGTGAACGACGGCCGCGCCAGCTGCTTCGCGAGCTTCTGCGCGAGCTCGGGCACGATCGGCTCGAGCAGCGCGGTGAGCAGGAAGACGATCTCGGCCGCCTCGGAGAGCGCCTGGTGCGCGGCCTCGCGCGTGCCAGGGTCCTTCAGCTTCTTCCAGGGCTCGTGCGCGGTGAGGAACTGGTTGGCCGAGTAGCCGATCTCGAGGATGGCCTTCACCGCCGCGCGCGACTCGAAGCCGCGGAACGCGTCGACGATGGCCTTCACCTTCGCCAGCGCGCCCTCGACCAGCGGCTTGCCCACGGCCGGGTTCGCCGGCGCGAGCTGCCCCCCGAACTCCTTCGCGAGCAGCGTCAGCGTGCGGTTCGCGAGGTTGCCCAGGTTGTTGACGAGCTCGGCGTTGGTGCGCTCGCGGAACTCCTTCAAGGACAGATCGATGTCCTCGGGCCCGCTCCCGAGGAGCGACGCGTAGTAGAAGCGCAGGTAGTTCGGGTCGAGCACGTCGAGGTACGGCCGGGCGTTGATGAACGTGCCGCGCGACTTCGACATCTTCTCGCCGTTCACCGTGAGGTGCCCGTGGATGTGCACCTTCGCGGGCCGCTTGAGCTTCGCGACCTTCAGCACCGCGGGCCAGAAGAGGCAGTGGAAGTAGACGATGTCTTTCCCGATGGTGTGGACGATCGTCGCGTTGGAGTCCTCGCTCCAGTAGTCGAGCGCGCTCTTGCCGCGGCCCGTCTTCTTCACCCACTGCTCGGTGGACGCGATGTAGCCGATGGGAGCGTCGAGCCAGACGTAGAAGAACTGGTTCGTCTCGCCGGGAATGGGGAAGCCGAAGTACGGCCCGTCGCGGGTGATGTCCCAGTCGGCGAGGCCCTTGGCGAAGAACTGCCCGAGCTGCGCGGCGGGGCCCGGGTTGATGAAGCTCGCGTCGGCCAGCGTCTGCTTCAGGAACTCGCCGTGCTTCGAGAGCAGGAAGAACGCGTGCGACGACTTCTTCCACTCGAGCGCCTCACCCGAGATCGCGCTGCGGGCGTCGATCAGCTCGCGCGGCGTGTAGGTGGCGTTGCAGACCTCGCAGGCGTCGCCGTACTGATCGGGGGACTTGCAGTTGGGGCAGGTGCCGCGAATGAACCGGTCGGACAGCCAGCGCCCCGCCTTCGCGTCGAACGGCTGCTCGACGTCCTTCTTGCCGATGGCGCCCGCCTCCTTCGCGCGGCCGTAGATGAGGTTGGCGTAGTGCTGGTTCTCGGCGGAGTTGGTCGAGCCGTAGTGATCGTGGCTCACCTGAAAGTCGCGGAAGACCGAGGTGTGCTCGTCGAACCACTTCGCGATGAACTGCTCGGGCGACAGGCCCTGCTTGAGCGCGTTCAGCTCGATGGGCGCGCCGTGGGTGTCGTCGGCGCAGAGGAAGACGACGTCTTCGCCGAGGCTGCGCAGCGCGCGCACGTAGAGGTCGGTCTGAATGTGCTCGACGAGGTGGCCGAGGTGCACCGGGCCGTTCGCGTACGGGAGCGCGCAGGTGACGAGGATGGGAGTCGAGGCGGGGGTGGCCATGGCTAGCGCTCCTGCTCACGGCGGATGACGTGCATCTGCGAGTCCCACGCAGCCGCCTTGCCGCAGAGGGTCCAGAAGAGGCGCTCGAGCACGAGGTTGCCTTCGCCCCGCGATCCGCCCAGCTTCAGCGCGAGATCGGCCTCGGCACAGGCGACGAGCGCGCGCAGCAGGTCCTGACGGCCCCACTGCACCGCCGACTGCATGCCCATGAACGCCGCGTACGGGTGCGGCGCCTTCGTCTTGTTGGCCTTCGCCTCGGCCTCGATCTTCGGCCACAGCCGCGCCTGGAAGTCGTTGTAGTTGCGCGGCGGCTTTCCGCCCGAGAGCTGGTTCATGTTCTCGTACGCAGCGACCAGCTTGCGCACGATGCTGGTGACCGCGCCGTGAATGGCGAGCGGCGCCGAGCCGTTCGCGAGCGCCTCGTCGAGGTACTTCATGGCCGCCTCGAGCGACCGCTTCTGAATGGCGTCGGACAGCTCGAGCCACTCCTCCTCGCGCGCGTGGCCGACGAGCAGCTCGACGTCCTTCACGGTGATGGTGGCGTTCGCCGAGTGCAGCGCCAGCTTCTCGAGCTCGCTGGCCAGCAGACGGAAGTTCGCGCCCACCCGGTCCTTCAGGGCCTCGAGCGCCTTCGGCTCGAGCTTCTTCTTGTGCGGGCCGAGCGCCTCGGCGACGAACTCGGAGAGATCGAGGTCCTTCAGCTTCGAGGCGACCTTGAACTCGAGCACCGTGCCGCGGCTCTTCGCGAGCTTGACGAAGGCGCTCTTCGCCTCGAGCTCGCTGGCGGCGATCACGAGCACCTGGCCCTTGCCGGGCTTCTTCTCGAGCCAGTCGTTGAGCACCGTGTCGTCGCTCGAGGGCGCGGTGATGTTCTCGGCGACGCAGAAGGCCTGCACGTCTTTGAGGAACTGCACGTCGACGTCGGCGAGGATCACGCCGAGCTCGCGCTCCCAGTCGTCGGGCTTCGGGGTGCCCGAGGCCGAGGGATCGAGCTCGGTGACGCTCCAGCCGGCGCGCGCGGCGATGGCGAGCACGCGGCGGGCGGCGTCCTTCTTGCGGTTGGCCTTCCACGCCTCGCGGGCGCGGCCCAGCGCGTCGGCCCTGCCCTTCTTCGGCGCGAGGAACTCGGGGTCGCGCAGGAAGACGACCTTGCGCCCGCCGAACATGGGGAAGGTGGCCAGCTCGGCGGCGATCTCGCGCGGCGACGCGGTGTCGAGGGTGACGCAGTTGAGATCCGCGGCGCCGCCCGGCACCAGCTTCGTGAGCAGCCGCTCGGCCGCCTTGCGCACGAGGAACTCCTCGCCCACCAGCAGGTAGACAGGCGACTCGTTGCCTGCGTCGAGATCGGTCAGCGCGTCTTCGAGTTCGTCACTCACGGGGCCCCTTAGAACTGCGCCCAGCCGGGCACGCGCGGGTACGGGATCGCGTCGCGGATGTTCTGCAGCCCGCACAGGTAGACGATCAGGCGCTCGAAGCCGAGCCCGAAGCCGGCGTGCGGCACCGAGCCGTAGCGGCGCAGGTCGCGGTACCACCAGTAGTGCGAGGGCTCGAGGCCCATCTTCTTCATGCGGGCGTCGAGCAGGTCGAGGCGCTCCTCGCGCTGGCTGCCGCCGATGATCTCGCCGATGCCGGGGGCCAGCACGTCCATCGCGGCCACCGTCTTCCCGTCGTCGTTCATGCGCATGTAGAACGCCTTGATCTGCTCGGGGTAGTTCATCACCACCACCGGGCGGCCGACGTGCTCCTCGGTGAGGTAGCGCTCATGCTCGGTCTGCAGGTCCTTGCCCCACTCGGGCGCGTACTCGAACTTCTTGCCCGACTTCTTCAGGATCTCGATCGCGTTGCCGTAGTCGATGCGCTCGAAGGACGACGCGATGAACTTCTCGAGGCGCTCGATGACGCCCTTCTGCACGCGCTCCTCGAAGAACTTCATGTCGTCGAGGCGCTCGTTCAGGATCGCCTTGAAGACGTACTTGAGGAACCGCTCGGCGAGGTCGGCGTCGTCGTTCAGGTTCGCGAACGCGATCTCGGGCTCGATCATCCAGAACTCGGCGAGGTGCCGCGTGGTGTTCGAGTTCTCGGCGCGGAAGGTGGGCCCGAACGTGTACACCTTCGAGAGCGCGAGGCAGTACGCCTCGACGTTCAGCTGACCCGAGACGGTGAGGTAGGCCTCCTTACCGAAGAAGTCCTTCGCGAAGTCGAGCTTGCCGGCGTCGGTGCGGGGCAGGTTGGCGAGATCGAGCGTCGAGACGCGGAACATCTGGCCGGCGCCCTCGGCGTCGCTCGCGGTGACGATCGGCGTGTTCACCCAGAAGAAGCCCTCTTCGTGGAAGAAGCGGTGAATCGCCTGCGCCGCGTGGTGGCGGATGCGCGCGACGGCGCCGAAGGTGTTGGTGCGCACGCGCAGGTGCGCCTGCTCGCGGAGAAACTCGAGGGAGTGCTGCTTCGGGGTGATCGGGTAGTGATCGGGGTCGTCGACGAGGCCGACGACCTGCACCTCGTCGGCCTGGATCTCCATCGCCTGGCCCTTGCCCTGGCTCTGCACGAGGGTGCCGCGGGCGATCACGCTGGCGCCGGCCGTCAACTTCAACACGCCGTCCTGGTAGTTCGGCAGCGCGCTGGGCGCGACGACCTGCACCGGGTCCTGGCACGAGCCGTCGTGCACGTTCACGAACGAGATGCCCGCCTTCGAGTCACGGCGGGTGCGCACCCAGCCACGGACCTCGACCTTCGTGCCCGCGGGGACGGCGCCGCCGAGGGCCTGCTTCACGCTGAGGAGTTGCATGGGCGCGGAGTTACCGTTGAGCGGGAGCGCTCACAAGCGCCACGAGGCCCCGCCGGTGCCGGGAGCCACCCCCCTGCGGCTCACGGGGCGTGCTTCGAGTCCCACGCCCGCACGACGCGCCCAGCCGTCACCCGGACGATCTGCGCGACCACGTTGCGCTCACACGCGCCCGGGATGTCAGCGAAGCCCACGCCCCGCTGGGACAGGTCGGCGGCTTCGAGCTTCGCGAACGATGGCGAAATGAGCGCGCCGCGCAAGCGGTCCGTCACCAGGTGCGCAAGCGGTCGGGAGGAAGCCCCCACTCCGGTGTCACGTCCCCGCGTCGGCGGAAGCCGTGCGTTACCAGGTGCGCAGGCTGCCGGGAGGAAACGTCCACTCCGGTGTCTCGTACTTCGCATCGGCCGTCGGCGCGGAAAACCAGGGGTCGCCGTCGGCCTGCTTGAGCACGTGCAGGTTCTGGGCGGGCATGTAGCTCTGCCCCAGGAGCAGCCGCGCCTCGTCGCCCCTCTTCGCCACGTCGAGCACGATCACCGCGTGGCCCGGGAAGCCGCCCTTGATGAAGACGTCTCCGGGGGCGATGGCGTCGAGCGGGCGCTTCACCAGCTGCTTCTCGAGCGAGCTGGTGCCCGCCCACATGAAGACCGTGTCGAGGTACGCCCGGAAGCTCGCGCGGCTCTCGTCCGGCTTCGCCGTCGCGCTCCACACCAGCGCGTTGCCCTTCGCTTTCGGCCGCTCGCCCTTCGCCCACCGGGAGAACGGCATCGGCGCGCCCTTGCCGGTGTCGTTGAAGCTCACGGCCTTCGCCTTGCCCGTGCCGTAGAGCCACTCCGCGCGCAGCCGCATCACCGCATCGGCGCACTGCTGCAGATCCTTCGTGCCGACGTCGAGGTCGATCACCGCCGCGTGCACGTCCTGCCGGGCCTTCTCGGCTCCGGAGTGCAGCAACACCGGCGTGCCCTCGGGCGCGAGCGGCAACCCGCGCAGCCACGCGCCGAAGCTGCCCTGCTCGGCGCTCACCCGGGTGAAGCCCTCGGGCGGAGGGAAGCGCTGCTCCAACGTCACCCCGCCGTCCACACCCCACCCGTACGGCCCGGCGCTCGCCACCCCGGCGAAGAGCGACGCGAACACCAGCACGAGCGCAGTGGCTCTCCTCCTCTCTCCGCGCGCCGGAGCCCCCGAGGTGCGCGTCGAGGGCGGTTCGCGGTGGCGCGCCGAGGTGGCGTTCACAAGGTGCTGAGCGCCTGATCCACCCGAACACCCCGGTGCACCAGCTCGCGCGTCGGGCCTTCTCCTCGGCCGCGGGGCAGACCGGGACCGCGCCGTTGGCGTGGCGCGGGGCCGAGCGCCGACCAGCACAAGGCCTCCCCGGATCGACCGCTTCACCCGGCTCATGGGTAGGCCTTCCTCAAGATGGTGTCCTGATCGTCGCCGCTCCTGCGGGCGGCCTCGACGTCGAGCCCGAGCCCATGGCCCTTGCCGACACCCGAGAACTCGACGCTCGTCCCGGTCCACGTCGCGCTGGTGGGACACGACGGCAGCTTGAGCGGCGCGCGCAGATCTTCACAGAGCGTCTGCTCGACGTCCTCGTACGTCGCGGCGCCCTCGGTGACGGTGCGCACGATGCGCAGGAGCCCGTCCTTCCCCTCGAGCCGGGACACCGAGGCCAGCCCGAGCCCGAGCGCCTTCTCGACGTCCTTGCGCGGTCGGGTCTGGGTCCACGGCTCGTCGCCGCCTCGCGAGAACGGCAGCCAGCCCTTCTTCGCGATGGGCCGGCTCAGGGACTCGGCGTCGGACTCGCCCGCGCGCGTGGTGCCGAGGAAGACCTGGCAGTGCGTGGTGTCGCAGACCGGCCTCGAGCCGTGCCGCTCGTGGGTGCCAGCGTTGTGCGAGATGACCCGCGCGAGGGCGGCGCGCGGCTCTCCGACGATGGTGGCGTCCTCCGACGCGAGCACGCCGGTGACGTAGAGCAGGCGCGTGGTGCGGAAGATCGCCTCGCTCCCGGTCCGCGCGCGGCGCTCTTTCTCCGACACCGTCATGCCCTGAGGAGGAACGTAGGGGGCGGGCGGATCGCGGCGGAACGTCCCGGCGTACGCCCGGCCCTCGGTCGTCTTCGGGATGCGGATCTCGAACGGCGTCGTGAGGCACACGAGGCGGCCCTTCGGCAGCGCGTCAGCGAGGCGGCTCCAGTCGCCGGACAGCGGCTCCGGGCCGGCCGGCGTCACCGCGAAGCCACGCTCGCACCGCACGTCGAGCTGCGCGGGCGTCAAGAGCGAGAAGACCTGCACCTCGACGGCGTCTCGCGCCTTGAAGCCCTTCGCGCGGTCCACCAGGGCGAGGAAGTCGGAGGTGAACTGTCGCGGCGCGCGCCCCGGCATCACCTGCACGATCACGAAGTCGTCCATCACGCCGACGAGCCACCCTGCGAGCGGGCGGGACGCGCCGTCGCGCACGGTGCCGGTCTTGGTGCCCAGCTGCGCGAGCCGCTCGGAGTCGGGCAGCTTCGCCAGCGTTCCCTCTTTGCCGTTGCGCCGCATCATCGCGATCACGTCGGGCCGCGCCTCCGCGAGCAGCCGGTACGCTGCGGCCATCGCGAGCGGAGAGAGGGACAGCGTCGAGCGCAGGCCGATCGCCTCGCTCATGTGCTCGGGCAGGCGCGCCAGGCCGAGCGCGAGGAAGACGGTGCCCCACGCCCCGAAGCGCTCGACGCCCGGCTGCGCGGCCGCCCAGTCGAGGAACCAGCCGTTGCACGACAGCAGCACCGCCTCGGCCCCGCGCAGCTTCGCCGGCAGCACGTCGCCGCAGGCCCACTCCTGATCGCCGATGCGCGGCGGCAGCTCGGGCAGGCTCGTCGAGGACGCGTAGAGGAACGGCTTCAGCGTCGAGCCGAACGGGCGCGCGCGGCTCACGTCGCCGCCCGACGCCAGCACCTCGCCCGAGTGCCGGCTCATGATCACGAAGGCCGTGTCTCCCGCGGGGCTGTCGAGCACCGTCAGCTCGTCGACGCTCAGCTTCGTCCACTTCGTCGCGCCGTCGCAGGCGGGCAGGCGCTGGGCGATGACCCGCGGCAGCCGATCGTTCGGCCCGAGGGTCTCGACGAGCAGGCGGGCGAGCGCGCGGCGGGCCTTCGGGGTGTCGAGCGACGAGGCCCCCTTCAGCACCTTCACCGCGTCGGACATCGACTGGTAGTCACCCTCTCGCCAGGCCTCGAGCTCGCCGGCGGTGGTGATCGCGAACGCCTCGTGGAAGAGCGCGTCGTCGGTCGCGGGCGCGCAGCTCTGCAGCAGGAACTGGTGGGCGAGCTCGTGCGCGAGCCACTGCTTCTCGATGGCCGTGAAGGCGTTCGGCGCCTGCTGCCGCAGAAACACCCGGCCCAGCTCGCTCTGCCCTGCCCGGCCCGGCTCGAGGCGGCTCTTCTCGATCACGATCGCCACCTTCGGCGCCGGCGCCGGCCGCGAGGCGTGCGTCAGGAAGAGGCCGTCGAGGGCCTCCCAGCTCGCGACGGCGGCGCGCTGCACCTCGAAGGCAGGCTCGAGACCGGGCGCCACCGACAGGCGTGGCACCGCGGCGAGCAGCAGCAGCGCGAGCGCCGTCACGTCACTTCGCGATCGACAGCTTCGCGCTGGTCGTGCGGGCGGCGACCTGGCTCGCGTACATGTCCTCGAGCGTGGCCGGGGGCGCGGTGAAGGTGCCGGGGAACTGCGCGCGCAGCACGTAGCCGACGACGCGCGGGCTCGCCGACCACCAGGCCTTCTCCTCGAAGTACCAGGTGATGCGCTCAGGCGTGTACGCGCGCTTCTTGAGCGCCTCGTGGGTGAGCGGCAGGTTGAGGGGCGCGCCGCGGTACTGCTTGTCCTCCTGCAGCACGGTGAACCCCGCGGGGATCGCGTCTTCCATCACGTAGTAGGCCGAGCGGATCGAGCGCCACCGGTCCTCGTTGCGCGCGTCGAGGGTGAGCTCGACGTACACGTCTTCGCCCTGCTTCACGCTCTCGCCGTCTGTGAGCGCCACCTTCTGATCGCCGCGCAGCACGAAGTAGCCGCGGGCGATCGACATGCCCTCGCCCTTCGCCTGCACGCTCTCGAGCGGAATGCGCACGCGCGCCTTCCAGGTGGCGACGCCGTCGAACGCGCCGACCTTGAGCTGCGCCGCGGTGGGATCGACGGTGGCCACGAGCCCCAGGCCCGCCGGCACGAGCTCGACCTGCGCGCCCTCGACCGACGGGGGCGACAGCTTCTTCATCGCCTTGATGTCGCGCTCGATCAGCCACTGGCTGTGCAGCAGCGCGGTGGAGCGCTCGAACGTGGACAGGCCCGGGTCGGCGAGCAGCTGCAGCACGCGCGCGCGGGTGCGATCGACGTCGGTGTCCTTCAGGCTGGCCGCGTGCGCGAGGATCGCCGTGAAGCCGACGTTGCGCAGCGGGTAGCGGAAGAACGTCTCGGTGGGCTTGAAGACGGCGTTCGAGATGACGCCCTTGCGTGACTCATCGGCGAGCGCGGCGATGCGATCCTTCACCTCGGGCTCGTTCGCCACGCCGGCGTGCTCGGCCGACAGCACCGCGAGGGCGAGCGAGTAGAGATCGTCGGGCTTCGCGTCCTGCACGAGCTGTCGCACCTTCGCGGCCTGCCGGTTGCCCTGCAGCCGCGCCAGCACGTACGTGCGCGTCGCCTCGAGGCCCGGCGGCAGATCGGTGCGCCCGTCGAGCCAGGCAGCGCTCTCGGTGAGCCGCGCGTCGTTCTTGTCGACCAGCCCCGCCTCGGCGGCGTAGGCGAGCCCGTCGAGGGCGATCAGCGTCATCTCGAGGGACGGCTCGCTGTAGCCAGAGAACCAGGTGAAGCCGCCGCCCTTCACCGCCATGTCGAGGATGCGGCCGGTGCCCTGCACCGAGCGGCTCTTCGCCTCGGACAGGAGCGTGAGGCTGTCCTTGTCGAGCGCGTCGAGGCCCTTGAGCCTCTCGAGCGTGCGGTAGAGCGCGACGTTCGGCACGGTGGTGGAGACGAGCTGCTCGACGCAGCCGTGCGGGTACGTGAGCATGTCGCGCGCGTTCGACAGGGCCACGTCCACCATCGACGGCGCGAGCGTGAGGCGGCTGGTGAGCACCTGGGCGCCTGCGGGCACCGGCAGCGAGAGCTGACCGCCGTTCACCGACGACACCGCGATGTCCTCCTCGATGGCGGCCGGCAGCACCGCCACGCGCTTCACGTCGCTGATCGGGTCGCCGAGGCCCTTCGCGCGCAGGCCGAGGCTCAGCTCGCCCGACTTGTCGGCCTTGAGCTCGAGGGGGACGATCGCCTCGCCGCCCTTCGCGAGCGTCAGCGTCTCGGTCTTCGCGGCGAGCGTCACCGCGCCCTGGCCCGCGTAGTCGAGCGTCACCGTGCCCTGCCCCGGCCCGTTCTGCCCGGGCGTCACGCGGATGGAGCCCGTCGCCACGTCACCCTGCCGCAGGAACTGGGGCAGGTTCGCCGCCACCACGAGCGCGCCGCGGGTCGCGAACTCGCTCGTCGCCTCGCCGAAGCGGCCCGACGCATCCACCGCCACCGCCGTCACCGTCCACAGCGTCTGCATGGAGTTCAGCTTGAACGTCACCGTCGCGCGCCCGTCGCGGTCGGTGGTGATCGCCGGGTTCCAGTAGACCGTGTCGTCTTCCTTCTGGGGCTTCGTGGGAGGCTTCACCGCGGCGAACTGGCGCTTCGGCAGCTTCGCGAGGAGCTGGGCGATGCGCTCGCCGTAGCCGTAGCCCTGGAACTCGCTCGACGAGAAGGTGGACACGTTGTCGCGGCCCACCGGGTAGAAGAACTCGACGATGCCGGGGCGGAACTCGCTCTGCAGCGCGTAGACGGCCTTGTCCACGACGCCCACCGAGACCTGCGCCTGCACGGGCCGGCCGAGGTGATCGGTGACGCGCAACGTGAGCGTCTGGACGGTGAGCGGCGCCGCTTCGGGCCGTTCTGCGTTGACCTGCACCGACAGCGTGCGCTCCTTCGGCACGATGCGGAAGCCGGCGATGCGCTCCTCCCAGCGGCCGGCCGCCGAGGGGTACGCGAGCGCGGCGTAGACGGCGCCGCCGAAGCGCTTCTCGATGGGGAACTTGTAGACGACCGTCTGGCCCTTCACCGGCACGCGCTCGGTCTTGAAGATGCCGGCGCCGGTGAGGGTCACCCACACGCTGCCCTCGTTGGCCTCCTTCACGCCCCAGCCGTTGGGCAACAGGCCGACGACCTCGGCGGTGTCGCCGGGCTCCATGACGCCGCCGAGCGCCTCGAGCGTCAGCGTGGGCACCTGCATCACCGCCTCGCCGCCGCTGCCCAGCACGAGGGTGGTGGTGGTGCCGGTCCACGAGAGGCCCTTCTTGTCCTTCAGCGTCACCTGCGCCTCGACGACGCCCGGCTTGTCGCCCTTCACCTCGAGCCGCGCGACGCCGTCGTCCTGGGTCGAGAACTCCTGCTTCGTGAGGTTGGTGGTGGTGCCGTCGGCGCCGAGCAGCACGAACTGCACCT
The DNA here is from genome assembly GCA_016793095.1 of Myxococcaceae bacterium. Taxonomy (GTDB): domain Bacteria; phylum Myxococcota; class Myxococcia; order Myxococcales; family Myxococcaceae; genus Xiheimicrobium. Next base: position 10,031 of record JAEUJQ010000068.1, on the reverse strand, counting down.
CGCCCTTCGTCACGCCGTAGGGCTTGCCTGACAGCGTGGTGGCGCGCACCGAGAAGCGCGCGATGTCGCCGGGTCGGGTGACGCGCTGGCGGGCGAGCACCGACCCGAGCAGATCGCTCTCGGCGAGGAACAAGCTCTTCGCGGCGTTCGCGAAGGTGCCCTGATCGTCGCGCGCGCGCACCGACACCGAGTAGCGCCAGGGCTTGCGCTCGTCGCCGGCCTGCAGCGCGGGCACCGGCACCGAGATCTGCGCCTCGCCCTGATCATCGAAGGTGGCGGCCGACTCCCAGACGTCGCCGTAGCCCTCGGCCGAGGCATAGAGCTTCTGCGGCACCGAGAGCGTGCCCTCGGTGGTGGACGGCGTGCCGTAGGTGACGGCCGACCCCTTTCCGCCGAGGCCCGAGTCGTCGACCCAGGCCGGCGAGTCGACCTGCGTGCGGTACAGGTAGACGAGGTACTTCGTGCCCTTCGGCGCGCCGCCCGCGTACCGCCGCGCGCGCAGCTTCGCCTTGATGGCGCCGCCCGGGGTGACGGTCTCTTCGTCCGTCTGCACCTCGATGAAGAAGGTGGGCTTCACGTACTCCTGCACGCGCGCCTCGGACTGGTGATCGGGCCCGTCCACCTTCGCGGTGAGCCGCAGCACGCCGGTGGGCAGGCCGGTGGGCACCGTCAGCTGCCCCGAGAACGCGCCGAACTCGTCCACCTTCGCCTTGCCCTTCACCACCGGGCCGTCCGAGAGCAACTGGACCTCGACCTCGGGCTTCTTCGGCTTGAAGAGGCGCGCGAGCGCGCTCTCGGGCTGCCGCAGCACGCCGCGGAAGCGCACGGTGTCGCCCGGCTTGTAGATGGGGCGATCGGAGTAGAGGAAGACGTCGGGCACCACCGCGAGCGTCGAGAAGAAGTCGGTGTCGATGAGCGCGGTGTCGGCGCCGTTCGTCGCGGTGACGATCAGGCGCGGCTCCGTGGTCGACAGGCGCACCTCGCCGTGCTCGTTCGTCTTGCCCTCGATGACCTGCTTGCCGGCGAGCACCTTCACCGCGACGCCCGTCTTCGCCTGCTGATCGCGGCCGGCGACGCGGACCAGCACCTCGGCGTCGGTCTGCTTCACGACGGCGGTGAGCTCGGTGACGACCAGCACCACCTGGCCCTCGATGGCGCCCTGCACCATCTGCACGACGTAGACGCCGGCCGGGAGGGGATCGAGCAGCACGCTGCGATCCTGGAAGCCCGAGCTCGAGTTCCACTGCTCGAAGCCGGGCACGTTGAAGTCGCGATCGTTGCCGCCGAGATCGAGGTTGAGCCACTGGCTGCGCACGAGCTCCATGTTCGCGGGCACCCCGATGAGCCGCTCGGGGCCCTGATCGAGCTGCACCGGGTCCGCCGTCATCGGCGCCGGCGCGTCGGCGAGGGCCGGCAGCACCGTCTTGCGGAACGCGCCGCCTAGCGAGAAGCGCAGCAGATCGACGGGGCTCCCCACCGCGTTGATGCCACGGGACAGGGCGCGGCCGGGGTTCGCCAGCGTCGGCGGAGGATCGTACGCGCGGCGCAGCGCCTGCTGCCCCTTCAAGAACGCGTCGAGGTTCTTCGGCTTGAGCACCCGCAGCTCGACGGGCTCCTTCTCAGCGAAGGACACCTCGAGCCGGGGCGACTCGTTGGGGCCGAAGCTGCGCGGCACCGTCACGTAGATGGGCTTCGCGAACGCGGGCGCGGCGACCAGCAGCACGATCAACAGACGCAGCGTCTTCATGACCGGAACCCTCCAGAGACGACCTTCCCGTCGGCGCCCACTGTCGCGCGGAAGCCCACCGTGGGCAGCTCCTCGAGCAGCTTGCGGGCGGCCTCGATCTCCTGCGGCCCGGTGGTGGCGTTCGGCGTCGGGTGCTCCGACAGCCAGCCGTCGATGGTGAGCTGCGAGAGCACGCGGCCCAGGTTGACGGTGAGCGCGAGCGACGCGTTCTGCGTCAGGCCCTTCACCACCGGCTGCGCCGCCTGCATCAGCGAGGGCTTCTTGCCGCTGCACGAGGCCTGCAGATCGGCCATCAGCTCCTTCGTCGACGCGTAGGCCAGCACGCTGCACGCCTTGCCCGCCTGGAGCGCCCCGTTGCCCTTCGTCATCGCCCCGGCGAGCGCCTGCTCGTCCGCGACGTTGGCCCAGAGCACCGCGACCTCGGTGTTGCGATTGCCCCGCGGGTTCCACACCACCGCCACCTGGCGCGGGTCGCCGGCCGGCCATTCCTTGCGGGTCTTCTTGAAGTCCTCTCCGTCGGCGCCGAGCGTGTCGCGCAGGGCCGTCGCGGTCAGCTCCTTCGGGAGCTTCACGGCGAGGAAGAGCACCACGCCGCTCCGCTCGGGGATCGCCTTGAGCAGGTCCTGCGAGGGCTCGACCGCTGCCAACCGCCCCGGGCCGTCGAGGGTCGCGCCCAGTCCCTTCGGCACGAAGCCGTCGCTCTCGACGCCGAAGTCCAGCTCGGCCACGTCGCCCACGCCCAGCACTGCGCCGAGGCTCTGGGTGCCGCGCCCCGAGGCGCCGAGCGAGAAGCCCAGCGACACCGCGACGCCCGCCTTCGGCTCTCCCTTCGACAGCTCGTGGCACATGGCCAGCATCGCGGCCTGGGGACGCGGCGCGAGCACGATGCGATCCGCCAGCTTCGCGGCGAAGACGATCTTGTCGGCCAGCACGATGCGGTGGATCGACTCCGCAGAGGCGCCGCCGTCGGCGCCGGCCCCGGCCGACTTCACGCACGAGGGCGGATCGAAGCCGCCCGAGGCCGCGACCTGCACGAGCGTGTCGAACGCGGTGACCGCCGAGCCACCCGGAGACGGGACGATCACCGCCGGAGCGCCCTTCGCGCCTTCGCCGCCGTACCAGACGATGCGGTACGGGGTGCCGAGCACCTGATCGAGCACGAGATCGGCGACCGCCCCCGAGAAGGCCTTGCCGATGTCCTCGCCGCGGGTGCCGAAGAAGCCGCCCCAGGCCGCCACGAAGCCCTGCCCCACGGGGTCCTTCATCGCCTTGCCGAGCCACGCGTTCGAGCGCAGCGTCTGGTGCACCTGCCTGGGGTTCGCCACCGAGAGCCAGAAGAGCTCGGGCGTGTCCTGGGCGGGCGCCTCCTCGAGCGCTGCGTAGGTGGGCTCCGGGCGGTTCGGCGTGTCGAAGGCGCCGGTGGGCTGCGTCACGGGCGGCGGCAGCCCGGGGATCGGGCCGTCCTTCAGAGGGGTGGGCTGCTTGCCGCGCGACTCCACGACGGCCACGACGATGCCCACCACGAGCACCACGCCGATGATGGCGATGATGGCGCCGCGGTTGCCCCCGCCTCCGCCCGGGGCGGGCGGCTGCGGCGAGGGGTTCGGCGGCGGAGACGGCGGCTGGGGTTCGCTCATGACGTCCACTCCTTGAAGCGGAAGAAGCCGAGGAACGACGGGTTCTGCGGCACCGGGCGCCACTCGCCCGGAGCCTCCCGCATCAGCTCGCTCAAGCGGCCGACGCGAACGGGCGCGTCCTTCTCGCCCGGGTGGTACACGACGTGGATCTCGCCGTGCGCCTTGTCCGACGGCGCGACGACGAGCATCAGGTGAAAGACGTCGCCCGAGTCGCGGGCCTGGCGGAAGGCGAGCACGTCGCCCGTCTTCACGGTGAGCGCGCGCTCGTCACGGCCGAGGCCGGTGAGGTTGAAGCCCAGCATGGTCTCGGCGTCGGCGAAGTCGGCCGGGCCGGTCGCGGTGGAGAAGAGCGGGCGTTCGAGGCGCCTCGGGTCGACGCGTTTGTACGCCTGCCGCAGGGAGAAGCGCACGAGTCCGGCGCAGTCGCGCTGCTCGGGGTTCCAGCGCGCGTCGATCTTCTTCACCTGGGCGATCGCGGCGTCAGCGACGGCCTGGCGGAGCAGCGTGACCGGTGGGCCCGCCTCGGGCCCGGCCGCCAGCAGCAGGAGGATCAGCGCGCTCATGATCAGTAGCCGCCCTCACCGCCGCCGCCTTCGGTCTGCATCTGCTTCGCGGCGTCGTCGAGGTTCACCGGCCAGCGCTCGTCGGTGGGCTTCGGATCCGACGTGGGCACGTAGACGAGCGCGCGACCGCCGCCGAGGTTCAGCACCCAGGCCAGCACCCGCGTCGAGCCCGGCGTCGCCAGCGGGATCTTCACCGTCTTCTTGATCTCGTTCGGCGTGCCCTCGAAGAGCGAGACGTTCAGCGTCGCGATGGTGTGCGCCTTGTCGCCGCTCGGCCAGTAGTTCGCGGCGATCAGGTAGGTGCCCCTCGGGGGCGCGCGGTGCACGTAGAGGTACGGGCCGTAGCCGGGCTGATCGAAGTCGCCCTGCTGCTCGTTGAGGAAGAACGTGCCGCCCGACGGGCTCGAGGTGTCCGCCCAGTAGACATGCGCCATCTTCGTCGGGTCGAGCGTGCGCCCGGACTCGCTCGAGTCGGTCGGCTCGTAGACGTGCAGGTCGGTGTACACGCCGTCGGTGTCGCTGGTGAGGATCACCTTCATGGGCACCGGAGGGATCTGCGCGTACGTGGTGGCCTGCGCGCGCGCCGTGCCAGCCATGTTGGTGGCGAGCACCGTGACGACGTTCTTCCCCGACGCCGCGGGGAACTCGCGAGAGAAGGCGCCGCTGCGGGTCCGCATCAGGTAGCGGTCACCGTTGATGCTGACCGTCACCGGATCGATGGAGGTGTCGCTCACGCGGCCTTCGACCTTCAGCATGCGGCCCACCGACCAGCCGCCGGTGGGCTTCGTCAGCGTCACCGTCGCCAGGGTGGTACCCCGGCCGACTGGCACTCCGTCGTGTCGCTGGGGCGCGAGCTTCGGCTGCGCCAGCGCCATCACCACCAGAACGTGCAGCATGTGCGTGACCCCCGTCGGGTGTTCGAAAGCCCGGCGGATTCAAGGGTCGCGCCATGCGCAAGGCCAGCAGAAACGCACCCTGGCTGACGGCTCCCGCGGTCTCCCTGCCACCGCCGACGCGGCGCTGGAGCCTCACCAGGGCTGCGACGGCCGGCCGTGTGTCCCGCCACCAGCGAGGTCCATGCTCGGGCCGGCCGTGCTCGCACTCGCTCCGACACCCGAAGCGCTCGCGGTCAGCCGGCGCACCAGCCCGAGGCCTCATGCCGCGCTCGGCGGTGGAGCGCTGGGGCGGGCGTCGGGCTCGCCTGCTCGGGGCCCTGCTGGGCCCGTACGCCTGGTGGTCGCGGCCTCAGCTTCGGGCGAGCGCGCGCACCACGAAGTCGAGCCGATCGTTACCCATGAACAGCTCGTCACCGACGAAGAAGGCGGGCACGCCGAACGCGCCGCGGCGCACCGCCTCGTCGGTGTTCGCGCGCAGCCGGTCCTTCAGGGGCTGACTCGAGGCGAGGGCGTGCACCTTCGCGGCGTCGAGGCCCACTGCGCCCAGCACGTCGGAGATGGCGGCTTCGTCGGGGGTCCGGCCGTCACGCCAGATGGTGTTGAACATCGCCTTGCAGAACGCGGGGCCCTTGCCCTCGTCGAGCGCGACCAGCGCGCAGCGATCGGCCTGGGTCGCGAGGAACGGGAAGCCCTCGGGGATCACGAGTGGTGGCAACCCCAGGAGCTCGGCCCAGGCGACCACGTCCTTCATCACGTACGGCAGCTTCACCGGGTTCTCGCCGGGGCCCTGGTTGCCCGTCGCCTTGAGCACGGCGGGCAGAAAGCACGGGCGCCAGCCGACCTCTCCGCCGGCCGGCCCCACCATCGCCTCGACCCGCGTCGCCGCGAGGTACGAATACGGGCTCATGAAGTCGAAGAAGAACTCCACCAGGCGAGCCATCAGTCCTCTTCTTCGAGCTTCGGTGTGGCGATGGGATCGTACCGGCGCTCGATCCCCGACGCGAGGTGCAGCACCCCCGCCGCGAGGAGCTGCGTGCGCTCGTCGGCGGTGAGCAGGAGCCACACCGGCTCCGCCGGGTTCCACGACGGCAGGTTGCTCGCGAACGCGTAGAAGCGGTGGGCGCGCTCGAGGCCCGCGAGGAACCCGTTCGCCTCGCGCACGACGTGGCCGATGAGGTGCCGGCGCAGCACGTCCTCGCCCTCGAGCTGCACCACGTGCCCACGCGCCGAGCGCTGCAGATCCTTCAGATCGAGCGGCGCCACCAGCCCGAGATCGGCGAAGCGCCCCTGCATGACCCGCACCGCCGATTCGAGGTCGTCCCCGTGCCACCACCCGTCGGGGAACGCGCGCTCCTTGAGCAACGTGAAGAGCAACTGGGCGCGTCGTTGCTCGAAGTCGGGGAGGCGCGACGCGTTGGGGCCGATGCCGTGGGCGTCGAAGAGCGCTTTGACGGGTGTTCGAGGCTGCATCGCGCGGCAGCATGCCAGAAGTTCGAGCAGGTTGATTTCGTCTTGAAGTGCGAGCCGCTCTCGCCAACGTTCCTCGGCATGATGACGATCGAGCCTGAGCTCCGCGTGGCGCTGGAGCGTGACGCGAGCGCCTTCGGACCGACCCTCGCGAAGCTGGCCGCCGAGCGCGGGCTCGCCGTGACGAAGAAGGAGGACGGCTCGATCCGTCCGATCCCCATCACCGCGACCCCCGTCATCGTCGACGCGAAGGAGCTTGCCCGCCGGCAGCGCCTGGCCGCCCTGCTCGCCTCCGCCGGCCTCAAGATGTCTCGCGCGGTCCTCGACGGCCTGCGCCGGGAGATCGTCTTCAACGGGCTCTCTCCGCTCGAACAGACCCTCGCCGACGCCACCTTCCGACGCGTCGACACGCTCGTCACCACGCGCGTCGACTTCTTCGTGCGCGACTCGGTGCAGGCCCTCGAGCTCAACGCCACCATTCCCGCCATGCAGGCGTACAGCGACATCGCCGCCGACACCTTCCTCGAGGTGGTGGGCCGGCACTGGGGCGCCACCGAGGCGCAGATCTCCGCCTGGCAGCGCCAGAACGGCAGCAACGCCCGGGCCCTGTTCGACGCGCTGATGGCTGGCTACGCGAAGGTGCGGCCGGGGCAGCGGCCTGCCCGCATGATCCTGCTCTGCCGCCGCAACGACGCCCAGCTCACCGAGCAGCGGGCCCTGTGCGCGCGGTTCAACGAGCTCGGCGTCGAGGCCGAGGTCGTGCATCCAGACCAGCTCTCGGGCACCGACCGGCTGCTCGCCAACGGCAAGCCCGTCGATCTCGTCTACCGGCACCTCTTCGTCCGCCGCCTCGAGGAGCCCGACCTCGCCGGCGCGGACTTCGTGAAGGCCCTGCTCGCCGAGCCGAACGGGACCCGCGCGGTGGTGCTCAATCCGCCGGCGTCACAGGTCGAGGTGAAGGCCGTGTTCGGCCTCCTGTCCGAGGCGGTGGAGGACCGGGCCATCGCGAAGGCCGCCGGGCTCTCGGACGACGAGCTCGAGGCCATTCGCACCTCGGTGCCGTGGACGCGGCTGTTCAAGGGCGACCAGCGGCTCGAGCAGGTGCGCGCCAACCCCGATCGCTACGTTCTCAAGCGCTCGTGGGACTACGGGGGCCGCGCGGTCTTCGTGGGCCGCACCCGGGGCGAGCCCTCGTTCGCCGAGCGCGTGAAGGCGGCGTACGGCGAGGCGCTCGACTGGGAGACGCTCTGCCAGCGCGCGGTGGAGGACGTGTCAGGTGGCGGCTTCGTGGTGCAGGAGGTGATCGACATCCGCCCCGAGCGGCACCTGCTCTGCGCCGGCCAGCAGCAATCGTGGGCCGACCTCTACGTCGACTTCTCGTCCTATGCGTCCGTCGGCCTGCCCGACCAGCCAGCCTGGGGCGGCGTGTGCCGCGGCTCGATCTCTCACATCGTCAACATCGTTGGCGGCGGCGGGGTGTTGCCCTTACTCACCGCCGAGGTGGCGTCGTCGTTGCACTCGGCAGCGCCGGCCCGGGTGAGGTAGACGCACGTTTGACAGGCTCGCCGTCTCCACAGGCGGCCACACAGGAGCGGAAGACACCATGGCCTTCGATCCCCAGCAGCAGCAGCAGTTCGGACTCCCCTCAGCCGCGGCCCTCCTCTCGGAGGAGTCGGCGGCCGCCTTCATGGCGAAGGTGTACCGGTGGATGGTGGCAGGGCTGGTGCTCACGGCGGGCACCGCCTGGTTCGTCGCGTCGAGCCAGGAGGCCTTCTCGATCGTGCGCGGCCTCTACCTGCCCCTGATCATCGCCGAGCTGGTGGTGGTGTTCGCCTTCTCGGCCATCGCGCACCGCATCAGCGCGACCGTCGCGGGCGCCCTCTTCCTCGGGTACTCGTTCCTCTCGGGCCTGACGCTCTCGGCCATCTTCTTCGTCTACAACCTGGGCTCGATCTCGACGGCCTTCTTCATCACCGCGGCCATGTTCGGGGCCATGAGCGTCTACGGCACCGTGACGAAGAAGGACCTCTCGGCCTGGGGCACCTTCCTCTTCATGGGTCTCGTGGGCGTGTTGATCGCCGGCGTGGTGAACATCTTCCTGCAGAGCGACCTGCTCGGCTTCGTGAAGAGCTGCGCCGCCGTCGTCGTCTTCGCCGGGCTCACCGCGTACGACACCCAGAAGCTGCGCCAGTTCCACGCCTCGAGCGGCTACGCGAGCGTCGGCAGCCTCGCCATCAACGGCGCGCTGATGCTGTACCTCGACTTCATCAACCTCTTCCTCAGCATCCTGCGCCTCTTCGGCAGCCGGCGCTGAGACGGGGCCCCTCGCGCGTCACTTCTTGCGCTCGATCGGCAGCTTCATCACCAGCCGCTCGACGAGCTGCCCGTCCCTCAGGTGTGAGGAGACGATCTCCTTCACGTCTGCCTGCGTGACCGGGCCGTACCAGACCTGCTCCGGGTAGACGACCATCGCCATTCCGCGCTCACAGGCGTCGAGACAGCCGGCGCCGTTGATGCGGGTGTTCTTCACGTCCTGCGCGTCGAGCTCTTTCTTGAGCGCGAGTCGCAGCTCGTCGCCCCCCTTCGAAGCGCAGCACCCCTTGGGCGCTCCGTCGGGGCGGCGGTTGGTGCAGACGAAGACCTGTCGGGCATACGGAGGTGGCATGAGCGCGCTGATATCGATTTCGCGCGTTCTCGTCAGCCGTTGAGCCTGATGGTGCGCGCACGCAAAACGCCTCGGCCACACGGGGCTCCGAGAGGAGCGCGATCAACGCACAGCACATACTTTCAGCAAAGCCGCCACGCCCGGGACCAACGGGCGATGAATAGTGATGTAGGGCCGTGACGATATGCAGAAGACAGGCTCATGCGGTCCGACTCCCACCTTTCACCCCAGGCTCGCGCAAAGCCCGATTTACCGGCCCGGGAGCGAACGGAGTTTTCCACAGGGGTGGAAAAACCCCCTAAGCCTTGGGTATCGGACGAAAAATTGACACAACATGTTGGGGCTCTAGGCTTGACACCGAAATGTGGCGAGCGCATAACGCGCCTCCCAATTCGGAGGCGAAGCACCCTGTAGCACCCGGTCCGGGAGGGATCCCGGGTGCGAAATCTCCCACCTTTCATTCTTTGCACCCCCAGGGGGCGTCCACCTGAGGGCTGATCAGTCGTCACTCATCACACAGACCGGCAGTCACACGTCAGACCACGCTGCAACACTGGAGGGGAAACACATGGAGAAGGAGCTGGCTCCCATGAACGCCGCGGTGTCCGAAGGGCTCGCGATCGACAACCGCGCCGTGCCGCGCAACGGCAAGCGCCAGGGGCTGACGGTGAAGCGGTTCTTCACCACGCCCGGGGTCGACCCGGCTGATGAGATCGCCTGGGAGTACCGCACCGCCTCCATCGCAGGCGAAGACGGCAAGGTCGTCTTCGAGCAGAAGAACGTCGAGGTCCCGAAGTCCTGGTCGATGCTGGCCACCAACGTCGTCGCCTCGAAGTACTTCCGTGGCAGCCCGGGCACGCCCGAGCGCGAGAGCAGCGTGCGCCGGCTCGTCGGTCGCGTGGCAGACACCATCACCGCGTGGGGTGAGACGGGTGGCTACTTCGCGACGGCGGAAGACAAGGCCGCGTTCCACGCCGAGCTGACGCACCTCCTCCTGCGTCAGAAGGTCGCCTTCAATTCGCCCGTCTGGTTCAACGTCGGCGTCGAGGAGCACCC
>JAEUJQ010000005.1 GCA_016793095.1 Myxococcaceae bacterium | reverse complement strand
CCATTGGTAGATCGTGCTTCCTTACTGCGGGTTGAAAGACACAGCGAAGGAAGCACGACCCCCGTTCAAACCGTACGTGCGGATTTCCCGCATACGGCTTGCCGGTGGGGTTTCGGACAGTCGCATTACGCAGCCTCCGGGTATTGGACTCGGCCGTTCAGTCGGATGAGCCCGTGGCTCTTGAAGAAAGCCCGGTTCCACTTCTTCACTTCACCGGGTTTCAGGTGTCGCCCCTTGCGCGCCACCAGCAGCTTCCTCAGCCGCCAGTACACGTAGTCGTCCACTTGGCAGAACTTCTCTGCCGCGTTTCCGCTTCGGAAGTAGCCGCTCCACCCCTGCAAAACGGGGTTGAGCGTCTTGATGATGTCGCGCACGTCCTGATGGCATCGGCCTCGCGGCGTCAGCTCTCGGATTCGTGCTCGCACGCGCTTCATGCTGCGCTGCGAGGGACACCTCTGGAGGAAGTAGTACCGCTTCCTCTCCTTCTCCCAGATGGGCCCGCTCAGCTTCTTCCTCAGGTGACACCCGAGGAAGTCGAAGCCCTGTTTCCCCCAGGTCAAGTCGACTCGCCTCGTCTTCTCAGGATGCAATGTCAGGTCGAGCTTCTTCATCACTCGCGTGACGTGTCGTTCGGCCTCCTCGCACGCCGCCCTCGTGTTGCACGCGACGACGAAGTCGTCCGCGTACCGCACCAGCACGCCAAGGTGCGCGTGCTTCCTCTCCCATTCCTCGTCGAGGACGTGCAGGTAGATGTTCGCGAGCAGCGGCGAGATGACTCCACCTTGTGGCGTACCCACCGTCGGTGTCGTCAGCTTTCCGTCGTCGAGGACTCCTGCGCGCAGCCACTGCCGCACCAACTTCAGCACCTGTCGGTCGACGACTCGCTTTGAGACGAGCTTCATCAGCGTGTCGTGGTTGATGCTGCCGAAGTAGTCGCGGATGTCGGCGTCGAGGACATGGTTTCCACCTCGCGCGCCTTCCACCCTCAACTTCTCCAGCGCGTCGGTGGCGCTGCGCTTCGGCCGAAATCCGTACGAGGACTCTTTGAAGTCCGCCTCGAAAATCGGCTCCAGCACCAGCTTCACCGCCGCTTGCACCACCCTGTCCTTCACCGTCGGGATGCCCAGCGGGCGCTTCTTCCCGTCTGCCTTCGGGATGTACCGGCGCAGCACAGCGGGTGCCCGGTACCCTCCTTCTCTCAGCGCTTCCTGCACCTCACCAAGCATGCGCTCCACGCCGTACGCCTCGACGTCAGCCAGCGTCACTCCATCGACTCCGGCTGCGCCTCGGTTGGCCTTCACCTGCTTCCACGCTTCACCGAGGACGTCACTCCTCAGCACCTGTGCATGCAGCGCGTGAAAACGTCTTCCCGGTTGCCGCTTGGCGGCCGCCCACAGTCGTCGTCGCAGTTGTTGCACTTTGTCCGTCGGCTCTCGCCTCGGGGGGTGTTTAGGCCCGCAGGCCAATCCCTCGCGCTTACCCGCTTCGTCGACACTCCCACCCCAGGGCCCTCTCCCTCCGGGCGCGTTCTTCTTCACGCCCATCAACGGTACGGTGGACCCCTCGGACTTCCGCTGCGCATCGGCCCCCTTCACCTTCGGCTTATAGGGCGCGACTTGCGGTGACTGCCGCGACGCAGACGGACCTCTCGTGTTCCGCACTTCACCTTGTCCGCGTGCTGCTCCCTGTACCCCGGGGAACCCCTCCGCCCATCCGGACTCTCGGGCAGCGGGTGTTGCCTTCGCCGTGACATGAGCGGCTCGGCTTTCCCGTTGTAAGTCTGTCGAGGCTGCAGGCTTCACTTCATGTTGCGGCCCGCGGACTTGCTCCCTCTTTCGAGGCTTTCGACGCCACGCTTCACCTTTCGGCTTCTCGGCCTCAGGTGGTGGCCTGCTTCCGGGCTCTCCGGCGATTACCCGTGCGGGACTTTCACCCGCTGGTGAAGTGCAGCGTGACTCCGCCTCCTGCTCGGCCGGTCGCCCGTCCGTCGGCTCTGAGTCGTCACGACGCACCATGGTGGCTCTTCTATAACGACGGTCGATCGGCAGGCAAAGGCACGCTCCGGTCGATCAGAAGCCGACCAGCTTCGAGACGATCTCCTTCATGATCTCGCTGGTGCCGCCGCCGATGGTGATGAGGCGGATGTCGCGCCAGGCACGCGCGATCGGCGTCTCTTCGATGTAGCCCATGCCGCCGTAGAACTGCTGGCAGTCGTACGCGACCTTCTGGGCAAGATCGCCGGTGACGAGCTTCGCCATCGAGATCTCCTTCACCGGGCTCTCCTTCGCGTCGAACAGCTCGACCGCGTGGTACGTCAACCGCCGCGCAGCCTCGAGCTGCGCCAGGTGCTCGACGAACTTGTGCCGCCACACCTGGTACTTGATGAGGGGCTTGCCGAAGGCACTCCGCTCGTGCCCGTAGCGGATCGCGTCGTTCAGCATGAGCTCCATGCCAGCGCAGGCGATGATCGCGGCCGTGAGGCGCTCGCCCTGGAAGTTGGTCATGATGTGGTAGAAGCCCTCGTTCTCTTCGCCCAGCACGTACCGCGCGGGGATCTTGCAGTCCTCGAAGTAGAGAATGGCCGTGTCGGACGAGAGGTTGCCGATCTTGTCGAGCTTCTTCGAGACCGAGAAGCCCTTCACGTCAGTGGGGAACGTGAGCAACGAGATGCCGCCGTAGCCCTCGGGACCGGTTCGCACGGCCAGCGTGATGAAGTCGGCGCGGGTGCCGTTGGTGATCCACATCTTCGAGCCGTTGATGACGTAGTCGTCACCCACCCGCTTCGCGGTCGTCTTCAGGTTCGCGACGTCGCTGCCGACACCCGGCTCGCTGACGCCCAGGGCGGCGATCTTCTCTCCCTTGAGCGCAGGCTCGAGGAACAGCCGCTTCTGCTCGTCGGTGCCGATCTCGTTGATGATCGGCGTCGCCATCTGCCCCTGGACCAGGAGCGCCATGTTGACACCGGCGTTGCGGCTGTGGGCGATCGCCTCGGCGAAGGCCGTCACATACCAGTAGTCGAGGCCCGAGCCTCCGTACTTCGGATCGTGGTTGATGCCGAGGAAGCCCAGCTCGCCGGCCTGCTTGAAGACCTCGCGAGGGAAGATGCCCGCCCGATCCCACTCGAGCGAGTGCGGCGCGAGCTCCTTCTCGACCCACTGCTGGACGGACTTGCGGAAGGCTTCGTGCTCAGGCGTGAAGAAGTTCGGCATGGCGTGCTCCCGAGAAGGCCCGCGCCAGTCCTGTGGCGAGGGCGTGGCAGATTGACTCGGGAATCAATATCCAACCAGCGAGCCCGATGCAAAGCCCTCGTGCCGCATTCGGCGAACGGGACGTGCCCGAAGGGCTGGCTGACCGGGTGGCTGCGCGCGGCTGACCGCCCAGCATCTCACTGCGCGCGACCACGCGACGACGCTCAGCCAGGAGCCTGCGCGCAGCTGACCGCCCACCATCTCACTGGCGCGCGACCACCGCGACGACGCGGAGCCTCGAGCCTGCGCGGCTGACCGGGGGCCCGAGCCCACCATCTCACTGGCGCGCGCGACGCGCAGTCAGCCGCTGCCCCGTTCTCAGGGCTGGCAGTAGCCGTAGCCCATCGGGGCGCCCGTGATCTGCAGGCAGCGCTGGGCGGTCGGAACCTGGAGGCAGCCCGCCGGACCGGCCGCGACATCGCAGTAGGCGCGGCAGAGCCCGGTCTGTCCCAGCGCGAGCGCGTTGCAGTGCAGCGAGCGCGCGGCGGGCGTGGTCGAGAAGCACTCGGTGGCGCTGTTGCACCCGGCGAGCTCCGTCCGGTTCCCCGTGGGCGCAGCGCAGTACGCGACAGGCGTGCCCGCAGACGAGTCGAAGTAGCAGTAGGTGCCCGTTGCGCAGTCAGGGCTGCGGATGTCACACGGGCGGCGGCAGGCCTGTTGGTTGGGGTTCTGCACGCAGACCTCGGCGGGATCCATCGTGCCGCCGTCCGCTCCACCGGCGGGGGCGCACACCACGCCGCCACGACCGCCGCACTTGCAGAGTCCGTCTTCCGGATCGCAGCTGGTGCCGGACGGGCAGGTGCGTGGGCCGCCGTCGGGCTGCGTGCATTGCGCGCCGCCCTGGCACCTGGGCGGCGGGCCGAGCGAGCAGATCTGGTTCGACGCACACACCGGTCCGCCGGGGCCTCCGCACTTGCAGGTGCCGTCCACCGGATCGCAGGTCGTGCCATTCGTGCAGGTGACCCCCAGGCAGGCGGTGCCCGCGCGGCAGGACCGCGCCGACGCCGCGCACATGCCTCCATCGCTTCCGGCCGGGCAGGCGCAGGCCTCGCCACTCTGGCAGACGACGCCGTTGCACTTGCAGAACCCGTCCATCGTGTCGCAGACGTTCGCGCCCGTGCACGACACGCCCTTGCAGACGTTGTCGACGCAGGTGCGGGCCCCATCGCTCCCGGTGATCGAGCAGCTCTGCGCAGGGCTGCAGGTCGCCGCGCCACAGAGGCACCGGCCCGTCGCCTGATCGCAGCTCTCGTTGCGGTTGCAGCCCCGCGCACGGCAGTCCACCGAGGGAGCGCACGCCTTCGTCAGGGGGTTGCACTGCTCGTTCATCGCGCAGACGGCGCCGCCGGTGCCACCGCACTTGCAGGTGCCGTCGAGGACGTCGCAGCTGGTGCCGAACTTGTCCGAGCAGTCCACCCGCGCGCACTTCGTCGACTGGCAGGTGTTGGCCACCGGGTCGCACACGAAGCCTTCAGCGCAGATCACCCCACCCCGGCCGCCGCACTTGCATGCGCCGTCCGCGGGATCACACGAGAGCGGCGACTCGCACTGCACGTTGCGGTCGAGGCACACATTCTTCGAGGAGCCCCCACACGACGCGGTCACCACCCCGGTGACACTGGCCGCGACCGCCCCCAGCAACAGGTTCTTCCAGATCCTCACAATGACCTCTTCTTGGCGAAATTCAGCAGTCGGGAAAGCAGGTGTCGGCGGCTCGAGCGAGTCACGGGCGCCGACGGCGGGTCAGGAACAGGGCGAGCGCGCCAAGCGCGAGCGGGAGACCGGCGGCCGCGGAGCACCCACCTCCGCCCTGGCTCGCGGCTGCGAAGTCCGGCTGCAGCCTGATCGACAGGCCCCGGATGTCCTGACGACCGGCCTCGTCGGTTGCCTTGACGAGGAACGTGAAGGTGCCCGGCTCGACGATGGGGCTGGGGATGCCGAGGATCGAGCCGTCGGAACCCAGCGACAGCCCGGGAGGCAGCGTCTGGGTCGGGTCCGTCGCGACACACTCGAACGTCTCGGGCCGCGTCGCCTGGCGGATGCACGGTAGCGAGAACGACACCATCGAGTCGCGGCCGCCGTTGTGCGACAGCTTCACCGCGTACGACTGGTTGATGAACGCGTCAGGCAGGATCGTCGTCGTGATCGCCAGGGCCTCGGAGTACGCCACCATCAACGTCAGCGACACGGTGTCTTCCGTGCCCGCGCCGTCCACCACCTTGAGGTTCAAGGAGAACATGCCGGCCTGCTTCGGCGTGCCAGAGAGGAAGTCCTCGTTCACGCCGTCCTGAATCGAGAGCCCGAAGTTCTCCGGCAGGCCCATCTGCACCGGCCCGGGAGACTCGGTGGGGTTCTGGGGGAGCTGCTGGAAGCGCGTCACGGTCCACTGGTAGGGGGCGCGACCGCCCACCACCACCAGCCGCTGCAGGTAGCTCTGCCGCAGCACCCCGCGGACGAGCGCCGTCGTGCCGATGCTGAGGGAGGTCGGGTTCACCACCCGGATCTTGAGCTCGCGGGCGACCCTGGCGCCCGCCGTGTCCGTGACCTCGACTTCGAAGGCCTTCTCACCGGACTCGGTCGCCCGGCCCTCGAGGAAGCCATCACCCGACAGCGCGAGGCCTTCGGGCAGCACGGCGTTCGAGCGCAGCGCCCAGGTGTAGGGCGGCTTGCCGCCGATCGCGATGAGGGAGGCGGAGTAGGTGCGGCCGAACTCGGCCCCCGGCAGATCCTGATCGACGATCACCAGAGGCAAGGTGCCCGGCGACACCATGAGGCTGAGCATCTGCGCCGCGGTCGCCGTCCCCGACGTGGCGGTCACCTCGAAGCCGAACGAGCCGGTGCGGGCAGGACCGCCGCTCAGCGTCCCGTCCGACGACAGCGCCATGCCAGGCGGCAGCGCGCCCGCGGTGACGGCCCACGTCGTGACCCCCGACCCTCCCGTCGAACGCAGCCGCAACCCATAGGGAGCGTACTGCGTCGCCGGTGGCAGGCTCGTCGTCAGCACGGTCAGGCTCCCCGTCGAGACGACGGTGCCGGCGGCGGCGACCGCGCAGTTGTTCACCACGGCGATCTCATCGACGGGGAACGGGCTGGTCGCGTTGGCGCCGTCGAAGTTGACGCACACGCCGAGCCAGTAGGTGCCGGGGGCGAGGTTCGCGGGGAGCGCCAGCATCTCGGCGCCCATGTCCACTGCCGCCGGCGCCAGGCCCGCGACGTTCCCCACCGGCGAGAGGGCGCGATCGGAGATGCTGATGACGTTGTTGTCCGAGAGCAGCCAGGTGAACTTGAAGGCCGGGGCCGCAGCGTTGCCCACGTTCGAAAGCGTGCGGCTCACCATCACCGTGCCTCCCGGCGCAGCCGACGCAGGAGCGGTGACACCGCTCGCGGTCAGATCGGCCTTCGGCGAGCCGATGGTCATCGTCGAGGGGGGGCTCTGGTTGTTGTTCTCGTCCAGCTCGGGAACCGCGTTGGCCGGGTCGATCTCGGCGAGCACGAAGTAGTTGCCGGGCATCGCGGTCATCGGCAGGTTCCCCGGGAAGCTCACCGCCGTCTCGTCACCGACGGGCACCGTGACACCGGTGGCGTCGCCGATCAGCGTGTCCGTCATGGGCTCGAGGATCGCATCGGTGGACAGATAGAAGCGGACCGTCACGTTGGTCGCCAGGCGGCCGCCGTCGTTGCGGACGAACGCCGTGGCCCCGTAGCGCACTCCGGAGTAGCCCGTCTGATCGACCGCGAGCCGCGCGATCCTCAGATCTGCGGGCAGGAAGAAGTCGATCGCCTGGCTGGTGGGCCAGTCGGTGCTTGAGCAGTTCGACCCGGTCGTGCATGGCAGCCCGGCGAGGCCGATCATGCGAGCGCCCATGATCCCCACCGAGGCTGAGCTCGTGGGAGGGGTCGAAGGGCCGTAGCTGAAGCGCACCTGGTTCGAGGTCTCGAACAGGTGGACCTGGAACGAGAACCGCTGGGCAGCGGCGGTGCTGCTCGAGGTGCCCTGGTCACGCCACTCGAACACCGCGACGCGGTTGGGCGCGCTCCCGGTGACGGTCCACGCGTAGTTCATCGCGGGCGTGGAGCTGCTCGAGCACGTCCCACCGGAGGTCGGGCAGGCGAAGAGGCTGTCCCACCACGGGGCGATGATCGTCGCCGGATCGAAGCTCGAGTTGTGGGGGATCGTGGTGTTGAAGCTCTCGGCCGCGTCGGCGCCTCCCAGCCCGAGGTACCCGTACCGCCCCATCGAGACCTCGGTGTACGCCGTCCCGTAGAAGCGGAAGGTGAAGGGCAGCGCGACGCGCGCGCCCGCCAGGGTGCTGGGCGAGACGACCGTGCGGCTGCTGGGCAGCGGCTGATACGGCAGCGGGGCGGGCGTCGAGCTCTGGTACGGCTGCTGCGCGAGCCCGATCGCCGGCACGGCCACCGCGGCGGCCGCGAGCACCGGAACCACGCGGCGCCGGCCGGCACGCAAGAGCCCGAGCAGCCCGAGCGCGAGCAGGCCCAGCGGGCCCGCGTCAGTGGTGCTGCACCCCATGCGACGGGGCGCGCGCTCGACGACCAGCGCGTACGGCGCCAACCCGTTCGCGCCAGCGTCGTCCTTCGCCTCGACGACGAAGGTGAAGGTGCCGATGGACGCGTCGAGATCTTCGACGGTGCCCTCGAGGGAGCCCGCGGGCGTCAGGGTGATGCCCGGCGGCAGGCGGCCCGACACCACCGACCAGGTGACGTTCCCACCCGGCTGGGTCGCGAAGGTTGCGCTGACAGGGTCGTTCGGACGGAGGAGCTGCGGGAGGTTGTTCGCGACGATGCGGAAGCGGGTCGTGTACACGGTGACGGTGTAGTCGAGGCTGTCGCTCCGGCCACGGGCGTCCTCGACTGAGATGGTGAAGGTGAAGGTGCCCGCGCGGGTCGGGCGGCCAGAGATGGTGAAGACGCCGAACTCCTCTTGCGAGAGCAGGCCCGGCGGCAGGTTGCCCGAGACGGTGAACACGAGCGGCCGTGCCAGCATGCTGTTGTCGGCGTTGGCGACGGCGATCTCGGTGGGCATGAAGTCCTGCCCCACCACCGCGTCGGGCAGCCGCGTGGTGCGCAGCACGATCGAGCCGGCAGCCACCAGCCGCAGCTGCAGCTCACGGCGGGTCGCGCCGCCGGTGGCGTCACGCACCTCGAAGGTGACGCGGGTGACGCCGTCGGGCGTGCCAGCGCGTGGAGCCCCGCCGAGGACCCCGTCCACGTTGAAGGTGATGCCCGGAGGCAGCGTGCCCTGCGCGACGCGCCAGGAGTACGGGCGGGAGCCACCAGCCGCGCCGAGCGGGAACTGGAGCGCAGCCGACGGGCTGTTGACGATCGCGGGGATCGACGCGGTGGTGATCTCGACCTGAGAGGTCGGCGGAAGCACCCGCATGACGAGCCGCGCCGACGCCGTCCGCCCGTTGTTGGTGAGCGTGACGGTGAAGGCCCGAACCCCCGTGCCGCCCATGCCCGAAGGCGTGCCCGTCAGATCGCCGCTGGGCGACAGCGTGAGGCCGGGAGGCAGCGCTCCCTGGCTGGCGTCCACTGCCCACGTCGAAGCGCCTTCTTCGCCCGAGGCCGACAGCCGGTAGAAGTACGAGCGGCCCACCGTCGAATCGGGCAGCTGCACGTCGAGGATCCGCAAGGACGACTGCACCACCTGCACCGGGTTCGACGAGAACGAGTTGTTGGCCTTGTTGAGCTCGACGAGCGTGTTGGCAGGATCGACGACACACCCGACGTAGTACTGGCCCGGCGGCATGCCCGCGGGCAGCTTCACGAGCTCGGTGCGCGAGTCGCCGCCCCCACTCGGCAGGGCCACGTCGCCAGCCAGCGAGACGCCGCCATCACCGAGCTGGATCTCGAGCGGCACGTCGCTGGTGGTGATGATCGTGTTCGCCGACGCGAAGAAGCGGTACGGCACCTGCGGCGCGGGCCGGTTCCCGATGTTGCGAATGGTGCGGAACACGGGGATCACCTCACCGATGCCAGCGCTGGCCGGAGCCTGGAGGGCCGAGAGCGCGTAGTCGGGCGCAGGCGAGAGCGCGCGGACCGGCCCGATGTTCGCCGAGTTGTTCCCCTTGTTCGACTCCACCACCACGCCCAACGTGTCGAGGGACACGAAGACGTAGTAGTTCCCGCTCGGGAGGCCCGCGTCCACCCGATCGACGAGCGGGAGGGTGAAGGGGATCTCGAGGGTGGTGCTGGTCATGGCTGACTGCGTCTGGGCGACGATCTCCTCGGCGAGGATGAGGTCCGACAGCAGCGAGAGCGTGCTGTCGGTCGAGAGGATCACGCCGATGCGGTAGTTGCGCGCAGCGCCTCCACCCTGGTTCCTGAACCGCACCACCGCCTTGTACTGCTCCCCGAAGAGGACGCTACGCACGGGCACCCGCGTCGAGACGTCGATCACGTCGATCGCCTCGAGGAGCAGATCGGCCCGCTTGATGTCCACCCGGCCTGACGAGAAGACGACGTTGTTCCGCTCGTTCGCCTCGGTGATGAGGCCGGCAGGGTCGATCTGCAGCACGTAGAAGTACTCACCCTGCGGGGCGTCCGGCGGCATCGTCACGTTGACCATCTCGTCCACCGTCTCGCCTCCCGTGACGGCCCGGGTGCCCCGGTGAATGAGCCGCATGGACACCGGACCCGGCCCCTCGCCGCCGTCAGGCAGCAGATCGACCGACCCACCATCTGGATAGACGATCAGCCCGGCGTCGCGGGTCGCGCTGAGCAGGATGCGGTAGTCGAGGGTGCCGGCGCTCTGGCCGCCGCGGTTGAAGTACTGGAGCCGCACAGGGTCCACCGCGTCGGGGCCGCTGGTCGGCACTCCGGTGATCGCGGTGGAGACCAGATCGACGCCGCCGGTGATCGCGTAGGGCAGAATGGCGACGTTGTTCACCTCAGAGACCTCGGCGACCGCGTTCTGCGTGTCGAGCTGCACGATCACGAAGTAGTCGCCAGCCGGCGGCGGGCTCGAGGTGGTGACGTTGGCGGTGAAGTCCTGCTGGCCCTGCGGCGTCAGCGAGTTGCTGCTCGACTCGGGATCGAGCGGAATGTCGTTCGCGCCCGAGCCGCCGTCAGGGAGGCCGGGGCCGCCGTCGGGCGGATCACGGAACGGGTCGGGCGACAGGAACGCCCGCCACGACCAGTTGTTCGCCGGGCTGCGCGAGTAGTTGTTCGCGCGCACGGTGACGGTCATCGACAGATCGTTCGAGGGCTGCACCGTCTGGAAGTTCGAGACCCGGACCGACTGGGCGATGAGATCGGGGCTCAGCGGCGGCTCGGTCGAGATGAGGGTGTCGGCGACGTAGTTGGCGTTGGTGCACCGGGCGGTGTTGCTCGCCGAACCGCAGCAGCCCGATTGCAGCGTCGGGGAGCAGGTCGCCCCCAGCACCGCATAGCCGATGGAGCCGGCCTGGTAGCCTGCCACGCCCGAGGCGCTGGTGCCCGTCATCGCGCCGTAGTGGATCGAGAAGTTGCCCGAGGGCTCCAGCGCGATCTGGAACGACGCCGTCCACTGGTTGCTGAAGTCCTCGAGGTTCGCCCACTCCACGGTCACCTTCGCGGGCGTGCTGAGCACCCGCACCACCGTGGAAGCGCCGATCTCGGCGTCGTCCCAGAACGCCGAGATGTGGTTCTGGACCGAGCCCGTCGGCGTGGGGATCGGGCTGATGGTCGTGAAGGTGGTGCAGCTCGTCGCGCCGGGGGTGCAGCTCGAGGGCAGCGTGACCAGGATCTGCCCGTTCACGTGCACGTAGACGGTCTGGTAGGTCGCGCCGTTGTACGGGAAGCCGAACGGCAACTGGATCGGCACCACGCCCTCGTCGGAGTTCGAGAAGCTCAACGCAGTGCCGCCGGTGATCGGGGTGTAGGGCTGCGAGGTTCGGGTGAAGGGCGGGAGCTGCGCCGCCGCCTCCGACGACACGACGAGCACGGCCAGCACTGCCAGACTGACGTTCTTCACAGCGTTTCTCCCGAAGACTGCGATGGCGCGGGCCTTACCACGACCCGTCCCTGCGACCGGCCAAAAGCGAAGCGGACCCACACTCAGAGGCACGCGACCTTGTAGTGCACCGTCATCGTCCTGCCCGGCTCAGGCACGTAGAGGGGCTCGAAGATGATGGCGTTCGTCGCCGAGTCGTACCGCCACACGCGCGCGCCGCGGGCGTCGTTCTCGGGCAGGTTCACCCCGTCGATCTCGACCGTGATGACGTTGCCGCCGAGCAGATCGGGCGTGCCCGTCAGGTAGAAGTTCGTGCGGAAGCCGAACGCGTTCTTGCCGACGTTCTCGAGGGCCGTCGCCCAGGTCGGGGTGCAGATCTCCTCGCGCACACCGTTGGTCTGCGACACGAGCTGCACGTGCTTCCCGTCGTCGCCGTTGCCGTCGTAGATGCAGTTGCCGGGCGACGATGGCAGGAACGGGCCGATCACGTTGTACGAGAACGCGCCGGGCCGCTGCACGCCTTTGATGTTGAGCAGCTGGTTCAAATAGAACGACACCGGCTGGTTCGCCTGATCCTGCGCGTCGGTGACACAGACGACCGCGAGCACGGCGTCGGGCCGCAGCAGGCCGCCGTTCTTCGCCGGGTCGGTGATCTTCGGCGCCGTGAGCGCGCGCACCGCCGGGGCCATGCAGGTCTCGATCGCCGAGCCGTTGATGCCGACGTTCACCGTCGCCGCGAACTGCATCTCGAGGTTGGGCGTGGTGGGCGTGAAGATCTTCGTGCTGTTCGGCGCAGGAGACGCCTTGAGATCGCCGCTGACGCAGTTGGGGCACGCGTTCTCATCGTCGGCGTCGGTGGTGGTGATGCCGATCTGGAAGTCCACCTGGCTCGTGGTGGCGAACTTGATGAACGAGCTGAAGTTCTGGCCCAGCTGCATCTGCTTGTCGGACATCGAGCACGAGTCGTCCACCACGAGCAGGATGTCGGCCTTCGGGCGCGAGTCCTGGCGGAAGGTGTCGGTGTTACTGCCGTCCATGTCGCCGCGGCCCTGCAGGGTGACGAGGTAGTCGACCTGCTGACCGGCCTGCACGACCTGAATGCGGTAGGCGCCCGAGTCGGCCCCGATGTCGAGCGGGCGGTAGCGGAGCTGGAAGGTGACCGGCGTGCCGCCCTGGTTGAGGCACGGACCCGTCGTGCCGCCGACGGTGCAGGTCGGGAGGCCGGAGACGATCGGCGCCGTGGCGACGCTGAACTCGTCGCAGCGTGCGCTCGTGCAGCCGCCGACGCCCATCGGCACGCCCGCGGCCGAGATCAGGCTCGAGCCCACCCAGCGAACCGGCTGCGGGCAGGCGTTGTAGAGCTGGAAGCTGCGCGCCGGAGAGTTGCAGCCGGCCTTCACGGTGCCGAAGTCGAGGGTGGACGGCGAGATCACCAGGCAGCTCGGCGCCAGCGTGGCGGTCAGCTGCACCCTGCCCTGCGGCTGGGTCGGGTTCGACAGGTTGAACGACACGGCTCCCGTCACGTTGGTCGGGTTCGCCGGCAACATGCCCTGCGGCCAGGCGCGGGTGATGACCGTCATGCATTCCTGGGGAGCGAGCTCCTTCTCGGCGACGGCGCCCGCCGGCAGCGAGAACATCGCGTCGGTTCCCGCCTCGAGATCGAGGTTGGTGATGAGGCAGATGTCGCTGGTCATCGTGGCCGGCGCCTGGTTGCAGATCTGGAAGGTCAGGTCCTTGTTGTTCGGCGGAGTCACCACGCCATACGCGAGGCTGAGCGGCGTCACCGAGGCGTTACAGGGCGGCAGCACGACCGGGCGGGCCGTGACGGTCACGGTGACCTCGGGCTCGTCGGGGTCGTTCGAGAAGATCGTGACGTCCCACTCCTTGTTGCCCGAGGCGCCGACGGTGGTGTTCGCCGGCGTGACGCGCACCGGCACGTCGAGGGACGCGCGCGCACCGGACGCCTCGATGCCGATCGACGGGTCGTACGCCCCCATGCCGACGGTGGGCAGATCGTTCGTGCAGGTGTTGGTCATGGCATCGAACGCGCCGACGCAGATCTCGCTCGCGAGCGACTCGGCGTTCTTCGGCGTCACCCGCCAGTAAGGCTTGCCCCCGCCCATCGCACCGAGCTTCAGGTTGGCGGCGGGATCAGCAGGCGTCGGCCGCGTGCCGACGTTGCGCACCGTCAGGCGGCGGGTGGCGAACGAGTTCGCGCCCTGGAACCACGCGATGCGGCCGAAGTTCAGGGTGCCGGCCGGCGAAAGATCGATGTCGGGACCACCGCCGAAGCCGCGCAGGGAGACGCTGATCATGGCCTGAGCGGTGAGATCGGGCGTGCCGATCAAGCTGCCCTGCTTCGGCCCGAGGACCGTCGGCCTGAAGGCCAGCGTCACCTTCGCGCTGCCGGCCACGATCTGGTTGGTCGAGGCGTTGCGTGTCGCTTTGGGCACCGTCAGCTTCGTCGTGTCGCCCATGTCGGCGGCGGTCACCCGGTAGATGTTGCTGGGGATCGAGCCCTCGCGCGTGGCGAGGTTCGAGATGGTGACGTCGCGGAAGCTCTGGTTGAGGAAGGTGACCTCCTGGGTGACCTGCAGGCCCGGCTGCACGTAGCCGAAGTTCACGGTGCCCGGCATCCACGAGAGCACCTGATCGACGCCGGTCCCCACGAGGCGGATGTTCTTGTCAGGACAGCCGTCAGCCGCGCGGATGCGGACGGTGGCGAAGTAGTCGCGGGCCTCGGTCGGCGAGAACTCGATGGTGACGTTCTTCTCGCGGCCCGGCGCGACGGTGAACTCGCCCCGCGGCGAGTCGGGCGTGAAGGTGAACACGTTGTCGCCCTGCGACGACATGATGGGATCGACGCGGGGCTGGGACTCGATCGGGCGCGGGTTCTTCAGCACCTGGGTGTACGAGAACTTGTCGCCCCGGGCGACGGCGCCGAAGTCGATGCGGTCGGGCAGGTCGCACTCGCCCCGAATGCCCTTGCCCTTGAGGACGAACTCGACGGTCTCCTTGGTCGAGTTGCTCGTCTTCAGCACCAGGCGCACCTCGTGATCGACCTGCGTGCGGGGGTCGTTGGGCGGCTCGAAGAAGGCGGTCACGTTCAGGGTGTCGCCGCCAGAGATCTCGACCTTCTCGTACTCGATGCCGAAGACCGGGTTCGGCTCCATCAGCGACTGGCCCAGCTGCACCGCGGGCCCTTCGCCCACCTTCTCCCACGCCTCGATCTGCAGCGGACCAGACGCGGCGTTCGAGATGAAGATCGTCGCCGTCACCCGCTTGCCCATGGGGACCGTACCGAAGTCGAGCGACTCGGACTCGACGTTCACGCCGCCGGTCTCGACGAGCAGCCGGGGCTCCCCGCGGGTCCGGCCGGTGCCCGGCGGCTCACAACGGCAGCCGGCCACGGTGAGCGCGGTCAACGCCGCGACGATGAGTGGGCTGAGCGTTCGGTGCATCATTGAGGAGTTCTCCGTTCGGGACTTCACTGCGGCTGCACGACTCGCTCGTCAGGCGCCCGGCACGCGCGTGGCGAGACTCTCTCGAACCCAATCGCACACCGGCTCCCAGCCGGTCAACCCTCCCGATGCCCTGTGGTGACGAGGGCTTGGACGGAGCTTGTCGCCATGCGTCATGCTTTCAGGCTGAGCGGGCGGTGGGCACCCGAACTATCTCGTGGTGTCCATGGACGCACCGCAGGCCTACACGCAGCGGCGGGACGACGCGAGGAGCGCGCTCGAAGCGCTGGATCGGCGAGGCGCGTGGCTGGCGAACCTGCGCACCTTCGCGTTCGTCACGTTCCTGGCCGTGCTGGGCCTCGTCATCTTCGACAAGCTCCCGCGGCTCACGCTGCTGGCGTCCTTCCTGGCCCTGGGCGCCTACGTGGCGCTGGCGGTGGTGCACGCGAAGGTGCTCAACCGCGAGGCGCGCGAGAAGGTGCGCAAGGCCCTCAACGAGCGCGGCCTCGAGCGCTTGACGGGAGGCTGGCATCGCTTCCCCGAGAAGGGCGCCGCGCACCTGCCCGACGCGCACCTCTACGCGACGGATCTCGACGTGCTGGGCCAGGGCAGCCTCTTCCAGCGCCTCGACGACACGGGGACGAAGGCGGGCGAAGCCCAGCTCGCGAGGTGGCTCTTGAGCGCCGCGCCGACGGCCGCCGAGGTGCGGGAGCGCCAGGGCGCGGTGCGGGAGCTCGCGTCGCTGATCGACTTCCGGCAGCGGCTCGTGATCGAGGCCAGGCTCGCAGGTGAGGACAAGGCCGATCCGACGCGCTTCATCGCGTGGACCGAGGCCCCCTCGTTCCTCGGCGGCATCCGGTGGGCGTGGCTGGTGGCGCACACCCTGCCCGTCTTCACGATCGGCGCGGGGCTGGCCGCGGCCTTCTCGGAGCTCTCGTCGCTGCCCTTCTGGATCGGCACGGCGCTGCAGCTCGGCGTGGTGCAGGCCACGAAGACGCCCATCGAGCGCATGTGGGTGGCGCTCACCTCGGGTGACAGGGGCTTCGTGCGCTTCGAAGAGACCTTCGCCGCCATCGACGCGCAGACCTTCACCCACCCGCGCCTGGTGGCGCTGAAGGCGGGCGTGCAGACGGCCGGGCCGTCGGTGTCCGAGCGCCTCGCGCGCTTCGCCCGGCTGATGGGCTTCGCCGAGCTGAAGAACTCGGGGCAGATGCACCCGGTCATCAACGTGCTGACGCTGTGGGATCTGCACGTGCTCTTCCGCGTCGAGCGCTGGCGCGCGGAGCACGGCCGCGGCGTGCGTGGGTGGTTCGACGCGCTCGCCCAGCTCGAGGCGCTGTCGGCGTTCGCTGGCTACACCTTCGAGCGCCCCACCGACGTCTTCCCCGAGGTGCTCGACGAGGGCTTCACCTTCGAGGCGAAGGGCCTCGGCCACCCGCTGCTCGAGAAGCCCGTGCGCAACGACGTGGCCCTCGACGGCCCGGGGCAGGCGCTGATCATCACCGGCTCGAACATGTCGGGGAAGACGACGCTGATGCGCACGATGGGGCTCTCCACGGTGATGGCGCTGGCGGGGCTGCCGGTGACCGCCACCTCGTTCCGGGTGGGTCGGGCGCAGGTGTTGACCTCGATGCGCGTCAAGGACTCGCTCGAGCGCGGCGTGTCGTACTTCTACGCCGAGGTGCAGCGCATCAAGCTGCTGCTCGACACGGCGCGCGCGCACCCGAACGCGTGCCTCTTCCTGCTCGACGAGCTCTTCATGGGCACCAACGCGAAGGAGCGCAGCCTGGCCTCGAAGCACCTGATGCGGGAGCTGCTCTCGCTCGGCGCGGCGGGCGCGGTGACGACGCACGATCTCGCGCTCTGCGAGCTCGAGCAGGAGCTGACGGGCAAGACGCGCAACGTGCACTTCCGTGATGTGGTGATCGAAGGCGAGATGACGTTCGACTACTCGCTGCGACCGGGCGTGGTGACCACGACCAACGCCCTCGAGGTCCTGCGGCGCGCGGGAGTGGTGGTCCCTCACAGCTGAGCTGGGAGTTGCGCACCTCCCTGCGTGTTCAGCTCCGGGCGGCTCAGCGCCGGGCGTGCTCGACTTCCGGCGCGCTCAACTTCCGCGCGTGCTCAACTCCCGGCGCGCTCAACTCCACTCCCGGGTGCGCTCAACTCCCTGCGTGCTCAACTCCCTGCGTGCTCAACTTCCTGCGTGCTCAACTCCCGCGCGTGCTCAGCTCCCGGCGCGCTCAACTCCCCGCGTGCTCAGCTCCCGGCGGGCGGCGGTCGAACGGGCGGGCTGCGCGCGGGCGCCGGCTCGGCGGCGGTTGAGGCCCTCGGCTCGATGCGGACGAGCTGGACGCGGGGGCCGTCGGTCTTCACCACGTGAATGCGGAAGGGCTCGTGCATCCACACGTCGCCGGGCACCGGCACCCGCCCCAGCTTCGCCATCAGGTAGCCGGCGATGGTGGTGACCTGCGACTTGTCCACGTCGAACTCGATCTCGAGGGTGTGCTCGAGATCGTCGAGCTGCGCCGTGCCGGGCAGCTCGAGGCGCCCGCCGGGCAGGCTCTTCACCGGCTCCACCTTGCGGCCGAGCTCGGCGATGTTGCCCACCACCTCGGCGACGACGTTGGCGATCGTGACGAGCCCCGAGGTGCCTCCGTGCTCGTCCACCACCACGGCGATCTGCTTGTTGCGCCGCTTGAACTCGCTGAGCAGCTGCTCGAGCGAGATCGTCTCGGGCACGAAGAGCACCGGCTTCTGAACCTGCACGATGCTCTCGAGCTGGCCGCGGACGAGCAGGAAGAGCATCTCCTTCACGTTCACCAGGCCCTCGACGCGATCGAGCGACCCTCGGATGACGGGCATCCAGGTGTGGCCGGCGGCCTGCGCCGCGGCGACGTTCTCTTCGAGCGTCAACTGGTGATCGAGGCACCTCATCTGCGAACGCGGCACCAGCACCTGGCGCGCGGTCTTCTCGACCATCGACAGCGCGCGCTGGAGCAGCTCGGCGCGCGAGGCGTCGATCGCCCCCGCCTCGGCCGAGGACGTCAGGATCAGCATCAGCTCGTCTTCGCCGTGGGCCTCGTGGTGCCCTCCTGACGTCGCGCCGAACCCGAGCAGCTTCAGCACGACGCGCGTGCCGGCGTTGAGGACCCAGATCACCGGGAAGGCGACGACGTGGAAGACGCGCATCGGCCACGAGAGCGTGAGCGCGGTGCTCTCGGCCCGCGCGATGGCGATCGTCTTCGGCACCTGCTCGCCGACGACGATGTGCAGGAAGGTGATGATCGAGAACGCGATCACCACGCCGATCGTCTTCGCGATCGCCTGGGCCGCCGCGGTGTCGGGCGCGAGCTTGAGGACGAGCGGCTCGATCAGGTGCGCGAAGGCGGGCTCCCCGACCCACCCCAGCGCCAGCGAGGCCAGGGTGATGCCCACCTGCGACGCCGACAGCCAGACGTCGAGGTTCTTCCGCATCTCCAGGGTCGCCACGGCGCCCGGCCGCCCCTGCTCGACGAGGGCCTCGAGCTGCGTGGGGCGCACCTTGACGAGCGCGAACTCGATCGCGACGAAGAAGCCATTCGCGAGCACGAGGACGAAGGCACCGAGGAGCGCCCAGGTCTCCATTCAGCGCAGCGCCTCGAACTCCGGCTGTCCCTTGAGGGAGTCGAACATCGGATCCGTGCGCAGCCAGTCCTGCACCTTCGCCTTGTCAGCCGCGACGGCGCGGGTGAGCAGCGAGAGGGCGTCGGCCGGCCGCCCCCAGAGGGCGTAGAGCGCCGCCTGGTTGTAGAGCAGCAGCACATCGCCCTTCTCGAGCTCGGCCGCCTTGTCGTACGCCCGCTCGGCCTCCGCGTAGAAGCCCTTCTGCGCGTAGCAGATGCCGAGATCGAGCCAGGCCTCGAAGAGCTTCGGGTCGAGGCGCGTCACCTCTTTCAAGTGGGTGATCGCGTTCCGGTAGTCGTCGAGGTCCATCAGCAGCGACGCCAGCTCGTGCCGCGCGACGGGATCGCTCGGGTCGAGGTCGATGGCGACGCGCAGCTCCTTCATCGCCTCGTCGAGCCGCCCGCCGTCGGCGTGCGCGAGGCCCAGGCTCAAGTGCGCATCGGGGTAGTCGGGCTCGAGGGCGATCGCCTCCTGGTACTCGGCGACGGCGAACTCGTTGCCGAAGGTCGAGAGGAAGACGCCGAGGTTGTAGTGCACCGTGGCGGAGTCGGGCTCGAGGCGGAGCGCGGTGAGGTACGCGGCCAGCGCTTCGCGGAACTGCTTCTTCTCGGCGTAGACGGTGGCGAGGTTGTCGTGGGCGTGCGCGGAGTTGGGATCGAGCTCGATGGCCTTCTTGAACTCCTTGATGGCCTCGTCGAACCAGCCGCGATCGGCCAGCTCGATGCCCCTCGAGTTGTGCTCGTCGGACTGGCCGAGCGTGTCGCGCGCCATGACGGCGGTGGGGATAGCACCAAGGCCGCGGCTATGCTGCTCCCATGACGCCAACCGTGGTGCTGGTCTCGTTGATGGCGACGGCTGACGCAGGCGCCGCCGCCCCCGTGCGCCTCACCTTCGCGGGGGACGTGACGCTCGGCTTCCACGTCGAGGAGTGGGCTGACGAGCTGGTGAAGAAGGGCACGCCGAAGGACGCCGCGCTGGTGTGGGGCTTCGAGCGCGTGAAGGCCGTGACCCGCGCGTCCGATCTCTTCGTGGTGAACCTCGAGTGCCCCTTCACGGACAAGGCCACGAAGCTGCAGAAGAACTTCAACTTCCGCGCGCGGCCCGAGCTGGTGGCAGGCCTCGAAGCCGGCGGCGTCGACGTGGTGAGCCTCGCGAACAACCACCTGATGGACTACGGCGCTGAGGGGCTGTTCGACACGCTGACGGTGCTCGACACGGCGAAGATCGCCCGCTTCGGCGCCGGCCGCTCGCTGGCCGACGCGCGCACTCCGGCGATCGTGGACGTGAAGGGCGTGAAGGTGGCGTTCCTCGGGTACTTCTTCCTCGGCGATCGCAACATCGAGCCGAAGGAGGTGATCGCGACCGGGACCACCCCGGGCGTCGCCGGCCACTTCTCCGACACCGCTGCGCTGCAGGCGATGCTCGAGGCCGACGTGCGGGCGGCGAAGAAGAAGGCCGACCACGTCATCCCCTTCTTCCACTGGGGGCGCGAGGGGAAGGGCCAGCCCGAGCCCTACCAGGTGCAGCTCGGCCACGCGGCCATCGACGCCGGCGCCTCGGCGGTCATCGGCTCCCACCCGCATGTGCTGCAGGGCATCGAGCGGTACCGCGGGAAGCCGATCGTCTACTCGCTGGGCAACTTCGTCTTCGGAGGCAACTGGAACCCGGGCGACAAGCGCACCGCCCTGGTGCACCTGCTGGTGACGCGGCAGGCGGTCGAGCGGGTCGAGGTCACCCCCGCGCGCAGCGACGCGTACCCGGAGCGCCCCTGTCAGCCCTACCTCGTCGAGGGCGCGGCGGCCGACGAGGTGCTCGATCACCTGGCGGCGTTGTCGGCGAAGTTCCCCGCGACGATCCCCGCGCTCGAGGGCAGGACGGCCCCCGACGCGGGCGCGGGCCGCTGAAGACGTCGGCGCGTCGCCGCGTTCCCTGGTGGACGGTCGGGGGTCTCAACCAGAGCTGCTCTGCCGGCGCCTCGACGGCACGGTCCGGGGTGCAGGGGCTCGCCCGCGTGTTGGGCTCACGGCATCAGCGCCTCCAGGTTCTCGACCTTCAGGTTCACCACCTTTCCGCTGCGCTCGACCCGGCCCGCCGCGAGCACGAGCGCGGTGCCGGTGATCTCCTTGCGCAGCTGCTCGAAGCGCCTGGGCTCGATCACCAGGTTCGCGAGGCCGGTCTCGTCCTCCACGGACATGAAGCAGAAGCCCTTCGCGGTCGGCGGCCGCTGGCGGACGATCACCAGCCCGCCCAGCTTCACCAGCTTGCCGCTCGGCGCCTGCTGCAGCTGCTCGGCCGTCACCGCGCCTGCCTTCTTGAGCTGCGGCCGCAGCAGCCCGACCGGGTGTGACTCCAGCGAGAGGCCCACGGTGTCGAAGTCCGTGGCCACGCGCTCGGTGGCGCTCATCTGGGGAAACGCCGGCGCGTCGGCCGCCATCGGCAGCCCGAAGAAGAGATCGTCTTCGTCGAAGGTGCCGAGGGCGGCGAGCTCCCACAGCGCCGCGCGCCGTGACGAGGTCAGCGAGCCGAGCGCGCCGGCCAGCACCAGCCGCGACAGCTCGGACTTCGGCACGCGGGTGCGCCGGGCGAGCTCGGCGAGCGAGGTGAACGGCCCGCTCCGCTCCCGCTCCGAGACGAGGCGGGTGGCGGTCTCCTCGCGCAGCCCCTTCACCAGCTCGAAGCCGAGCCGCAGGGCTGGCTGCTCGGGCACCACTCCACCGGAGGGCGCGCGCACGAGCCCCGCCGACGTGCGCCCGTCGAGCTCGAGCTGGCAGCGCCAGGTGGAGCGGTTCACGTCCACGGCCCGCGCTTCCACGCCGTGCCGGCAGGCGTCGGCCACGAGGGTGTGCGGCGCGTAGAAGCCCATGGGCTGCGCGTCGAGCAGGGCGGCGGTGAAGATCGCCGGGTAGTAGCGCTTGAGCCACGACGACACGTACGCGATCAGCGCGAACGAGGCCGAGTGGCTCTCGGGGAAGCCGTAGTGCGAGAAGCCCTTGAAGCTGTCGAAGCTCTTCTCGGCGAACTCGCGGTCGTAGCCACGGCTCACGCAGCCCTCGACGTAGCGGTCGCGGAAGCGCGGCAGCTTCTCGTGCGCCCGCTTGTGCGTGAGCGCCCGCCGCAGGGCGTCGGCGTCACCCGGCGTGAAGCCCGCCGCCACCATCGCGAGCTTCATGGCCTGCTCCTGGAAGAGCGGCACGCCCAGGGTGCGCTCGAGGACCGCCTGCACGTCGGGCGAGGGGTAGGTGACGGCCTCCTCGCCGTTCCGCCGCCGCAGGTACGGGTGCACCATCTCGCCGACGATCGGCCCCGGGCGGATGATCGCGATCTCGACGACCAGATCGTAGAAGGACCGCGGCTTGAGCCTCGGCAGCATGTTCTGCTGCGCACGGCTCTCGATCTGGAAGGTGCCGACCGTGTCGGCCTCGCAGATCATGTCGTAGACGGCGGGATCTTCGGCGGGCACGGTGGCCATGTCGTAGCGGCGCCCGCACACCGCCTCGATCAGCTCGAAGCTGCGCGCCAGCACGGTGAGCATGCCCAGGCCGAGCAGATCGACCTTCAAGATGTCGAGCGCCGACAGATCGTCCTTCTCCCACTGCACCACCGTGCGGTCCTGCATGGCGCCCGCCTCGACCGGCGCCATCGACACCAGCGGCCCGTGGGTGATCACGAAGCCGCCGACGTGAATCGACAGGTGCCGCGGCATGCCCGACAACTGCCGCGACAGCGCCATCGTCTGTTGCACCGCGAGATCCGACGCTGACAGCCCGGCCTGGTGCAGCTGCCAGGGCCCCACGTCGTCCGACAGATCCATCGCCTTCGACAGGCGCTCGAGCTGATCGACTGACAGGCCCAGCGCCTTGCCGACCTCCTTCACCGAGAGCTTGCCGCGGAAGCAGATGTGCTCGCACACCATGGCGGCGCGGTGGCGGCCGTGCTTCTCGTAGACGTACTGGAGCACCTCCTCACGCCGCGCGTGCTCGAAGTCGACGTCGATGTCGGGCGGCTCCTTGCGCTCCATCGAGAGGAAGCGCTCGAAGAGCAGGTTCATGCGCACCGGATCGATGGCGGTGATCTGCAGCACGTAGCAGACGGCCGAGTTGGCGGCGCTGCCGCGGCCCTGGCAGAGGATGCCCTTCGAGCGCGCGAAGCGGACGATGTCCCACAGCGCGAGGAAGTAGCCCTCGTACTCGAGGGCGGCGATGAGCGAGAGCTCCTTCTCGACCTGCCGGCGCGCGGCCTCGGGGACACCCGACGGGTAGCGCACCCGCAGGCCCTCCTCGCAGAGGTGGGCGAGGAACGCACGGCGCGTCATGCCGGGCGGCAGCTCTTCTTCGCTGAAGGTGTAGCGCAGGTCGTCGAGCGAGAACGCCGAGCCATCGACGATCTCCATGGTGCGGCCCACGGCCTCGGGCGCGTCGGGGAAGAGGGCGAGCAGCTCGGCGGGCGACTTCAGCGTTCGCTCGGCGTTGGGAAAGACGAGCGTGCCGGCCTTCGCGAGCGTGGTGCCCAGACGGATCGCCGTCATCACGTCCTGCAGGGGCTGGCGGTCGCGGGCGTGGGTGTGCACGTCGTTGTGAGCGAGCAGGGGCGCGTCGATGGCACCGGAGAGCGCCCGGGCCGCGAAGAAGCGAGCCTCGTCGTCAGCGACGAGGTGCCGCGAGACGCCGACGTAGCAGTGCCCGGGGAAGGCCTCGGCGAGCTGGGCGGCGACGCGGTGATCGGCGGGACGTGTAGGGTCATCGAGCAGCACGAGCGCGAGCCCACCGGCGCGCGGCAGCACGCGCTGCCACGAGAGCCCGGCGTGGCCCTTGGGGTGCGCGAGGCGGCTCTCGGAGATGAGCTCGCAGAGGTGCGCGTAGCCCTGCGCCGTCTGCACGTAGAGGGCGATGGGCGGCGCGTCGGTGAGGGTGAGGCGGCTGGCGAGCACGAGCTTGAGGGCGCGCGCCTTCGCCTCGAGGTGGGCCTTCACGAGGCCGTAGAGGCCGTCGTCGTCGGTGATGGCGAGGCCCGACAGCCCGAGGGCGGCGGCGGCCTCGACGAGCTCTTCGGGGTGCGAGGCCCCGCGGAGGAAGGCGTAGTTCGATCGGGCGACGAGCTCGGCGTACATGATCAGTCGAAGACGCCGTGCGCGTAGAAGCGGCCGTCGGCGCCGTCCTTGAAGACCCACAGCACGCCGACGCCCTCGAGGCGCACGCGGTAGTAGTCGCGGGCGACGGCCTCGGGGCTCCACCACTGGCCCACCAGTCGCTCAGGCCCCTCGATCGCCTCGACGCGCCGCCGCCGGCCCTGCAGGGTGACGTGCGAGAGCAGGCCCTCGGGCGAGAGATCGGCGTGGAGCGGCGCCGGCTTCTGGAACAGCCGTGCCGGTCGGGCCTCGAGCGTCGCGGACAGGAGCAGCGGCTCGGCGACGGGCTTCGCCTTCGGCGCGCGCCAGCGGGCGCCCACCTCGAGGCCGGCGATCACGTCCATCACCTCGGCCTCATGCGGCCCCTGCGCCGCCCTGCCCTTCGGCGCCCAGACGTCGGGCGCGGGAGTGGCCTCCGGTGGAGCGGCGACCGGCGGCGCGAGCGGCGCCAGCAGCGCGAACTGGGCATTCGTCTGCTTCCGTTCCCGGAGCTCGAGCTCGCGGGCTGGATCCTGTGCGCGCTCGCCCAGCCTCGACGGGGACTCCCGCGAGGCGCTCGCCAGCGCCGGGTCCTTCGCGCGCTCGCCCTGCCTCGACGGGGACTCCCGCGAGGCGCTCGCCAGCGCCGGGTCCTTCGCGCGCACGTCTTCGGCCGCTCGCACGAGCACCTGACCTTCGGTGGGCGCGGGAGCCCTCCGCTCTCCCAGGGTCCACCCGGCGTCGACGGCGCCCCAGAGCTCGGAGGGTCGCCCGGCGTCGGGCGGACGGAAGGGCCCCAGCTTCCACGCCGCCTCGGGAAGGTGGCGGGCGAGCGGCTCGGCCGAGAAGAGCGCGGCCTCGCCGAGCGCCGACTGCAGCTTCGAGAGCACCACCTCGAGCTGCGCGTCGCCCGCAGGCGCGTCACCCAACATGAGCTGCCGGCCGGGATCGGGGCAGGCCTCGTCGACGATCACCCGCACGCCGGCGATCGGGTGGCGCACCGACAGATCGGTGAGCCGGTGGCGAATGAGCTCGAGCAGCAGCTTCGAGTGCGCCGCCGGCCGGGCGAGCACCAGCGGCAGCGCAGTGAGCCCCTGCCCTTCGAGCGTGAGCCCCACCGTCAGCCGTACGGCCGCGCGCTGCCGCCCCTGGAGCCGCGCGCACACGCGATCGACGACCATCTTGATCGCGAAGAGCACGGGCTCGAGCTGCTCAGCGGGCCAGTCGAGGGCGACAGCCTCGTCGATGAGCTCAGGCAGCACCTCGGGAACGAGGGGTGAGTCGTCCTGGCCGCGGGCGAGCCGGGCGACCAGGTGGCCCTCGGCGCCGAAGCGGGCGGCGAGGGAGCCGATGGGCAGCGCGGCGACCTCGCCCAGGGTGGTGAGCCCGAGCGCCTTGAGTGGACCGAGCACCGCGTCACCGACTCCGGCGCCGGCGAGCGCGTCGAGCGGGGTCTGGGCGAGCTCGGCGCCGCCCCCGGCCGGCAACACCGCGCCGGTACCGAAGCGGCAGATGGCCTGGGTGGAGAACCGCTCGGCGCCCACGGCGACACGCGCGCGGAAGCCGGCCACGCCGCAGCGGGCGATCAGCTCTTCCCGGAAAGCCTGCTCCCCGCCGGCGAGGTGCGCGGCCGAGGCGTCGACCCACAGCCCGTCGGGTGCGTCGAGCTCGAAGCCCGGCGTCACCACCAGCAACGACTCGCCGAGCGTGCGCAGGGCCTTCTCCTCTTCCGCGGCGTCGAAGCGGCGCTTCAAGAGCCCCGGCACCGTGGCCGACGCCGCCGCGCCCGTCTGGTGCAGGCGCACGCCCGCCGCGCTCGCCGCCCGCGACACGAAGCGCACCCGCTCGGCGCCTCTCACGTCCTCCAGCAGCACCACCGGCTTGCCGGCGAACGACGGCTGCTCCAGCACCAGCCGCTGGAGCGGAAACCTCGGCAACTGCACGTACGCCACTCGCATCACACCCTCCTGAACATTCATGCAGTACCAGATGGGGCTGACATGCACGGCGCCGGGAGCGCCTGGCTGCGTCAGCGCTGGTGGGGACTCACCGCTCGAAGAGCTCGGCGACCGGCACGGTGAGGCCGGGGAACGCGTCGCCGCCGTCGAGCACGTCGGTCGCGGCGGACAGCAGCGGCGCCTTGCCGGGCGCGAACGAGACGACCGTCTGCGGCTCGGGGTTGACGACCCAGACGAGCAGCGCGCCGGCGCGCAGGTACTCGAAGACCTTCTTCATGAGCTCGCTGAAGGTCTGCGCGTCGCCCTTCACCTCGACGACGAGCTCGGGCGCGTTCTCGAGCCAGCCGGCTTCACCCGTACCGGAGGGGAAGCGTGACGCGCGCACCATGCCGACGTCAGGCCGGCGGAGGGTGTCGGGCCCATGGCCCAGCATCGTTCCCGGATCTCCAGACGACACGACCCACTCCCGGTTCTTCCTGGCGTACAGCCTCAGCGCCATCGCGACGTTCGTCACGATCACGCCGTGCATCCACGTGTTCTTCGTCACCGGAACCCACCGCCCCCCATCCAGCTCCCCGGCGTGCGTGTCAGGGTCGAGCTTCGCCGCCTCGGCGAACGTCATCAGGCGGCCAGCCACGTCTCCTTCACGCATGCCTGCATCATAGCTGCGCACGTTCATCGGAACGACCTCACCTTCACCTTCGGTGGCGTCACCGACCCGGGCTGCGTCGCCCGCACCGCGTCGAGCGCGGCGAGCTTCGCGGCGGGTCTGCGGCGGTTGCCCGGCGGCGCGGGCGAGTGGAGCGCGCCCTCGAGGGGCAGCGCGAGGGGCCCTTCCCGGCCCGGCCGGGTGACGACGTGAAAGCCCTGCCCATCGCGCTGGTGGTTCTTCTTCGGCCGCTGGAGCGACTCGGCAGGCGCCACGCGCGGCAGCTCGAGGCCCGGCAGCACCGCCTGGGCGCGCCGCCCGCGGGTCAACTTCGCGAGCCGGGCGCGGGGCACCACCAGCCGCCTGCCAGTGACACCCTGCGCGCGGGCGACCTCGACGTGCACCTCGGGCTCGGGCTCGGCCTCCTGCGGTGGCGCGCTCACCAGCCGCAGGTGAGCCCCTCCCATCGACGGCTGGCCCGCGCGGGTCGCCATCACCAGCCGCAGCAGCCCCTGCGCCGGCGCTGCGTTCGCGGTCAGCACCACCAGCAGCGAGCCGCCGGCGCGCGCGGCGTCGAGCAGCTTCTTCGTGTCCGTCATGGTGAGCTGCACGCCGGTGTGGGTGACGTCGAGCACCACGCAGGTGAAGGCCCCGCTGCGCAACAGCTGCACCGCCGACCAGACGAGCTGCCCCGGCGCCGGCGGTCGCACCACGAGCAGCCGCTTCAGCTCGACGCCCATCGGCACTGCCGCGGGTGGATAGAGTTCCTGCGGGCCATCGACCCACGCCGCGAGGCGCTTCTCACGGCACGCCGAAGCCACCAGCGAGAGCGCCACCGAGGTGCGCCCCGAGGCCTCCTCACCGGACAGCTCCACCGCGCCGCCGAGCCGGAACACCCCGAGCGCGTCGAGCTCGGCCACGCCCGTCGCCAGCGTCACCAGGTACCGCCGGGGCGCCGCCTGCACCCGGCGGATCTGCTCCTTCAGGTGCTCCACCACCTGCGCGCGGCGCTGCCCGTCTCCCCCGAAGCGCTCCGGAGCCGATCTTCCGGCCTCTGCTGCGACACTGGCCATGCGTGCCTCCACCGGGATCTCTCCCTGAACACGCATTCAGTATCAAGCAGGGCTGACATCGAGGCGCAGTCGTCGCCTAACTGCTTGAACTTCCTGGAGACCTCGAGATCTCCCGTCGGCGGGTGAGGCCGATGAGGCCCAGCAACGCGAGCAGGATCGATCCTTCGATCGCCCCGCACCCGCACGGGCGGGTGGGCTGTGCGTCGCGGACACCCGCATCGACCCCGCCATCGACTCCGATTGACCCGCCATCAGGGCCGGCAGCGCCCCCGTCGAGTGCCTCCATGGCGCCAGCGTCCAGCGAGCCAGCATCCAGGGTTCCTGCGTCGAGCTCCTCGAGCGCGCCAGCGTCGAGAGGGCCAGCGTCGAGGGTGCCCGCGTCGTCACCCAGGCGTGGTCCGCCATCGGACGGCAGCACGACGGCGTTCGCCCACAGGCGCGCCTCGAGGAACAGATCGCTCGAGGTGACGGCGGTGTTGTGCACCTCGATGGAGAGGAAGTTGTCTCCGCTGCGCAGGAAGGCCTCGGCGCCGGCGAGCGGGAACACCTCGGACGTGCCCGACTCGTGCCCGCTGGCGAGCGTGGTGTGCGAGTGGTTGGCCGGCACGCCTCGCCTGGCGATCTCGCGGCCGTTCAAGAAGGCGACGAAGCCGTCGTCGTAGTCCACCTCGAGGGTGAGGCCGCGCACCGAGGCGGCGTCGACGAAGAGATCGAACTCGGAGCGGGTGAAGAGCGTGACCGCCTGCCCCATGGAGACGGTGGTGGCGAGGCCCGGCTCTCCGTAGCCGATGGGTTGGCGGCCCGGGCTCCAGAGCGAGTCGTCGAAGGCGAAGCCGTTCCACGCGGCGGGCGCGGCCGCGGTACCCACCAGCCAGCGCAGGGGTGTCAACCGGTTCACGAAGAGCAGCCCGCCATCAACCGGTCCTGATGGCGCTCCACCATCGACGGCCCCCGCGTCCTGCGCGCCGCCCGGCTGGAACGAGTACGCGGCAGAGCCCATCGACAGGGTGTTCGGCGCCGGCGCGCGATCGCCGACGTTAGCCACCGCCACTGTGTACGAGCCGCTCGCGTGCGGCGCCGTCGTCAGGCGGACGGTGCGCAGATCGGACGTGAGGGACGCGCCGGTGATGGCGAGCGCCGGGGTGATCGACCACGCCGCCAGCCGTTCGGCCCCGAGCGGACCCGTGCCCGCCTGCACCGGCTCGGAGAACGCGACCTCGACCGACGTCGCGGTGAGCGCCCGCGCCGCCACCAGCTCCGGCGGCCGGGTGTCGGAGCCCTTCACCAGCCGGAACGTGTCCACCGCCGAGCCGTCGTCCTTCAGGAAGTAGCCGTGCGCGGTGTCGCCGTTGAAGTCGACGACCGACGTGCCGAGCACGCTGCCGAGCTGGAACGCCATCATCGGGTGCGCCGGGTTTGCGAGCGCGCCCGACTGTCCCGCGGTGCCGCTCACCACGTAGAGCGTGCCGGTGGTG
Source organism: Myxococcaceae bacterium (assembly GCA_016793095.1). GTDB lineage: Bacteria > Myxococcota > Myxococcia > Myxococcales > Myxococcaceae > Xiheimicrobium. Next base: position 188,180 of record JAEUJQ010000005.1, on the reverse strand, counting down.
CGCGTGGGCTTCGAGTAGCTCGACGGATCGTTCTGCACGATCGCGTGCTGCTTGAGCAGGTACGTGCGCTCGTACACATGGCTGTGGCCGGCGAAGACGAGATCGACGCCGGCGGCCTCGAGCACCGGCAGGATGTTGGCCTTCACCGAGGCGCTGTCCGTGTGGGTGCCGCCCGAGTACGGGGGCACGTGGAACGCGACCAACTTCCATGTCGCGGTCGAGGCGGCGAGATCGGCGGCGGCCCACTGCAGCTGCGCCGACCCCGGCGAGAACGAGTGCACGTGCGTGTCCAGCACCACCACGTGCACGTTGGCGTAGTCGAAGGAGTAGTACAGCTCGGTGCTCAGGGGGTTGTTCGCCGGCGTGTGAAAAGCGTCGAGCCAGGGCCCACCGGTGGGATCGAACGCGACATCGTGGTTGCCGACGATGGGCCAGATCACCATGCGCCGCGCCAGCTCGGCGTAGGGCCGGAAGAACTTCGGGTCGTAGTCCTGCGGCTCGCCGCTCGGGTAGATGATGTCGCCGAGGATCAGCGAGAAGGCGGCGTCATTGAGCGCGGCGGCCATGCGGTTGGCGACGCGCAGCTGGCCCGCGCCGGCGGTGCCGGAGTCACCCCAGGCGAAGAGCCGAAAGGCCTCCACCGTGCCCGGGGGTGGGTGCGTGCGGAACCGGCACGTGGGGCCGCTCGCGAGCGTCGCGCTGTCGAGCTCCACCGCGTACTCGTAGCGCGTCGCCGGCGTGAGCCCCGACAGACGCAGCACGTGCTCCGTCGAGGGCTGCGCCTCGCTCACCACCTGGCTCAGCGGCTGGCCCGCGAGGCCGTAGCGTACCCGCCCGATGCCGGACTGGCCGGTGCGGAAGACGACCGTGACGCCGGTCGGGCTCGCGAGCTGCAGGTAGGGCCCGCGGGTGAGCGTCTGACCGGCCGCGACGCTGGCGACACCGAGGGCGAAGACGAGGAGCGCGCGCATGGATCGTGAGCGTCGCATTCCGTTCCCGGGTGAGGAAGTCCCGGCCGTCGCTTCGCGTCGTCGTTCAAGCTGCCGCGTGCGAACCCGACGGGCGTCACCTGGATGCGGTGGAGGCTGAGCAGCTCGAGCGTCGGTGACGACGGCCGACGCCGCCTGCTCGGAGCCGGGTCGAAGGTGCTGGTGCGCGTGTTCCTGCCCACGTCATTCAGCGCGCGCGACGGCTTGCGTCGAGACGACCACCGGGTGACAAGGCGCCGATGTCGCCAGTCCGCTTCGCCACCGCTGCGCTCCTCCTGGCTGCCTGCCCTGCGCTCCCACCGGGTGCCGACGGCGGTTCGGGCGGCGGGCTCGTGATGATCGGAGGAGGCTCGGGCGGAGGCCTCGCTCAGCCGGGAGACGCGGGCGCAGGTGATGACGGGGGCGCTGACGCAGGTGCGGACGCCGGGACGATCGGCAAAGGCCCGTTCGACGCGGGCACGAACGCGCCGGCAGGACCGTCCCCCGGCGAGGTGACCTACTGGCAGCTCGAGCTGCCGCCCGGCGTCCTCCCCTTCCCCCGGTCGGGCGAGGCGGCGGCGCTGGTGGGACCTGACGGCACCCTGGTGCTGATCGACGTCGGCAACTCGAACCACGACGACGAGGTGCGCGCGGCGGTGCGGGAGCTGAACACGCAATGGCTCACGCCCGCCCGCGGCTATGCGCGGCCCCGGGCGCCCCTGGAGGTCGACTGGGTGATCCTCACCCACTTCCACGCGGATCACATCGGCGCCTTCGCGCCCCTCACCTCGGGCGCCGAGCCGTTGTCCATCACGAAGGGCGTCATCCATCGGGGTTTCGTCGATGTCGGGCCCGCGACCAACGCGAGCGACTTCCAGGACGTGTGCACGGCGCTGCGGGGGCCGCTGGCGGCGAAGAACGTGGGGCTGTGCACGGCGTCGCCAGAGAGCGCCTGCAGCATCTCCGTCCGGGCGCCGGCGAGCGGGTGCCCCGGCCTCCTCCTGGGCGATCTCTCGCGCGCCGACGACGACGCAGCGCTCGAGCCGACCTTCCTGGCGCTGGGCGGAGGCGCGCGGCTCGAGCTGCTGGGCGCGGGGGCGTTCGCGCGCCAGGGGCGGGCGGTGGTGGCCGGGCCATCGTTTGGGGTGACGGACACCAACGAGGAGAACGGGCGCTCGGTGGTGGGGCTGGTGTCGCACGGCGCGTTCCGGCTGCTCTTCGCGGGTGATCTGAGCGGCTCGGGCGCCGCCGGCGAGCCTGACGTCGAGTCCTTCATCGTCGCGAGCCACGCGACGCACTTCGGGGGCGTGGGCGTGGACGTGGCGCACGCGAACCACCACGCGCGCAAGACGAGCAGCAACACCGCCTGGGTCACCGCGGCGGCCCCTTCGGACGGGCGCGCGCGCAACGTGATCGCCGGCATCAACACCGCGTATGTGAACTCACCACACCAGGAGACCCTGGACGCGTGGCTCATGGGAGACCGCCTCGGCGGCGGCCGGTTCGTCGTGACCAGACGCGCGCCAGCGGCCGGGACGAGCCCGCTCCTCATCGACGCCGATGGCCGGGTGACGCTGCAGACGGTCGAACGCGGTGACGGCTACTGGCTCGGAGCCCGCGCGTTCGCCTCGGTGCGGCGCTGAGACGTCACGCAGATACACGTGACGCTCCCGTAGCAACGGCAGCGCGAGGAGCCTGCGCTGATCCACGACCGTGCTGCCGCGTGACGCTCCCGCAGCAACGGCAGCGCGAGGAGCCGGCGCTGATCCACGACCGTGCTGCCGCGTGACGCTCCCGCAAGGAACGGCAGCGCGAGGAGCCGGCGCTGATCCACGACCGCGCTGCCGCAGCGCGAGGAGCCGGCGCTGATCCAGGACCGCGCTGCCGCGTGACGCTCCGCAAGCAACGGCCTCGCCAGGAGCACCGCCGTGCTGCCGATGCACGTGTCGCCCCCACGATCACGGCATCGCCAGAAGCCCATCCGCCGAGTCCGCCGTGCTGCCGATGCGCGCGGCGCTCCCACGACAACGGCATCGCCAGGAGGCCATCGGTGCGGCGCCGGGTCCGACGTGCTCCCGATGCGCGTGTCGCTCCCACGACAACGTGAACGTCGGGCCGAGCGGCGGTCCTGGACTGGGAGGACTGTCGGGCACCGTCACGCCCGTGGGGAACGGGGGCTCCCACGCCAGCGTCGTCGCGATCGTGAGCGCGGGCTGCTGCGACGGAGGTACGTGCTCGACGACCATCTTCCCCGGGCCCCGCAATGCGCTGCCCGACGACCTCGCCCTGCAGGGTTCTCCCGGTGCGCGTGTGACGGCGGCATCGCCAGGAGCCCATCGGTGCGGCGCCGGGTCCGCCGCACGTGTCGCTCCCACGACAACGGCATCGCGGAGCCCGACAAGTGCGCAGTGAGACGTCACAACGCGGTGCGGCCGATGCGGGGCGACGCGGCGTCCACTTCGCCTGGCTGCGGTTGCTCACTCCGTGGGCAGCACGAGCACCAGCCTGCGGCCATGGCTCGCGGCGGCCAGGGCCAGCGTCGCGAGCGCCTGCGGCGTCAGGGAGCGATCGGCCCGCAGCAACACCTCGTCGTCTGGCGTGCGTTCCCCCGACAGCCGCCCCGGCTTCCATGTCTCGGCGCCCACCAGCAGCCCCTGGCCCTGGACGGAGGCGAACTCGCATGCGGATCGACAGCGCTCCGCTTCGCGGACGAGGCCGACCGACACGCCGCGCCAGTCCGAGCGGAACGCCTGCTCGAGGACCGCGAGCTCGCTGACGACCCTCTGCGGGCCCGACGCCTGCTGCCCGAGCAGCTCGACGCCGCCCGCCCCTTCGGCGATGGCCGCGTCGATGAAGCGCCACAACGAGGTCGCGCTGGCGTCGGCCTGGACGGCGACCGGCACGTCGGGCCCCTTGCGCGCGAGCCCGCGGAGGTCAGCCTCCTCGGCCTCCCTCCGGACGATGGCCGCGAGCTCGTCCCTCAGCGCGTCGGGGCTCAGATCGTCACCCTCGAGGCAGTCGCCGACCGTCTTCGGGCCCAGGCACCGCGTCGCCCCCTCGAAGCTCGCGTAGCCGGGCAGCTCGATCAGCTTCGCGGTGTCGATCTTCAGGCCGGCCGGCGGCGTGGCGCTGCGATCGATCGACGCGCGGGCGAGGGCCTGCACCCCGAGGCCGGCGACCCCACCGAGCCCCAGCAGCGGCACCAGCACCGCGGCGCGGGGGTGATCCTTCAGCATCGCGGCGCCCGCGACGAGGACGAGGCCGAGCACCGCGAGCAGCGCGAGCAGCGGCAGGCGCCGGGCGTCGAGCTCTTCGCTGCCGGCGACGAGGATCGTGAGGCGATCGACCGGCGCAGCGAACGCGAGCGCCTTGAACAGCCCCATCACGTCACCGAGCCGCTGCAGCGCGGCGCCCGACACGAGGCCCAGGACGAGGAAGGTAACGCCGCTGAACGCGAGCAGCTTGCGCGTCGCGCCGGTCTGGGCGACCACGCCGAACAGACACCCCAGGGCGAGGCTGGCGATGAGGCCGGCGGTGCCCGCCATCCCGAAGGCGCTGCAGGAGAGCGCCTCGCTCGTCCCTGCCGCGAGGATCGTCGCGCGGTCAGCTGGGCTGACATGAGCGATGGCTCCCAGCGCGCCGCGCATGCCGGTGAAGAAGCCGAAGGCGCCGGTCGCGGTGATCAACGCCGACAACGGTGGACAGGCGAGCACCGCCAGCGATCCGCGCTGCACGCCGAAGAACATGCAGACCGCGCAGGCAGTCGCCACCAGGCCGCCGACGAGCAGCACCAGGTACATCGGCCAGCCGCCCTCTCTCCACGCCGAGGCGAGCCGGTAGGCCAGCCCCCCTTCACCCCCCGGGCCCAGGGCCAGCGCGAAGATCGCGAGCGCGACGGGACCACCCATGAAGGCGCTGAGGGCAGCGGTGATGGCGGCTCCGGTCGGGCGCGGCTGGGCGGTGTCGGTCATGACTGGACTCTCTTCGAACAGCCGGCCGAAGCCAGCGAGAACGTCAGTGCCCGAGGCGCTCTTCGAAGTACTGGGTCGCGAGCTCGGGTGGATCCGTGAGCTTCCCGTACTCTGCCCACCACGCCTTCGCTTCGTCGCGGTTCTGTCGCAGCCGCGCGATCTCGCCGAGCTTGAGCGCCAGATCGGGGCGGGCGTCGAGCTTCCACGCGCTCTCATAGAAGGAGACTGCCCGATCGAAGTCCTGCCGCTTGAACGCCTCGTCGCCGTCGAGCATCGCCTTGACCGCGTCGGTGGGGCGTCGCTCGCTCTTCGAGGGGCGCAGCTCCCAGAGGCGCGCTCCCGAGCGGCCGGGGATCGGCGCGTTCGGCGGCACCTCCGTGGGCTCCCCCGGCACGAAGTGATCCTTCGACTGGCTGAACACCTGCACCGCGTAGGCGCCCGCGAGCAGCAGCGCCAACAGCACCAGCACGACGGTGGCGACCTTGAACACCAGGGCGCCGGTGCCCTCGACGGTGGTGCGCGCGACCTCTTTCGGGACGTGGGTCGGCGCCGAGGCCTTGCCGGGATCGGTCGGCGGCTCGACGGTGTTCTTGAGCGTGTCTTCCCGGGCCGACCACGGCGACGGCATGTTGGGCGGGGGGCCACTGACCTTCGTCTCCTGCTGATCGAGCGGCGTCACCTTGCGCGGCACCGGCGCGAGCGACGGGGCGGAATGCGGGCCCGAACGACGACCCACCGCGGCGCGGCGCTCCTTCTCGATGGCGAGCAGCTCGGCGCGGAACTGCTCGGCGGTCTGCGGGCGCTCGTCGGGGTTCTTCGAGAGCGCCTTCATGATCAGGCGCTCCATGGCCGGGCTCACGCGCGCATCGGGGCGGCGCTTCGTGGGCGGCGGCGGGATCTCGGTGAGGTGCTTGGTGGCGAAGCCCACCGCCGAGTCCGAGTCGAACGGGAGCATGCCCGTGACGAGCTGGTAGAGGATCACCCCCACCGCGTAGAGATCGGAGCGGTGATCGAGCTTGGCGCCGCGCGCCTGCTCCGGCGACATGTACTCGGGCGTGCCGCAGACGAAGCCCGCCCGCGTGAGGGCCGGCCCCTCGTCTTCGCTGCCGTCCACGATCTTGGCGATGCCGAAGTCGAGCACCTTCACGAAGTCGGGCTCGCTGCGGCCCTGCGACACCATGATGTTCTCGGGCTTCAGATCGCGGTGGATCACCCCCACCGAGTGCGCGTCAGCGAGCGCGGACAGCACCTGGCCCATGATGCGCATCACCCGCGCTTCGGGCAGCGGCCACTCGCGCGAGAGGATCTGGTGCAGATCCTTCCCCTGCACGTACTCCATCGCGATGTACATGGCGCCGTCATCGGCCTGGCCGAAGTCGAGCACCGAGATGGAGTTGGGGTGGTTGAGGCGGCTGGCGGCCTTCGCCTCCCGCTGGAAGCGCGCGACCGTGCGTTCGTCGCCCAGCAGCGCCTGGCGCAGCACCTTGAGGACGACGGGCTTGTCGAGGGCGAGCTGGGTGGCCTTGTAGACCTTCCCCATGCCGCCCTCGCCGATCATCTGCTCGACGCGGTACTTCCCGGCGAAGGTTCTGCCGATGGTGTCGTCGACGGGAGGCACGGGCACGCGAATGTTTCCACCTTTGTTCTGACGGCGCCACAGCGATTCACACTCGTGGAACAGCCGTGCTACACGCATCGCGCGATGGCGAATCGTCCTCGAGTGGCGGTGCGGGTGGTGCGCGCAGACGGAGGTCCCGAGTCCGTCATTCCGATGCGCGGCGATGTGATGCTGTGTGGGCGGAACGGCGATCTGTCGCTGGTCGATGATCCCTTCGTCGCTGACACCCAGATGCGGCTGTTCTTCTCGGGCACCCGGCTGGCCGTCGAGGACGTCGGGGGCGGCAACGGCGTCTTCGCGCGCCTCGCGCCCGGCGTGGAGCGAGAGGTGGCGAGCGGCGGCGAGGTGCGGCTGGGTCGCCAGCGCCTGGTGATCGAGCCGCTGCCGGTGCTGACGCCGGGCGACGATGGAGCGACGGCCTGGGGCTCACCGGACTCCGGCTTCCGGTTCCGCATGGTGCAGCTGATGGAGGGGGGCTCGCGGGGCGCCGCGTTTCCCTTGAAGGAAGGCGACAACTTCGTCGGCCGCGAGGTCGGCGACATCACCTTCCCCACCGACGGCTTCGTCTCGTCGAGCCACGCGACGGTGTGCGTGGCCCCCGATCGGGTGCTCATTCGCGACGGCATTCGCGACAAGCACTCGTCGAACGGCACCTTCCTGCGGTTGACGGCGCCGGCCTTCGTGGAGAACGGTGATCAGTTCCTCATCGGCCGGCAGCTCGTGCGCGTCGAGATGTCCGGCTGAGGCTCAGCCGTACGACTTCTCCTTCTTCTCCTGCTCCTCCTTGCAGCGGATGCAGAGCGTCGTCACGGGGCGGGCCTCGAGGCGCTTGACGCTGATCGGCTCTTCACAGCGCTCACACAACCCGAACGTGCCCTCGCTGATGCGCTGAATCGCCTTGTTGATCTTGGCGAGCAGCAGCTTCTCGCGATCGAGCAGCCTGAAGGCCATCGACTGCGCGTACTCGCTCGAGGCCTGGTCGATCTCGTCGGGGAGATCGTCGGTGTCGAAGTTCGACTCCTCCTCCATCGTCTTGCGAGCCTTGGCGAGGAGCGCCGTGCGGCTGTCCTCGAGCATCTTCTTGAAGCGCTTCAGGTCCTTCGCGCCCAGCGTTCCGCGTTCAGACATGGTTGCGAGTTCTCCGGCCTGCGTGACGTCCTGCCTACCGTAAAAAGGGCGCGAGAGTGTTCTGCACGCGATCGGCGCTGTCAAGCGATCACGAATTAACCCTTTGAAATCACGTTCCGCAGGTAGAGTGGTCGCAATGTCGGAACCGTCACGCTTTGATCGGGAGTTTCTCAAGGTGGCGCTCGGGCTGGCCAACCAGTCCGAGGTGACGCATCTGCTCTACATCGCCGACGCGCCGATCCCCGCCTCCGAGCTGCGGGGGCGCAAGGCGCGCAAGAAGCTGCTCTACGCCGTCACCGCCGAGGCGATCGCGAGCGAGCTGACCGCGAAGAAGGAGCGGGCGGTGGTGATCCCCGCGTACGACTACTCGCGGACCGAGCGGGTGAAGATGGCGGTCGTCTCGGCGCTCAGCCAGGGGCACTTCAAAGAGGGCGATCTGGTGCTGTGCCTCACCGGGCGCATCGGCCGGCAGGTGGACACGCTCATGCAGATGCGCATCGGCGGCAGCCTCGACGATCGCGTGGCCATCGAGGGCGTGAAGCTGGGCGACGAGTTCAACTCCCAGGTGGTGGACGCACTGATCCAGCTCGCGCTGCAGATCGGCCAGGAGGGGTTCGAGGGCCACCCCATCGGCACCATCATCTGCATCGGCGATCACACCGCGGTGCTGGAGACGAGCCGCCAGCTCACCATCAACCCATTCCAGGGCCTGTCGGAAGCCGAGCGCAACGTGCTGGACCCGAAGATCCGCGAGGCCATCAAGAACTTCTCGGTGCTCGACGGGGCCTTCGTCATCCGCGAAGACGGCGTGGTGCTGGCGGCCGGCCGGTACCTGTCGGCGAAGGACGACGACGTGAAGATCCCGCTCGGGCTGGGCGCGCGCCACGCCGCGGCCGCGAGCATCACCGCCACCACGAAGTGCATCGCGATGGTGGTGAGCCAGACCTCGGGAGCGGTCCGCCTCTTCAAGGACGGCAACATCGTGCTCGAGCTGCACCAGACGGCGCGCCGCAACTGACGAACGAGGAACACCATGGGCATGCTCAAGTTCGAAGTCCCCTCCACCCTGCCGATCGAGGACGCGAAGAAGCGGGTCGAGGCGCTGCTGGGCTACTGGAACCGCAAGTACGGCATCACCTCGTCCTGGAACGGCCTGAAGGCGCAGATGAAGGGCAAGGCGGTGGGCGTCACCATCGACGGCAACCTCGAGGTGCAGAGCAGCAGGATCGCGGGCGAGGCGTCCGACCCCGGCATGCTGCTGCGCGGGCAGGCGCAGAAGTACCTCACGCGCAAGTTCGCCGAGTACCTCGACGCGAACCGCTCCCTCGACGAGATCCAGCGAAGCGAAGACTGAGCGGTGGCGACGCAGTAGGCTCTCCCGTTGCTCCCGTTGCTCCCGTTCGTTCGTTGTCCCTCCCGCCCCGGCTCGTGCTGGCGCCGAAGGGACGGAAGAAGAGGCTCACGTGACGAAACCCGACTCACCTGACGACACGCAGCTCGGCCTCGAGACGGTCATCAAGCCCGAGGGGTACGTGAGCCCGACCGTCGACGCGCCAAGACCGCCCGGCGTCGCGCCCGTCGCCACCTCGGCCGCGAGCCCCGACCTGCCGCCCGTGTCCTCTGGCTCCGCCGCGAAGCCCCCGTCGTACACCGAGCTGCCGCAGGTCCCGGGCCCCGCAAGCGGCCGGCCCCCGCCGGACGCGTCTGCCGCGTCGAAGCCACCCTCGTACACCGAGCTGCCGCAGGTCCCGGGCCCTGCGGGCGCCCGGCCCCCGCTCACCTCCTCTGGCTCAGGGGTGCAGGGCGCGTCTGCCGCGTCGAAGCCGCCCTCGTACACCGAGCTGCCGCAGGTCCCTGGCTCCCGGCCCTCGAGCGCGTCGCTGCCCCCCGTCACCTCGTCCGGCTCTGGCGTTGGCACCGGCACCGGCCCCACGCCCGCGACCGGCGCGGCGTCGAAGGCCGGCAGCGGCAGCGGCTACACCTCGCCCGATCTGCAGGCCGTGACCGACCCCGAGCCCGGCACCCGCCTGCACCACTACGAGATCATCAAGCTGATCGGCCGCGGTGGCATGGGCAGCGTCTACCTCGCGCGCGATCTGCGCCTCGGCCGGCGGGTCGCGATCAAGTTCCTGCGCACGCACTCGGCGGACATGACGAAGCGCTTCATCCTCGAGGCGCGCACCACCGCCGCGGTCGCGCACGAGAACATCGTCGTCATCTACGAGGTCGACGCCTGGCAGGGCTCGCCGTTCATGGTGTTCGAGTTCCTCTCGGGCAAGCCGCTGACGAAGGTGCTGCCCGACGGAAAGCCGGTGCCACCCGCCCGCGCCGTCGAGTTGATGGTGCCGGTGGTGCGCGCGCTCGCCTCGGCGCACAGCCAGGGCGTGGTGCACCGCGATCTGAAGCCCGACAACATCTTCGTCACCGACGCTGGCATCACCAAAGTGCTCGACTTCGGCATCGCGAAGGTGCTCCAGGGCGACGAGAAGGCGCCCGAGTTCGTGGCCCGGCCCCGCGCGCCCCGCACGAGCCTCGAGGACGAAGACGACAGCGAGCTCACGCAGAAGGGCGCGATGATGGGCACGATGTCGTACATGGCCCCGGAGCAGTGGGGCATCGGCGTCGCCATCGATCACCGCGCCGACATCTGGGCGGTGGGCATCATGCTGTTCAAGATGCTCACCGGGAAGCACCCGCTCGATCCGCTGCGCGGCCACCAGCTGATGGTGACGGGCATGCTGGACAAGCCGATGCCGTCACTCCACTCGAAGGCGCCCGACGTTCCCATTCCGCTCGCGCAGGTCATCGACAAGTGCCTCGCGAAGCGAAAGGAGGAGCGGTGGCCCGACGCGGTGACGCTGCTGCGGGCGCTCGAGCCCTTCCTGCCCGGTCGCTACACGCAGGAGATCAAGATCGACGAGAGCCCGTACGCGGGCCTGGCGCCGTTCCAGGAGTCGGACGCCGCGCGCTTCTTCGGGCGCCGGCAGGAGATCGCCGCGGTCGTCAACCGCATCCGCGAGCGGCCCCTGTTGGGCATCGTGGGCCCATCGGGCGCGGGCAAGTCGTCCTTCGTGCGCGCCGGTCTGGTGCCAGCCCTCAAGCGCTCCGGTGAGAGCTGGGACGCGCTGGTGATGCGGCCCGGGCGCTCTCCGCTCGCGGGTCTCGCGACCCTCGTGTCGCCCATCATCGGCACCGCGACCTCGGTCGCTGACGAGGTGGCCGAGCAGAAGAAGCTGGCCCAGAAGATCGCCGCCGAGCCGGGGTACGTCGGCTCGGTGCTGCGCTCGCTCGCGCGCCGCGAGAAGAAGAACCTCATCGTCTTCGTGGACCAGTTCGAAGAGCTCTACACGCTGGTGCCCGACGCCGCCGAGCGGAAGGCCTTCACCGCCGCGCTGGCGGGCCTGGCCGACGATCCGACCTCGCCGATCCGCCTCGTGCTCTCGCTGCGCTCGGACTTCCTCGATCGCGCCGCCGAAGACGCCCGCTTCATGGCCGAGCTGAGTCAGGGGCTCGTCTTCGTCTCGGCGCCGGGCCCGGACGGCCTGCGGGAGGCCATCGTCCAGCCCGCCGAGCTCGCGGGCTACAAGTTCGAGTCGCCGGCGATCGTCGATGACATGATCGCCCACCTCGCCAACACGCAGGGCGCGCTGCCGCTCCTGCAGTTCGCGGCCTCGATGCTCTGGGAGAACCGCGACCCGGCGAAGAAGCAGCTCACCCGGCTGGCCTATGAGGCGGTCGGCGGCGTGAGCGGGGCGCTGGCCAGCCACGCCGACGCGGTGCTCAAGAAGATGTCGCCCCAGAAGGTCGCGCTGACGCGCACCATCTTCCTGCGCCTCGTCACCTCGGAGCGCACCCGCGCCATCGTCTCGACGGACGAGCTGCGCGAGGGCCAGGCCGACGCCGGCGAGCTGCAGGCGGTGATCGACGAGCTGGTGCAGGCGCGCCTGCTGGTGGTGCAGAAGGGCGGCGGCGTCGCCACCGTCGAGATCGTGCACGAGTCGCTCATCGACGGCTGGCCGACGCTCAAGCGCTGGCTCGACGAGAGCGGTGAAGACGCGGCCTTCCTGGAGCAGCTGCGCCAGGCCGCGCGGGCGTGGGCGACCAAGAGCCGCCCCGACGACATGCTCTGGCGCGGGGAGCTGGCCGACGAGGCGCAGCGCTTCCAGCGTCGGTACAAGGGCCCGCTGGGCGAGCAGCAGCGCGACTTCCTGGACGCCGTCGTGGCGCAGATCGGCGCCGCGCACCGTCGCCGGCGCACCATGCTGATCGGCGCGGTCGCCTTCTTGAGCCTCCTCGTCGCGGCGTCCGCGGTGGCGCTCGTCGTGATTCAGGGCGCTCGCCAGGAAGCCCAGCGCCAGGCAGAGGCCGCGTTGCGCGCCGAGGAGGCAGCGCGTTCGAGCGAGCAGAAGGCCGTCGCCAACGCGACGAAGGCCACCGAGAAGGAAGCAGAGGCCCGCAAGTTCGCCAGCGAGCTCGAGGAGAAGGGCAAGAAGCTCGAGCTCGCGCTGAAGGCTGCCGAGGAAGCCCGTCAGTCGGCCGAGTCCTCGGAGCGCAGCGCCCACCGCAACGCCGTCGAGGCCGAGAAGGCACGGCAGACCTCGGATCGCGCCCGGCGCGCGGTCGAGGAGGCCCGGCGCGAGCTGCAGGGCGCCTACGCCAAGGAGCAGGAGCGGGCGCGCCGCCTCGAGGAGCAGCTCGGCGGCGGGGTCATCGACGTCTTGAAGTGACGACAGACTCGCCCAGGCAGTGGGCGTGTGAGGGGAACGATGGTGTGCACACTGATTCCGTCTGGCCGCTGGATCGCGCTCTCGCTGGCCCTGTCCACCGCTGCGCTCGCTCAGGAGGGTGAGCGGCCCTGGGCGAAGGGCGTGGCGCCCTCGGCGCAGAAGCAGGCGCTCGAGATCTTCCGGCTGGGCAACGCCGCGCTGAAGGAGTCGCAGTGGCGCGTCGCTGCCGATCGCTACCGCGAGGCGCTCGCCCTGTGGGATCACCCGGCCATCAACTACAACCTCGCCCTCGCGCTGCTGCAGCTCGATCAGCCGGTCGAGACGTACCAGCGCCTCGCCGCGGCCCTGAAGTACGGCGCCGCGCCCCTCGATCCCGACAAGTACGAGCAAGGCCAGCGCTACCGGGCGCTCGTCGAGAAGCAGGTGGCGTGGGTCGAGCTGCGCTGCGACGTCGAGGGCGCGGTGGTGAAGCTCAACGGCGAGCAGGTGCTCACCGGGCCGGGCAGCTTCAAGAAGATGGTGCGCGAGGGCCCCATCACCGTCGTCGCCTCGAAGGAGGGCTACCTCACCAACGAGCAGAGCCCCACCCTCGAGGGCGGGCAGACGAAGGTGATCGACCTGCCGCTCAGCATCGCGGAGCAGGCGGTGGAGTACCGGCGGCTGTTCGCTGCGTGGATCCCCTTCGTGGTGCTGGGCGCCGGCGCCGCGCTCGCTGGCGGAGGCGTCGGGCTGCACCTGTCGGCGCGCAACCAGTTCGCCCAGTACGATCGCGGCATCGAGGGCTGCGTCGATCAGTCCACCGGGGGCTGCGTGCCCTCGCTCGATCTCGCGGCCTTGCGCACCTCGGGCCAGAGCCAGCAGGCCGGCGCGATGGTCTTGTACGCGGTGGGCGGCGCGAGCCTCGCGGCGGGCGCCGTGCTGCTCTACCTCAACCGCCCCCAACCCTACCGCGCCGACGTGAAGGTCGAGACGGCGCTCCTCCTGCCGACCGTCGGGCCGAACGGCGCCGGCGCCACCCTCCTCCTCTCCTTCTGACAATGAACCGTCCCCTTCGAGTCCTGTGTGTCCTGGGCGCGCTCGTCGGCGCCACGGCGTGCTTCGAGCCCGCCAGCACCGCGTGCAAGAGCGGCATCGTCTGCCCCGCCGGGAGCCGCTGCTCGGCCGACGGCACGACCTGCACCCGCTCGGCCTGCGGCAACGGCACGGTAGACGAGGGCGAGGTCTGCGATGACGGCAACGTCAGCAACGGCGACGGCTGCCGGGCCGACTGCCTGTCCACCGAGATCTGCGGCAACCGCGTCGTCGACCCCCTGAAGGGAGAGCTCTGCGACGACGGCAACACCCGCTCGGGCGATGGCTGCTCGGGCGACTGCCGGTCGAACGAGGCGTGCCCCAACGCGGTGGTGGACAGCGCGGCCGGCGAGGTCTGCGACGACGGCAACACGACGGAAGGCGACGGCTGCTCGTCTACCTGTCGCTCGACCGAGATCTGCGGCAACGCGGTGATCGACAACAAGTTCCCCGCGGGCGGCGGCCGGCAGAACGAGACCTGCGATGACGGCAACACCCGGTCCGGCGACGGCTGCTCGGCGGACTGCCTCTCGGCCGAGGCCTGCGGCAACGGCCGGCTGGACAACATGTTCTCGCCGGACTCGGGCATTCCCAACGAGGTCTGCGACGACGGCAACACCCGCGACCGCGACGGCTGCTCGGCGAACTGCCAGTCCACCGAGCGCTGCGGCAACGGCGTGATCGACACCACGGTCGGCGAGCTCTGCGACGACGGCAACACGCGCTCGGGCGACGGCTGCTCGGCCGACTGCCGCTCCACCGAGTTCTGCGGCAACCGCTACCTCGACGACATGTTCCCCGACGCGGGCTCCAACGAGATCTGCGACGACGGCAACAACCGCAACGGCGACGGCTGCTCCGCCGACTGCCGCTCGACCGAGTTCTGCGGCAACCGCATCATCGACGTGGGCCCGCGCGAGGTGTGCGACGACGGCAACACGGTGCCCGGCGACGGGTGCTCCGCCGACTGCCGCTCGCAGGAGACGTGCGGCAACAACGTGCTCGACAACCAGTTCGACGGCGGGCTCACCAACGAGATCTGCGACGACGGCAACAACCGCTCGGGCGACGGCTGCTCGGCCGACTGCCGCTCGACCGAGTTCTGCGGCAACACCTACGTGGACGCGACGCGCGGCGAGGTCTGCGACGACGGCAACACGGTGGCGGGCGATGGCTGCTCGGCCGACTGCCGCTCGAACGAGACCTGCGGCAACCGCGTGCGCGACGTGTTCCCTGACGGCGGCTTCGCCGAGGTGTGCGACGACGGCAACCGGCAGAACGGCGACGGCTGCGCGGCGAACTGCCAGTCGAACGAGACGTGCGGCAACGGCGTGCTGGACAACCAGTTCCCCAACCCGGCGTTGAACGAGTCCTGCGACGACGGCAACACGGTCGGCGGAGACTCCTGCTCGCCGGACTGCCGCTCGGGCCTCGGCTGCGGCAACGGCGTGCGCGATCCGACCGAGGAGTGCGACGACGGCAACATGCTGGGCAACGACGACTGCGGCGCCACCTGCCGCTTCACCACCTGCGGCGACGGCGTGTTGAATACCAACGGCCCGCAGCGCATCGAGCAGTGCGACACCTCGGGCGAGTCGCCGACCTGCAACCGCAACTGCACCAACCGGATGTGCGGCGACGGCATCGTCAACGTCGCGGCGGGCGAGCAGTGCGACACCGTGGGCGTGCAGGACGCCGGCACCATGGCGTGCGACACCGACTGCACGGCGGCCTTCTGCGGCGACGGCGTGCGGAACCCGGCGCGCGGCGAGGCCTGCGACTCCTTCGGCGTCAACACTGCCGGCTGCGACTTCGACTGCACCCTGCCCCAGTGCGGCGACAACCTGCTCAACCCCGACGCCGGCGAGGCCTGCGACGAGGGCATGGCCGCGACCTCCCGCTGCAACGGCCCGCCCTCGTGCACGGTGGCGCGGTGCGGCGACGGCATTCCCAACGCGGCGGCGGGCGAGCAGTGCGACGGCGCGGGCGAGACGGCGGGCTGCGATCTCGACTGCACCAACCGCACCTGCGGCGACGGCGTCGTCAACCGCACCGCGGGCGAGCAGTGCGACACCGTCGGCGTCAACACCACGCCCACCGCGACCTGCGACACCAACTGCACCACGGCGTACTGCGGCGACGGCACGCCCAACACGGCGGCTGGGGAGCAATGCGATCCCGGCCTCACCAGCTCGATGACGTGCGACACGGACTGCACCTTCCGCCGCTGCGGAGACGGCTTCATCAACGCCGTCGCCGGCGAGGAGTGCGACACACCCGGTGTCGATCTCGCGCCCACCACGGCCTGCGACATCAACTGCACCACCGCGGCGTGCGGCGACGGCACCGTCAACTCCGCGCGCGGCGAGCAGTGCGACACGGTCGGTGTGAACGTCACGCCGACGCTGACGTGCGACACCGACTGCACCAACGCCTCGTGCGGCGACGGCACTGTCAACGCGACCCGCGGCGAGCAGTGCGACACCCTGGGCGTCAACGTCACGCCCACGGCGATCTGCGACACCGACTGCACGGCAGCGCGCTGCGGCGACACCACCGTCAACGGGGCGGCGAACGAGCAGTGCGATGACGGCAACACGAGCAACACCGACGCGTGCCTCAACACCTGCCGCAACGCGAGCTGCGGAGACGGCTTCCGCCGCACCACCGGCACCCCCGAGACGTGCGACGACGGCAACACGGCGAACGAGCCGGGCTGCCCCTACGGCCAGGCCACCTGCCAGGCGTGCAACTCGACCTGCACCGCGGTGCTGAACCTGACCGGCACCTACTGCGGCGACGGGCAGACCCAGATGAGCGAGGGCGAAATCTGCGACGACGGCAACACCGTCACCGAGACAGGTACGTGCCCGTACGGACAGACGACCTGCCCGGCGTGCAACGCCACCTGCACGGCGCCGATCAACAGGCCGAGCGGCGGCGTCTGCGGCGACAACACGCCCCAGGCGCCCGAGCAATGCGACGACGGCAACACCGACACCGAGACGAGGTGCCCTTATGGGACGGCGACCTGCACCGGCTGCGACTCCTCGTGTCGCGACGTCCCCGGCCTCACCGGCAACGTCTGCGGCGACGGGGTGCGCGACACCACGAACGAGACCTGCGACGACGGCAACACCAGCACCTGCGGTACCTGCGGCGGGCCGTTGGGGAGCCGGTGCTCGGTGTCCCAGGCGCTGCAGGCGGCGACCGGCTCCATCGTCTGCGTGAACCGAGCGAGTACCACAGACGGCACGACCTTCACCTTGAACGACGGCGTGCACCCGGCGGTGGTGTTCGAGTTCGACAGCGACGCCATGTTCAACCCCGCCAACACGCAGGTCGATCTCACCGGACAGAACACGGCCACGGAGGTGGCGGACGCCGTGCGCGCGGCCATCAACGGCCTGCCATCGACGACGCTGGCCATCACCGCAGGCGGCACCACCGCCACGGTGAGCCTCACCAACGACGCGCAGGGCGCCTTCGGCAACCAGACGATCACCACCACCCTGATGGCCATGGGCTACTCGGTCTCGGGCATGTCGGGGGGCCGCGGGCGCGACTGCCCTGCCACGACAGGCTGCGCCTCGACGAACGACTGCGCGCCGGGCCTGACCTGCCAACCAGGGGTCGGGGGGGCGTTGAGCTGCCAGTAACCCGTGAGACTCCCTGACGATTCCGGGTGGGGATCGTTTCCTCGCCCCGCGCGTTTCAGGGAGTACCGTGCGCTGGTTGATCGCCCTGCCCTTCAGGCTCTTCTGGAAGCTCTCCTTCGGCCAGAAGCTGGCGGTGCTGGCGTGCGCGCCGCTGCTCTCGATCAACGGCGCGGTGGCGTTCTTCGGTAGCTCGGTGGTGTTCCCGCTGTCCCCTTTCTTCCTCCAGGAGAAGGTGGAGGCGCTGCGCACCTACGCGAAGCACCGGCCGTTCTGCGCGCTGTCCGGGCACGGCGATCTCGAGACGCTGACGGCGCAGGCGGAGCGGCGCCACGGGCTCCCCCGCGGCCTCATGTGGGCGATCGTGCAGACCGAGTCGGGGGCGCGGCCGCACCGCATCTCGTTCGCGGGGGCGATGGGGCCGGCCCAGCTGATGCCCGGCACCGCGGCGCTGTTGGGCGTCCAGGATCCCTTCGATCCGAAGCAGGCCGTCGACGCGGGAGCGCGGTACCTCAAGCAGCAGCTCGATCGCTTCGACGACGTGCGGCTCGCGGTGGCCGCGTACAACGCTGGCCCGGGCGCGGTGCGGGGGTCGGTGCCGCAGAACGGCGAGACCGAGCACTACGTGGCGAAGGTGATGCGCGCCTACTCTGGCGCTCGGCTCCGGTGAGCTGTTTCCAGCGCCCCGCAAGAAACGGCAGGCCCCCATTCCAGGAGGCTCTGCATGCGTCCTTTTCTCCTCTGGTGTGCAGGGCTGTCGGCGTGCGGCGTCTCGCGATAACGGCCCGCAGCCGCTCGCCGATGCGGACCGTACCGCTGCGCCTGTCACGGCGCGACGGGCTCTGGGTCTGGTTGCCGAGCGAGCGACAGCGGGGAGGCAGCGAGCGGGGTCAGGGCCGTTCGGCAGGCGAGATCGCTTCCCGTCGCCGGGCGGTGCAGTAGCGTCCTCTCCGTCATGCCAGCGCGCCTGCCACGCCTCACCGATCGCCTCGAGCTCGGGGTGGGCCTCAAGGTGAGCCCGGTCTGCCTCGGCATGGTGAGCGACCCGCGCACGGTGGCGGCGGCCTTCGAGGCGGGCATCAACTTCTTCTTCGTCACCGCCGACATGCACTGGCCCTTGTACGCGCCGCTCCGCGAAGGCCTGCGGCAGCTCTTCCGCCGCAAGGGCGTGCGCGACCGCGTCGTGGTGTGCGCGACGGCGTACGTCACCCAGCCCGACTTCTGCGAGATGCCCTTCGAGGAGCTGGTGGACGATCTGCCAGGCCTCGAACGCCTCGAGGTGCTCACCATGGGCGGGGTGTACGCGAACGACTTCAGCCCGCGCCTGCCCGTCTTCGAGGATCACCGCACCCGCGGCTTCGCCGGCTGCCGGGCGATCGGCGCCAGCTTCCATGACCGCCGCATCGCGCGCTCGGCGATCGTGAACGGGCTCGTCGATCTCGCGTTCGTGCGCTTCAACTCGGGGCACCCCGGCGCCCGGCACGATCTCTTCCCCGGCCTGCCGAAGCGCCGCCCGCGGCTCTTCAACTTCAAGAGCACCGACGGCTGGGTGGACCCGAGCCGGCTCGCGCAGCTCGGCCTCGCGAAGGACGCGTGGCACCCGTCGATCACCGATCACTACCGCTACGCCTTCTCGCAGCCCGCGCTCGACGGCGCGCTCGTCTCGGTCTCGACGCCCAGCGAGGTCCGCGCCCTCGCCGACGCCCTCGCCGAGGGCCCGCTCGATCCCCAGTCGCAGGGCTGGCTCGAGCAGCTCTCCCACGCGCACCTCTCGACGCCATGAGCCGACCCGGCCTCGCCGCGCTCCTCGGAGCCTTTCCCGTCACCCGCTTCTTCGAGCGCCACTGGCCCGACACGCTGCTGGTGCAGCACGGCGATCCACGGCGGCTGCGGGGCCTCCTCGACGCCCCCGAGTTCGCCTCCATCGACGCGCTGACGGCCCTGCCCGCCCGTGAGTGGCTGGTGCAGTCGTCGCGCTTCCCCAACGGGTTCGGCAACGTGGCGGTGTCGGCCGAGGCGGCGGCGGCGTTCTTCTTCGTGGGCTTCACGGTGTACGGGGTCGAACCCGAGCTGCATTCGGCGCGCGCGAAGGCGTGGACCGCCGCGCTCGAGCGCGATCTCCGCCTGACGCCGGGGCTGATCCGCACGAGCGTCTTCCTCTCGAAGCCCGGCCCGGGCGCGCGCATGCACTTCGACGCGCAGGAGTCGTTCGTCGTGCAGCTCAAGGGTCGCAAGCGGTGGACGGTGGCGCACAACCGCGACGTGAAGCACGCCGCCGAGAACTACATCGCGGGTGATCCGGTGCCCGCGTCGCTGGACGTGCAGCTCGAGCGACCAGGCGCGCCGCTGGCGACGACGATGCCTGACGACGCCGTGACGGTGACGCTCGAGCCCGGATCGATCATGTACGTGCCGCGCGGGGCCTGGCACGCCACCGAGACGCTCGAGGAGTCGTGGCACCTCGATCTCATGCTGCCGCTGCCGACGTGGGGCGATCACCTGCAGGGCCTGCTGGCGACGCACTTCCACGATCGGGCCCCGTGGAGGGCGCCGGCGCTCGACGGGAGCGCGCTGCCGGAGCGGCTGCGGGCGCTGATCACCGAGCTCGAAGCTGGTGCGCTCGGAGCACCCTCGGCACCCACGACGCGGGCAGCGTCCCCAGCCAGGGCCGCTGGGCGTCGAGGCCCCGGGTCGCGAACTGGCGGGCGACGGCGTCGAAGGCGCTGAGGCGGGGCGCGCGCAGGTGCTCGAGCAGACCGGCGGCGGTGAGGCGACAGCGCTGGGCCCCGAAGCTCTCGTCGTTGCCCGGGGGCGACTCGGCGATGCCCAGCCCCGGCGCCAGCGGCAGCACGAAGGGTGGGACTCCAGCGCGGAAGCCACGGCGGTGCTGGCGTCGCAGGCGGGCGAGTGAGCGGACCACCGCCTCGACCGCGGGCGGATCGACGTAGAGCAGCGCGGTGTCACGCCGACCGAACGCGTCGGGATCGTTCACCACCTTCCCGTCGAAGCGCGCGCGAGACAGCGATCGATCGGAGAAGAGCCACCGCAGCAGCGCCGGCGCGAAGGCCGGGGTGACGTTGAGGTACAGCTTGAGGTGCGGCTGCTCGTCGTCGAGGCGGCCTGCCCGCGCGTTGAAGCAGAAGAAGCCGGGCATGGCGGCCTCCCGCGCGCAGGGCATGCGGACGCGCACCGTGGCGCCCCGCCCCGCACCGGCTGGCCGCAGAGCGTCGCGCCCGGCGACGAAGAGGCGGATCACCTCGTCCACCACGAAGACGCCGGCGGCCGAACGGGACAGCACGCGGAAGCCGGGGGCGAACCAGCTCGCGTCGCCCGTGGCCTCGAGGAGCGCGGCGGTGAAGTGCGGAGCGCCGCCCACCGAGTCGGCGAAGCGGCCCGCCGGGGTCGTCCACGCGATGAAGAAGCGCTCGTAGAGCCAGTCCTCGAGGGCGCGCGCGGCCTCGTCGTGCTTCACGCGCCGGCCGTCGGGCAGCGTGACGCCACGTCGTGAAGGCTGCAGGCGGCGGGCGATCGCCGCGAGCTGGCCGGGGAGCGCGGGCGCCATCGTCACCGGGCCTCAGAAGCGTGCGCGTCGCGACGGGAAGACGCGACCGGCGAGCGGCCGATGGCCTCGAGTGGCCACGGGGCGAGCGCGGGCAGCATCGTCACGCGGCCTCCGAGGCGTGCGCAGCGCGACGGCCAGACGGCGGTGGCGCCACCGAGGAGCGGCTGGTGTCCTCGAGTCGCCTCGGAGCGGGCGCCATCGTCACGCGGCCTCCGACGTCGCCCTGCCAGCGAGGAGCGGCCGATGGCCTCGAGTGGGCGTGGCATCGTCACGCGGCCTCCGAAGCGTGCGCGCCCCGCCAGGGGGAGCGGCCGATCGCCTCGAGTGGCCTCGGAGCCAGTGCCATCGTCACGCGGACTCCGAGGCGTGAGCGTGGCGAGGGCAAGACGCGGTCGTTGGTCTCGAGCCGCATCGGAGCGGGCGCCACTGTCATGGGCCTCCGAAAGCGTGCGCGTCCCGCCAGCGAGGAGCCGCGAAGTGAGCATCGTCACGCAGCCCCCAGGAAGTGCCGGGCCCAGCGCCCTGGCTCCGTGAGCAGGCCCAGCGCCGAGCGGGCGACGTGCGCCTCGCGAACGCCGAACACGCCCTCGTGCACCGTCACCGTGTACGCGCGCCGCAGGAGCGCCTCGCCCGCCCACGCGGTCGCCCGCCGCCGGATCGCCGGCACGCCTGGCAGCCCCAGCACCTGCGCCTGCCGCTCCCAGGCGCCGACGAAGGCCCGCAGGCGCCGCCGCAGCTCGCCCAGCGTCAGGATCTCAGCGCGATCGCGAGGCACCAGGTAGCCGCCGAGATCCTCCGCGATCCACATGCCCAGATCGCGCGCGGGATCGCCCAGGCCCGAGAGCTCGAGATCGACGAAGCCCACCCGGCCCCGCGCGACGAAGACGTTCGCCTGGCGCAGATCGCCGTGACACAGCACCGCTGGCGAGCGGCGCTCGACCGCGAGCAGCCTCGACAGCGTGCGCTCGGCGGTGCGCCGGTGCTGCACGAGGCTCCACAGCGCCAGCGTCGCGGGGCTCATGGCCGCGTAGTCCGCGGGCGTCGTCCACAGCAGGCGCTCGATCAGCTCGCCCGTCGCCGCGGTCGTCGTCACCGCTCCACGAGCGTGCAGGTGCGCGAGCGCGCGGCCCACGAGGGCGTCATCGGCGGCGCCGAGAGACCTCCTCCGTCGCCTGCGCACGTACGTCGTCTCGCCAGCCAGCCACGACACCACCAGCCGGCCGGGAGCGCGCACGAGGACCGTCGGGGTGACGAAGCCGGGCCCCCCGCCGCCCAGCGCAGAGAGCAGCGCGGCCTCGCGGGCGCTCCAGGGATCATCCGGGGTGGCGGCGACCTTCACCAGCGCGCGGGCGCGGCGGCGCCTGGCGACCAGGGTGAGGTTACGGCTCGACGCGATGCCAAGCGTGGCGCCCGCGTCGGGCGTGAAGCCGCCTGCCTGGAGCCAGCGTGCGACTCCGGCAGGCAGGGCGAAGGACATCGACTGCGCGGCTTACTCGAGCGGCGCCGTCCGCATCGGCGGCGGGCGAACCGACTTCAGCGGCGCCGTCTTCGGCGGAGGCGGCTGCGGAGGAATCGACTTCAGCGGCGCCGTGCGCGAGGGCGGCTTCGCCGACTTGAGCGGGGCCGTCTTCGGCGGGGGCGGCTGCGGGGGGATGCTCTTCAGCGGCGCCGTGCGGCCGGGCTTCACCGACTTCAGCCAGCCCGGGTTCGCGGACTTGAGCGGCTCAGGCGGCGTGGGCTTCGGCTGCGGCTTCGACGACTTCAGCGGCGGCTTGGCGCTGGTGAGCGGGCGAGCAGAGCGGAGCGGCTGGTTGATGCGTGGCATGTGGTGTTCCCCGTGTGAAAGACATCTCCCGACGGGGGAGATACACCGCACCCTGCCCTGCTGCGCAAGCGGGCGCTTCACTTTTCCGGGGGAGCCGATGGCGAAGCTGCCGCGAGAGGTCCGCACCTGGTTGACGGAGGCCTGGTACCGCGAGGTGCCGGTCGAGGAGATTTACCGCCAGGCGCCCTTCCGGGGGCCGTCGTCCGAGATCGACGAGTTCCTGCAACGCCTCGAAACCTCTGATCTTTCAGAGGAGATCGGGGAACTGGTGACGCGCATCGCGCGGCTCGAGTGGCTGGGGCGGGTGCGGGTGCTGAGCGGCCTGCTCGACGCACGGCTGCAGCGCGTGCCGCGGTTCGCGCGCCTGTCACCCCGGGGTTTCATCGAGCACGCCGTCGCGCCCAATCGGCCCGTGGTGCTCACCGCGATGATGGGTGACTGGAAGGCGCTGACGAAGTGGACGTGGCGGTTCCTGCGGGACACGGTCGGCGACGCCGGAGTTCTGGTGATGGAGCACCGCGAGACAGCCGAGCGGTACGATCTCAACGTCTCCGACCTGAGCGAGCCGACGACGCTGCGCGAGTTCATCGGGTGGATCCAACGGGTGAAGCACTCGAACGCGCGGTACATGGTGGCGCGCAACAACGGGCTGGCGTCGGCGGGGCTGAAGCCGCTGGCGCGCGACGTCGGCTTCTTCGGCGGGATCCTCGACCGGCGGCGCCTCGACGGCTTCGTCTCGCTGTGGGTGGGGCCGGGCGGCACCGTGACGCCGCTCCACCAGGACACCGCCAACAACCTCTTCTGCCAGGTGCGCGGGCGCAAGCGCTTCCTCCTCGTCGATCCAGCGAACGCCGAGCTGCTGCGCGACTGCCTGAGCTACTACTCCGACCTCGACGCCGAGCGCTTCGACGTCAAGCGCTACCCCTACCTCGCCCACGTGCAGAAGCTCGAGGTGACGCTGGGCCCGGGCCAGGCGCTCTTCATCCCCGCCGGCTGGTGGCACCACGTGCGCTCGCTCTCGCCCAGCGTGTCGGTCTCGATGACGAACTTCTCGGCGCTGCTCGACACCGACGAGGCCTCCTTCCCCGTTCCGGGGGCGCGCATCTTTTGATCGACGGGGCCGCTCGTGCGACGGTGCGAGGGTGATCCGCACCGCCTTCCAGGATCTGAACCGCCTGCGGCAGATCGCGATCATCGCGGGCAAGTACGGCTTCGCCGACTTCCTCGAGCGCTCGGGGCTCAAGAAGGTGCTGCCCGACGCGAAGCTCGAGGGCGATGCTCAGACCGCGAAGCTCACCATCGCCAGGCGCTTCCGCATGATGCTGGCCGAGCTCGGGCCCACGTTCGTGAAGCTCGGGCAGGTGCTGTCCACACGCGGCGATCTGCTGCCGGCGGACTTCATCGAGGAGCTCTCGACGCTGCAGGACCAGGTGCCGCCGTTCGGCATGGACGACGTGCGCAAGCAGGTGCTCGAGGCGTTCGGCAAGCCGCTCGAGGAGCTCTTCTCGGAGTTCGAGCCCACCCCGCTCGCCGCCGCGTCGATGGCGCAGGTGCACAGGGCGAAGACGAAGGACGGCGTCGAGGTGGTGGTGAAGGTGCAGCGCCCGGGCATCACCGAGGGCATGCGGGCCGATCTCTCGGTGTTGCACGGCATCGCCCGCGCGCTCGAGGCGGTCATCGAAGAGGTGAGCGTCACCTCGCCGACCAGCATCATCGAAGAGTTCGACAAGGCGGTGCGCGAGGAGCTCGACTTCCTGAACGAAGCCTCGAACGTGCGGGCCTTCCTGCGGGCCCACGAGGGGCACCCGTCGGTGCGGATCCCGAAGGTGTACGACGAGCTGTCGGGCCGCACGGTGTTGACGCTCGAGTTCCTCTCGGGGCCGAAGCTGTCGAGCGCGCAGCTCGACGAGGCGGGGAAGAAGAAGCTCGCGGGCATCATCCTCGAGGAGGCGTTCAAGCAGCTCTTCGAAGACGGGCTGTTCCACGGCGACCCGCACCCGGGGAACCTGCTGGTGCAGGACGGGCCGGTGCTGGCGCTGATCGACTTCGGGCTGGTCGGGCGCGTCACCCACCAGATGCAGGAGCAGCTCATTCAGCTCATCCTCGCGGTGGCGCTGAAGGACTCGGAGTCGGTGGCGAGCCAGCTCTACCGGCTGGGCGCCCCCGGGAGCCGGGCGAAGCTGCACACCTTCAAGCAGGACATCGACGCGATCCTGAACACCTACCTGCCGACCTCGATCCAGGAGGTCAACGCGAAGGCGTTGGTGCGCGACCTGCTGAACCTCGCGGTGAAGTACCGGGTGCAGGTGCCGCGCGAGTACGCGATCCTCGCCCGGGCGTCGGTGGCCATCGAGGGGATCCTGCGCTCGCTCTACCCCGAGATGCCGATCGGCGAGATCTTCATGCCGTACGCCCGGAAGATGCTGGCCGAGCGGTACGATCCGTCGCAGCTGCAGGGCAACGCGATGAAGGCGCTGCTGCGGCTGCAACACGCGGCGAGCGATCTGCCGCTGCAGCTGCAGCAGATCATGCTCGACCTCGAGGCGGGCAAGTTCACCATCACGCTCAAGGACGAGCAGGTCGAGTCGCTCAACAGCAACCTGCGGGCGCTGGCGGTGGTGACGTTCTCGGGGCTGTGCGCGTGCGGCTTCATCATCGGCGCGTTCATCTCGTTCGGGCCCAAGCAGTGGGAGATCGCCGGCATTCCCGTGATGGGCGTGCTGGGCATCGCGGGCGCGATCTTCCTCTTCTCCACGGCGGTGGTGCGCCAGGTGATGGGCAACTTCCGCCGCGTGTCGATCAAGCGGCTGTTCGGCAAGCGCTGAAGCGCCGAGCCCACCTGGTTCGATGCCTCGAGCCGCGGCGGGCGCAGTGGTCTCGTGCCGGTCGCGGCGGCGACGAGATCGAATCACGTGGGCGGTGTACGAGCGCCGTCACCAGCCGCGGATCGACCGCGTCGCGGAGCCCGTCAGCAGCAGCCGGGCCTCGTCCAGCCCGGTGAGCGAGAGCCCCTCTGGCAGCGCCCGCAGCGACACCACGTCGCCCTGGACCCGGGGCAGAAACGCGTTCCCCTGTCCGTCCGTCACCAGCGGCGAGAACGAACCGGCGAGCCGGCGCGTCGAGGAGACCGTCCACCCTGCGGGGAGCTCGAGGGACGAGGCGCCGTCGAGCGTGTGAAACGAAAGCCGCGCGCCGTCCACCAGCCACAGTCCAGCCGTCCAGACACCCACGAGGCGCCCTCTCCACTCGGCGCAGCTCGCTGAACCGCCCGCCGGCACGTCACAGAACCGGAGCCACCCCGGCCGCGACTCGCAGGCCACGGAGAAGCGCTCGCGGCCACGCGGCGCCACCTCGAGCGGCCCACCGCACACGCCGCGGGGCACCATCACCGGGGCCGCCCGCTCGAGCCCCGCCTGCCCGACCGTCAGCACCTGCAGCGCCTCGCCGTTGACGGCGAGCACGGCGTCTCCGTCGATCGCCCGCACGCTCGCGCGCGTGAGATCCGCGCCCAGCGCCAGGAGCGCGTCGGGCTCGCGCGGCAACACCGACCCGCCGCGATCGACGAAGCGCTCCACGCCGCCGGGTGAGACCACCCACACCACGTCACCCTGGACCTCGACGCCGGTCGCCGGCAGGCGCTGCAGCAGGGAAGCCTGCCTCCAGAACGAGACCTGGGCGTCAGGCCCGAGGCACACCCAGGCGCCCGCCGCCGTCACCTGATCCCGCAGGCAGTCCACCCGCGCATCGATCGCGCCGAGGGGGCGACCCACCGACGGCGGCTCGACGGCGAGCACCTGGCTCGAGGCCCGCCCGAGGTTGGGCTCGAAGATCGCGTCGACCTGGTGCACGCCCGGCCTCCGCGGCGTGAAGGTGAGCTCGGCGGTCACGAACTGGCCTCGCGCGAACGGGCCCGCCACCTCGACCGGCACCCGCAGGCCGGCGGGATCGGACACCGACGCCTGGACCGTCACGTCGAGCGACGGGGGACAGAACGGCGACTTGCGGCTCGACAGAACGGTCAGCGGCTGGTCGATCGGCGCCGCCCTCCCGCTCGGCGTCGAGATGCCGCCGTCGAGCAGCTCACAGGTGAGCGGCGGAGAGAAGTCCACCGTGGGCAGACACGACGCACACAGCAGCGCGAGCGGCAGGCGAAAGCGCATCGCTCACCACGTCACCGGGAAGGCGAAGGCGCGGTCCGAGCGGCGCTCGACCGGACCGAAGGCGAGCGGCTTGCCCGTCAGCTCGTCTCCGAAGCGCAGCGCGCCGCGCCAGCCGTACTCCACGACGTCGGCGCGGGGCACCGGGCACGGGTACTCGAAGACGACCGTGCCGCCGTTCTTGCCCGCCGGCGTCCACGTCGCCCGCAGGCCCTTCGTCGCCACCTTGATGGTGTCGTCCAGACGGGAGAACAGCGTCGCGGGGGAAGAGCCGCCCAGCGCGAGCACCACCTTGAGCATCGGCCTGACGATCGGGCCGAAGGAATCGCGGGTGATCCTCAGGTTCAACGCCTCGAACTTCGGCCCGCCCGCGACGTCGATGATCGCGCCCCACGTCTCGAGCGCGATCGTCCCAGGGTGCCAGCGACGGCCGTGGGGGTTCTGCAACACCGCGAGGGTGCCGGGCGACAGCTTCGCGGTGAGCTGGTCGAAGAGCCCTTCAGCCGCCAGCGCCTTCACCAGACCGCCCAGGTTGGTCGCGCTCACCTCGAAGTCCATTGACCCGACTCTGCCACGGGGGCCGTGTCGGGGCCGCCGAAAGTGGCCTGCGGCGCGGTGCGGACGGTAGATTCCGCGCCGACGTGACGGTTCCCTCCGATCAAGCCGCGGTCCGGATCGCCTGCGAGGCCGTCACCGTGCGCTTCGGGGCGGTCGAGGCGCTGCGCGAGATCTCCCTGGGCGTCGAGCCCGGCGAACAGCTCGTCGTCACGGGCCAGGCCGCCGCCGGCAAGACGACGTGGCTCAAGTGCCTCGCCGGCCTGCAGCGCCCGACCTCAGGCACGGTGACGTGGGCGGGCGACGACGTGGCGGGGTTGTCTGTCGACGAGCGGCGCCGCCGCCAGAGCGCCTTCGGCATGGTCTTTCAGAGCGACGCGCTGTTCGACTCGCTCACCGTGCTGGACAACGTGCTGCTCCCGCTCCTCAAGCGCGGCGTGTCGAGGGAGGAAGCGCGGTCGCGGGCCGAGGACGTGCTGCGGCGCGTGGGCCTCGACGCCGCGATGACGAAGCGGCCGGAGGAGCTGTCGGGCGGCATGAAGAAGCGCGCCGGCGTGGCCCGGGCGATCGTCGCGCAGCCGGCGGTGCTGCTCGCCGACGATCCCTTCGCGGGGCTCGATCCCGTGACGGAGCGCTCGATCGCCGAGCTGCTGCTCGAGGTCTCGCGCGGCCGGACGCTGATCGCCGCCCTGCCGGATCCGGTGGAGTCGTTGCCCCTGCCCCGCGTCGTGCGCTTCGAAGAGGGGCGCCTGGCCCGGGACGAGGGGGGCCGATGATCCGCGCGGTCGGCGCCTTCGGCCTCATGCTCGCCCGGCTGACCGGCGCGCTGGGGCTCGTGCTCGCGCGCACGCTGATCCACCTGCCCCGGCTCGATCGGCGCGAGCTGTTCCGCAGCGTGGTGCTGTTCGGCTACCGCTCGCTGCCGTTGGCGCTGATGGCTGCGATGCTGATCGGCTCGACGGTGGTGCTGCAGGCCGGCTTCTACGCGGTGAAGTTCGGCGCGCGCCTCTACACGGGCTGGGCCGCCGGCTACGCGTTGACGCGGGAGTTCGGTCCCCTCCTCCTGGGGCTGGTGATGGCCGCGCGCATCGGAGCCCGCAACGCCGCCGAGCTCGCGCTGCTCAACGTGAACGGGCAGATCGAGGGCCTGCGCGGCATCTCGCTCGATCCGTTCCGGCTGCTGGTCGCGCCACGGGTGGTGGGCAGCGCGATCGCGATCACCGCCCTCGGCAGCGTCACCTTCCTCGTGGCGGTGGTGTTCGAAGCGGTCTCGTCGTTCTTCTCGCTGCGAATGCCGCTGCGGGTCTTCTTCGGCAGCTTCCAGGACATGCTGCGCACCGCCGATCTCTGGGGTGGGCTGGCGAAGACGCTGGCCTTCGGGCTCGCCATCGCGCTGGTCTCGACGGTGGCGGGGCTGCGGGCGAGGGGCGGCGCGGAGGGCGTGGGCCGCGCGTCGGCGTCGGCGGTGGTGCTGAGCTGCGGCGCGATCTTCTCGCTCGATCTGCTGCTGACGCCCTTCCTCACGAGGGTGTTCGGGTGACGGAGCTCCTGCGCATCTTCGGCGCCCCGATGATCCTCTTCGGGCGCACGCTGGTCGCGATCCGGCGCCACGGCGTCGATGGCCGCGCCACCCTCAAGCAGGTGGTGGAGATGGGCTCGCGCAGCTCGCTCCTCATCGTCTCCGGCCTGGCCTTCTTCGGCGCGGTGATGGTGACGATCGCGTGGGCGCAGGCGCGCAAGTACACGGGCAACATCACCGTCGTCGGGCCGGCGTACTTCGAGCTCATGGTGCGCGAGTTCTCGCCCCTGCTGGTGGCGGTGCTGGCGGCGTCGCGGATCGGCGCGGGGACGAGCGCGGAGCTCGCGGCGATGTCGGTCAACGAGCAGGTGGAGGCGCTCGAGCTGTGCGCGGCCGACCCGATCGCCGAGCTCGTCACGCCGCGGCTGATCGCCTCGCTCATCGCCCTGCCGTCGCTCATGATCATCGGCACCATCGCGTCCACCGTCTCGGCGAGCCTCGTCGTCACCTTCGCCTTCGGGGCCGACGGCAGCGCCTTCACCGACGCGCGCTTCATCGACCCGTCGGACCTCGTGTGCGCGATGTCGAAGGCGCTCTTCTGCGGGGCCTTCATTCCCCTCGCGGCGGCGGCGCGTGGGCTCAAGGCGAAGGGCGGCGCGCCGGCGGTGGGCGAGGCCGTCACCGCGGCGGTGGTGGACGCGTCGATGGGCTGCCTGCTGATCGACTTCGTGGTGGCAGCAGCCTTCCTGCTGATCGGAGTGTGAGTGGAGGCGCTCAAGCTCACCGGCATCGTGAAGCGCTTCGGTGACGTCACCGTGCTCAACGGCCTGTCGGTCGAGATCCCGCTCGCGGGGCTCACCTTCATCGTGGGCAAGAGCGGCTCGGGAAAGAGCGTGCTGTGCCGCCTCGCGGTGGGGCTGCTCAAACCCGACGAAGGGCGCGTGGAGCTGCTGGGCCAACGGGTGGACACCCTGCCGGAGCGCCAGCTCGTTCCGCTGCGGGCGCGCGTGCCGTACCTGGTGCAGGGCCCGGCGCTGCTCGACTGGCTCACGCTCGAGGCGAACGTCGCGCTGGCGGCGAAGGGCCTGCCGGACGACGGGCGGGTGGCGCGCGCGCTCGAGCGGATGGGGCTGACCGGCCTGAAGGGGCGCTCACCACCCCAGGTCGGCCCGGGGATCCGCAAGCGCACCGCGATCGCCCGCGCGCTGGTGCTCGAGCCGACCTGCCTGCTGCTCGACGAGCCCACGACGGGCCTCGACTCGATCGCGGCCGGCCAGGTGAACGAGGCGCTCGAGGCGGTGCGGGCCGCGGGCCTGGGGGCGATGGTCGTCTCGCACGACTACGCGGCCCTCTCGCGGCTGGCCGATCGGGTGGTCGAGGTGCGGCAGGGCGTCGTCGGCTACCACGGCGACAAGGCGGGCCTCCTCGCACGGACACAAGACGACGGTCGCTCAGCTCCGCCCGCAGAGCCGTGACACCGCGCCTCGCAGCGTCGGCGCGAGCGCGCGCAGCGCCGCCTGGCCAGCGGCGCCCTTCTTCCACACCAGCGCCAGCGTTCGCCCGGGCGCTCTCGGGCGAAACGGGCGCAGGTGCAGCGAGCCGGTCCTGTTCTCGAGCCCTGCCGCGAGCGCGGGCAACAGGGTGACGCCCGTCCCTCCGGCGACCATCTGCGCCAGCGTGGACAGGCTGGTCGTCTGCACCTCGAGCTCAGCGCCGGGCGCACGATCGCAGACCTCGGCCACCTGATCTCCGAGGCAGTGGCCCTCAGCGAGCACCAGGACCTGCTGGCCAGCGAGCACCTGCGGTGAGACCGCGCTCGTCGCGGCCGCCAGCTCGTGCTGGGCCGAGGTCGCGAGGAAGAAGGGATCGCGGCCCAGGACGAACGACTGAACGTCGCCGAGGTCTTCGCTCTCGAGCGCCACCACGGCCCCATCGAGGTGGCCCTCCGACAGCTGCCTCATCAACGCCGCGGTGCGGTCCTCGACCCAGGTGAAGCGGAGCCGAGGGAAGGCAAGGTGCAGCGAGCCGACGACCTCGGGGAGCAGGTACGGCCCCACCGTCGGGATGACGCCCAGCCGGATGGGGCCCGAGAGCGGATCTTCACCGCGCTGGCACTCACCGGACAGCGCCTGCGCTCCTGCCAGCACCTGCCGGGCACCCTCCACGAACGAGGCCCCGGCCACTGTGGCTTGCACGTGCGTGGAGTCCCGGTCGAAGACGCGCACGCCCAGCGCCTGCTCGAGCTGGGCGACCTGCGCTGAGAGGGCCGGCTGGCTCACCGCGCAGGCCTGCGCCGCTTTGCGGAAGCTGCGGTGCTCCGCCACCGCCACGACGTACTGGAGCTGGCGGAGCGTGAAGGGCAGCGAGGC
This sequence comes from Myxococcaceae bacterium, assembly GCA_016793095.1. GTDB lineage: Bacteria > Myxococcota > Myxococcia > Myxococcales > Myxococcaceae > Xiheimicrobium. The sequence goes on along the minus strand of JAEUJQ010000005.1, from coordinate 157,054 downwards.
GTAGCGCATGTCGGCACTATCTCCGGGCGAGCTCGAAGCGATCGAGGTCCATCACCTTCGCCCAGGCCTTGACGAAGTCACGCACGAACCGTTCCCGCCCATCGGCCTGCGCGTAGACCTCGGCCACCGCGCGCAGCTCGGAGTTCGACCCGAAGATCAGGTCCACCGGCGTCGCCGTCCACCTGAGCTTGCTCGTCTTGCGATCGCGCCCCTCGTACAGCCCCTCGCCCTTCGCCTTCACCCACGTGGTGGACATGTCGAGCAGGTTGACGAAGAAGTCGTTGGTGAGCACGCCTGGCTTGCTCGTGAAGACGCCATGCGCGACGCCGCCCGTGTTGGCGTTGAGCGCGCGCAGGCCGCCGACCAGCGCCGTCATCTCGGGGACCGTGAGGGTGAGCTTGTTGGCCTTGTCCACGAGGAGCTCGGCGGGCGAGGCCCCGGCGCCAGGCGCGAAGTAGTTGCGGAAACCGTCAGCGGCGGGCTCGAGGGGCGCGAACGACTTCGCGTCGGTCTGCTCCTGCGAGGCGTCGGCGCGGCCGGGCGTGAAGGGCACCGTCACGTCGACGCCTGCCTGCTTCGCGGCCTGCTCGACAGCGGCGTTGCCCGCCAACACGATCACGTCGGCCAGCGAGACCTTCTTCCCGCCGGTCAGGCCCTTGTTGAAGTCCTTCTGAACGGCCTCGAGCTTCTGCAGCACCGTCGCGAGCTCCTTCGGCGTGTTCGCGGCCCAGTCCTTCTGAGGCGCGAGCCGCACCCGGGCGCCGTTCGCGCCGCCGCGCATGTCAGTGCCACGGAAGGACGAGGCAGACGACCACGCGGCGCGCACCAACTGCGGCCCGGACAAGCCCGCCGTCAGGAGCTTCGCCTTGAGCGCAGCCGCGTCTTTCTCGTCGATGAGCGGGTGATCGACCGCCGGCAGCGGGTCCTGCCAGGCGAACGTCTCCTTTGGCACGTCGGGGCCGAGGTAGCGCGCGCGCGGCCCGAGGTCGCGGTGCGTCAGCTTGAACCAGGCCCTCGCGAACGCGAGGCGGAAGTCCTCGGGCTTCTCGCGGAAGCGCACGACGATCTTCCGGTACTCAGGGTCCGCCTTCAGCGCGAGGTCCGTCGTCAGCATGATCGGCGCGTGGCGCTTCTTCGGGTCGTGCGCGTCGGGCACCAGCGCCGAAGCCTGGCCCCTCTCGGGGATCCACTGGACCGCCCCGGCGGGGCTCTTCGTCTGCACCCACTCGAACGACATCAGGTTGTCGAGGAAGCTCGACGTCCACGCGGTGGGGTTCACCGTCCACGCACCCTCGAGGCCGCTGGTGACCGTGTCGCCCGCCTTGCCCGTGCCGCACGTGTTCTTCCAGCCGAGGCCCTGCTCCTCGAGTCCGGCGGCCGCAGGCTCGGCGCCGACGCACTTCGACGGGCTGTGTGCGCCGTGCGCCTTTCCGAAGGTGTGCCCGCCGGCGATCAGCGCGACCGTCTCTTCATCATTCATCGCCATGCGGCCGAACGTCTCGCGAATGTCCTTCGCGGCGGCGAGCGGGTCGGGCCGACCGTTGGGCCCTTCGGGGTTGACGTAGATGAGGCCCATCTGCACCGCGGCCAGCGGGTTCTCGAGCTTGCGCTCGCCGCTGTGGCGCTGATCGTCGAGGAACGTCTTCTCCTTGCCCCAGTAGACGAGATCGGGCTCCCAGTCGTCGGCGCGGCCGCCGGCGAAGCCCATCGTCTTGAAGCCCATCGCGTCGAGCGAGACGTTGCCCGTCAGCACCATGAGATCGGCCCACGAGAGCTTCTGGCCGTACTTCTGCTTCACCGGCCACAGCAGGCGCCGCGCCTTGTCGAGGTTGGCGTTGTCGGGCCAGCTGTTGAGCGGGTCGAAGCGCTGCTGGCCGCCCCCTGCCCCGCCGCGACCGTCACCCACCCGGTACGTGCCGGCGCTGTGCCACGCCATGCGGATGAAGAAGGGACCGTAGTTGCCGTAGTCCGCCGGCCACCAGTCCTGAGAGGTGGTGAGGACCTGCTTGATGTCCTGCTTCACGGCCTCGAGGTCGAGGGTGGCGAACGCCTTCGCGTAGTCGAAGTCGGCGCCGAGCGGGTTCGAGGCTGGCGCGTGCTGGCGCAACGGAGAGAGGTCGAGCTGGGCGGGCCACCAGAAGGCATTGGGCTGCGGCATGCCCTGGGCGTGCGCCACCTGGGCCACCAACATGGCGGCCACGAGTGCGCCGGGAAGTCGAGTGAGGGTGTGCGTCATGACGTCTCCTGTTGGTGAGGGTTGCAGAGGGGACATAGGCGTCTCCACGCGCGCGGGCCGATACATCCTCGTGATGGGCCGATAGGCCGGGCCGATGCGCTGGGCGAGGTGCGTCAGGCCAACCGCCTGCGCGGGGTGGAAAAGAGGGCTTTCTCGCAGGGACGGGCTAAGCCCTGAGCCGCGTATGGACGAGTCACGTCTCGAGCTGAAGGTCGGCGCCCTGATGCTGGCGGCCGTGGTGGGCACGTTGGGGCTGCTCTACGCGATGGGCGAGCTCAGCTTCTCGAGCGGGCGCACCGTCACGGTGGACTTCTCGCACACGGGCAACGTGGTGAAGGGCGCGCCGGTGAAGCTGGGCGGCGTGGTGGTGGGCCGGGTGGACGCCATCGAGCTGCTCGCCGAGCGTCGGGACGATCACGGCGACCCGCTGCCGGTGAAGATGACGATCAGCATCTCGGAGGCCACCGAGAAGGCGCTGCGAACCGACGCGGCGATCACCGTCTCGAGCCAGGGCCCGCTGGGTGAGCCGTACCTCGAGATCTGGCCCGGCAGCGCGGCGCAGGTGCACGTCGCCAGCGCCCCCATTCGCGGCATCGACGCGCCCCGCATCGACATCGTCTCGAACCGCCTCGCCAAGTTCCTCGACTCGGCGTCGAAGGTGCTCGAGAGCGATCCGGAGGCGGTGTCGAAGCTGGTGAACGGCTTCGGCGGACTGACCACCACCGTCGACGGCGTGCTCACCGAGAACCGCGCGCAGATCAAGGATCTCGCTCAGGAGCTGTCCGTCGCCGCGAAGGACCTGCGCGTGCTCGCGGCGATCGCCCGCAAGGAGCTCGAGCCTGGCGGCCGAACCACCGTGATGATCGACGACGCCGCCAGCGCCGCCCGCGTCGCGCGCACCGAGCTGCCGGAGCTGTCGAAGAAGGCCTCGACGGCGCTGGGCGGGCTCGCCGCCGTCTCGGGCCAGTTCACCGAGGAGGACGGCAAGCGCCTGAAGGCGATGCTGGTGAAGTACCAGGAGGCCGGCGAGAAGGTGGACGTGCTGGCGGGCCGCGCTGACAAGCTGCTCACGAGGCTCGAGGCCGGCGACGGCACCCTGGGTGCGCTGATGAAGGACAAGCAGGCCTACGACGATCTCAAGTCGTTGCTGGCCGACCTGCGCAAGCACCCGTGGAAGATGCTCTGGAAGGACTGAGGTAGAGTCGCCCACCGTGCGCGTCCTGATCCTCCCCGTCGTCCTCACGATGGGCTGCGGTGTCGTCAGCGAAGCCCCCTCCCCCTCACGGCGGACCGACGAGCTGGTCGGCGGCACGGCGGACGACGGCGGCTTCAAGGACGTGGTGATGCTGCGGGCTGTCTTCACCAACGACGCCGGCGTGACGCAGGGCTTCGCGTGCTCGGGCACGGTGATCACCCCGCGCGTGGTGCTGACAGCGGCCCACTGCCTCAACGAGAACGGCGGCCCCTCGGGCTACGCGCTCACCGGCGTCTTCTTCCACAACCTCGACGTGGCGCCGCCCACCAACGGCCCGCTGTGGGTGGCGTCGACCATGTGGCGCCGTCACCCGAGCTGGACGCCAGGCTCGGCGATGAACGTGGACATCGGGCTCGTGCAGCTGCCGGCGCCGATCACCGGCGTCACCCCCTCGCCCTACCTGAACCGCAGCCTCGGCGCCGCAGACGTGGGCCAGCCGATGCGCGTGGTTGGCTATGGCATCACCTCGAGCGGCGGCACGGGCGCAGGCACGCGGCGATACGTCACGCTCCCCCTGCGCGGCCTCACCACCCAGCACGTCCAGCTCGGCAACATGTCCACCGCCGGCATCTGCAACGGCGACTCCGGCGGCCCCTCGTTCCTCACGGCGCGGGACGGCGTGCGGCGCGTCGCGGGCGTGCACTCGTGGACGATCCCCTCCGGCAACTGCATGGACGGCCTCGACACGCGGGTCGATCTCTACGGCCCCTTCATCCGCCAGTTCCTGATGGACACGGGCGGCGCGAGCTGCGTCGAGGACGGCCTCTGCGCGAGCGGCTGCCCGACGCCCGATCCCGACTGCGTGTGCCTGGCGGACGGCATGTGCAACGGCCAGTGCCCCAACCTGCTGAGCGACCCCGACTGCCCGGCGGACTGCGTCGGCGACGGCACCTGCTCGATGAACGCCTGCCCGCGCCTCGACCCCGACTGCACGGCTGAGCTGACGGCCTGCACGACGGACACGCAATGCCAGTACCGCACCTGCGCGACGGATCCGCAGCGCAACGAGCGCTACTGCTCGCGGCCCTGCAGCGCGACGTGTCCCATGGGCAGCGCCTGCAGCGGCACGGTGTGCCTCAAGCCCCAGCTCCCGACGGCGACCGAAGGCCAGCCGTGCACCGTCGGGGGCACCTTCTGTCTGGGAGGGACGACCTGCTCGGGGCCGATCGGCGGCGCGCTCACCTGCCGACGTACCTGCATGACGGACGCGAACTGCGCGACGACCGACGAGTGCGTGCCGGGGCAGAACGCGGTGCGCGTCTGCGAGCGCAAGCCGCCGGAGGCCATGCGCGGCGAGCCCTGCATGATCGGCGTGACCCGCTGCCTGGGCATGACGACCTGCAGCGGCCTGCTCGGGGGACCGACGACGTGCCGCTCGACCTGCATGACCGACGCCCAGTGCTCGGCGAGCGACGAGTGCGTCGATGGCTCGAACCAGGTGCGCATCTGCACGCCGCGCGCGCCGCCAGTGATGCTGGGGCAGCCGTGCACGCCCGGGGTGTCGAGGTGCGTGAGCCCGACCGCGTGCACCGGCGTACCTGGCGGCGCCACCACCTGCCGCCCGATCTGCATGACCGACGCCCAGTGCCCCGCGTCGGAGGAGTGCGTGCCCGGTCAGGGCGGCCTCCGCGTCTGCGTGACGAGGCCGCCCGAGGCGATGCGTGGACAGGCCTGCACGATCGGCGTCACCCGCTGCCTCGGCGGCACCGTCTGCACCGGCGTGCCCGGCGATCCGACGACGTGCATCGAAGCCTGTGAGATCGAGTCCGACTGCCCGGCCACCGAGTACTGCGCGCGTGGACAGAACGACGCGGGGGTGTGCCGGCTGCAGCCGATCTTCGTCGAGCCCATTCAGGTCGCGGAGTCTCCGGCGCCGAAGACGGGGTGCTCGAGCGCTCCGCTCGGAGTGCTGGCCTGGCTGGCGGTCCTCGTCCTGCGTCGGTCCCGCGCCTGCCGCTGACCCCAGGCGGGCTGGCTCGGCGGCGCGGCCGGCGGTTCCGAGACTGCGCTCGGTCCGGGTCGATCCTGCGTGCAGCGCTGCCGCACACCCGGGTCGTCGATGGCCTCGTTCGTATCGGGCGCAGACGACCTGGCCGAGCAGAAATGGCTCGCTGATCCGCGCCATCGCGGGGCATCGCACATCGACGCCGTCGATCTTCCGCGCCCTTCGCGGCTGGCATCGCGGCTGCTTTGTCTGGCTTCACCCGGGACAGCAACGTCGCGGGTCACCAGGGAGCCAGCGATGGAAGTCAGATTCTGGGGTGTTCGTGGCAGCGTGGCGTCGAGCGGTTCAAACGTCGCGCGCATCGGTGGCAACACGTCGTGCCTCGAGATCGTGAGCGGCGGTCACCGGCTCATCCTCGACGCGGGCACCGGCATTCGCGGGCTCGGCGAGACGCTGCTGCCGCACCAGCCGATCAAGGCGACGATGCTCTTCTCGCACCTGCACTGGGATCATGTGCAGGGCTTCCCGTTCTTCACCCCGGCGTACCTGCCGACGTCCGAGTTCGTGATGTACGGACCGGGGGCCAACGGCGAGCAGCAGCTGCGCTCGGTGCTGTCGAAGCAGATGGAGCCTCCCAACTTCCCGGTGCCGCTGTCGGCCATGCGCGCGAAGATGGACTTCCGCTCGGCGAAGCCGGGCGACGTGATCGAGACGGGGCCTTTCCGCATCACGCCGGTCGATCTTCCGCACCCGCAGGGCTGCGTCGGGTACCACATCGAGGCCGAGGGCAAGCGCTTCGCCTACTGCACCGACGTCGAGCTGACCCTGGAGGGCCTCGCGCGCGACCTGGGCGACGTGATCGAGGGGGTCGACGCGCTGGTGCTCGACGCCCAGTACACGCCGGACGAGTACGACGGGAAGGTGGGCCCGCCGAAGAAGGGCTGGGGCCACTCGACGATGGTGGAGGCGGCCCGCATCGCGAAGGCGACCGACGCGCACCGGCTGTTCCTGTTCCACCATGATCCCGCGCACTCGGACGATCAGGTCGAGTCGATGGCCGAGGAGGCCCGGAAGATCTTCTCGCTCGCCGAGCCGGCGCGGGAAGGCAAGCGCATCAACCTGTGACTCGTCGAGGGGAGCCTGCATGAGTGCACTTGCCGCTTGCTCCACCGGACATGGCGCGATGGACTCGTTCCTCGCTGGCCTCACCATGACCGCGAAGCCCGACGATCCATCCTCGGTGTTGCTCTCGGTCGGAGGGCTGGTCGGGCAGGAGGTCAACCTCGACGCCTTCCTGCACCAGCTCGTCGATCGCATCGCGGCCAGCATGCAGGCCGACCGCGGCACGCTGTACCTGATCGACTACCCGCGCGGAGAGCTCTTCAGCCGAGCGGCCCACCTCCCCGAGATCAAGCAGATCCGGTTGAAGATCGGCCAGGGCGTGGCGGGCGCCGTCGCCGCGAACGGCGCGCCGGTGAACATCCCCTCGGCAAGGGACGAGTCCCGCTTCAACCCCGACATCGACAAGATGACGGGCTACCGCACGACGTCGCTGCTTGCGGTGCCGCTGCGAGACGGCGCCGGTGAGGTGTTCGGCGTGCTGCAGGTGTTGAACCGGCTCGGCGGCGGGCGCTTCGACGCGGAGGATGAGCAGCGGCTCTCAGCCATCGCGGCCCAGGTGAGCCAGGCGCTGCAGGCAACCTCGCTGTACACCGAGCTCAAGCGCGCTCGCGCGAGGCCGGAGCAGCCGGTCGGCTACTTCTTCAACAAGGTGATCGGCGAGTCGGCGCCGATGAAGGCCATCTACAAGGTCGTGCAGAAGGCGGCGCAGACCGACGCGACGGTGTTGCTGCGGGGCGAGTCGGGCACCGGCAAGGAGCTCTTCGCGCGCGCCGTGCACGTGAACTCCCGCCGCCGGGACAAGCCCTTCGTGAAGGTGGACTGCGCCGCCCTGCCCGGCTCGCTGATCGAGAACGAGCTGTTCGGCCACGAGCGGGGCGCGTTCACCGGGGCCGAGCAGCGGCAGATGGGCAAGTTCGAGGTGGCGAACGGGGGCACCGTCTTCATCGACGAGCTGGGCGAGCTGCCGCTGCCGGTGCAGGGCAAGCTGCTGCGCGTGCTGCAGGACCGGGAGTTCGAGCGCGTCGGCGGGACCCAGACGGTGCAGGTCGACGTGCGCATCGTGGCGGCGACGCACCGCGACCTCGCGCAGATGGTGCGGGAGGGGAAGTTTCGCGAAGATCTGTACTACCGCATCAAGGTGGTCGAGCTGGTGCTGCCGGCCCTGCGTGATCGCGGGCCCGAGGATCTCGAGCGCATCGCGCGGCACTTCATCGCCACCGCGACGAAGAAGCACCACGTGGAGCGAGAGCCGAAGCTGTCGACGGCGGCCCTCGACCGCCTGAAGGCCTACCACTGGCCAGGCAACGTGCGTGAGCTGGAGAACTGCATCGAGAGCGCGGTGGTGTTGTGCGACGGAGAGATCCTGCCCGAGCACCTGCCGCTGCCCGAGACGAGCCGGCTGCCTCCGCCGGCGCCCGAGCTGGCGATGAAGGTGGCGGCCCCGACCGGCGAGGTGCTGGAGCTGGCCGAGGTGGAGCGGCGCCACATCCTCTCGGTGCTCGAGCGCGCGCAGGGCAACCGCACGCAGGCGGCGAAGCTGCTTGGCATCGGGCGCAACACGCTGGGCCGCAAGCTGAAGGAGTACGGCCTGGCGGAGTAGCTCTGGCTGAACCCGGCCCGGGAGATCTGGCATCACAGCGCCATGGATTCGCTCGTGGTGGCGCCGCCGGTGCGCGTCCCGTGGTTGCTCAGGCCGATGCTGTGGATCGCGAAGCGGCTGACGGGGAAGGACCCGCTGCCCGGCCGGCTGCTCGCGTGGTTCCCGAAGGGCGCGGTGGGCGTGGGCGTGTTCGAGGGCCTGGCGGCGGGAGCTCCGGGCGATCTCGACGGGAGGAGCCTGGCGGCGGCCCGCATCGTCGCGAGCGCGGTGGCGGGGTGTCCGTTCTGTCTCGACATGAACGCGGCGACCTGGGCGCGCGCCGGGCTCACCGCCGAGGAGCTCCGTGCGCTGGTGGAGCTGCGGCGTGAGGCCTGGGTCGGGCTGGGCGAGCGGCCGGCCCTCGCGGCGCGGTATGCCGAGGCGCTCAGCGCGACGCCGGTGAGCGTCTCGGCGGAGCTCTCTTCGGAGCTCGCGCGGGTGTTCTCTGCGCGGGAGGTGGTGGTGCTGGCGACGACGATCGCGCAGGTGAACTTCTGGTCGCGCTTCAACCAGGGGCTCGGCGTGCCGTCAGCGGGCTTCTTCGACGAGGCAGTGTGTCGGCTCCCAGCGCGTTCGTGATAGTGGGGCCGGCCCATGCGATTCCTCGCCGCCCTCGCCCTGCTCGCCGTGCCTGCCGCCGCCCAGATCGCGATCGTGAACGACGCGCCCTCTCCGTCCGAGGTCGGGCGATACCAGGTGCTGAAGGCCAACGAGCTCACGCTCAAGCTGGACACCCAGACCGGCGCCACGTGGAGCTTGTGCCCGCACCCGAAGAAGGCCGGCAAGTCGACGTGGTGCCGCATCAACGCGAGCGCGCTGCCCTCAGGCCCGTCGGGGCGGTACCGGGTCACCGAGGCCTTCCAGATCATGCTGGTGGACACGGTGAGCGGCAGGGCGTGGCAGCGATGCGAGGAGCCCACGCCGGAGAAGCGGCTCGCCTGGTGTCAGGTCGAGGACTGAGGGTGGCAGGAAGTGCTTGACGGCCCGTCAGGTGCCCGGTATTTCGCGCGTCCACTTCGGCGTTGCGGTCGAAGCGCAGTCCACATGCGGGAATAGCTCAGCGGTAGAGCATCGCCTTGCCAAGGCGGGGGTCGAGGGTTCAAATCCCTTTTCCCGCTCCAGAGAAGTGACGAGAAGCCCCGGTACCCCCGGGGCTTTTTGTTTGTAGGTCCGCCGGGCCTCATCTGGCGGCGGTGCCGCTCACCGGGTCTGATGACTCACCAGCACCTCGACGGCGTCCGCCTCCTGCCTCAGCGCGTACGTCTGGCTCGCTCCGTTCTTCCGGGCGCTCAGGGTGGTGCGCCGCTCGTCCCCCACGACCTGGGAGAGCGCCCAGCCCTCGCCCTGCAACCGCGCCTCGAGGGCTCGCGCGACCTCAGCCACCCGCGTGCTCGACACCCGCGTGGCGATCGTCGCCCGCTTGCTCCCCTCTTCGCTCACCTCGACCACCGCGGGCGCGACCGCTCCCCGGGGCAGCACCACTCCCGCGGGCAGCCGCCCCTGCCCCTCGAGCGCCCACTGTGGCCGCGACCGTGAAAGGAACACGAGCGTCTCCCCTCCGCCCTCGCGTCCCAGCACCGACACCAGCCGCATCACCCCCGACGCGACGCCCGCATCCAGCTCGTCGTCACGTTCCAGGTAGCCCACGGAGCCCATCTGCGGCCCGCGCCATTGCGTCACCCAGAACAGGTCGGCCTCCTCGAACCCAGCCTCGTAGAACCTGATCACCTCAGCGGCCGACGCCTTCGTCGAGAACCACGCCAGCTCCAGCGGCATGCCCGACACGAACGCCGCCGTGCCCATCGCCCGGGGCCTCGCGCCCGGAAACGGTGGGAAGCCCGCGAGCAGCTCGCGATTGGGCGCCATCGGATCGCGCTCCCTCGTGGCCCGAACGTCGCTGGCAGTGCCCAGCGGCGCGCTGCGCTCCGCCGCGCGCTCCACGTCGGCCATCGGCACGTCGGGGTCGTCGTCCCACCCACGGCCGGCGATCGTCCCGATCACCGCGCCCACGAGGGCGGCGGCCGCCAGGATCGCGCCGATCGACCAGCTGCGTTTCAGGTTCGACTCCGGCTTCGTTCGGCCTGCGCTCCTCGGCCGCAATTCACGCAGTGACGTCGCCTCGTCGTCTCCGCCCTCACTCACGCCTCCGTCTCACGGGCGCTGCTGCCCCCAATACCCGCTGTGCCGGCCTGCGTTCGTCCGGTTCGCGCGATCGTCGCTCGTCCAGCCGGAGGACCAGTGCCTGCGGAATTCCTGCGGCGAGCTTCCCTTCCTGAAGGCCACCTCGGGCGTCCGCGGATCGTCGCCTTGCCCGTCCTGTGCCGCCGCCCCGTTGACGAACCGGCTCAGCTGCCCTCGCACCGATGCCGCACGAGGCAAGGCGTTCTGGCCGACTGCCTGGTACACCGCGTCAACGCGCCGGTAGAGCGGCCCCCCTCGATCACCCGGGTTCACCGTCTGCACGCCCACCTGCCCGCCCTCGTGGAAGAGCGCGTACGTGTCCACCAGCATCGAGACGCGCGTCGGCGCGAGGCGCCAGTAGTTCGCGGTCGTCGAGCTGTCACCGCTCGCCGTCGTCTTCTGCGGCCCGTCGCTGTGCGCGTTGTCCTGCGTGGACGTCGGGCCATTCCCGTTCGCCCAACGGGACTGCATCTTCCGCTTCGTCCAGCCGGCCTCGGCCCCCGCCCGGCTCCCCTTGCGCTCGATGAAGTTCGGCATGAACAGGTTCGGCAGGTAGTAGTTCATGATGCCCAGCCGCGCAGAGCACGTGAGCAGGCCGCCCTTCACGAACGTGTCCTTCAGCGCCGTGACGCCGTCGCCGCCCTGCCCCACGCTCACCGGGCTGATCGCGCACGTCACCTGCTGCCCTCCTTGCACGATCCAGCACTCGTGCGCCGTCATCGCCTTGTGGTGCACCTGATCGTCGCAGTCGTAGCCGCGATCGTACGAGTCGAACGCCGACGAGTGATCGCAGTACGTGAGCCGACTCATGCGCGCGACGTCGTTCGCCTGAAAGCCCTGGTCGTAGTCCTGCAGGATGAAGTCCCACGGCGCCTGCGCGGCCGCCTCCTGGCCGTTCAGCTTCATCACCAGCATGTCCTGCAGGAAGACCATGTACATCAGCAGCGGCACCACCACGATGCACGTCACCGCGAGCTCCACCGCTGCCCCCCCCCGCCTGTGTCTTCGAACGTGCCGGCTCACAGATCACCCTCCACCGGCGCGCCGCCGTTGAGCGCCTCGGCGCTGTTCCGATCACCCAGGATCGTGAACAGGATCAGCGCCTGCTCGCGCTTCAAGAAGTGCAGCTTCGCCCGCCAGAAGGGATCGAACGTGTTCGGGTGCAGCGCCCAGCTCGCGCCGAGCTGGTGGTAGTACGCCTTCGCCTTCGCCACCGCGACGCCCGAATCGCGGGGCACGAGCGTCACCTTGTACGCCTTCCCGCCCGCTCGCATCGTGATGGTGCCCTGCTCGTTCACCTCGTAGGCGCCGCGACCGCCCTTCTGCAGCGCCCGCAGGTCCTGGCTCACCGCCCCGTACGCGTTCGGCTGGCCCCAGTCCGTGTCCGGCGTCGGATCGCCGCGGAAGTGGATGAAGCAGCTCGCGGCGTCGCGGCACATGCCGCTGAAGTTCGAGTGCGGCATGCCGCCCGGGTTCTGCTGGCCCCCTCCCTGATCAGAGAACGTCGCCGCGTTCACGCTGCGAAAGGCGAAGCCGTGCCGCCAGCGCGCCTGGCCCCACCCGGAACCGGATCCCGAGCCGACGTCGTGGGCGCGGTGGTCCGGGTCCGAGGACTTCTCGAGGTCCTGTCCGACGCGCGCCTCGAACGCGTTGCCCGAGTAGTTCACCTGGAAGGAGCCCTCGCGCTGCGTGCGCATCATGAGCGAGGGGTTGCGCACCTGGTTCTTCGCGCGCCCACGGAAGTCGGAGTGCGTCAAGGTCACGTTCCTGTCTCCCTCGCGCTCGAACGGCACGCGGGCCGCGTTGGCTGCGTTCTGGATCACCTTGCTGCGCACGCTCGCGTCTTCGATCGGGCGGCCGGTCACCAGGGAGTTCGTCGCCTGGCTGCACTCGGAATCGAGCGGCGAGTCCTCGAGCGCGCACGCCAGGTTCTTGCGGTTGAGCGCGGGTGGACGTTGGGGAACATGGTCGCCTGCGGCGCCGTCTGGCCCACGACGGTCTGCAACACGCCGCGCCCGCCGAGCTCGTCGGCGATGCTGCGCACGTACTGATCCTCCTCGACCTTCGTGTTGCGGATCGCCTGGGAGAGCGCGCCCACCGCCCCATCGAAGGCGGCGCTCTTCGCCTGCAGCTCAGCCTCGTACTGGCTGTGCAGTCGCCGGTACTGCAGCATGATCTGGAACGCCTCACGCGCGTCGTTGCAGTGCTGCGGCTGCTTCGGCTTGCAGAGCGCCGCCTCCATGGCGGTGATCCGCCCGAACATGCGCCAGGCCGCGTCGAGCATCGCGACGTCGTGGCTCGCGAGCGCCATCCACTCGTGCAGCGCCATCTCGGCGACGAGGAGCGCTGCGATCGTCCGGTTCAGGTAGGCGCTCGTGTTGAGCGCCCGCGCCTGCAGCACCGCCGCCGAGTACGCCTGGGTGTCAGCCGCCACCTGCAGCCTGATGCGCTCGTGCACGGTGTGCGCGAGGTTGAAGCTGGCGAGCATCGTCGCGGCCATCACCAGCAGCGTCACGACCGCCAGCACCAGCGTCTGCCCTCTCGAGGAACGCCTCATCGTTTCCTCCAGGGGATCTTGCAGTCATTGGTGCCAGGCAGGTTGCGCTGCACGTCCCAGACGTTCGAGTGCAGCCGCATCGCGTAGCTCTGGCGAATGGGGACGAAGTACTTGCGCTGATCGGCGAGGTCCCCCAGCTTCGCGACGATGGTGCGCGTCGCCGACTTCGTCTCGTCCTTCTTCCAGCCCAGCCAGCGCATCTTCTCGCCGGTGCCCCTGCGGAAGGCGGCGTCGGTCTGGCCGGCCGCGAGGCGGTAGATCATCCAGTTCGCGAACGGGATCGCGAGACGGAAGTACACTGTCACCTGCACCTGCAGCTTGGCGGCGTTGAAGGCGCGCCAGTCGCCGGCGGCCGAGAGATCCTGCGCCTGAACGGCGGAGGGATCGTTCGGGTCGGGATCGGGCCCCGCGGGAGGCGCCGGCGGCATCGGCGAGCCCTTGTTCAGGGTGCGCGGATCGTCGAAGTCGTCCTCCTCGGTGATCATGCCGCGCAGCGGGTTGCAGACCGTCACCTCGACGATGGGGATCGTCTCCTGCCTGTTGTCAGAGTGATTGCGCCACGCGCGGGCGAACTCGGAGCCGCTCGTCGTCCGGTACGGCGCTCCCGCGGCGGAGTCCCGGCCCTGCACCGGCGTCAGCACCGCCAGCGCCGCGTTCACCATCTTGTCGTGCTGCACCCGATGCACGGAGCCCGTGCGCGCGGCCTTGTACGCCGCGTACTTTGCCATCAACCGACCGTGGTGCATCAGCCCAAGCTGGAGGATGCCGAGCAACAGGAAGACGAAGACCGGCAGGATGATCGCCGTCTCCACCAACACCTGCCCTGCTGACGAGCGTCGGCGCCTCACGGCCCAGACGCTACCAACTCGTGTCAGCTGGCCGATACGACACCTGGACGGCATGGCCGCCCGTGGGTGGGTGTGGGGGAGACACGTGGCGCTGAAGTGCGTCAGACTCGGGTCAATGATGCGTTCTGCCTTGCTCTTCTGTCTGCTTGCCGGCGCCACCGTCCAGGCCGACGCGCAGTGCCTTCGCCAGTGCGCCGAGATGATCAAGGCGCTGGACGCCGAGTGCCGCAAGCACGCCGACGCGGAAGAGCGGCAGTCCTGCCTGGCGATGAAGGCCTCGCTCGAGCGCGAGTGCGCCACCGACTGCAAGAAGCAGAAGTGAGGCCGCTCACCGCGCGACGAAGGTCGCGAAGCTGGAAGAAGGCGTGAACGTGCCGCTCACCTGCGCGCGCACCGAGAAGCGGAAGCTCGTCTTCACCTGGGGGTAGAAGGTCACGCTGGGGCTGCTCCGCGTGTACGTCGTGTAGGGCTTCCACGCTCCACCCGAGAGGAACTCGAGCGTGAACTCGTACGCGCTCGCCGAGCTCACGGGGGCGCAGGAGAGCGTCACGCTGGGCGTCGTGAAGCTCGCGCCTTGATCAGGCGAAAGACCCGACGGGGCCCCCGACACCGGCGGCGTGACGGGCGGGGTGACGGGCGGGGTGACGGGCGGCGTGACGGGCGGCGTCACCGGCGGCGTCACCGGCGATGGCGGCGCGTCGACGGGACGCGTTCCACTCCACTGCCCGACCTCGAGCGTCTGCCACTCGCTGAACGCCCCCCAGCCGTAGGCGTTCTGGGCGCGCGCACGGAACCGGTAGATGCGCTGCTTCCAGTACGGGAAGAACTTGCGCGAGGGCACGGAGCCGTCCCAGGTGGCGTAGCGGCTCCATGCGGCCCCATTCCACGACTCGACGGCGAACTGCCAGCGGGTCGCCCAGGGAATGGTGGCGGCCATCATCAGCACGTACTCGAGCCCGGTGGTGCCGCCCGGCGCCAGGCCTGTCGGCGCAGGAGGCACCGTGGTGGGACGCGGCGCCGGGGTGCGATCCACGATCGTCGTCGGTGACGAGACGACCTGCATCGTGTTGCGGTCGAGCCCGATGCCGCAGAGCACCCGCTCGGCCCACTGCTTCGCCGCGGGAGCGGCCCACCCGCCGAAGCGCTCCTTTGACCAGGCCGAGAGCGAGGTGACGTCGTTGTACTGGGCGTACCAGAGCGGCACGTCGGCGAAGCGCGTGGTGTTCGCGAGGTACGACTTCCAGTAGCCGGGGCCTGTGTAGATCCCGCACTGCACGCCGGCGGGCGCCAGCGCCCGACAGGCATCGACCGACTGCTGGGTCAGCTCGATCAAGGTCTGCGCGCTCCGGCCCTCGGGCTTCTCCTCCACGTCGAGCCACAGACGCCCGATGGGGAAGCCACGCACCCGCTCGAAGGCCGTGCGCACCTGCGTCGCCATGTCGCGATCCCAGTAGAGGTAGACGTACGCGTCGATCGACATGCCCCGCGCCAGCGCCATCGACAGTTGCTGCCGGGTGATCTCCTCGACCTGCGTGCCCGCGACGACGTGGCGCACGTTCGAGGTCCACAGGCAGTCCATCGAGTGCTGCGCGATCGGCCCTTCCCACATCGAGACGTCCACGCTGTAGAGCGCGTTGTTCGCCGGATCGCCCGCGAAGCCGGTGACCTCGGCCTCCACCACCTGCTCGTCCCCTGGTGAGGTGTCCTCGAAGGTCCACGTCGAGTCGGGACCACACGCAGAGAGGAGCAGCATCGAGGGGAGCCACAGGCGGGTGAGCGTCATGGCGCGCACTGTCGGCGAGGACGCAACGAAAATCGATTCACGAGTCAACGGCGTCACGCGGGAGTGACAGTGGGGCTCGCGAAGCCCGTCTCGAGACCGGGCAGCTCAGAGGCGATGCATGGGCCGGAGCGAGTACGGCAGCACGAGCTGGTAGAACCTCCAACGGCTCTTCGGGCGAGGCGTCGTGGGCGCGCCGTTCAAGCGCCCGTTCGCGTCGGGCATCACCTCGCCCGACCACCACAGCTCGAGCTGGTGCCGCTCGGGGAAGAGGTCGCGACCCCGCTCTCCCGCCGGCCGCTGGGCTTTCGGACCGAACGAGATGCGCACCTGCGCGGTCATGCCCGTCTCAGGGCTGGGACCCTCGAACTCGAAGTCGCGCGCGAAGTCCGGCGCGTCCACCTTCGCCAGCGTCGCTGCCTTCTGCCAGGCGAGCTTCTGCTCGGCGAAGAACTTCCGGGTGAGCTCGGCGCGGTCCTTCGCGGTGGCGTCGTACATCGTGCAGTCCCCCACCAGCGGCTCGAGGTCGCCCTTCTGCATGGCCGCGATGGCGAGCTTCGCGAGCGCACGGAGCTCGTCCTCCCGCTTCGTGGCGACCAGCTCGTACTCCGCCCGGAGCGCGCGCAGCGCCCTGACGTCTTTCGCGGTCGGGGCGGGCCCATCGCGAACGGCCGCCTTGAGACCTTCTGCGTCGAGCTGCCGCTCCCGCGCCTCCTTCGCCTTCACGAAGGCCACCCAGTCGCCCTTGAAGTCCGTCTTCACTTCCTCGAGTTCGAACTCGAACCAGCGCGCACGCGCCTCCAGCTCGGCTTGTTGTTGAGTCATCGGAGGTCCGGCGAAGCACAGCGGAGCGACGAACACCGCAAGGACGAGAGGTCGCATGCACGCATCATCGCCGACTTCGGGCTATACATTCGTTCAGTGGCGCTCACCCGCGAACAGCTCGAGCAGCTCGTCGCCCGCCTCGGGGCAGCGTTCCGGGCGCGCGGCATGGAGCCCCAGCGGCGCAGCCTGGCGATCTTCTGGCTCGCCCTGCATCGCGGGCTGCTCGAGCGACGGCGCGACCGCCTGCTCGACGTGCGCTGGAGCGAGCAGCACGTCATCGAGTGGATGGAGACGCTGCGCCTGCCGCCGTTCGAGCACGCCCTGGAGGTGCAGGCGAGGGGCTCCGGCTGTTCCACGTGTCCAACGGCGCCCGGACAGGTGAGCTCGCGACGCACGGAGCTGGTGTTCGACGGCGGCGCACGGTTGCGATGCGACGGGTGCGGCAGACGCTGGCTCGAGCTCGATCCGTGACGTGACGGCGACGGCTCGACGGCTCGACGGCTCAGGCGCGCGACAGCATCGCGCCGATCACCTGCCCGAGCTCGTCGATGGTGAAGGGCTTCTGGAGCTGGGTGACGAAGGGCTGCTCGAGGAGGCGTGCAGCGTGCTCTCCAGCCCCCACGCCCGAGCAGAGGACGATGGGCATGGCAGGCCGCAGGGTGCGCAACGCCGCGAAGGTCTGCTCGACGGGCCAGCCCGGCATCAGCAGATCGAGCACCACCACGTCGAGCTCGGGCATCTCTCGCAGCCGCGCCTCGGCCTCGGCCCCATCGGCGGCGCTCACCGCCTCATGGCCCAGCGCCTCCAGGAGGCGACAGGTGGAGCGACGAAGCAGCGCCTCGTCATCGACGACGAGCACCCGGCGGCGAGGACCTCGCCCTTCTGACGGCGTCATGAACGACCCCCCTGGGTTCACTGCACTCCTGCATTGTACGCCCGGCGGGACTCGAACCCACGACCCTCGGCTTAGAAGGCCGATGCTCTATCCAGCTGAGCTACGGGCGCCCACTGCTCCACTGTCGGGGTGGCCGGATTCGAACCGACGACCTTCTGCGCCCAAGGCAGACGCGCTACCAGACTGCGCTACACCCCGTGAATGAACGAGCGGGTCTTCTCGCCCACCTGCGGGTGACGCGCAAGCCCGCGCTGCGCTGACCTGACCACCTCAACTCCGTGGCGCAACGGGGACTTGTGTGTCGATGACTCTTTGACCACAGTCCAGCTGGCGTGACGGGTGGCCGGGCCGGCCTCGTACCTTTCACGCCGGTGAACGATGCGCCTCATGCGAACGATGTGGGCGGTCCTGTCGGTGACGGCGCTGAGCGGCTGTCCGAAGAGCGACCCTCCGCCCCCTGACGAGATCCCACCGCCGATGGGCGAGTGCGACGGCCAGGCGACCCGGGTGCCGATGCGCCTGCTCACCCGCGCCGAGTACGATCACACCATCGCCGACCTCTTCGGCGACAGCTCGAACCCGTCGAAGGACTTCCCGCGGGAGCCGATCGTCCACGGCTTCGACAACGACGCCCAGTCCCTGCAGGTGACCGACGAGAGCGTGACGCGCTACCTCGAGGCCGCCGAGGCGATCTCGGCGCGCGCGATGTCCACGCAGCGGAGCCGGGTGCTGCCGTGCGCTGCCCAGACCTCGGCGTGCGCCGACACGTTCATCGCCACCACCGGCCGCCGGCTGTTCCGCCGGGCGCTCACCGTGGAAGAGAAGGCCGCCTTCAAGGTGTACTTCGACAAGGTCCTCGCGGTGCCGAACACCCCGTTCGAGACCGCCGTCGAGTGGACGCTGCAGGTGATGTTGCAGTCACCGCAGTTCCTCTACCGCTTCGAAGAGGGCACCGTGCCGCCGTCGAAGTGGGACATGCGCACGCCGCTGCTCGGGCCCGAGCTCGCCACGCGGCTGTCCTACCTCCTGTGGGCCTCGACCCCCGATGACGCGCTGCTCGACGCCGCCGAGGCGGGGCAGCTCGCCGATCCAGCCGTCCTCGAGCAGCACACCCGCCGCATGCTGATGGACGCCCGGGCCGACCGGGGCCGCATGCGCTTCCTCTCGCTCTGGCTGCGCACCGAGGACATTCCCCGGCTCAGCAAGGATCCTGCGATCTACCCGAACTTCTCGCCGCAGCTCGCGGCGGCCTGGCAGCAGTCCCTCGACCTCTTCCTCCGGGACGTGCTGCAGCGCGAGGGCACCTTGAAGGCGCTGCTCACCAGCGACCGGATCTACGTGAACAACCTGATGGAGAGCTACGCGAACCGCAGCGGCCTCGACGGCAGCTTCACCTCGGTCGCGATGCCGCCGACGCAGCGCCTCGGCCTGCTCACCCAGCCCGGCCTGCTCGCCCGCCTCGCCGCGCCCGATCAGTCGTCCCCCATTCGCCGGGGCATCTTCGTGCTCGAGAAGGTGTTGTGTCAGCCGCCCCCGCCGCCGCCGCCCGGCTTCAACCCCGTCGCTCCCGCGCCCAACACCGGCTCGACGACGCGCGAGCGCTTCGTGCAGCACTCGGTCGATCCGAACTGCGCGGGCTGCCACCGCCTCATCGATCCCGTTGGCTTCGGCTTCGAGAACTACGACGCGGTCGGCGCGTACCGCACGAGCGAGAACGGCAAGCCCGTGGACGCGACGGGTACGGTCTTCGCCGCGAAGGACGAGAAGGTCTCGGGGCCGTTCAACGGCGTCATCGAGCTGTCGCGCAAGCTGGCGGACTCGCGGCAGGTGCACGACTGCGTCGCCTCGGAGTGGCTGCGCTTCGCGATGGGCCGCGGCCTCGGCGCCGGTGACGAGTGCAGCCTCACGCAGGTGCAGGACAGGTTCATGGCGTCGCAGGGCCGGTTCGACGATCTGCTGGTGGGCATCGTGATGAGTGACACGTTCCGGACGCGACCGGCGGGGGTGGCGCGATGAGACGGCTCTCCCGACGCATGGTGCTGAAGGGCGCGGGCGGCGTCACGGTCACCCTGCCCCTGCTGTCGGCCTTCGATGCGCGCGCCGACGGCCCGCCACCGAAGCGCTTCATCGCGAGCTACGTGCCCAACGGCGTCTTCACGCCCGAGTGGTTCCCCACCGCCGGCGCGAACGAGACGACCTTCACGCTCAAGCAGATTCACCAGCCGCTCGCCCCCTACCGGGATCGCTGCCTCTTCGTGCAGGGGCTCGACATGAACGTCGCGATTCAGGGCACCGGCGAGATGCACCAGCGCGGCCTCGGCGCCCTGCTCACCGGCGCGAAGCTGAACAGCGGCACCTTCATCGGCAACGACGGCAGCTCGGCGGGGTGGGCGAAGGGCAAGTCGATCGATCAGGAGCTCGCGCTGATGATCGGCCAGGGCACGGCCGTGGGTAGCCTGCAGCTCGGCGTCAACTGCCACGAGCGCGACGTGTCGGGGGTGCTGAGCTACGGCGGCGACGCCCAGCCGTTGCTGCCGCAGAACGACCCGCGCATCACCTTCCGCAACCTCTTCGCGAACGCGAACCAGCCCATGCTGGACGAG
Source organism: Myxococcaceae bacterium (assembly GCA_016793095.1). Lineage (GTDB taxonomy): Bacteria > Myxococcota > Myxococcia > Myxococcales > Myxococcaceae > Xiheimicrobium. The sequence goes on along the minus strand of JAEUJQ010000005.1, from coordinate 137,168 downwards.
ACGCAGAAGCGCCGGAAGTCGGTGCTCGACGCGGTGCTCGATCAGCTCGCGGTGGTGAAGCGACGCATGGGCACGGTCGATCAGCAGCGGCTCGACGCGCACTTCACGAAGGTGCGGGCGCTCGAGCTGCGGGTGACGGCGCTGCCGCCGGGCTCGTGCCCCGCCCCGATGCCGCCTGGGGAGCTCGACCCGCTGATCGAGGCGAAGATGCCCGAGGTCGCGAAGCTGCAGCTCGACCTCGTCACCCTCGCTTTCCAGTGCGATCTCACCCGCGTGGTGACGATCATGTGGAGCGACGCGAAGAACCACCGGGGCATGTCCTTCCTGGGGATCAACTCGTCGATCCACAACATCACGCACTACGGGGACACGGACCCGAACCGGGTGAAGCTGATCGATCGCGACCGCTGGCAGATGCAGCAGTTCGCGTACATCCTCGAGTCGCTCAAGAACGTCCCTCAGCCGAACGGCACCACGCTGCTCGACCACACGCTGGTGTTCCAGGGGAGCGACGTGTCGCGCGGCAACGTGCACTCGCACGACGACATGCCGCACCTGCTCGCAGGCGGCGCCGGGGGCTGGCAGATGGGCCGCCTCGTGCGGTTCGGGCAGCAACAGCACAACAACCTGCTCGTCTCGATCCTCAGGGCGTTCGGCGGCCAGCACACCACGTGGGGCGATCCGGCGTTCTGCACCGGGGCCCTGCGCGGGCTCTGACGCTCAATAGGGCACGAAGGCCGGGCGCTGGCGCTCGCACCACTTGCGGACCGAGGGGCGCTGCCAGTTGGCCTCGGCGAACGCCTTCACCTTCGGCGGCAGCGGGTCGCCGTTCACGTTGAGCCGCTGGAGCATCATCGCGAGATCGACGTCGGCGAGGCACCACGCGTCGAACAACGTCGTTCGCCCGGCGGCGATCAGTCGATCACAGGCAGCCAGGAGCCGCCCGACGGCCTTCTGTGCGCCGTCGGACAGGGGCTTCGTCGTGCGCTCGTACCAGACCGTATACGTGGAGCGCTCCTCACGAATGGGGAGCAGATCGCTGCGGACCCAGGCCATCACCTCGCGGCAGATGGCGCGCTCTTTCAGATCCTCGGGGAAGAGCCGCGGGTGCTTCGGAAAGGGGAAGGTCTCGGCCAGGTACTCGGCGATGGCCTGCGACTCGGCGAGCCAGAAGTCGCCGTGCTGCAGGGCGGGCAGGCGACCGGTGTGCGCGCCGTAGCCCGGCAGCTGGTGCTCTTTCTTCGGCAGCGACAGCTCCTTCACGGTGTACGGCAGACCCTTCTCCTCGAGCGCGACGAAGGCGGACATCGCGTAGGGAGAGATCCAGTGGGAATCGACGAAGAGCGTGAGGGGATCCATGCGCTGGCTTCATGGCCGAAAGCCGGCGCACGCGCCATGTCTCCGCTCCAGCCGGGATCTCGAGTGGAGCCGCAGCCACGCCATGGGCGCTCCCCCGCTCCATGCCCTCCCGCTCCTCCGGCGCTCGGCGAGCGCAGCCGCGGCCACGGGCGGCGCCCTCGCCGTTCCCGTTCCACCAGGGCTCGAGCGCAGCCCACGCCGGTCGCCCTCGCCATGCCCGCTCCCGCGCCACTGGGCGATCCGCGAGCGCAGCCGCGGCCAGGCTGGCGCCCTCCCCATGACCGCTCCAGCCCACGCCGGCCGCCATGACCGCTCCGGCTCCACTGTGCGATCCTCGAGCGCTGCGGGGGCCAGGCGGGCGCGTTCGCGATCCCCGTTCGCGTCCACCAGCTCGAGGAAGCCGCGGCCAAGGCGGCGCGTTCGCCATGCCATTCCGTTCCGCCGCGAGATGCTCAAGCGCAGCACGCCGAGCCCGCCAGTCTCGGAGAGCTCGACGTCAGCGATCGACGCCCGCGAGCTCGGCGGTATGGGCCTCGAGCCAGGCGCGGTACTGCTCGTCGAGCGCCGGGCCGGTGAGGAAGACGAACCGGCGCCCCAGGCCGCGCACCGTCTCACCCGACGCCAGCAGTCCGTCGTGGCCCGGCACGTTCCACCCGGCGCCCAGCGGCCTCAGCGGCAGGCCCCAGGTGAAGCCCTGACGCGCGCGAGCCAGGGGGAAGACAGCGCCACCGTCGAGATCGACGAGGAGCGCGTCGTGGTCGGCGGTGGTCCAGGCCACGTTCGGCGCCCGCAGCCCGAGGGCGGCGCGGCCGGTCAGGGAGGTGCCTCCCAGCACGAAGCGGGTGTCAGGGTGACGCGCGGCGAGGGTCTGCAGCTCTCCGGCCCGCTCGGTGAGGCGCGTCGCCTCGAGATCGAGGGTCGCCCACCCGCTGGCCACCAGCACGTCCACGAGCGGAGCGAGCGGCCCCACCGGCTCGGCGAGGCGCAGCTGCACCGTGTGCGCCCTGGGCGGCCGGGCCTTGAGCGCGAACAGTGACGCGATCGGCGCCGGCGCGTTGAACGAGAGCCCCACGGTGCGCACGGTCCTCGGCAGCGCGCTCAAGACGCCCTCGAGGCGCGCGGCCGACTCGGTGCCGCTGCACTGCAGGGTGAGGCGCGACAAGGCCGCGAACTGCGGGGCTCCGAAGGCCCGACTCAGCCGCTCCACCTCGTGCTGATCGCGCGGCCCCAGCCAGACGCTGCACGAGACGACGTACCCGCAGCACCACGTCACGTGATCGTGGCGCAGATCGCCGAGCACGTGCCGCCGCCGGCGGATCGCCGCGTAGTCACCGAGCAGGTCGGGATCGTTGGTGCCGTGCTCGAGCTTGAGCTCGTACGCCGCCATCAGCGCGTGCGGCGCCTGGTGCTCGATCAGCCAGTCAGCCAGCACGTGCCAGCGCGCGAGATCACGCGGCGCCTCGGCGATCGCGTCGAGCAGCTCTGGCGGTTCGCGCAGGGTCGCCACCGCCTCGTCGAGGACGCGGAACACGAAGCCCAGCGACGGCTCGAGCTGATCGCCATGAACGAGCTCCCGCCGGCCGTGGGTTGGCATCGGCTGCCCGTTCACGCGGATCACCCCGCCGTGGCCGAGGTGGTGGACGACCCAGCGCTCGCCTTCGATGGTGATCCGGCAGTTGCGGCGGCCGCCCCAGCCCGCGCGGCAGAACGCCTCCCAGTGGCCTGGCTCGACGTGCACCGCCAGCTCGGAGGAGGGCTCGCGCCCGATGAAGAACTCGCTCGCCGCCGGCGTGTACCGTTCGCCCTCGCGCAGCGACGACACCGACACCCCGTCGGGGAGGGTCTCGAGCTCGAGGGTCAGCCGTGCCACGCCCTCTTCGTAGCCCTCAGACGTCGATCTCGTCCACGTCGCCCGCGCGCTCCATGATGAAGTTGAAGCGCGCCGAGACGTCGCGGCCCATCAGCTCGTTGATGGTCTTGTCGGTGTCCAGCTCGTCGTCCACCGCCACCTTCAGGGCGATGCGCCTCTTCGTGTCGAGCGTCGTCTCCTTCAGCTCGTCGGCCGTCATCTCGCCGAGGCCCTTGAAGCGCATGATGTTGGGCTTCGCGTTGCCCTTCGCCTTCTCCTTGACGATGCGCTCCTTGTGCTCGTCGTCGAGCGCCCAGTACGTCTCCTTGCCGATGTCCACCCGGTAGAGCGGCGGCTGAGCGATGTAGACGTGGCCGCCTTTGATGAGCGGGCGCATGTGCCGGTAGAAGAACGTGAGCAGCAGCGTCGAGATGTGCTGGCCGTCGGCGTCGGCGTCCATCAGGAGGAAGATCTTCCCGTAGCGCAGCTTCGAGAGATCGATCGCGTTGCCCAGGCCGCAGCCCAGCGCGCTGGCGATGTCCTGCAGCTCCTTGTTGGCCGACACCTTCTCGCCCGAGGCCTGCTCGGCGTTCAGCACCTTGCCGCGCAGCGGGAGGATCGCCTGGGTCCGCCGATCGCGGCCCTGCTTGGCCGTACCGCCTGCGGAGTCACCCTCGACGATGAACAGCTCGGACTCCCCGGGATCCGCCGACGCGCAGTCCGACAGCTTGCCAGGCAGGTGGGTGCGGTTGACCGGGCCCTTGCGGGACACGGCGAGGCTCGCCGCGCGCGACGCCTCACGGGCCCGCGCCGCGAGCACGATGCGCGCGATGATCGCCTCGGCGATCGTCTTGTTGTCGTTGAGCCACTTCTCGACGGCCGGCCGCACGACGTTGTCCACCTGGCCCTGCACCTCGGGGTTGTTGAGGCGCTCCTTCGTCTGGCCCTGGAACTGCGGCTCCACCACGTAGGTGGAGAGGATGCACAGCATGCCCTCGCGAATGTCTTCGGCGGTCAGCGTCACGCCCTTGGGCGTGAGATCGTGCGTCTCGATGTAGTTGCGCACGGCCTTCACCACGCCCGACTTGAGCCCGTTCTCGTGCGTGCCGCCGCTCTTGGTCGGAATGCCGTTGACGTAGCTCTTGACGTACTCGTCGGTCGCCTCGGTCCACACGAGGGCCAGCTCGAGGCGAATGCCGTTGTCGTGCGCCTTGTAGAAGGGCGTCGTGCCCGCGGGCACCATCGCCTTCTGCCGCTCGTTGACGAGGGTGACGATGTACTCGGCGATGCCGCCGTCGTGCTTGAAGGTCACCTCGGTCTTCGGTGACTGCGTCTCGTCGACGAAGACGACCTCCATGCCCTTGTGCAGGTAGCTCTTCGCCTCGAGCCGCTCGCGGATCGTCGCGGGATCGAACTTGAGCTTCGGGCCGAAGATCTCGGAGTCCGGCGTGAAGCTGATCGTGGTGCCCGTGCCGCGCACGTTGGCGCCCACCTTCAGCTTCGTCTTCGCCACACCACGCGCGTAGGTCTGCTCGTGCAGCTTGCCTTCGCGCTTGATCTTCACCTCGAGCTCGCTCGAGAGCGCGTTCACCACCGAGCTGCCGACGCCGTGCAGGCCGCCCGAGTGGGTGTAGTTGCCCTGCTTGAACTTGCCGCCCGAGTGGAGCGTGGTGAGGATCACCTCGACCGCCGGCTTCTTGTACTTCGGCATGATCGACACGGGAATGCCGCGGCCGTCGTCGCTCACCGTCACCGTCTGCCCGCCCTTGTGCAGGGTCACCTCGACGCGGCTCGCGTGGCCGTTCATCACCTCGTCCACCGAGTTGTCGACGATCTCCCACAAGAGGTGGTGGTAGCCGTCCACGCCGGTGCCGCCGATGTACATGCCGGGCCTGGTGCGGACCGGCTGCAGGCCTTCGAGGACTTCGATCTCTTCAGCGTCGTACTTGCGGGTGGCAGCCATCGCTCACTTCTCCTTCTTCTCGGACTTGTCCGACTTCTCGTCCTTCTTCTCGGTCTCGGGCAGGGTGACGATGAGCGGCGGGCGCACCACCGACTTCACCGAGTCCTTCTTCGACATCTCGCGGCCCTTGCCGGCGCGGCTCGTGACCTCGTAGCGGCCCGGCGAGAGCGTCAGCGTGCGACCCTTCGAGGTCTCGAGCGAGATCGCCTCGTCCTTCCTGGCGGTGCAGAGGAAGGCGGCCACCTCGTCGTCCGGCGCCACCTTGATCACCGTGACGCCCTTGCCCGGTCCCGCGAGCTCGTTCACCTCGGCCACCTTGCACACGAGCGCGAAGGTCTTCTTCGTCACCACCGCGAGCAGGTCCTTCTCGTGGCACGGCATGGTGCCGATCAGCTCGTCGCCCGCGGTGGGCTTCGCGTACCGACGGCCAGCGCGCGTCGAGACCTCGGTGTGCGGAGCGATCGCGAACCTCAAGCCGAAGCCCTTCTTCGACACCGCCACGAACTTCTCGGGCTGGGGCAGCCGCTTGTCGAGGCTGAGCGCCCCCACGAGCCGCTCGCCGTCGTCGAACTTGAAGAGCTTCTGCACCGGGTCGCCGTAGCCGGTGGACGCGGGCACGTCGTTGAAGCGCGTGCAGTACGCAGTGCCCAGGTTCGAGAAGAACACCACGTTCGACTTGAGCGAGCCCGAGAGCACCGCCATCAGCTCGTCGCCCTCGCGCATGCGGGTCTGCGTCGGGTCCTTCAGCTCGCGCACGCGCTTCACCCAGCCGTCGCGCGTGATCACCACCTGCGCGTCCTCGTCCGAGATGAAGGCCTCTTCGTCGTACTCGAGCTCTTCGACGGCGCCGCCGATCTTCGTGCGCCGCTTGTCGTCGTAGCGCTTCTTCAGCTCGAGCAGCTCGTCGCGCACGGTGCTCCAGCGCAGCTTGTCGCTCTTGAGGATCTCGGCGAGCCGCTTCGCCTCGGCGCGCTTCTCTTTCGCTTCCTTCTCGATCACCAGGATCTCGAGGCGGGCGAGCTTGTAGAGCTTCATCTCGAGGATCGCCTCGGCCTGCTCGTCCGAGAGCCTGAAGCGCGCGATCAGCTTCGTCTTCGCGTCCGCCTTGCCCTCCGACTTGCGGATGATCTTCAGCATCTCGTCGAGGGCGTCGTAGACCTTCTCGAACCCCTCGAGGAGGTGCAGGCGCGCCTTGAGCTGATCGAGATCGTACTGGAACCGGCGGGTCACCACCTCGAAGCGGAACTCGAGGAAGTGCTGCAGCATCGACTTGAGATCGAGCCGCTTCGGCGTGCCCACCTCGGCGTTCCCGGTCGGCACCAGGCACGTCATGTTGACGTTGAAGTTCGTCGCCAGCGCCGTGTGCTTGTAGAGGTACGCCATGACCAGCTCGGGGTCGGCGTCCTTCTTGAGCTCCATGACGATGCGCACGTCCTTGGTGGACTCGTCGCGGACGTCCGTGAGCGGGGGCAGCTTGCGCTCCTGGATGATCTGGCCGATGCGCTCGACCAGCGTGCCCTTGTTCACCGTGTAGGGGATCGAGGTGACGATGATGTTCACGCCACCGCGCGCGCGATCCTCGGTCGTCCACTCGCCGCGCAGGCGGATCGCGCCCTGGCCCGTCTCGTACAGCTCGCGCAGCTCCTTCTTGTTGTTGAGGATCTGCCCGCCCGTCGGGAAGTCGGGCCCCTTCACGAACTTGAGCAGGTCCTTCGTCTCGAGCTTCTTGTCCTTGATGAGCTCGACGCAGGCGTCGATCAGCTCACCGGCGTGGTGCGGCGGAATGTTGGTCGCCATGCCGACGGCGATGCCCGTCGTGCCGTTCATCAGCAGCTGCGGCAGCTTCGCCGGCAACACGATCGGCTCCTGGGTCGAGCCGTCGTAGTTGGGCCGGAAGTCCACCGTCTTCCGCGACAGCTCGTTGAGCAGCTCGTCAGCCAGCGCGTCGAGGCGGCACTCGGTGTAGCGCATCGCTGCCGGCGCATCGCCGTCGAGCGAACCGAAGTTGCCGTGGCCGTCCACCAGCGGGTAGCGCAGCGAGAAGTCCTGCGCGAGCCGCACCAGCGCGTCGTAGATGGCAGTGTCGCCGTGCGGGTGGAACTTGCCCATCACCGAGCCGACGACGTTCGCGCACTTCTTGTGCTTCGCGTCGTGCGTGACGCTCTCGTTCCACATCCCGTAGAGGATGCGGCGCTGCACCGGCTTCAGGCCGTCGCGCACGTCAGGCAGCGCGCGCGCGGTGATCACCGACAGCGCGTAGTTGAGGTACCGCCGGCGCGCCTCCTCGGCGAGCTGGATGGGCCGCTCGTTCCCTCCACCACCCGACCCCGCGCCCTTCTTCCCCCGCCCGCCGCCCTTGCCGCCGCCGCTGCCGCTGGGCTCACCTGCGTCGTCCAGCATGCTCATCTGTTCAGCCATGGGAGCCTTTTCCATCGTCTTTCCCGTGCGTTATTCCGCGTGTTTCGCGTGCTACAGGACTGTGCCGGGCGGACTGTACCCATCGGCGATCGACACACAAGAAAATGACTGCACACGCGTGTAGGTCCGTGTCGGCACGAAATCGCCTCGTCCGTTCGTCGGACGTGCGTTTGAAGTTCAACGGGCTAGTCTCGCGCCGTGCTCACACTCCTGCTCGTCGTGCTCGCCGCGCCCGCGAAGGGCGCTCCTGCTTCTTCCGCTCCCTCGCTGCCCAGCCGCGCCTCGGTCTTCGTCGTGCCGCAAGAGACCGCCGAAGCGAGCGCCGCGAAGGTCGAGGTCCGCCTGACGAAGGCCCTTGAGGAGCGGTCCGTCGCGCTCACTGATCTCGAGTCCCTCTTCCCCGCCGACGTCGCGGTGAACAAGGCCGCGGCGCTGATCAAGGAGGGGACCGACGGGGTGGACAACCTCGACTTCGACGGCGCCAGGGCGAAGTTCACCGAGGCGATGGAGTTCCTGAACCAGAACGCGGGCGCCGCCGACGCGAAGGACGTCGCGACCGTGCACCTGCACCTCGCGAACATCGCCCTGCAGACCGGCGGTAAACCCGGCCAGAAGACGGCGCTGGACGAGGTGATGAAGGCGTACGCGCTCTTCCCCGCCCTCGAGCTCGATCCCAAGTACTTCGGCCCCGACGTGAAGAAGGTGGCGGACAAGGCCCTCGTCGAGCTGAACAAGGCGCCCAAAGCGACGCTGACGATCAGCACCTCGCCGCTCGGCGCGGAGGTGTCGGTGCGTGGCGCTGCGCTCGGCGTGAGTCCGCTGGCCGAAGCCCCCATCGTCCCGGCTGGCCGGCACCTCGTCACCGTCAAGCGCGCCGGCTTCAAGCCCGCGGGCGCCTTCGTGTCCGTGCCGAAGGAGGGCACGCAGGTGACGATCGATCTCGCCGAGGCCGAAGGCTACGGGCAGGCGCGCTCGTCGATGAAGAGCCTGGTGCCGGCGAACCTGGGCAAGGGCGTGCCGCGTGAGGCCCGGCCGGTCGCCGAGACGATGAAGTCGCGCTTCCTCATCGTGGCCGAGGTGGCGCCAGGCGGCGATGGCAAGCTCGAGGTGTGGGACGTCGAGACGCGGGCGCGCCTGCAGGACGTCGCCCTGCCAACCGACGAGAACTTCGGGCCCGTCGTGGACAAGGTGAAGGCCTTCCTCGCCAATCCGTCACCCGTCGTGGCGACCAGGGCCACGGAGACGACGGTGACGACGACGGCGGAACCCTCCTCGGGTGACTCGGTGTTCTCGAAGTGGTGGTTCTGGGCCGCGGTGGGTGGCGTGGTGGTGGTGGGTGCGACCGCGACGGCGGTGGGCGTGGCGGCGTCGCAACCCCAGCCGCCGAGCCGGCCGTCCTTCAACCCTGCGCTGTTCCCGCTCTGAGGTCCGTCATGCGCTCCACCCCCGCCCTGCTCTGCGCTCTGCTCGCCGTCGCGACGTGGGCGGCGCCGCCGCCGACCGACAGGCGCATCGCCGCGCTGGTGATCCCCATGGACAAGGGCGCCGAGTCGAAGGTGCTCAAGCTCGAGGGCTTCATCAACGAGGCGCTCACCGAGTACCAGGGCTTCACCGTGAAGACGTCGGACGAGCTCTTCGGCGTGCTGCCCGACGAAGACGCCGCGGCGAGCCTCAAGCGCGCGCAGACGGGCTTCAACGAGTCGAAGGCCGACTTCGACAACCGGCAGTACGAGCCGGCCGAACGGAAGCTGCGCGCCACCCTCAAGGAGTTCGACAAGGCCGTGCCCGCGATGAAGACGTGCGGGAACCTCTGTGACGCCTGGGCGATGTACGGCGCGGTGCTGCAGGCGCGTGGCGACGTCGAGGAGGCCAAGCTCGCGGTGCTCAACCTCCTCGCGCTGGCCCCCGGCTTCGAGCTCGACCGCCGCAAGTACCCGCAGGACTTCCTCTCGCTCAAGGCGCAGGTGGCGACGAGCCGCAACGCGCAGCTCCGCGGGAACGTTCAGGTGAAGACGAAGCCGTCGGGTGCGCGAGTCTTCCTCAACGGCGAGTTCCAGGGCTTCACCCCCGTCACCCTGCAGACGCTGCCCATCGGCAAGACGATGGTGCGCGTCGAGAAGCCCGGCTTCCGGCAGGTGGGCACCATGGTCGAGATCACGCCTGACGAGACCGAGTACTCGCCCGAGCTCATCGCCTCGTCCGGCTTCAAGGCGTTCGACGCCCTGATGGATCGCCTGGCCGCCGAGGCCCTCAAGGACAAGGGCGGCTCCACCATGGGCAGCGTCGCGAAGACCCTGGGCCTCGACCGCGGCATCATCGCCATCGTCAAGGAGCTCGACAGCGGCGGCACCGAGGTGACGCTGGGCTACTTCGAGCTGAAGACCGGCAAGCGCCTCGCCATCAAGCGCGCCACCATGCAGGGCGACGAGTTCGGCCAGATGAAGGGCGAGATCCAGCGCATGACGACCTGGGTCATCAACAACGGCGAGGGCGGCGGCGACAAGGTGACCCGTTCAGGAGATCCCCTCGACAACCGCGGCGGCACCGAAGACTGGAACGCCGAGGATCGCGGCGGTCGCACCCAGTCCCGCGACAAGAAGAAGAGCGGCAAGGATCCCCTCGACGGCGTCAGCGGCACCGAAGACTGGTGAGCGCTTCGAGGAGTCTTACCGATTTATAGGAAGATTACGGCGACTCGCGGTAACTTCCCTATAAACGGGTAAGTTCCCGGATCCAATGAACCCGAAAGAGAACCCCTTCGCCCCTGGCGCGGGAACGCAGCCACCGCAGCTGGCTGGCCGCACCGCCATCGTCACCGACGCCGAGGTGGCGATCGCCCGCGCGCGTCGAGGGCTGGGCAAGAGCCTGCTGCTCCTCGGCCTTCGCGGCGTCGGCAAGACCGTGCTCCTCAACCGCCTGGCCGAGGTCGCGCGCTCGGAGGGATGCCTCGCGCTGACGCTCGAGGCCACCGAAGCTCAGCGGCTCCCGGAGATGCTCGTCCCGCCGCTGCGCGCGGCCCTGTTCCAGCTCTCACGGACGGAGCGGGCTGCTGACCGCGCGAACCGCGCCCTGGCCGTCCTGCGATCGTTCGCGGCGGCGTTCAAGGTGAAGCTGGGCGACGTCGAGGTGGGCCTCAAGCCAGAGCCGGGCACCGCCGACTCGGGCAACCTCGAGTTCGATCTCACCGCCCTGCTCGAGACCATCGCCGAGGCTGCGCGCGCCGAGCAGCGGGCGCTCGTGCTGTTGATCGACGAGCTGCAGTTCCTCGGGAGCGGCGACCTCGCGGCCCTCATCGTGGCGACGCACCGGCTCGGCCAGAAGAACCTGCCGTTCCTCTTCATCGGCGCGGGCCTGCCGCAGCTCGCGGCGCTCGCAGGAGAGGCGAAGTCGTACGCGGAGCGGCTCTTCGACTACCCCGACGTGGGCCCTCTCACCGCCGACGCCGCGCGCGAGGCGATCCGCGCGCCGCTGACCCGCGCGACGCTCGAGATCCGCGACGAGGCGCTCGCCCACATCGTCGGCCAGACCGCCGGCTACCCGTACTTCCTCCAGGAGTGGGGCTATCAGACCTGGAACGCGGCGGCCGGCTCGCCCATCACGCTCGGCGACGCGAAGCTGGCGACGATGGCGGCGCTGCAGCGCCTCGACTCCAGCTTCTTCAAGGTCCGCGGCGACCGGCTCACGCCGAGAGAGCGCGACTACGTGAACGCGATGGCCTCGTTGGGCCCCGGCCCGCACCGGTCGGGCGAGATCGCGGCGGCGATGGCCCAGAAGGTCTCCACCGTGGCGCCGCTGCGCGATGCGCTCATCAAGAAGGGCATGCTCTACAGCCCGCGGCACGGCGAGACGGCCTTCACCGTGCCCATGTTCGACGAGTACCTGAAACGCAGCACGCCGGCGCAGGCGCCGAAGCGGAAGGGGAAGCGATGATCCGACTCACCACCACGGGGCTGCTGCTGCTCGCGCACGCGGCGCTGGCGCAGACGGCCAACCTCGCGAACGGCGACCCCTCGCGAGGCGTCACCCTGCTGCCCGACTCGCTCGCCTTCGCCGACGAGTCCTCGGCGCTCACGTACAACCCCGCGGGCCTCGGGCGGGTGGGCGACTGGAACCTCATCTACGTGCACGAGCGCAGCCAGACCCGCTCGGTGGTGGGCAACGCGCTCTTCGGCGCCACCAGCATCGGCAACACCTTCGGGCTGGGCGTGGGCGTCAACAGCCTCGTGGGGGGAGGCGATCTCACGAAGCTGTCGGTGGGCGCTGCGTTCGGCCCGCAGGCCCTCTCTGCTGGCGTCAGCGCGAACTGGCTCGTCAACGGCGCCGCGCGTGGGCTCTTCGTCGTCGATCTCGGCCTGCAGTCGCGCCCGACGCGCTGGCTGTCCTTTGGCGCCACGGTGCGGAACGTCAACGCGCCCGCGAGCACCTCCGGGCTGGCGCTGCCCCGCGAGTGGGGGCTCGGCGTCGGCCTGCGGCCCTTCGAGGAGTACGTGTCGGTGGGCGTTGACTGGTACTTCCCCGAGCAGCGCCTCGTCGAGCTGAGCCGGCTGCAGTACACCGCGAAGGCGACGATCGTCCGCGGGCTGCGGGTCTCGGCTGGCGTGAGCCACGGCTTCACCGGCGGCAGCCCCCTCGCCTTCCACGCGGGGCTCGGCGTCGATCTCGAGAACGTCGGCTACACGCAGGGCTTCGGCACGGCGAACGGCAGCTTCGACTTCCAGTTCATGGGCCGCGTGTCGGGCACGAAGTACGGCTCCATCGTGCCCTCGAAGAAGCTCGCCGTGATCAGCGTGAACGATCTCGGCTCGGAGGGCGGGTTGACGCTGGGCTCCGTGCTGGGGGTGGCCGCCGAGGATCGCTACGTGCGCTTCCTGCGTTTCCTCGAGCGGGCGTCGAAGGATCCCGATCTCGCCGGCGTGCTGATCAAGATCGAGGGCGCCCAGGTGGGCCTCGCGCGGGCCGACGAGGTGCGCGCTGGCATCGAGAAGCTGCGCGCGGCGGGGAAGAAGGTCTACGCGTACATCCTCTCGGCGGGTGACGCCGAGTACCTCATGGCGTCGGCGTGTGACGGCATCTTCTCGGCCGCCGAGGCGATGTACATCGTCGATGGGCTGCGCTCGTCGGTCGTCTACTTCGGCGGCGCCGCGGAGCAGCTCGGCATCACCGTCGATGTGGCCCGCGTCGGCGCGTACAAGTCGTTCCCCGATCAGTTCACCCGCACCGGCATGAGCGACGAGCACAAGGAGTCGCTCAACGCCTGGCTCGACACCGCTGACGAGCTGCTCACCGAGCGGGTGACGAGGCGCCGCAACCTGACGGCGGAGGCGTGGAAGGCGGGCCTCGACGAGGGCATCAAGCCGGCCCGCCGGGCGGTCGAGCTTCGGCAGATCGACGAGGTCGTCACGCCGCAGCAACTGGACGAGCGCATGAAGAACGCCCTGCCCGACGCGAAGGCCACGAAGGCGTACCGGCCCTTCGACTTCCGCGACACGCGCTGGGGCAGCCGCCGCAAGATCGCGATCGTGCCCGTGCTCGGCAGCATCACCGGGGGGAAGAACCAGTCGAACCCGCTCACCGGCGCCATGTCGGGAGCCGAGACCTTCATCGAGGCGCTGTCCGAGGCAGCGGCTGACCCGGACGTGAAGGCGATCGTGCTGCGCGTGGACTCCGGTGGCGGCGACGGGCTCGCGTCCGATCTCATGTACCGCGCCGTGCTCGAGGCGAAGAAGAAGAAGCCGATCGTGGCCTCGATGGGCGACGCCGCGGCCTCGGGCGGCTACTACGTCGCGATGGGCGCGGACGAGATCTGGGCCAACCCCACCACGCTGACGGGCAGCATCGGCGTCTTCTACGCGAAGCCGGCCATCAAGGGGCTGGCCAACAAGTACGGCGTCACCCAGGAGGCCATCCTGCGGGGCCGCCTCGCCGGCGTCACTGATCTCTTCGAGCCGTGGACCGACGAGCAGCGCACCGCCGCCCAGAAGTGGATCGACGACTTCTACGACACCTTCATCACCGAGGTGGCCGCGAGCCGGAAGATGAAGAAGGAAGACGTGGACGCGGTGGCGCGGGGCCGCGTGTGGAGCGGACGGGACGCGAAGGCGAAGGGCCTCGTCGATCAGCTCGGCGGCTTGATGGAGGCAGTGCAGGCCGCAAAGGTGAAGGGGGGCCTCGCTGCTGACGACGACGACTTCCAGGTGGCGATCATGCAGTCCTCAGGGAGCCTGGTGGGCACGCTGCTGGGGCTGACCGCGCCGTCCCTGCTCGACCAGCCCGTGCCCGCGCAGACCCCCGTGCCCGACGCGCTGGCGCCCATCATCAAGCAGCTCGGACCTCACGGCTGGTTGTTTGGCCCACCCGCGGTGCAGGCCCGCCTCGAGTACGACGTCGAGGTTCGCTGAGCTACTCCTCGGCCTCGAAGAGCTGCCCGTTCTGCGCCACCTGCCCCGGCGCCCACGACCAACGCGGGTGCGGCAGCATGAAGAGCGTGCGCTTGCCGTCCGGGGCGCGTGCCGCGCCAGCGATCAGGTACTTCGTCAGGTGCTTCTCGCCCGTGAGGACCAGCACGTCGCGCTCGATCGCCCACTGGCCCTGGTCTTCGTCCGAGCCGAACTTCATCGCGTCAACGTTCCCGGCCCCGCCCTGGTACCGGTAGGTGAAGCGGTGATCGGCGCTCAGCTCGTAGCGCGTGACGCCGCCGACGGCGGTCATCTCGCGCGCACCGGAGAACGTGTTGAGCCACTGCAGGTTGTTCGACGTGCTCGACACCCAGGCGCCGGTGAGCTCGTCGTCCGCGGCGAGGGGGACGCCCACCGGGGAGCCCTGCGTCGCGTTCAGCGCCTCCTCGACCTGCGCCGACGAGGTGTCGAACGAGAAGCTCGCCGCGTGGTTGGTGTTCACCTCGGCCATCGACTCCGGGTCCGAATACGTCTGGAGGATGACGAGGGGCTCGAGCCGATCGTCCGCCTCGACGAGGTAGAGCGAGACGCGGGTGTCGATGCCGCCGGCCTTCGGCTTCAGCACCGCCGAGGTGAAGTGGGCGATGGCGCCGTTCCCGACATAGCGGCGCAGCACGAGGGGAGTGGCTGACGCGCCGGCCCAGTCCGCGCCGACCTGCGTCGTCCAGACGGAGGTGAGCTTGCGCCCTGGCGAGTCGCGGCCTGCGATCGCAGAAAGGCGAATCACCTCGACGCCGAGCGTGGCCGATCGCTGAGCCTGCGCCGTCGTGAACCGCCCCGGGCCTGCGCTCTTCCAGCCCTGCGGCGGTGCGAACCCGAACCCTCCAGCAGCGCCCGGCGAGCCCTCACCCACGCTCGGACTGCCCTCGTCGCTTGCGGTCAGGAGTCCCAACAGCAGCGTCGCAGCGCCGCAGACGCCACACGCCCCGGCCACCGCCAGCAGCCCCCACAGCCACGTCCGCCTGCCTGCCATCGCGCCAATCTAGCCCACGCCATGCGGGAACCTGGTGCGCAGGCGCCTTTGGGGTGCTACATCGAAGTCGTCACCTCGCTCGGAGCGGTCGTCACGACGGTCCCGGGGTGATTCAGGGTCACATCGTTTGGTGGGCTCACGGCAACGTTCCCACCCGGTGGCTTCAGCCGACCCTGCCCCACCACGAACGCAGGACCTGCGCCGGGGCGAGCCGCGGCGCGTGTGGACGCCTCATGAGCGACGAACACGACGAGCAGCCCACCGATCCGAACGATCCCACCCAGCCGACCCCGCCCGCGAACGACGGTGGCGACGACGGCGGCGATGACGAAGGAGGCGATGACGGCGGCGATGAGGGCCCCGACGAAGGCGGCCCCGAGGGCGCGGAGGGCGCTCCGAACGCCGGGGGCGCACCCGGGCAGCCGGGCCAGCCGGGCCAACCCGGTCAGCCGGGGCTCCCGGGCCAGGGTCGACGCCGCCGTCGCCGCCGCCGCCGCAAGGGCAACCCCGTCTTCTTCACCGACGACGGCCAGGCGTTCCGCAAGGTGATCCAGCCCGACGGCCAGGTGGTGAACATCTTCCTCACCGCCCAGGAGCTCGAGCAGTACAAGCAGCGCCAGGCCCAGCAGCAGGCGCAGCAGCAGCAGCAGAACCAGATGCGCCAGGCCCAGCAGGCCGGCCAGCCGGTGCAGGCGCCCACGCAGATCGTCGAGGGCGTGCTCGACACCGACGTGAAGGGCCAGAACGCCATGCTGCGCTCCATCAAGCGCAACCTGCTGCCCGGGCCCGACGACGCCGAGATCCCCAAGAACCTGGTGCAGAAGCTCCGCCTGCGCGCCGGCCAGTACCTCACCGCCCGCGCGCAGATGAAGGGCCTCAAGGGCACCATCGTGAGCGTCGAGACCGTGGACGGGGTGCCGATGGATCAGGCCACGCGCACGCCCCACTTCAACGATCTGACCTCCGTGGATCCGGTGGAGCGCCTCAAGCTCGAGCACCAGCACAACGAGATGGTCACCCGGGTGATGGATCTCATCGCACCCCTCGGCAAGGGCCAGCGCGCGCTGATCACCGCGCCCCCCAAGACGGGCAAGACGATCATCCTCCAGAAGATCGCCCAGGCCGTGCTCGCCAACCACCCCGAGTGCCACGTCATGGTGCTGCTCATCGACGAGCGCCCCGAAGAGGTGACGGACATGCGGCGCAACATCAAGGCCGAGGTGCTGGCCTCGTCGAGCGATCAGTCGCCCGCCATGCACCTCAAGGTGGCCGAGCTCGCCATGGAGCGCGCCCGCCGCCTCGTCGAGAACGGGAAAGACGTCGTGGTGCTGCTCGACTCCATCACCCGCCTCGCCCGCGCCTTCAACAAGGAGGTGGACTCGTCGGGCCGCACGATGTCAGGCGGCGTCGACTCCCGCGCGCTCGAGCGCCCCAAGCGCATGTTCGGCGCCGCCCGCGCCACCGAAGAGGCCGGCACCCTCACCATCATCGGCACCGCGCTCATCGACACCGGTAGCCGCATGGACGAGGTGATCTTCGAGGAGTTCAAGGGCACCGGGAACAGCGAGATCGTGCTCGACCGGCTGCTGGCCGAGAAGCGCATCTGGCCGGCCATCAACATTCCGCAGTCGGGCACCCGCAAGGAGGAGAAGCTGTTCGCCTTCAAGGAGTACGAGAAGGTGAAGAAGCTGCGGCAGATGCTCTTCTCGGTGAAGCCCGTCGAGGCCATGGAGGCGCTCATCAAGCGGCTCTCCCGCTACACCTACAACGACGAGTTCCTCGAAGAGCTGTGAGGAAAAACCCGTCGAAACGCACCACCCCGGGCCCTAAGCTCGTCGCCCGATGAGCCTGGGCTCAGGTCGTTGTCACTACCACCCCGACCGCGCTGGCCTCGGCATCTGCGTCGAGTGCCGCAACGTGATCTGCGTCGAGTGCACGACGCAGTTCGAGGGCATCAACCGCTGCGCCACCTGCCTCGGCAAGCGGCTCGAGAAGGCGCGCAGGCTCGTCGCGCGCAACGACTGGTCGTTCGGCAACCTCTTCCTCGCCGCGCTGTGCGTCCTGATCGTCTTCGGCGGCCTCTACGGGCTCTCGGCCCTGCTGGCGGACTGACATGGCCGTCGACGCCCTCCAGCTGAGGCCGCGCTCCACCCTCGCGCTCTACGACGCCGCGCTGAGGGCGGCCGCCGGCTCCTCGGGGCTGTGGGTGCTGACGATGCCCGTGGCAGCGGTGACGATCTTCACCTTCTTCTCGCTCGCCGAGGCGATCAGCCGGAACAAGCCGCTCCTGTGGCCGGTCGCCGGCCTCACCTTCGCGTGGGCGCTGCGCTGTGTCGCGCAGGGCGCGGCGAGCCACTTCCTCGAGCAGCAGATCCTCTCGCAGACCGAGCCGACCGCCCGCGGCAGCCTGCTGGCAGCGGTGAAGCGCGCGCCCAGCCTCCTCGTCGCCGGCACCATCCAGCTGGTCATCGACGCAGTGGTGGCGTTCCTCACCTTCGGCATCGCCTTCTTCTTCGTGGGCGCGCACCAGGCGATCTTCGCGGCGGCCATGCGCGGCGAGGGCAGCGCGCTCGGCCTCTACGGCACCACCTCACGGCTGCTCGGCGCCGCCCGCTACACCGCGCCCTTCCTCCGCTTCTGCAACTCGGTGCAGCTCGTGCTGGTGCTGAACCTGCACCTCGGCACCGGGTTCCTCATGTTGATCGGCCAGCAGCTGCTCGCGCTCGATCTCAACTTCGTGTCCCGCTTCACCTCCATCGACAACCCGACCTGGATCGCCACCCTCTTCGTCACCGCCTTCACGCTGCTCGAGCCGGTGCGCGCCGCCGCGGGCGTGCTGCTGCTCATCGACGGCCGGGTTCGCCAGGAAGGCCTCGATCTGATCGCGCAGGTCGAGCAGCTGCCACGGCGCAAGAAGCCGAAGGCGCCGCTGGTCGCCGCCACCCTGCTCGCCCTCGCGCTCGCGACGCCCGCCTTCGCCCAGCTCTCGGTGGAGCCGTCGGCCGTGCGCCAACGCGTCGAGCGCCTGGTGGACGAGTGCGAGATGGCAGGGCGCGTGAAGCGCGAGCAGCTCGAGAGCCTCGACGGCGTGCCCGAGCGTGATCACTCGGCCCTCTCGCGCTTCGTGAGCCGGGTGGAGCGCCGCGCCTACGACGATCAGGACTGCGACGCCGCCGAGGAGGATCTGCGCGAAGGCCTCAAGGAGCTCAAGGCCGTGCGCGCCCTCGAGAGCCCCACCGCGGCACAACGCGCGCGCGACGACGCCCAGCAGATCCTCGCGCGCCCCGAGTTCCAGGCCGTCGAGAAGAAGCCCGAGGAGCCGCCGCCCCCCGACGAGCAGGAGCCGCCCAACGAGTACTGGGAGGCTTTCTTGAAGTGGCTCAAGCGCTTCTTCGACTGGCTGCTCGAGCGCGACCGCACCCCGACCGTGCGCGCGCCGACGTTCGGCGGCGAGATGGCCGGCGCGAACCTGGTGATGGTCGTGATCGTCGTGGCGCTCGTCGGCCTGCTCGTCTTCCTGCTGCTCCAGTTCCGCAGGCGTGGTGAGGACGAGGAGGCCGAGGGCGAACGCTCGAGCTACGGCGAAGCGGCGCTGTCGAGTGATCCGATGAGCGCGCTCTCGAAGCGGCCCGAGACGTGGGCGGGGCTGGCCGACGAGCTGGCGGCGAAGGGCGAGTTCCGCGAGGCGATTCGTCACCTCTACCTCGCGCTGCTCTCGCACCTGCACCGCGGCGGCGTCATCGACTACGACCCGACGAAGTCGAACTGGGACTACCTGTTCGGCTTCAAGGGCCCCGGCGAGAGCAAGTCGGCGTTCCGCGATCTCACCCGCCGCTTCGACTTCGCCTGGTACGGCAACCTCGACGTCACCGAGCCGGCGTACCGCACGTTCCGGGCCATCGTTCAGCCCCTGCTCGCTGCCCAGGAGGCGCCGGCGCATGCGTGATCGGTTCCCGCTGCTCTTCATCTCGGGGCTGCTCGTGCTCGGCGCCTTCGGCTCGTTCGTGATGTCGGGCGCGAAGCGGGGCGCCTTCGCCGATCGGCTCTCCACGTGGCGCTCGGAGCCCTCGGGCGCCCGCGCCCTCTACCTGCTCCTGTCCGAGGCCGGCCTGCCCGCGGAGCGCTGGCAGCAGGACTTCGAGGTGATCGATCGCGGGACGACGCTGGTGATGCTCGGCACGACGTTTCGCGACGAGAGCGATCGCAAGAGCACCAACCCGTTCGTCTTCAGCCTCGACGGGGGCGTGCAGGACGACGAGCTGACCGACGAGGAGCGCGAGGAGATGAGGGAGCGCGGCCTCAACGCCTTCCGGAGCCCATCCGTCACCTCCGACGAGACGAAGAAGCTCCTCGAACACCTGCGCAACGGCGGCACCGTCGTCTACGCCCCGTGGGACCAGGACGAGAACGACCTGCTCACCGCCGTGGACGTGTACCTGGAGCGCGCCGAGAACCGGAAGGAGATCACCACCCTCGTCCCCGCGCAGCCGTCGCGCTTCACGGTGGGCGTCGAGCGGCTCGAGGCGCGCGTGCGGGTATGGCTCGATCTCCCGCCCGGCGGGGTCGCCCTGCTCGTGGACGAGGGCGCGGAGCGCACCGTGGTGGGCCTCGTCCCCTGGGGCCTGGGGCGGCTGATCGTGATCGGCGCTCCCGAGCTGGCGATGAACCAGGCCCTCTCGCGTGCTGACAACGCGCTCTTCTGGAGATCGGTCGGGCGCGCGTTGGCGGACGGGCCGATCGCGTTCGACGAGTACCACCACGGCTTCACCGGCGACCGCTCCATAGCCGAGTTCGCCGCGCGCTACGGCCTGCAGTTCGCCGGGGCGCAGCTCCTCCTGGGCGTGATGCTGTGGGCGGCGTCGCTCCGGCGCTTCGGCAGGCCGCGGCTGCCACCTGACGCCGTCCGCATCGGGGCCACCGACGCCCTCTTCGCGACCAGCCGCCTCTACCGCGAGGGCCGACACCACGCGCACGCCGCCTCGTCGATCGCGAAGGAGCTCGCCGCCGAGTACGCCCGCAAGGCCGGCGTCTCTGGGCGCGCCGAGCCGTCCGAGATCTCCGCGGCGCTCGATCTGCGGGGCCGGAAGGACCTCGCCTCGGCGCTGCTCGACGTCACCCGCGCCGCGAACGAGGCCCACAGCGACGCCGGCGTCGAGACCGTCGCCCGCCTCGCCGCCCTCGCCCGCTTGAAGCTCGAAGCCACTCCGAAGAAAGGCCGCACGACATGACGCCCACTGGTGGACCCATCGCTCCCCTGCCCGCAGCCCCACCGCCCGGCTCCCAGGCCGTCACCGTCGCCCACCAGGTGCGCGAGGCCGCGCTCGCCGAGGTGCGCAAGGCCGTCGTCGGCCAGGACGAGGCGCTCGAGCTGATGCTGTGCGGCCTCATCACCGGCGGCCACGTGCTGCTCGAGGGCGTGCCGGGCGTCGCCAAGACGTTGATGGCCCGCGCGCTCGCCCGCAGCGTCTCGGCGGAGTTCCGGCGCATTCAGTTCACCCCCGATCTCATGCCCGCCGACATCCTCGGCACCAGCGTCTTCGATCTGAAGAGCCAGTCGTTCGTGCTGGTGAAGGGGCCGATCTTCACGGACCTGCTGCTCGCCGACGAGATCAACCGCGCCCCCGCCAAGACCCAGTCCGCGCTGCTCGAGGCGATGCAGGAGCGCAGCGTCTCGCTGGAAGGCCGCCACACCACCCTGTCGCCCATCTTCACCGTGTTCGCGACGCAGAACCCCGTCGAGTCCGAGGGCACCTACCCGCTGCCCGAGGCGCAGCTCGACCGGTTCCTCTTCAAGATCGACGTCGGCTACCCGAGCGATCACGAGGAGGAGGCGATCCTCCAGTCGGTGCACCGCGGCTTCGACGCCGGCGATCTGCAGCGCGCGGGCGTGAACGCGGCCATCACCCAGGAGCAGCTGATGGCGACGCGGGAGTCCATGAAGCAGGTCGCCATCGAGCCGCCGGTGCTCTCGTACGTGCGCAAGCTGGTGGCCGCCACCCGCAGCTCGAGCCGCATCCGCCTCGGGGCCGGCCCCCGCGCCGCGGTGCACCTGCTGATCGCCTCGAAGGCGCTGGCGGCCCTGCGGGGGCGCTCCTTCGTGACGCCCGACGACGTGCGCTACCTCGCGGGCCCCGTGCTGAAGCACCGCCTGCTGCTGTCCCCCGACGCCGAGCTCGACGGCGCGACCCCCGGCGAGGTGCTGCGCGAGGTCGTCAACTCCGTCGAGGTCCCGAGGTGAGCGCCTCGTGATCCCCTCGGCGCGGCTCTGGGCGACGGTGTGCCTGCTGGCGATCCCGACGATCGCCGCGGGCTTCATCGCGGGGTTGTGGCCCCTCGTCCTGCTCCTCGACGTGTCGCTGCTGGTGCTGAGCGGGCTCGACTGGCTGGTGGCGCGCCGCGCGGTGGTGAAGGTGACGCGGGAGCTGCCGCACCGCTTTCAGGTCGGCGTCGAGAACAAGGTGCACCTCGACGTCATCAACCCCGGCGGGCGGGGCCTCGGGCTGCAGCTCAAGGACGACAGCCCCGACGGCTTCGAGGCGCAGCCAGAGCAGCTTCACTTCGCGCTCTCTGGGAAGAGCCGCATTCGCCTGCCCTACGTCTGCTCCCCGAAGAGCCGGGGGCGCTTCGAGTTCGGCGAGCTGCACCTGCGCGTCCGCGGCCCCCTCGGCCTCATGTGGCACGAGCGGGTGATCGCCGCGAAGACGCAGGTCAGCGTGTTCCCCGACATGCGCGGCGCCAGCCGGCTCCTCCTGTCCGACGCGGCGCTCGACTTCGTGAACCTGGGCCTGCGCCAGCTGCGGCGCGACGGTAAGGGCAGCGAGTTCGCCCGCCTGCGCGACTACGCTCAGGGCGACTCCGTGCGCGACGTCGACTGGAAGGCCAGCGCTCGGCGCGGCAAGCCGGTGACGCGGGTGATGGAGTCGGAGCGCTCGCAGACCGTCTTCATCGGCGTCGACGCGGGGCGCAGCATGGCCGCCCACGTCGAGGGCCTCACCAAGCTCGATCACGCCGTCAACGCGGCCCTGTTCCTCGCCTTCGTCGCGATCCGCAACGGCGATCGGGTGGGGCTGGTCGTGTTCGCCGACGGCGTGAAGTCGTTCCTCGCGCCCGCCTCCGGTCGCGCCCAGTACCGGAAGATCGTCGACACCCTCTATTCGTCGAAGCCCAACCTGACGTACGTGGACTACCTGACGCTCTTCAAGGAGCTCAACACGCGGCTCCTCCGGCGCAGCCTCTTGTGCGTCTTCACCGACTTCCTCGACGAGGATCAGGCGGCCACCATGATCGGTCCCATGCGCCGCCTCGCGAGGCGCCACGTGCCCGTCTGCCTGTCGATCAAGGACACCGCGCTGCACCGGCTCCTGCACACCACGCCGGCCGACACCGAGGTGGCCTACCAGCACGCGGTCGCCAGCGAGCTGCTGCTCGATCGCGAGGCCGCCAAGCGCAAGGTGGGGCAGGATGGCGTCACCGTCATCGACGTCGAAGCCGACGCGCTGTCCCTGGCCGCCGTGAACAAGTATCTGGAGATCAAGTCACGCGGCGCGCTCTGACGCCGCCCTCGAGGAGCTCATGAAGGTCTTCTGTCCGAACTGTGGAACCGAGAACGAAGGGACCGCCGGCAGCCGGCTCACCTGCCGCGCCTGCACCGCGAGCTTCGAGGTGCCGTTCGACGGCGGCGGCCAGCCCGCTCCCCCGCCACAGCAGCCCAGCTTCGGCGGCCGGCCGGTACAGACGTTCGGCGGTCCGGCGACGCCCATGCCGATGCAGCACCCGGCGCCCCTCCGGCGGTCGTCCAGCCCCCGCCCAACGTGTGGACGCCCAACCAGCCTGGCGCCTTCTCCGCCCCACCCGTCGCGACCGGCGGCCAGACGAACACCCTCGCCATCGTCTCGCTGGTGTCGGGGATCCTCGGGTGCCTCTGCATCCCCGCGCTCGGCTCGCTCGCCGGGGTGATCACGGGCTTCATCGCGCTCTCGCAGATCAACGGGTCGAACGGCGCCCAGAAGGGCCGTGAGCTGGCCATCGGCGGGATCGTGACGAGCTTCTTGAGCTGCCTGGGCTGGGGGCTCTACTTCGCGATCGCCGCCCTCGGACGCTGACACGCACGGCGCGCTCTTCTCGCTGGTGTCGGTGATCGATCACGGCGCCGAGCACCAGCGACCTTCCCGCCGCGGATGAGGAGCGGTGAGGTGGAGGCCAGCGGGCACGGCGGCCTCGCCGACGAGGCGTCACATCCCCGAGGAAAGGCCGGTCGCCTGGGCGCGCCGGAAGAAGGCTGACAGCAGGTAGGCGTAAACGCCGCTGCCCACCACCAGCGCGAAGCCGATCTTGAACCAGATCGGCAGCCGTGGCGGGTGGATCTGCGAGATCGTTCCTTCGATGAGGCCAGCCAGCACGAACAGGACGATGGTGCCGAGCACCAGCTTCACCGCGACGACGCCCTCTCGCCGCAACGCCACGCGACGCGAGAGGCCCCGAGGCGCCACCAGCCCGCGGCCGATCGCGAGGCCTGCCGCGCCGGCAAGGCAGATCGCCGTGATCTCCGGAATGCCGTGCGGGAGGATCCACGCCCAGAACCACCACGCGTGGCCCTTCGCCGCATAGACCCACGCGAGCGAGCCGACCAGCACGCCGTTGCCGAAGAGCAGAATCGACGTGCCGACTCCCGCGGTGAGGCCGAGCGCGAAGGCGAAGAAGGCGACGCCGATGTTGTTGCGCATGAGGAAGGCCGAGAACGCCGCCTGCTCACCGACGTCCGCGCCGTCGTTCTTCTGCTCCTTCTTCACCCGCTCGGTGGGATCGAGCTTCTGGTGCATCGTGGGGACCAGGTACGGGGCGGCGTCGGGGTCGAACATCATGCCGATCCACCCGAACCCGGCGCCCGTGACGAACAGGAGCGTCGAGGCGACGACGAGGCGCCACTCCTGCTTCACCAGCTCGGGGAAGCCGTGGCTCACGAAGCGCACCACCTCGCGGAGTCGCACGCGCCGGCCAGGGTACGTCACCGCGTACGCGCGCCCCACGAGATCGTTGAGGTAGCCGCTCACGTCAGCGGCCCCGGCGCGCGACCGCACCCAGAGGAGATCGGACGAGGCGGCCCGGTAGAGGCGGGACAGCGCCCTCGCCTCGTCGAGGGACAAGGTCTTGAGCCCCATCCGCTCGGCGCGCTCGAGCAAGCGCTCGAGGGCTTCCCACCGGGGCCGGCGTACGTCGATGAACTCGGGCAGCTCCATCGGCGCGGAAGCGTAGCAGCAACCACGGGCGCTCGAGCACGTGTGAGACGAGGGTCAACCGCGCACCCACGCCTGCGGGCGGTCGCGGCCGCCGCCCAGCACGCCTCCCTGGAGCAACCGGACCTCGACGGCGCCCCGGTGGATCGTCTCGGTGAGGGGCTGCGTCACGCGCGCCCAGATGAGGGACGTGCTGGTGCCGCGGCCATCGGACGTCGACTGAGGCGAGCGAGGCGATACCCGTCGTCATCGGTGTCTGGGCGTGGCCACGGGCGCATCGAGGCAACCGGACGCCCTGAGATCGAACAACGTGCTGCTCCCGAGGCTGATTTGATCATCGCAGGGCGTTGTTCGGCCTCGGCTGCCCGCGCCGCGTCGAGCGGCGTTCCCCCGGGCAGCGGCGCGCACCGCGGCTGCGCACCGGTCCTGGCGCCTCGCCGTCAGGCCTGGGCCTTCCTGGCCCTGCGTACCCGGCTCGAAGGAGGCTCCCACTCCTTCGTGAGGGAGTTCCTCGAGGGCCCGGCCTTCGACAGGCGCAGGCGTGCGCCGCGGGGGCCCGGCGTGCCCGAGCGCGTTGACGGTCGCGCGGAGCGCCTGCACCTCGTCCACGAGCGCGTTGTGAGCGTGGGTCAGCTTCTCGTACGCCTGTCCGAGCGCGCGCACGTCGGTTTCCATCTTCGCCGCGAGCCGCTTGAACATGCCCTGAAGCTGCCCGGTGGCCTGCTGCGTGAGCGCGATCGCCTGCGATCCTCGAGGAGCGCGGGCCGCTGCCCATCGGCGAGGCCCTCTCGGACCTCATCGTCTCTCCGGCGCTCGCCGGCCGCGCAACCGGGGCGCGCCTCTGCCGGCCGGGCCGCAGTCGGGACAACGACTCCGGCATCAGGCACCTCCGCGGCGATGACGCCGCTGTCGCCTTCGGGTCCCTGGCCTCCGTCGAGCCGCGTCGCGCTCGACAGCCCCACCACCAGTACGAGGTTCGCGAACATGGCCGGGCCGGCCTGTCCCCTCCACGCTGGAGGACGGTTCTCCATCCCCCAGAGGCTCTCTCCGGCGTCCGCGCCTGGCCTCTTCGGCTCGTCACCCTCCCCTCAGGGCCGCCACAGGAATGGCGCCGTGGACTGAAGACGTCCGCGAAGGTGAAGCGCCACCTCCCGTCAGGCGCTCCGCCGGTCCTCCGGCCGATGATCCATGTCCGCGCTGGTACGCTGCCCGGCGCTGAGAAAGACTCGGGCCCGACCGATGACGGACGATCGCCTCCACCTCGACGGGCAACACTCGGTCTTGACCCCCGAGTACGTCGAGTTCGACTTCGTGCTCGCGGGCCTCTTCAGCCGCTTCCTCGCCTGGCTGGCCGACACCTTCGTCACCATCGTGCTGGCGATCGCGATCGTCTTCCTGCCCTTCTTCGCCCTCTACCTTGGCGGAGCGGTCGCGGTGGTGGGGCTGGTGCTGCTCCTCGTGCGCAAGTTCGGCGCGCGGCGGGAAACCGACTCCTCCGATCTCACGCTCCCCATCGGCCTGATGGCGACGGGCCTGCTGCTCTCGCTGGGCGGGCTGGCGATGAACCTGATCTCGCCCGCGATCGGCGGAGCGCTGGTCTTCATCCTCTACTTCCTCGTCGACTGGGGCTACGGGATCTTCCTCGAGGGCCTGTGGAGCGGTCAGACGATCGGCAAGCGGTTGTTCGGCCTGCGCGTGATCCAGGAGAGCGGCGTGCGGGTGAGCTGGCTCCAGGCGCTGTTGCGCAACCTCGCGCGGCCCGTCGATCGCCTGCCGCTGTTCTACCTCGTGGGCGGGGCCGCGGCCTTGTTCACCCAGTCTCAGCAGCGCCTCGGCGATCTGCTGGCCGGCACTGTCGTCGTACGCGAGCGGCGGCTGAAGATCCCTGCGTCACTCACCCGGCCCGAGGGTGACACCGCGCTGCTGGGCGACCCCGACTTCCGCGCCCGCGTGGCGAAGCTGTCGGCAGACGAGGAGACGGTGCTGTTCGCCGCCGCGATGCGCCGCGAAGAGCTGGGCATGGAGGCCCGACTCCACCTCTTCTCGACCCTGTCTCAGCGCCTGCAGGACGAGCTCGGCTTCTTCAAGCCGCCGCACCTGTCGGACGAGAAGCTGGTGCTGCTGGTGACGGCCTCACTCGCCGCGCGGAAGGCCGAGAAGTCGCTGCTCAGCACGAGGCGAAAGGCCCCGCCTCCGCCCGGCCGCACGGCGTAGCGCGCTCGACCCGTGCGGCGGTCAGAAGTACGTCGCGACCGTCAGCGTGGCGCCCAGGTTGAACCGCTGGGGCGAGTTGAGCGCGATGAACCAGTCGAAGAAGCCACGCAGCTGCAGTGAGACGCTGTCCCCGACGAAGTACTCCATGCCCGCGCCGACCCCCGGGCCCGCCAGCAGGTTGCTGCCGACGTCGATCGTCCCCTGCTGCGTCGGGCGGATGACGTAGATCCCGGACAGGTGCAGCGAGACGAACGGCCTGAAGGACTCCTCCAGGAAGAGGTACCGGACGCCAGCCTGACCGCCCGTCGCCACCACGATCCCCGCGCCCGAGGTCGTCGGCGCGCCGATCTTCACGTACGCCAGCGCGAGCGGAATGCGCACGTACACGTCGAAGCCGTTCTCCGCGTAGTACGAGCCCTCGAGCCAGAGCGGCGCAGCCCAGTCGGGCACCGAGGAGTCGTCGGTGAAGAGCTTCATGAAGCCAATGCCCAGCCCCAGCCCGCGGTTCGCGAAGCTGGTGGCGTGGGCGGTACTTCCAACGGCGAGGCTGAACGCGAGCGCGAGCTTGAGGGCGATCCGCATGGCGCCGGCATTGTACGGGACTTGCTGACCGCAACCTGCGGAAATCCGTCTCGTTTGAGCAAAACGGGTCGTTGCCGGCCCCCAGCGGACTCTCTACACTGCCCGCCACCATGACGCGTCGTGTCCTCATGGGCCTGTTGCCGCTGGCCGTGCTCGCGTGTGTCACCACACCGCCACCGCACCCCCGCGCCCTCGAGGCCAACAACATCTGCACCGAGTACATCTCGCAGGGAGATCTCACCCGCGCCGAGGTGCAGTGCGATCTGGGCATTCAGTTCTCGCCCCAGTACGCCGACCTCTGGGTGAACAAGGGCCTCATCGCCTTGAAGCGGGGCCAGAAGGAGCAGTCGAAGGAGCTCTTCATCAAAGCCCTGCGGCTCAACCAGGATCAGGCGCAGGCGTACAACAACCTCGGCTACATCTACCTGGGCGATCAGCAGTTCGGCAAAGCGCACGACAACTTCCAGCGCGCCCTCAAGGTGAACCCCGACTACACCGAGGCCCGGTACAACCTCGCGCTCGCCTTCCGCGGCCTCAAGCAGGACGACAAGGCGAAGAAGGAGCTGCGCACCATCATCGAGGTGAACGGGAGCCTCGCTGACCCCTACAAAGAGCTCGGCGCCATCGCGATGGAAGAGGGCAACCTGGAGACCGCCGTCGAGGAGCTCACCAAGGCGACCCAGCTCGACCCGCAGTTCGTCGATGCGTGGCTCATGCTGGGCAACACCCTCGTCGAGAGCGGAAAGCCCTGCGACGCGAAGGACGCCTTCAGCTCGTGCATCGAGGCCGACGCGAACAACATCTTGTGCCGCAACAACATCATCAACGCCGAGAAGAAGTGCAAACTGCAGGACAAGGCCCTCACCGACGTGAAGGAGCGCGCGGCAGGCCAGAAGACGCCCGAGAGCGAGTACTCCGCGGCCCTCAAGTTCCGCGAGCAGGGCCTCGTGAACGACGAGGAGCGGGCCTACAAGCGCTGCCTCAAGTACGATCCGAAGTTCGCCCTGTGCCACTTCGGCCTCTTCGAGCTCTTCAAGAACCGCAGCGACGAGAAGCAGGCCACCACGGCCTGCAAGAACTTCCTCAAGTTCGCCAACGAGACCGAGTACCAGTCGCAGACGGCGACGTGTCAGCAGTACGTGCGTGACTGAGGAACCATGGGCGTTCGCCTCACCGTCAAACGGCGCGCCGAGGCCGGCGGTGCCGAGAAGCCGCAGGTGGTGACCCTCACCGAGGACACCATCACGCTTGGCCGCGACGACGGCTGCGACGTGGTGCTCGCTCAGTCGGCGGTCTCGCGCAACCACGCCCGCATCAGCCGCGACGGCACCCTCTTCTTCCTCGAGGATCTTGGCTCGAGCTTCGGCACCCTGCTCAATGGCACCAAGCTGAAGAAGCACGAGAAGCAGCTGCTCTCGAACGGCGACACCATCGCCATCGCCCAGTTCGACGTCGTCTTCGATCGCGTGGCCGACGTCACCGAGTCGAACGCCGGCAACACCATGTTCGTCAGCCGGAACCTGGTGAAGGACGTGATGAAGGGGCTCGGCTCGAGCGGCGAGCAGCCCTACTTCCGCGTGATGACCGGCCCGCGGGAGGGCCACCGCATCGAGATCGAAGAGGCCCAGGAGTACACCTTCGGCCGCGACGACTCCGCCGACATCGTGCTCAACGACGACCTCGTCTCCCGGCGCCACGCGCGGGTGCGCCGCGACTGGTCGGGTGTGCACGTCGAAGACCTCGGCAGCCGCAACGGCATCAAGGTCAACAAGAAGCGCACGAAGAAGCAGACGCTCAAGGATCGTGACGAGCTCGAGATCGGTGGCGTCAAGCTCCTCTTCCTCGATCCGTCCGAGGTGCGCGAGACCCCTGTCGTGCTCCCGTCCGAGTCTCAGGAGACCGAGGGCACCGTCAGCGTCGCCCAGGAGCAGGAGCCCGAGCCGGAGCCCGAAGCCGCCCCGCCCGAACCCGAGCCCGAGCAGCCCGCCGACGCGCCTGCTGAAGAGAGCCCCTCCGAGAGCCAGCCCGGAGACGCAGGCGACGCTCCAGCCGAAGAGCCGCCGCCCGAGGACGGCGAGAGTCCGGCCAACACGACCGAAGACCCTCCCGCCGAGGAGGGCTCGGGCAAGCTGATCGACTTCTCGAACAAGCAGACGCTCATCGGCCTGGGCCTGGTAGCCGTGTTCGTGCTGATCGCGATCGTCCTCATGGTGCTGGTGTTCTTCACCTGACCCGGGCTGTCGCCAGCGCCGAAGATCACAGGTGCCGCCGGCCCAGCCAGAGAACGGACTCAGCGCGTGCTGATGCGCGCCACCGGCTGAATGTTCAGCTCGGGCGAGAGCTCCTGGTAGCTCACCACCGAGAACGGCGGGTTGAACTCGTACTCGAGCAGCTTCCGCACGTAGCGCCTGATGTCCATCGACGTGAGGATCACCGGGCGCTGGGCCGTCGGCGGCAGGTGCCCGCACTCGTTCTTCACCGCCTGGACGATCTCCTGCGCGATGTCGGGCTCGAGGGCCAGGTGCGTGCCGGCCGAGGTGCGCTTGATCGAGCTGCGAATCGCCTCCTCGATCTGCGGGTCGAGGAGGTAGACGATGAGCGTGTTCGTCCCGCGCGCGTACTTGTGTGAGACGTAGCGCTTCTGTGACGACCGCACGTGCTCGGTGAGCATCACGCTGTCTGCCTCGGTCTGGCCGTGCTCGGCGATCGCCTGGAGGATCCCGCGGAGATCGCGGATCGAGATCTCCTCCTCGACGAGGCGACCCAGGACGTCCGACAGCTTGAGGATCGTCACCACCTTCGGCACGACCTCCTTCACGATGGCGGGGAAGGCCTTCTCGAGCTGGTCGAGCATCGACTGCACTTCCTGAACGCCCAGGAACTCGCGCGCGTGACGGCGGAGCACGCTCGCCACGTGCAGGATGATGTAGCCGGGCACGTCCCACGTGGTGAGGCCTGCTGCCTCGAGCATCTCCTTGTTCTGCTCCGGCACCCACGCGGCCGGCTGCCGCGTCGCAGGGTTCACCGCCTCGAAGCCTTCGATGTTCATCAGCTTGAGACGATCGACCGTGTCGTTCACGAGGATGTGGCCGAGCGTCGCCTGGCCCGTCACCACCGGCACCTCGTTGATCTGAATCTGGTACGCCCCGGGAGGCAGGCCCGGGTTTCCGCGCGCGCGCACGCCGGGGAACCGCACGCCCAGTTCGACGAAGAGCCCGTCGCGCATGAAGGGGATCAGCTCGTAGAGGAACTTGCCGCCGTCCTGCCGCGAGTCCACGTACGGCACCAGGGCGTCGGACACCTCGAGCACGATGGGCGTCACGACCGGGATGAAGAGCTCGGAGTCGGGGTTGATCGGCTCCTTGGGCTGCGGCTCGGCGGCCGCCGGGGTCTCCCCGTTCTCACCGTTCTCTCCAGCCTCGCCTTCGGCTGCGCCCTCCGCCTTCTTCTTGCCCTTGGTGAGCAGCTTGTAGGCGCCGACGCCCGCCAGCGCGCCCATGACGAAGAAGGGCAGCTTCGGCAGACCGGGGATGAGCCCGAGGGCGATCAACATGCCCGACGCGATCGCGATCGCGCGGGGGAAGGCGATCAGCTGGCCACCGACGTCCTTGCCGAGGTGAGCCCCCTCCTCCTGTCCGCCGACGCGCGTGACGATGATGCCGGCGGCCGTCGAGATGAGGATCGCGGGGATCATGCCGACGAGGCCGTCGCCGATGGTGAGCAGCGAGTACTTCTTCGCCGCGTCGCCCGCTGACAGGCCCTTCTGCATCACGCCGATGGCGAGGCCACCCACGAGGTTGACGACCGTGATGATGATGCCGGCGATGGCGTCGCCCTTCACGAACTTCATCGCGCCGTCCATGGCGCCGAACAACTGGCTCTCGCGCTCCAGGTCGCGTCGCTTGCGCTTCCCCTCCTCCATCTCGATGGAGCCGGCGCGAAGGTCGGCGTCGATCGACATCTGCTTGCCGGGCATGGCGTCGAGGGTGAAGCGCGCGGCCACCTCGGACACGCGCTCCGAGCCCTTCGCGATCACGATGAAGTTCACGATCACGAGGATGACGAAGATGATCCCGCCGACCACGAAGTTGCCGCGGGCGACGAAGTTGCCGAACGAATAGACGACCTCGCCGGCGTCTCCCGTCGCGAGGATGAGGCGCGTCGTCGAGACGGTGAGCGCCAGACGGTACATCGTCGTGATGAGCAGCAGCGTCGGGAAGACCGAGAAGTGGAGCGCGCCCGGGATGTAGATCGTCATCAGCAGGATGATGACCGACAGGCTGATGTTGACCGTGAGGAGGATGTCGAGCAGCAGCGTCGGCAGCGGCACGATCATCATGCCGATGATCGCGACGACGACGATCGCCAGCGCGATGTCCGAGTACTTGTTGAGAAAGCCTGAAGGGGCGGCTGAGGCGTCCATCGACGGGCGAGCCTAGCCCAACCCCGAAACGAAGGGGCGGTCCAACCAACCAGCCGGGCCGGGCGAGCGAACGCCTCAGCGCTTGACGGCTCGCCTCGCCATCTGAAGCAGCCGTCGCGCCCGATCGACGAAGGGCTCGTTGTCGCTGCCCATGCCGATCGCGCGCTGCAGATCGTCGATGGCCTGTCGCACCTTCTTCTTCTGGAGGCGGATCTCGGCGCGGTACACCAGCGCCGCGAGATCCTGGGGATCGAGCTTGAGCGCCTCCTCGAAGCGCCCGAGCGCCCGGTCGAGCTCGTTCTGGGCAAGGTGGATCGTCCCCAGCATGGTGTAGACGAAGGCATCGACGGTGTTGGCCGCGAGCCCCTCGAAGATCACCTTCGCCTCGGCGACCTTCCCACGTGAGAACAGCTCATGGCCCAGCGCGGCCATGTCCGCGTGCGCCTGCCCGTGATCGGCAGGCGCTGGCGTCTCGTCGCTCAGGGTCGTGCGGGCGAACGAACCACTCCGGGTGCGGCGCTTGCCACGCCGCAGCTCAGAGGTGTCGAGTTCTTCCGTCTTCGAGTCTTCCCCACCCAGGAACAGCTCAGGAATGGTCTGGGTGCGACTGACGGTCCTCGTCGCCTTCTTGGGGAAGTAGACGACGGGGACCGGGGTCGGCTTGCGAGACGACTTCACCACGCGTCACTTCTTCTTGCTGGGCGCGGCCTTCTTCGCGGGCTCGGCCTTCTTGGCCGGCTCTGCCTTCTTGCCCGAGTCCTTCTTCGGAGCAGCGCCACCCTCGTTCTGGGCGTTCTCGATCATCTCGAGCGCCGCAGCCGCGAGCACGCGGGCGCGCAGCACCAGCGGATCCTTGCCGGACGGATCGAGGTCGACCGCCGACTTGAAGTCCTGGGCCGCCTCCATCACGTTGCCCATCCGCAGGTGCACCTCGCCGCGGTTCACGTAGGCGGCGAGCTCCTTCGGGTTGAAGACGAGCGCCTGATCGAAGTTGTGCTTCGCGCGCTCGAACTGATCCTGGGCGAGGTACACCGCGCCGAGGGCCGTGTAGTAGTAGGCCTCACGCGGATCGAGCGAGATGAGGCCGTTGAAGATCGTCTCCGCCTCGCTGTACTTCCCGTTCTCGTACATGCGGAAGCCGATGAGCGCCATCTGCAGCATCTCGGGGCCGCTGATCGCGTGGTAGTCCTTCAGCGTCAGCTCGCCCTTGAGGAGCATCTGCTGCCGCTCAGGCGTGTAGAGGATCTTCTCGTAGTCCTTCGTCACTTCGCCAGCGATCACCTGTCCAGTCGCGGTAACGGGAATGTCCGGCGCGATCGGCTTGGGCGGTTCCTTCTTTTCAGTGCTCATTGAGTCCCCTCAGCCCCACCTGCGAGAAAAACACCTTCGGAAAAGAAAAAGCTGGGGACCTCCAGAGGAAGTCCCCAGCCGATTGTATCGAGGCTTATGCCGCTGTCATCAGCGGAGATTGCGGGCCGCGCCCATCGCCACTTCGCCCATCGACTTCAGCGCGTTCTGCATCGTGGTCCAGAAGGTGTTCATGGTCTGCTGCGCGTGCTGGAACGCGTACATGTCCTCCTGGTACTTGTTCTGCGCCGCCAGGTCCTTCGGGTCGGTCGGGGGCTTCGGGAACGAGGGGAAGCTGCCGTTGTAGGTCGGCATGCCGGAGGAAGCGCCGCCCGTGCTGCCCGCGCCGCTCGAGCCGCCCGTCGAAGCCGCCGAGCTGGTCTGCGGAGCCGGCGAGTTGGCAACGATCGAGGCCGCGCGACCCGGGTCAGAGAGGGGCGGGGTGGTGACGTTGGCGCTGGTGCCGGGGACCGGGCGCTGCGTGGGCGCGCCAGTGATCATGCTCAGCAGCTTGTCGATGCCGCCGTTGACGAAGTTCTTCGCGATGTTCTCGAGGCCGGGGGCGTACTTGCCGACGAGGCCGGAGAGGAGCGGGCCAGCCAGGGGGATCTTGCCGAGCAGACCCTGGAGAGCGCCCGTGCCCTTCTGGAAGATGTCGCTGATGACGTTCCCAGCGATGCCCTTCAGCGCGCTGGTCACCTTGGGCGCGATGTTCTTGATGAGGTTGGTCGCGAGGGGCTTGATGAAGCTACCGATCTTGTTGAGGAACGCCATGGTGTTTCTCCCTGAGTGAGCCGAGGTGTATTCCCCGGCGCTGATGTGGAGATTATCTCGACCCGCACTTCTGAGTTGCGTGATCGAACAGTCTTCTTTCTTACCTTCTGGAGAGCCGCTGTAAGAGCGCGCCGATCTTGTCCTTCAGGGGATCATCGCCGTCCACGAGCTGAGCCGCACGGCGGAGATCGTCAACCGCTCCGCCGCGTTGCCCCTGGGCCACCTTCACCTCCGCTCGACCAACGTAAGCGGCTGAATCTTGAGGGGAAAGTTTGAGACAGACGTCGTACGCGGCGAGGGCGCCAGCTGCGTTGCCCGCCGCCATCTCCACAACGCCAAGCGCCTTTGCAAAATAGGGGTCGAGGGGATTGACCGCGTACAGCCCCTGGAAGATGGTCCGCGCTTCTTCGATCTTCCCCTGGTAGAAGAAGAAATACCCCATGCGGGCGATGGAATAGAGCTCCTCGTCCGAGTACCCGCGCACGTCCTTGAGCGTGGCCTTGCCCTCGGCCCACTTCTGCAGCCGCGCGGGGAGCTGCTGATCGTTCTGCGGCGGGGGCATGATCAGTAGGCCTCTTCGGCTTGTTCTTCGCGGCGGCGCCTCTCCACCTCGCCCATCGCGTCGCCGACGGTGTTCACCAGGTTGAGCATCTGGGCTTCTCGCTGCAGCAGCGAGCGGAGGCGCTCGACGCGCTCGGGCGCGGCGCGGATCACCTGCATTCCCCGCTCGAGCTCGGCCTGACGGTACTCGCTCATGCGCTCGGCGACGGTCGAGACGTAGGGACGATCGAGGAAGCCCTCGGTGTCGCCGCCGTGGCCCGAAGGCATGGGCGGCATCGGCAGGCGCAGCTCCTCGGCAGAGTGCGCCGGCGCGATGAAGTCGAGCAGCGCAGCGGAGGCCAGCGCCGGGTTCTTGGGGTCGCCCTTCTTCCGCGCCTTCGAGGCGACCTGCGTCTTGTCGACGAGCTTGTCTCGAACCGACCGCGGGCCACCCCACGGCCACAACGGCGCTTTGGGCTGTTGTCCAACCTTCGCCATGCGTCAGGCTCCCCGGTGAGTCACTTCTTCCCCTGCTGCTCCTGCTGCAGCGCGTACACGAAGTTCAAGACCTCAGCGACCGCGTCGTACAGCTCCTCGGGGATCTCCTGGCCGACGTCCACCCGGTAGAGGGCGGCCGCGAGGGTGGTGTTCTTCATGAAGGGCACTCCAGCGGCCTTCGCGATCTCACGGATCTTCTCGGCCTTGAGGCGCATGCCCTTCGCGATGACGCGAGGGGCGCCGTCCTTCTCGCGATCGTACTTGATGGCGATCGCCATGTCGGGATCTTCGGCCACGCCCCTACCCTACCATCGCCGGGCCTGAATGCTTAAGCGCGGGCGGGCGCCGGGGGCGGGTTCTTGAGCTGGTAGACGAAGTTGAGGACCTCGGCGACCGCGTCGTACAGCTCCTCAGGGATCTCCTGGTTGACGTCCGTGCGCAGCAGCGCGTGCGCGAGGGGAATGTTCCGCAGCATGGGCACGTCGGCCTCGCGCGCGATCGCCTTGATCTTCTCGGCCTTGAAGTCGAGCCCCTTCGCAATCACCCGCGGAGCGCCGTCCCGATCACGGTCGTACTTGAGCGCCACCGCGACGTGATCGGGGTTCGTCACGATCACGTCGGCGCCCTGCACCGCCTCCATCTGCGCGCCCTCCATGATCTCCTGGTGCATCTGCTTGCGGTGCGCCTTGTGGTGCGGATCGCCCTCGCTCTCCTTGTATTCCTTCTTCACGTCCTCCTTCGACATCATCTGATCCTTCATGTACGACTTGTGCTGCCACCACACGTCGAAGATGGCGAAGCCGATGAAGAGCATCGTCACCTTGATCACGACGCGTGAGACCAGCTCGCCCAGCACCGTCATCGTCATGTTCGCGTCGCCGCCGATGGTCGCGACGACCAGCGCCATGGCATCGCGCACGACACCGTAGACGACGTACCCGGTGACCCCGAGCTTCGCCATCGACTTGGCGAGCTCGATGATCTGCTTCTTGCTGAACATGTTCTTGATACCGGCGAGCGGGTTCAGCTTCGAGAACTTCGGCATCAACGCCTTGAGGGCCAGCAGCGGGCCGACCTGCAGGAACTCGAGCATTCCGCCGGTGACCGCGGCGGCGAACGCGATCGGCACGCACAGCACCAGCAGCGTCGTCAGAGCGAGCGAGAGCATGTGCGCGATCGCCACGTTGAGCGCCTGCGGGTGGGCGATGTGATCGAACGTGAAGTGAAAGAGCATGGTGACGCGCTCCTCCACGGTGCTCCACGTCGCCTTCACCACGCCCATCGCCACCGCGAAGGCCATCACCCCCGACAGGTCCTTCGACTTCCAGACGTTCCCCTCTTTGCGGGCGTCGTCGAGCTTCTTCTGGGTGGGTTCTTCCGTCTTGTCGTCGGACATGGCGCCGGTCCGATCACGACAACAAGAGCATGGCCGTCTTCAGCCAGCGGAACATGACCCCGAACTCATCAACCGTGCGGTTCAGGATGAGGTGCATCGCCGTGAACATGATCAGAATGGTGACCGCGGGCTTGATCTGCATGGCGACGAAGAAGACCTGCACCTGGGGCGCGACGCGGTTGATCATGCCCAGCGCGAGATCCGTCAGGAAGGTCGCGAGCAACACCGGCGACGCCAGCGCGAGGGCGATGCGCAGCATGTCACCGGAGATCCGCATGAGCGTGTCGAAGAAGGGCCACAGCCCGCGCCCGAAGTTGGGCAGCTGATCGAGGCGGATGAGCGAGAGGCTCTCGGCGAACGACTGGATCACCAGGTGGTGGCCATTGAGCGTGAGGAAGGTGACGACGGTGAGCTGCAGGTTCAGGTTCGCGAACAGCGTCACCTGCGAGCCGATCTGCGGCACCATGAGCTGCGCCTGGTTGGTGCCCGACATGATGTCCACCAGCCCACCGGCGACGTTCGCCGCGTCGAAGATGATGTTCACGCACATCGTCAGCGCCAGCCCGATGAACAGCTCCTTCAGCATGAGCCCGATGAAGATGAGCGGAGACACGGGCACCGCCTGGGTCTGCTCCATCAACAGCGGGTAGAGCACGAGGCCCATCAGCACCCCGAGGCCGAGCCTCACCTCCGACGGCACGCTCTCTCCGCCAAGGAACGGCGTGAGCATGATCACCGGCATGACCCGCCCCATCAGCAGCGCGAACCCGAGCATCACCTGCGTGAGGTCGTGCTGAATGCCGAGCTGGTTCCTCACCTCGAGGAGCAGGTCCTGCATGTTGTCCATGGCTAGTGCGCGATCAGCGCCGGGAAGCGGTCGAAGATGTTGAAGGTGAAGCGCAGCAGCTGATAGCCGAGCCACGGGCCGGCGAGGCCCAGCACGCCGAAGACGATGACGAGCTTGGGCGCGAACGAGAGCGTCTGTTCCTGGATCTGCGTCGCCGCCTGAAACACGGAGACCGCGAACCCGACGATCAGGCTCATGATGATGGGCGGTCCGGAGGCCACCAGCACCAGGATCAGCGCCTGCTGCGTGACATAGGTGAGTTGGTGCACGTTGCCTCCTTCACAGGTAGCCGACGACCAGGCCCTTCGCGATCAGGTACCACCCGTCCACGAGCACGAAGAGCAGCAGCTTGAACGGCATCGAGATGGTGGTCGGTGACAACATCTGCATGCCAAGCGCGAGCAAAATGTTCGCCACCACCATGTCGATGACGAGGAAGGGCACGAAGAGCAGGAAGCCGATCTGAAAGGCCTCCTTCAGCTCCGAGACCACGAACGCGGGGACGAGGATGAGGAAGTCGTTCTCGGTGATCCCCCCGCGGTCCTCCGCCTTCCGGAGCTTGAGCGCGAGGCCGTAGAACAGCGTGCGATCCTTCCGCGTGACCTTCTTGATGAGGAAGTTCCGCAGGGGCTCTTTCGCCCGGTTCGCCGCGTTGAGCAGGGTGTCCACGTTCTTCGCGTCGAGCAGCCCTCGTCCCTCCGCCACCTCGCCGGTGTCGGCGGCCTTGAACATCTCCTGACCGACGGGCGCCATGATGTAGACGGTGAGGATGATGGCGAGGCCCGTGATCACCTGCGTCGGCGGGATCTGCTGAGTCCCGAGCGCCGAGCGCACCACCGACAGCACCACCGAGATCTTCACGAAGCTCGTCACCATCATCAGCACGAAGGGCGCGAACCCGAGCGCGCCGAGGGTGATCATCAGCACCAGCGGCCGGTTCGCGAACGACACCTCGGTCGCGCCAGTTGCCTGGACGACGTCGGTGCCCTTCTTCGCGAACGCGAGGGCCGGCGCCAGCAGCACCGAAGCGAAGAGAATCGAGGAGGGCAGGCGTCGCGTCATGCGAAGAGTCCAGTCAGGTGGCTGGAGGAGGAGGCGGAGCATCCTTCTTCCCCAGCAGTTTCTGCAAGAACGGGCTGAGCGTGACGGGGCCGGGCGTGGCGGCAGGTCTGGGCGTCGCCGCCTCGGCGAGCTTCGGGTCGAGCCGCGAGAGGAAGTTCACCGACAGATCGCTGGCCCCCAGCAGCAACACCTCGTCTCCGGCGCGCACCACATACAGCGTGCGCTTCTGATCGAGCGGCACCCGCTCGAGCACCGAGATGATGCCGAGCCGGCCCGGCGCCCCCACCCCGAGCAGCTTCCGCAACCCGACGTTGAGCGTGAGCCAGGCGATCGCGACCACCAGCCCCAGCACCACGAAGGTCTTCACCAGCGACCACCCGAGGTCGAGCTCGGTGTCCTTGAGCAGCTCAGGCGGCTCCGACACGGGGATCTGCGGCTCCTCGGCGAGCCCCGGCTGGATCAGCGCCGCCACGTCAACGCCGCCGGCGTCCTGGGTCGGCGAACCGCCATCGGCGAAGGCGATCACCGCCTGCAACGCCAGAGTGAGCGACAGCCAGCGCGCCATGTCAGCCCGCGAGCGAGACGATGCGAATGCCGAGGTTGCCCTCGATCTCGACCAGCTCGCCCCGCGCGACCACCTTGCCGTTCACCGACAGATCGAGCGGCTCGCCCACCTGTCGGTTGAGATCGAACACGTGGCCCACCTTGAGCCCCACCACGTCCTCGGCGGAGATCGGCAGCCGCCCCACCTCCACCGCGATCTGCAACGGCACGTCGTTGAGCAGATCGGCCCCCTCTGCCTGGCCTTCTTCCATGTTCGCCCTCTCGGCTCCCGGGTTGGTTGACTCGTCGGGCCCTTCGCCCAGGGCCGGGGGCTCCTGGGGCTCGCCCTCGGCCGCTTCCGCAGCGGGCTGCTCTTCGCCACCTTCGATCGGCTGGCCCGGGGGTGGGGGCTCTCCAACGTGGATCCCCGTCACCGTGGCGACGTAGCGATCGGAGTCGATGGCGATGTCGGCCGCCACGAAGCCCGTCCGCCCGAGGCCGAGCTTGAGCCGCGCCGTGCCGCCCTCGTGCTTGTCAGGTCGCGCCGACAGGCCATCGACGAGCACCACGTCGCGCTCGCGGAGCTGCGCGAGGTCCCCCGCCGAGATCTCCACCTGACCGATCTCGGCGCGCAGCCACACCTTCACGTTCGACAGCCGCGTCGCGTGCGCGACCGCGTCGGCGGCGCGGCGTTGGCGGCGCACCGGAGCGTCGGGCGCGGGCTCGGCCACCGCCAGCACGCTCTCGGGGATGAAGAGGCGCACGTAGCCCGTGTGGCCACCGAAGATCGCCTTCAGCTGGACGACGGCCAGCGTCTCCTCTTCCTGCAGCACGCCCAGCGCGGCGTCGAGCGAGGGCGCGATGGTCTCGAGGCGCAGCTTGGGCAGCGCGCTGTCGAGGCTCGGCGCCAGCGCCTTGAGCGTCTCGAGGACGACGAAGGTCATCACGCCTTCTTCGATGTCCGTCAGCGGCCGCAAGCCGACCGCCTCGCCGGTACCGCCGAGCAGCGTGTCGATGGCCCAGTGCGCGAGCCCGATGTCCACCTCGAGCAGGCCTCGCGCCTTGTTGGGGATCGGCGCCAGCACGCCGAGGAAGGTGGGATCGCCCACGTAGCGGCGCAGCTTCGACGGGTGAATGAAGTGCAGGTACTCGGCCTGGAGCGAGATCTTCTCGTCCAGCATCTCCGACAGCCGCTTCTTGACCGACTCGCTCACCTCGCCGGTGGAGCGCACGTTCGGCAACATCCACTCGAGGTTGCGCGCGAGCCGCCCGTGGGTCTTCGTCAGCTTCTCGAGGTTCGCGAACGAGAACGGCTGCCAGTCTCTCGCGGGAGCGCGCGCCGGAGGAGGCGGCGGTGGGGGCGCCGCCGGCCGCTTCGTCTGAGTACCCGAAGCCGGCGGCTTCTGCCGGATCTTCGAGACGTCGATCATCATCGTCCGGTCGCCCTTCTCGCTCACGGGCGGCCCTCGACCTTGAAGTCCTCGAGCGACAGGCCACGCGACGCGAGCGCCTGGGTGAGGGCTTCCTTCTGCTCCTCGATCATCTTCAGCACGTCTTTGTCAGAGCCCTGGAAGACGGCCTTGATCTTGCCGTTCTGGCTCGACACCTTCACCGACAAGCCCTTGAGCACATCGGAGCGCAGGTCGATCTGGAACTCGATCTTCCCCGCCGCGTTCGTGCCGACTCGCACCCGCTCGACGATCTTCTGAGCGAGCTCGTTGGCCACCTTGCGCAGGCGCTCTGAGCCCGAGACGTCCTTCTGCTTGGCGACCGGCACCGGGGCCATGAGCGCGGGGTTGAAGCGGAAGCCAGGCTGCATGGCCGGCGAGTCCTTGCCGTCCTTCTGGCCTGACCCACCCTGCCCGCCTCCGCCCTTGTCGGCGTCGGCCTTGAGCTCACCCTTCTCACCCCGCGCTCCGCCGGCGCCTCCCGCGGCGTTGGTGGCGTTGAGATCGGAAGCCTCACCCTTCTCGGACAGCGCCTCGCGGGTGTTCTTCGCGTCGGCCTTGCGCTCGTCGAGGGCGCGCGCCGTGTTGCCCTTGTCGGACTGCACCTGCTTCGAGCCCTGCTGATCGACCTGCTGGCTGCCCTCGCTCACCTTCTGCGAGTGCTCGCCCTCGTGGCGGGTCGTCTGCGCCACGTCCTCCCCCGCCGTCTTCGACTTCAGCTTCGAGGTGAAGGTGTTCGCGTTCTGGTGCTTGCCCTTCGCCTCGTCGGCCTGCTTCGCCTCGGCCCCCTCCAGGAGCGACGCGATCACGCTCTTGCCGAGATCGGCCTCCTTCTCGGCGGCCTTCTGCTGGTGGACCTGGGCCTGGGTCTGCTGCTGTCCGACCAGCTTCTTGAAGGTCGACTGCTCGGTGGACTTCTTGTTCTTCTGCAGCTCCTCGTTGCGGCGCGCCTCCATCTGGCGTTCGGCCGCTCGGGCTGCCTGGCGATCGTCGTCGACTCGGCTCATGAGGACTTCTTCTTCTCCGCGGCGCGTACGCGGGCAAGGTGGAGCGTGTTGCCGATCTCCTCCTGGTTCATCTCTTCCTTCTGCTGCAGCTCGTAGCGCACCTGCTTCTTCCAGGTGTCCTTGTGCTTCTCGATGGCCTTCTTCTCGATGGTGGCCTCCGCCATCTCCTGGCGTCGCTGCTCGACCACCTTCTCGGCCTGGGTGACCGCTTCTTTCTGTCGTTCGATCTCCAGCGCCAGCTGCGCCTCGTCATCTTTGAGGCGCTCCTCGAACCGGTTCATCTGCTGGAACCCCGCGATGCCGCCGCCCTTCTTCGTGACGTCTTCGAGGAAGGCCTGCACCTTCGCCTTGCGATCGACCTTCTTCTTCTCCAGGTCCTGCTGCATGGTGACCAGCTTCTTCTTCTCGGCCTCGGCCGCCTTGACGGCCGCCGAGAACGCGTCCTTCGCGTCCTCCTCGGCCTTGATGCGGATGTCGAGCAGCGCCTGGAGTCGATACGGGGGCATAAGGCTTCGAAAAGCCTAGCACCCCTTCGCGTCAGGTGGTGGGCGCGTCAGCGAACATGTCCACCAGCCGCTGGACCGTCTCGTCGAACGGGGTGCTGTCGTGGGTGTCCTGCTTCAGGTACCCGATGATCTGGTCGTACTTGTCGATGGCGTAGTCGGTGCGCGGGTCGGTGCCGTACTGGTAGGCGCCGAGGAGGATCAGGTCGCGCTGCTTCTCGTAGGTGGACAAGGTCTGGCGCAGCAGGCCCGCTGCCTTCTTGTGCTCCTTGGTCGCGATCTGGCTCATCACACGTGAGAGCGAGGCGAGCACGTCCATCGCGGGCCACTGGTTCCGCTCGCCGATGGCGCGGTTCAAGATGAAGTGGCCGTCGAGAATACCGCGCACTTCGTCGGCGATCGGCTCTTCCATGTCACCGCCGGCCACGAGGCAGGTGTAGATGGCGGTGCAGCGGCCCTTGTCGCTGTTGCCGGTGCGCTCGAGCATGCGCGGCAGCATCGAGAAGACGCTGGGCGGGTAGCCCTGGCGCGCCGGGGGCTCACCGATGGCGAGGCCGATCTCGCGCTGGGCGCGGGCGAGACGCGTCACGGTGTCGAGCATGAAGAGCACGTTGCCGCCGCGCTCGCGGAAGTACTCGGCGATCGAGGTGGCGACGTAGCCGGCGCGCAGACGCACCAGGGACGGCTGGTCGGACGTGGCGCAGACCACCACCGAGCGCTTCATGCCCTCGTGGCCGAGCGCGTCTTCGATGAACTCGAGCACCTCGCGGCCACGCTCGCCGATCAGCGCGATGACCGACAGCTCGGCGGCGGTGTTCCGGGCGATCTGCCCCATGAGCGTGGACTTGCCGACGCCGGAACCGGCGAACAGGCCGATGCGCTGCCCCTCGCCCACGGTCAAGAGCCCGTCGATGCACCGGACACCGAGCGGGAGCGGCCGGGTGATGCGCATGCGCTTGAACGGGTCGGGGCAGTCGCGATCCACCGCCCAGTCCTGCATGCCCTCTGCGGGGAGCGGCTTGCCGTCGATCGGCTCGCCGAGCCCGTTCAAGACTCGCCCGAGCAGGCCGTCACCGGCGCGGATCGTGAGCGGCCGTCCCGTGGGGATCACCTCGCTGTCCGGGCCGATGCCCGAGAGCTCACCGAGCGGCATGAGCATGACCTGCTCGCCCTGAAACCCCACCACCTCGGCGCGCACCGACTCGCGCCCGCGCTTGATGATGCACACCTCGCCGACGCGCACGTTGGGCACCGCGGCCTTGATCACCAGGCCCGTCAGCTCGGTCACCCGGCCCCGCACCCGCACGGTCTGGGCCGTCTTCAAGAGCTCGTGGTAGCGGCGCAGATCGATCGCCATGGCCTACTTCGACTCCTTCTTCTGGCCGTCGGGCATCAGCACGTTGCGCAGCATCTCGAACTGCGTGCGGATCTGCCCATCGATGACGCCGAACTCGGTCTGGATGACGCAGCCCCCGCGCTCGACCTCGGCGTCGTCGCGAATGGCGATGTCCACGGCGCGGCCGATCAGCTCCATGAGGCGGGGGCGCTTCTCGCGCAGCACCTTGCCGTCTTCGGGGTGCACCTTGAGGATCATCGCCTTCGAGCCGCGCGCCGCCTCGATGGCCGTCGCACAGACCTCGAGCACCACGTCTTGATTGCGCTCGAGGTCGCGGCCGATGATCTTGGCAGCCATCTTCAAGGCCAGCTCGAGCACGTCCTTCTCGGCCTCGGCGACGATCTGCCCGGCCTGCATCTTCGCGCGCGCCAGCTCCTCGGCGGCCCGGGCCTGCACGTCAGCCTTCGCCTCCTCGCGCGCCTTCGCGAAGACCTCTTCCTTGAAGCGCAGCGCCTCGGCCTTGATCTCGTCGGCCTTCTTCTGGGCGTCGACGATGATC
Organism: Myxococcaceae bacterium; assembly: GCA_016793095.1. Taxonomy (GTDB): domain Bacteria; phylum Myxococcota; class Myxococcia; order Myxococcales; family Myxococcaceae; genus Xiheimicrobium. The sequence goes on along the minus strand of JAEUJQ010000005.1, from coordinate 93,839 downwards.
TGTTTGGCAGCCGTCATCGCTTCGAACTCCTCGGCGTTGACGACGCCCCCGCGACGGGGCGGAGGCAGCATGGGCTTGGCTTCGGGGGCTGGCCCGTCACCCGCATCGCCGCTCTTGATGACTTTGCCCAGCACCCTCGAGGAGGGGGCCGGCCGACGTTCGTCTTCCATTCAGGGCCCAGTCTAGCCCGAACGTCCGCCCGATCCACGGTTGGGGCCCTTCGGGTCGGACGATCCGTCGGCGGGCCGCTCCTTCCGGCGAGGCAGCTCCTGAACGGCCGGCGACGTCATCGCGCGGCGGGGCTTCGGCTGGGGTGCAACGGTCTCGGTGGGATCCCTCGGAAGTGGCTTTCCATCACGCATGATGCGCCGCACGCCGGACGCTGACGGATCGCTCGAGCCCTTGAGCTGGGCGCCAGGCGGAACGGCCCGCGAAGAGGCGACACCGGCACGCCGGGCGTTGCGCTCGGCGATCGGGTCACGCCGCGGCTGGCCTGGCGCGGCCTCCACCCGGCTCCGTTCAGGCGCGGGCTCCACCCGGCTTCGCTCGGGTGCCGGCCCCACCCGGCTCCGCTCGGGAGGCCGCTCCTGAACCGGCTGGTTCCGGAACTGAGGAGGCACCTGGTTCAGCGACCCGCTCCGCCGACCGGGCGGCGCCTGAACGGGCGCGAGCTCAGGCGCCTTCATCGGGGGCGGCAGACGGAGCGGGCGATCGATGACGCCCTTCTGGGCCAGCCGCTCCATCTGCTCGACGATGTCGAGCCGCCCTCCGTCGCCCTTCACTGCCTTGCTCTTCTCTTCCTTCAGCCATCGCTGGAGCACCTTGCCGAGCTCGCCCGTCAAGTGCCGCTCCACCAGCCGTTGCGCGAACTCGGGGCCCTGGGCGACCGACGCCCGTATCACCCGTTGCGCGCCGGCCGACCGCATGCCCGCCGAGGGCGTCTCGAGGGCGCCGTGGATCTCGAGCACCGTCTTCGCGTCACCCTCGGACAGCCGCCGTGCCTTTCCGGCCTCCGCCGCCTTGTGCGCCAACGCGCGCTGATCGGGCGGCAACTTCGAGAAGAACGCCTCGCGATCGGCGTCGCCCAGGCCTGCGACCGCGGTCGCCAGCACCCGCGCGCCCATGCGATCGCAGATCGAGAGCACCTCGCGCTGCGGCATCATCAGCAGATCGGTGAAGCGGAAGGTGCCGACCTGCGGCGCCCCCTGCTTGAGCCCTTCTTCGAGCCGCCAACGAACGATCGAGAGAATGTCGGGGCGCACCTCGCGAGCCAGCTTGATGGTCGGGCGCGGCCCCAGCTCGGCGCGACAGGCATCAGCGAGCTCGCTCGGCAACGCGCGGAGCACGACCTCGACCAGCGCACCTCGCTCACGGGAGAGCAACGCAGCGAGCCGCTTCGGGTCGGCGTTCGCGAGCTGGCGCCGGCGGGCGATCACGATGCGCTTGATCTCCTGGATCACCAGGGGAATGCGCTTGTCTCGGGGGATCTGCAGCAGGCCCTGCGCGCGGTGCTTGAGCAGCTCCTCCTCTTCGGGAGCCAGGTGCTCGAACGAGCCGATCGCGTCGGAGCCGCCGAAAGCCAGCGCCGTGAGCAGCAGCATCGTCTGCCGCTTCGAGAGGGACGCGAAGTACTGTTCCACTCGTCACCGCTTTCGATCGCCGGGGCTCAGCTCTCCGGCTGCGTCTTGCGAGTGGGGCGGCCGTTGCCGCCGGGCTTGCGGATGATGAGGAACGCCGCGACGCCCGCCAGCGCGAGGAACAGGACCGCGTTCACCGCCACCATCACCTTGAAGGTGTCGGCGCTGGTCTTGTCCATGCGCAGCCCAAGCACCGTCTGTGGCTGTTTCGCGGGGTCCATCGTCACCTCGACCGGCTTCGCCGCGGTCGCGAGGACCTTCACGTTCTCCTTCTTCAGCTCGGTGACTGAGTTGGCCACGAACTCCTGCACCTCGCTCACGCTGAAGGGCATCGACGCCTTCTCGTCGGTGCCCGGCGTGTACTTGATGAAGACGGAGGCGGTGGGCATCGGCCGCTTCTCCGGCTGGGTGAGATCGTTCACCTCGGGGATCATCACGATGGCGCGCGCCTCGAGCACGCCGGGGTAGCGGTTCAGCGCGTTGGAGATCTCGCCGGCGAGGGCCTCGATGAACATGGCCCGCTCCTCCGTCTGCGTCGGGATCATGCCCTTCATCCGCTTGAAGACCGCGAGGCCGTCGGCCTTGGGACGCGGCAGGGAGTGATCCTTCAGCAACTGGGCAGCGGCGGCGACGTCTTGCTTGCCCACGCTGATGATGTAGCGCGGCTCATTGCCTCCCTCTTCCTTGAGCTTGGTCGCGCCGATCCCGTTGTTCTGGAGGACGACGTAGATCTCGTTGGCATCGTCCTCGGTCAGGTCGTGCTGAAGTTCGACGGTGCAGCCGGTGAGCGCGAGGAGACCGAAGGCGATGAGGAGTCTGGTGGCCGAGCAGGGCATCGGGTTGCGAACCCTACTACGGCTCGGAAACAAAAAGGGCAGCCACCTTCTCGGTGACTGCCCTTCGGGGCGGCTGACGGCGACCTCAGACCTGCGTCTTGAGGGTGTCCTTCAGGCCGCTGGTGGCCTTCTCGACGACCTTGCCGGTCAGCTCCAGCTCCTGCGTGTACTTGTACATGCCGGCCTGCATCGCCAGCATCTCGGTGTTGGAGAAGTTGGCGCCGTTGAGCCCGCCGTTGATGAGCTTGTCGATCGAGGCCTGGCCCTTCTCCATGTTGGCCACCAGGCCCTTCAGCAGACTGGAGCCCTTGTTGACCTCGTTCTTCTGGGCGACAGGGTCCATGCCCTTCGCGGTCAGCTTGTCAGAGACCTTGTTGAGCGACCCCTTCTCGATCTTGCCCGCCTGCTCGATCTGACGCGCCTTATCGGCGTGCTGGACCTGCTGCGTGCCCTGGACCGACTGGGCGCTCTGGGCCTTGTCGACCCCCTGCGTCTTCATCGCCTGATCGAACTTGCTTGGGCCCGCCTTGTTGGCCTGCTGCAAGCCCTGCTCGGGCAGCTTCTGCTGGGCGATTTGCGCCGCTGAAATTCCTGCCAGTGGACCCGCCATGGTGGTGCCTCCTCAAGTCGTCTGTAGAGTTATCGTCCTCATCTTCGAGGAGTTGCTTCAACCGTTCAACCGCCCGCGCGTGGAGCCGGCTCGCCCAGGACTTGGATTGTCCAATCTCCGCGCCTGCTTCCTCGAGCGTCTTGTTCTGAAAGTAGTAGCCCTGCAGCAGTTTCCGCTCTTTTTCCGGTAGCTTCTCGATGGCCGACCGAACCCGCCGACGCATCTGCTCCATCTGGATGCGTTCGTCAGGAGGAAGGGAATCATCAGAGATTCCCATACCTTCCGCGCCATCGAGGCTGGTGCCGAACACCATCGCCAGACCCGTGACGGCGCTCGAGATCCGCTCGACCTCGTCCTCCAGCCCACCCCCGCCGCCTTCACGATCCGCGAGGTTGCCCAGGTAGGCGTTGGCGCGCTCCGAGGCCGCCCCACCGCCCTTCAGCACCCCCATCTTGCGGAGACCGTCGTAGATCGCTCCCTTGATCCGGTAGTGGGCGAACGTGAGGAAGTTCGCGCCCACCCGCGCATCGAAGCGCTCGGCGGCCTCGAGCAGACCGACCTGGCCCCAGGCGACGAGCTCCTCCATCTCGAACTGGGAGTTGAACTGCTTGCGGACCTGGGCGGCCAGCGACCTCACGTAGGCGCCGTACTTCTCCAGGATCTGCGCCTTGGATTCCGCGAGAGGCAAGGGCCGGTTACTCCTCTTGCTCGGCCTTGTTCCACAGGCGCTCGAGGGTCTGGGCCAGGCGGGGATCGTCCTTGAGCTGCTCGACGATCTTCTCGGTGAGCTGTCGGGACTGCGTGCGAACCTTGTCGCGAAGGATGTCCGAGACGAGCTTCTTGGTGGCTTCGTCGCGGCTCTTGATCTGCCCGGCCTTCATCTGCCGCGCGATGTCGAGGGCCTGCGCGACGACGGGATTGGTGGCGGCGGTCGCGCCCACGTTCGACGAGCCCACGAGCCCCGACGGGCCCACCAGCGACTCGGTGCGATCGACCTTCGAGCCGAACGCCCCTTGCGCCTTCGACGCTCCGCTCGCACCGCCCGCGGCGCCGGCACGCCCGGCCCCACCCGCTTTGCCACCGCGACCGACACCTCGAACGGACATGAGCTCCTCGTTTCGAAGAAGCCTAGCGCTTCTTCGGTGCGTCCTTCACCTTGCCGCCCGCGACCTCGAGCAGCTTCTCGATCATCGCCTTCTCTTCGTCGGACGGACCGAGCTTCGTGGCGGCGTCGAGCTCGGTCTTCGCCTCGGCGTTCTTCCCGAGCAGGACGTTGACCTCGCCGATCCGGATCCGGGGCTCGGGAGCCTTCGGCTCGAACTTCGCCGCGAGCTGGAACGCCTTGAGGGCGCTGTCGAAGCGCTCCGAGCGCTTCTTCTCGTTCGGCTCCTTCAGCGCGCGCTCGACGTCGCTGATGCCTGCGAAGAGCGTGAGGCGGAACGCGAACTCGGCGACCCCGCCGTCATCTTCCAGCTCTCGTGCCGCCTGGAGCTCCTTGAGGGCCTCCCCCGTCTTGCCCATGAACACCAGCGCTTCACCACAGTGCGCGCGCGCAAGACCGCTCTTCGGGTCGAGCCGCTGGGCTGCGCGGAAGGCCTGGAGCGCCTTGTCGTACTTCTGCTGGTTGAACTCGATCGTGCCCAGCGCGAACTGCACCTGCTTCGTCTTCGGCATGAGGGCCGCCGCGCCGTTGGCGAGCTCTCGCGCGTGATCGAACTTGCCGAGATCCATCCAGAGGTACACGGACTCCAGCATGATCATCGCCTGCTGCTTGGTGACGGGGAGGATGCTACCGGCGATGTCGCTCTTCGGCTCGGCCATGACGCGGGTCCTTTCGAGGTTGGGAACGAGCCGCTGAATAGCACAAAGGGCGACCGTTTCCGGTCGCCCTTCGAAGACTGCCGTTCGAATCATCCTGCGCTTAGCGCGCGTTCTGGATGGTGTTCTTCACGGTGTCGTGCTTGCCCTTCATCACGTTCGAGATGGACGTGTAGGTCATGTTCTCGCGCTGCATCTGGTACTGCAGGCGGAGCATGTTGCTCATCTCGCCGCTCATGCCCGAGATGGCCTGGTTGCCCATGCCCACGTCGTTCGCCGAGACGCCGGCCGAGAAGTTGGGGCTCGGGCCCGCGCCGCCGACCATCGGGCCGCCGGTGTTGCCGCCGACCGTGGTGTTGATGCCGGTGCCGCCGCCGACGTTCACCATGCCCGTCGAGGCGTAGGCGCCCGACGACGGGCCGCCGATGTGGTTGGAGACCGACGAGATCGCGGCAGAGACGATGCCGCCGCCGGGGATCGCGTTGCCGAGCAGGCCGACGCCTGAAGCGAGCGCGTTTCCAGCGTTGGCGAGACCAGCCTGCATGCGCTGGCCGAAGTCCACGCCCTGGGTCTGCTTGGAGACGGTGAAGTTGGTGGAGATGCGAGCGGGGGTCGAATCAATGCGATTGACGGCCATGGAATCCTCCGAGGGTGCTGCGTGAAGTGTCAGGGTCTTGCTTCCGCCGGCACCTGCCAGCGCCGCCCTGTGCTCTCATTCTCGTCCAACGGCATCTCAAGTTGCGAGACCCGCCTCCTCAGCGCTTGCCCTTCCGCTCAGAGGCAATCTTTTCGCGCACTTGAAGAAGGTGCGACATCAGCTCCTCTGTGCGTTCGATGGCCTTCGTGACCTTCCTGGCCTGGTCCGCCTTGGGCCCCTTCATCGTGGTGAGGCCGTTCTTCAGGGCGTCGAAGAGTGCGTCGATGTCGGCCTTCTCGGCCTTGTCGACGAAGGTGGCGATCGCGGGGTACTCGGGCTGAGGCATCGGCTGACGGGAAGGCTCTTCGTTGCGGCGGGCTGCCATGCGTTCTCCTGGTGGGTTCAGTTGGCGAGGAGCTGCGTGAGCTGTTGCTGACCGACGGGGTCGCCGAAGCCCGCGAGGGCCAGGGCGGCGCAGAAGCGCACCCGCTCGTCTGCGTCGTTGGTGAGCTTGTGGAGAGATGACAGCGCCTGGTCCTTCAAGACGAAGTCGACGGTGCCCGCGCTGGCGAGCCGGCCCAGCGAACGCGCGGCGGCAGCGCGCAAGGCCGGAAGATCGTGTGAGAGGGCGTCGCAGAGGGGCCGGGTCGCCGCTGGATCATTGAGCTGTCCGAGGGCCGCCGCCGCTTCGACAGGGGCCAGGCCGGTCTTCAGGGCCTGTACGAGCCACGGCACCGCCTGCCGGTCACCGAGCTGGCCGAGGGCGGTGGCGATCGCAGCCGCGACCCGGGGGTGCTCGGTCCGGTAGGCCTTGAGGAGATACGGCACGGCGGCCTTGTAGCCTGCCAGGCCCAGGGCCGTTGCGGCGCCGGCGACGACCTTCGCGCTCGCGTCGAGCAGGCCCTTCACGAACTCCTTCGCGAGCTGCTCGTCTCCGAGCGAGGCAAGGGCGATGGCGGCGGAGCGGCGAACGGTAGGATCCGCATCGGCGAGGAGGGCCTTCAGCTCGCCCACGACGGAGAGCTCCTTCAGGCGTCCCAGGGCCTCCGCGGCGTCACCGCGCACGGCCGGCAGGGAATCGGTGAGGCGTGCGCGAATCGCCTTCGCGTCCTTCGCGCTGATCTCCTTCTCGAACAGGTTCGGGCGACCGGCCCACGCGGGCTCGAGTTCCGCCAGCTTTTCTGCGATCGCCTCTTCCTTCAAGGACATCGCGGGCCCCTCCGTCATCGTGGAGGGCGGCACGCTAGAGGAATCGCTCCTCACCATCAATCTGCAAGCGCAAACAGCCCGATCGGCGCACTCAGCGAAGCAATCGCAGCGGCTGCCCGTAAGAACAGCGGCTCTGCACGTTCACGATTCTTCATCCTCTCGCGTTCCCGCTGCGCTACGGACTCCCTACCCATGAATGCCATCGTCTCCATCCGCGACGTCGTCAAGGAGTACCAGCTCGGAACCACCGTCGTGCAGGCGCTCCGCGGCGTCTCGCTCGAGGTCCAGAAGGGCGAGTTCCTCTCGATCGCGGGTCCGTCGGGCTCGGGGAAGACGACGCTGCTGAACCTGATCGGCTGCGTGGACACGGCAACCCGCGGCGTCGTCGAGGTCGCGGGCAAGGACACCGCGAAGCTGTCGGAGCGGGAGCTCACCGATCTCCGCCTCAACACCATCGGCTTCATCTTCCAGTCCTTCAACCTGGTCTCGGTGCTCACCCTCTTCCAGAACGTCGAGTTCCCGCTCCTCCTCCAGCGGAAGCTCGGCGCGAAGGAGCGTCGCGACAAGGTGATGCAGCTGCTCGAGCAGGTCGGGCTGCACACGCACGCGAAGCACCGGCCCAGCGAGCTGTCGGGCGGTCAGCGGCAGCGGGTCGCCGTGGCGCGCGCGCTGGTGACCGACCCCCTGCTCGTGCTCGCAGACGAGCCGACCGCGAACCTCGACTCGACGACCGGCAACCAGATCATCGACCTGATGAAGACGCTCAACCAGCAGAAGGGCACCACCTTCATCTTCTCCACCCACGACCACAAGGTGATGCAGCACGCGAACGCCGTCATCCGGCTGGCCGACGGCAAGGTGCTCGAGCGGGTGTCGGCGCGCGAGGCCGTCGAGCACGCGCTGTCACTCGGCGAGGCGCCCCAGGCGGAAGCGAGGGCGTGAGGTGAGCCGGCTCGGGATGCTGATCCAGATCGCGTGGCGAAACCTCCTCGCCAGCCCCATCAACCTGATCATCGGCGGGCTCATCCTCGCCGGCACGTTCCTCTTCGTCGTGGTCGGGGGGCTGCTCGACAGCCTGAACGACGCGATGGCGCGCTCGGTGGTCGGCTCGGTGGCAGGCCACATTCAGCTCTACTCGTCGAAGTCGAAGGACGAGCTGGCGCTCTACGGCGGCATGGGCGGCGATCAGGATCTCTCGGCGGTCACCGAGTTCCCGCGCATCAAACAGACCCTCGAGCAGCTCGACAACGTCAAAGAGGTCGTGCCGATGGGCTCGTCGGGCGCCCTCATCACGGCCGGCAACATCGTCGACGTCACCCTCGAGCGCCTTCGCAACCTCTACAAGGCGCGTGAAGGCCAGCTCGATGACCCGCGCCTCAGGGACTTGTCGCGTGAGGAGCTCGACGCGCGCATCACCGCGACGCGGCGCCACGTGCGCCAGATCATCCGCGTGCTGGAGGCCGATCAGAAGAAGGCGCAGGCCATCCTCCAGGCCGAGGCCATCGACCCCGAGGTCGTGGCCGCCGTCGAGCGCGTCTCGAAGGACGCGTTCTGGCATGACTTCGAGAAGGACACGTGGGGCTCCCTCGAGTTCCTCGAGAACAAGATCGCGCCGCAGGTGACCGACGCGCAGCTCATGTTCCTGCGCTACCTCGGCACCGACCTCGATCGGTTCCAGGAGTCATTCGATCGCATGCAGATCGTCGATGGCACGAAGGTACCGAAGGGCCAGCGCGGCTTCCTGATCGCGAAGCTGATGTACGAGGATCAGATGAAGCTGAAGAACGCGCGCCGGCTCGACAAGCTGAAGGACGCGCGAGCGAACGGGCGCCTCATCGCCACCGACGACGAGCTCAAGCGCTTCGTGAAGGAGAACCGCGCGCAGACACGCGATCTCGTGCTGCAGCTCGACGATCTCAAGACGGCCGAAGCGACGAAGCGGCTGCAGGGCTACCTCCAGAGCACCGAGGGCGATCTCACCGCCCTGCTCTCGGCCTTCTTCGACACCACCGACGCGAACCTCGAGGACCGGCACCGCTTCTTCTACGAACAGCTCGCCCCGCTGGTGGAGCTGTACCGCGTGCGCATCGGCGACACCCTCACCATCAAGGCCTTCAGCAAGGGCGGCGCGATTCAGGCGGTCAACGTCCGGGTCTACGGCACCTTCGCCTTCACGGGCCTCGAGAAGTCGCCGCTCGCCGGGGGCACCAGCCTGATGGATCTGATGAGCTTCCGCGATCTCTACGGCTACCTCACCGCCGACAAGAAGGAGGAGCTCGCCCAGCTCCAACGTGACACCGGGGCCAGGGCCGTGAACCGCGAGAACGCCGAAGACGCGCTCTTCGGAGAGGGCAACACGGTCGTCGCTGAGGCGACCCCCGGCATCATCGACGAGGACAAGACGTTCACCGGGGCCGGACGGCGACTGCGTGAAGACGACCTCGTCAAGCGCGTCTACACCGAGGCCGAGATCAACGGAGGCGTGGTGCTGAACGCGGCGGTGATGCTGAAGGACGCCAGCCGGCTGAGCGAGACCCTCGCGACCATCAACGCCACGGCCTCCGCGCAGCAGCTCGAGATCAAGGCCGTCTCGTGGCAGCAGGCGTCGGGCATTCTGGGGCAGGTGATCAACTTCTTCCGGGGCGTGCTGATCCTCGCGGTCCTCTTCATCTTCGGCATCGCGATGGTGATCATCAACAACGCGATGATGATGGCGACGATCCAGCGCACGCAGACCATCGGCACCATGCGGGCGATCGGCGCGCAGCGTTCGCTCATCCTCACGATGGTGCTGACCGAGTCCGGTGTGCTGGGCATGATCTTCGGAGGCGTCGGCATTCTGCTGGGCTCGGCGGCGATGGCCTGGCTGCACGCGAAGGGCATTCCCGCGCCCAACGACGTGGCCTACTTCTTCTTCTCGGGTCCACGGTTGCTGCCCGAGCTGTCCACCACCAACCTGGTGGTGGCCCTGGTGATCATCTTCCTCGTCACCCTGCTCTCCACCCTCTTCCCCGCCGTCATCGCGACACGCATCTCCCCGCTGCGCGCGATGCAGGCCGACGAGTGAACCCATGACGATCTTCGATCCGATGATGTGGCTCATCGCGTTCCGCAGCCTGTTCCAGCACCGCATTCGAACGTCCCTGCTCGGCGGTGCGATCGCGGTGGTCACGGCCCTGCTGGTGGCGCTCGCCGGCATCTACGTCGGCATGAAGGAGACGCTCCTGGTGTCGGCGACGACGCTGATGAGCGGCCACGTCAACGTCGCGGGCTTCTACAAGTCGACGGCGAGCTCGTCGTCGCCGGTCGTCACCCAGTACAAGCAACTGATGGAGATCGTGCGGCGCGACGTGAAGGACCTCGACTACGTGGTCCAGCGCGGGCGCGGCTGGGCCAAGCTCATCAGCGACAGCGGCTCGATGCAGGTGGGCATCGGCGGCATCGACATCGCCAATGAGCCCGGCTTCCTCAAGGTGGTGAACCTCAAGAGCGGCTCGCTCGACGATCTCAAGCGCCCCGACGGGCTGCTGCTGTTCGAGGAGCAGGCGAAGAAGCTCGACGTGAAGGTCGGCGACCGCCTCACCTTCTCGGCGCCCACGTACAAGGGCACCAACAACACCATCGACGTCACGGTGGTCGCGATCGCCGGCAACATCGGCATGCTCTCGAGCTGGAACACGTTCATGAACGACCAGGGGCTGCGCAAGCTGTACCAGCTCAACGACGAGACCACCGGCGCGCTGCAGATCTACCTCAAGGATCTCTCGAAGCTGCGCCCGGTGCAGGAGGGGCTGCGCAAGTCGTTCGCCGAGGCCGGCTTCGAGCTGCTCGACAACGACCCGCGCCCCTTCTGGATGAAGTTCGACGGAGTGAACCGCGAGTCGTGGACGGGGCAGAAGCTCGACATCACCAACTGGGAAGACGAGACCGCGTTCGTGCAGTGGTTCGTCACCATTCTCACCGTGGCGGCCACCACCCTCATCTTCGTGCTCACCGTGATCATCGGCGTTGGCATCATGAACGTGATGTGGATCTCGATTCGCGAACGGACGCGCGAGATCGGCACCCTTCGCGCGGTCGGCATGCAGCGCCGCAGCGTGCTGGCGATGTTCGTCACCGAGGGCTTCCTGCTGGGGTTGATGGGCACCGGCCTGGGCGTGCTCATCGGCGGCGCCCTCACGGCAGCGCTCAACGCCGCGGCCATTCAGCTGCCCAAGGGCGCCCAGCTGGTGCTCATGAGCGAGAAGCTGATCGTGACGCCCACCCCGGGATGGATCGTGTTCGCCATCGGCTTCATCACCGGAGCCATCACCCTCATCTCGATCATTCCTTCTTTCCGCGCGGCGCGGCTCAAGCCAGTCACCGCGATGTCTCACGTGGGGTAACCAACATGCGCACGCTCATTCTCGCCGTCCTCTTTCTCACTGCGCGGTCCGCGGCGGCGATGGAGAAGCCCGAGCTGGTGAAGCTGCTCGCAGAGATCGACGACCGCCAGCGCAATGGCGGCGACTACAAGGCCCTCGTCTACCTGGAGCAGAAGGAGAAGGACAAAGCCGACGTCGTGCGCGAGGTGCTCGTCTACCGCCGCGACGCCGACGACAAGCTGATGCTGCTCTTCAGCAAGCCCAAGAGCGAAGAGGGCAAGGGCATTCTGCGCCTCGACAAGAACCTGTGGACCTATGACCCCGGCACCGGGAAGTGGGATCGTACCACCGAGCGGGAGCGCATCGGCGGCACCAACACGCGGCGCTCGGACTTCGACGAGTCGCGCCTCGCCGAAGAGTTCGAGCCGTCCTTCGGTGGTGAAGAGAAGCTGGGCAAGTTCGAGACGGTGCTCCTCGAGCTCAAGGTGAAGGAGGGCTTCGACGTCGCCTATCCCGTGCAGAAGCTCTGGGTGGACAAGGCGAACCACAACATCCTGAAGCGGCAGGAGTTCGCGTTGTCGGGCAAGCTCGCGCGCACCTCGTACTATCCGAAGTGGCAGAAGCTGTTCTCGCAGTCGAAGAACGCCGAGCTCTGGTTCCCTGGAGAGATCCGCATCTTCGACGAGATCGAGAAGTCGAACTCGACGCTGGTCCTGTTCAAGGCCGTCGATCTCAACGCGCTCGATCAGAACATGTTCACCAAGGCGTGGCTCGAGTCGAAGAGCCGCTGAGGCCTCATCATGATCGCGCATCGGGGGTTGTTCGTCGCGGCGCTGTGTCTGGCTCCGCTCGTCACGCTCGCGCAGGACCGGCCGAACGAGGCTGATCTCTTCGGCGAGCCCACGCCGACGACGGGAGCCGACGCAGGCACCACCAGCCGGCCGACCGACAGTGAGCTCTTCGGGTCGGACTCGCCCACCCAGGTTTCGCTGGTGCCCGACGGCGGCGTGGACCGCGACGTGTCGGAGCTGATGGGTTCGAGCAAGAGCAAGTTCGACACCGACGAGGTGAAGAGCGACCCGCTGAAGATCGGCGCGAACCTGAACATGTTCGGGCAGGTGCTCTTCCAGGAGGGCAAGACGCTGGCGAAGGAGCCCGTCAGCCTGCCGATGCTGCTCGAGGCCTACATGGACGGGCGGCCCACGGATCGTCTGCGCGCCTACGCCGTCGCGCGCCTGCAATACGACCCCTCGCGTCCCGCGGCCACGGCCACCACCAACACCTCGACCATGATGACGATGAACGACATGGCCAACATGGGCATGGGCACGTTCACCCTGCCGGGCGCGGGCGGCGTCGGGCTCACCGGCGCGACGGCGCAGAACCCCACGGTCGTGCTCGATCAGCTGTGGCTGCGCTTCGACATCGCGCGCACCGTCTACCTCACCGTTGGGCGTCAGAAGGTCCGCTGGGGCACGGCGCGCATCTGGTACCCGACCGACTACCTCAACTCGCAGCCGCGCGATCCGTTCAACCCGTTCGACGTTCGCCTCGGCGTGAACATGGTGAAGGTCCACGTGCCGGTGGAGAAGCTGGGCTGGAACTTCTACGGCTACGGGCTCTTCGACAACATCGGTGTGGGGAACTCCCAGCTCACCCTCGGCAACCTCGGCGGCGCGCTCAGGGCCGAGTTCGTCGTGTGGCAGGCCGAGCTGGGGCTGGGCGCAGTGTGGATGAACGGGCGTCGCCCGCGGTACGCCGCCGACATCTCGCTGCCCATCGGCCCGTTCGACGTGTACGGCGAGGTCGCGATCCGCAGCGGGCGCGACTTCGTGATCACCCGCGCTCCGTCGGACACGAAGTTCCAGTCGTTCCTCGACGCGGCGCAGAACGCGGGCCTGCGCAACGCGCTGCTCGGAGAGGACTTCGGGGCGGCGTACTCGGATGAGCTGGGGAAGTACGACGTGACGATCGGCCGCGGCACCGGCATCTACGCTCAGGTGTCGGGTGGCCTGTCGTGGCAGTTCAACTACACCGACAAGAACTTCGGCATCCTCGCGGCGGAGTACTTCTACAACCCCGCGGGCTACTCGAACCCGGTGGAATACCAGGCGGGCCTCTTCATCGCCCAGGGGATCCTGCGCCTCACGCCCGACCCGGTGCAGCAGATCCCGCTGTACGGGGGGCGCCACTACCTCGCGCTGATCGCGTCGGCGCCCGGCATTCCGGGCTTCCCGTGGATCAGCGTCAGCGCGACCAACCTGCTCAACCTGAACGACATCTCGGGGCTCGCCCGCATGGACGTCACGTTCCGCGTGCTGACGTACCTGAACGTGCAGGTGTTCGGCGCCGTGTTCTACGGGCAGAAAGGGGGCGAGCTGCGCTTCACCCTGCCGTCCGAGCTGGCGAGCCAGATCCCGAACGCCTCTGCCTTTGGCCCGCCGATCGCGCAGGCGGGCGTGCTGTTGCGATTGAGCATCTGAGTCTGGGCCGCTGATCTACGCTGCGCCCGGATGAAGGAGCGGTTCGACAGCTCGCTCGCAGGCGCAACGACCGTCCCGTCGGGTGAGAGCCCGGTGCCCGTGGACGTGACGCCCAGGCTTCCGCGCGCTGTGGTGGGATCAGCGCCGGCGCCTGCGGCTGACTACGAGCTCGAAGGCACGATCGGCGTGGGTGGCATGGGCCAGGTGCTGGCAGCGCGGCAGGTCGCCCTCGATCGACCGGTCGCGGCGAAGTTCCTCAAGGACCCGCGAGGCGACCCGGCGCCCCTCCTGCGCGAGGCCCTCGTCACCGGCCGCCTCGAGCACCCCAACATCATCCCCGTGCACGTGCTCGCGACCACCGAGCTCGGCGCGCCGTTCTTCACGATGAAGCGCGTCGAGGGGACGCCGTGGAGCCACGCCATCGAGGCCGGCCGGCCGCTGGTGGAGCACCTCGAGACGCTCGTTCGGGTGTGTGACGCCGTCGCGTTCTCGCACGATCGCGGAGTGCTCCACCGCGACATCAAGCCCGACAACGTCATGCTGGGCCGCTTCGGCGAGGTCTACCTCGTGGACTGGGGGCTCGCCGTCTCGCTGCGGGCAGACGACCCGGTGTTGCCCTCTGCGCGCGCCTGCGACTTCGCCGGCACGCCGGCCTACATGGCGCCCGAGATGGCGGCGGCCGGGTACCGCGAGCTCGACGAGCGCTGCGACGTGTTCCTGCTCGGCGCCACCCTCTTCCACGTGTTGTCCGGCCGGCCGCCGAACCTGGCCTCGTCACCCGAGGAGTGCCTCGCGTTGGCGACGGCGGCGGCTCCTCCGAAGTTCGAGCGATCGGTCCCGGCAGAGCTCGCCGCGATCTGCCGGAAGGCGATGGCACGCGAACCCGCCGCGCGGTTCCCGTCGGTGCTCGAGTTCAAGGCCGCGGTGACGGACTGGCTGCGTCACCGCGAGGCCTGGGCGTTGTACGAACACGCGCGCGACCGGCTCGTCCAGTTGGAGCACGCGGTGGGCACGGGTGGCAACGTGATGGCGTCAGTGGACGGGCTGCAGGCGCACGTCGTCTTCGCCGATTGTCGCGCGAGCTTCGAGCAGGTGCGGCGGCTGCGGCCCAGCTTCACACCCGCGCACGACGGGCTGCAGCGCGCGCTCACCTTGATGGTGCGCTACGAGCTCGCACGTCACGAGCCCAGGGCCGCCCGCATTCTCCTCTCGCAGCTCACCAGTCCGTCGTCAGAGCTCGTCACGGCCGTCGAAGCCGAAGAGCAGCGCCAGTTCAGACGGGAGGCGAGGCTGTTCGAGCTCGAGCGCAACGCGCGCGACCAGGAGGCGGACCTCGCGCTGGTCGAGAAGCGGCAGTTCTCGATCGCGTTCGGCGTTCTGACGGGGCTCGGCGGGCTGCTGAGCCAGCTCCTCATCGACTCGGGCGTCTTCGTGCCCACCACGGGGCTCGGCATCGTCGTCTTCGGACTCCCGCTCGTCACGTCTGAGCTCTTCTCGCTGCTCCTCAAGCGAGCCCGGCAACAGAACAGCGCCCAGCGACGGATGCAGAACGCGCTGCGGGTGAGCGCCTGGTCCAGCGTGGGGTTGTGGGCGCTCGCGACAGCCCTGGGGGTCGAGCTGCGAACGACCCTGACCCTCTACCTCGTGCTGGTGGCGGCGAACTGGCTGGTGTCGATGGTGCTCTTCCAGCGCCGCGGCGGCATCGTAGGCGGGGCAGTGGCGGTCGGCGCGGTGTTGAGCACGGCGGCGCCACGCTTCGCCTTCGCCATCGCGGGGCTCGCGTCGGCGGCGGGCTTCTTCACGCTGGCCTGGTCGCTGCGCAGGCCGAACGAGCCTGACGTCACTCCTCCATCTTGAAGAGATCTTCGACGTCCTTCTCGGTGAGGGCCTTGCCCACGTCGGCGTCGGTCCCCAACACGCCGGCCGCGAGCTCACGCTTGCGCTGCTGGAGCGAGAGGATCTTCTCTTCGACGGTGTTGCGGGTGATCAGCTTGTAGCTGAACACCGACCGCGTCTGCCCGATGCGATGCGTCCGATCGGTGGCCTGGTCTTCGACTGCCGGGTTCCACCAGGGATCGTAATGGATGACGTAGTCGGCCGCGGTGAGGTTGAGGCCCGTGCCGCCCGCCTTGAGGGAGATGAAGAAGACCGGCGGGCCCTCGGGCGCGTTGAAGGCATCGACCTTCGACATGCGGTCCCTGGTGCGACCGTCGAGGTAGAGGTAGCCGAGCTTCTTCGCGTCGGCCTGCTCCTTGAGCAGCTCGAGCATCTCGGTGAACTGGCTGAAGATCAGCGCCCGGTGCCCCTCGCGAACGAGCTCGTCCACGAGCTCGCCGAAGCGCTCGAGCTTGGCCGACGGGGGCAGCGCGGTGCCCGGCGGCAGCTTGAGCAGCCGCGGATCGCAGCAGACCTGCCGCAGCTTCATGAGAGCCGAGAGGATCGAGATGCGGGACTTGTTGAAGCCCTGCTTCTCGATCTGGTCGTAGACCTTGCGCTTCGTCTCCTGCAGCACCTCTTTGTAGAGCGCCTGCTGGCCGGCATCCATGTCGACCCAGGTGACGACCTCGGTCTTGGGCGGCAGATCCTTCGCGACCTCGGTCTTGAGGCGCCTCAGGATGAACGGGTGAATGCGCTTCTTGAGGCGATCGCGCGCCTCGGCGTCACCCTGCACCATGATCGGGTGCTCGAACCGATCGTTGAAGGCGTCAGCGCTGCCGAGGAAGCCCGGCATGAGGAAGTCGAAGATGCTCCACAGCTCCGACAGGCGGTTCTCGAGCGGCGTGCCGGTGAGGGCCACCCGGCTGTCGGCCTCGACCGTCTTGCAGGCCTGCGCGGTCGCCGAGTCGGCGTTCTTGATGTTCTGGGCCTCGTCGAGGATCACCGTGCGGAACTTCACCTGCTTGAGCTGCTCGACGTCGCGGCGCACGAGCGAGTAGCTGGTGAGCACCACGTCCACCTTCTCGAGCATGCCGATGTTCTCTTTGCGATCGGCGCCGTGCCAGGTGAAGCGTGAGAGCGAGGGCACGAAGCGCTCCATCTCGCGTTCCCAGTTGGGCAGCACCGACGTCGGCGCCACCACGAGCACGGGCTTCGAGCCGTGCTCCTGCTTCACCTTGAGCAGCAGGGAGAGGGCCTGCACCGTCTTGCCGAGGCCCATGTCGTCGGCGAGCACGCCTGACAGCCCATGACGGAAGAGGAACCACAACCACGACAGGCCGGCCTCCTGGTAGTGGCGCAGCTCGGCGGTGAGGCCGTCGGGGGTCTTCACCGGCGGAATGCCGTCGATCTCCTTCAGCTCGGCGATCGCGCGGCGGGCCTTCGCCTCGATCTCGACGTCGCCGATGGTGGCGAGCAGATCGAGCGCGGTGGCGTGGAAGAGCGGCAGCTTCGTCAGCTTCTTTCCGGGCAGCGCGCCGGCCTCTTCGAGCAGCGTCGTGGCGGTCTTGAGCTCGGCGAGATCGACCTCCGCGAACGAGCCGTCCTTGAGCGGAATGAACTTGCGGCCCGACTCGAGGAACATGCGCACCGCGCCGAGATCGACGGTCTGATCTTCGGACACGAACTCGGCCTCGAGCTCGAACCAGTTCACGGCCGACATGTTCACGCGGATCTTCGGGCGCAGCTTCGCGCGCATGCGCAGCTTCGGGGGCGCGGCGGCGTAGATCTCCCACGCCTTCGGCAGGGCCGCCCGGCCGTTCGCCCAGAAGTCGATGGCCTTGTCGCCCACCGCCTCGTACGAGCTGGTCGCGTCGTCGTAGCGGAGCCCTGCGTCGAGCAGGTGTTTGCCGGCCGCCCGTTCGAGCTCATCGCGCCGCAGGAAGAGCTTGCGCGAGTCGCCGGAGCCACCGCTCGCGTACCCGAGGTAGCGCGCGGAAGGCGAGACCGGCACCGTCACCGCCTGGCCGTAGCGCGCGGCGAGCTGGGCCTTGACCGCGTCGGACTTCCCCTCGAGCGTGAGCAGGAACGCCGGCTCGGTGGTGTCGTCCACGTCGATGCCGTCGGCCTGGAGTGACAGCCGGTACCTCGGCAGGTGCGCCGCGAAGAACGAGAGCGTTCGATCGAGCTGCGAGGGAGGGAACGACATCTGCGGCTCGAGCAGCCACTTCCGCAGCATGCGCGGCGGGAAGTCAGGCTCGAGCACGTGCGCGTTCTGCCCGGCGAGGACCCACGTACGCCGGCCGCACAGCACGATCACGTCCTTGAGCTGCAGGGTCGCGCCGTCGGGCAGCGCCACATCGACCCGCGCCGTCACGCCGTCGGGCCGGTTCATCACCTTGATCACCGGCCGGGCGGGCTCCTGGCCGAAGACCAGCGCGGTGCCGCGGTAGACGACGCGCCGGTTGCGGATCACCTCGAAGAGATCGGCCACGTCATCGTCACCGAGCACGATCTTCGCGTCGAAGCGGATCTCGTGACGCGAGAGCTCCTGGAACACGCGCTCGTCGCCGGGGGTGACCCGCGTGCCTGCGGCGAGCAGGCGCTTGACGTGCACCGGCCCCTTCGCCTGCTGATCCGACCGCCGCGCCTCCACCACCCACGCGCGCGCGCCGGTCTGGGAGTTGGTCGGCGTGAGCCGGTAGACGAACTCGAGATCGGGCAGCGCCGACAGCCCGAGCCAGTTCTCGAGCTTGGCGACCGTGGGCACCCCCACGGGATCGACGGGGTCGGCCTGCTTCTCGCCCTGGAGGGGCGCGGGAGCTTCGCTGCCTCCAGCGGCGGCCGGCGCGGCGGACGACGCGGGCGCTGCGGCGGCGGTCTGGTTGGCGCGCAGGCGGGCCAGGTACACGAGCGCGACGGCGACCACGTGCTTGCAGTGGTGCCCGTACTTGCCCCACGACTCGCACGTGCAGCTCGAGTCGATCGCTCCGCCCTGCCCTCGCGCGACCTGCACGTCGTACTTCTGGCCCTCGCTGCCGGTGACACGCGCAGCGATCCCGATCTCGGTGCGGCCCAGCATCGAGACGCGCCGCGCCTCGGCGTACTGGCGCCCCTTCTTGAAGGTCATCGGTTGAACGTCGTCGCGCAGGCTCTTGAGCCAGAGCCCGTCATCGGGGGGGAGCTTCGTCGTAGGGGCGTTCATGAGGCGGGAGGGCGAACGGCCCGCGTAACAGGTCTTGGAGGCGGCTGCTACTCACCGGTTGCCCCGGGTCCTGCCCGGGTGTAGGTGCGCGCGTCATGCGTCTCGTCCCCCTCGCCGTCGTCGTGTCCCTCGCCGCGCTGGGTTGCCTCGATCCGGGCAACGTCGATCCTGATGGTGGCCGCATTCGCGTCAACTGCGACACGACGTCGAGCACCTGGCCGGTCGAGGTGGTGGATCTCGGCGGCCTGCCGGTGACGGGCGCCGACGTGACGGCGACCAACGACACCAACCTGTCGCTGAAGGTCACCGGCAAGACGGACTCGCGCGGCATCTTCCTGGTTGACGGGAAGCTGGTGGGCACGGGCCCGGTGACGGTGCGGGCGAGCTTCAATGGCCTGAACACCAACCCCGGCCGCTTCACCTTCACGCCGAGCGAGTGCGCCGGCTCGCTGGTCGAGCCGCGAGATCTCCGGCTCCAGCTGCAGCGCTGAGCGGCGGCCCCATGCGCTCGAAGCCGAACCTGGCCGAGCTGAGGGAGAAGTACGTGAAGGACGGGGCGTCAGTGCCCTCGTCCGTCGTGGCCGAGCTCGAGGCCGATGGCCGGGCCGGAGCGGCGGCGCTCCTCAAGGCGATCAAGGCCAGGCAGGCCGACAACCGCGCCGAGGGCCAGCGGCTGCGGCACATGCTCAAGTACGAGAACGAGCTGTGGGCGCAGGGGTTCAAGCTGATCGCCGGCGTCGATGAGGCGGGCGCCGGGCCCTGCGCAGGGCCGGTGGTGGCGGGCGCGGCGATTCTGCCCATCGGCTACAAGCTGCGCGGGCTCGACGACTCCAAGAAGATCCTCGACGAGGACAAACGCGACGAGCTGGCAGAGGCGGTGAAGCGTGACGCGGTCGCGTGGGCGGTGGGCTGGTGCAGCCACGAGGAGATCGACGAGATCAACATCCTCCAGGCGGGGCTGCTGGCGATGCGCCGGGCGGTCGATGGCCTGAAGGTGTCGCCCGACTACCTGCTCGTCGATGCGCGACGCGTCCCCGGCGTCACGCAGCCGCAGCGGGGCATCGTGAAGGGCGACGCGCAGAGCCTGTCCATCGCGGCCGGCGCGATCCTCGCGAAGACGACGCGCGACCGGCACATGAACGAGCTGGGCGCGAAGCACCCGGGCTACGGCTTCGAGCAGCACAAGGGCTACCCGACGGCCGAGCACCTCGAGGCGATGGACCGGCTCGGCGTGCTGCCGTTCCACCGGCGCAGCTACGCGCCCGTGCGACGCGCGCTGGGGCTCGAGCCCGAGCAGCAGGAGCTGTTCGCGGTGGAGGCGCCCGCGCGCCGCTCGAAGAAGTGAGCGCTCAGCCGAGCTGACGCAGGCGGGGCAGCATCAACCGGAACGCGTTGCCCCGGTGGGAGAGCCCCGACTTCTCCTCGTGGGTGAGCTCGGCCAGCGTGTGCCCGTCGGCCAACACGAAGACGGGATCGTACCCGAAGCCATGGGCGCCCTTCGCGACGTGGCCGATGCGGCCCTCGCAGGTGCCGCGCGTGAAGACGACCTGCTGCGCCGGGCTGCAGAGGCACAGCGCGCAGACGAAGCGGGCCGTCCGGCGATCGTCGGGCACGCCCTGCAGGGCGAGGAGCAGCTTCGCGATGCGCTCGGCGTCGGTGGGGGCGTAGCGCGCCGAGTAGACGCCGGGCTGGCCACCGAGCGCGTCGACCGCGAGCCCGGAGTCGTCTGCCAGCGCCCAGAGCCCGGTGGCCTTCGCCACGGCGCGCGCCTTGAGCTCCGCGTTGCCCTCGAAGGTGTCGGCGGTCTCGGGGATCTCGCCGATCGAGGGGAAGTCCTTCAGCGAGCGCACGTGCACGTCAGCGCCCACCAGCCCCTGGAGCTCGACCAGCTTCCCCTTGTTCGAGGTGGCGAAGACGAGATCCTTCATCCCAGCACGCGCAGCTGGTGCTCGATCAGCTTGTTGATGGCGGCCGTGCCGGCGTCGAGCATCGAGTCGAGCTTCGCGCGATCGAACGAGCCGTGCTCGGCGGTGCCCTGGACCTCGACCAGCTTGCCGCCCTCGAGCCCGACGATGTTCAGATCGACCTCGGCGGAGCTGTCTTCGTCGTAGTCGAGGTCGACCGACACGGCGCCCTTCACGATGCCGACGCTGATCGCGGCGACGGGCGTGACCGGGGGCAGCTTCGAGAGCTTGCCGGCCGCCTGGAGCTTGCGCAGGGCGAGCACGAGGGCCACGTAGGCGCCGGTGATCGACGCGGTGCGGGTGCCGCCGTCGGCCTGGATCACGTCGCAGTCGAGCGTGAGGGTGCGCACGCCGAGCGCCTTGAGATCGACCGCCGCGCGCAGGGACCGGCCGATGAGGCGCTGGATCTCGAGGGTGCGCCCGCCCTGCTTGCCCTTCGCGGCCTCGCGCGCGCTGCGATCGTGCGTCGAGCGCGGCAGCATGCC
This sequence comes from Myxococcaceae bacterium, assembly GCA_016793095.1. GTDB lineage: Bacteria > Myxococcota > Myxococcia > Myxococcales > Myxococcaceae > Xiheimicrobium. Next base: position 72,716 of record JAEUJQ010000005.1, on the reverse strand, counting down.
GTACTCCGCCGTGAGCCATCCGGCGCCGGTGCCGAAGACGTGGGGGGGCACCCGCTCCTCCACCGAGCAGGTGACGATCACCTTCGTGTCGCCGAACTCCACCTGACAACTGCCCTCGGCGTGCTTGTTGAAGTTGGGCGTGAGGACGACGGGCCGGGTCTCGAGCGAGCCGCGATTGAAGGAGCGCATGCGCGCGCTCTACACGGTTTCGGCCGACCTGCGACGGACTACTTGCTGCCGCCCGGCTCGGGCACCGTGCCCTCGCTCCGCTTGCTGTCGCGGGCCTCGACCTGCGCGAGGAAGGCCTTGATGCCTCCGGCGATGCTGTCGGCGATCTGCTGCTGGTACTTCGCGTCGCCCAGGCGCTCCCCTTCTCTCGGGTGCGAGACGAAGCCGACCTCGATGAGCACCGCGGGCGCTTCGAGGCCCATGAGCACGTAGAACGGCGCCTGCTGCACACCGCGGTCCTGCGCCTTCGTGCCTTCGATCAGTGACTCATGAACGGCGTAGGCGAGCCGCGACGAGTCGTGGTGGGTCTCGGCCTTCTGGAGATCAGCGAGGATGAAGGCGAGGGTGTCGCTGGTCGCGGCTTTCGACTGCTGGCGGGCCTCGGCGTTCTCGCGCGCGGCCACCTTCTTCGCGTCCTCGCCGCTGGCTGCGGCCGACAGGAAGTAGGTCTCGATACCCTCGTTGATTCGCCGCTGCGACGCCGTGGGCATCGAGTTCGCGTGGATCGAGACGAAGAGATCGGGGCGCTGACGGTTCGCGACCCCGACGCGCTCGTCGAGGTGCAGCCGCGAGTCACCATCGCGCGTGAGCTTCACCTTTGCGTCGAGGTCTGCCTCGAGCTTCGCCTTGAGCTTCTTCGAGATGGCGAGGGCGAGGTTCTTCTCGAGCAGGCCCGCGGGCGACGAGGCGCCGTCCTGGTTCCCGCCGTGGCCCGGGTCGATGACGATGACGGGCCCGGCGCTGGCCGCGGTGCCGATCAAGCTCGAGAGGAGGAGCGCTCTCACTGGCGGGCAGTATCGCGTGGCGCCTGCCCGGCCTCCAGTCCACGACCTGCCCGGCGCCACTCCCTACACGAACGCTTCTTCGAGCTGGTGGCCTCCACGGCCGTCGCGTCGGTGGAGGCGACGGTCAGCCTGACGCCGAGGCGATCCAGCGCTCCATCGCCGGCCCCGGCAGCACGCCCGACTGTCGGGCGATCTCGCGCCCGTCGCGGAACACGATGAACGTGGGGATGCCGCGGATGCCCAGCTGCGCCGACGGCTGCGGGTGCTCGTCGGTGTTCACCTTCAGCACCACGAGGCGGCCCGCCTGCGCGCGCCCCACCTGCTCGAGGATCGGAACGGCCATGCGGCACGGCCCGCACCACGGCGCCCAGAAGTCCACCACGACCGGCACCGGCGAGGACGAGACCGCGCGCGCGAAGCCCTCGGCGTCGACCTCCTGCGGGGCGCCGGAGACGTCGAGATCACGCTTGCAGCGGCCGCAGGTCGGCACGCCCGACCGCTCGGTCGCGACACGGTTGAAGGCACCACACGAAGCGCAGCGGAACATGGACTACCGGTAACCAGCCTCAGACGACCGTCAGCCCCGGGCGGCCGCGCTCGAGCCAGCCGATCGGCCAGGCATCGACCTTCTTCGCCGCCAGCGCCCTGAGCGCCCTGGGCACGTCCTTCGCGGGCACGGCGGCGAGCAGCCCGCCGTTCGTCTGCGCGTCGGCGAGCACGTGCTTGATCGGCTCGGGCAACCCGTCGGGGAACGTCACGCCCTTCTCGGCGTGCGCGAGGTTCGTCTTCGTCCCGCCGGGCACCACGCCCTGCTCTGCCAGCGCGGCGACGCCCGGGAGCAGCGGCACGTCCTCGAGCTGAATGACCGCCCGCAGCTTCGCCCCCCGCGCCACCTCGAGCCCGTGACCGAGGAGCCCGAAGCCCGTCACGTCGGTGAGCGCGTTCACCTTGAACTTCCCGCTCGCGAACACCTCGCCCGCCGCCTTGTTGAGCGTCGCCATCTGCTTCGTCACCCGCTTCACCAGGTCCTTCGCCGCCACGCCGCGCTTGAGGGCCGTCGTCGCGATGCCGGTGCCGATCGGCTTGGTGAGGATCAGCACGTCGCCAGCCTTGCCGCCGGCGTTGGTGAGCACCCGCTTCGGGTGCACGAGGCCCGTCACCGCCATGCCGTACTTCGGCTCGGGCGACTGCACCGAGTGCCCGCCCAGAATGGGAATGCCGGCCTCCTTCGCCTTCGACGCGCCGCCCGCGAGGATCTCGTGGAGGATCGTGATCGGCAGCTCCTTCGGGAAGGCGACGATGTTGAGGGCGAAGATCGCCCGGCCGCCCATCGCCCAGATGTCGCTCATCGCGTTGGCCGCGGCGATCTGCCCGTAGGCGAACGGGTCGTCGAGCACGGGCGGGAAGAAGTCGACCGTCTCGACCACCGCGAGATCAGGCTTGAGCCGGTACACCGCCGCGTCGTCGCTCGTCTCGAAGCCGACGAGCGCCTCCTTCACCTTCGTGTTGGGCAGGCCCTTCAGCATCTCGTGCAGCACGTCGGGGCGCAGCTTGGCGGCGCAGCCCGCGCAGCTGGACAGCTGGGTGAGCCTCGGCAGCGGAGCGTTCATGTGCCGCGACTTAACCGACGGCCTCGACGCGCGCCGCTCCTATCCCCTCACTGCGACCTGGGCACGACGAGGAAGAGGGGGAACTCGAACACCTCGCCCATGAAGTGGGTGAAGCGCCGGAAGTGCACCACGCGGCCGACGTCGTTCAGGGCCTCGCGCCTCGGGCTGAGCCAGGCGCCGCCGTTGTTCGACACCGTCGCCTGCCGCCACGCGCCTGGCCCGGTCTCGACGAAGAGGTGGAGGATCCGCGTGTCGGGCACCTCACCGAAGACGAAGAACGCTGGTCCGATCGGCTCCTCGGGCCGGCACCTCGGCGCGTACTTCGCGCTCGTGCAGTCGTCTGCCGACACGGTGGGATCACCCTCGACCGTGCTGACCTCGAGGGGCGCCTTCAGATCGATGCCGACCGACTTCGCGTACGCGTGCGCCTCGGCCAGCCGCGCGGTCGACACCGCCCTCTGCGTGCACGCTTCCCTCTTCGTCACGGACTCGTAGATCTCGAACGTCTTGAGGCCGTCGACGTCCTTCCCGGTCGGGCTCACGAGCGCGCCGGCCTTCCACGGCAGCACGTGCAGGCGGACCGCGCCGAGGCGCTGGGGCATGCGCACGAAGGCGATGCCGGGCTTCAGCACGTCGAGGGCGCTTCTCGAGCTGGCTGACGCCCTCGTAGCGGCAGTCCACCACCGGGTCGGCGCCGCAGCACTCCGAGCGCGAGAACAGCTCCCGGACCGCGAGGTGCGTCTTCGACAGGCCGATCACCTCGAAGCGTGACGACGCGCGGACGGCCGGCGCCGCGAGGACCACTCCGACGATGACGCAGAGGCGCATGCGTGTGAGGCTCGCGCGCTCGTTCTCCCCGCACAAGCACCAGAAAGGCACTGTCATGAAGCTCGTGAAGTCGGCCGAGGCCCCGTGGACCGACGCGCTCAGCCAGGGCGCGTTCCAGCAGCAGCGCAAGGCCCTGTCGTCGTCCCCGGCGCTCGGGGCGTCGCTGTGGCGCCTGCCGCCAGGCAAGAAGTCGTTCCCCTTCCACGCGCACCACGTGACCGAAGAGGCGCTCTACGTCGTCTCTGGCACCGCGAAGGTGCGCACGCCCGACGGCCTCACCGCCATCGGCCCTGGCGACTACGTGGCGTTCGAAGCAGGCGCCGGCGCACACCAGCTCATCAACGACGGCACGGCTGAGCTCGTCTACCTCGGCCTCTCGGTCGGCAAGGGCTTCGACATCGTCGAGTACCCCGACTCCGGGAAGATCGCCTGCGCGGTGGGCGCGTTCCCCTCAGGGCAGCGCTTCATGTTCAAGAAGGACTCGCAGGTCGGCTACCTCGACGGCGAAAAAGACGGCCAGTGACGACCGCACGTCAGTGACGGGCTGGCCGAAAGTCATGGCGTTCATCCCCGACCAAGGGAGGATGACGCCATGGCCAACGCACGAAACCCGCTCCCGGAAGCGCAGATGGGCCCGGCTGAGAAGCTGCTCGATCTGATCCTCTCGAGCTCGGCGCACCTCTGGCACAACCGCCCCGGCATCGAGCTCGGTGGGCTCTGGCAGATGCGGCCGAAGAAGGGCGTCGCCCTGCCGCGCGGCGCCGTCGAGGTGAAGCCCGGCCTTCACGTCACCGCGGCCGAGCGCCTCTACGCGCGGCTGCTCGAGATCTACGCCCTCAACCAGGATCTGTTCGCCCACTTCGCGAGCTACGCGCTCAAGGAGACCGACTGGCGCGATCTGAAGGTCGCGGCCTCGGCGCTCATGCTGGTCCAGACGCGCGCGGGTCAGCCGGTCAAGGACGACGACGGCTCGGTGGCCTTCTACGACGACGACTTCCGCCGCATCGGCGAGGCCATGCTGCTGTTCTACGAGAAGAAGTCGCAGCGCATGATGACGCCGAAGGCCGTCCTGCGCGTCGCCGAGCTGCTCGAGACCGACGCCATCGCGAAGCTGAACCGCAAGGCCGGCTTCGGTGATCCCGCCTCGAAGAAGGCGCCGCTGGGCCGGTGGAAGCGCGCCGCGCAGAAGTGGCTCGAGTACCGCGAGGCGAACCCGCAGCTCCTCGAGGGCCTCGTGAAGGCCGGCTTCAAGGAGACCATCAAGGCCATCGCCCGCAAGGCCGGCTACAAGCCGAAGTCGCAGCGATTCTTCGAGGTGCTGGGCTGGAAGCAGAAGCAGGCCGCCGGCGGTCACCGCACCGTGGGCCTGGGCGCGCTCAAGCTCGAGAAGAAGGACCGCTTCGACGGGCTGTCCGAGGCCGAGATCTGCGAGGCGATCGAGACCCAGCGCCTCGCCTACAAGGACGTGGTGGGCCGCCTGCCGAAGGACGTGGGCCTCACGCCGGCGATCATGGCGGCGCTGGTGCCCTCGCTCTCCGACCGCGACCTGCGCATGTTGACGCCGACGCTCGAGTCCCTGGGCCTCATGGCGGACGCCGAGATCCGCCAGCGCTGGGAGAAGGCCATCGCCGAGTCGACCGATCAGCGCGCGCTGAACGTCGCGAAAAACGTCCGCTCGCAGGCGCTGAAGGACAAGCTGGTCGAGGCCGCCGATGTCGCGGTGAAGAAGGCCGTGACCGAGGCGACGAAGGACGTCGACGTGCGCGTGATGTTCCTCATCGACAAGTCGGGCTCGATGGAGGGCGCGATCGAGCAGTCGAAGGAGGCGCTGACCCGCATCCTCGCCGGCTTCCCGCTCGAGAAGGTGCACATCGCGACCTTCGACACGGTGGGCACGGTGCTGGTCCCGAAGGCGGCCAACAGCGCGGCGGTGAAGCACATGCTGCAGACGATCAAGGCGAGCGGCGGCACCACGCACGGCGCGGCGGTGCGCGCGCTCCACGGTGCGGGCGTGCGCCTGCCGGACTCGGCGCGGCTGATCGTCATCGTGGTGGGCGACGAGGCCGGCGAGGCGGGCGATCAGTTCGCGCGCGCCTTCCGTGAGCTGGGCTACTCCCCGGCGGCCATGGCCATGCTCGTCGCGGTGGCGGGCCACGGCGCGCGGGGCAACACGGTGCGCTCGGCGGCAGGGCAGCTCAAGGTGCCCTTCAGCGAGGTGCAGGCGTCGACGTTCGACGACCCGTACCAGGTGCCGCGCGTGCTGAAGGCGCTGCTCGAGGCGCCGGTGGCCGTGGGCACCGCTCCGCAGCAGGGCTGGGTGGAGCGGGTCATGCGCACGCCGCTGCTCGAGGTGAAGGGCTGATGGTGGACTACCGGCGGTTCCTCGCGAAAACCGAGGCGCTCGTGTTGCCGTGGCTGGGCGGGCGCGACGTCGACGCGGGGGATCGCCGGCTCCGCCTCACGGGCGAGGCGCCGGGGAAGCCGGGCTGGTACTCGTTCGAGGTCTCGGGGCGGAAGGCGACGCTGCAGGGGCCCGCCGACCCGCCGGATCTCTCGAAGCGGCCGAAGGTGCGCGGCTGGCTGCGCGGCGATCGCCTGTTCCGCGAGGGCGGCGTCATCGAGCCGGTGCAGCTGTTGCCAGACGAGGAGCCGCCCCTCTTCAGCCCCATCGTCGCCCGGCGCTGGAGCGACGGCGCGCTGCTCTTCGACAGCCTCGAGTTCGAGAGCGAAGCCGAGGGCACGCTGCGGGAGGCGCTGGCCGAGCGCCGGGCCTTGAAGGACGTGAAGGGCGTGCCGGCGCCGCTCCGCGCGGCGTACGGGCTGTCGGTGCTCGAGCGCGTCGGCCGCGAGAAGAACGTGCGCTTCGCTCCCCTCGAGGTGCGGCTGTCGCTCGGACCGATCGCCGAGGAGGGCGCGCCGAAGGCCGAGGCGGTGCTTCAAGCGCTGGAGGACGAGCGCGAGCTGGCCCGCCGGGAGCTGCTCGAGCTCGAGCGGCGCCGCCAGCAGCAGCTCGTCGCCGCGGACCTCGAGGTTCAACGGCAGGCGCTCCGTGATCGCCAGGCGCACGAGGCCGCGCAAGGCCTGGGCCGGCGGAACCGCCCGCAGGACACGGTGGAGGAGCGGGCCGAGAACACGCTCGCCGCCGCCGGCGCCCAGCTCGAGACCCTCCGGCGCCTGCGCGACGGGCAGCTCGAGGTCGTCTTCCGCTACCGCGGCGAGCGCTTCATCTCGATCGTCGACGGCGCGACGCTGCAGGTGATCGACTCGGGCATCTGCCTGGGCCACCCGCCACGCGACGAGCTCGTCACCCTGGAGTCGTTGATCGGCGTGATCGAGGAGGCGATGGACACGGGGGCGCTGGTGATCCTGAGGTGGCCATGAGCGCGCGAGAGGTCTTCCTGCTGATCGGCCGCGGCGGCGCGGTGCTGTGGAGCGACGCGTCGGAGTCGGCCCTCGCCCTGCCCGACTCCCGCGCGCGCTGGGAGGCGCTGTGGCGGCACCGGCACGAGCTCGAGCTGATCGTCCACAGCCACCCCGTCGGGCCGCACGCCTTCAGCGCCGAGGACGAGTCGACGATGAAGGCCGTCGAAGAGGCGCTGGGCGCGCGGCTGGCCTGGGCCGTGGTGTCTCCGAAGGGGCTCCTCGTTCGCCGTGACGGCGCTGACGTCACCGTGGAGTCCCAGCCGTGGTGGGCGGGGCTCCTTCGGCTCGCCTCGGGCATGAGCGGCCCACCTTCCCCCGCGTGACGTTCATCGCGCCCCTCGAAACGCCGACGGGGACCCCAGCGCCTGGCCGGAGTCCCCGCTCGCGTCACGCCGCAGTGGGCGCTTCAGAACTCGTAGTTCGCGGCCTTCGCCTTCGAGACGGCCGACTCGATGACCGCCTCGTCCATCGCCTTGCCGCCCTTCTCCGCCTGCTTCTTCATCTCGGTGGCGACGTAGGCGTCACGGTCCTTCGCGAGCTTCGCGATCTTCGCCTGCAGCTCGGCGCGCTCCTTCGACTTCTCTTCGACGTAGGCCTCGCGCTCGGCCGGCTTCATCGCCTGCATCGGCGCGGGCAGCGCCGCCGCGGGCATGTCGGCGACCTTCTTGCCCTCCTTCTTCGCGTCGACGAGATCCCAGTCGGCGTTGTTGTACTGGACCGAGGCCTTGGCGGCAGCGCGCGTCGCCAGGGAGCCGGCCGACATGCCCTGCGCGTTCGAGTCCTGCGCGGCCTGGCGGGCCACCGCCTCGCCACCCTGCGGGCCGTAGCCGATGTACGTCTTGTTGAGCGCCTCGTTCAGCTTCGCGATCTCGACGTCCTGCGGCGCGTCGACGCGGGCGATGGCGCGGTTTTGATCGATGGTGAGGAAGGCGCCGTCAGCCAGCTTCGCCGCGTCGGCCCAGTGCTGCGAGACGCCCGTCGCCTGGTCGCCCGCGTGAATCGTGTTCACCACGATGCCCTTCGCGATCGCCGACTTCACGACCTCGCGGTACGCGATGGGGCCCTGGTCGAACGGCTCGTTGCCGGCGATGTAGATGAGCTTCAGGTCGCCCGCGTTGCCGCTCCACTCGAGCTCCTTCATCGCGTGCTGAATGACCGCGCCGCACCACTCCTCGCCGCCGTTGGTGCGCAGGGCGAACAGCTGCTCCGACACCTTGTCGAGGTTCGAGGTGAGATCAGACATCTTCTTCACGTAGTGGTTGGCCGCGGGCAGCCCGTCGTTGCCGTACTGGTACAGGGCCAGCTCGAGCTTCGCGCGCTTGCCGTCGCGCTTCGCGGTCGCGAACGTGTTGACGATCTTCCAGAGCTGCTCCCGCGTCTGGTTGATGAGGCCGTCCATCGAGCTCGAGGTGTCGATCAAGATGGCGATCTGGATCTTCGGCTCCCGCGGCGTCTCGGCAGCGAGAGAAGGGACGGCCATCAACGCCGCGCAGCACGCGGCGAGCAGAGCGGAGCGCTTCATGTGGGGTGACTCCTGGTGAGGGTGTGAGCCCTTCAACGCAGGAGCCCGGGGGCGGATCTACGAGGCCGCGAGATCGCGTGATTCCGGCCTCACGACGGGCACTTACCCGCCAAGCATGCCCTTCTTCAGCCCGTCATCGACGGGCGCCTTGCCCAGCCACACGGCGAACAGGGCGTCGGCGAAGTCCTTGCCGGGCACCAGCGTGGCGCCTGCGGAGCCCGCCACCGAGGTGCCCTTGCCGGGCACGTAGCTGATCGACAGCGTCTGGCCTTCCTTGAGGTCGGTGATGAGGCCGCAGAAGGTGTCGAGCCGCTCCTTCAGGGCGGGCAGCTTGTCGGCCGAGTTCTTGTCGAAGCCGGTGCGGATCGCGTCCACGATCGCCTTCTTGTCGAGGTCGCGGAGCATCTTCATGTCCACCCGACGGGCCTCGTCCGCTTTCAGGATGGCGTTCGCGTCCTTGTTGACGTTCTCGACGTACAGACCGGCCACGTACACCTGCACGATGAACTTCACGCGCAGGCCCATGCCATTGAGCTTCAGCGCCTTTCCGTCGACCTGCACCTCGTCGGGCATCTTCACGCCCTTGAGCTCGCCGGCGAACGCCGACCCCGCGATGAGTCCCGACAACAGCAGCACGCGCTTCATGTGAGCACCTCCGACGACGTGAGTGCGGCGACGCTAGCCTCAGCCCTTCGACTTCGCGAACGACTTCATGAACCCGACGAGCGTCTGCACGTCGGCCTCCGAGACCGCGTTGTACGTCGAGACGCGAAGCCCTCCGGTCAGGCGGTGCCCCTTGAGCCCCACCATGCCGGCCTTCTTCGCCTCTGCGACGAACTGTTCTTCGAGCGCCTCGGACGGCAGGCGGAACACCACATTCATGGTCGACCGGGAGGCCTTCTCGACCGGCGCCGAGTAGAAGCCCGCGAGCGAGTCGAGACAGCCGTAGAGCGCGTCGGCCTTCGCGCGGTTGCGTCGCTCCATCGCCGGCAGGCCACCCTGCCCTTCCATCCACGTGAGCACGTTGCGCACGAGGTAGATCGCGAGCGTCGGCGGCGTGTTGTAGAGCGAGTTCGCCTCGGCGTGCGTCTGGTAGCGGAACACCTTCGGGATGTCCTTCCGCGCGCTCTCGAGGAAGGCCTTCTTCGCGACGATCACCACCACGCCCGAGGGCCCCAGGTTCTTCTGCGCCCCAGCGTAGATGAGATCGAACTTCGCGCAGTCGATCGGCTTCCAGAGGAAGTCCGAGCTCATGTCGCAGACGTGCGGCACCGCGCCGGTGTCGAGGAAGGAATGGAACTGGGTACCGAACAGCGTGTTGTTCGACGTGGTGTGGACGTACGCCGCCTTCGGATCGAACGTCACCTCGGCCTGCGTGGGCACCCGCGTGTAGCGGCCGTCGGGGTTGCGGGTGCTGGCGGCGACGCGCGTCTGGCCCAGCACCTTCGCCTCGTCGAGGGCCTTCTCCGACCAGCCGCCCGTCAGCACGTAGTCGGCGCTCGTGCCGGCGTGCAGGAAGTTGGTGGGGATGAGGGCGAACTGCATCGACGCGCCGCCGGTCGAGAACAGCACCGTGTGCGTCTTCGGCAGGCCCAGCAGCCGCTCGAGCCGGGCGATCGTCTCCTGGTGGACCGCGTCGTACTCCTTGCCGCGGTGCGAGTGCTCCATGATCGACATGCCCGAGCCCTGGAAGTCGAGCAGCTCATCCCGCGCGCGCTCGAGCGCTGGCAGCGGGAGGCCGGCCGGCCCGGCGTTGAAGTTGATGACTCGCATGGTGCCCTCGGGCTCAGACGGCCTTGTGAACGGCTTCCTTGAACAGCGGCGCGACGTGATCGGCGTCGTTGAGCCGCACGACCTGCAGCGCCTCGAGCGTGTCGCCTGACAACACGTTCAGCGTGGCCGGGGCCTGACGGAACGACCACACGCGCTCGAGCGGCAGGCCCAGCACCCGGCACAGCAGCACGCGGTTCACCGCGTCGTGCGCCACCACCAGCACGGTCTCGCTGGCCCCGAGGCCCTTCGTCGCCCGGCCCAGCGCGAGCCACGCGCGATCGAGCACCTGCTGGAGCGACTCGGCGTTCGGCCCCGCCGGCAACGTCGCGTTGGGGCGGTGCTTCCACGCGTCGAGGAGGTCAGGGTGCGAGGCCTCGATCTCGCTCACCAGCTTCCCTTCCCAGCCGCCGTGCGAGATCTCCTTGAGCCCGTCGTCGAACGCGAGCGTGAGCGTGCGGCCGCCGAGCGCGTACTCGGCGGTGCGGCGCGCGCGAGACAGCGGCGAAGCGACCGCCCGGTGAATCGTCACCTCGGCCAGCCGCTCGCCCAGCGCCTTCGCCTGCCCCTCTCCGCTCTCTGCCAGCGGAATGTCGGTGTGGCCCTGGTAGCGCCCTTCTCGGTTCCACGGCGTCTCGCCGTGACGGCACAGCAGCACGTTCATGTACCGGGTGCTGCCACAGCGCGGCCACACCAGCAACGAGGGAAGACGCCTGCCTGCCCGGTCACAACCCGCCTGAGTCGACGACGACGTGACGCGGACGATGATCGACTCGACTGGGCGGTGGAGTATGAGGACGCCGTGATTCGAGCGTGGGACGCCGGGAGCCGAGCCATGAAGGCCGCGAGCGACGCTCCGGCCACGGGCTGGCTGCACGTCACGAACCCCGCCGCCAACGAGCTCGACGCCCTCGCCGCGACGGGGTTGTCGCGTGAGTTCCTGCTGCACGCCCTCGACCCCAACGAGCTGCCGCGCCTCGACCGCGACGCGTCGGCCTCGCTCGTGATCATCCGCGTGCCGGTGCGCGGCACGCCCGGCGAGCTGCCCTTCCGAACGTCCCCCCTTGGAGTCATCGCTACCCGGGACCGCCTCGTCACCATCAGCAGAGACGAACTCGACGTGCACGACTTCGCGCCAGCCGAGGGCCTCGACGCCCAGCGGCCGCTCAAGGCCGTGCTGCGCCTGCTCGAACGAACGGCGGCCCGCTTCCTCACCCACCTTCACGAGCTCGAGACCGAGGTCGACCAGCTCGAGGATCAACTGCAGCAGTCGTTGCGAAACGCCGAGGTGCTCCAGTTGCTGCGCCACCAGAAGGCGCTGGTGCACTTCACCACCGGGCTGTCGGGCAACGAGCTGGTGCTGGGGCGACTGAGACGTGATCAGCACTTCCCGGTGGGCCCCGGCGATGACGAGCTGCTCGACGACGTCGCGGTCGAGGTCCGCCAGGCGATCGAGGTGACCCGCATCTCGCAGGACATCCTTTCCCAGATGATGGACGCGTTCGCCTCGATCATCTCGAACAACCTGAACGTGGTGATGAAGGTGCTGACGTCGCTGACGATCCTGTTGGCGATCCCCACGGTGGTGGCGAGCTTCTACGGCATGAACGTGGGCCTGCCGCTCCAGCAGCACCCAGCCGCCTTCGTCGTGCTGGTCGCGGGGTCGGCGCTGCTCTCGGCCGCGCTGGCGGTGTTCTTCTATCGCAGGCGCTGGCTTTGACGATGTCGCTCGCCCGGCTCGTTCAGCGTCGCCTCATCATCGTCACCGGCAAGGGCGGGGTCGGGAAGACCACGCTCACCGCGGCGCTCGCCCGGCACTACGCGGAGTCGAGGCGGCGGGTCCTGGCGGCAGAGATCGTGCCCACGGCCGAGACCCCCTCGCAGCTCGCGATCGCCCTCGGCGTGAGAGGGCTGACCGAGGAGCCCCAGCGGATCGCGCCCAACCTGTCGGCGGTGCTGGTGACGCCCACGGCCGGCCACCACCGGTTCCTCCAGGCCAGCCTGCCGATCAAGCTGCTGGCCGACACCGCGATGCGCTCTCAGGCGCTCCGCAAGTTCCTCTCGGCGGCGCCGGGGTTCAGCGACATGGGCGTGATGTACCGCATGCTCGATCTGCTCCGGCTGCCGAACCCGGCCGGTGGGCATGCGTACGAGATCGTGCTGCTCGACTCCCCCGCGACCGGCCACGCGCTCGCGCTCGCGCAGATCCCCGAGTTCCTGATCCGGGTGATCCCCGCCGGGCCGATTCGCCGCGTCGCCGAAGAGGGCCTCGCGGTGCTCACCGACCCACGCATCACCGGAACGCTGATCGTCACCTTGCCCGAGCTGCTGCCCGTCACCGAGGCGCTCGAGCTGCAGGAAGGCCTCACGAAGCACCGGCTGCCGGTCTCGGCGATCGTGGTGAACCGCGTCCCGAACGATCCCTTCTCGAAGGAGGAGCGGGCTGCCGTGTCAGAGGTGCTGAGCGCGCAGGGCGGGCTGGTGCTGGGGGCGCGGGAGCTGCGGCGCATCGAGCGGGCGCAGGCGGCGCTGGCGGTGCTCAGGGAACGGGCCACCGCGGATCACGTGGTGCTGTCCGAGGTCGAGGGCGCCGGCAGCCACGCGACCCTCGCCCTCCTCCCGGCGCTCTGAGGCCCGTCAGCTCAGCACCGCGCCCCGCCGGCACCAGCCGAGCCACAGCACGAGCTCTCCCTGGTACATGCGTCGGGCAGACCCGGCCCGCCGCCCACCAGCACTGTCCGGCCGAGCGCCCGAGGCGCCGGGCAGTCACGGCACGAGCCGCGCGGCGTCACAGCTCAGAGCGCACACGAGCACGACGTCACCGTCAGGGCAGCGTCACCCGCGCCGCGAAGTCACCGTTCAGCGTGTCCAGCGAGCCGGCGAACACGAGGTGGAACTCGCCCTCGATCAGCATGCCCTGGGTGATGTTCACCTCGTCGAGCACCAGCTCGCCCTCCTGCACCGGCGGGAAGGGCGGCTCTGGCGCGAGCACGCCCTGCTCGTTCTCTTTGACGACGAAGTGCTCGACGAGCACGCCGCGGCCCGGCAGCGGCACTGTCGCGCCGTCCACCGCGAGCGCCGAGGGGATCGTCAGGCGCACCGGCTCCTGCACCGCGCCCCGGGTGTCGAGGTACCTGATGGAGAGCTGATCGACGAGGAACTGCGCGCGGACCTCGGTGAACTGCAGGCTCGCGCGATCACGAATCGTCCCGTTCAAGCGGCTCGGCGGGCCGCAGGCGACCAGCGCGAACGACAGCGCGGCGAACAGCGGGCGGCTCAAGGCCAGAACTCCCCGGCGGTCAGCCGCAGCGACGAGGTGGGCGGGTTGGCGCTCCCTCCCGCGCCGGTGATGACGTAGCGCCTCGCGCGGAACTGCCGCACCGGGAACGAGCGCTCGGCGGCGACCCCGAGCGACGTCCCCACGACGGCCCGGCCCAGCACCACGACCTCGAGCTCGTTGAAGCGCTCGGGGCGTCGGCGCCCCTGGAGATCGACGCTGGCCGTCGAGTGCGCGAGCCCCACGTTCTCGACCCGGAAGGAATAGCAGCGCACGCCGCGGTCGGTGCGCACCAGCTCCGGCGGGGCCCACCGGTAGGCCACCTGCCGGCGCAGCTCGGGGTCCTCGGCGGTGGCGAAGTCGGTGTGCTCGAAGATCTCCTTCACGGTCGTGACGCGATCGCCGTCGGGGTCGGCGGTGTCGTCGGCGATCACCGGGTCGGAGCCCGCGGCGAGCTCGAGATCGTCGGGCACGCCGTCGCGATCGGTGTCCACCGAGTCCGGCCGGGTGCCGAGCTGTTCCTCCTCGAAGGCGGTGAGGCTGTCGCCATCGACGTCGGAGCCGCCGTCGGGGCCGAGCTGGTAGACGTTCTTCGCGGTGGGATCGTACCCACCCTTCGCCCGCACCTCGAACAGGTCGGTCAGCCCGTCGCCGTCGGAGTCCACGGCCCGCGGGTTCGTGCCCAGCTCGACCTCCTGCGCGTCGATGAGCCCGTCGCCGTCGCTGTCCACGTGGACGCCTGCGTCGCCGCGGAACGCCACCACGCGCGCCTGCCGGTTCCAGACGAAGGCGGTGCCGAGCTGGTAGTCGATCAGGTTCGCGCCGCCGCTGATCGTCGCGTCGAAGACGGCGTCGAGGCCGCCCGGCCCGGTGAGCTGGGTGTAGGTGCCGCCGCCCGAGCGCGCCATCGCCGGCAGCAGCCCGAGGAACTCAGGGGGCGCCACCACGTCCTGCGCGATCGAGGTGACGTCGGTCCGCGCGGCGTAGCGGTTCGCCAGGTTCTCGACCTCGGCGAGGATGTTGCGCCGGGTGATCGACGGATCGTCGGTGGCCGACTGGGGCATGCCGTCAGTGACGAACTGGAGGATGTAGCGGGACGTCAGCGTCTCGGTCGGGTTCTTCGCGACGTCGGTGACGAGGTAGTCACCGGCCGCCGAGAGCGCCATCAGGTAGTTCGTCCCGTCGAGGTACTTGAGCGGGTTGACCGTCGGGGGCTGGCGCATGCGCGCGAAGATCGCCGCCAGCTTCGCCGGGTCGTTCGTGAAGAGCGGCGGGTCGGAGCCGGCCGGCTCGAAGTCGACGTTCTCCTTCACCACCCGCGACGAGCCCCAGCGGATGATCGCGAACGAGATGTTCGGCTGCGAGGCGTAGCGCCGGGTGAGGTGCTCGATGGACGTCACCAGCAGATCGTTCGGATCGTTCCAGCGCATGCTGCTCGACGAATCGACGACGAAGAGCACGCGCAGGTTGCGCGCGGTGTCGTAGGGCTCGCCGGTGCAGAACTCGCCGTCCAGGGCGATCACCTCGCGCGGCCTGGGCAGGCTGCGGAGCTCGACGTCGACGCAGGTGAGCAGGCTCAGCGCAGCGAGCGCGGTGAGGGGAAGGCGCCTCAGAGACACGGTGCGAGTCTGCTCAGAAAGCCCTGCGGACGCGAGCACGACGGCTCCACGGAGTCACTTCGCCCAGTAGGCCGTGAGGTCCTTGAGGGCGGGGCTCGCGCTGGTGCCGGTCGAGGTGAAGCGCGCCTCAGCCTCGAGGAAGCGCTGCGGCGTGGCCCGGGAGCAACTGCCGCCGCCGCTGTCCACCGCCGCGCCTGACGACGCCAGGTCTCTGCCGAACGCCGCGGTGGCCAGGGCCGCCTTCGTGGGCGCACAGCGGACCCGCACTGCGAGGCTGGTGTTGGTCGGCGTCTCGACCGACCACTTCACGGTGCTGAACTTCGAGGCGTCGTCGTTGCTGTCCACCACGCCCCGCCAGGTGGCGACGGCCTGCCGGCCCAGCGTCACCATGCGCAGCGAGAGCCCCAGCATGTCGCTGTACGAGTAGGGCCCCTGGCCCACCGTGGTGGCCTTCTTCGAGCTGTCCACGCCGTTCACCTTGGTGACCGAGTTGGCCGATTGGCTCACCGCCCACATGTGGCCGTAGGCGTCCACCGCCACCCCGATGGGCCCGTTCGGCACGTCGATCGTCTTGAGCAGGTTGCCGGTGGCGCCCTCGATCTTCGTCACCGTCGAGGTCGTGCTCGAGGCCGCCCAGACGTTGCCATCGAGATCGACCGCGACGCCGCGGGTCGTGGTGCCGCCGAGCTTCTTCACGCCCATCAGCTCGCCGGTGGCCCCCGAGAGCTTGATCACGTCGTTGCAGGTGAAGCCGCCCACCCAGATGTCGCCGAGCTGATCGACGGTGATGCCATAGAGCTGAATGCAGCCGCCGCGCGGATCGCCGAACACCGTGGGCCTGACCGTGCCGAAGGGCCCGTACCGGCCGAGCACGGCGCCGGTGGCGGTGTCCACCTTCGCCACGCGCCCGTCCTGCCCCGCGTAGCCCCGGCAGACGACCCACAACATCTGCTTCTGATCGACCACCGCGCCGTAGGGGAAGTCGCAGCCGAGCTGGATCGCGGGCTGCGCGCAGCCGGGGCCGTCACCGCGGTAGCACTGGCCGGTGTCTCCGTCGATCTCCCACACCGTGTCGTCCACCGAATTGCCCACCCAGAGGTGGTTCTTCGCGTCGAGGGCGAGCGCGCGCGGAGCGTGGCCGACCCTGATCGACTTGATCACCCGCCCCTCGCGCAGCGACACCTTCATCACCTTGGTGTCCACCTGGCTCAGCGGCTGCCCACCGTAGCTCTCGAGGTACGAGTTGGTGCCGCGGCAGCCGACCCAGCAGTCGAAGTTGAAGTCCACGGTGGTGCGCGACGGGTTGTAGCAGGGCTCACCCGTGTCGCTGGTGAGCGGCCAGGTGCCGATCACCGCCGACGTCTTCGTGTCGATGGCCGAGATGGAGTTCTCGGACGAGTTGGGCACCCACATGTACGGGGTCGCGAACCGCGACTGGCCGATCGCCATCGTGAGCTCGCCCGCGTTGTCGTCCGAGATCCCGTTGTACGTGCCGGACCTGAAGTCTTCCCGGCTGGTGAACGTGCGCGCGAACGAGTCACCGGGGCCGGTGGCGCCGGCGTCGGCGTCGGTGCCCGCCAGGACCACCTTCGAGGACGACTTGTCCGAGGGACAGCCGGTGAGCACCAGCAGCGACAGGGCGACGACGAGACGAACCATGAGCCACCTCGTCGCAGAGCCTACCCCGCCGGTCCCCGAAACCCGGGCCGATCGCATCACGGCTCCCTCGCGAGGGCTGGCTCGAAGACGGCGGGAGGCGCGGTGGGTTCGGCCGGCTGGAGCGGAGCGGAGGACACGGGCAGCCCGGCGCTCCGGGCTCCGGACTCGAGCTCACGGGGTTCGGACACCTCGGCGAGGGTCGCGGCGTCGAAGGCGAGCTGAAGGCCGAGCCCGAGCTGCACCGCGAGCGCCGAGTCGTCGCGCAGCACCTCCTCGGACCGGGGCCCGGACGTCGGCTCGACCTGCACCGCGTCCACGCGCGCGAAGGCCGACAGGAAGTGGGGCCGCGTCGCCCCCTGCCGCCAGCCGGCCGGCACCCGCGCCACCACGTAGCAGCCCCGGTCCTTGAGCCAGTCGATCAGATCCATCGTCTCGGCGACGGTGCCCGGCGCATCGACCGCGCCCAGCCCGCGCAGCACCACCACCGGCCGCCCCTGCTCCCGCAGGTACGAGCCCGACGCCGTGAGGCGGAGCTGGCCGTCGATCACGTTCGCCCAGTCCCATCGCACCAGCGCGGCCCAGCGCTCGGCCTCGGCGCCGCGCACGTCCCAGGCGACGTGGAAGGAGCGGCGCTGCCCCTCGGACGCGGTGCGCAGCGCGAGGAGGAGCTCGTCTTCGTGCTGCCGCGTCCCGCCAGCGCCCACGTCACTCACCCTGCGCTCGAGGCCGACGCCATCGACCCGGTCGCCGAGCGACTCGAGCTGGGAAGCGAGCGCCGACGAATCGCTGGCGCGCAGGCCGACGGTGAAGTTGCCGAGGAAGCCGTGTGCAGGCGTTCCGGCGAGGAGGAGCGTGGTGGTGGCGACGAGGAGACCCATGCCCGGGCTCTCTTCACGGGGAGTGCCACATGGGCCTGGAGCAATTCGGGCAGCTTCCGGGCGCGCGAAGGCCCGACCGACCACTGCTGGGGGCAGCGGGGAAGGAGCAGGCGCGCTCCACTTCAGTGTTCAGGAACCGGGTGAGAACTGGAGTGAACGTCAGCGACGCCGACGGCTGAGCATCAGCGCGAGCGCCCCGAGGACCCCGCCCGGCGCGGCCGAGCACCCCACCCGGAACGGCTCCACGCAGCGCACCTCGATGGTGAGGGGAACGTCGAGCCGCTCGTCTGCCGTTTCGGCCTGGGCGGTGATCTCGTGGAGGCCACGCTGGGCGCTGACCGGGCGCCAGGTCAGCTCTCCCGAGGCTGGATCGATCGCGAAGCCCTCAGGCGCGGAGGCGGCGGACCAGGAGGTGGCGTTCGGGGCGTGCGCTCGCAGCGGGTACGTGAGGAGCGCGTTGCAGCTCGCTCCGAGCGTCGGCACCGGGGACACGGCCAGCGGCTGCTTGCGGTCGTAGAGCACCTCGAGCGCCGGCCGGAGCGACTGCGTGGAGATCTCGCTCGAGTTGAAGGTGGCTGCCGCGCTGCCGGGCGTCTGGAGCAGCACCAGCCCGTTGTTGGGCTCGCCGCTGAACCACTTCTCCACCGCGATCGTGACGTCGACGAAGTTGCGCCCGAGGACGGGGGTGAAGGTGTTGAGGACGCGCGGCTCGAAGGCCGTGCTCCACGCCGTCCAGTTGGGCTCGGTCTCCATCCACGCCCGGCTGGCGAAGTGGATCTCGATGGGCGCGCCGCCGTGGCCCGTGTTCTCGAGGAGCAGCCGCGCTTCCCTGACGATCGCGTCCTCAGGCAGCCCGCTGAGATCGAACCAGAGGAAGGTGTTCTTCGAGCCGACGCCCACCCGCCCCGTGTAGAGCGTGTTGGAGTTCCCGTTGTTCCCGACCGAGTCTTCCCAGATGTAGCAGTCGCGGACTGCCGTCATCGCCGTGGTGGACCGTTGAACCACCAGCCGTTTCGTGCCGCCCGCGTTCGCGAGCTGGGCCACCACCATCGCCATCAGCAGAAGACCTCGAACCATCGCTTCGAATTGTCCTCTCGCCGACGAATGTCCGCAATCCCACACGGGCGCACGTTCGAGGCGCGCTGCCGACACACTCGCGTCAGGGCGTGAGGACCCCAGAGATGAAGGTGGCCTCGGCGAGCGGGACGGCGTTGCCAGGACGACCGTCTCCCGTGCGGACGGCGGCCAGCTCGAGCACCCAGGTTGCGTTCTGATCGAGCACGCCAGGCGGCATGTCGAGGCTCGTGTCGCTCGTCCAGAAGACCCGCGGCGCCGTCCCCGACAACGGGTACCAGGTCGCGCGATAAGCGGTCGGCGTGCCGATCGTCGGCGCCGTCCACCGGATGGTCGGCGTCTGTCCGATCGCGCTGGTGTCGAACTCCAGCCGCCGGCCCGACACCTCGACGAGCCGCGGGGGCCCGAGACCGACTGCCCAGCGGCGAGCGCGGAACGTGTCGAGCGGCTCGACCGTGCGGAGCCCGCCGAAGAACGTGAACGCGGCGCCTCCGGGCGCCCGCCGGCCGTAGGAGGTCTGGTAGCGGAAGTCGACGAGCGTCTGCCAGCCCGGGGGGAACGGGCGTCCTGCCTGCGTCGAGGGCGGAAACGGCTGCGCCTCGGGCACGCGGAGCACGTGCGTGGTGAGGGGAGAGAGCGCTCCGGGCGTGGAGCCGGGCAAGGCGAGCAGCGCGAGCAGGAACTGGGTGCCCGTCGCGGGCCGGCTCCCGAACTGCGTCGCGAGGCTGCGAGGGCCACTGGTGTCGATATCGAGGGCGATGGTGTCGGTGGGGGCAGGCGACAGTGTCTGCTGGAGCGTGGCGGGCGAACCCGACGTCATCGTCACCGCGGGGAAACGACCAGCAGCCACGAGCTGGCGCTCCGAGAGCCCGGCGTCCAGATCGCGCTCGAGCAGGTGCAGGAACCAGCCCTCGTCACCGGCGGCGGCCTCGGGCAGCGCCACCCGTCCCGGCGCCACCGTCGCCCAGTCCACCGTCGCCGAGAAGGTGGTGGTGCCCGTCGAGAGCGGCGGCATGGCGCGCGCCTCGAGGCCGAGGGCCTCCCGATCCTGGGTGAAGAACACGCGCACGCGATGGCCCGCGTCGGCCGCCACGAGGCCCTGCACGGCGAAGCTGACCGGCGTCGAGGCGTCGGCCGTCACCGCTCCGGGGCGCCCGCCGACGTAGCGCTCGAAGAGCACCGTTCGCTCGGCCGTGACCAGGAAGAGGTCCGCGCCGAGCTGCGCCATCACCCGACCAGCCGGCGGCTGCGCGACGATGATCGTCCCGTTCTCTCCGACGAGGCCGGGCTGAAACACGAGCGCGCCCATCGGGCCGCGAACCCAGATGCCCGCGGTGGTGACCGTCGGCCCGAGGATTGGCCGGGTGCCCCCGTCCGCGTCCCAGCCGAGGCGCTCGATCGCCGTGATCTCCAGCTGCCGCGGGCCCGCGTCCACCGGAGCCTCGCAGGCCCCCATGACACAGCTCTGCCCCATCGCGCAGGCGACGCACATCGAGCCGGCCGTGCCGCAGGCGGCGGGGGTCGGGTCGACGCAGCGATCGTCAGCGCTGCAGCACCCGGCGCAGGTGTCGGCCCGGCAGGCCGGCGGCGGAGGAGGACAGGCCAGCAGCAGCGACACGGCGATCGGGGCGAGGGCACGCAAGGAGCGGCGAGTGTACGCCACCGCGCAGTCCTGTCGCGAGGCTCACGCGGCGGTGAGCTGCTCACTGATGGCCCACAGCTTTGCGGCCGCAGCGTCATCCATCGCGGCCGCGCTCGGGGCGCGCTCCCGGCACTTGTCGAAGTACTTGCCCGTGACGCCCTCGACGTCCTTCGAGGTGGCGAGGAAGACGCTCGTCTTCGCGCCCTGCTCGTTCGAGATCAGGAAGACGCGGCTCAGCGTGCCGATGACGCCCCAGAACCCGCCCTTCCCCGCGATGAAGTTCGAGCCCACCACGCCCGGGTGCAGGGTGTTGACGCTGATGCCCTTCGCCTGCAGCCGACGCGCGGCCTCACGCCCGAAGAGGATGTTCGCGAGCTTCGAGCGGCTGTAGGTGCGGAAGGCGCTGTAGCGCTCGCTCATCAGGTCGTCGAAGTCGAGCGTCGAGCCCCGGTGCGCTTCGCTGGCGACGCAGACCACCCGCGACGGCGCTGCCTTCTCGAGCGCGGGCACCAGCAGGTTCGTGAGGAGGAAGTACGCGAGGTGGTTGGTGGCGAAGGTGGACTCGTGGCCGTCTGCCGTCGTCTCGCGCTTCGGGTTCACCGCGCCGGCGTTGTTCACCAGCACGTCGAGGCGGTCGTAGCGGGCGAGGAAGTCGGCGGCGAGCCTGCGCACCTGCGCCATCGACGAGAGATCGGCGAGCAGGAAGGTGACGTTCGGGTTGCCGGTCTCGGCCTTCACCTGCTCGGCCACCGCCTTCGTCTTCTCCTCGTTGCGGCCGACGATGATGAGCTCGGCGCCCTCCTTCGCGATGGCCTTCGCCGTCTCGAGGCCGATGCCCGCCGTCGCGCCCGTCACCAGCACCCGCTTGCCCGTCATCGTGCCCATGAAGCCTCCGTGTGCCACCCGATGTACGGAGCGCGGTTCGCCGTCGCAACGGAAGCGGCGCGCCGTTAACATGACTTCACGATGCCGGCGGCCGATCTCCACACGCTCGTGACGACGAAGAAGGTGATCGTCGCCTGCGGCGCGGGCGGCGTCGGGAAGACGACGACGGCGGCTGCGCTCGCGCTGGCGGGCGCGCGGGCGGGCAAGAAGGTGCTGGTGCTGACGATCGACCCGGCGAAGCGGCTCGCGCAGGCGCTGGGCATTCAAGAGCACATGCGGCACCCGACGCCGCTGTCGAAGGAGGTGCTCGCCGAGGCCGGCATCACCGACGGCACCCTCGACGCGTGGATGCTGAACCCCGACGTCGTGTTCGAGAGCCTGGTGCACCGCATGGCGCCCACGAAGGACCAGGCCGAGCGGGTGCTCGCGAGCCGGCTGTTCCGCCACCTGTCCGAGCTGGTCGCCGGCATGCAGGAGTACACGGCCGCCGAGGCGCTGTACGAGCTGTCGACGAGCGGCCGGTACGAGCTCGTGGTGCTCGACACGCCGCCCGCGCGCAACGCCCTCGACTTCCTCGAGGCCCCGGGGAAGCTCGCCCGCTTCCTCGACGAGCGCATCATCACCCTGTTCCTGCCCGGCACCGCGCGCGGCTTCTTCAAGAAGGCGCAGGATCTGATCGGCACGGTGTTCGGCAAGGTGTTCGGCCAGGAGTTCTTCGCCGAGCTGCAGGAGTTCCTCGCCGCCTTCACGGGCATGTTCGGGCCCATGCGCGCCCACGCCGAGGGCGTTCGCAAGCTGCTCAAGAGCGACGACGCGGCGTTCCTGCTGGTGACGAGCCCCGATCAGGCGGCGCTCGACGACGCGCGCTTCTTCCGCGATCGCATCAAGACGATGGGGCTGCCGTTCGCGGGCTTCATCTTGAACCGCTCGTGGGTGCGCACCGAGGGGCTGGTGACGCCCGAGCAGCTCGAGCAGTCGTCGAACCCCGAGCTGCCGGCAGCGAAGGCGGGCCTGGCGAAGCTCAAGCAGCTCGCGCAGCTCGAGCTCGGGCGGGTGAAGCGCGATCGGGAGCTGCTGGCCCAGCTCGCGGCCGAGGTGCCGGCGACCGCGTTCGCGGTGGCGACGCCGTACCTGGGCGACGCGATCGAAGACGTGAAGGGGCTCTCCCAGCTCGCGCACGGCATCGCGGAGCCGTGACGCAGCTCAGGAGCCGTCCTCGCGAAGCGCCGCGTCCAGGAACGCGCGCAGCTCGTACATCTGCTCCGAGCCGAAGCCCTGGCCGACATAGGCCGCGCCGTAGGCGAGCCCGCCGCCCACCAGCATCACCGCGAGCCCCACCGCCGCCTCGAGCACGCGCCCGTTCAGGGTGACCTGGCTGTACAGCAGCACCGCGGCCGCGATCGACAGCAAGCCGAACAGCGCCTGCACGGCGACGAAGGCGGTCCAGATCTGCGGGTGCGGCGCGAAGAGCCCGTCGAGGCGGGTGCCTTTCGACGGCAGCTCGACGAGCTGGAGATCGAGGTGCGGAGACCAGAGGTGCCGCTCGGCCGGCCGCACCCAGAGGTTGATGGTGCGCGGGTGCACCGAGCCCTCGACGACGCCCTCGTGCCGGGCCAGGCGCACGCGAACGCGCGCGTTCACCTGCTCCGGTGTCAGCGGCGACTCGAAGCTGAAGCGGGGGCGGGCGCGCGGGCGGCTCATGCGGGGGCGCCAGTGTATGCGGGCGCGTGGCGAAGCGCCGCTGCCGGTGCGCGGGCCAGTGCTACGGTGCGGCTCATGCTCTCGCTGACGTTGGCGCTGGCCCTGAGCCAGGCGCCGAAGCTGGCAGCTCCGCCGTGGACGACGGTCGAGGTGAGCGCCGAGAAGGCGCAGTTCTTCGCGACGCACCTCGCCTCGGCGCTGCGGAGCAGGGGGCTCTCGGTGATCACCGCGCAGGACATCTCGACGGTGCTGGGGGTCGAGCGCCAGAAGCAGCTGCTCGGCTGCGGGGAGGACACCTCGAGCTGCCTCGTCGAGCTGGGGAACGCGCTGGGGGCCGAGCTGATCCTCACGGCCAGCATCGCGAAGCTCGAGTCCACCTGGCAGGTGAACCTGCGGGTGCTGCGCGCGGGTGACGGCAAGGTGGCGGCGACCCAGCTCGCGAAGGCGACCAGCCAGGAGCAGCTGCTCGACGCGCTCGACACAGCGGCGGCGGGGCTGGCGCTCGAGCTGGGCGTCAAGCCGGCGCCGAGGAGCGCCCGGTCGCTCGCGTGGATCCCGGCGGTGGCGGCGGGCGGCTTCGCGATCGCCGGGGGGATCTTCTACGGGCTGGCGCTGGGGCGCTCGGCGGACCTCGACAAGCGCCTCGAGCCGGGCGTGACGCGGGCCGACCTCGACCCGATCGTGCGCTCAGGCCAGACGTTCGAGCTGCTGGGGTGGGCGGGGGGCGTGCTGGCGCTCGCGAGCGGGGCCACCGCGCTCGTCATGTTCATCGCGGGCGCGCCGGCGCCGGCCGTCTCGTTCACGCCGGTGCCGGGCGGCGGCGTGGTGGGCCTGGGAGGTGCGCTGTGAGGTGGCTCGGCGCGTGCGTGGTGGTGCTCGCGTCGGCGTGCCTCGACTTCGAGCGGCGCGTGAACGACTGCTTCGACGGCGGCCGGTGCGTCTCTGGCGGCGCCGATGGAGGCAGCGACGGTGGCGCCACGGGCGATGGCGGGGCGCCGGCGGACGGCGGTGGCGACGGAGGTGGAACGGACGCGGGCGTCGAGCCGCTCCTGTACCCGGGCTTCTGCGCCGAGGGCTGGTGCTGGGAAGCGCCGCTGCCCCACGGCACGCGGCTCACCGCGGTGTACGGCGACGGAGACGACGTCATCGTCGCGGGCGACAACGGCATGCTCGCCGAGCGGAGCGTGGCTGGGGGCTGGCGATCGCTGCAGTCGGCTGTGCCCGCAGAGACCCAATGGCGCGGGCTGTGGGGGCGCTCGAGCCGCGAGGTCTACCTGGCCGGCGCCTCGCAGGTCTGGCTTCGCGCCGACGGCGGATGGACCTCCGGCATCGCGCCGCACAGCGAGGCGCTCACCGCGGTGACAGGGACCGCGTCCGAGGTGCTGTTCGGCGACGGGAGTGGCCGGGTGCTGCGGCTGGGGAGCGGCGGGCTCGAGCTGGTCGCGGCCACCGACGCCGGAGAGATCCTCTCGATGACGCCCGCGTACGGAGCGCTCTTCGCCCTCACCCGTCCCGCAGACTGGCCGGCCACCGCGCTGGTCAAGCTCGACGGCGGGCGGGTGGACTTCGACGGCGACGGCGGTGAGCTCAGCTCAGTGTTCGGCTGGGACACCGGGCTGTGGCTGGCGGGACAGCAGGGCTTCTCGGTGAGCTCCAGCCTGGTCGCCACGCCGATCGCAGGAGGCCTCACGGCGGGCAGCGTCGGCCCGACGGGCGTCGTCCGTGCAGCGAACCCGATGATCGTGGGCACGCTGGTGGGCCAGAGCATCATGAACGAGCAGCTGCTCGGCTCCTCCCGGGTAGAGGCCATGCACGAAGGGCCATCGACGACCTGGGCCGTCGGCGAGGCGGGGCTCGTCTTGCAGCGCCGCGACGGCGGCTGGCGCGACCTCGCGACCGACCGGCCCAGCGTTCGCGCGGTCAGAGCGATCACGGCCGTCGGCGACTCGCTCGTCGCGGTGAGCGAGGCCGGCCAGCTGCTCGTCCGCGGAACGCTGGGCTGGCGCGAACGGTGGGGCATCTCGCAGCGTCCCTTCGTCGACGTGGTGGCGGCGGACGACTCCCGGGCGTACGTGCTCACCGAGGATCAGTCCGTCATCACCGTTCGGCGGAGTGGGATGAGCTGGCAGGAGGAGCCCCCCCGCGCGCAGTTCGGACAGGGCACGGCCGCGCACCGGCTCTGGCTCACTCCCGCCGGCACCCTGGTCGCGACGAGCGACGAGGGCCTCTTCTTCCGCCGCCGAGGGGACCTCGCGTTCACGCACATCACTGGGACGGCGCGTCTGTGGGGCGTGGCGGGAAGACGAGAGCTGGTCCGCGCGTGTGGCGGAACCGAGGTGGTGGAGGTGGACCTGAGCCAGCCGAGCCCGATGAAGACGATCGCCGGAACCGCGCGCGATTGTCGCGCGGTCGTCGCCCTCGCCGATGGCTGGGCGAATTCTGGCCAGGACCAGGACGGCGTGCCGTTCGTCGTGCGCACTCCTGATGGCGCGACCTTCCACTTCCGCTCCGAGCGGACAGCCATCGGGGACATGGAGCTCGTCCCAGGGGGCCTCGCGGTGGGCATCAACGGCGTCGGCCTCGTCCCGATAGACGCAGGACTGCCGCGAGACCTCGACCCGCTCCCGACCCGGGTTTCTCAGGTGATCTTCGGCCTCGTCGCCTGGCGCGGGCGGCTGTTCGCGGTCGGGGAGCAGGGGCTCATCCTGCAAGGCCCCCTGCCCTGAGCTGGCTGCTTTGTTGAAGGTCGCGCCACGCCTTTGCGCGTACAGTGCGCCCCTCACGCAGCACCCACCCTGGAGTCCGCATGCCCCTGCAGATCGAAGACCTGAAGCTCGGTACCGGCGCCGAGGCCGTGCCCGGCAAGACCGTCACCGTGCACTACGTCGGCACGCTCACCAACGGCGCGAAGTTCGACTCGAGCCGGGACCGCGGCCAGGGCTTCAGCTTCGCGCTCGGCGCCGGCCAGGTGATCAAGGGCTGGGATCAGGGCGTCGCGGGCATGAAGATCGGCGGCCTGCGCAAGCTCACCATCCCGCCCGAGCTCGGCTACGGCGCCGGCGGCTTCCCGCCCGTCATCCCGCCGAACTCCACCCTCGTCTTCGAGGTCGAGCTGCTCAAGGTCGGATGAACGAGAACGCGCTCAACGCGAACGTCGGCCACCGCCTGCGCGCGCTGCGGCTGTCGAAGAACATCAAGCAGGCCGACGCCGCCCGCGAGCTCGGCGTCAGCCCCGCGTACCTGAACCTCATCGAGAAGGGGAAGCGCGTCACCCCGTTCCCCCTGCTGTGGAAGGCGCTGCGCTTCTTCCAGGTCGATCCCGAGGCCTTCATGGGCGAGCTCGGTGACGGCCGCGTCGATCAGGCCCTCGCCAGCCTGCTGGACGAGCCGCTGCTCAAGACGCTCGCCTTCGATCGCGAGTCGCTGCAGTCGCTCTCCGCCGAGCCCAAGCTCGCCGGCACCGTCGCCGCGCTGTTCAACCTCTACAAGAACACCCGCATGCAGCTCGAGAACGTGATGACGCAGCTCTCGAGCCAGGAGCGCCCCGCCGCCAGCGGCCCCGACGCCCGCTTCGACTACTCCCCGTTCGACGAAACGACCGACTTCCTCGAGGCGCACCAGAACTACTTCCCCGAGCTCGAGGCCGAGGCCGAGGCGCTGCGCCAGGACTTCTCCCTCGAGCGCCAGGTGCTCTCGAGCCAGCTCGTGCGCGTGCTCGAGCAGCGCTTCCACTACGCCGTCACCTTCGAAGACTCCCCGGCCGGCAGCTCGGTGGTGCGCCGCCTCGACCCCGAGCGCCAGCAGCTCAAGCTGTCTCCTGCGCTCTCGGAGCAGGCCCTCAAGTTCCAGCTCGCCACCACGCTGGGCCTCATCGCCCTCGATCGCACCCGCCTCGTCGAACGCATCGCCGGCCAGCGCACCCGCCACGCCGAGACGCCCCGCCTCATCAAGGTGAACCTCGCCAACTACTTCGCCGGCGCGCTGATGCTGCCCTACAGCGACTTCTTCAAAGAGGTGCAGCGCACGCGCTACGACCTCGAGCTGCTCACCAACCTGTTCAACGTCACCTGGGAGACCGTCGCGCACCGGGTCTGCAACCTCGCCGATCCCAAGCGCAAGGGCCTGCCCTTCCACTTCCTGCGCTGCGACATCGCCGGGAACATCTCGAAGCGCTACTCGGGCACCGGCCTCAAGTTCGCGTCGATGGGCTCGTGCGCGAAGTGGGCGGTGCACCTCGCGTTCTTGAACCCGTCGCAGCTCACCCGGCAGTACTCGCAGATGCCCGACGGCGCGACGTACTTCGACTTCGCCAGGGTCCAGCTGCAGCCGGTCGAGGGCAGCATCGTGCGCGGCACCGCGTACTCCATCGGCCTGGGCACCCACGCCGAGAACGCGAAGTACCTCGCCTACGGCCTGCCCATGCAGGAGCTCAAGCGCGACGCCGTGCCCACCGGCGTCAGCTGCCGCTTCTGCGAGCGCACCGACTGCAACCAGCGCGCGGCCCCGAGCTATCGCTTCGCGTTCTCCTTCGACGAGTACACCAAGAAGGACTGCTTCTTCTCGCCCCTCGTCACCAGCGACCGGGAGCCCCCGAAGAAGCGGTAGGATCGCCCTCGTGCGGTGGCTCTCGCTCCTCCTCGTCGTCCCGGCCTGCACCTGGGCCGTGTACGGCTCGACGTTCCGCACGAAGGAGGCCGACACCGCGTTCGAGCGCGCGGCCCAGGCCGTCGAGCGCCACTGCGGCGGCGTGCGCTTCAGCAACCCCGAGGCCCTCGTCATCACCAGCCACTGGCAGGCCTTCCACTCACGCGACGGGGCCCACCTCGCGCGGTGTCAGGTCTCGATCGTGCGCACCGGGGCCGAGCTCGGCGCCGAGGTGCGCGTCGCCGTCGCGTTCAAGCGCTGCCCCCTCGTGGAGCTGATCGAGCTCGACGCGCTCGGAGACTCCACCACCTGCGAGGTCGTCTTCAACATGCCGGGGGAGGTCTCAGCCGCCCAGCAGGACGCCGTGCGAAAAGTGGAGTACGACGTGCGGCGCTGACGGGCCGGTCGTCGTTCGAGGTTTCATGAGAACGCTCTTCATCGCCGCGCTGCTCGCGCTGGCCGCCTGCGGTCCCCAGGGGCCGTTCCCGCTCGAGCCGGTCCCCAACGCCGTGGTGCCCGCGCCGACGATCACCGTCACCCCGCCGCCCGGTCCCTTCAACGGCACCGTCACCCTCACCGTCGCCGCCGATCAGAAGGCCACGGTCTTCTGGAGCTCCGACGGGAAGGACCCGCGGTCCACCTCGCGGGGCCGCATGGAGGCCGCCGCCCCCGCCTCCATCACCCTCGACAAGACGACCTCGCTCAAGATCTTCGCCAGCAACGACGGCAAGGACAGCGAGCTCTTCGAGGGCGCCTGGGTGCGCGCAGGCGGTCCGGTGGGCACCATCTCGGGCACCGTCGTCTTCGGCGCCTTCTGCGCCAACAAGGAGATCGGCATCGGGCGGAACGGGAACATCCGCAAGCTCGGGCGCGCCCCCATGATGGCCGGCACCCTGCCCTTCACCTTCCAGGGCCTGATGACCGGCACCCACCGGCTCACCGCCTACTGCGATCGCAACGACGACGGGAACCTCACGCCGTTCCTCGACTTCAACGGCGACACCGTCAGCGTCGCCCTCGAGCTCGACGATCCGTACAAGGCGAGCGCCGAGAACGTGAAGGTCTACGTCGGCGCGTCGGGCACCGGCCTTGGCACGCTGCGCGGCACGATCATTCTCCCCAGGCCGCCGCCGCTGCAGAACCTGTCGATGTCGGTGCTGCCCGCTGACGCGCTCATGGGCGGCCTCAACCCCCAGGTGCTGCTGCAGCAACTGCAGAACGGCTACCGCATCTTCACCACCCCGATGGACACCGAGTACCCGTACGTCGTCACCGATCTGCAGCCCGGGCGCGTGCTGCCGGTGCCCTCGCTCATCGGCTTCGGGGGCGGCGGCATCGCGATCAACCTGCTCGCCAACCCGCTGTCGCCCACGCTGATCGAGGCCGACAAGGAGACGGTCAAGGACTTCGCCTTCGGGCCCGTCACGCTGAGCGGCAACCTCACCATCGCGTCGGCCAGCGCGCCCATGGGCGGCTTCGGCTTCGGCATCGTCGCCGCCCGCATCGTCTCACTGCAGGACGGCATTCAGGCGGTGCTGATGCCCGTGCTCTTCACCCGCGATCCGATGACGATGGACGCGCGCTCGAACTACCAGGGCACCGCGTTCAAGGCGAACTCCAGCATCACCCTGCGCGTGTTCACCAACGCGAACGGCGCCAACCCGATCACCGACGCGCTCACCTGGGTGGTCAACCCGTTCTCGGCGATGCCCGGCCACGCCACCGTCAACGTCACGACGATGGACGCCACCCGCGACATCACGGTCCCCTGAGCGATCAGGCCGCCTGCGCCTTCATCACCTGCTCGGGAGAGCCCTCCGGGCACAGCTCGAGCAGCTTGTGGCGGGCGCGCGCGCCGAAGTCGTTCCGGCGGATCATCGAGCCGAGCAGGGTGAGCGCGTCGCGGGTGAGATCGAGCCCCTTGTCCACGGTGGCGAAGACGTCCACTCCGGGGCCGCGGTAGAGCTCCTTCGCCGTCAGGTGGCCGCCGAGGTTCGCCTTGAGCTTGCCCAGCGGTGAGCCGAGCGCGATCGCGTAGAGGAAGAGGCCGCGCACCCAGCCGTCCACCTCGAGCTTCGCCGGCGCCTCGCCGAACGACTCCAGCGACGACACCCGCATCAGCTCGTAGAGCCCGCGCCCGACGCCCTTCGCCAGGCTCGCCTTGCGGATCTGCATCTTGGTGCGGATGGCCGGCGTGCCCACCAGCGGGCTGCCATGGAGATCCTGCATCAGCGCCAGCGACTGGGCCCACTCGATGCGGTGCCGCGCCGCCGTGGGCGATTCCCCCTGCTTCGCGTGCGCCACCACCACCGACTGCACCAGCGGCTCGAGCGCGCGGCTGACGCAGAGCTGCGTGAAGTACCCCGCCACGAAGGCCAGCCCCGCCTCGGTGCCCACCAGCGCGCCGTTCGACACGAGCTCGGCCGCTTTCACGCCGAACGCCACCGGCGCCCGCTCGCGCATCAGCCTGGTGAACGTCGGCGGCTTGCCGTGCCCGAGCCACGCGTCGAGGCCCAGCTTCCAGCCGCCGAACCACGGCAGCTCGACCAGCGTCGCCCCGAAGCGCGCGTACTCGAGGTCTTCGCCGAGCGCGCGGGTGAACTCCTGGGGCAACGAGTTGACGTGCGCCGAGAGCCGCTCGACCGCCGTCAGGTACGTCAGAAACGCGGGCATTGCGTCATGACTGTACCTTTCCTCTGGCCCGCCTCCAGCCCTTCGGTAAGGTCCGCCGCGTTTCTCTCGAAGGAGCCCCTCGTCTCATGCACTTCTCGTTCGGCACCGGCCACGCCTCCGCGGCGAAGGCTGACGTTCTCCTCCTCCCGCTCTTCGACACCGATCTCAGCGACAAGAAGCACCCACCGTCGGCCTGGGTGAAGAGCGACAAGAAGCTGCGGGGCCTGTTGACGAAGCTCGCCCAGCAGGAGGGCTTCAAGGGCAAGGGCGAACAGACCGTCGTCATCCAGACGCACGGGAAGCTGGGCGTCGCGCGGGTGATCCTGCTGGGCCTGGGCACGCGCGCGAAGTTCAACGCCGAGGTGCTGCGCCTCGCCATCGGCAGGGGCATCAAGGCGGCCAACAAGGTGAAGGCGAAGACGGCGCTGCTCCAGATCCCGGGAGTGCGGGAGCTCGACGCGAGCCTGCAGGCAGCCGTCGAGGGCGCGATCCTGGGCAGCTACCGGTACGACAAGTGGCGCACGACGAACAAGGACGAGAAGGGCGCGCCGCGCGTGGACAAGGTGCAGCTGCTGCTGCCCGACGGCGTGAAGAAGGACAAGGCCATGGAGGCGACGGTGGCCCTCGCCCGCACGATCGCGGGGGCGACGGCGTTCGCGCGCGATCTCGTCAACGAGCCCGCCGGCACCATGACGCCCACCATCCTCGCGGAGCAGGCGAAGGCCATGGCGAAGGAGGTCGGGCTGGCGCTGCATGTCTTCGATCGCAAGAAGATCGAAGAGCTGAAGATGGGCATGTTCCTGGGCGTCGCGCGCGGCAGCGTCGAGGAGCCCAAGCTCATTCACCTCTCGTACACCCCGAAGGACGCCGAGGCGGCGAAGCGGCCCGCGGTGGCGCTCGTCGGCAAGGCGATCACGTTCGACTCCGGCGGTCTCTCGCTCAAGCCGAGCGAGGGCATGCTCGACATGAAGACCGACATGGCCGGCTCGGCGGCGGTGCTGGGCGCGATGAAGGTGATCGCGCAGCTCGCCCCGCCCTTCCCCGTGCACGGCTTCATGGGCGCCTGCGAGAACATGCCCTCGGGCCACGCCTACCGCCTCGGTGACGTGCTCGTCTCGCGCCTGGGCAAGACGGTGGAGATCACCAACACCGACGCCGAGGGTCGCCTCGTGCTGGGCGACGTCCTCGCGTACGCGAACGAGCTCAAGCCCGCCGTGATCATCGATCTCGCCACGCTCACGGGGGCCTGCATCGTCGCGCTCGGCCCGTGGGTCGCCGGCGCGTTCGGCGACGACGATCAGCTCATGTGGAACGTGCTCGAGTCCGCGCGCTCGGCCGGCGAAGACATCTGGCGGCTGCCGATCACCGACACCCTCAAGGACGTCCTCAAGAGCGACGTCGCCGACATGAAGAACGCCGGCGATCGCATGGGCGGGTCGATCACCGCCGCGCACTTCCTCAAGGAGTTCGTCGGCGACACGCCGTGGGTGCACCTCGACATCGCGGGGCCCAGCAACGTGAGCAAGGAGAAGGGCTACCTCGCGAAGGGCGCCACCGGCTTCGGCGTGCGGACCCTGGTCGAGTTCGTCCGCCGAAGGACCTCCGAGCTGAACGCCGCCGACGCGGACGACGCGATGACCGGCGAAGAGGCCTGAGTCCCGACGATCGCGCGCACGAGCCTTCGTGTCCGAGACACGTTCGATCGGGCTCGTCTCGCCCAGGTGGAGCCAGAGTTCCAGGCCCGAGCCCAGGTTCCATGCGTTGGACCGGGGGCTGGGTCGTCGAGAGCTGGCGCTTTGACGTGACTCAAACGCGCGCGTTGCGCGTTCCTTGATCGCCGTGCAGTCTTTTCGCGTGTGAGGAGGCCAACCCCGCGTCCTTCCCGAGGTGTCCGCCTCTTGCAGCGTCACTGCTCGAGGATGACGATGGGCACACCGGCGACTCCCATCGACGAGCGGCTCGCGTCGTTGCTCGAGACGGAGCAGCGCCTGGAGGCACGTCAGCGGGAGGCCGAGGTCGCCGCGATCTCCCGGCTGAAGACGGCGCGAGAGGCGCTGCTGCACGCCGAAGAAGAGGCCCTGCAAGCGCTCGACGAGCAGGTCGCGACCGAGGAGCAGGAGGACGCCGCGGTCCACGAGGCAGCCCTCCGCGCGATCGAGGCCGAGCGGAACGCCGCCCTCACCCGCCTGACGGGCGTGTCAGACGACGAGGTCGATCGCCTCGCGCGCCGGGTCCTGAAACAGATCACCGAGCACGGAGCGAAGGGAGGCGCCGCCCCGTGATCGTCTCCATGAGCCGCGTGCGGGTCGCCGGGCCTGCCGGTCAGCTCGAGCGGGTGCTCGCCTTCGTGCAGGACCTCGGCGTGCTGCACCTCGTGCGTCCCGAGATCCCTCGCGCCGAGCCGCTCCGCCACGACGGCATGACGCGCCACTGCCGCCGGCTGCTGGACGACGTGGAGGCGGCGATCACCCTGCTCGGCATCGCGCCCACGGCCCCGCCGAAGCACCTGCCGGAGCCCTCGGCGGTCGCCTCCGCCCGGTTCGCCCGCCGCCTGCGCCGCAAGGCCGCGAAGCTCGCGAAGCAGCGGGCCGCCCTCGAGGACCAGAAGGTGATGTTGCTGCGCTACCGCGAGTTCTTCTCGGCCTTCGAGTCGCTCATCGGCCACGAGCTCGCCTGGCCCGACGGCAAGGCCTTCTACGTGGTGCTGCGGGCCGGCGCGGCGG
Organism: Myxococcaceae bacterium; assembly: GCA_016793095.1. Lineage (GTDB taxonomy): Bacteria > Myxococcota > Myxococcia > Myxococcales > Myxococcaceae > Xiheimicrobium. The sequence continues at coordinate 39,775 of JAEUJQ010000005.1, read as the reverse complement.
CGGCGGTCACCGAGCTGCGCGCGGCGATCGCGAAGGCCGTGGGCGAAGAGGTCGAGCTGCTCGATCGGCCGTTGTCGAGCGGTGAGATCGCGGTGCTGATCCTCGTCTCGAACGCCGCGGCCCCGAAGGTGGCGAAGCTGCTCGCCGACTCCCGCGTGCAGGAGCTGCCTGCGCCGGCCGGCCTCGGTGAGACGAACCTCTTGCGCGCGATGCCGGCCCTCAAGGCACGCCTCGCCGAGCTGCCGAAGGAGCTCGCCGCCATCGACGCCGAGCGCAAGGCCCTGGCCGACACGAACGCCGCCGAGCTGAACCGGCTGCGCTGGTGGCTGCACGACAAGCTGCTGGTGCTCGAGGCGCGGGCGCGGGTGCACACGGGACAGCACCTCTTCGTGCTCGAGGGTTGGCTGCCAGAGACGCAGAAGGAGCGCTTCGTCGAGCAGCTCGCGAGGGCGTTCGGCCCCGAGATCGTCGTCGAGTTCCTGGGCCTCGAGCGCTGGAAGGCGACCAACGCGCCGGTGACGCTGACGAACCCGCCGCTCTTCAAGCCGTTCGAGATCGTCACCCGCATGCTGCCGTTGCCGCGGTACGGCAGCATCGATCCCACCCCCTTCCTCGCGATCTTCTTCCCTGCCTTCTTCGGGCTGATGCTGGCGGACCTCGGCTACGGGGTGGTGCTGGGCGGCGTGGCCGTGCTGCTGCGGGTGAAGTCGAAGCCGGGCACCACGCTGCGCAGCGTGTCCTTCATCGCCGGGGCGTGCGCGCTCTTCTCGGCGCTGTTCGGGGTGCTCTTCGGCGAGCTCTTCGGCACCCTCGGCCACGCCGTCGGCATGCACCCGCTGTGGTTCAACCGCGAAGAGGCGATCGTACCGTTCCTCGCGCTGTCGGTGTCGCTGGGCGTGGTGCACGTCAGCCTGGGCCTGGTGCTGGCGGCGATCACCGCGTGGCGCCGTGGCCACACCCGGGAGGCCGTGGGCCGCAGCGTCGCGACGCTGATGGTGTTGCTCACGGTGGTGGCGCTGCTGGCGGCCTTCAAGCTGCTGCCCGGCGCGCTGCTCACCCCGACCGTGATCGCCCTGCTGGTGGCGTTCCCGATCCTCATCGCGCTCGAGGGCATCGTCGCGCTGATCGAGCTGCTGTCCAGCTTCGGCCACATCCTCTCGTACGCGCGCATCATGGCGCTGGGCACCGCGTCGCTGATGCTGGCGGTGGTCGCGAACAAGATGGTGGGCGCGATGGGCAGCGTGGTGGTGGGCGTCGTCTTCGCCCTGCTCTTCCACCTGGTGAACTTCGCCATCGGGATCTTCAGCCCCACCATTCACGCGCTCCGCCTGCACTCGGTGGAGTTCCTCGGGAAGTTCTTCAGCCCGGGCGGCGCGGAGTACCGGCCGCTCTCTCACTGGCAGCCGCAGCACGAACGTTGAACGGAGGCAGTCATGGAAACCGCACTACTCGCCATCGGCGCCGGACTCGCGGTCGGCATCCCGGCGCTCGCGACGGCGTGGGCGCAGGGGCGCATCGGGCCTGCCGCGGCGGCGAGCCTGGCCGAGAAGCCCGAGCTCTCGACGACGGCCATCATCCTCATCGCGATCCCCGAGACGATGGTGATCCTCGGCTTCGTGGTGGCGGTGATGATCCTCCTGCGGAGCGGCGGCGCCGGCGGGTGAGCGATGGCGCTGCCCGATCTCATCGCCCGGCTCGAGCGTGACGCCGAAGCGCGGCTGGCGGAGCTGACGGCGAAGACCGACGCCGAGGCGGCCCGCCTGCTCGCCGACGCCGCGAGGGCGAGGGACGTGCACCGGGAGCGCGAGCTGGCCTTGCGCCGGGCGGCGCGGCGCGCAAGGCACCAGCGGGAGCAGGCCGAGGCCCGGCAGCACGCGCGCGCGGATCGGCTGCGCGCCCAGCACGCGCTGCTCGAGCGCATCTTCGCGCGGGCCCGCCACCTGCTCCCCGAGCTCGCCGCCTCGCCAGGCTGGCGCGAGGCCCTGCCCCGGCACCTCGATCACGCCCTGCGCTACCTCGAGGGCCAGCGCGTGGTGGTGAAGTGCGCCCCGGCCATGCTCGAGCTCGTGCGCGCGCACCTCGGCCACCGGGACGACGTGGTGGTGCTCGAGGAGCCGACGCTCGCGCTCGGCTGCCAGGTGATGACGCCGGACGAGTCGGTGCTGATCGACGACACGCTGGGGGCCCGGCTGGCGCGCGCCGAAGCCCGCCTGGCCGTGGAGCTGATCGCGGAGGTGTCGTCATGACCGACTTCACCGCCGTCGCCGCCCGCGCCCGGGGGCTCGCCACCCACCTCTTCACGCGCCCGGAGCTCGAGGCGCTGACGCCCCTCGACGTGCCGGCCATCTCGCGCGCGCTCGCCCGCTCGGGGAAGCTGCCAGCCGCCGAGAGCGCCCCCGCGGCCGAGCTCGACCGCGTGCTGCGCGAGGTGGTGAAGAACGCCACGAAGACGCTGGCGCGCTGGTCGGGCGCCGAGCCGGTGCTCGAGGTCTTCGCGGCCGACGCCGACCGCCGCAGCCTGCGGGCGCTGCTCCGTGGCGCGCTGCAGGCCGCGCCCGCCGACGCCCGGCTCGCTGGGCTCTTCCCCACCCGCACCCTGCCCGAGCGCGTCTTGAGCGAGCTCGCGCGGCAGCCGACCCCGAACGACGTCGCGCGGCACCTGGTGGCCGTCGATCACCCGGACGCCGGCCGGCTCTCGGTGCTCACGGCGAAGCAGGCCCAGCCCGATCTCTTCGCCCTCGAGCTCGCGCTCGTGCAGGGGTTCGCCGAGCGGGCGACGCGCGCCGCCAGGGCTGGCGACGAGGTGCTGGAGCGCTTCGTGGCGACCCGGCTCGACGTGCTCGACCTCGCGGTCGCGGTGCTGCTCTCGACCGCGCTCGACGTGGACCCGACGCGCTGCTTCGTCGACGGCGGGCGCATCGTCACGCGGGCCGCGTTCCTCGAGATCGCGCGCTCGGGCGGGAAACCGCACCCGCCGCTCCGCAAGGTCGTGGCCGGCACGCTGCTCGCCCCGCTCGCCGTGCCGCTCGTGCCCGACGCGTCGACGATCGAGCGGCAGGCCTTCACGCTGCTCCTCGGCTCCCTGAAGGACGACGCGCGGCGCCAGCCCCTCACCTGCGCGCCGGTGCTCTTCTATCTCGTGCGGCTCGAGGCGATGGCGCACGATCTCCGCCGCATCATCTGGGCCGCCACGCAGGGCGCTCCCGCGGCCCTGGTGAGGCCCGAGCTGGTGTCGCCATGACGCCGAGCCGCGGCCACCTCGTGCGCATCGTCTGCCGCCCGCCGCTCGCCCCGGCCTTCCACCTCGCGGGCGTGGAGATCTCCATCGCCGCCGACGTGCCCCGCGCCGTGGACGAGCTGCGGCGCCTGTCGGCTGACCCGAAGGTGGGCATCGTGCTGCTCGACGAGGGGCTGCACCGGGCGCTGCCGCCAGAGACGCGCCAGCGCATCGACCGCCAGGCCGAGCCCTTCGTCACGCCCTTCCCCGCCCCGACCTGGAGCGAGAGCGCCGCCGCCGAGGAGTACGTGCTCGAGATCCTGCGCCAGGCCATCGGCTACCGAGTGAGGCCCAGATGAGCGCGTCCTCCGAACGATCGGCTCCGAAGCTCACCCGCGTCGTCGGCGCGCTGGCCGAAGCGACGGGCATGCGCGAGGCGAAGCTGAACGAGCTGGTCCGCATCGGCGACGGCGGCCTGCTGGCCGAGGTGCTGCGCATCACCGGCGATCGCGCGACGCTGCAGGTCTTCGAAGAGACGATGGGCGTCGCCCTCGAGGAGCCGGTCGCGCGCGAAGGAGAGCCGCTGTCGATCGAGCTGGGCCCGGGCCTCCTGGGCTCGGTGATCGACGGCATCGGCCGCCCGCTGTCGGAGCTCGCGGCGCTCACGGGCGACTTCATCCTCCCTGGCGCCAGCGCGCCCACGCTCGACAAGACGAAGCGCGTCACCTTCACGCCGGGCCTCGTCGAGGGCATCGCGGTGCACGAAGGTGACGTGTTGGGCACGGTGGTGGAGCGTGGCGGCTTCGAGCACCGCATCCTCGTGCCGCCCGGCCGCCAGGGCCAGGTGACGAAGTTCTTCGGCGGTGAGCGCGCGCTCTCGGAGCCGATCGCGACGCTGGCCGACGGCTCCTCGCTGTTCCTCACCCAGCGCTGGGCGGTCCGCCGGCCCAGACCCATCGCCGGCCGAAAGGACGCGAGCCGCCCGTTCCTCACCGGACAACGCGTCTTCGACTTCCTCTTCCCCATCGCCGAGGGGGGGACGGTGGCAGTGCCAGGCGGGTTCGGCACGGGCAAGACGGTCATCGAGCAGTCGCTCGCGAAGTACGCCGAGGCCGACGTCGTCGTCTACATCGGCTGCGGCGAGCGCGGGAACGAGATGGCCGAGGTGCTGCACGAGTTCGCGCGCCTGAAGGACCCACGCCACGGCAGGCCCGTGCTCGATCGCACCGTGCTGGTGGTGAACACCTCGAACATGCCGGTCGCCGCGCGCGAGTCGTCCGTGTACCTGGGCCTCACCATCGCCGAGTACTTCCGCGATCAAGGCTACCGGGCAGCGGTGATGGCCGACTCCCTGTCGCGCTGGGCCGAGGCATTGCGGGAGATCGGCTCTCGCCTGCAGGAGATGCCCGGCGAAGAGGGCTACCCCACGTACCTGGCGAGCCGCGCCGCCAAGCTCCATGAGCGGGCCGGACGCGTGACGTGCCTGGGCGGGCCGCAGCGGGAAGGCTCGGTGACGCTCATCAGCGCCGTGTCTCCGCCTGGCGGTGACTTCTCGGAGCCGGTGACGCAGTCGTGCCTCCGGGTGGCGGGCGCGCTGTGGGCGCTCGACCCCGAGCTGGCCCACCAGCGCCAGTTCCCCGCCGTGGACTGGCACACGAGCTACAGCCTCTACGCCGAGGCGATGGGCCAGGCCTTCGACGCCTCGTGCGATCCCGGGTGGTCGAAGGCGCGCGCCGAGATCGTCGAGCTGCTCCAGCGTGACGGTGAGCTGCGCGAGGTCGCGAGCGTGGTGGGCCCGGAGGCGCTCGAGGACAAGGATCGCCTGCTGCTCACCGCCGCGTCGATCGCGCGCGAGGTGGTGCTGGGCCAGAGCGCGTTCGATCCGAACGACGCCTACTCGCCGCCGGCGAAGACGTTCCGCCTCGCCCGGGCGGCGCTCGAGCTGTTCGAGGCCGGGAAGGCCGCCATCACGAAGGGCGCCGGCTATGCGGACCTCGACCTCGCCCAGGCGCGGCGGGCGCTGGCGATGATGCGTGACGCTCCCGCGACCGAGCTCGACGCGCGCGCGGCCGAGGTGTCGCAGCGGATCGCGACGCTGTGGAGAGGGGGCGCGTCATGAGCGCGCGTCAGGTCGCTCGCACGTACAGGGGCGCGCGCGCCGCGGCCGGTCCGCTCGTCTACGTGGGCGCCGCCCAGCGCGCCGCGCTCGGGGAGTGGGTGACGCTGAAGGCGAAGGGCCAGCCGCCGCTCCGGGGCCAGGTGATCGACGCCGGGCGTGATCTGAGCGTGGTGCAGGTGCTCGAAGACACCCTGGGCCTCGAGCCGGCCGGCGTCGAGATCGAGCTGACCGGCGAGCTCGCCCACGCCGTGGTGGGGAAGGATCTGCTCGGCCGCGCGCTCTCCGGCGCTCAGGATCCCCGCGACGGGCAGCCGCGACCCATCGGCGAGGCCATTCGCCCGCTCTGGGGCGCGCCCCTCAACCCGACGCAGCGCCTGCCGCCATCGGACTTCATCGAGACCGGCATCTCGGCCATCGACGGCATGAACACGCTCGTGCGCGGCCAGAAGCTGCCGGTGTTCTCGGGGCCCGGCCTTCCGGCGCTCGAGCTGGCGGCCACCATCGTCGAGAACGCGCGCGCGCCCCGTGGAGAGCCGTTCGCCGTCGTCTTCTGCGCCATCGGCATCACCGAGCGCGAGACCCGCACGTTCCTCGATCGTTTCGCCGCGTCGGGTGCCCTGGAGCGCTCCGTGCTGTACCTGAACCAGGCGCAGGACCCGACGATCGAGCGGCTGCTCGCGCCCCGGGCCGCCCTCGCCTGCGCCGAGCACCTCGCCTTCGTGCACGGCCTCCACGTGCTGGTGGTGCTCGCCGACATCACCCACTACTGCGAGGCCCTGCGCGAGGTGGCGGCGGCGCGTGAAGAGGTGCCTGGCCGGCGTGGGTACCCCGGCTACATGTACACGGATCTCGCCTCGCTCTTCGAGCGCGCTGGCGTGGTGAAGGGCAAGCCCGGCTCGGTGACGCAGCTGCCGATCCTGACCATGCCCGACGACGACATCACCCACCCGATCCCCGATCTCACCGGCTACATCACCGAGGGCCAGGTGGTGCTCTCGCGGGAGCTGCACCGGCGCGGCGTCTTCCCGCCGGTCGACGTGCTGCCGTCGCTCTCGCGCCTCATGAACGCCGGCATCGGCAAAGGGCGCACGGTGCCGGAGCACCGCAAGTGGGCCGATCAGCTCTACGCGCTCTACGCCCGTGGACGCGAGGCCCGCATGATGGTGGCCATCGTCGGCGAGGCCGGCCTCTCGCCCTCCGACCGGCGCGCCCTGGCCCTCGCCGAGGCCTTCGAGCGCGAGCTGGTGAACCAGGGCACGCACCGCCGCACCATCGCCGAGACGCTGGAGACCGGCTGGAGGCTGATGGACCGGGTGCCACGCGAAGATCTCATCAAGCTGTCGGACGAGCTGCTGGCGACGCGGCCGAGCCAGCGGGCCGAAGCGCAGCGGAAGGAGGCCTGACGTCATGGCGGGCGGGCACGCGGCGGCGACGCGCTCGAACCTGGTGAAGCTGCGCCGGCGGCTCGAGCAGGTGCAGAAAGGCGCGGCCCTGCTCCGCCGCAAGCGTGAGTCGCTCGTGAACGAGCTGTTCAACCGCGCCCGGCCGGCCATCGACAGCCGCAAGCAGATCGAGGCGCAGACGCTCAAGGCGTCGCGCTCGGTGCTGCAGGCGCTCGCGACCCACGGGCCAGAGGAGCTCCGCGCGCTGGGCTGGCCGGCCCGCGAGGTGATGGTCGACCTCGAGGCGGTGGAGGTGTGGGGCCTCAAGGCGGCCGACCTCGCGCAACCGCCGTCGCTGGTGCGCAGCCTGGCCGCGCGCGCGCTGGCGCCAGGGCCTCACGACGCGGGCACGGCGACCGCCGGCGCCGACGTGGAGCGGCTGCTCGAGCTCGTCCTCGAGGCGGCGCCCAAGGAGTTCCTCATGCGTCGGCTGGGCCACGAGCTGTCCCGCGCGACGCGGCTGGTGAACACCCTCGAGCAGCGGGTCGCGGTGAACCTCGTCGACGATCTCTCCCACATTCGCCGCACGCTCGAGGAGCGCGAGCGCGAGGAGCACCTGCGCCTCAAGCGGCTGATCGCCCGCCGGCGCACGAGGCCGGTCGTCAGCGAGCAGTGAGGCGCGTCACTCCTCGGCTTCGAGGCGGCGCTTCGTCAGCTCGAGATACTGCGGATCCATGTCGATGCCGACGAAGCGGCGGCCCTTCGCCCGCGCCGCGACGCCCGTCGTCCCCGAGCCGCAGAAGGGGTCGAGCACCAGCGCGTCGTCCTCGGTGCACGCGTCGACGATGCGCTCGAGCAGCGCGCGCGGCTTCTGCGTGGGGTGGCGGCCGTGCAGCTTCTCGGACGGCTTCGGCGTCGTCATCGTCCACACGTCGCGCATCTGCTTGCCGCCGTTGTCCGCCTTCATCTGCTGGTAGTTGAAGGTGTGCAGCAGCTTGCCCTTGTTCACCGGCGCGGCCCAGATGAGCAGCTCGGTCGAGTGCGTGAACGTGCGGCAGGCGAGGTTCGGCGACGCGTTCGGCTTGAACCACGTCACCATGTTGAGGATCTTGAAGCCGAGCTTCTGCATCGCGAAGCCGACGTTGAAGATCACGTGCTGCGTGCCCGACACCCAGATGGTGCCCGACGGCTTCAGCACGCGCCGGCACTGCTCGAGCCAGCGCGAGGTGAACTCGTGATCGTGGTCGACGCCTTTCGACGCGTCCCAGCCGCCCTTGTCCACCTTCACGCGCTTTCCCGACTGGCAGGTCGTGCCGCCGTTCGAGAGGAAGTACGGCGGGTCGGCGAAGACCATGTCGAAGGTCGCGTCGTCGAAGCCCTCCATGAGGGCCAGCGAGTCACCGCGGTACAGCACGTACTCGCGCCCACGGGCGTGGACGTGCTGAGACAAGTCGGTTTCCTCGCGCAGCCGCGCGTTCGACAGTGATGCGACGGACATCTCGCCTCCGTGTGAGCTGTGTTCGTGTCCCGGTTCGACTGCGCCCGGGAGGACCTGCGCTACAGGCCTGATCGAGACGGTAAACGAGGATCGATCGGCGTCAATTTTCCGATCAGCGAACGAGGTGGCCGTCGGCGCCGAAGAGGGCCGGCCGGCTCTCGGTGAGCCGGTCCTCGAGCATGGCGGCGCGCTGCGCAGGCACGAGCACGAGCACGCCCGCGAGCGGCGACGCGTATTCGGGCCCGAAGGCGCTGAAGAGCACCCGCTCGGGGCCGTCAGGCGGCCGGGGCGCCTGCATCGCGCGGGTGAACGCCGGGCTGGCACACGCGCCTCGCGCCCACGTCTCGAACTCGGCGCGCAGGCCAGGGTACCGGGCGTCGACGACGTCGCCGAAGTCGGCGAAGAACAGGCCGTTGAACGCGGCGACGCACCGCGCGGTCGGGCTCACCGAGGCCAGCACCTGCTTGCGGAACTCGGGCACGACCCATGGGTGCCAGGCCTGACTCGCGGCCTGCCTCGTCGACACGACCGCGTCGACCTCGGCGGTCGAAGGCAGCAGCGCGTCGGACCGGCTCGCGGCAGCGAAGAGCTCGCGCGTGGTCCGGAGCACCCGCACGCCACAGGTGTTCGGCAGCGGCGCCCCGAGCAGGGCCTTCGCGAAGGCGACGACGTCTCGCCCTTCGTCGAGCGCGCCGGCGCGCTCCGCCGCGACCAGCCGCAGCTTCGCGAGCAGCACCGCCCGCGCACAGTCGGGCATGGGCGCCTCGGCCGAGAGGAAGGGCGACGTCGCGTCGACGAAGTCGTACGGGGTGCCCTCGAGGGCCGTCCAGTCCCCGTGGTCGCGAAGGCGCGTCATCCACTCGAACGACGCCGTGAACGCCGGCACCTCGGCCACGCGCGCGAGCAGGTCGGCCTTGAGCTCCTGGAGCTTCTGGACGACTGGCGCGGGGATCTCGGCGACCTGTCCACACCGGGCGACGTGCTTCTTCACCCGCTCGTCGTGCTCGGCGACCCAGCGCAGCTGACAGCCCGGGCCCTCGCCGACGGCGTCACCGGGGCTCTCGAGCACCCGAGCCGCCTCGCTGACCGCGCGCAGCGCCTGCTCCCCCGGCTGGGCATGGGCGCGAGAGGCCTGCCGGGCAGCCTCTGAGCGCCCCAGCCGCCGCGTCGCCTGCACGTGAGCCAGCACGACGAGCGCGACGACGAGGGTCGCGAACAGCGCGAGGACGACGAGCAGGAGCCGGCGCATGGCCCGCTTCTACGCGGCGGCCCTGCCAATGTCGGCGGAGATCGTCGCGCCCTCGAGGGTCGCGAACAGCGCGAGGACGACGAGCAGGAGCCGGCGCATGGCCCGCTGCTACGCGGCGGCCCTGCCGAAGTCGGCGTAGATCGTCACGCCCTCGGCGGCCCTCGCGTGCCCCTGCTCACGAGCCAGGGCGCGATCGAGCGAGAGCAGCGCGATCTCCTGCTGCGCGTCGTCGGGCGGCTGCGTGGTGATGCCCTGAAGCCAGATGCCGGGCTTCGTCAGCCAGGTGATCACCGCAGGGCAGTGGTCGCGCGCCGACAGGCGCTGCAGCTCGAAGGCGATGCCGGCGATCGGGAACGCCATCGGCACCTTGATGAGCACCATCAGCAACTGGTTCACCGCGTCGTTCTCGTGCAGCCGCGGCAGCAGCGGCAACAGCGCCACGTGCAGCAGCACCGCCACGCCCACCACGATGAAGAGGAAGCTGGTGCCGCACCGCGGGTGCCGCGTCGTGAAGGGCCGCGCGTTCCCCACCGTCAGCGCCTGCTGCGACTCGTAGGCCCAGATCGCCTTGTGCTCGGCCCCGTGGTACTCGAACAACCGCTTCGCGTCCTTCGTGCGGGAGATCACCGCCAGGTAGCCCACGAGGATCGCCACCCGGAACGCGCCGTCGATGACGTGGAACGCGACGCTCGTCGAGTCGTAGCCGGGACCGAGCGCCTTCCCCACCAGCCACGTCAGAGCGTGCGGCAGCGCGATGAAGAACGCCAGCATCACCACCGTCGCGATCGCCAGCATCGCGTCGGCGCCCCGATCTTTCTTCTCCGGCTTCGGCGCGAGCGGGCCCGGCGTGCCCGGCTCACCCTCGGCGGCCGCCACGAGCGCCTGCCACAGGAACGTCAGCAGCGCGGCCGGCCCGGGCTTCGCGGGAGCGCCACCCTCCTCCGGCGGCAACCCGTGCTCGGATGAGAACTTCAGCGCCGAGTAGCCGTTGTGAAGCGACTCCGCGAGCACCACGGCTCCGCGGAACAACGGCCAGCGCAGGAACTTCAGCGACGGCAGCAGCACGTTCCAGGCCTGCTCGCGGATCGCGATCTGCCCATCGGGCCGGCGCACCGCCACCACGAAGCTCTTCGGCCCGCGCATCATCACGCCTTCGATGACGGCCTGGCCGCCGATGTAGGGACGGCTCGGGGTGGGAGACTCGGCGCTCATCAGGGCTCCAGGTGCTGCGACGAAAACGCCGCCCCGACTTCGGCCGGAGCGGCGCACGGTGAGACGACCAGCGAGGCGCGATCAGGCCTTCGAGGCGCCCTTCTTCACGTCGTACTTCTTCTTGAAGCGATCGATGCGCCCCTGGGTGTCGAGCAGCTTGTACTTCCCGGTGAAGAACGGGTGGCACGCCGAGCAGATTTCGACGTGGAACGAGCCACGCGTGGAGCGGGTCTCGATGACGTTGCCGCAGGCGCAGGTGATGCGGGACGGCGGGTAAACCGGGTGGGCGTCGGCCTTCATGGTGCTTCCTTTTCGAGCCGCCTTACTGCGGGTGAATTCCCGGAGGACTGGCGGGGAACAGGCCTCTAGTCCCAGTCCCGGGCGCGCGCAACCCTCTGCCAGACCGTCGACCCGACCGGCCGGAAGCAGGTACAGGAGGGGCATGCGTTCGCTGAAGCTGCTCCTCGCCGATCCGAAGGGCCAGGTCTTCGAGCACCCGTGGCTCCTGGCCAGCCTGCGTTCGGACGAAGAGGTGCTGCCCCCGAGGGAGCGACCGATTCCCCTGCCCGAGGGCGGCAAGCTGGCGCACCTGCCGGGGAGGCTCCCGGTCGGGTTCGACCCCCAGACGATGGAGCCGGTCCTCGTGCGCGAGTTCGAGGTGGCGGGGAAGCGGTTCGTCCCCCACGCCGTCGGCGCCACCCTGCCCCCGGGCTTCACGCGCACCTACCTGCCCGGCGAGGTGGCGACCGGGAGCGGGCCGATCCTCCCGCAGTGGGCGTACACGGCGGCGGCGTGGGGAGACGCGGGGCCGGTCGTCTGGGCGCTGCACACCGATCGCCGCAAGCACTGGACGCCGAAGAACTTCTCGACGCCCGAGGTGAAGCTGCTGGTGAAGGAGCACCTCGCCCGCTTCCCCGGCAACAAGGTGCTCGCGCAGCTGAAGACGTGCGCGCTCGTGTACCGGTGCTTCACCAGTCAGAACATCTTCTACGCCCGCGATGAGGGTGGCCTGCCCGCCTCGATCATGTGCAACGCGTCGTGCGTCGGCTGCATCTCGGCCCAGCCGGAGGAAGGCCCGCCCTCGTCCCACGACCGCATGACGGACGGCCCCAGCGCTCAGGACCTCGCCGACGTCGCCGTCTGGCACCTCGAGCACGCGCCGGGCCGCACCATGGTGAGCTTCGGCCAGGGCTGCGAGGGCGAGCCCCTCACGCGGTGGAAGTTCATCGCCGAGGCGATCAGGTTGACGCGGGCACGGACGCAGCGCGGCTCCATCAACATCAACACCAACGGCAGCCTGACCCACGGCCTCGACGCGCTGTTCGACGCCGGCCTCGACGCGGTGCGCGTCTCGCTGAACAGCGCCGTGAAGGACCTCTACGAGGCGTACTATCAGCCGAGCCGCTACGGCTGGGAAGACGTGGAGGCGTCGATCGCGCTCGCCCGCAAGCGCGGCGCGTACGTGGCGCTCAACCTGCTGCTCTTCCCCGGCGTCACCGATCGCGAAGGCGAGGCCAGGGCGCTGGTGAAGCTGGTGAAGACGTACCGGGTCGATCAGGTTCAGACCCGGCCGCTCGCCATCGATCCCCTGCAGTACATCGCGATCGCGAAGGGCAAGGGGGCGGGCGGCGCGCCGATCGGGGTGGCGAACCTGATCCGCCTGTTCAAGCGCGAGGCGCCGTGGGTCACCGTCGGGAACTTCGCGCGCGGGCTGGGTGAGCGACGGAAGCCGCCGCGCTCAGAGCGTCGCGTCTCCTGACTCGAGGCCCAGCCAACGAGCCCAAAGAGCCAATCAGCCGATCATGGACGTGAAGGCGCAGCGACGTGCGGGCATTCCCGCACACGGAGGAGTCGGCCCGGTGCGAACCCTCGACTCCAGCCGGCGCTCCCAGCGAGCGCCCGGCGCGAGCAGGCACGCACCTCGCAAAGACGTCACAGCATGACGCGTAGCGTGGACGATCGGACACAGGTGCAGTTGGTGACGCTCCGGACCGAAGCGGAGCTGCTCAAGTCGTGGATGGCGCACCGGGACGCCGTCGCGCTCCGTCGCCGACAGGGACCGCTCGAAGCGCTCGAGCATCGCCACCGATTGCTGGACCGTGAGGTCCCGCGGCTGGAGCTCGAGGTGGCGCGCCTCGAGAAGACGCTGGGGAGGTCCCCACCCGGAGCCACCTCGGCCTTCGCGAGCGGCCTTCTCCGCGGGCTGCTGTTCGCGCTCGCCGCGGGCGCGTGGATCGTGGGGGTCACCACGCTGACGCGAGAGGCGCACGTGCACGATCCGGCGCGGGTGGTGGCGGTCGTGCTCACCGTCGTGGTCGTCGTCCTCGTCCGGATGAGCCAGGAGGCGCGGTCGTGACGAGCCCCAGCGACATCGCCAGCCTGAAGCACGAGGTCGCCGAGCTGTGGCGGCGGTTCAAGACCCAGCCTCCCGACTCCAGCGCCGACACGGGGCGGCTGCGCGAGGCGATCCTCGAGGCGACCCGGGCGCTCGACACCCGGCACAGGGCGCTGACGGCGCGACGTGATGAGCTCGAGAGCGCTCGGCGGGTCGCGCTGGCCGGCACCGCCGCGCGGCGCGTGGGGTTCGCCGCGCTGGGCGGCCTCCTCGGGGCAGGCGTTGGGACCGCGGTGCTCGTCGAGGGCCTCGAGCCGCTCGCCGCCGCCACCCTCGGACTGCCCGCGTTCGCCGGCGCGTTGCTGCTCGCGACCGTCCCGGCGTTGCTCCTGCTGCGGCTGCGCTGACCGCGAAAATGAACGGGGCTCCGACCAAAGGGGGAAAGCCGGAGCCCCGTGGAGCCTGACCCAATGTCAGCCTCACCCAAACCTGATCTGTCCCGACTAACTCGCCGCCGTCGCCTCGTCCTCGTCCGTGACCGTCTGCATCGCCGAGAGCAGCGAGGCAGGCTTCTCGAACACGTCGGTCTTCACTTCAGAAGTCTCGTTCTTCGCCGCTGGCCGCTCAGCGTTGAGCGCGGCGGTAGAGCGCGCGTCGAGCACGCCCGTCACGGGCAGTCCGTGCTCGATCTGCATCCGCTTCACCGCAGTCTCGGTGCGGGGCCCGAAGACCCCCGCGCCCCCGCCGAAGTCACCGCGCGAGAGGTAGCCCTTCGTCACCAGCTTCAGCTGCATCGCCCGCACGGCCGCGCCCGTCATGCCGCGGTGGAGGGCCGGCACCACGACCGACTTCGGGCGCTCGAACGCGTCAACCGCCTTGAGCGCCGGGCGATTCGGGCTGGACGCCGGGCGGAGACCGCTGCCGGTCTGCACCATCGCCCTGCTCTGGATCGCTCCAATCGCCATGCGCGCCCTGAGCAGATCCAAGACCCGGGCCACACGTGCACACATCTACACCACGATGATCTTCCAGTGTTTCTTGGGTTCTGGGAGTGGCGATCAGCTGGAACGTGGACACTCCGATCGGCGCACGCACGCTCCACTCTTCGCGGGACGTCAGAGATCGGACCAGTCATTCCCCTCGCGCACGAGGGGATCGGAGGCGAGGTCGGCTTCGAAGCGCTCGACCGCCTTCGTGTGGGCGCGTCCCTGAAGCGCCTGGTGGCGGTCCCAGACCTCGCGGAGTCGGGCCTCGACGTTGGCCGCGCTGATCGGCGCCTCGACGCTCGCCGCGAAGTCGGCGTGCACCTCGCCGACCTCGTCCACCACGACGCCCTGGACGAGCCGCGCGAGCTCGCTGGCCATCTTGAACGGCACGTCGGAGGCCGCGGCCCGCGAGCCGAAGCTGATCGAGGCGACGGCGTCAACCACGGGGGCCATGGGCGGCGCGGCGCCCTCGTTCAGCTGCACCGGACCGATGGCGAGCGTCCACCCCGGGTCGCGGCGGGGCAGGCGTACGCGGCAGAGCACGAAGAACTCGACCGGCATGGGGCCTCCACCGCGCGTCAGGTGAGCAGCTCGAGGATCTCCTTCGCGATCAGCTGGTCCTTCCGGACGTAGCCGTCGGCGCCGCACGTCTTCACCAGCCGCTGCAGCTCGGCCTCTTCGGCGCCGCTGCAGAACACCACCTGAATGCCCGCGAACAGGGAGTTGCCCTTGATGAAGCGGCACAGCTCTTCGCCGTTGATGCCGGGCATGTGCACGTCGAGCAGCACGAGGTCGGGCCGCGTCTTCTTCTTGAGGATCACCTTCGTCGCGGCGTCGGCGCCGTTGGCCGTCACCACCTCGTGTCCCTTCGCCTCGAGCTCGGCCTTCAGCAGCCGCACCGTCGGCTCGCTGTCGTCCACCACCAGCACCCTGCGCTTCTGGACGTGGCTGCCGCCGCCGAGCGCGTCGCGAATGGTGGCCACCGCCGCCTCGAGGCCCTGCGACTTCGCCACGAACCCGTCGGCGCCCGACGCCTGGGCCTTCTGCTCGAGCTCAGCCTCGGGCAGATCCGAGTAGAGCAGCAGGCGCGCGGTCAGCTTGCGTTGGCTGCGCAGGAACTCGACGACGTCGTCGCCGTACATCTCGGGCATGTTCACGTCGACGAGCACGAGATCGTAGGTGTTGCCCGCGAGCCGGGCGTCGAGGCTCGCGAGATCCGACGCGCTGTCGACCCCAAAACCGGCCGCGATCAGGGCCTCGGTGATGAGCTGCACCGTCATCGGGCTGTCGTCAATGACGAGGACGCGCGCCGCCATGAGCCGGAGCTTGTAGCAGAGTTCTTGACCCGCTCCTCCAGCCATTTCGATACTGGCGCTCCGCCGTGGAACCGACCCCCCTTCAGCGGGCGCTCGCAGAGGCCCCAGAGAAGAGCCGCGTGGAGGCCATCAGGCCCGACGAGGAGTTCTTCATCTTCCGCCTGGGCGCGCTCACCCTCGCGGTCCTTTCGAAGCAGGTGCGCGAGGTGTCACGGCTCTCGCCGATGACGCCGCTGCCGCGGGTCCCCTCGTTCCTGCTCGGCGCGGTCGGCAACCGGGGCCAGGTGATGCCGGTGATCGATCTGCTTCGTTTCCTGCAGCAGGGTGAGTCGAAGCCCATCCCTGGCGGCCGGCTCTTCGTCGGAGAGTCGTCGGGCCTGCTGGTGGCCTTCCTCGCTGATCAGGTGATCGGGCTCAGGCGCATCTTCGTGGCCGACAAGATGCCCTCGCCCGCGGGTGGAGGCGCCGCGAGCGAGTTCCTGCTGGGCCTCGTGCAGCACCGCGAGCTGGGCACGGTGAGCCTGCTCGATCTGCCCCGCGTGCTCTCTGCCGCGCGCGCCTCGGTGGTGCGCCGATGAGCGAGCTCGGGCCCCAGGCCGACGAGGTGCAGATCGTGCTCTTCGAGATCGGCGGGACCCGCTACGGTGCCGACATGACGCAGGTGCGACGCATCGGCCGCGCGACGGACCTCGAGAGCGTCGGTGTCCCGCTCGGTTCCCCCTCCTCCGGCCAGCGCGCCCTCATCTTCGCCGTGCCGGGGGGAGGCGAGGTCTGTCTGCCCATCGACGGGGTGCTCGGCGTGCACCCGGTGCCTCGCGACGCGCTCCGCCGGCTGCCCCTCGCGGTCGGCTTGTCACCCTTCATCATCGGCGCCTGGCTCGACCGCGACCAGACGGTCCTCCTCGTCGATCTCCTCTCGACCAACCCTTTCCGAACCGAGGCCACGCATGCCTGACACCACCGCAGCGCCGAAGAAGCCGAAGAAGACCAACGGCAATGGAGCTCACGCTGGCGAGCTGAAGCCCCTGCTGACGGCGCTGGAGCAGCTCAGCCTCGGGCACTTCGAGTCGCGCATCGACGTGGGGGCGCTCGCGGGCGACGGCGCCGAGGCGGCCCGGCTGATCAACCAGCTGATGGACAAGGTGCAGAGCCGCGTCGCCGACTCCGAGCAACGCAAGGAGCGCACCCAGCTCGTGGTCGATCACGCCCTCGAAGGCCTGAACGCCCTGGTGCGGCAGGGTGAGCTCGCGGCCTTCCAGGCTCGCACGGAAGACACCGTGCTCTCGCCGCTCCTCGAGGGCTTCTCGAAGGTGATCGAGACGCTGCGCACGTTCGTGCGGGAGATCAACGAGGCGGCGCTGCGGCTGTCGTCGTCGGCGAACGAGGTGCTGGCGGCCTCGACGCAGCACGAGTCGTCGTCCACCGAGCAGGCCGCCGCGATTCACGAGACGACGGCGACGATGGAGGAGCTCAAGCACGCGTCGGCGCAGATCGCCGAGAACGCGGGCGCGGTCGCGCGCGTCGCGGAAGAGACCCTCAACTCGGCCCGCTCCGGCCGGGGCGCCATCGCCGAGTTCATCCAGGCGATGCAGCAGATCCGCGCCGACGGCGTCGCGGTGAGCGAGTCGATCACCAAGCTGCTGCGTCGCGTGGAGCGCATCGGGACGGTGGTGGAGGTGATCGACGAGATCGCCGACCGCTCGGACCTGCTGGCGCTCAACGCGGCGCTCGAGGGCAGCCGGGCGGGAGAGGCCGGCAAGGGCTTCTCGATCGTCGCCGCCGAGATGCGACGGCTGGCAGAGAACGTCCTGGACTCGACGAAGGAGATCAAGAACCTGATCACCGAGATCCGCGAGGCCACGGCGGCCGCCGCGACCGCCGCCGACGCGTCACGGTCGGCCACCGAGGCCGGAGAGCGCCTCGGCTCGGTCGCCGCCAGCGCCGTCGAGGGCATCCTCTCGGGGGTCCAGGAGACCAGCGACGCGGCGCGGGTGATCAACCTCGCCACCCAGCAGCAGCGCACCGCCACCGAGCAGGTCGTCGCGTCGATGGGCGAGATCGAGGAGGTGACGCGGCAGACCACCCAGGCCTCGAAGCAGGCCACCGGCGCCGCGGCCGAGCTGACCCAGCTCGCCGGCCGCCTGTCGGAGCTCATCAAGCGCTTCAAGGCCGACTGACGACCCCGCGTGGATACCGAGGCCCTCAAGAAGTCCCTGCTGACGAAGTTCGTCGAGGTCACGCAGGACCGCCTGCAGGCCATCCAGCTCGGTGTGCTCGAGCTGGAGAAGCCCGACGCCGCCCGGGCCGCCGAGAACGTCGCGCGCGAGCTGCACACGATGAAGGGCGAGGCGCGCATGCTCGGGCTGCCGGCCATCGGCCAGGTCGCCCACGCCTCGGAGGATCTGCTCAAGGCCTGGGGCGAGAAGAAGGTCGACGCGCGCACCGCCACGGATCTGCTGCTCCACGCCTGCGACGCCGTGTCGGACCTGCTCGACGATCAGGCCGGCGCCAGAGACGGAACACCCGCAGCGACCGAGCTCGTGCTCAAGCTGACGCAGGCCGCGGGCACGCCCGTACCGCCGCTCAAGCCGCCCCCGTCAGCGCCACGCGGCGCGAAGCCGAAGCCCTCGACCCCGACGGCGCCCGTGCCCGTGGTGGCGGCGCCGCCCGTGCCCCCCGCCCCCGCCCCGGCCCCGTCGGCCCCTCCTCCGCCGCCCAGCGCGCCGTCGCTCGCGGCGGAGGCCCCACACCCGCCCGAGAAGGCGGCGGCCGATCGATCGATCCGGGTGAACGTCGAGCTGCTCGACTCGGTGGGCCTGCTCGCCGGAGACCTGCTCGTCGAGAGCGCCCGCTCCGAGCTGCGTGGCGAGGAGCTGCAGACGCTCTTCGAGCGCTTCGCCCGGCTCGGCGAGAACCTGCTCAGGGCCACCGATCACGGGCACCTCGACGCCGAACAGCGCCGACGGCTGGCGCTGCTCGAGAGCGATCTCTCGCTGCTGCGCGACGACGCCTTCCGCTTCGTGAGGCACCACTCGGACGGCCTCAACACGCTGAACAGCAGCCTGACGCAGCTCGCCGATCACGTCGCCGAAGCGCGGCTGGTGCCGCTGTCCACCGTGTTCGACGCCTTCCCCCGGGCGGTTCGTGAGCTCGCCAACTCGCAGGGCAAGCGCATCGAGCTGCACGTCGAGAACACCAGCGCCGGGGTCGATCGCTCGATGGTGGCCGACGTGCGCGACGCGCTGATCCACCTCATCCGCAACGCCGTCGATCACGGCATCGAGGCGCCGGAGCAGCGAGAGACGCTGGGCAAGCCCGAGACAGGGCGCGTCGCGCTCACCGCGCGGGCCGACGGCGACATGCTGGCGGTGGTGGTGGAGGACGACGGGCGCGGCATCGATCCGGGGAAGCTGCGGGAGTCGGCCGTGCGCAAGGGCGTCATCACCCAGGCGCAGTCGGTCGCGATGACCGAGCGTGAGGCCCTCGAGCTGATCTTCAAGGCGGGCTTCTCGACGAAGGAGCAGGTCAGCGAGGTCTCGGGGCGCGGCGTCGGAATGGACGTCGTGAAGCGGAAGGTCGAGGCGCTCGGCGGCAGCGTGTCGGTCTCGAGCCGCATCGGGCGCAGCACCTCGGTCTCGCTCCGCCTGCCCCAGTCGCTCGCGCTCATGCGGGTGCTGCTGGTGCGCATGGGCGACGACGTGTACGGCATGCCCGCTGCCGACGTGGAGGCGGTCGCGCGCTTCTCGGCCGCCGATCGGCTCGAGGTCTTCGGGACCCTCGCCGTGCTGCACCGGGGCAAGCCGATCGCCTTCACCGCGCTGGGGCCGCTGCTGGGCCTCAACGGGGGCCCCCGCTTCGAGCGCCCGCCCTGTGTGGTGGTGCGCTTCGGCGAGGAGCGCGCCGCGCTGGTGGTGGACGGCTTCGTGGACGAGCGCGAGGTCGCGGTGAAGCCCATCGGCGGCGACTTCCTCAAGGGCGCGCCGTTCGTCGCCGGCTCGGCGGCGCTCGAAGACGGCCGCATCGCGGTGCTGCTGCACGTCCCCGACATCATGGCCGAGATCCGCAAGCTGTCGCGGCCCGTCGACACGCAGTCCACCCACCGGCTCAAGGTGCTGCTCGTCGACGACTCGCCCATCGCGCGCGCGACCGAGTCGGCGCTGGTGCGTGCCCTGGGACACGAGGTCGAGGAGGCGCAGGACGGAGAAGACGCCTGGGAGCGCATGCAGCGCTCGGGCCCCTACGATCTGGTGCTGACCGACGTGCAGATGCCGCGCCTCGACGGCTTCGCCCTGACCCGGCGCCTCAAGGCTCACCCCACCTTCGAGCGGCTGCCCGTCATCATCCTCTCGTCGCTCGCTTCCCCCGAAGACAAGCGCCGGGGCCTCGACGCGGGCGCAGACGCCTACCTGGTCAAGGGCGAGCTGGGGGTCGAGAGCCTCGCGCTGGCGATCGATCGGCTGATCTGAGCGGGAAGGAGGCTCCAGAGCGATGACGAAGATCCGGGTGCTCCTCGTCGAGCCCTCCCCTCAGCTCGGCCCGCGGCTGACGTCGCTCTTTGGTCGGAAGCTGGAGCGCGTCGGGGGCACGGTGACGGCGGCGGGGCTCGTCGCGGCGGTGCGGGACTTCGAGCCGCAGGTGGTGCTGGTGCGCGTCGACGGGCCGTCGTCGGAGCTCACGCGAGCCGTCGAGCTGGTGATGTCGGAGTTCCCCGTGCCGATGCTGTTGCTGGCGGCCGGCCCGGGTCCCCGTCAGGCGGCGCTCGCGCTGCTCGCCGCGGGGGCGCTCGACGTCCTGCCCATGCCGGCGCAGCTCGACGCCCCGGCGCTGGCCTCGCTCGAGAAGACGCTGTGCCTCTTGTCCACCGTGCAGGTGGTGAAGCACCCGCGGGGCAGGAAGAAGCGCACGTCAGCGCGGCTGCCCGGGCCCCGCTTCGACTGCCCCGTCGTGGCCATCGCTGCGTCGCTCGGAGGCCCGCGCGCGCTCGCGACGGTGCTGAGCGGCCTGCCCCGCTCGTTCCGCGCCGCCATCTGCATCTGCCAGCACATCACGCCAGGGTTCTCGGACGATCTCGCGCGCTGGCTCGCGGCAGAGACCGGACACCAGGTCGTCGAGCCGACGGACGGGGAGCGGCTCGAGCCCGGCAAGGTCTACGTCGCGCCCTCCGAGGTGCACTTCACGGTGAGCCCCAGCGGCACCGCGCGGCTGGAGAAGAGCGCCGCCGTCGGTGGCTTCCTGCCGTCGTGTGACGTGCTGCTCAAGAGCGTGGCGGCCTCCCTGGGCCCCCGGGCGATCGGCGTGGTGCTGACGGGCATGGGCCGCGACGGCGCGCGAGGGCTCAAGGAGCTGCGAGCGCGCGGGGGCCACACGATCGCCCAGGACGAGGCGAGCTGCGTCGTGTGGGGCATGCCGAAGGAGGCGATCGCCCTCGGCGCCGCGGAGCTGGTGCTGCCCCTCGACCGCATCGCGGCCCAGCTCATCGCGTGGGTGGGGGCGCGATGACGGGCGAGGCGCTCACCATCGACCGCTCGGCCCTCGAGCAGCTGGCCGCGCTCCTGCTCGAGCGCGCGGGCCTCAAGGTGACACCCGACGGCTACATGGGCCTCCGCCTGGCGCTCCAGGCCCGCATGCCCGCGCTGGGCCTCGACGACGCAGGCGAGTACGTCAGGCGCCTCAAGCAGCTGGCTGGCGAACACGAGCTGCGCGCGCTGCTGCCCCTCGTCACCGTCGGCAAGACCGAGTTCTTCCGCGACGCGCGCCAGTTCGCGGCCTTCGAGAACGAGGTCTTCCCCGAGCTGCTCAAGCACGCGCGCCGCGAGTCGAGGCCGGTGCGCCTCTGGTCTGCGGGCTGCGCCACCGGTGAGGAGCCGTACAGCATCGCGATGGTGGGCCTCGACCGCGGCGCCCTGACGCAGGAGGTGGACTGCTGGGCCACCGATCTCAACCCCGTGGCGGTGGAGAACGCGGCCAGGGGACGCTTCGCGATCCGCCGGCTGCTCGGCGTGAGCGAGCCGAGGCTGGCCCGGTACTTCACCCTCACCGACGGCCAGTACGAGGTGAACCCGCAGCTCCGGGAGATGGTGCGCTTCGAGGGCCACAACCTCGCGGCGCCGCTCTGGCCGCAGGTGCGCCCGCAGTCGATGGATCTGATCTTCTGCCGGAACGTGATCATCTACTTCGATCAGCCGACGATCCTCGCGGTGATGGAGCGGTTCTACGACTCGCTCCGCCCTGGCGGCTGGCTCTTCCTCGGCTACTCCGAGAGCCTGTTCCGCGTGCCCACGCGCTTCGAGATGGTCGAGGTCGGCGGGGTCTTCATCTACCGCCGGCCAGTCCGCCGCAGCGCGATGGCCATGCCGCTCCCGCCCCTCCCCGGGCCCACGCCAGCGCAGCAGGCCCCGAAACCAGCCGAGCGGCCGACCCCGAAGGCGCTGCCGCTGGTGGTGGGCCTGCAGCTGCCGAAGTCGACCGTCACGCCCTACGTTCCACGCCCGAGCCCCGTGCCCGGTACGGGGACTCCGGTGCAGCGGCTCGCCGAGATCGTCGGCCTCATCGAGCGGGGCGACTTCCCCCGAGCGCTCCGCCACGCCCACGCGCTCTGCGAGGCCGAGCCTGACGATCTCGCCGCGCGCATCACGCTGGGCAACGTGCACGCGCTGATGGGCAACATCGAGGAGGCCCGCGAGGCCTACCAGGCGGCGCTCCAGCGCGAGCCGCTGTCGGTCGAGGCGCGGCTGTACCTCGGCATCGCAGCGATGCAGGCGGACGAGCCCGAGGCGGCGCGGCAGGAGTTCACCCGCGCGCTCTTCCTCGAGCCGACGCTGGCGCTCGGGCACTACCTGCTCGCCCAGGTGCATGAGCGCCGGGGCGACGCCGAGGCCGCGCGCCGCAGCTACCGCAACGCCGTCAACCAGCGCCGAGGGCCACCGCACACGCTGCTCGGGCACTTCCCCGATCTGCCGACGTCGAACGAGGCCATCGCCCAGGCCGCGCAGTACCGCCTGGCGGCGCTCTCGGAGCGCCCGTGATCAGCGCCTCAGGTGGCGCGCACCGGGAGCTGACGCCCCCGAGCTGACCGTCAGCGGCCTGCGTGCTGCTCGTCGAACGACCGTCGCTCAACCTCGAGGCGCCGTTCAGCGCCGACGGCCGCCGCGGTTCACCAGCCCCTTGAGCCGCGAGATCTCGTCGCGTGCGGCGGTCAGCTCTTCCTCGAGCTTGCCGACGCGCGTCTTCGTGAAGCCCTTCGCCTTCTGGGCCTCGAGCGTGCGCTGGCGCTCTTCGGCCTTCGCGAGGCGCCGCTGGGTGCGCGCGAGCTCCTCGGCAGTGGCGGCGTGGCGCGACCGCTCCTGACGGAGATCATCTTCGATCGACCGGGCCGTCGTGGCGCGGCCCGACAGCGCGGCGTCGAGGCGGTCGCGCAGGTCGCGCTCGCGGTCCCGGTGCGAGCGCAGCTGCTCCTCGTAGGTGGCGAACCGCTCGCGGCTCGAGCGCTCGAGGTGGGCGAGCTTCTCGTGCACGGCGTCGAGGCCACGGTTGGCCTGCTTCGCCGCGGCCAGCTGCTTCGCGAGCGAGGCCACCTTCGCCTGGGCGGCCTCGAGGGCGTCGCGGAGCGCGCGGTCGTCGTTCATGCGCGCAGTGTCGCACGTGCTGACGCGTGTGGGCTTTCGTGGCAGACAGCGCGCATGGCGACCACGTCGACGTCGAGCGCGGTGTTGAAGGCCGATCTGGTGTGGCTGGACGGCAAGATGGTGCCCTGGGACGCGGCGCAGGTGCACGTGATGACGCACGCGCTTCACTACGGGCTGGGCGTCTTCGAGGGCATTCGCGCCTACAAGACGAAGGACGGCCGGCTCGCGGTCTTCAGGCTCCGCGAGCACATTCGCCGCTTCATGGACTCGGCGCACATCATCATGCTGAAGCTGCCGTGGACCGAAGACGAGCTCGTGCAGGCGTGCGTCGACGTGCTCGCGAAGCAGGCCGACAAGTTCCCCAACGGGGCCTACCTGCGGCCGATCGCCTTCATGGGCGACGGGGCCATGGGCCTCGGGGCGATCAACCCGACGCGCGTCGCCATCTGCGCGTGGGAGTGGGGCAGCTACCTGGGCGACAAGGGCCTCAAGGAGGGCATTCGCGCGAAGGTGTCGAGCTTCACCCGCATGCACGTGAACGTGAACATGGTGCGGGGGAAGATCTCGGGCCAGTACGTGAACTCGATCCTCGCCAAGCGCGAGGCGGTGCTGGCCGGCTACGACGAGGCGATCCTGCTCGACATCTCGGGCTTCGTGGCCGAGGCCTCGGGCGAGAACATCTTCTGCGTGGGGCGGCACGGCGTCGTGCGCACGCCCTCGCTCTCGTCGCCGATCCTCCGCGGCATCACCCGCGACACCGTGCTCGAGCTGCTCCGCGACATGGGCCGGCAGGTCGAGGAGGTCTCGTTCACCCGCGACGCGCTGTACATCGCGGGCGAGGTCTTCTTCACCGGCACCGCGGCCGAGATCACCCCGGTGCGCGAGGTTGACAACCGGCAGGTGGGTGAAGGCAGGCCGGGGCCGATCACCCAGGCCGTGCAGGAGCTCTACTTCCGCGTCGTGCGCGGCCACGAGCCCAAGTACCAGGACTGGCTGACCTCCATCTGACCGCCGTCTCCAGTCGACCGTCGCCTGAAGGAGCGGCGCGCATTCTTCGCGCCGCGATCATCGCCGCCTCGAGGACGAGCGGATCACCGAGGCGGAGATCGGGCCGTTCGAGCTGCGCGGCTGGCGGGAGCGCGGGTGCTGCGTCCGGGGGGAGCGGCGGGGGGCGGGAGCGCGGGCGGCGTGGCAGGCGGGAGCGCGGGTGGCGCGGCAGGCGGGAACGCGGGCGGCGTCGCAGGCGGCGCGTCCGGTGGCGTGGCTCGGCGCGGAGCCGCGCTCCGCCTGGGCGCGTCGGCGCTGGCTCGAGCTCGAGGCCTGGAGCCGCGAGCGCTGGTGCAGCGAGGTGCGCAAACGGCTCGTCGATGCCGACCTGGCTCCGCGAGCTGGCGAGCCCACCGACGACTTCAGGCGCCGCACAGACGCCGCGTCCGTGCGACCGGGGCTGCTAGGCTCGGCAGCTCCATGAGCGTGCGCCGCACCCGCAACCAGCCCGAGCCGATCGTCACCAGCGACATCCTCGTCGACCGACAGGCCGCGCCCACGGGAGAGTACCCCGCCGAGAGCTCGAGGGACCGTCGGCCCAACCCCTTCAACCTCGAGAACCCACGGCTCCTCGACATCGCTCCGCCCGAGCCGAAGTCGCTCGAGGACACCGGCCTCAAGATCGGCCTCCTGTCGGACATCGCCCTGCGGTTCCTCTACTACCAGGGCACCGTCACGGGCGCCGAGGTGGCCGAGGAGCTCAAGCTGCCGTGGACCGGCGTCGTCGAGCACGTCATCGACTTCCTCGCGCAGGAGAAGCTCGTCGATCTGCGCGGCGGCAAGGGCTTCGGCCGCGTGTCCGTCGACTTCCTCCTCACCGAGAAGGGCCGGGAGTACGCCCGTGACGCCCTCGAGCGCACCACGTACATCGGCCCCGCGCCGGTGCCGATCGAGCAGTACAACGCCATCATTCAGCAGCAGACCCGCGAGCTGCCCATCGTCACCCGCAAGCAGCTCGAGCTCGCCCTCGCCCACCTCGTCGTGCCCGCCGGCATCGTCGACAAGCTCGGCCCCGCGGTGAACTCGGGGCGGTCGCTGTTCCTCTACGGGCCACCGGGCAACGGCAAGACGTCGCTGGCCGAGGCGGTCAGCGCCATGTTCGGGGGCGAGGCCTTCATCCCCTCAGCGCTCGAGATCGACGGGCAGATCGTGAAGGTCTTCGATCGGCTCGTGCACCACCCCGTGGCCCTCGAGCTCGGGCGCGACAAGGACGGGCGCCGGCAGACCTTCGAGATGGATCATCGCTGGCAGGTGTGCCGCAGACCCTCGGTGATCGTCGGCGGTGAGCTGACCCTCGAGACGCTCGATCTCATCTACTCGGAGACCGCGCGCTTCTACGAGGCGCCGTTCCAGGTGAAGGCCAACGGCGGCATGCTGCTGATCGACGACTTCGGCCGACAGAAGGTGCACCCCACCGATCTGCTCAACCGGTGGATCGTGCCCCTCGAGAAGCGGGTCGACTTCCTCACCCTCCACACCGGCAAGAAGTTCGAGATCCCCTTCGATCAGCTGGTCGTCTTCTCCACCAACCTCGACCCGAAGGAGCTCGTCGACGAGGCCTTCCTCCGGCGCATCAAGTACAAGATCGAGGTCGGCAACCCCGACGAGGCCCAGTACCGGGCGATCTTCCGGCGCGTCTGCGAGGCCTCGGGGGTCCCCTTCGTCGAGCAGGCCGTCACCTACCTCTTCGAGCACGTCTACAAGCCGAGGAGCCTCGAGCTGCGGTCCTGCCACCCCCGCGATCTCGTCCAGCTCGTGCGCGACGCCGCCCGCTATCGGGGCGTGGCGCCCTCCCTCTCACGGGAGCTGCTCGACCAGGCGGTGCAGGTGTTCCTGGTGGACGTCTGACGCCAGCGTCCAGGCCCGATTCTGGAATTCTCGTGGGCCATGCCTAGACTGAGGCCGTGGCCCTGCCCGTGGACTCGAAAGGCCCTCCCGGCTTCAAGGTGCGCCCCGCCCGCCGCGGCGACGCGCAGGGCATCGTCACCATTCTGAACGAAGCCGGCGCGCAGGCCGACCCGCAGACCTTCACGTGGATCATCAGCCACCCCGAGATGGAGGTGCTGGTGGCAGCGGACCCGCTGGACAAGGTGATCGGAGTGGTGAGCCTGTCGCACCGGCCCCTCCTGAAGGTGGGTGGCCGCGCCGCCACCATCGACGAGCTCGGGGTGTCGCGCGCGTGGACCCGCAAGGGCGTTGGCCACGAGCTGCTCAAGCGGGCCGTCGAACGCGCGAAGGTGCTGGGGGTGAAGCGCCTCGAGGTGCAGACGTTCCAGGGCGTCACCGACGAGCTCGAGGCGTTCTTCCGGAACAGCGGGTTCGAGCGCGCGCAGGTCGGCGTGTTCCGCCTGAAATAGGCCCGGCGGGCATTCCCCGCGCCGTCAGCGGATGGACAGCGAGAACGCCCCTGCCGACAGGCCAGCCCCGTCCACCCACAGCGTGTAGACGCCGGGCATCACGTTCGAGAGCGTCAGGGTCGCTGAGGCGCCGAAGTCGGGGGCGGCCTGGCAGCCCAGGTTCGGCCCCAGCGAGGTGCACTGGTTGTTCGCCGAGGCCCCGCCGCGCACGTAGATCACCGGACGCAGCAGCGCGCCAGTGACCGCATCGGGCTGCACGGTGATGGTGAGGGTCGGGGTGGGCGCAGCGACCTGGAAGGCGAACGCGACGTCGGCCCCCAGCTCGCCGTTGGCGCCGAGCGGCAGCCCGCAGCGGCCCTCGGTCGTATTGCCAGCGGCGCGGGTGTCGCCTGTCGACGTGCCGCCAACGCCGAGGGACACGAGCCCGCCTCCGGTGCCACACGCGTCGTTCGCGGGTGCGCTCAGCGGCGGGCCAGGGACGACCCGCAGCGAGAACGGGCCCTGCGTCGCGAGATCGCCCGAGACCCACAGGGTGTACGTGCCTGGATCGAGCGCGGGCGCGATCGCCACCGCGCGGTCGGGCACCTGGAGATCCGAGAAGCCGCACCTGCCCAGCGGCAGCTCCGCCGTCAGCAGGCAGGAGCCGGCGGGCTTGAGCGTGGTGACTGGCAGCAGCTTCGAGCCGGGCAGCGCGCGGGCGTCGATCGAGAGCGACTGCCGCGAGGTGAGCGTGAAGGTGTACGCCACGTCGGGGGTCTGGGGCGTGTCCACGCAGGTGACCGCCGTGGCCGTGGCGCCTACGGTCGTCTCGTTCGGCAGGAAGACGGCCCCGTTCGAGATCGGAAGGGGGGTCGCCATCGCGCAGGCGTCATTGCCCGGAGGCTGGGGCGGCGCGGCGAGCTCGAGCGAGAGATCGAACGCCCCCGAGGTCCCCGCCTTCCCATCGACAAAGAGGAACCACCGGCCCGCTGGCAGCCGGGGCACGTCCACCTGCGCCGGGAAGCCGCTCTGCCCCGCCGCGCTGCAGTGCAGCTGCTCCCGCGTCACCTCGGACTCGCACTGCATGTCGCGGCGCAAGTACAGCAGCGGCTGCAGGCGTGAGCCGGCGAAGGGCGTGACCAGCGCCTTGAAGCGCCGGGGCTCGGGCAGATCGAGCGTGTAGACGAGCTCGGGGCCGGTGCCGTCGCACCCCACCGCGTCGTTCTTCGCGCGCGTCGTGTCTCCCTGAAGCGTGATCACCGCCGCGCCGCTCATGTGGACGACCTCGAGCGCGCTCGCGCAGGTGTCGTTGGCGGGCGCCGGGACGGGATCCGTGAGCGTGACGCGCAGCCGGAACCTGCCTGCGGCCGAGCCGCCCGGAGGCCCATCGACGATCACCGCCCAGGTGCCGGCCTCCAGTGAAGGCACCTCGAGGGTCGCCGTGGCGCTCGCCGCTGCCGCGCACGCCATCTCGGACTGGGCGTCGGCGCAGACCTGCCGGAGCGAAGCCGTCGGCTTGAAGCCCGAGAGCCCCATCGCTTCGACCTTCACCCGGCGGGGCCTGTCGAGCGTCAGGGCGTAGATCGCGTCGGGCGCGCCCATGCCTCCGCAGCTCGCCGCGACGTCGTCGGACAGGCCCTGCGTCTCTCCGGTGACCTCGATCAGCTCGTTGCCGCGGAGCACGCCAGGGGCCGCGCAGGCGTCGATGCTGGGCACGCCGCCAAAGGCGAGCTCGAGCTCGAACTCCCCTCCGGTCTCGGACTCACTGTCCACCCAGACGAAGAAGCCACCGGGCCCCAGCTCGGTGGTGATGGACGCGCGATCACCGCCGGGCGCGGCGAAGCCACACGCGAGCTCCGAGCGGGCGCTCCCGCAGTCGGTGCGCACCCCGAGCAGGGGAACGAAGCCCGAAGCGGGGTCGACCGCCCTCACGGTGGCGGTGAGGCGGCGCCGCTCATCGAGCTTGAGGCCGAACAGCACGTCGGGGCCTGCCGAGCCCACCACCGCGCACCCGAGCTGGGTGTCGTTGGCCGCGCGCGCAGTGGTGCCCCGCAGCTTGAGCGTCGCGGCGCTGACGTCGAGGGAGCTCGTCAGCGCGCCGCAGCTCTCGGCCGCGGCGGCGACGCAGCGCCCTGCCTGCGTGTCACAGGAGCCCTGGGGGCAATCAGCGTTCGACAGGCACGCGACGCACCGACCATCGGGGGCGCACAGGCGGGTCGGCTCACTGCAGGACGTGCTGGTGCAGCCACCATCGGGCACGGGGGCCACACACTCGCCCGAGGCCTGGTCGCACCAGGACCCGTCGGGACACCGATCACATGGACTCACCTGAGTCCGGGTCGAGCCGAAACAGGCGAAGAGGCTGACGCTGAGGAAGAGGGCGGCGAGAGTGCGGTGCGACACGTGGTGGCCTCGGGTGGGCCGGCCTTACACCAGAAAGTGTACCGCAAGGGCACGACAGGTGCGACGCTCTGACCCCCGAAAAAGCAGGCAGGCCGCGCGCCTCCCCGGCCGGGCCTTCGAGGAGGGTGCATGGAGCTCGAGCTGACCGGCTTTGGCGAGTTCGAGGGCGTGGAGCTGCTGCAGAAGCTCCACCTCTTCCAGAAGCTCACGTTCGACGAGACGACGCGCCTGGGCTCGATCATCCAGTACGTCGATCTGCCGGCCGACACCATCGTCATCGAGCAGAACGCCCTGGGTGACGCGCTCTACGTGATCGCGAAGGGCGAGGTGGTGGTGACGCGAGACGCCGACGGCGACGGCACCCACAGCAAGGCCGAGGAGATCGGCCGCCTGAAGGACGGCGACCTGTTCGGCGAGATGTCGCTCATCGACGATCTGCTCACGAGCGCGCGGGTGACCACGGCGACCGCGTGCCGCCTGCTGAAGATGCCGCGCGACCGCTTCGAGGCGCTGCTGGGCTCCGACGACAAGCTGGCGGTGAAGGTGTTCCGCTCGTTCTGCCGCACCCTCTCCGATCGGCTGCGGCGCACGACGGGCATGTTGGCGAAGACGCAGGCGATGCAGGTCTCGATGCGCTGAGGGGACACGATCATGGAACTCGCGACCTTCAATCAGTTCCTCACCGCTGCCGTGAAGAACGGCGCCAGCGACGTGCACTTCAAGGTGGGGGCCGCGCCAGCGCTGCGCGTCAACGGCCAGCTGCTGCCGGTCAAGGTGCCGGCGCTCCAACCCGAGGACACGGCGCGCATCGCGGGACACCTGCTGCGCCACAGCCGCTACAAGGGCACGGTGGACGATCTGCAGGACTTCGACACCAGCTACGCGCTCGAGGGCGTCGGCCGGTTCCGCGCGAACCTGTTCCGCAACAAGGGGCACCTCGGAGCGGTGATGCGCTCGATTCCCCTCTCGGTGCCCGACTTCCAGAAGCTCGGCCTGCCGAAGGTGCTCGAGAAGCTCTCTCAGGAAGAGCGCGGCCTGATCCTCGTCACCGGCATCACCGGCTCGGGCAAGTCGTCGACGCTCGCGGCGATGGTGAACTACATCAACCAGCACTACCGGAAGCACATCGTCACCATCGAGGACCCGATCGAGTTCGTCCACCAGGACAACTTCAGCCGCGTCACCCAGCGCGAGATCGGCCCCGACACGCCCAGCTTCGGCGCCGCCCTGCGCGCCGCCCTGCGCCAGGATCCCGACGTCATCCTCGTGGGCGAGATGCGCGACACCGAGACGATCGAGATCGCGCTCAAGGCGGCCGAGACGGGCCACCTCGTCTTGTCCACCGTGCACACGCAGGACTGTTACCGCACCATCGGCCGCATCATCGGCGTCTTTCCGCCCGAGGGGCAGACCGGCGTGCGCAACCGCCTCGCCGAGAACCTGCGTGGCACCGTCTCGCAGCGCCTGCTGCCACACGCCTCGGGTCGCGGGCGCGCCGTCGCTGCGGAGATCATGGTGTCCACGCTGTCGGTGGTGGAGTTCATCAAGGACCCCAACCGCACCCACGAGATCACCGACTTCCTCGAGCGCAACCAGGATCTGCTCGGCACCCAGAGCTTCGACATGCACCTCGCGCAGCTGCTCAAGTCGAACGTCATCACCCGCGAGACGGCCCTCGAGGCGGCGTCGAACCGGGCCGACTTCGAGCGCGCGCTGGCCTTCGAGTGAGGCGGGGCGTCACCCTGCCCGGCTCTTGAGCATCTTGAGGAAGCCCTCTGACGAGAAGAACGTCAGCTCGATCACCCCGACCCGCACCTTGACGCCGCTGGTGAGGCTCGAGGGCGACTTCGCGCTCAACTTCTTGCCCGCCACCCAGGTGCCGTTGCGAGAGCCGGCGTCGACGATCGTCCAGCCGCCGTCACCCAGCTCGAGCCACGCGTGGAACCGCGACACCGAGCTGTCGTCGAGCACGATGTCGTTGTTCGAGGTGCGGCCCACCGTGACGCGGCGCTGAAAGGCGTTGTCCTTCGTCTTCTCGACGACGACGGCGAGGGGCTCACCGCCGCCGATGGCCGGCACCGCGATGCCCGACTGGGTGCGGAACTGGTACTCGTCGTCGTCGTCGCCGGTCTGAGAGGGGGGCTCCTCGGGCGGCTCGTAGAGGAGCACCGGCCGGCCGGCAAGGCGGGCCTCGAGCTTCTTCGCGTCGTCGGTGAAGCGGTTGAACCAGGCGAGCAGCGACTCCGGCATCAGGGCGGCCATTTGAGCCTCATTCGCCCGCCGCTTCCAAGCGATCTCCGCCAGACCGTGATTTCGCGTCGCGGCACGCGCGGGCCAGCGGGGGGCGTTGCTCCTCGACGAAGGGCATCGAGAGGGCCGCGTCGACGTAGAACGGCGCCTCGCGCGAGAAGAAGACGGCGCGGCCGAGATCGTCGAGCACGGACTGGGTGAAGCCGAGGAGCGACGCCGCGTGAGCGCGGGCGAAGTACAGGGCGGGCACGTCGCCGAAGCGGCGCAGCGCCACCGAGAGCCGGCGCTTCGAGGCGTACACCTGCCACTCGACGCTGAGCGGCGAGACGGCGTGGTGCAGCGACAGCCACTCGAGCAGGTAGGCCTCGGCGGCAGACACGGGCGCCTGGGCCTCGAGGCGGTCGAGCACGGCGCGCGGCGAGTGGACCCTTTCCGACAGGCCAGCGAGCCAGCGCGCCTCACCACCGCTGAAGCCGGCGCGCTCGAACTCCGCGGCGGCGATGACCTCCTGCTGCACGAGGCGGAGCAGGAGCGCGTGCGCGGCCTCCCGACCCTCCGGAGGCGCGACCGACAGGCACCGCGGCGGCGGACCTCCGTCGCGGGGGGCCGGGCCGGTGGGCTCGGTCCTGGGGGGCGCCGCTGGCCACGAGCCCGCCAGCAGCGTGTCCCAGTCGAGCCAGTCGAGTGCGGGGAAGTTGTCAGCCCGGTGACGACGCCGCCAGACGGCCCAGCGGTGGAGGCCGATGACCCCCGCCGTGTACGCGAGCGCGACCCCGCCGGTGACGATGAGGCTCATGCGTCGAACGGTGGGCGCTGCGGGTCTGGCCGGGAGAGGGCGTCGCCGTCTTCGTCTTCTTCGACCTGCCGCGTGGGAATACGGAACTCCTCACCCAGCCACTTCCCGAGATCGATGGCGCGGCAGCGCTCGGAGCAGAACGGGAAGGACTTGTTGGCCGGGGGCCGCTGGACGTCACGGCGACACGAAGGGCACTGCGGCGAAGCCATGGCCGCATTCTGCCCGAATCCGGAGCGTTCCGGGCCCCCGACAGCCGCCGCCCGCACCAGACCGGAGCCCCAGGCGTCAGCCGCTGGATCGCGAGGGTCGCGTTGCACGGACCTCCACCTCAGCCACACGACATGATCGAGGCCGAGGCGCACGCCGTCGCCAGGCGCCGGCCCCCCAGTCACGCCGCTGCGCGCCGACCCGGAGCTCGCAGCCCGACCGGCCCCGCCTGTACCTCCCGCTCGGACTGTTGCCCAGCGGTCTGCGATGAAGAGCGCGGCGAGCACCACCAGGCCGACGGGGTTGGGCAGCAGGTCCATCGCGGCCTCGAGCCTCGACGAGGTGACGCCGCAGGCGCCACCGGCAGGCCCTGACCCGATGTCTGCGCGAGGCGCCGGCGTGATCGACTGGGCTGAACGATGGAATAGTGTGCCGCCGTGTTCTTCCGCGCCCTGCCTCTGCTCCTGCTCTTCCTGGCCTGCCGCGACGGCCTCACCCGCCGCACTGATCCACCGCCGCCCATGCCGATGTGCAACGACGGGAAGATCGACGACGGCGAGGAGTGCGACGGCTCGGCGCTCGCGGATCAGACGTGCCGGTCGCTTGGCTTCGAGGCGGGCCAGCTCACCTGCGGCATGGACTGCCGCTTCGTGAAGACGCTGTGCACGAAGCGGTGCGGCAACGGCGTGCTCGATCCGGGAGAGACGTGCGACGGCACGCTCGGGGTGCCGGTCTGCACGAGCTATGGGAGCAACCGATGCGGTGACGACTGCAAGATCGACGCGGCGAACTGCCTGTCGCAGGCCTTCGAGCCCGCACCGGAGCTCACGGTGACGAACGGTGGGCCAGCGGTGATCGCCGACGTCCCCCCGAGCGGCGTGCCCGATCTCGTGATGGCGGTGCCGAGCCGAAACCGCGTCGAGCTGTTCTCGTGGAACACGGTGCAGGGGTTCTCGGGAGCCACCAGCCGCAAGCTCTCCTTCCAGCGCACGCCGATCGCCTGCGTGGCGGGCGACCTCACGGGCGATGGCGCGCTCGATGTCGCGGCGGTGAACGACACCGGCGCGTTCGACGCCTACGTCGCGACCGGCAGCACCTTCGGTCTGCGCGAGCTCGACGGCGGGTGTGCGGGCGCGCAGCTCGTCGGCGTCGTCAGGGCCCCGCAGGGTGAGCTCGCGGTGGCCTTCGGCTGCGGCGCGGTGTTCACGCTCGAGGCCGCCGGAGTTCGGCGCGTGCCGGTGCCCGACGCGGGGGCGGTCGGCGTGGGGGACTTCACCCGCGATGGGCTGGGCGATCTGCTCGTCGTGGACGGCGCAGGAGATCAGCTCACCGTCCTCCCCGGCCCCGGCTTCGAGCGCGACGCCGGGCTGTTGCTGGGCGCCCTGCCCTCCCGGTTGGCGCCAGGCGATCTCGACGGCGACGGCGACGCCGATCTCGCCGCCATCGTCGGCAACGACGTGAAGCTCTACGAGAACACCGGCACGGCGCTCGCCGAGAAGCTGACCTTCGCCGCGCCGCGCGCCCTGGCCGTCGAGGTGCGCGACTTCGATCTCGATGGCGTCGTCGACGTCTTCTTCACGGCCGGTGACGACGTCGTGGTGCGCCGCAACCGCGGCCAGTGGGCCTTCGCCGAGTTCCGGCAGGCGGTCGGAGCCGGCGCCCGGCTCTCGGTGGCCGTGGGCGACGTCGACGCCGATCAGGATCCCGACGTCGCGGTCACCTTCTCGACGGGCGCGGACGCCACCCGCACCGCCGTCGTCCGCAACCGCGCTCGGTGACCCTGAGCAGCCCCGCTCGTCAGGCTCGTCGTCCGTTGACGTCGAGAATCGTTGTGGTACGTGGCGCGCGCCGTTGCCGACGTAGCTCAGCGGTAGAGCAACTGATTCGTAATCAGTAGGTCCCCGGTTCAAGCCCGGGCGTCGGCTCTCGAACTGGCCCCGGACTCCGCGAGGAGCTCCGGGGCTTTTCGTTTCGACCAGACGCAGACTCTGCGCTCACAAGCTGGGCTCACACGGCCGATTCAACTCCGTGTTTTCAGTCGAGCTGGTTGACGCGGCGTGACGTCGGTTTTGGCTACCGACGCTCCGATCCGGCTCATACGGTCCGCGCGCTTTTTCCGGCGCTGCGCGACCTGGGCGGCGCCTTTCCCTGGAGCACAAGACCATGGCTGAAGAGAACTTCATGCGGGTGCCCAACGCGGGCCAGCAGCGCAAGACCATCTACACCGAGGCGATGGAGATCTTTCATCGCGCGGCGGACGCGATGGGCCTGGATCGCCGTGTGCGGCTGGAGCTCGAGGAGCCCGACTACGAGCACATCTTCTACGTCACCACGAAGCTGAAGGACCGGCTGGTACCGGTGCCGGCAGACGCCGCGCGCAGCTACGCGGACCTGCAGGTGACCAAGGTGCGGGACGCGCACGGCCTCGAGCGGCTGGCCGACGGCAAGATCATCTTGAACGGCAAGGCGCTGTTGGGCAGCGACGTGAACATCCGCTCGGGGCACCTGCGGCTCGACGACGGCACCGTCTACCAGCTCGTGCCGGGTGACACGCAGCGCTTCAAGGCGTACCGCGTGCAGCACAACCAGGCCCGCGGGCCCTACAAGGGCGGCATCCGGTACCACCGCGAGGTCTCGCTCGACCTGTTCAAGGCGCTCGCCGCCGAGATGACGTGGAAGACGGCCATCGCCGACGTCCCGTTCGGCGGCGGCAAGGGCGGCATTCAGCTCGATCCACGCCAGCTGGGCCGCGAGGAGCTCCAGGCCATCTCGCTGCGCTTCATGTACAAGCTGAAGCAGCTCGTCGGCCCGAACATCGACATTCCGGCGCCGGACGTCGGCACGAACTCGGAGATCATGGCGCTGTTCCTGCGCCAGTTCTCGGACGGCGAGCGCGAGCGCCACAACCAGCGCGGCGTCATCACCGGCAAGGACGTGCGCATCGGCGGCTCCGAGGGCCGCACCAAGGCCACCGGCCAGGGCGTCGCCTTCACCATCGAAGACTACTTCGCCGACCGTGGCGAGACGGTGAAGGGCAAGACGTTCATCGTGCAGGGCTTCGGCAACGTGGGCAGCTGGGGCTCGGTGATCCTCCAGAACATGGGCGCGAAGCTGCTGGCGGTGAACGACGCCGACGGCACCATCTACAACCCCGAGGGCATCGATGCCCTCGAGCTGATGCGCTACACGAACGAGAACCCGAAGAACCTCAAGCGCTCGGTGCTCGGGTTCCCTGGCGCTCAGGCGATCAGCAAGGCCGACTTCTGGCAGGTGAAGGCCGACATCGCGATGCCGGCCGCGCTCGGCGGCGAGATCACGGCCGAGATCGCCGAGAAGCTGAACGTGAAGCTGGTGGCCGAGGGCGCCAACGGCCCGACGACGCCGGAGGCCGACCGGGTGCTCGAGAAGCGGAAGATCGATCTGATCCCCGACATCATCTGCAACGCCGGCGGCGTGACGGTCAGCTACTACGAGTGGATCCAGAACAAGCGCATGGAGGCGTGGAGCGAGAAGGAGGTCGACACGCGCCTCGAGCTCGCGCTCAAGAAGAACTACCGCATCATCCGCGACATCTCGCGCAACAACCCGCGCCGCACCGACATGCACGACAGCCGGCCGTACTGCATCGGCAAGCCGGTGGACACGCGCTGCGCCGCCATGGTGCTCGCGCTCAAGCGCATCGAGGCGCACTACATGCTCGAGGGTTTCAGCCAGTAACGGCTCGCCGGGGGAACCTGGAGGGGACACGGGGCGTCGGCTCGTCTTCGGGTCGGCGCCCGTCGTGTTCGAGGAGACGGAATGGCGGCGTTCGGACACCTCGCGGTCGCCTTCACAGCGGGGCGCGTCATCGATCGTCCGCGGCCCCTCGGGTGGATGGCGCTGTTCTCGGCCCTGTCGATGCTGCCGGACGTCGACGTCATCGCCTTCGTCTTCCGCGTCCCCTACGAGCACCCGCTCGGGCACCGCGGCGCGACCCACTCGATCGCCTTCGCCGTCCTCTGCGGTGTGGCAGCGCTCCTCGTGCGACGGGATCGCCGCCTCGCGCTCTTCACCACCGCCGTGGTGCTGACGCACCCGCTGCTCGACATGCTGACCGACGGTGGCCTCGGGTGTGCGCTCTTCTGGCCGATCTCGAACGAGCGGCTGTTCTGGCCGGTGCAGCCGCTCCCGGTAGCGCCGATCGGCCACGGCATGTTCTCGCGGCGCGGCCTGTACGTCGTCATCGTCGAGGTGCTCGCGTTCCTGCCGCTGGTGGTCTTCGCCTTCTGGCCACGACGATCCGCTCGGTCGTGACCGCAGGAAGAGGAGCGTCAGGCCGCCTGGCGCCCAACGCGGGGGACGGCGAGGGAGGCTACAGCGGCTCGAGAGGGGTTGGATCGCCTCCCGTCGTCAGCCACCGGCGGGCACGAGCGACCACCGGGTCGTCCATGGTCGTCAGGTCTCCGCTCGAGCCGCGCTGCAGCGCCTCGAGCGCGGTCCTCCACGAGAGCAGCCGGGCGCGTCGTTCGGGCGGAAGCTGCCGGGCGGCCTCTCCCAGGCAGTCGCCGCGATCAGCCACCACCTCGCCGCTCCGCAGCCGCACCGACACGTAAGCCCGGAGGATCCTCCCGTCGCCCGGGTTCGCGATCAGCGCCGCGCCCAGCGTCTCCAGCTCGAACTGGGGATCGTCGACGATGCACAGCCCATCCAGCAGCTGAGCGGCAGACGGGAACGACCACACCCCGGGCCAGCGCGCGGCAGCGGTGATGGCGGGCCGAAGCGCTTGCGCGGCTACGTAGTCACCGCGGTGAAGCTGGGTGATCAGAGCCGCGAGCGCCGCCTCGTCTCGACGATCTCGGGGAGCGTGAGGGGACCAGCGCCGGGCCGCTCGTGAGGCTTCGCCATGGGCGCCCCTCCGTACTCGTCCTGCCTGGAAGGCGGCAAGCGTCACTCGGCGGGCGGGGTCATCCCGTGAGCCGCGACGCTGTGCCCGTCGAAGCGCCACACCGCGGGCTGCTCGCAGTCCACCCGCGTCGCGTCCCAGAGAAAGCCCATCAGGTGACCCGACACCCACCAGTCCATCGGGGAGCAGTCGGCGATGGCGTCGCCTCGCCGAGGCCCCGTGGCCGCCTGGAGCGCGGCGATCTGTCTCTGCGTCTCTGACATTCGCGACTCCCACGGGACGAAGCGCACGAAGGGCCACGCGAGCGCAGCCACGAGCGCGGCCACGGTGAGGAGACGATCGAGCCTCGCGGGCAGCAGCGCGAGCACGCCGCCGACGAGGAGCGCCGCGCCGACGAGCCCCGGGTGCACGTACCACTGGTACTTCTGCACGGGGATGCTGAAGCCGACGATCACCCCGAGCCAGAGGGCCGCGCCCAGCACCAGGGCTTCGACGCGCAGCCGAGGGAGCCACCTGGCCAGCCGGCGCCGCAGCCCGACCGCGAGGCCCGCCACCACCAGCGCGCCCACTGCCGGGCCGTACCAGCTCAACGTCGGCCGCACGAAGAAGAACGGCGACGGCTCGGGGTTGTGGCGTCCCTCCCGCACCGACGCGAGCACCTGCTTCGAGAGGTACGTGGAGAAGAACGGGGGCAGCCCCCGGCTCTCGCGCAGGGCGTCGAAGGCCAGCGCCGTCGCGAGGGTGAGCACCAGGCCCGCGCCGATCGCGGCGAGGGCCCACCTCCACCGCAGCCACCCCGACACCACCGCCACGAGCACCACCCCCACCAGCACGAGCACGGGCGGGCCCTTCACCCAGAACCCTCCCGCCATCGCCAGCGCGAACACCGCCACCGCGACCCGCGGGAAGACGTCGTCGGACAGGGTCGATGCGCTGAGCATTCCCGCGATCGCCCACAGGCCCACGGCGAGCGCGAGGGACAGCGGCGCCTCCAGCATCGCGACCTGAGACTCGTAGAGGAAGCCGGGCAACGCGAGCGCGCCCAGAACCGTGAAGCCTGCGAGCGTGGGTCCGTCCAGCGCGTCCGTCAGCGTGCCGCGCCTCGACACCACCTGGGCAGCGGCAGCGGCCAGCACCAGCAACGTCAAGGTGGCGTAGAGCCGCGTGAGCCACACGAGCGGCTCCGGCCTTGGCCCGAACCAGGACACGACGACGCCGTTCACCCAGAGCCCCAGGGGTGGGTGCTCGAAGAACGGTGCATGAGCCAGCGTCAGCTCGAGCCAGTCTTTCGCCGGGCGCTCCGCCAGCTCCCGCCCCACCCGTGCGTAGCAGCCCGCGTCGCCGCCGATCAGCACCGTCGGCCCCGGCCTGAACCAGACGACCGACAGGCCCAGCAGCAGCGTCGAGGCGAGGAAGAACGCGGGGCGGCGAAGCACGGGGCGCGTGTCTCACGCTCGCTCGTGCCCCGCAATCTCGGGAGCGCCGTCCACTCGCGGTGGAGGCGAGAGCCCGCTCGGGGTGCGCGCAGCCTCCCCTCACAACCAGGTGCATCCATCAGCGTGAGCGCGCCGTGGGCTCCGAGGCCGCTCGCGACGTCGCGTCGCAACCGCGGCAGAGGGGAGCGCTCTCGCAGCTCGCGTCGGACGCGACGG
Organism: Myxococcaceae bacterium; assembly: GCA_016793095.1. Classification (GTDB taxonomy): domain Bacteria; phylum Myxococcota; class Myxococcia; order Myxococcales; family Myxococcaceae; genus Xiheimicrobium. Next base: position 1,263 of record JAEUJQ010000005.1, on the reverse strand, counting down.
GGCGCCCTCGGCATGCCTGCGGCGGGACGCAGACGCGCCGAGCGAACGCCCGTTGCGCGCCCCTGCCACCTGCCGCCTCGGTCCTCGCGTCACGGACCTGATTGCCGACCTCGAGTTGCTAGTCTTGTGCTGCGTCACCGCGGAACTCGAGACCCGTGTCAGCCCAACAACGGCTGGTGCGTGGGCTCCAGCTCGTGGGCCAGCTCATCCACCAGCAACCGGCGCAGCCGATCGATGGCCGTCAGCGACGCCGCGCGATCGCTCTCGCTCAGATCGTCCCAGACCTCGGCAAGGGCATCCATCTCGCGGGTGTGCAGCCGCTCGTCGCCTCCGCCGCCCTCGAACGAGCGCTCGAGGTGCAGCCGCAGCTCACCGATCTTCTGCGCCGCCGTGCGGAAGTGCCCGGCGTCGATCAGCGCTCGCGCATCGGCGAGCAGGCGAGCCCGGAGCGCGGTCTCGCGCTGGTGGAGCGGCGGAGTCATGCCCATTCAGGGAGCATCGCCCATGCCATGCACAGCCGCGCGAAAGGGCTGTGGAACGCGTCAGCCCAGCGCGAATGATTTGCCGCCAGGCCTCAGTGCTGATGGCCGTGGCCGTGAACGTGGGGGTGCGAGTGCTTCGTCACCTTCCCGTCGGGCCCGACGTGCTCGTGCTCGTGGCCGTGCTCATGGCCGTCACCGTGGGCGTGCGCGACGTCATCATGCGCGTGCGAGTGCGTGACGCCGTCGGCGTGCGTGTGGGCAGCGCCCGCGTGGTCGTGGGAGTGCCCATGAGCGTGCGGGTGGCTGTGCCGGTACGTCGACCCGTCAGCCATGAGGTGCTCGTGCTCGTGCTCGTGTGAGTGCTCGTGATCGCCGTGTGCCATCCAGCCTCCCTGGTGGTGGAAACCGGAGGGTACCTCACACCACGCTTGTCATCGCAGGGGGGCTCTCCTACAAACCCCACGGTTTCCTCGTCGATCGCCGGAGGGGCATTGTCGACCTCGCTTCGAGCCTACGTCTTCCTGGATTCGCTCCAGCCACAGCTGGCTGCGCACATCTGCACCACGTGCCGCGGCTATTTCCCAACACCCTACGTCGCGAGCCTCTTCATGGAGATCGCGCCGGGCATGGCCATTCACCGCCTGATGGACGTGGCGTTGAAGTCGACCAGCGTGCAGCCCGCCACCCTCGTCGTCGAGCGCGCCTACGGCATGCTCGAGCTCCACTCGGACGACAAGGGCGAGGTGCGCAGCGCCGGTGAAGCGGTGCTCAAGCACATGGG
>JAEUJQ010000041.1 GCA_016793095.1 Myxococcaceae bacterium | reverse complement strand
AGACGCCGCAGGTGGGGGAGACCCAGACGCGGGGGCTCCAGCTGCTGGTGGTGGTGACGACGCGCCAGGTGCCGGTGCTGGTGGGGGTGAAGCGGTAGACGACGTCGGCGCCCGGGAGGAGGTCGCCGCCGCAGATGGCGGGGAGCGGCCCGGCGAAGTCGTTGGCGGCGCCGATGGTGGTGCCGTTGGCGGTGACGCTGGCGGAGAGATCGATCGGCGCGCTGCAGGACTCTCCGTTCGCGGCGCAGGTGAAGCCGTTGCCCGCGTAGCCCGTCCCACACGCGCACGTCCGGCTCCCCGGCGTGTTGGTGCACACGCCCCCCGACGAGACCGGCGCACAGCCGCCGTTGTTGGTGAGGCACTCGTTCACGTCGGCGCAGGTGAAGCCGTCTCCCGTGAAGCCCGTCGCGCAGGCGCAGGTGCGGCTCCCCGGCGTGTTGGTGCAGACGCCGCCCGCCGAGACCGCCGCGCAGCCGCCGTTGTTGGTGAGGCACTCGTTGACGTCGGTGCAGGTGGTGCCGCTCCCGGTGAAGCCCATGTTGCAGGTGCAGGTGCGCGAGCCGACGGTGTTGGCGCAGGTGGCGTTGGCGTCGCACCCGCCGTTGCCGGTGAGGCACTCGTTGACGTCGGCGCAGGTGAGGCCGCTGCCCGAGTAGCCCGCGTTGCAGGTGCAGGTGCGGCTCCCCGGCGTGTTGGCGCAGGTGGCGTTGGCGTCGCAGCCGCCGTTGCCGGTGAGGCACTCGTTCACGTCGGTGCAGGTGAGGCCGGTGCCCACGTAGCCGGCGTTGCACGCGCAGGTGCGGGAGCCTGGCGTGTTCGTGCACGTCGCCTGGGTCGCGCAGCCGCCGTTGTTGGTGGCGCACTCGTCGACGTCCGCGCAGGTGGTGCCGCTGCCGAAGTAGCCCGCGTTGCAGGCGCACGAGCGTGAGCCTGGCGTGTTGGTGCAGGACGCGTTGAGGTCGCAGCCGCCGTTGTTGGTGAGGCACTCGTCGACGTCGGCGCAGGCCACCCCATCTCCCACGTAGCCCGCGTTGCAGGTGCAGGTGCGCGAGCCCGGTGTGTTGGCGCAGGCGGCGTTGGCGCTGCAGCCTCCGTTGTTGGTGGTGCACTCGTCGATGTCCACGCAGGCGCCGCTCTGCTCGCGGAAGCCCTGGGCACACGTGAAGCCGCAGGCGCCCGTGGTGCAGGTGGAGGTGCTGTTCGCGGGCTGCGCGCACGCGCTGCACCGGGAGCCGCACGACGCCGTCGCGTCATCGCGCACGCAGGTCTGCCCGCACGCATGTTCTCCCGCGGGGCAAGCGCAGGCGCCTCCGCCACACATCGCACCCATCGGGCAGTCGCTGGTGAGGCGACAGCCCGTCATGCACTGCTTCGAGACCGGGTCGCAGTAGTAGCCAGGGCCGCAGCCGGTGCTGAGCTGCGTGCAGTCGTTCGGGAGCACTGCGCAGACGCCGCGGTTGCAGACCTGTCCCTGGCCGCACACGCGCCCGCACGCGCCGCAGTTCTCCGGGTCTGCCGCGAGGTCCACGCAGCGCATCGAGCAGAAGCTGAGGCTGCCCGCGCACGGGTTCGGCTGGCCAGCGTCGACCGCCCCGCCGCCCGTTCCTCCGCCGACGGCGCCGCCGCCCGCTCCACCCGCCGTGGTGCCACCACCGGCTGCGCCTCCCGCCGTCGAGCCTCCCGCATCGCCCCCGGCCGCACCGCCCCCCGTCGCCGTGCCGCCGCCCTGGGTGAAGCCCATCGGAGCGCAGCGCCCGAAGCTGCACTGGTCGGTGATGCTGCAGGTGGTGCAGGTCACGCCGGACGAGCCGCAAGCCTGGGCGGTGAGCCCGGCCTGGCACTGCCCGTTCGTGTCACAGCACCCGGTGCAGTTCGACGGGCCACACGGCGCGGTGGGCGTGGGGCACGCCGTGAGGACGAGCGCGGTCCAGGCCGCGACGAAGAGAGACAGACGCATGACGGAGAGACCCTCGACGGTGCTGCAAGGTGCAAGCGGCGCAGCGTGCCATGGACCTGTCGCGCGGGTCTGCGACGCTCGAGCCGTCGGGGAGTCGCTGTCACCGCGGGCTGGCGACCACCTTCACCCATGCCTGGGCCGCAAGGTGATCAACGGCTCGGGCTCGAAGGACTGAGGTCTGATCCGTCACTACATCCGCGCGATGGTGCAGATGCACACCGACGACGCCGAGCTGCATCGAGTGCTGATCGAACAAGTCGGCTCGATTGGCGCAGGGCGCATGGTGATGCGGCAGATGTCGAACCAGTCAGCGGCGCTGGTGCAGGCGTGGTTGAGGGCGAACCGGGAGCACTTTCGCGAGCTGGATCCCGAGTTCGCGACGTACGTGTTGGTGACCTGCGTGGAGTCGGTCACGCACCTGCGGCTCCTCGATCGCCCAGAGGGCCTGGGGGCGGAGCAGCTCATCGACGAGCTGAGTGAGCTGGTCCTTCGGTACCTGGACGTGAAGCGCTCCAGGCCGCGGCGACGGTGACCGACGGCTCACCGCTGCTCTCTCGCGCCGGCGGTCCGGGCTCCGGAGTCGTCAGGGGCAGGGGGTCAACGTCACCTTCGCCGTCTCTCCCGAGGGGGAGAAGACGTAGAGGTCGGCGCCCGCCGCGTGCACCCGGCCTCCGAAGAGCCCCAAGGTGGCGAAGCCCATCGGCAGAGGCAGCGGCTCCCACCGGCCAATCGCAGCGCCGGGCGTCGTCACCAGGCGCAGGAGCGACGAGCTGGTGAGCGCGAGCTGCTGGCCACAGGCCTGCGCGTAGTCCTCCACGACACCGCCGGGCACCGGCTCAGCGATGCGCAGCCGGCTGGGGAGCGAGAACACCACCCCATCGGAGAAGCCCACGCGCGCGCGGCCCCGGGCGAACCAGACCTCCCGGGCGCTGAGCGAGGACGGGAGCGTCAGCTCCTGGACCCGCCACCGCGTCTCGCTGTCGGACGTGACGGCGCTGACGCCGGAGCTCGTGATGAGGTACCCCTCGATGCCCGCGTCGGCAGAGACGAACGCGGCCGACGTGATGGGGTTGACCGTCGCCACCCGCTGCAGCAGCACGCGGACCCCCGGCGGCGCCACCGCTGCGCTCGAGAGCTGGGTGCCCGCCGTCACCACCACCTCGGTCACCGCGCCGCGCGCCACCCGATGGAGGGTCTGGGGCGTGGGCAGCGCCTGCGCCGACACCGCCAACGTCGTGCCCTCGTCCACCGTCGTCACACCGGCGAGCGAGCGCACGCTCGTGCCGTCGATGACCCAGAACGGCTCGTTCGCCGCGACCGCGGTCAGCTCGGGCCGGCTGATGGACGACAGCCCAAGCCCCGTGGTTGGGACCGCCATCACTCCATCGGCCACCACCACCACGTCATCCGGTGCGGTGCCCCTGCGCGCGACGCCTTGCGCCGCGCGGTCGAGGCTGAGCGGGCTGGTGGTGAGGGTCGAGGCGCCGAGCCAGACCTGCCCGGTGGGTGACGAGAAGGCTGCGCGGCCCTGGCTCGGCTGTGCGACGGACCGCACGTCGGGCTCGATGAAGAGGCCGTCGGCCCGCAGCAGGACCTGTGTGGAGCAGGCGTTCGTGGGTGTGCTGGTGATGCGGAAGAAGCTGCTCGGGCCTCCGTCCGCGCCGCCGCAGCGCGTCTCGAGCGCGGGCGGGCTCGAGTCGATGGTGGCGACGTCGAGCAGCTCGCCAGCAGGACACGCCACGCACGGGCCCAGTTGCAGGCTGAAGGGAATCTGGTCAGTCGGCTGACAGGGCAGCCCCACCCTGGACGTGCAGCGGTCAGCCGCCGTCGGGTTGAGCACGGTGGGCGTCAGGTCGAGCACCGAGACGTGCTTGACGCCACCGTCCCACGCCGAGCTCACCACCGCTGCGCGCAGGCCGAACGTCGAGATGCGCTCGATGCGCTGGCCGACAGCCCCGCACGCCCCGTTCCCGAACGAGGGAGAGTGCACCGGCTCGAAGCCGTAGTTGTCGTACTGGGAAATCCACAAGCCCCGAGGCTCCACGAGGAAGACGCACTCGATGGGCGGAACCGAGATGGCGTCGAGGTCGAGCAGCGGCCCCTGCAGCGTCCATGGGCCCCACCCGTCGATGTTCCGAATCAAGCCGGACTGCGGCCCGTCGAACGCGTAGTACCGGTCGATGGCGCTCGAAAACCCCAGCAGCGTGGGGAACTCGCTGAGGCTGGCGGTGGAGCCGTGCTTCAGCTTCGTCACCGCGCGCCCGCTCAGCGTCGATTGCTTGAACTGAAGGGCTTGAAGCACCATCCCTCCGTCGCCCAGCAGCGTGAAGGCGCGAACGCCCTGCGGCCCGCCGGTGTACACCCGGTTCAGGTCCGTGCGCCGGTACGAGTCGGTGTTCGAGTCGTACTCGTACGAGCGGGGGCCCTGCGCGATGACGGTCGTCGCCGGCGTCGGCCCGAGGTCCCACGTGCGCACGCCGCCGCCAGGCTCGCGGACGAGGGCCTGCAGCGTGCCACCCCGGAGCGCGGCGAAGGTGGGCAGGTCCCTGCCCTGGCTCGTCAGGAAGAACGGCGACACCCCGACGACGTCGAGCTGGAGCTGCTGCACGGGGTTGATGCGCCCCGAGGCGCCCGCGTCGATGGCCGGCGGCACCTCGAGCGCCTCGGCAGCCGGATCGAGGCACACCCCTTCGAGGCCACAGCGCCACCCGCCCACGCAGTCGCCGTCGTTCGCGCAGGGGTCGCTGCGAGGCTGCAGCGGGTCGCGACATTCGCGCTGGAACCGGTTCGCTGCGAGCCCACAAAGCCAGTTCGCGACACAGTCGCTCGCGGTCTCGCAGGCAAACGCGCGCGGACTCATCGGGTCGTGACACTGCCGGCCGTTGCGGGCGTCGTTGAGCCCACACAGCCAGCCGCCCAGACAGTCGCTCGGCACCACGCACGCCCAGGCCTCGGGCGTCGAGGGGTCGTGGCACTCCCGCACGTTCAAGGGGCCGATGCCGCACTGCCAGCCGCCGAGACAGTCGGCGTTCGTCTCGCAGCGCCACTTCGCCGGCCGGGCAGGGTCGTGACACTCGCGGCCCCCGAGCCTGGAGAGCCCGCATGACCAGCCGCCGACGCAGTCTGCCGTCGTCACGCAGGGCCAGTCGCTCGGCATCGTCGGGTCGTGACACTCACGGCCACCGGTCCTCGACAGCCCACACGACCACCCACCAGCGCAGTCGCCCGCCGTGACGCAGGGCCACGCGCGCGGCCTCGTCGGGTCGTGACACTGACGCTGGAGCGCGTCGTTGAGGCCGCACACCCAGCTCGCCGCGCAGTCGTCCGCCGACGCGCACCGCCAGGCAGCGGGCGACGTCGGGTCATGACACTCGCGCGTCGTTCCGTCGGCGCCGAGCCCGCAGGTGAAGCCGCCCTCGCAGTCGGCCGCCGTCTCGCATCGCCACGCGCCGACCTCTCCCACCGGGTGGCAGTAGCCTTCGAGCCCGCACCGGCTCTCGCCCGGACACTGGCTGGAGCCGACGGACCGGTCGCCAGCCGGGTCACACGCGTAGCGGCCAGGCTCCACGCGGTCTGCGCGGCAGGCCGCCATCAGCACCACGAGCGGGAGCCAGCGCCTCATGGCCACACCCCCACCAGCGCAAAGCCCGAGGGCGCCGGGACGAGCGAGACGCGGGGCGCGACGTCACCGGGCATCAGCACGACACCGAGGGCGACGAGCGCCGCGCCGGTGAGCAGCCCGGCGAGGGCGAGCGACTTCTGCAGGGCGATCTGGTCGAAGCGCTCCTGGTAGGACCTCGCGCCCGCGAGCACCACCGTCTTGTTCTCGTCGTCCGTGCGCAGCTCGCCTTTGACCGCCGCGTCGGCGTTCAGGGCGATGATGCCGAGCACCCCACCGCCCACCAGCGCCAGCCCACCCACCGACACCAGGGTGATGGGGAGCGCCCGCGATGGTGGCGGAGGCAGGGGCGTTCCACAGGCCTCAGCGACCGCCCAGGGGATGAGGGCTCTGAGGCTCTCGAAGTCCTTCGCCAGTCGCGTGCTGCGCGCGACGGTGCGCGCCTTCTGCGTGTCCATCACCTGCAGGTTGAGCTGGTAGAGCCCCTGGAGCCGCGTCAGCGAGCCGCTCATCGCGAACGGCGCGCCCAGGGCGGAGGCGATCTCAGTGACGCACGAGCTCTCGTCGCAGCCGAGCAGCTGCTTCTGGCGCTCGAGCCCCAGCAGGGTGGCGATCTCTCCCGATGAGATGGGCTCGAAGAAGCCGCGCGCGGCCACCTCGGCGGTGACGGCCTCCGTCAACGCGCTCGCGACCGCGGCGTCGACTTCACCGGCGGCAGCCAGGGACGTGATGGCGAGCCTTGGGCGCGCAGGCGTCGTGGCGACCAGCACGGACACCGCGAGGGTCGAGAGCATGGCGCATCGTACCGCTCAGGCTGGCCGCGTCACCCGGCAAGCGCGGTGTCGAGGGCCCGCGCGGCGATGCGCACCTCTTCACTCTGCGAGGTGCGGGCGGGCCGGCTACCTCGCGCGGCGCGCACGTCGGCGAGCAACACCCGCGCCTCCTTCGGGCCCGCCTCCCTGGCGACGACCTCCACGTGCAGGCGTCGCAAGGCCAGCGCGGTGAGGGTCAGCGGGTCCTTCACCGTCTCGAGCCGGACCTGGGCGGCCGAGAGCGTCACCCTCGCCTCGGCCACCTGCCCGCGCTCGAGCTGCACGGCGGCGAGGTAGGTGAGGAAGAGACCTTCGTGGCGCAGGTCGCCCACCTCGGAGAGCCGGTTGATGGCGTCTTCGAGCAGCGGCTGGGCGGCCTCGAGCTGCCGCTGGGCGACCAGCACGCCCCCGCGTTTGCCGGTGAAGTACCCCTCGAGCCGCACGTCGCGCACCGCGCGCGCGCGCGCGACCGCCTCGGAGAAGAAGGTGAGGGCGAGGTCCAGCTTGTCCTGGTCCTGGTAGATGGTGCCGAGGCTGCCGAGCAGCCGCGCCTCGGTGGTGGAGTCGCCCCGCTTGCGCGCCAGCGGCAGGCCCTCGTCGCAGCACAGCGCCGCCTCGTCCACCTCGCCCATCGCCACCTGCACGATGGCCAGCGACGACAGGGTCTGCAGCACCAGCGCCTCGTCCTTGCGGGCCCGGGCCGCCGAGAGCGCGCTCACCAGCCAGTCGCGCGCCGACTCCACGTCGCCCGAGACGAAGCGCGCCACCGCGAGGTCGCGCCGCATGCGGCCCTCGAGCGCCGCCTCGCCCGTCGCCTCCACCATCGTCATCGCCTTCGAGAGGTCTTCGACGGCCAGGGCCGGCCGGCCGAGCACGCGCTGGAGGTTGCCGCGCTGCTGCATGGCGCGAGCGATGGTCGCGGGCTTCACGCCGACGTTGCGGGCCTGCGTCAGGGCGTCGTCGAGCAGCGCCAGGTGGGCGGCGTACGGGCCCTTGCGCAGGAAGACGGGCTCGAGCGCCTCGAGGGCGCCCAGGGCGGTGGCCGCCGAGGGCTGCGTGGGAGGCATGGTGGACAAGGCGCGGTCGAACACCTCGGTGAGGTTCTCGCGCTCGACCTCGAGGTGCGTGAGGGCGTCGAGCGAGGTGCCGTCGGCGACCTCCCGGGCCCACTCGCGGCCGGTCTCGAGGTAGTGCGCGGCGTGGCGGCGGCGCGCCTTGCCGCCGTCGTCGGAGGCGGCCAGCTTCTCGGCGGCGAACTCCTGAATCGACTCGAGCAGGCCCAGGCGCAGCTCCTTCGGGAGCGCGGGCACGGCGAAGTAGCGCACCAGCGACTTGCGGTGCAGCGCGCGCACGAGGTCGACGGGGTTCTTCTTCTTGCCGTCCACCTCGATGACGGCGGAGGCCGCGTCGATGGTGAAGCCGCCGCGGAACACCGAGAGCTGCATGAGCGCCTGCTGCTCCGGCGACGACAAGAGCTGCCAGCTCCAGTCGATGGCGTTCCACAGCGTCGCGTGCCGGCGGGTGTTGCGGCTGGCGCGGCCCCCGAGCAGCTCGAAGCGCTCGCGCAGCCGGTCGCGCACCTCGCGCACCGACAGCTCTGCCAGCCGCGAGGCCGCGAGCTCGAGGGCGAGCGGGTGGCCCTCGAGGCGTTCGCAGATGACGGCGACGTCGTCGAGCTCGGCGCGGGTGAGGGCCCTGGGGCGAACCACCTCGGCCCGGGTGCGGAAGAGCATCATCGCCGGCGACTCGGCCCCGCCAAGCGGCAGCGACTCGAGCGGCTGCACGACCTCGTCCTGCAGCGCCAGCGCCTCCCGGCTGGTGACGAGCAGGGACAGCCCGGGCGCTCCCTCGAGCCAGGCGCCCACGGTCGCCTCGGCGAGCGGCACCACCTGCTCGAAGTTGTCGAGCACCACGAGCGCGCGGCCGAGCGAGTTGAGGGAGCGGCCCGCGTGTGTCACCGACGCGTCCGACGCGGCGTTCACCGGCAGCTGCACGTCGAGCGCTTGCGAGACGGCCTTGGCGACCTGCTCGAGCGTTCGGCACTCGGCGAGGTCGACGAACCAGACGCCCCCGTCCTTCTCGAAGGCCGGCAGCTGCTGCGCGGCGAACTGCTGGGCGAGGCGCGTCTTGCCCATGCCGCCGAAGCCCACCAGCGTCACCAGGCGCGCGCCCTCGTCGAAGGCGCGGGTGAGGGCGCGCAGCTCCTGCTCGCGGCCGATGAAGGGCCCTGCCGCGGGGACGAGGTTCGTCTTGCGGCGCGCGTCGTGGCCGAGGAACTGCTCGACGGCGCCGAGGAAGTCGTCGGCCTGCGCGAGCTTCGGCTCCTTCCGGGCTGGCTTGAGCTTGCGTGTCTTCGTCTTCTCGTCGCGGCCCGGCGTCAACGGGGCGGAGGTCGGGGCGGCGCTGGCGTCGAAGAGGCCGGCGAGCCACTGCTTGACGCGGGTGGGCGACGACGGCTCCTTCAGCTCGACGAGGAAGTCCTCGAGGGCGGTCGCGAACGCCTCGCAGGTGGCGAAGCGCTTGTCCCGGTCGTGCGCGAGCGCCTTGAGGACGAGCGCGTCGAGGTCCTTCGGCAGGCCCTTGCGCCTGGTGGACGGCGCCGAGACCCTGCCTTCGATGATGGCGCGCAGCACCTCGGCGTCGCTGGCGCGCGCGTAGAGGCGCTCGCGGACGAGCAGCTCCCAGAGCACCACGCCGAGCGAGTAGAGGTCCGAGCGGCCGTCGAGCTCGACGGCCTCGAGCTGCTCGGGCGAGACGTAGCCGAGCTTGCCCTTCACCACGCCGACCTCGGTCTTCGAGCTGCGGTGGGCCGAGCGCGCGACGCCGAAGTCGAGCACCTTGGTGATGCCGTCCTTCGTGACGAAGAGGTTCTGCGGCGAGATGTCACGGTGAACGATGGCCATCGGCCGGCCCGAGAGGTCGGTCTTGACGTGCGCCGCGTGCAGCCCGCGCGCTGCGTCGGCCACCACCTGCACCGCGACGGGGAGGGGCACCTCGACCTGCCGCGCGTGCGCCTGGCGGATGATGGCGGCGACGTCGTTGCCCTCGAGGTACTCCATCACCATGTACCAGGCGCCCTCGTCTTCGCCGGCGTCGAAGACGCTCACCAGGTTGGGGTGGCGCAGGTCGGCGGCGATGCGCGCCTCATCGACGAACATGCGCACGAAGTCGGGGTTGTCGGCGTAGCCGGGCAGGATGCGCTTGAGGCACACCAGCTTCTCGAAGCCGCGGGTGCCCACCTGCCGTGCGAGGAAGACCTCGGCCATGCCGCCGGTCGCGAGCTTCTTGAGCAGGTGGTACCGGCCGGCGACTGGTGCGGACACGCGAGGCGAGGGTGTAGCACGCCCGCGCGGCGTGCCCTCGCTCAAGTCGCTTCGCGCGAGGTGCTCGACTCGTGCGCGGCCGGCTGCCACAACGCGCGCATGCGCAGCGTGCTCCTCTCTGGCTCGTCTCACCCGGCGCTCGCGGCGGACGTCGCAGCGACGCTCGGCACCACGCTCGGCCGCTGCACGGTGGAGCGCTTCCCCGACGGGGAGTGTGACGTGGATCTGCACGACCACGTGCGGGGGGCGGAGGTCTTCGTGGTGCAGTCGCTCAGCGCGCCGGTGGGTGAGCACCTGCTCGAGCTGGCGCTCATCGCCGACGCGTGCCGCCGCTCTGGGGCGTCGTCGGTGACGGCGGTGGTGCCGTACCTGGGGTATGCCCGGCAGGACCGACGGGAGGTGGGCCGGGAGCCGTTGGGCGCACGCGTCGTCGCCGACCTGCTCGGCAGCGCGCACCTCGAGCGGCTGGTGTGCCTCGACCTGCACTCGCGGGCCGTGGAGGGCTGCTTCCCGTTGCCCGTCGAGCACGCCTCGGCGATTCCCGCGCTGACGGAGCACCTGAAGACGCGGCTGCCACCGAACGCGGTCGTCATCTCGCCGGACCTCGGAGCCGTGAAGCGCGCCGAGGCGTTCGCGCGGCCGCTCGGTCTGCCGGTGGCGGTCGTGCACAAGCAGCGGTTGTCGGGCGCGGACGTGAAGGCGCAGGGCGTGGTGGGCGACGTCAAAGGCAAACACCCGGTGCTGGTGGACGACATGATCAGCACCGGCGGCACGCTGGCGGCGGCGGCGCAGGCGGTGCTCGAGGAGGGCGCGCAGGGGCCGGTGACGGTGGTGGCCTCGCACGGGCTCTTCGTGGGTCCGGCGAACGAGCGCCTGGCGAAGGTGCCGCTCGCGAGGGTGGTGGTGAGTGACAGCGTGCCGATGCCGAAGGGCCTCACGTTTCCGCTCGAGCGGGTGTCGTGCGCGCCGGTGCTCGCGAAGGTGATGGAGCGGCTCCTGACGCTCGCGTGAAGCCAGCGCCTCTGCGGCCTTGCGCCTCTGCGCGCCTGAACCGAGCGAGCCCCAGCGTCTCGGCGAGCCAGGCTCCCGGCCGAGCACGTCAGCAGGGGCAGCCAGCGCGTGGGGGCAGACGCTCGGGTCGCGGGCTCACCGGAACGACGAGGACTGGAAGACGAACGGGTAGCTGACGACGACGTTCCCGCCCTTCGGCTTCGGGAAAGCCCAGCGGCGCAGCGCCGTGAGGACGCACTGCGGCACCGAGGCCTGCTTGAGGGAGGTCGAGGCCACCTTCGCCTGCGCGACGGCGCCGCTCGGCGCGATCGTCCACTCCACGAGGAGCCGGCCACCGGACGAGCCCTCGAGGAGCATCGACGCCTCGTAGCAGCGCTGCACCTCCTGCAGGTGCTCGGCGATGACCTTCGCGACGGCGTCACGGTCGACGTGGCCGCCGTCCTTCTTCGGGAGCGAGAGGCCGGCTGGGCGCACGGGGCCGACGACGAGGCCGCCGACCTTGCCCTCGCGGCCATAGCCGCCGCCGCGCATGTCGCCGCCCAGGCGAGCGCCGGCCCGTCCGACGGTGCTGTCGTGCGTACCGACGCCGACCGCCAGCAGCGGCGCACCGACGCCGGGCATCGCGACCAGCGGACCGGCCGGACCGCGGCGCGACCTCGCCCCCGGGCTGCCGAGCTTCGTGAGCGCGGCGGTGGCCGAGGTGGCCGAGCGCATCACGCGGTCGAGCGCCTCGAAGCGGTTCTTCGGCGGTGGTGGAGAGGCGCGCTGGTGGCGTGGGGACGCCTTCGCGGCGACGGCTGGAGGTGAGGTCGGGTCGGGCGCGGACGCGGGCTGCGGCGTGGGCGGCTTCGGCGCGGGCGGGGTGACGTGAATCGTGACGGCGGGCAGCGGGCGCGGGCTGAAGTCTTCGTCGTCGGTGCGCTCGGGCATCGAGACGAGCAGGGCCGCGGACGCGACGAGCGTCGAGAGCAGCACCGCCGGGAAGAGGCGCTCGCGGGAGGGCGCACGGCCCAGGGCCGCAGGAGCGCCGGTCACCTTGAGGAGCAGCTTGAGCGTGCCGTGCTCGACGGCGGTGGCCTCGTGGAGCGAGAGCGTCAGCGCTCCGGAGGGCGTGGTGACGTCCCAGCGGCCGAGCGCGCCGCGAGAAGCCAGCACGGGACGCTCGAAGCCCAGGGCGGCGACGTCGCCGGCGGTCAGCCGGTCGGTCGCGCAGCAGGTGGAGACGCGCGTGTCACCCCACCACATCGAGACCTCGAGCCGCGTGTCCTGCGGGGTGGGGGGCTCGACGATGGTGGGCCCCGCCTGAGGCGGCGCCGGGAGAGGCTGCGTCACCATCGCGGGCCAGCTCCACCGCTCGGTGATGACGCGCACGCGCAGGGCGTAGGGCCCGACCCACACCTCGTCGATGGGCCGCACCTCGGCGCGCTGCAGCCGCACGCCGTTGACGAAGACGACGCCTTCCCGCGCCTCGAGGCCGACCGTGCCGGCGTGGAAGGTGAGCGCCGCGTGGCGGCCGAGCGGCCCGTCGATGAGGGTGAGATCGGCGCCGGGCGCGCTACCGACGACCCACCGGCCGGGGGTGAAGTACTCGGTGCCCACCAGCAGCCCATCGCGCATCACGATGACCTGCAGCACGCCGGTCTCGGCGGGCGACGGTCGGGGCGGCGCCTCGAGTGCCCGCGCGGTGGTGGTGGCCACAGGGTCGGGCTGGTTCGAGTACAGGTTGCGGAGCGAGCCGAGGCGGGCTGCGCACACCGCGCACCGTTGCATGTGCTGCTCGAGGCGGCGGGCCTCGTCGGAGCCCGGCGTCTCGCCGAGCAGCCAGCGGTCGATGGTGAGGTCCGAGACGCACTCGACGCTGCGGCGGGTGAGGGGGACGTTCATCGCACGGCCTCCTTCGCGTCGGCGGCGAGCTTCGCGGCGGCGTGGAACTCGACGAGCCGGTTGCCGATGGTGCGGCGGGACAGCCCCGTGAGGCGGGCGATCTCCTCGTGGCTCATCTGGTCGAGGTAGTAATAGACGGCGATCTCCCGCAGCTCGTCGGGCACCCGCGCCAGCACCGTCGTCAGCGACAGCCGCTCGTCGAGCGAAGGAGCCGCGTCGGGAGGCAGCGCGCGCAGCAGCGGCACCACCCGTCCCCGCCGCGACTGGTCGCGCAGCACGTTGAGGCAGTGGTTCGTGGTGGCCCGGTACAGCCACGTCACCGGCGAGGCCTCATGGCGAAACGCCTCGAGCGACGAGAGCACCTTCACGAAGACGTCGTGGGTCGCGTCTCGCGCCGCCTGCTCGTCGTTCAAGAGCGCGCGGGCCCGACGCAGCACGAGCGCGCCGTAGCGTTGGTAGAGGTCGGCCGCGGCTGGGGTCGCAGTCACAGAGGCCTTAGACACCAGCGACGGGATTCCGGGCATCCACAGCGAATCCAGCCGGTTGTCGGGTCGAAATTCGGCAAGAAAATCGTTCGCGAAGGGGAACGAGTGCCAGATGTGGGTGTCGGTGTGGCACCACGAATCTCGTTGCGCGACGGCCGTCAGGCTACGACATCACCATGCTGGCTTCGCTGCTGATCACGCTTCTGCAAGCGGCCCCCGACGCGGGCGTCGCCACCCTCACGTGGGACGAGCGCTCGGCCGTGAAGCTCGTCGAAGGGCAGGTCGCGCGGCTGGTGCTGACGAAGCCCCCGAGCCGCCTCGCCGCGAGCGACCCCGCCGTGTGCGAGGTGCAGTCGGACAAGGGCGGCGCGCTGCTCCTCACCGCCAGGAAGCCCGGCACGGTGACGGTCGCGCTCTGGTACGGCGTCGCGTTTCGCGGCCTGCAGGTCGAGGTCGCCGCGCGACAGGCGGCGCGCGCTCCGGCGCTGGACGCCGGGGCCTCCCTCTTCACGTGGGATGGCGAGCACGGCTTTGAGGTACCCAGAGCTGTCGACTTCGTCGTCCAGGGCCCCGGCGGGCTCGAGAAGGTCTCGCCCGGCAGCCACCGGCGCTGCGTCATGACGTCCATCGGGAATGACCAGCTGCGCTTCCGCTGCGACGAGGCCGGTCCGGTGACCGTCTTCCTCTGGTACGCCAACAGCCGTCGCCGGGTGCTCGAGCTCGACGTCTCGAGGTGACGCGCTCAGCCGGTCTGCGAGCCGCTCAGGTGCTGGAGCGCCAGCACGAGCCTCGTGGTGACCTTCTCGATCTCCTCGCGCGACCCCGTTCGCTCGACCTCGTCGCCGGCCTTGATGGCCTCGGCGAGGGTCACCGCGACGGCCTTCGCCTCCGCCTGATCGGCCTCCTTCGCGACGTGGAACAGCTCTCGCTGCAGCCGACGGAGGGAGACGAGGACCCCATGCAGGGCCCGGCGCGCATGCCGCGTGGCGCGTCGCTCGGCCGGGTCTGCCGATTGCTGAGCCTTCCGGTGGGCGGTCTCGCGCTGAGCGAGGGCCGTCGTCTCCGCACCACCCAGGTTGGTGCGCTGGTCGATCGTCACGGCCTTGACCTGACCTGAGTGCTGATCGGTCACGGAGACGGCGAGCTGGCCCTCGGTGTCGAGCGAGAAGGTGACGTGCAGCTCGTGCTCACGGCGCAGCGTCTCCGCGAGGTCTTCGAGCGCCAGCTCCCCGAGGCGCACGTTCTCGACGGCGCGGGCGCTCTCGCCCTGAACGACCGGCACCCGCACCACCGTCTGCCCGTCCCGGCCGGGGTAGAAGATCTCGGTCGAGCTGCAGGGGAGCATCGTGTTGCGGCTGATCAGCGGCTTCACCAGCCCACCGGCCACCTGGACGCCGAGGGTCGAGCCGACGACGTCGAGCAGCAGCGTCTTGCCGCCCTTCTCGACCAGCTCGGCGGCATGAATCGCAGCCCCCAGCGCGACCGCCTCGTCTGGATCGACCCGCACGTCCGGCTCCTTGCGGAAGTGCGCCGCGACGAGCTGCCGGAGCAGCGGCACACGCGTCATCCCCCCGACCAGCAGCACGCTGTCGACCTGGCTCTGATCGAGGTTCGCTTCGTTCAGGGCCTGCTCGACGATCTTCAGCGCGTACTCGGTCTTCGGTCGTACGAGGTTCTCGAAGAACGTGCGCGTCAGCATCGACTCGAGCGGAATGCCGCCCTGCTTCGAGTCGGGCATCAGCACGGTGCTGATGCGGGCGAACATGGCCTGCGACACCTCGCACTTGGCGTGCTCGGCCACGAGCTTGAGCTGCTGGACGGCGGCCCGGTCTTTCGTGAGGCGCTCGCGTGAGGGCTCGTCGGTGACATGGCCGAGCAGCCACTGCACCAGCACGTTGTCGAAGTCGTCCCCACCGAAGTACGGGTCGCCCGCCGTCGCCAGCACCTCGAAGACGCCCTTGTCGATGCGCAGCACCGAGACGTCGAAGGTGCCTCCACCGAGGTCAAAGACGAGGGCGTTACCGCTGAAGCCGTGGGCGAGCCCGAAGGCCATCGCGGCGGCGGTAGGCTCGTTGACGAGCCGGAGCACCTTGAGGCCCGCGATCTCCGCTGCTTCCCTCGTCGCCGCGCGCTGGGCGTCGGTGAAGTTCGCCGGCACGGTGATGACGGCCTGGGTCACCTCGCGGTCGAAGAACTCCTCGGCGTCGAGGCGCAGCTCGGACAGGAGCATGGCTGAGATTTGCGAGATGGGGAGCGCCTGGCCCGCGAGCTTCACGCGCACGTCATCGTGAGGGCCAGCGACGAGCTGGTAGGGGTAGAGGAGCCGCGCCCTGGCGGCGAGCTCTGGCGTCCACCGCTGGCCGATGAAGCGCTTGGTGGCGTGGGCGACCGCCTCGGGCATCGTCTCCATCAGGAGCCGCGCCTCTTCTCCAACCACGCGGGCGCCGTCCTCCCTGATGCCGACGAGCGACGGCAGGAGCCGCTGGCCGGTCGCGCGCTCGATGAGGCGCGGCTGGCCCTTCACGACCGTCGCGACGGCGCAGTTCGTGGTGCCGAGGTCGATGCCGATGGAAGGAGGCACGGCCACCTGAGTGTGCCACGGCTGATGCCGGACGGCATGGTCATCGGCTCGCGGCTGTCACTGGACTCAGGTGCCGTCCAGGTGGGCGACGCTGGTCCCTCAAGCAGGAGTCGGGGCGCTCGTGAACCAGGCTGCCGAGCAAAGCCGATGGCGCTGGTCTCACCGCGCGAATCGGCGTCGGGCAACGAGGGCGATGAGAAGAGCGAACGGCCACAGGGCCGCCGGGCTCGTCGTCGTGCATCCGCAGCCTCCGCCTGGCATCTGTGTTCCGCCGCCCGCGCCTCCGCCCGCCGTTGCCGAGCCGCCCGCCGTTGCCGAGCCGCCCGCCGTTGCCGAGCCGCCCGCCGTTGCCGAGCCGCCCGCCGTTGCCGAGCCACCGGCCGTTGCCGAGCCGCCCGCCGTTGCCGAGCCGCCCGCCGTTGCCGAGCCACCCGCCGTTGCCGAGCCACCAGCCGCAAGGCCGCCACCCGCAGCGCCACCACCCGCAGCGCCACCACCCGCAGCGCCACCACCCGCAACGCCACCACCCGCAGCGCCACCACCCGCGGCGCCACCACCCATCGCACCACCGTCGAGCACCCCAGCGTCCACCACGACCTGGGTCCACGCCACGCAGGGGCTGAACTCAGACGTGCTGTTCCCCGAGTTCGTCGTGGTCATCGTCACGTTGCCACTCGTCCCCGCGGGCACGCCCTCGACGCGCAGGCTGAAGCTCTCGAGCCCGGCGTCGGTCTTCTGCAGCACGCCGACGTCGAGCAGGCGCGTGTTGTCTGGCTGCCCTCCCGGACACGTGTAGCCATCGTAGACGTGCACCCGGTACGGGCCCGCCGGTCCGTCGAGGCTGCCGCGGACCTCGAGCGAAGGGTCTCCGCGGATGAGCTGCTTCGTGGCCGACGTGGGCGTGAAGAAGTTCTGCAGGTGGTTGCCGCCGACGTCGATGTCTCCCGGGTCATTCGGCGTCTGCCCCGGTCCGCCGAGGTCCAGCTCGATGCCCATGTTCGCGAAGAGCGTGTTGTCCCGAACGAAGTTGCCGTTGCCGGCGAGCGGCTCGATGCGCACGCCCGAGGCGCCGTTGTTGCCGATGGTGTTGGCGACGATGGAGTTGTTCGCCGCCGCCGTCGCCAGCCGTACCCCAGCGCCGCCGTTTCCCAGCGGCATGCCCCGCGCCGACGACAGGCCGATGACGTTGTCTCGCAGCACGTTGCCAGTCGCCGTGCCACCGAAGAGGAAGACGCCGTCGTTCGTGTTGCCTGCGATGCGGTTGTCTCTCACCACGTTGTTCGGTGACGTGATGCGCACACCCTCGTCGTTCGCGATGGCGGCGTCGCCCGCGCGGTTGGTGCCGATGAGGTTGTTGATGACGTCGTTGTCGCCGGCGCCTCCGATGTTCAGCGCCGACGCCGTGGCCCCGGCGAACGCGTTCCGGTCTTCGGGCGCAGTGCCGCCGATGAGGGCTCCGCCTGCGGTCCCCGACATGCTGATGCCGCGCGCGCTGGGGAGCAGCGCGGTGAGCGGTGCTGGCATCGCGCCGCCGAACTGGTTGCCCTGAATGACGTGGCCCGTGCCGTCCGCGAGCACGATGGCGGCCGTCGCGTAGTTCTCGAACGCCACGCCGCTCACCTCGAGCGACACGTTGGCGCCGGTGTTCACCCGCAGCGCGTGCGACACCGTGGGCGTCGCGCCCGTCCCGCGCAGGCGGAGGCAGAGCGTCGCGTTGAAGCCCGTCGGGCTCGTGTTGGGCGCGGCCGAGAGGGTCGTGGTGTAGCCCTCGATGACGACGTTCTGGGTGATGTCGGGCAGCGGCGTCGCCAGCGTGATGGTCTGAGGGCACGTCGCGGGCAGCGCGGTGAAGACGATGCGGTCGGTGTCGGCGTCGGCGTTGGCGTCGATGAGGGCCTGCCGCAGCGAGCCCGGCCCCGAGTCGTTGGTGGTGTTCACCACGATGGTGGTGGACAGGGAGTTGAAGCTCGACTCGAGCGCGCCGATGTCGACGCGCGGGCCGACGCGCCTGGGGCCACCGTAGGCGTCGCGCGACGGGGTACCCGCGGGCGGCACCGCGTCGACGGCCGGCCCCATCGCGGTCGGCCGGAAGCTGGCGTCGAGCGTCTGCGTGCCGTTGACGTTCCCGCCGGAGCCGCTCAGGAGCGAGCCCTGCGCCGTCACCGAGAGGTCCTGCCCCGGGCCGAGCAGGTTCTGCGTGTGGAACAGCTTCGCGGCGACCAGCGCGCCCGTGCCGTTGCCCTGGAAGAGCGACCGCGTCACCCGCACCGTCGTGCCCGGAGTCACCAGCGCCGCACGGATGGCGGGCGTCGTGGTGCCGTTGTTGATGAAGCTGTTGCCCGCGAACGTTGCGACGCCGTCATTCGAGACGGACACGTCGCCCATGCAGAGCGGCGGCAACAGCGTGAAGACGCAGACCCGGCCAGGCTCGTTCTGCAGCTGCACCGTGGCGAAGCTGGCCGTGTTCCCGGTGAAGACGTTCTCCGACACCACCGGGTCCCCGGAGGTCTCCAGCAGCAGGGCCGACGAGCCGCTCGACGACTGCACGCGGTTGTGACGGAACTGCACGGTGAGCGTCGGGGTCGCGAAGGCCAGCAGCGGGAAGGTGAGAATGGGGTCGGCGAACTTCGGGCTGCAGCCGAGCGAGATGGCCGGCTCGGTGCCCCCGTTGAGGTCCCGGAAGAAGAAGCCCTCGACCGTGACGTTCGAGCGGCGCAGCGACACCGAGCGCCCCGAGACGTCCGCCCCGTCGATGATGGTGTTGTTCGGGTCGAGGGTTCGGGTCGAGCAGCCGGCGGCGTAGCCACCCAGCAGCGAGAGCTGCAGCCCATCGGTGCCCGAGAACGTGAGGGGGCCGGTCAGCGTGTACGTGCCCTGGACGACCCTGATGACGTCGGCCTCGTCGTTGCCGCCAGCGGTGGTGAGGGCGTTCTGCAGCGACAGCACCGACGAGACGCAGAACTCGGCAGCAGACGCGGGGAGCGCCGCGGCGAGCAGAGCGGCGGTCAGCAGTGGGTGGCGGGACATGGCGGCTCCGGACGGGGGTGGACGTGCGGGTCTTCGCGCGGGCTGCGCGGGCAGCGATATCCCATGTTCAAGGGGGCGCGGCGGCCACGTCCACCACCGCGCGGAAGAGCACCTCGAGCCCGCGCGTGAGGTTCTGCTTCGAGACGCGCTCGTTGCGCCCGTGCATGGTGGCGAGCTCCTCCTGCGTCACCTCGAATGGCACCATGCCGTAGGCCCGCGCGCCCTTCGGCCGGGCGAGCAGCGAGTCGGTGTAGCCCGGCGACAGCACCGGCCCCGCCACCGCGTCGGTGCGCGTGCCCACCGCGTGCCGCGCGAGCGCGTCGAAGAACGGGTCCTGCCAGGTGGACTCGTTCGCGGCGTCGGCGTTCGCGGTCTCGAACTCGATGCCCTCGACGTGCTTCGTCAGCTCCTTCAACTCGGCGAGCACCAGCTCCGGCGTGGTGCCCGGCAGCAGCCGGCAGTCGATGATGGCCGCCACCTGCGAAGGGATGACGTTGGGCGCGCTGCCTTTGCCCTCGAAGCCCGTCACCTGGCAGGTGTTGGTGATGCCCGCGCGGGTGGCCGGCTTGCTCATCAACCGGCCGGTGACGAACCAGTTCACCAGCAGGGGCCGCTGCAGGATGAAGCCGGTGACGCCGCCCTTCTGCTCGCCAATGCGGCGCAACAACTCGTACAGCGACGCGTGGATCTGCGGCGCCGGCTGCCGCGTGGACAGCGCCTTCACCGCCTCGACGAGCCGCGTGGGTGCCCGCTGCGGCACCGGCGTCGAGCCATGCCCCGCCTCGCCGGTCGCCTTCATCTTGAGCCAGAGCGCGCCCTTCTCGGCCACCGAGATGGCGAACACCGTCTGGTTCTCGAACAGCAGGTTCTTCACGCCGAGCCCGCCCTCGTTGACGAGCACGCCGCAGTCAAGCGAGGCCCACCGCTGCTCGACGAGGTGCTTCATGCCCAGGTTGTCCACCTCCTCGTCGCCCACCGCGAGGAGGATGACGTCGCGGCTCAGCGGCACGCCCGCGCGCTTGAGCCACACGAGCGTCATCGCCTGGATGATGCCCATGCCCTTCATGTCGAGCGCGCCGCGGCCCCAGACGAAGCCCTCGGCGTCGATGGCGCCCGAGAGTGGCCCCGTCTCCTTCGGCCACGCCTCGACCTCGGCGGGCACCACGTCGATGTGAGACAGCAGGCACACCGGCTTGTCCTTCGCGGGGCCCGCCGCCTGGAGCCGCGCGATGAGGTTCGACCGGCCCGGCGCGAACTCGACGACCTCGCTCTCGATGCCGTCCTTCTTCAGCAGCGCGGCGAGGTACTCGGCGCCGCGCGTCTCGTTGCCCGGCGGGTTGATGGTGTCGGTCTGCAGGTAGCCTGAGAGCGCCAGGGCGGTCTCGTCGCCGGCCTTCGCCCAGTCGACGCCGTTGCCGTACTTCTCGACCCCGGGCGGGGCAGCGGTGGTCGGTGTCGGGGTGGTGGCGCACGAGAGCGTGAGGAAGGCGACGACGAAGGGCCGGTTCGGCATGCGGCGCTTGTCGCACAGGTCGCGCGGGCGTTCATCCAGAGGTCGCGCGTCGCAGCCCATCAAGACCGTCGCAGGCGCCCGCTGTGCGCGTTCTGCTTGACAGATAATTGAACGACCGTTCTATTACGCCGCGATGGCGCGGCCGAGGAAAGACGAGGGGCGGGACACGCGGCGCGAGATCCTCGACCGCGCGCTCGAGCTCTTCGCGACGAAGGGCTTCACCGGCTCGTCGATGCGGGACATCGCCCGGGCGGTCGGGGTGCGCGAGAGCGCGCTGTACCACCACTTCCCGAACAAGCAGGCCATCCTCCAGACGGTGCTCGAGTCGACGGGCCCCGGCGCCATCAACTCGATGATGTCCACCGACCTCGGCGCACTCATCGGGTCCATGGGCGCGCAGCCGTTCGTCAAGATGATGGGCGAGACGCTGGTGACGCTCTGGAGCACCCCTCAAGAGCGGCACCTGCTGCGCCTGATGATGGCCGAGCTGCCGCGGCTGAAAGAGGCGGGGCTCCTCGACGTGCAGAGGCAGGTGACGAAGGTGCGCGCGCGCATCAGCGGGCTCTTCGCCGACCTCGCGAAGCGCGGCCTCGTGCGCCCGCTTGACCCTGACACCACCGCGCTGCGCTTCATGGGGCCGATGATGCTGATCCGCCTCCTGCACCTGGCCGACCCGACGGTCGAGCCAGACCTCATCGGGGCCCGCGCCGACCTCGCGCGCCACCTCGACTCGTTCTGGGAGTCCGTCGCGCCCGAGGCCCCGCCGACGAAGGGGAAGCGAAGATGACGTCACTGAAACTGAACGACCGTTCTAGCGGAGGCCGGCCATGGCGCTGCTGAAGCTCGCCCTGCGCAACCTGCGACGCAACCGCCGGCGCACGGCCATCACCTTCGTCGCGCTGGTGGCGGGCGTCGGCGCGATGGTGGCCATCAAGGGCTTCATCAACGGCCAGCGCCGGCAGATCCTGGAGAACCAGATGCGCGGCAACCTGGGCGCGCTGCAGGTGCACAAGAAGGGCTACGTCGAGAACGTGCTCGGCTCGCCGCTGACGCTCGACTTCGCCGATACCCCCGAGCTGCGCGCGAAGGTGGCCGCCGTACCCGGCGTAAAGGCGGTGAGCCCGCGCATCGAGTTCGGCGCGCAGCTCTCGACGCCCGACAAGAAGCCGCTGCCAGAGGACGGCTCGGAGCTGCCCGAGGCCGACCGCGGCATCACCTCGTTCCTGATGCTGACCGCCTTCGACCCCGCGCTCGAGCGGCAGGTGACGCCGAAGCGGTGGGAGTGGCTGGGCGCGGGCCGGGGCGAGATGCTGCAGTCGGCCACCGCCGAGCAGCTCGTCTTGAATGACGACTTCGCCCGCGGCGTCGACGTGCCCATGTGGAAGGCCGGCGCCGAGCTGCCGCCCATCGAGCAGCGCCTCGCCGTCCTCGCGCCGGACCGCGACTCGTCACTCAACGGGGTGAACGTGGTGATGATCGGCGCCATCGCCTCGGCGACTCCGAACGACCGCCGCGTCGGCGTCATCTCGCTGGGCGCGGCGCAGCAGTTGCTCCGCATGGAGGGCCGCGTCACCGAGTACGGCGTCGACGTAGACCTGAAGCTCGACCTCGAGCAGGTGCGGGGCGCGGTCGCCGCCGCGGTGGGCCCCGACTACGAGGTGCACACCTGGGAGCAGCGCATTCCCTTCGTCAAGGACATCGTCGAGACCCAGGACTTCATCTTCGGCATCGTCTCCTCCATCCTCCTCTTCGTCGTGCTGCTCGGCGTGGTGAACGCCATGCTGATGAGCGTGCTCGAGCGCGTGCGGGAGATCGGCACCATGCTCGCGGTGGGCATGAAGCGCCGGCAGATCGTCAGCCTCTTCATCGCCGAGGGCATCGTGCTGGGCCTCGTCGGCGGCGCCCTCGGCGCGTTGCTGGGCTGGGCCTGGGTCTCGTACATGAACTCGAAGGGCATCTCGATCCCCGCGCCCGGGGCGAAGGTGCCGAGCCTCCTGCGGCCGAGCGTCGACGTGCTGTTCGTCGCCCGGGCCATTCTGCAGGCCACCGCCGGCGCGGCGCTCGCGTCACTCTGGCCAGCGTGGCGGGCGAGCCGGCTCCGCCCGGTGGAGGCGCTGGCGCACACATGAGCTCGAGACTCCCCAGCATCGCCGTGCGCAACGTCGGCCGGAACCGGCGGCGCAGCCTCATCACCGGCGTCACCATCGTCTTCGGCGTCGCCATGGTGCTCGTCGTGCGCGGCTTCACCGGCGGCGCGGCGAAGATGATGGTCGATGACGTCGTGCAGGGCCGCGTGGGCGCCATCCAGGTGCACAAGACGGGCTATGTCGACAACGCCGACTCGGTGCCGACCCGCCTCAACCTGCCCTACGACGAGGCCCTGCGCGCGAAGATGCTCGCCGTGCCGCACGTGAAGGGCGTCACCGGCCGCCTCACCTTCAACGGCCTCGTCAGCAACGGCAGCCAGCAGACGATGTTCATCGGCCGCGGCATGGACCAGGCGCACGAGCTCGAGGCGTGCCCGAAGGCGCGCACCCTCGTCGCGAAGGGCGAGCCGCTCGAGGCGCAGGACGGCGCCGTCGCCATGCTCGGCTTCGAGCTCGGCGAGTCGTTCAAGGTGGGGCCGGGCTCGATGGTGACGCTGCAGTCCACCAGCCCCGGCGGGCGCTCGAACGCGCTCGACCTGAAGGTGAAGGGCCTCACCACCTCGACGTTCCCCTTCGAGAACAAGCGGGTGGTGACGCTGCCGCTGGCGACCGCGCAGGCGCTCGTGGGCCTCGACGGGCGGGTCACCGAGTACGTCGTCGCCATCGACGACCTCGAGCACCTCGACGAGACGGCGGACACGCTGCGGGCGACCCTCGGGCCGGAGTTCGAGGTGCACACCTGGCGCGAGCTGCAGCCCTTCGTGCGCGACATCATCGCGCGGCAGGTGTTCGTGCTCGGGGCCATCGCCTTCGTCCTCTTCGTCATCGTGCTGACCGGCATCATCAACACCATGCTGATGAGCGTGTTCGAGCGGGTGCGGGAGATCGGCACGCTCCTCGCGGTGGGCGTGCGCCGGCGGCAGGTGATGGTGATGTTCCTCATCGAGGCGGCCGTCATCGGCGCGCTCGGGGGCGCGGCCGGCGTCGCGCTGGGCCGGGCGGTCGTCGGCTACTTCGGCTGGCGCGGCATCCCCTTCAAGCTGTCGGGCGTCTCGGGGTCGAACGTCATGTACCCCTTCAACACCCTGCAGTTCACCGCCGCCGCGTTCGTGGTGGCGGTGCTCGGCGCGGTCTTCGCGGCCCTCTGGCCGGCGTGGCGCGCCTCTCGTCTCAACCCGGTGGAGGCCCTGCGCTCATGAGAACCCTCGTCCTGTGTCTCGTCTCGTCCCTCGCCTTCGCGGCCGAGCCCACCGCGCAGGAGATCCTCGCGAAGTACGACGCCGTCATGGGCCCGGGCACCTTCGAGGCGCAGACCGAGATGACGGCGACGCGCGAAGACGGCAGCGCGCGCACCTACGGCATGCGGTTCTTGAAGCGCGACGCCGACAAGTTCCGCGTGTGGTTCTCCGAGCCCGCGAGCGTGAAGGGCCAGGAGATCCTGCGGCTCGGCGACAACGCCTGGGTGTACCTGCCGAACCTCAAGCGCGCGACGCGCATCGCCAACCGCGACAGCTTTCAGGGTGGCGACTTCAACAACGCCGACGTGCTGCGGGTGAACTACACCGCCGACTACGACGCGGTGCTGGTGCCCTCCGACAAGGCCGACGCGCTCACCGTCGAGCTCAAGGCGAAGAGCACCGAGACGGCGTACGACAAGATCCGCCTCACGGTGCGCAAGGGCGACCTGCAGCCGCTGAAGGGCGAGTACTTCGGCACCTCGGGCCAGATGATCCGCTCGGCGACCTTCAGCGAGCACAAGGAGTTCGAGAAGGGCTTCGTGCGGCCGGCGCGCATCGTCATGCAGAACGAGGTGGTGAAGGCGCGCAAGAGCGAGATGGTGACGAAGTCGTTCAAGCTGAACGTCGACGCGCCGCCGCAGCGCTTCATGCAGGCCGACCTGGGCAAGTGAGCCAGCCCGTGCTCCGGACCTGCGTCGTCTCGTTGCTGCTCGCGCTGCCGGCCCTCGCCGCGGAGGAGGAGGATGGCGGCGTCCTGGCGGAGTTGGACGCGGGTGCGGCAGGAGAGGTGCCGAGCGCGCCGGCCGAGGCGACGGCCGCGGCGGTCGAGGCGCCGACCCCGGAGCCGCTCTTCAAGAAGGTCATCGACGTCACCGGCTACGGCATGTCGCGCACGCAGTTCACCCGCGCGCGCACCTGGGGCCTCGTGCCGACCAACGACCTTCCGCAGCTGCAGCAGCTGGTCGAGTTCAACGCGCAGGTGAAGGTGAGCGTGCGGCCGCACTCCTACCTGTCCACCGACGTGTCGCTGGTGGCCAACTGGGGCGGCTTCTACCGGGGCGTCGACTCCGCCGGCCGCGAGGTGGCGCTGCCCGACAAGCAGAGCCCTCAGGTGCAGCCCCTCGTCAGCATCAACGAGCTCTTCATCTCGCACGAGTTCGTTCCCGAGCTGAACCTGCTGGTGGGCAAGAAGCGCATCGTCTGGGGCACGGGCCTCGCCTACAACCCGACCGACCTCCTGAACCCCCGGCGCGACCCGACGGACCCGACGTTCCAGCGCTCTGGCGCGTGGCTCGCGCAGGTCGAGGCGCCGCTGTCGTTCGCGACCTTCTCGGTCATCTTCGCGCCGACGGTGCTCAAGCAGACGGCCGGCATCCCCACCCACGTGCTCGGGTGGCCGACGTGGGACCTGAAGGACTCGCAGCTGCACTACCAGCTCGCCGCGCGCGTCTACACGCTGCTCTGGGACACCGACCTGTCGCTGATGTTCTTCTTCGGCAACCGCTCGATAGACGACTTCGAGGCGAAGCCGCGCATCGGCCTCACGTTCAGCCGCGTCTTCGGTGCGCTCGAGGTGCACGGCGAGGCGTTGTTCCAGACAGGCAGCCCGCGCGACTTCCTCAACGGCGCGTGCGTCGCGAGCACGATGGCGGCGCTGCAGTGCTCCATCGCGAAGACGCCCTACGCCTCGAAGGCGCAGCTCACCAGCACCGACCTGCGCCCGCGCGTGCTGGTGGGCGCGCGCTACCAGTTCTCCGACGACTCCCTCTTGTCGCTCGAGTACCTGTACCAGCACGACGGGTGGAACCGGGACCACTTCCAGGACCTCGCCAACGGCCTGGGCCTCATCCCCGAGTCGCGCTCACTCGGGCTCGACGTCACCCAGTTCCCCGGCGCCAGCGCCCTCTTCGGCGGGACGACGCCCGACGGTCTGCCGGTGCGCTTCTCGTTCGACCCGCGCGGCCGCCACTACGCCTTCCTCACCTTCCAGAAGCCGCGGCTCTTCGACGACTTCACGCTGCAGGCCGTCGTCATCGCGAACCTCCGTGACCTCTCGACGACGGTCACGCCGTCCGTCACCTGGTCGGCCACCGAGTGGCTCAACCTGTCGCTGCTCGGCTTCGTGCCGGTGCCGGGCCCCGACGCGCTCGCGGTGAAGACGCCGCAGGGCACCCCCATCACCGAGTTCGGCATCACCCCGTTCGCGTTCCGCGCGATGTTCGAAGCGCGCGCGTTCTTCTGACGAAGGAGCCCCGCCATGCCCCACCTCATCGAGCTGTCAGGCATCAAGAAGTCGTACCAGCTGGGCCTCACCGAGGTGGTGGCCCTTCGCGGCGTGGACCTGACGGTGGATGTGGGCGAGTTCACCGTCGTCACCGGCCCGTCGGGCAGCGGCAAGACGACGCTGCTCAACATCATCGGCTGTCTCGATCGCGCCTCGGCCGGGAAGTACGTGCTCGACGGCATCGACGTGTCGGACCGGGACTTCGACGACCTCGCCGACGTGCGCAACCAGAAGATCGGGTTCATCTTCCAGAACTTCAACCTCATCCCCGTGCTGAACGTCGCCGAGAACATCGAGTTCCCCTGCTCGGTGCGGCCCGGCGGAGAAGACGCCGCGACGCTGCGGGCCCGGGTCGAGAAGCTCGCCGACGAGGTCGGGCTCAAGCAGTACCTGCACCACAAGCCCGACGAGCTGTCGGGCGGTCAGCGGCAGCGCGTCGCCATCGCCCGCGCGCTCATCACCCGGCCGCGCCTCGTGCTGGCCGACGAGCCCACCGCCAACCTCGACTCGAAGACGAGCGATCAGATCATCGACCTCATGCTGCAGCTCAACAAGCTCGAGGGCGTCACCTTCCTCTTCTCGACGCACGACCCGCGGGTCGTGAAGCACGCGCGGCGCGCGCTGGCGATCAGCGACGGGCAGATGGTGGATGGCGCCCTCGCCCACTGAGCGAATTGCTGACCTCCGATGAAGGGACGCCACGTCGAGGTGGCGCGCCCGTCTGAATGGCGCTCTGATCACGAGCATGACGAGCCCGGACAAGAGGCCAGAGCCGCGGGCGTGGGAGTCGCTGGTGGGTCGCCGCGGCGAGAACGCCGCACCCCGACGGCCTGCGCGGGTGCTCGTCGTCGATGACGACTCGGTGATGCGCCGCGCTCACGAGAAGCTGCTCGCCGCCGAGGGGCACGAGGTGCAGACCGCCGAGGACGGCGAGGCGGCGCTCGCGCTGCTCGAGCGAGAGTGGGTGGATCTCGTGCTCCTCGACATGCTGATGCCGAAGCTCAACGGGCTCGAGGTGTTGACGCGTCTGCGCGCGGACCCGCGCACGGTCGATCTCCCGGTGCTGATGTGCTCGGGCAATGACGACATGGAAGACATCGTGAGGTGCATCGAGCTCGGCGCCGATGACTACCTGCTCAAGCCGCCGGTGGCTCCGCTGCTTCATGCGCGGGTGCGCGCGGCCATCGAGCGGAAGTTCGCGCGTGACCAGGAGCGCGCGTTCCTCGATCGCATCGAGCGCGAGCGGCGGCGCGGGGACGCCCTGCTCGCCTCGCTCTTTCCGTCCTCGGTGGTGAGCGAGCTGAAGGAGCACGGCACGATTCCACCCCGTCGCCACGACGACGTCGCGGTGCTGTTCTGTGACGTGGTCAGCTTCACGGCCTGGTGCGAACGGCGAGCGCCCGAGGAGGTCGTCCGGACGCTGCAGGCGATGGTGCAGCGCTTCGAGGAGATCGCCGACCAGCACGGCCTCGAGAAGATCAAGACCATCGGCGACGCCTTCATGGCGACCGCAGGCCTCTTCGAGCCGCTGCCGTCACCGGTGCTGAGCTGCGTGCGCGCCGCCCACGAGATGGTGCGGGCCGTGCGTGCCCTCGAGGTGGGGTGGGACGTGCGCGTCGGCGTGCACATCGGCCCGGTGGTGGCCGGCGTGGTGGGCCACAAGCAGTACCAGTTCGACGTGTGGGGTGACACGGTCAACCTCGCGGCGCGCGTCGAGCAGCACGCACGGCCAGGAACGGTCGCGCTCAGCAGCGCCGCCTGGGAGCGCGTCAGCGGCGCCCTCGAGGGCGAATCGCTCGGACGCGTCGAGGTCAAGGGTAAGGGCGCCATGGAGCTCTTCCTGGCCTCGGGCTGACCGCGCCCCCCGTCGTCCCCCGCCGCAGACCCGGTGCAGTCCGCACGCAGCCTGCGGCGTGCGATGGCCGTGCGGACTCAGCGGCACTGTGAGGCGCGAATCAGGTAGCCGCCGTCGGGCGCGAAGTTGGTCGCGATGGCCGCCGCGCGCGTGCCCGCCCCCGCGTACTCCGTGCCGAAGACGGCGCCGGGGAGCGCGCTCGGCGTTGGCGCTCCGACGACGCCATCGACGGTGACCTCGAGCCGCTGAGGCAGCCCCATGGCGTCGTAGTAGTGCAGCAGGCCCCGAGACGCGGTGGTGCGTGAGAAGCGCGGCAGGATGGTGTTGGTCATGACGAGGAGCTGGGGGGAGCTCCACGTCGAGCCCATGGTCCGCGACAGGTACACGACCTGGTTGCCCAACCAGATGACCGCGCCGCGCCCGCCAGGCCCTGCGAGCGCGCCCAGCGTGCGCACCGACGGCGCGATGAACTGAGGCGCTCCGAAGGTGCCGCCGGTGCGGAGCATCGCGCCAGTTCCGACGTTGCCGAGGTTGAAGGTGCCGGCGACCACCGCGGTGCCGTCGTCGGCCAGCGCCGCGTGGAAGGCTTCGGTGAGCATCGCGCCCTGCAACGGCGTTCGCGTCTCGCCCGCGGCCGAGACGGTCACCACTGCGGGCGTGCTGGAGAGGGTGCTCAACGTGACGAACAGCCGCGTGCCGCTCGCGCGCTGCGCGCCGAAGACGTAGCCAGCGTCCACGACGTTCGCCACCGTGAACGCCGACGTGCCGTCAGTGGTGGCCTCGAACCAGGGCGCCATCTGGGCGGTGTCCTGGCGCCAGACGCTCGCGGCGCCGCTGGGCTCGAGCGCCGTGAGCACGCTGCCGAAGCCCTGCGGCGTGGGAGGGACCGGCTCGCCTGCCGACCAGGTGCCGTTCGAGTAGCGGCGCGCGCGCAGCTGTGGGGTCGTCTGGCCGTAGACGAGCAACGCGCGGTTGCCGTTGGCAGCGAGGCTGGTGCCGGGAGGGAGCGTGCCCACATCGGTCTGGGGGGCGCCGAGCACGCCCGCCGCGGACTGGACCACCCAGCGCACGCCGGCCGGGTCGTTCCACGCGTAGATGGTCTCGCCGGTGTCGAGCACCGCGACCTGGCTCTGCGGGTCGGCGGAGCCCTCGCCGAGGGAGAACGGCGTCTCGAACACACAGTCGAGGCGACCCGCGTCGAACGCCATCATCCCGCCGCTGGCGCCGCCTGCAGTGCCACCGGCGACCGCGCCGCCTGCAGTGCCACCAGCGACCGCGCCGCCTGCGGAGCCACCGGCGACCGCGCCGCCTGCAGTGCCACCTGCGACCGCGCCGCCTGCGGAGCCACCTGCGACCGCGCCGCCTGCGGAGCCACCGGCGACCGCGCCGCCTCCGCCAGTTCCTCCATCATCGG
This sequence comes from Myxococcaceae bacterium, assembly GCA_016793095.1. Taxonomy (GTDB): domain Bacteria; phylum Myxococcota; class Myxococcia; order Myxococcales; family Myxococcaceae; genus Xiheimicrobium. The sequence goes on along the minus strand of JAEUJQ010000041.1, from coordinate 86,471 downwards.
GGCCTGGCATGCCTGAACAACCTGTGAGTGCGACGAGGACAGCGACGGCAGAGGGTTTGAGAGAGCTCATGTGTCCCTGGACTGCAGTGTGCGTGCCGTCAGGCGCGCGCCCGTCGGCGGCTGAGGGGCTGTGCATTCTGTTGCACCCCGTGCGTCGCTGTGAAGGCTCCTGCGCAGTCAGAAGTCGCGGCTCCACACGATGTCGGCGCCGACTGCTGGGGCCGTCCCCGCCGTCGCCTCGAGGCACACGTCCTTCGACACCTGCAGCTCGAGCCGGCCCGCGTGCGTGTTCTCCCCGCGCGACTGGTTGGCGCCAGGCTGGAACGTGTAGCCGAGGTACAACGAGTCGCTCAGGTACTTGCCCACCTCGACCCGCGTCGACGAGAGCCCCTCGGCGCCGGTGTCGATGGAGACGACGTCGACGATGTCGATGGGGAGCCGCTTGAGGAGCGCGTTCTTCAGTTGGTTCGCCGCCAGGGAGCCGACGACGGACACGGCCTGCTCCGCGGTGATGGACGCGCCCGAGGACCGTCGCAGGTCGCGGCGGCCGGTCGCGAGCAGCGTGTAGATGTCGGACTCGTTCATCGGCGGGTCAGACGTCACCTTGAGCGCGACGTCGGTGCCCCGGCCCACCACGCTCACCGTCACCGTCACCTTCTCGCGGTCGTTCACGTGCAGCGCCGTCACGTTGACGTACGGCTGCTTCGCGGGCCCGGCGAAGCGCACGCTCGAGTCGCTGCGCGTGCCGCCGGCGTTCGAGCGGTTCACCTTGAACTCGCGGCCGATGACGTCGATGCGCCCCGCGAGGACGTGCGCCTCTCCGAAGAGCTGCGTCTCGGTGGCGTACTCGACGCGGAACCCATCGGAGAGGCCCAGCTCGAGGTTCAGGTCCGAGCTCTTGAGCCAGAGGTTGCGGGGCGCCGTCAGCACTGCGCGCCAGGTGCGGGACGGGACGGTGGTGGTCGCCACCGTCGAGGCGTCCTTCTTCCTTCCCGCGACGGTGCGTCCGCCGCGCACCAGCACGAGGTCGGCCGGGCGCTCGAGGTCCTGAATGTCCTTCCGCTTCACCTCAGGCAGCTCGACGTCCACCCGCGAGAGCTCGAGCTTCGAGATGTCCACGATGGGGTCCGAGAGGTCGCCGGCGAGGTCGTACTTCACGCCGACGATGGCGAGCAGTTGGTCGCCGGTGACGATGGGGAAGCGTGTCGCCGTGCCGCTCGACTCGAGCCGCCACACGCCCGTCGGCTGTCGCTGCGCCACGGCGCGGTCCATCGCGAAGCCGCCGCCGCCCGCGCGCACCGAGAAGGTCTGCACTTCGACGCGCTCGTTCGTCACCGCCGTCTCGAGGGTGATGTCGCGGTACTCGCCGAAGCTCGCCAGGCCCAGCTTGCCCTTCCGCCACGCCACCTCGCCGCTCACGTCGGGGCTGCCCGCCAGCCCCGTCACCTTGAAGTCGTGCAGCGTCAACTGGCCCGCCACCGTGCGCACCATCGGCGTCACGCCTGAGAGGAAGCCGAGGTCGAAGTCCTTCGACGTCAGGGAGAGGTCGAGGGGAATGGCGGAGGGAGAGAGGCCCTTGCGCAGCGAGCCGACCGAGAGGTCGACGCCGACCGTCCCCGTCGCGCGCAGCTCGCTCGCGCCCGTCGCCTTGAGCGTGAGCCCCACGGCCTGTCCTCGGCCCTGAGAGCGGCTCACCAGGCGGGCCTGGCCCAGCGGGACCTTGCCGAACGAGAGCTGCTGCACCATGCCGTCGATGGTGAGCTTCGGGTCGGCCAGCGTTCCCTTCATGTCCACCTCGAGGCTGAGCGACCCGGTCGGCATCACCTCGTCGTCGCGCTTCGGGAGGAGCCGGGCCAGCGGGAGCGGCGTGATGGAGAGGTGCCCGGTGACGTGCTCAGGGCCGAGCTCGTCGAGGTGCTCGAGGCGCGCGAGCGGCGCGTCCACGAAGAGGTCCAGCTCGTAGAGCGGCTTGCCCTGCATCCGCCCCTTGCCCGCGAGCCGGGTCAGCGCCTCGCCCGCCGTCAGCTCGAGCTCGCCGTCCAGCTCCTCGAGGGGCGGCGCGTTCAAGCGCTCGAACTTCAGGGTGACCTGGCCCTTCGGGTCATCGACGCTGCCGACCACGTGCGCGCGCACCGAGGCCCGCCCGGTGACGTCGTCGACCCCGGGGACCCCGAGCCGCTTCAGCGTGTCGAGCTCGAAGCCCACCACCGTGGTGTCCAGGGTGAAGGCGGTCGTCTCGAGGGTCCTCGCGTCAGAGAGCTGCTGGCGCAGGCCCGCCACCGTGAAGGGCGTCTCGAGGCTGCTGGTGACGACAGCGCCGAGCGCGCCGGCCTCGAGCTTCGCCGTGAGGGCGCCAGAGTCCTTCGTCTCGACGGCGAGCACGGCCGGCGCGATGACGACGTTCTGTTGCAGCGGGCCGGTGCGGGTGACGGTGAGCTCCTCGGAGCGGACGGTGACCGAGACGGCCGGGTCGTTCGCGGGGCCCTTCACGGAGGCGCGGGCCGTGAGCGTGCCGGTCGCGGGCCACGTCTCGGCGCGCCAGCTCTGCAGGGCCTCGAGGCTCACGTCGGTCAGGTCGGCCTCGACGGACAGCGGCTCGCTCGTCCCGTTCAGCACCGCGTCCACCGGCACGTCGAAGCGCGCATCGACGCCGCCGAGCGACGACGAGAGCTTCATCACGCCCTGAGCCCGCCCACCCACGAAGCGCCCATCCACCATGCCGTCGAGCTGGGTGACGCCCTTGACGGCGCCGCCGGACACGCCGAGCTTCGCCACCACGTCGGGCCTCGGCAGCGAGCCGTCGACAGCGCCGTCGACGCTGACGGCTCCCGCGAGGCCGAGGGACGCCGGGGCGAGCACGCGGGGCAGCCGCGCGAGGTCGAGCTCGATCGCGCGCACCGTCGCCTTGACCTTCTTCCCGCGCAGCTCGCCGCTCACCTCGAGGTGCTGGCGGCCTGCCGAGAGCGCCGCGGGCTCGAGGCGCAGCACACGGCCCCAGGCCACGCGGGAGGGCGCGTCGAGGGTCCACCGGTCGCTCCCGGTGTCGAGCTGCAGCGAGGCGACGGAGAGGCCCGCGGAGTCCGCGTCGAGGACGCCATGGAGGCCGAGGCTCAAGTCTCCCAGGCCCCTGGTGGTGAACGAGAGGTCGAGCTCGCGCCCGTGGGTGACGACGCCCGCCCGCACCTCGTCGAAGGTCTGGTCGCCCAGGGCCAGGCGGGTCGCGACGAGGGTCCCGTCGGCGTCGAGCGGCTTCGTGACGTCGGGGAGCGCGAGGTCGAGGGACACCGAGCGCGCGGCGATGGTCTCGACCCGCAGGTCCTCGAGCTGGCCGCGTGCGGTGAGCTTCGGGTGTCGTGCGGGGCCGCTCAGTCCAACGTCGAGCGAGCCTCGCCCCGAGAGCGCGGGCAGCCGTTCTCCGGTGAACTCGAACACGGTCGCGTCGAGCCTCGAGAGGTCGTGGGCGACGAGCGTGCCGGTGAGGTCGACGGCAGACAACGCCGCGCGGCCCTCGAGCGAGACCTCGGCGCCGGGCACCTTCGCGCGCAGCTTCTTCACGGTCGCCTGGCCGCCCATCGCCGAGATCGACACGTCCGCGTCGGCGAGGGGGTTGCCCCGCGACGTCTTCCACGCCGCCTTCGCGACGAGCTCGCCCGTCAGCTTCTCGAGCGAGAGGTCAGGCGCCCGCCCGGTCGCGGTGAGGCTGATGGAGGAGGGCGCGCCACCCTCGAGCCACTCCGAGAGGTCGAGGTCGTCGGCGATGAGCTCGAACGACTCCACGCTCTTCGCGTCGAGGTTCCACGCGCCGGTGAGCGACGCCTTCGCGCGCCCGCCCGTCACGCCGAGCCGGGCGCCCTGCAGCGAGGCCTGGCCCTTCACCACCACCACCTGCTTCAGCGCGTCCACGCCCGTCAGCGCCTTCACCAGCGCGGGCGTCACGCGCACCTCGTCCACCTGCGTCACCACCGCGGGCCAGTCGAAGAAGCCCTTCACCACTTCGTCGGCGAAGCGCAGGTCGGCCACCACGTGGAGCGTGTCGGGCCTGGGGCTCGAGGTGGAGGCGGTGAGCGTGACCGGGCCCTTCACCGGGGCGGTGCCAGTGGCGGTGAGGTCGAGCGATGACTCCACGCGCAGGGGCAGGGTGCCCACGACGGCCCGGCCCTTCGCGGCGAGCTGCTCGAGGCGCACGGTGCGTCCCTCCGTCGTGTAGGAGACGTCGCCGTCCACCAGCTCGACGGCCTCGACGGTGAGCGCGAGCGGCTCGCCCGTCCCGGTGTCTGGTGACGGGTGCTTCACCGCGAGCGCCCGGACGACGTTGAGGCCGCGCTCGTCCTGCACCAGCACGACGTGGGGCCGCTCGATGCGCGCGCGGCTCAACCGGTAGTCCCCGCGGGCGGCGGCCAGCACGTCGATGTCGAGCTCGACGCGGGCGATGGAGGCGACCAGCTCGCCTTCGGGCGTGTACAGCTCGAGGCCCGTCAGCACGAGGTGCCCGTCCTGCAGGTCCACGCCCTCGAACGAGAGCCGCCCGGCGATGGCATCCTTCGCGGCTGAGACCACCTGGTCGCGGAGGAAGGCCTGACCGCCCGCGCTCTTGAGCCAGGCGACGCCGCCGCCCAGCGCGAGCGCGACCAGCACCAGCAGGACGAGGAGGAGCCTCCAGGGCTTGAAGCGGCGCCGGCTCATCAGAAGGCCTCCCCGATGGAGAGGTGCACCGCGCAGACGCTGTCAGGCGCGCCTGCGTACGTCGAGGAGCCCGTGTGCCCGAGGTTGAAGAAGCAGCCGGACTGCGAGACGTAGGCGGGCTTCGTCGGGTCGTTCTGGAGCAGCGGCCCACCGATGAACGGCAGCCGGTACGCGAGGTCGGCGCGGATGGGCCCCAGCGGCGTGCGGTAGCGCAGCCCCAGCCCCACGGCCGTGTAGAAGTCCCGCGCGAAGTCGAGGCCCGGGCCGAGCGGCTCGGCGGTGACGAGGCCGCCGTCGACGAAGAAGGCCAGCACCAGCGAGTCGGTGAGGTCGATGCGCACCTCGAGGGACGCCTCGATGAGGCCGTTCCCCCCGATGGGCACCGTGCCGCCCAGCGCGCCCGTCAGGCAGTTCCCGGCGTCGTCGCGCTGACAGACGAACTGGCCCCTCGAGTCGAGCTCGTTCGAGGGCAGCACGCCGTCGCCCGTCTTCACCACGGCCATGGGAGACAGCCGGCGTTGGTTGAAGCCGCGCATGTTCGAGCCGCCCGAGAAGAAGCGGGTGACGATGGGGGTCTCGCCTCCTCCAAAGCCAACCAACGTCCCGGCGCGGAGCTTCCCGGCCAGCGTCACCGCGCGCGCCTTGCCGAACGAGACGTAGCCGCGGGCCTCGGGCACCAGCTTCAGGAAGGGCGTCAGCTGGGTGGTGCGCGACAGGCCGCCCTGAGCGGACAGGCCGAGGTAGAAGCCCTCCTTTGGCTCGAGCTTGTTGTCGCGCCTGTCCCACTCGGTGGTGACGTCGAGGTAGCCGAGCAGACACAGGTCGTCGGCCTTCGGGAAGAACTGCGTCGCGTTCATCACCGGGCAGCCCAACGCGGCGCTCGGCGTCAGGTTCGCGTTCACCATCTGCTGAATTGGGCTGCGCAGCACGTAGCCGTTCAGGTTCACCGACGGGTAGACGGTGAGGTCCACACGCGGCCGCCACAGGAAGCCCAGCTTTCCCTCGGCGGCGAAGTAGTCGAAGGCCTGGTCGAGGGTGCGGTTGAAGCCCAGCGACGACAGCAGCGAGACGGTGCGGGTCTCGAAGACGCGCGGCACCTCGTACTGGACCGAGGCGTCGAAGACGAGCCCGTGGCGGATCTCGCCGTCCCGCTCGATGGCGCGGCGGGTGAACTCGAAGACGTTGGGCAGCACCGCGTAGCCGGCCTTGCCCTTGAGGGTCAGCTTGTCGAGCAGCGCGCCCTTCGAGAAGAGCCGCGCGAAGCCGAGGTTGCGGTCGACGTACTCGCCGAAGACGCGGGCCTCGTTGCGAATGAGGTCGCCGCCGGCGCCTCCACCCCAGCGGACGCTGCGCAGGGGGGCTTCGCGCGCGTCGATGATGATGGGCATCTCGTTCTGTGCCCGGTCGGGGATGCCGCGGTTCACCTTCACGGCGCCGAAGACGCCCATCTGGAAGACGCGGGCCTGCGCGTTGGCGAGCGCCGAGTCGGAGTACCAGGAGCCGCGCGGCAGCTCAGCCTGGGCGACGTCGATGATGAGCTTCGGGGGCACCACCTGGCCGATGACGGGCGCGTAGATGAGCCCGAAGCGGAAGCGCGAGCCCGGGTCCACGGCGAGGCGTGCGTCCACCTTCGCGGCGTCGAGGTCGACCACTGCTTCACCTTCGACGTCCGCCTCGGCGAAGCCTGCCTCGTGCAGTTGATCGACGAGGCCCGCCTTCGCCTTCGCCCAGGCCTCTTCGAGGAAGACGTCGCCCAGCTCGAGCGGGAGGCGCGCGAGCAACGACGGCTTCAGCTCCGACACGCCGTCGAGCCCCGTGACGTCCACCGTGCGCAGGGTCGCGGGCACACCCTCGCTGACCTTCACCTTGAGCGTCACGCTGCCCTTGCCCGTCTCGGTGACGAGGTCTTCCAGCACGCGCGCCTGGTAGTAGCCGCGGCTCTCGTAGACGCGCGCGATGCGGCGCAGGTCCGCCTGCCAGGTGTTGACGTCGAACCACTCGGTGCCGCCGAGGAAGGGGAACCACTTCGACCACCAGGGCGTGGCCGAGGTGACGATGCGGTCGGTGACGTCGCCTTCCTTGAGGGCCTGCATGCCGGTGATGGTGAGGTCGTCGACGCGCAGCGAGTCGGGTGACGGCTTCGGCGTCGCGCACGCGCTCACGAGCGCGACGAGCGCCAGGCACCGCCAGGTCCGGGACTCACGCGTCGCACGCATCGGCCAGCCATGACGTACACCGGGACTCCGTTGCTGTCGCTTCGGGCGGCGGGTCGCTTCAGCCGGGGTGGGAGTTCATCGCTCCCACGAGCGCGCTGAGCTCAAGCACCGACGAAGCGCGCCGGCAGCCCGTTGCCGACGCAGAGGGTGGCGCCCATCTTCGGCTTCACCTCGTCAGGGCGCAGCACCTCGAGCCGCCCGCGCTGCAGCAGCATCGCGAGCACCACCGTCGCCTCGAGCAGCGCGAAGTGGTTGCCGATGCAGACGTGCGGACCCGCGCCGAACGGCAGGTAGGCGTACTTCCACGTGGCCGCGTCGGTGGAGGGCTCCTGCGCGAAGCGCGACGGGTCGAAGGTGTCGGGGTCCTTCCAGAGCGTGGGCAGCCGGTGCGTGACGTACGGCAGCACCAGCACCACCTGCCCCTTCGTGAAGCGCTCGCCGGCGACCTCGGTGTCCTCGAAGCACTGGCGCGCGAACAGCCACGCCGGCGGGTAGAGCCGCAGCACCTCGCGGATGACGGCGGCCAGCAGCGTCAGCTTCGGCACGTCCTCCGGCTCCGGCGGCCGGGTGCCCAGCACCGTCTTCACCTCGGCCTCGACGGCGTCGCGCACGGCCGGGTGCTGCGAGAGCAGGAAGACGGACCACGTCATCAGGTTGGCGGTCGTCTCGTGGCCGGCGAAGAAGATGTTCATCACCTCGTCGCGCAGCTGCTGGTCGCTCATCGCGTCGCCCGTCTCCGGGTCCTTCGCCTGCACCAGCAGCGTCAGCAGGTCGTGCGGCGGCTGCTCGAGGCGGCGCCGCTCGTCGATGACGCGTTGAAGCTGCTCGTGCAGGAACGCCACCGAGCGCTTGAAGCGCAGGTGCCGGGGCGTCGGCACCCACAGCGGCAGCTTGCCGGGCACCATCGTCGTCGAGACGTAGTCCTCCACCACGCCGAAGGCCTCGTCGTACGGCGTCGTGTCGTCGCCCAGCGAGCCCGAGAACATCGCGCGCACGATGACGTCGCGGGCGATGGTCATCATCAGGTGCCGCACCAGCAGCTCTCCACCCGAGGTCAGCGCGTCGAGTGACGCCGCGGCCACGTCTCGCATGGTGTGCACCCAGTTGGGGCCGTGGGCGCGGTGAAACGACGGCTGCATCGTGCGGCGTTGGGTGAGCCACAGCGGCGGGTCGGACAGCGGCAGGCCATTGCCGAGCAGCGGGCGAATGGCATCGACGGACGTGCCGCGCCCCCACACCTTGTAGTTCTTCTGCAGCACCTGCTGGAGCGCTTCCGGCTCGGCCAGCACGGTGAGCGTGAGGGGGCCCACGCCCACCTTGAGGTTCGGCCCTGCACGCCGCGCCGCTCCCAGCAGGAAGTCGGGGGCGCTGGCGGCCATCGCGCGGGCGTTCGCCAGGGTCACCGTCTCTTTGATCATCGGAACGCTCATGGTGGGCACAGCCTACCGGTCACCCGCACGGCCGCGGAGCGCTTTGACTGAGGTTGACCTCGCCTGGCGCTCGCGTGAGCCGCGGCGTGTTCATGCTCCCGTTGACGCCGCCGTCACCGTGGGGACGTCGTGCTGGAAGGTGACCGGCCCGGTCGCGCGCTGACCGCTGGGCAGGGGGTGGGCTTGCGGCGCCGCCGGCTGTCTCGGTTACGCTCGACGAGCCTCATGCGCTCGGCCACACCGCTCGCTCTCCTCGTCCTGGCTGTCACCACCGCCTTCGGTGAGCCGCCGCCGTCCTTCTCGCGGACGCTCCCGTCCTTCCGGCTCGTGGACCCGCTCGGCCGCACCTTCAGCGACGCGCAGCTCACCGAGCGCGGCGCCATCGTCATCGTCACTGCGCCGACGCTCTCGCAGGGTGACGCGCAGGTCGCCTGGAGCGACGCCCTGCACGCCCTCGAGCCCGGCGCCCAGGGCCCGGTGCGCGTCATGCTGCAGGACATGTCGCAGTCCTGGTTCCGCCCCATCGTGATGTCGAAGATGAAGGAGCACTACCGCGCCAACGGGCCCGTCGTGCTGCTCCTGGACGAAGGCGGCGTCACCCGGAAGGCGTTCGGCGTCGGCGAGGCGGTGACGATGGGCTTCGCGATCGCGCCCGGGGGCAGCGTCGTCGCTGTCGAGACCCAGGTCGGCACTCCCGATCGCGCGAAGAAGCTGCTCGACGCGGTGCGCGCGGCGCAGCCTCGCTGAGTCTCTCGCGAGCTCGCCACGCGTCGATGCCAGTGCGGCGATGAGACCGCCCGCGAGGCGCGCCAGCTTCCTCGACGTCGACGCCTACGCGGGCTGCGGCGCCCTGCCGCGCTGGAGCCTTCCCCGCGGCGCCTGGGTGCTGCGCCCGCTCGAGGGCGAATACCCGTCCCTCCAGGGATCTCGGCGCTCTCGGAAGGCCTCGCGCGCTCCGCGGGCACGGTGATGGTGGCGGCTACATCGCCCAGTACTTCTCGTCGTCCAGGCCCTCCTCGCGCTCGGGCAGACCGCGCGTCAGCCGCGGAGCCGCCTGCACCAGCACCTCGTAGCTGACCCGGTTCGCGTAGCGGCAGACCTGGCTCATGGACGAGTACGTGAGGAACTCGCGCGCGTGCTTCGACGAGTTCGGCACCCGCGCGCGGTGGTAGCGGTTGGCGGCCATGTCGTGCAGCAGCGCCGCCAGCGCCGCGTCGCCCGCGCCGTTCGTGCTGGTGATGCGCTCGGGGCCGCCATGGTACGGGGCGATGTGCGCGAAGACCTTCACCGGCTTCGTGCAGCGCTCGCGGCGAATGGGCCGGCTGAACTCGTAGCGGTTGAACTCGGCGATGGCTCCCGGCAGCAGCGGGTACCGGGTCTCGCGCTTCACCTCGTCGTCGGTGTAGCCGGCGAGGTAGAGCCCCGTCTGTCCGGCGGTGCACAGCACCAGGTCGGCCCACTCGAGCGTGCGCTCCGTCGCGAGCAGCGGGTCGGCGAGCCCCGTCAGCGCCTCGCCCTCCTCCTCGTTCATCGCGACGATGTCGACGTGCTGCGTGATGAAGTCACGCCAGAACGCCGGTCGCTCGGCCACGACGAAGCGGGTCCCCAGCGTCAGCACCACCGGCACGCCCCGCGCGCGCGCGAGCGACACCGCCCGCATGGTGGCGTCGGGCAGCGGGTCGCCCGGTTTGCACCGGAGCAGGTACGTGGAGACGACGAGGCACGACGCGTCGTCGAAGACGTGCTCAGGCACGCTCTCCGGCCTCAGGCCATTCATCTGCCCCGCGTTGATGGCGAAGGTACGCTCGCCGTCAGGCGTCACGAGCGCGAAGCAGCGGCCGATGGGCCCCGGCACCGGTTGCAGGTGGTCGAGGTTCACCCGGCTCGAGGTGTTCGACAGGTACCGGTAGCCCGAGGAGCCCACGCGAATGGACTCGCTCATCACCCCGAGCAGAATCGACGCGTCGTCGGCGAGCAGCGAGTAGTTGTGCAGCGTGTTGCCGATGGTGCCGCCGGCGAACTCCGACGTGATGCGCCGTTGGTCGCGCAGCCGGTCGTAGAGCTGGCCCGCCACCTCGTCGGGAATGACGGTGGAGCCGCCGCGCGGCAGGTCGAACGCGGCCAACAGCTCGGGCGTCACGCGGGCGTCGATGTCCACCAGCGTCTGGTCGATGCCGACGACGTGCGTCTTCAGCGTCGCGTCGTGGTGGCCCGGGCGGGCGATGAGCGGGTCGCGGGCGTGGACGGGGAAGTAGTGCTTGTGCTTGCGACGACCTGGAAAGCGCACGGAAGACCTCGCGGAGATGCGAGCGTAGCAGGGGGCCGCCGCCGAGACGCTGACGATGACCGCCGCCGGTGGAATAGCCTGCGCCTCATGACCGAACCGCTCGACGTGATGCGCACGGTGCAGTTCGCCGATGGGCCGGCTCCGCTCGCCGGAGCCCTCGACGCCGACGTCACGGCAGGCACACTCCCGCGCGGCTTCGTGGTGGTGCACCCGCGCTTCGCCGAGCGGCTCACCTCACAGCACTCGCGGTGGGTCGAGGTCGAGGTGCCGGAGAAGCACGAGCTGACCGGCGACGTGCCGAACGTCGGTGAGGAGGCGCTCGCCGACCTCGACGAGCGTGGCCTGGTGAAGGTCGGCGCACAGGTGACGCCGGGGGCGCTGCTCATCGGTGTCGTGGCGCCGCGCGAGGGCACGCCGCTGTCGCCCGAGGAGAAGCTGCTGCGCGCCATCTTCGGCGAGGCGGCGGGCGACGTCGTCGATCGGTCTTCGCGCGCCCCCGCGTGGTGTGAGGGCACGGTGACGGTTGCCGAGCTCGAGGGGCGCCGCGCGCGGGTGCAGGTGTCGTGGTCGCGGCCGCTGGAGCCTGGTGACGAGCTCGAGCTCGACGGGCAGTCCGTGCTCGTGGCCGCCATCGCCACGGTGGACGGAGACCTGGCCTGCGCGGGCGTCGGGCCGAGGGTGCGCGTCACGAAGCGGTCCATCGCGCGCGAGCTGCTCGAGGCGCGCAGCATCGGGCCGTACGACGCGATGACCCAGCAGCCCGTCGCTGGCCGCGAACTCCACGGGGGCCAGCGCCTCGAGCCGGCCCTCGCCGAGGTGCTCGCGGCCCACGCGCCGTGGATGCTGTGGGAGTGCCTGACGCTCAAGTCCGACGCGGTGACGGGACGGGTCCGTGCGTACGAGGCGCTGGTGAAGCAGGAGAACCCGGCGCGTGACGTGCGTGATGTGCCCGCGCCTCGGCAGCCCGCCGCGCCCACGCCAGACGGGAAGAGGGACCTCTTCAGCTTCTTCGAGAAGCCGAAGGATGAGCGCGAGGTGCCCGCCGCGGCCGTCATGCTCCGCGCCCTGTTGGAGGCGATGGGCCTCGAGGTGCGCTTCGACGACGACGCGCCCGGCGTCACCGTCCTGGGAGACGAGCAGGTGCTGAAGCGGTCGCACGGTGAAGTGAAGACCGGCGGGCTCGCCTCGCAGAAGGTGTTCGGCCCTGAGCGCGACTACGAGTGCGCGTGCGGCAAGTACAAGCGCATGAAGCACCGCGGCCTCGTCTGCGAGAAGTGCGGCGTCGAGGTGATTCAGTCGAAGGTACGGCGCGAGCGCCTCGGCCACGTGGTGCTGCCGGGGCCCTGCACGAACCCGCTCCGTCGCGAGGCGGAGATGACGGTGGTGCCGGTCCTGCCGGCCGGGCTGCGGGTGGACCCGTCGCCCCTGAACGAGCTCTACGCGCGGCTCCTCGAGGCCGGCACCGTCGCTGAGGCGCAGGGCGTCGTCGACGAGCTCTTCGCGGCGCTCTCGCAGGACGTGGAGGCGGCGTGGGCGGCGGTGCGCTCGAAGACGGTCGACTTCAGCGGTCGCGCCGCGCTCACGGTCGATGCGTCGCTGACCGCGGGCCAGTGCCGGGTGCCGCAGGACGTGTTGCTCAAGGTCTTCGCGCCGCACGCGTACGGCGCGCTCGAGGCCGCGGGCTACACCACCACCATCAAGTCGGCGAAGCGCATGGTCGAGCAGCGGAAGCCCGAGGCGCTCCAGGCCGTCGCGGCGGTGAGTGAAGGCCTGCCGCTGCTGCTCGCGAACGGCGGGAACGCGCTGTGCCGCACCATCACCGCGTGGGATGCGCCCGCCATCGCCGTCGACCCCGACACCTTCAATCGCCTGGGCGGTGGCCCGGTGCAGCTCTTCGCGCCCATCAGCACGCAGGCGGCGCTCGAGCTCGCGGCGTTCCCCGATGTCCCCGTCGCCGGTTCCTCCGCCGCGCAGGGCTGGTTGAGCGAGGCGTGGCGTGACGGTGTGCTCCTGCCCGCCGTCCAGCGCGCCGCGACGACGGGTGAGCGCGAGACGCTTCACGACGTGGTGATCCGCTGCTCGCTGGGCCGGCCACCTGCCGAGGCGCCACCAGCCGAAGCGCTCGAGCGCTGGGAGAACGAGCGGCGTGAGCGTCAGACGGAGGCGATGCGCGTCCCCGCTCAGCAGGAGGCCGCAGCGGCACCGACGACGCAGCACCCGAACTGGGCGCGAAGCCTCGACGAGCTCGAGTGCTCCGTGCGCACCGCGAACGTGCTGGCGACGATGGGGCTCCAGACCGTTGGCGACCTGTGCCAGCGCACCGAGGCCGACCTGCTCAAGATGAACGGGTTCTCGCGTCAGTCCCTCAAAGAGGTGAAGGAGCTGCTCTCCGAGCTGGGGTTGTCGCTCGGCATGCGGGCGTGATGGTCACGTCGTCTTGCCGCGGCGCTTCAGGGTGGACTCCATCGAGCCGGGGTTGAGGTCCCTCCCCTGCGCGACGCGGTCGTTCCACGTCTCTTTCTTCCCGATGGCACCGGGCACCTCGACCATCGAGATGGTGCCGGGCACCGGGCAGACGAGGTGGCAGAGGTTGCAGCCGACACACTCGACGTCGTCGATGACGGGCAGGTGGCGGCCGATGGCGCCGGCGGCCTTCACCGGGACGGCGGGAATGTTCTCGGGGATGTGCGTGTGCCCCGCCTTCGCGTGCTCCTCGTGCGTGCGGCCGGGGATGAGGATGCACTGGTGCGCGCCGTCCATGCAGGCCGTGTGGCAGAGGTTGCAGCCGATGCACGTCTCCGGGTTGATGCGCGCCTTGAGGTTGTAGTTGAGGTCGAGGTCGCCCCACTCGGCGTAGGCGCCGATGGCCTTGCCGCGCAGCTCGTTCACCGACTTCATGCCCTTCGAGTCGAGGTAGTCCGAGAGGCCCTCGATCATGTCTTCCACGATGCGGTAGCCGTAGTGCATCACCGCGGTGCAGACCTGCACGCTGGTGGCGCCGAGCGAGATGAACTCGGCCGCGTCGCGCCAGTTCGAGATGCCGCCGATGCCCGAGATGGCCATATGCTTCGTGAGCGGGTTCTTCGCGAGCTGGCTCATCATGAACAGCGCGATGGGCTTCACCGCCGGCCCGCAGTAGCCACCGTTCGTCGACTGGGTGCCGACGCGCGGGTTGGGCACGAAGCGGTCGAGATCGACGCCGAGCAGCGACTTCACGGTGTTGATCAGCGAGAGCGCCGGAGCTCCACCGCGCGCGGCCGCCTCACCGGGCTCGTTGATGTCGCCGGTGTTGGGCGTCAACTTGATGATGACGGGCGTCTTCGCGTACTCCATCGCCCAGCGGGTGATCTCCTCGAGCACCTTGGGCTCCTGGCCGACGGCGCTGCCCATGCCGCGCTCGCACATGCCGTGCGGGCAGCCGAAGTTGAGCTCGAGCCCGTCGCAGCCGGTGTCCTCGGCGCGGGTGATGATCTCCTTCCAGTTCTCCTTCGTCTCGACCATCAGCGAGGCGATGACGACGTGCTTCGGGTAGCGGCGCTTCACCTCGGCCATCTCCTTGAGGTTCACCTCGAGGGGCCGGTCGCTGATGAGCTCGATGTTGTTGAGGCCCATCATGCGGGTGTTGCCGTAGTCGTGGCTCCAGAAGCGCGAGCTGACGTTGGTGATGGGGTCGCCCAGGGTCTTCCACACCGCACCGCCCCAGCCGGCGTCGAAGGCGCGCATGATCTGAGGGCCGGAGTTCGTCGGCGGCGCCGAGGCGAGCCAGAACGGGTTGGGAGACTTGATGCCGCAGAAGTCGATGCTCAGGTCAGCCATGGCGTTCACTTCCCTCCGAGCGCGCGGAGCATGTCCCGCACGGCGAGCTTCGCTTCCTGCACTCCGTTGACGACCTCTTTGCCGCCGTTGACGCAGTCACCGCCGCTCCAGACCTTCGGGTTGCCGGTGCGGTGCGTCTTCGCGTCGACGACGACGCGGCCCTGCTTGTCCGTCTGCACGCCGGGGAACGCGCGGGCGATGTCGGTGGCGACCGACTGGCCGATGGCGAGGGCGATGAGGTCGACGGCGTGCGTCTCCTCGGTGCCCGCGACCGCCTTGCCGTCCTTCGCGTGCGCGAGCTTCACGCCGGTGAGCGCGCCCTTCGCGTCCCGGAGCACCTCCGACACCACGCGCTTCTCCATCAGGCGGGCGCCGTCTTCGCGCGCCGCGGCGAGCTCGTGTGCGTAGCCCGACATGTCCTTCTCGGTGCGGCGGTAGACGAGGGCGACGTCCTCGAAGCCGAGCAGCTTGAGCTCGTGGGCGATGTCGAGGGCCGTGTTGCCGCCGCCGATGACGAAGGCGCGGGTGCCCTCGAGCTTCAGGTTGGGCTCCGCCTTGATGCGCTCGATGAGGTCGACCGCGCCGAAGACGCCGGGGCCGGATTCTCCAGGCACGTTCAGCTTCGAGTCGGGGCCGAGGCCGAGGCCGAGGAAGACGCCGTCGTAGTCCTTCAAGAGGTCGGCGGCGGAGACCTGGCCCGCGCCCGCCGTGCCCGCAACCACCTCGACGCCGAGCTTCAGCTCGATGTCGCCGAGCGCGAGCACCTGGTTGATCTCGTCGATGGCCGCCTGGCCGCTCTGCTTGTACGGCGCGATGCCGAGCGTGTTGAGGCCGCCGGCGAGCTTCTTCTTCTCGAAGATGACGGCCTTGTGGCCCTCGAGCGCGAGCAGGCCCGCGGCGGCGATGGACGCAGGGCCGCTGCCCACGAGCGCGACCTTCTTGCCGGTCGACGGCTTCTTCGCGGGCACGAGCGCCGTGAGCGGCGTCTTCTCGAGGGTGGCTTCGGTGGCGAAGCGCTGGAGGCGGCCGATGGCGATCGGCTCACGGCCCCACGCGTTGTAGACGCAGGCGCCGGCGCAGAGCTCCTCGACGGGGCAGACGCGCGCGCACGACGCCCCGAGGATGTTCTCGGCGAGGATGGTGCGGGCCGCCCCGGTGACGTTCTCGGTGCTGAGCTTGTGAATGAAGGTGGGGATGTCGATGCCGGTCGGGCACGCTTTGATGCACGGCGCGTCGACGCAGTAGATGCAGCGGTTGGCCTCGGTGACGGCCTCGGGCTTCGAGTACCGGGGCTTCTTGTCGGCGAAGCGCTGCTCGAGTCGTCCGCTCGGCAACACGGGAAGTGAGGGCATCACGCCTCCTGCACGCGGGAAGTCGCGGAGGCTCGTTGGCTGATCACCCTATGTCAAGGATCGTGGAGTGAGACGAAGCCGCGAGTGAGGGCGGAGACGACGAGGCAGACGTCACTTTCAAGCCTGGATGGCGAGGAGCGCAGGCCGACCGAATGCGAAGTCGAACCGGAAACCGTGACGCAGCGAGCCGAGCAGAGGGAGGAGACGCTCACTCGAGCGGCCGCTTCCACTTCAGGCCGCGAAATCGGGCGAAGCCGGCGTCGCTGGTGACGAGCACGAGGCCATGTTCGATGGCGAGGGCCGCGAGGCGCGCATCAGGGACCAGGTTCGCCCCTGCGCTCGACGTGGTGAGCAGCCTGCCGAGGATGGTGGCGTGTTCGCCGCCCGGCAGCGGCGTCCACACGCACTCGCAGCCGAGCCAGTCGGAGACCTGGGCCCACGCCGCGGCGATCGACTGTGGCCGGTCGAAGACGCGGGGGTTGGTGACGAGGCGAAGGAAGGCGCCGAGGGATTCCCACGGCAGGCCGACGCGGGCGGCGCCCCAGAGCTGCTCGTCGAGCCACTCGCGCATCGCCTCGTGGCGAGGGCCGGCCATGTGCGCCTCGATGAGGACGTTCGCGTCGAGCAGCATCACTTGAAGCCGTCTCCTTCCGCGAGCGCGAGGGCCTCGGAGGTGGACTCGAAGCTGAGCCGCGCCGCGCCGCCGTCATACGTCCGGGTGATGGCCCGGCGCTTTCGCGCGGCCGGGGTCTTCACGGTGAGCCCGAGGCGCAGCGCCTGGTTGACCTGGTCCTTGAGGGAGCGGCCGCTCTCCTTCATGGCGCGCTTCAAGAGCGCCGCGACGTCGTCATCCAGGGTCAGGGTGGTCCGCATGCATCAGAGCATAAGCGAGTTGATGTCTTGATGTCGCACCGCGCCCGCTCGCCTGACCGGGTGCCCGCTCGTGACGCAGCGAGCCGACGCCGGCGCCACGCTCGGTCGTTGCCTCTCACCCGGGCCGGACGGAGACTGCGCGCCCTCTCTTCCGCAGCCTTTGGAGGCACCCGCACCATGGCGAACCAGGTCCGCGCCGCGCTCATTCAGTGCAGCAACCCCATCAACGACGAGTCGGTGCCGGTGAAGAAGATCCAGCAGGCGATGCTCGACAAGCACCTGCCGCTCATCGAAGAGGCCGCGAAGAAGGGCGCCCAGGTGCTCTGCCTGCAGGAGATCTTCAACGGCCCCTACTTCTGCCCCGGTCAGGACAAGCGCTGGTACGCGGCGGCCGAGCAGATCCCCGGGCCGACGACGGCGGTGATGCAGGAGCTCGCGAAGAAGCACGGCATGGCCATCGTGGTGCCGCTCTACGAAGAGGCGATGCGCGGCGTCTATTACAACACCGCGGCGGTCATCGACGCCGACGGCAAGTACCTGGGCAAGTACCGCAAGCAGCACATCCCGCAGACGAGCGGCTTCTGGGAGAAGTTCTTCTTCGCGCCCGGCAACGGCGGCTACCCGGTGTTCCAGACGCAGTTCTGCAAGGTCGGCGTGTACATCTGCTACGACCGGCACTTCCCCGAGGGCGCGCGCGCGCTGGGCCTCAACGGCGCCGAGGTCGTCTTCAACCCGTCGGCGACGGTGGCGGGGCTCTCGCAGTACCTGTGGAAGCTCGAGCAGCCGGCGCACGCGGTGGCGAACGGCTACTACGTCGGCGCCATCAACCGCGTCGGCACCGAGGCGCCGTGGAACATCGGCAAGTTCTACGGCACGAGCTACTTCGTGAACCCGCGCGGGAAGATCATCGCCGAGGCCAGCGAGGACAAGGACGAGGTGGTGGTGGCCGATCTCGACCTCGCGATGATCGACGAGGTGCGGCAGGTCTGGCAGTTCTACCGTGACCGCCGGCCCGACGCGTACCAGGACCTCGTTCGACCGTAATTCCAGACTTCAAAGACAACACAAGGAGCCCGCACCATGAGTCTCGTCATTCGCAACGGCACCATCGTCACCGCGGTCGACCAGTACGTGGCAGACATCTACTGCGCCGACGGCGTCATCAAGGCCATCGGGAAGAACCTCGACGTGCCTGCGGGCACGCAGACGGTGGACGGCTCGGGGCAGTACGTGTTCCCCGGCGGCATCGACGCGCACACGCACATGGAGCTGCCCTTCATGGGCACGACGAGCTCCGACGACTTCTACACGGGCACGGCGGCGGGCGTGGCGGGCGGCACCACGACCATCATCGACTTCATCATCCCCAACAGGAACCAGAGCCTGCTCGAGGCGCGCGACTTCTGGATGAACAACGCGAAGAAGTCGGTGGCCGACTACGCGTTCCACATGGCGGTGACGTGGTTCAACGACCAGGTGAAGAAGGAGATGGAGCACGTCTTCAGGAACGACGGCATTCAGTCGTTCAAGATCTTCATGGCGTACCGCGGAGCCATCGGCGTCGATGACATCGAGCTGGTGGGCGTGCTGGACACGGCGCACGCGCTGGGCGCGCTGGTGACGTCGCACTGCGAGCACGGAGACGCGGTGGTGGCGCTGCAGACGCGGCTGGCGAACAACGGCAAGCTCGAGCCGAAGTACCACCCGATGAGCCGGCCGGCGTACCTCGAGGGCGAGGCGACCAACCGGGTCATCCAGCTCGCGCGGGTGGCGAGCGACGGGCGCAACGGCCACATGAGCAAGCCGTCCGAGTCGCAGCCCGTTTACATCGTGCACCTCACCTGCAAGGAGTCGATGGACGCGGTGTACCGCGCGCGGCAGGAAGGCCAGAAGGTGCTGGTCGAGACGTGCCCGCAGTACCTGCTGCTCGACGACAGCGTGTACGAGAAGCCGGACTTCGAGGGCGCCGCGTACGTGATGAGCCCGCCGATCCGTCCGAAGGGCCACCAGGAGTACCTGTGGCAGGCGCTCCAGACGGGCGCGATTCAGCACGTGGCGACGGACCACTGCCCGTTCACGATGGAGCAGAAGGGCATGGGCAGAAATGACTTCCGGAAGATCCCCAACGGCGCGGCGGGCGTCGAGAACCGCATGTCATTGCTGTACACGTATGGCGTTGCGAAGAAGCGCATCACGTTGCAGCAGTTCGTCGACGTGACGAGCACGCAGGCGGCGAAGATCTTCGGGCTGTACCCGCGCAAGGGCGCCATCGCGGTCGGCAGCGACGCGGACCTGGTGCTGTACGACCCGAAGGGCAGCTCGAAGATCTCGGCGAAGACGCACCACCAGCGGGTCGACCGGAACATCTTCGAGGGCTTCGAGCTCGAGGGGAAGGTCGCGACGACGGTCGTGAACGGGCGCGTGCAGTGGCAGGACGGGAACCTGCGGGTCGAGCGTGGGGCAGGGCGGTACCTCAAGCGCTGCTGAGCCGCGGCTTCGATGCTCTACGGCACCAGCAAGGTGACGACGTGGCAGGCCGCCGGCTTCGCCGCGCGGTTCTGTGATTCCTGCCAGGCGATTCGGCCATTCCAGGTCCGGCTCCAGCGCATTCGAACCGACGAGCACGTGCTCGGCATGACGGCGGAGGGCACCTCACGCCGGAGCGTCGATGAGCTGGAGTGCGACGTCTGCGGCGACATCGACCGTGTCGACGCGCCCCCGGCGACGGTGGCGGCGTGGTCACCAGCCGATGGAATGGAACACCTCTGCAAGGAGACGATGCCCCTCGAAGCGACGGCGAGCGGAGCAACCGCGTCGCTGAGTGACGACGAGGTGCTGTCGCTGATCAACAGGGTCGGCCAGCGGGGCCTGCTCTTCGAGTTCTTCACGAAGTCGGGCTTCTGGCTCGGCGGTGCGCCCGGTCTCCTGCTGGGGGCGGGCCTGGCCGTTCTGCTCCTCAAGGTGTTCTCGTTCGACGAAGTTTCGACGCGCTTCGTGATCGCCGCTGCGCTCGGCGGCGGCTGCCTGGCTGGGGGCCTGCTCACAGCGATTCCCAGGGCGAAGGCGGCGCGGCAAACCGCCCAGGAGGTGTTCCTCACCGCGAAGCTCAGCCGCTACTCGTTGTCGGGGGCCGTCCAGCGACTGTTGCTGCGACTCGAGGCAAGGCCGGAGTTGGCGACCCTGGCCCGCAACGCGGTCGCGAAGGTCGATGTGCATCGCCGGTGAGGGCGGGCTGACGCGCCTCCAGCGTCGATCCACCGGGAGAGCCGGTGAGCAGCTCATCACCAGTGCGGAGAGGCGGCGCTCTCCCCGGGAGGTGTAACGGTGGTGACGGTTTGCGTCAGCAAGGTGACATCACTTTGATCACCGATTCCGTCAGCAAGGTTACACCTCCTGGGAAGAGTTCCGGCTCCGCGGACTGGCTGGGTCAGAAGGAGCGAACCAGGAACTCAAGCGCGCGCTGCCAGAGATCGGCCCAGTCCTCCGGGCGCATGAGGTGCTCGGACTCGGGGTACTCGACGTACTCCACGCCACGCGCTGCGTGCTTCGACGCGAACTCCCGCGCTGCGTGCGGCGGCACCGAGGTGTCCTTCCCCGCGTTCAGGAAGAGCAGCGGGGCGCGGGTCAGCTCGAGCGGCGCGTGCACGGGCGCCTGCCGCATCAGCTCGCGCACCTCGTCCGTCTCGCGGCTCCGGGCCGGCTTCCAGTCGGGTGTCCCCAGGATGGAGACCGTCGCCGCCACCCGCACGTCCGCGCGCGCGACGGCGAGCGCCGTGTACGCGCCCATCGAGATGCCCATCACCGCGATCGGCCGGTGACCTTCAGCGATGAGGTGGTCGATCACCCGCGACACCTCGGGCACCGCCTCGAGGATCAGCCGCAAAAACCGCGCGTGCCCTCGCGTGCCGCCCTCCGCGTCGAGGGCCTCAAGCCACCCGTCGCGGCGCTGCCCGTGATGAGGCGCGTCGAGCGCGACCGCGGTGATCCCCGCCTGGGCGAGGGACACCAACTCCTTGCGCTGCACCTCCGCCGAGCCCCGCAGCCCGTGCAGCACGATGACCGCCGGACGCGGCCGCGGATCGCCGTGCACCTTCAGCACCGGCACCCCACCGACCTGAAACCGGAACTCGCGAAGGCTCATGTCAGGGGTTGGACAGCACTTCACGCTGGTGACGGACGGCGAGCACCAGCACCAGCTCCTCCTTCGGACGGTGCCGGTAGACGGCGACGTAGCCCGACTGGCCGAAGGAGATGACGAGCTCCCGCAGCCCAACCGGCGCGGGTCGACCGATCTCCGGGTGACGCTCGAGCACGCGCAGGCCGTCCATGATGCGGTCCTTCGCTCGTCTTGCGGCCTCAGGGGCCCCCGCCTCCATCAGGAAGTCGACGAGGCGCTCGAGGTCGCTCAGCGCGCGCTCGGTGACGATGACTTGCGCCACGTCTTGAGCTCCGCCTTGCGAACGCGCCGACCCTTCAGCTTCGCCTCGAGCCTGCGGTCGAGATCGTCCAGCGTCAGATGCCGGCCCGTGTCGTCGAACTCCTTCTCGGCACGGACGGCGGCCTCGAACATCTCCCGCCGCGCGCGCGCGAGGGCTGTCTGGCGCTCGACGGCGGCGACGATGAAGGCGTGGCTGGATTGACCGAGGGAGCGCGCCTCTCTCGTCACGCGCTTCTTCAGCGCGTCCGGCAACTTGATGGTGGTCGGCGTCGTCATGGTGAGAGGTAGTACCGGAAGACTACCTCTCGCCGCGTCGAGAACTCCAGCGGCGCTCCGAGTAGAGCAGTGCGTCATGCTGACGTTCGGCGCCGGCCCTTCCCAGCGCCATTGGGCTACAGGCTCGTGCACACCCCAACAGGAGCACCACATGGCTGAGAGCGTTTACAAGGTCATCGAGCTGGTCGGAACGAGCACCACGTCGTGGGAGAAGGCCGCCGAGGCCGCGGTGAAGCGCGCGTCGAAGTCCATTCGCGACCTGCGCATCGCCGAGGTCACCAAGCTCGACATGCAGATCGAAGACGGCAAGCCCGCGGTGTTCCGCGCGAAGATCAGCGTGTCGTTCAAGTACGAGAGCAAGGAGAAGTAGCCGCTGCCTCCTCCGGGCTGGCCGGGGACTCGATTCGCCCCGGCCCCCGTAATACAAGGCCCGCACTCATCTCCCTCCTGGAGCCCCTCATGCAGAAGCCCTCGATGCCGCAGCCCTTCCCCGCGAAGTCCTACGCCTTCACCGAGTACGTCCCCGTGAAGAACTGGATCGGCGGCGCCTGGCGTGACGGCTCCTCTGGCAACTGGCTCGACATCGAGAACCCGCGCCACGGCAAGGCGATGGGCAAGATGACCATCTCGACCGCGAAGGACGTCGAGGCCGCCGTCGAGGCCGGCAAGAAGGCGTTCCCCGCGTGGCGCAACACGCCGATGCGCGAGCGCGCCCAGGTGCTCTACCGCCTCAAGCAGCTCATGGAGCGCGACCTCGACGAGCTCTGCTGGCTCGTCAGCCACGAGAACGGCAAGACGTACGCGGAAGGGAAGGGCGACGTCGAGAAGGGCATCGAGTGCGTCGAGTTCGCCGCCTCGCTCCACATGATGGCCGACGGCGGGCAGCTCGACGTCTCGCGCGGCGTGAACTGCCGCGTCACCCACGAGCCCCTCGGCGTCGTCGCCGGCATCGTGCCCTTCAACTTCCCCGTGATGGTCCCCCTCTGGATGATGCCCAACGCCCTCATGGCGGGGAACGCGTTCATCCTGAAGCCGTCGGAGATCGTCCCCTACGGCGCGATGAAGCTCGCCGCGCTGCTCCAGGAGGCCGGCCTGCCCGACGGGCTCTTCAACGTCGTCAACGGCCAGCGTGAGTGCGTCGAGGCCATCGTCGATCACCCGGACATCAAGGCCGTCGGCTTCGTCGGCTCCACGAAGGTCGCGAAGATCCTCTACGCGCGCGGCGCCGCGGTCGGCAAGCGCATGCTCTGCCTCGGCTCGGCGAAGAACCACGTCGTGGTGGTGCCCGACGCCGACCTGCAGCTCACCAGCTCCAACGTCGTCGCCTCGAGCTACGGCTGCGCCGGCCAGCGCTGCATGGCCAGCTCGCTCATGGTCGCGGTCGGTGACGTGCAGAAGATCATCGACGGCATCGCCGACAACGTCCGCAAGATCCGCCTCGGCGAAGACATGGGCAGCATCATCTCGGCCGCGTCACGCGAGCGCATCCTCAAGTACATCGACGACGCCGAGAAGGCCGGCGCGAAGGTGCTGGTGGACGGCCGCAAGCAGAAGGTCGACGGCGCCAACGGCCACTGGATCGGCCCGACCGTGCTCGACAACGTCACCATCGACATGCCGGCCGGCTGCGAGGAGATCTTCGGGCCGGTGCTCTCCATCGTGCACGTGAAGACGCTCGATGAGGCCATCAACCTGCAGCACAAGAGCCTCTACGCCAACGGCGCCGCCATCTTCACCACCTCGGGCATGGTCGCGCGCACCTGCGCCGATCGCCTCGAGGCCGGCATGGTGGGCATCAACGTCGGCGTCCCGGTGCCGCGTGAGCCGTTCAGCTTCGGCGGCTTCAACTCCTCCAAGTTCGGCCACGGCGACATCACCGGCTTCGACGGCTTCCGCTTCTGGAGCCGTCCGAAGAAGGTCACCGAGAAGTGGGCCGCTGCGTCCGACGCGAGCTGGATGAGCTGAGTTGCTGGGCGCGCTCGCCCTGCCTCGACGGGCAAACACCCGCCCGCGAGGCGCTCGCCAGCGCCGGTTGCCGGGCGCGCTCGCCAGCGCCGGTCCACCTTCTTCTTGCCCCCGGCGCCTCGTCGAATGAGGTTCCGGGGGCTTTCACTTCCAAGGCAGTCCTCACGGAGCGCACATGACGAGCCAGTTCCTCGGGTACCCCCACGAGTTCGCGAAAGAGCCGATGCCCACCCAGCAGATGGTGGACCTCTGCAAGGAGCACACGCTCTACACCTGGGCCGCCGGCAACACGGTCAACCCGCTCCCCATCGCGCGCGCCGAGGGCGTCTACCTGTACACGCCCGAGGGCCAGAAGATCCTCGACTTCAACGCGCAGCTCATGAGCGTGCTCGTCGGCCACGCCCACCCGCGCGTCATCGCGGCGATGAAGCGCCAGCTCGACGAGCTCATCTTCGTCTACCCGCAGACCGCTACCCAGGTGCGCGCGCGCGTCGGAAAGCTGCTGTCGGAGATCGTCCCCGGCATGTCGGCCTTCTTCTTCACGCTCGGCGGCGCCGAGGCGAACGAGAACGCCATCAAGATGGCGCGCCTCTTCACCGGCCGGCACAAGGTGCTCGCGCGCTACCGCAGCTACCACGGCGGCACGCAGCTCACGATGTCGCTCACCGGTGACCCGCGCCGCTGGGCCTCGGAGCCCGCCTCGCCCGGCGTCATCCACGTGATGGACCCGACGCCCTACGACTTCTCCTTCGGCAAGACCGACGAGGAGCGCTGCCACAACAACCTCACGTACCTGGAGGAGACCATCAAGTACGAGGGCCCCAACACCATCGCTGCGATGATCGTCGAGACCGTCACCGGCACCAACGGCGTGCTCGTGCCGCCGAAGGGCTGGTTCAAGGGCCTGCGCGCGTTGCTCGACAAGTACGGCATCCTCCTCATCTGCGACGAGGTGATGGCCGGCATGGGCCGCACCGGCAAGATGATGGCGTACGAGCACTTCGACGTGGTGCCTGACCTGGTCACGATGGCGAAGGGCCTCACCAGCTCGTACTTCCCCCTCGGCGCCGTCGGCATGAAGAAGGCCATTCACGAGCACTTCCAGAAGAACGTGTACTGGGGCGGCCTCACCTACAACTCCCACCCCGTCGGGCTCGCCACCGCCGAGGCGGTGCTGCGCGTCACCATCGACGAGAAGCTGCCCGAGAACGCCGCGAAGCTCGGCGCCGTCATGCGCAGCGAGATGGACCGCCTGCAGAAGAAGCACGTGTCGATTCTCGAGGGCCGCAACATCGGCCTCTTCGGCATGATCGACCTGCGCAAGAACTCGAAGAACGAGCCGCTCGCCCCGTACAACGGCTCGCACCCGGCGATGGCAAAGCTGGCCACCTTCTTCCGCGAGAACGGCCTGTTCACCTTCACGCGGTGGAACAACTTCACCTGCAACCCGCCGCTCACCATCACCGAGGCGCAGCTCAAAGAGGGCTTCGCCATCATCGACCGCGGTCTCGAGCTCACCGACGCCGCCTTCGAAGGCTGAGCGACATGCACGACCCGGCCCTCGCGAAGGAAGCGCTGGCAGAGCTGCCGCCAGACATCGCCGACAGCCCGCTGTTCAACGCCGACCTCGCGCCGGTGCCGAAGGCGCGCCGCAACTGGACGACGTACAACTTCGCGGCGCTGTGGATCTCGATGGCCCACTGCATTCCCACGTACATGATGGCCGGCGGCCTCGTGGCGGTGGGCATGAACTGGTGGCAGGCGCTCATCACCATCGGCCTGGGCAACGTCATCGTGCTGGTGCCCATCCTCCTCAACGCGCACCCGGGCACGCAGTACGGCATTCCGTTTCCGGTGCTGGCGCGGTCGAGCTTCGGCACGAAGGGCGCGAACATTCCCGCGGTGCTGCGGGCCATCGTCGCGTGCGGCTGGTTCGGCATTCAGACGTTCATCGGCGGCGAGGCGGTGAAGACGTTCGTCGAGGCGCTGTGGCCCGGCTACGCGCAGCTCGGCGGCGGAGCCACCTTCCTCGGCCTCTCGCTGCCCTCGGCCATCACCTTCTTCGTCTTCTGGGCGCTCAACATCGTCATCATCCTGCGCGGCATGAACGCGGTGCGCGTGTTCGAGAACTGGGCGGCGCCGCTCGTGCTCGTGATGGCGGCGGTGCTGCTCGCGTGGGCCGTCGCGAAGGCCGGCGGCGTGGGGCCGATGCTCGAGCAGCCGTCGAAGTTCGCCACCGTCGGAGAGTTCTGGAAGGTCTTCGTGCCGTCGCTCACCGGCATGGTGGGCTTCTGGGCCACGCTGTCGCTCAACATTCCCGACTTCACGCGCTTCGGGAAAGGCCAGCGCGAGCAGATGCTGGGCCAGACGCTCGGCCTGCCCACGACGATGATCGCCTTCTCGGCGATGGGCGTCGTCATCACGAGCGCGGCGCAGGCCATCTTGAAGGGCGTCGACGTCTCGAAGCTGTGGGACCCGGTCTTCATCCTCGCGCAGCTGACGTCGCCCAACCCGCCGGCGGGCCTCGACGCGCCGCTCATCGACTCGGGCGGCGTGCGCCTGCTGGTCGCGGTGGTGTCGCTGCTCGGCGTCGGCATCGCCACCATCTCGGTGAACATCGCGGCGAACGTCGTCAGCCCGGCGAACGACTTCGCGAACCTGGCGCCGCGTCACATCAGCTTCAAGCTGGGCGGCGTCATCACCGGCGTGCTGGGCATCGTGATGATGCCGTGGAAGTTCCTCGCGACGGCCGACACGTACATCTTCAACTGGCTCATCGGGTACTCGGCGCTGCTCGGGCCCATCGCCGGCATCATGGTGGCCGACTACTGGTACCTGCGAAAGAAGCAGCTCGACGTGGCCGAGCTGTACCGGCCGCACGGCGAGTACGCAGGCTTCAACGTGGCGGCCCTCATCGCGCTGGTGGTGGGCGTGCTGCCGAACGTGCCCGGCTTCCTCAAGAGCGCGGGCCTCGTCACCGGAGAGAAGAACCTCTTCGACGAGCTGTACGTCTACGCGTGGTTCATCGGCTTCGGGCTCTCGGCGGCGCTGTACGTCGGGCTGATGCGGGCAATGCCGAAGAAGGCGGCCGCGAAGCCGGCGGCATGAACGCGCTCCTGTCGCTGCTCATCCTTGCGGTGCCTGACGCGGGCGCTGGTTCCTGCAGCGTTGAGCGCACCGAAGCGGCGGCCCGGGAGGCGTCGAAGGCGTACTGCGCCACCGTGAAGGACGGCTGCGACCTCGAGGTGCGGGCGCCCGACGCGAGCGGCCTGCGGGTGGTGAAGGTCTCGCTCATCCACTCGCGCGACGAGCAGGGCCGGCCGCGCTTCATGCCCGAGGGTGCGCGCTTCGCCGACGTGACGCCGGCCTGCCAGGTCGCCCGCTTCTGGGGACACGAGGTGCTCCCCGCGCCGCCGCCGAAGGAGCCGCCCATGCCCGAGCCGCGCCGCGTGGAGCTGGTGCAGGACCAGCCCGTCGAGCTCGCGAAGGGCGTGCGGGCGACGCTGAAGTCGGTGCTGTACGCGCACGCGACGGACAAGACGGGCCGCTCGGTCAACGACGCGCTGATGCAGCTCGAGGTCACGCGTGACGGCAAGACCGAGAAGGTGACGCTGCACCGGCTGTTCCCCGATGGGCCGGACTGGCTCACGGTCGCGGGCCTGAGCCTCGGCATCGAGTACGTCGACGCGTACCACCAGCCGTCGACCGGCGCGGTGCTCGTGCGTCAGCAGTGAGCGGCTCGGGCTCGGCTCATACTCCGGACCAGAGCATGTCGAGCGCGGACAAGATCGCTGCTCGCGACCCATTCAGATTCGCCACTGGCCTGGTCAGTGCGGTTGCGCGGACGCTGCCAAGCAGTTGCGTGAGCATCACGACCGCTTCGCCATCGACGGTGAAGCGGGGATTGAGGCGAGAGAGGGCGGCGCGTCCGATCGTCGCGGGACGAACGAGCGGCGCCATCATGCGAGTCGACAGACCGCTCAAGAGCGGGTGCTGCAGGTCGACGAGCCACGGCACTTCCCTGCGGCTCCTCGTATTCGGGTTCCGGTAGACGTCGAGCTGGCCCATCACCAGCCTCGCTCTTCCTCGTTCCAGATTCCGTGGGACTCGACGAAACGGTTGTACGCGTCGATTCCGGCCGCGTTCTCGGCGAGCCACGCCTGCGCCCTGCGGCTTCGGATGAGCTCCCGAAGATGAGCCTCGAAGGCTTGCGAGAGGTTGATGTCGAGGCGGCGGGCTTCTTCGACGAGCTCTGCGTCGACGGTGAGGTTTGTCGCCTTGCGATTGGCGCGGGGCATGGTGGCTCCAGAGGTGCGCACTCGGCATGCGCATGACGAGTGCGTGCACAGTGTACGAGCGATCCTCGAGCTGGTCCACCGAGCTGCCTCTCAGAACCGGCTTCGGGACCCGGGTCGAGGAAACCGCTGCCGAAGGACCTCGAGTCCCACGAGCCACGCGACGATGGCATGCCCCGCCTCATGAACCGCGATGCTCGAAACCGTCACCAGCGGCCAGAGAAGGAGGTTGATCGCCGTCCATGGCCCAGGCACCTCGTGACCGAAGAGCATGGCCAGCCCTGCAATGACGAGCGGGAAGGAGAGCGCCTGCAGCAACGCGACGAAGACACGACCCGCCATCGTGCGGCGAGCCTGGCTCGCTCGGTGCGTCGCGGCGTCAACTCACGACCGGGTCGAGCTCGAGGACCGGCGCCGGCGCTGGCCGCACCGTCACCGACGGCAACGCCTGCGGCAGCCAGCTCGTCGCCGGCTCTCGCGTCGCACCCCTGGCGAGCGCGCGCTCCTCACGCCACAGCGCGACCGCCACTACCGGCCCCAGCGTCGCAGCTGCCAGCCGCGCGCCGGGTCCGAACTCGCGGAAGAGCTGCTGCAGCACCTCGTCGAGGCGGGCTGCGACGGCCGGGTTGCGCGACGAGAACCAGCGCCGCGCGGCCCACAGCCCGGCCGCCCACGTCGTGCCGAGCCCCTTCGCCTCGCGCTCGAAGCGCCGCCGCACGCGGGCGTCGGGGTGGTGCTTGTGCGCCAGCCAGCCCTTCAGCTGCGTGCGCACCACGCGCATCACGCTCGGCCCGTTCACCTCGAAGTCGCGGCGGAAGGCGCGGAGCAGGAGCTCCGTCTCGGCGCCGGCTGGAAGGTGCGGGTGCCGGTGCTTGAAGCGCAGCTGCCCGTGCGCGTCGGCGAGCGGCACCTCGTCGTCGGACAGCAGCGTTCCCTTCGCCTGGTGCTCTGCGTGCAGCGGCGTGCCCGGCACTGGCGTGTACAACATGAACTGGTGGAACTCGGTGTCGTGTGCGACGGCGTAGTCGATGGCCGCGTCGATGTTGTCGAGCGAGTGGTGCTCGAGCCCGATGATGGTCGACCCCAGCACGCGAATGCCCTGGTCCTGCAGGCGCCGGACGAGCGCGCGCGTGTCGGCGTTCTTCAGCTTCGCGTACCGGCTCTCCTCGCCCTCGAGGCCGATCCACACCCACGAGATACCGAGGCCCACCAGCTCGTCCACCGAGTACAGCTTCAGCACGTTCGCCGAGCTGAAGACGTAGAGGCTCCAGCTCTTGTCGTGCTCCTTCATCAGCTCGAGCAGCCGCAGCGCGCGCCGCCGGTGGAAGAGGAAGTTCTCGTCCATCACGAAGAACGACTGCGTGCCGGAGGCCTCCTCGAGCTGCTCCATCACGTCGAACAGCTCGTCGCCCGTCTCGTAGAAGTGCACGAAGCGGCCCTTGCCGCCGAAGAGCGCCGAGGTGGCGCAGAAGTTACAGCCGAGCGGGCACCCCACCGACGGGATGAGCGTCGCCGCCGTGTCCTCCGGTGCGTCGCCCAGCGGCACGCCCATGGCCCGCGCGCCGAACCCCGAGCGGATGACGGGGTGCTTGAGCGGCGCGTCCACCTCGTCGCCGAGGAACTCGCGGAACCACGCCACGCCCTCGCCGCGCACGACGTGGTCCGCGTCGATGAGGCGCTCGAGCCCGGGCACGCTCGCGACGTGGCCGCCCACCACGATGGTGGCGCCGGGGCGGTAGAGCCGTATGAGGCGGCACATCTCCTTCACCTTGCCGACGTTCGGTGGAATCGCGCCGAGGCCGATGACGTCCCAGGCTTCGCGTTGCAGCGCCTCGATGAAGCGCGCGCGCGACGGGAAGTCGAGCAGCGCGCAGCGGGCCGACACGTTCGCCTGAATCAACATGAGCCCCCAGCTGCCGTGGAACATGCGCAGCGAGAACGGCCCCTGCAGGCGCGTCACCTGGTTGTGGTACAGCTCCATCGGGTTCACCGCGCGGCTGCCGTACTCGTCGTCGCGAGCGAACGGACCGAAGACGCTGCTGAGCAGCACGCGGGCCTGCGAGCCCCGTGGGTGTCTGGGAATGGCGTGCACGTGAGACCTCCGCGAGAAGGAACCGCGCAGGTATGCGTGGGTCGTCATTGCGGCGTCATCGGGCGCGCCACGCCGGGCTCGAGGTGCGTCGCGATGACCGACGCGTGACGCCGTTCGCCGCCGAATTGATCAGCCGCATGTCCTGGCGTGGTGCGCGCGCCTCAGCGCCTTGTTGGGCGCGCCACCGTCAGGCGTCGCCGTCATCTTGAGCGACGAGGCGGTGTCACGCTTCGCGGTGTGCGCGCGGTCCAGGAACGCCACTCGACGCGATGGAGTCCTGGCGCGCTCGGTGCCGGCGCCCCTGACGCGGGGACGCTCGACGCGGGCAGACCGGCCGCCGACGCAGGCGGGGACGTTTGACGCGGGCACGCCGGTCGCCGACGCAGGCACGCTCGACGCGGGCACACCGGCCGCCGACGCAGGCGGGGACGCTCGACGCGGGCACGCCGGCCGCCGACGCAGGCGGGGACGCTCGACGCGGGCACGCCGGTCGCCGACGCAGGCGGGGACGCTCGACGCGGGCACACCGGCCGCCGACGCAGGCGGGAACGCTCGACGTGGGCACACCGCAGAGCTCGAGCTCTTCGGGGCGCGCGACGGCGTCACCCTGCGCCTCGACCGCGACTGACCTCGCCGCCGTCGTGTCGCCGGTTCAGCTCCCGCAGGCTGCAGACGGTGATGAGCGGAGGCCGACGCGTGACGCAGGCGTCACTGTGAGCCGTTGGCCCTGGCGGTCAGCTGCGGCTGCGGCAGCGGCTCCCGCCCGGCCGCGAAGCTGGTGCTCGTCGCCCTTCGCCTGCGCCGGTGAGCCCGTCGTCTCAGAACGACGCTTCGAGGCACCCGATGTCCGGGTTC
This sequence comes from Myxococcaceae bacterium, assembly GCA_016793095.1. Lineage (GTDB taxonomy): Bacteria > Myxococcota > Myxococcia > Myxococcales > Myxococcaceae > Xiheimicrobium. Next base: position 55,893 of record JAEUJQ010000041.1, on the reverse strand, counting down.
GTGGCCACCGGGTTCGGCCTGCTGCCAGGCACGCCGTTGAGGTCGGTCGTCGGAGCGCCTGTCGCCGTGCCTGCGCGCGACGCAGGCGACATCCCGTTGAGCAGCGTGTAGTTGCCGATCGCCGCGTTGGTGAAGAGCGGGTCGCCCGCGACGTTACCGCCCGTCACCATGTCCATCAGCGTGTTGATGCCTGAGGCGGTGCCGATGATGGTCGAGCCCTCGTTCACGTACAGCGGAAGCGGAGGAATCGTTGGAGCGGTCGTGAAGACGTGGAACAGGTTGTTCTGGACGACGAGCGGATCGACGGAGCCGGAGCGCTCTTCGAAGGCGGCCTGCCGCGAGCCCATGCCCACCACGATGGGCCCCGCGTAGATGATGTTGTTCCTCCAGGTGCCGCTCTGCATGCTGAGGGACGGCCCTCCGGGTGTCGGCAGCAACGAGACGCCAACGCTCACGAAGGTGCTCGAGATGGCCGAGCCGAACGGCGGCGCGCCACCGATGGTGTTGGAGTGGAACACCGTCGACGGCACCGAGTTGTCGGAGCGCCGGGCGAGGGTCTGCTCGACGCCGATGGCGGAGGAGCAGGCCCCGCCGAGGATGAGGTTGTTCACGAACGCGCCGCCTGCCCCGAAGGTCTCGACGCCGCGCACCTGCGTGCCGGGGTTGACGCAGTTGGTGCCATTCCCTCCGACGCCGATACGGTTCTGCCGCACTTGCGGCGACGAGTTCGTCACGATGACGTGCGACATCTGCCCGCCCGCCTGCGCGCTGATGGAGTTGTTCACCACCTCGCCGCACGAGCCCAGACACGCAGACGTTCCGGTCGCGCACGAGCCCTCGCAGGCGAGCCCGTAGCTGAAGGTCACGGCGGGCGAGGTGCTGCCCAGCAGGGTGCTCCCACTGACTGAGCAGCGCGCGTCGCGTCCTGACATGGTCCGCAGCCCCCGGTACGAGCAGATGATGGCCACCGCGGTCTGCGGCGGCGTTGGCGGCGCCTGGACGAGGCCGGTGTACGTCGAGCTGGCCGAGCCCGTACTCTCGAAGCGAACGTCACAGCCATCGGTCGCTGAGCCGCCGACGGCCGCCGTGTTGCTGCCTCCCCCCACCACGCCGCCGGACACTGACGAGTTGCGCACGATGGGGCTGGTGCTGCCCGGGGAGAGCGGGCAGGCGTCGAAGGCCACTCCGTACCCGAGGCGCGGGACAATGCTGGTGCCGAGGTTCCGGGGACAGCCGATCGCCGTGACGCGGTCGAGCAGCACGCCGCTCGCCGAGCCCTGCGAGAAGAAGCCGAAGCAGCTCTGCGCCAGTCCGCCCGCGAAGGTGCTGTCGGTGAACGTGCTGGCGGCGCCATCGCTCAGGTAGGCGCCGCGCGACGCAGTACCCGCCGCTCCACCGCTCAAGTCCGTGACGTTCACCTGAGCGCTCGCGCCGTTGAGCAGGAGGCCGGTGCTCACGTTCGTCGCGCCCATCGGAGAGATGGTGTTCCGGGTCATCGTCGGCCCGGTGGTGATGGTCGGGTTCGCAGGACCGGCGAAGCCCGCCAACACGTCGATGCCCACGCTGTCCTGCGGGACAGGTCCGGCCAGCAGCGGACCGAGGACCGTAATCTCCCGAAGCGTCGGCGAGCTCGAGTTCACCTGAATGCCGATGAGGCGGTTCGCGCCGACGTTGGCTTGTCGCACGATGAAGCCCTGCACGAAGGTCGCGCTGGTGATGCCGACAGGGAACTTGAGGCCCGAGGCCTGGGTGTTCTGCAGCGTCGTGCGCGGCGTGCCGCCGGTCTGGGACCAGATGAGGCCGCCCGTCGGGTTCGGCAGCACGTTGTACCGGCCCTGGAGCGAGCGGCCCTGCACCATCGTGATGTCCTCGTTGTAGCTGTAGGCCGAGCCGCTGTAGCTGGCCGCGACGAAGACCACGGGCAGGTTGGCGGTGATGGCGTTCTGAATGCCGCGGCCAATCGTCGCGACGGGCGAGTTCGCGGTGCCGGGGTTGCTGTCGCTCGCGCCCGGGCAGTTGCCGCAGACGTACGCGTCGATCATCACGGTGCCACCAGCAGCGCCGCCGCCCACGGAGCCCCCAGCCGAGCCGCCAGCCACGGAGCCACCAGCCGAGCCGCCAGCCACGGAGCCACCCGCCGAGCCGCCACCAGCCGAGCCGCCAGCCACGGAGCCACCCGCCGAGCCGCCGGCCACGGAGCCACCCGCCGAGCCGCCAGCCACGGAGCCACCCGCCGAGCCGCCAGCCACGGAGCCACCAGCCGAGCCGCCAGCCACGGAGCCACCCGCCGAGCCACCGGCCGCCGAGCCACCTGCAGCCGATCCACCTGCAGCCGATCCACCTGCAGCCGAGCCGCCAGCCACGGAGCCACCGGCCGCCGAGCCGCCAGCCACGGAGCCACCGGCCGCCGAGCCACCTGCAGCCGAGCCACCTGCAGCCGAGCCACCTGCTGTCGAGCCGCCTGCTGCCGAGCCACCTGCTGCCGAGCCACCTGCTGCCGAGCCGCCCGCGGTCCCACCCGCATCGCCACCTGCCGCGCTCCCACCTGCGTCGCCGCCTGCTGTCGCACCACCTGCAGTCGCGCCACCGGCCGTCCCTCCGCCACTCGCACCGCCCGCGGAGCCACCGGCGCTCCCGCCAGCCGTCGTCCCGCCTCCCACCACTGTGCCGCCTGCGGAGCCGCCGCCGACGCCACCGTCCATGTCATCCACCGGCACGACGCCGCAGTTGCATCCGCTCCCGACGACGACGACCACAGCCAGCCCCGCGAAGACCGATCCCCGACGCATCATCGACGCACCTCGTGTGGTGGGAGCGCCGTCCGCTCCACGATTCATACCCGGAGACAACTCGTCATTCTTGCTGGAGGCCCCCGAGGCACCGACCGAAGATTGCACGACACGCGGCCACGACCCTGCAGAAAGTTCAGAGACGTTGAGGTCGCACATCTGCAGACGTCTGGGTACCTCGCGCGAGATCAGGCCGGCTCGGAGAGGAACCGTGCTCGGCGCGAGAGACCACGCGATGCTCGCCCCATGAAGAAGCAGACGCTCATCATCCTCCTCTCGGTCGGCGGGGCGCTGGCCGCGTGCTGCATGGGCTCGATGATGCTCCTCCTCCTCGCGGGCCTCCGGCTCTCCACTCGTCGGCGAGTGGATGAACGGCTCAGCGAGCTCCGTGGAGTACCGCAGCCTCGTCACAGGCGACTGGGCCCCGCCGAGCGGCTTCGGCCAGCTCTACGAGCTTCGCGAAGACGGCACCTGCGCGCAGTTCGGCGTGCTGCAAACGACGACGTACTCATGCACCAGCACCATCTTCACCGCCTCCCGGGACTGTACCTGGTCGGCTGACGGCACCACGCTCACGCTCGACCTCACCGGCGGCGTCGTGCGCAGCAAGATGTGCGGCGGCGAGCTCAAGGAGTCCGAGGCCGCACCACGGCAGCTGCGCTCGGGGTTCCGCCTCGAGGACGATGGCGTCAACACGTGGCTCGTCCTCACCGACCAGGGCGGCGAGGTGCGGCTGCGGCGCACGCGCTGAGAGCGTTGACGTAGAGTCGGTCTCCACGGAGGGGACTCATGAACTGTCCGAAGTGTCGCGCCAGCCTCGACGGCTCGACGGGCGTCTGCCCCGCGTGCGGCGCGCCCGTGCTCGACGCCATCGTCGCCGCGAAGGTGCAGGAGGCCCTCGCGAACCAGGCCAGCGCCGAGGCGAAGCAGGCCGCCGACGCCGAAAAGGCCTCGCAGCGCGCGCTCTACACGAAGCTCCTCGAGACGAACGTGCGGGAGCCCAGGGACGCGCTGAGGGCCGTCGGCCCCCTCTTTCTCCGGTGGCTCGGGGCGCTCGCGGTGGGGTGGGTGACGTTCGGCGTGCTGCCTCACTTCTTCCTCTTCGGGCTCATCGAGAAGAGCCCAGCGGGGCTCTTGTGCGCCGCCCACTGCCGGGGCTGCAGCGGCCCCGGCCGTGTCTACAGCTGGGGCTACGAGGGCTCGTGGGAAGCGGCGAAGGGCCAGATGGGCTACGCCTTTCTCTGCGCGGGGCCCGGCGTCGACCCGGCCGCGCTCTCGTGGTCGGAGGTCTCGGGCGAGCGCAACGCCGAGCTGCAGCCGTTCCTCATGAACGGCTTCTTCACCTGGCTCGTCGAGGGCGTCGTGTTGGTGCTCGTGGGCGCCGTGGGGCTGACCGCCTGGCGGCTCGTCGGACGTGGCGAGCACCTCGACCGCCAGAAAGCTGAACTCGAGCAGAAGCTCGCCTCACTGCGCTGAGTGGCTGGATCCGGCGAGTGAATCCACGGCGCGGCCTCGGGCTCGGTGAGCGGGCCGCCCTCCAGCGCGCCATGGATGGGGTGAGCGGCGGCGAGGGTGCGGCGGGAAGCGGCTGGCGACCTCGCGTACCCGAACCAGGCCATGGCATGTGTCGAGCGATCATGCGCAGGCCGAGACCCGCTTCCCCCACGTCCGCGAGCTGCTCGCCTGCCACCCGGACGACGCCACCGCGAAGAAGCGCTGCTGACCGCTGGAGAGACGAGCGTGACGCGCGGGCCTGCCGCCGGCATAGACTGCGAGGCGACCTCGTCATGCCACTGCGAACCTGGACCCCCACGCGCCTCGCCGCGCTCGCCCTGGCTGCCTCACTCGTCGGATGCAGCTGCGAACAGCAGTACGCCGAGTTCGTGTCAGAGGGCGACGGCCCCCCCAACACGTTGCCCCTCTGGCCGCTCTCGCCGAGCACCCTGTACCCCATCGCGCTCGGTGACCGGCCAGACCATTGGCAACGCCCGCTCGTCATCAGCCAGCGGCCGACCGAGCAGGGACAGCGCTTCGTCCTCGACTACCCACTCAGCTTCGCCGAGAGCTGGCCCGCGCTGCCCCAATGGAGGCTGTTCCGGGACACCGTCGAACTCCTCCAGCTCCCCTCCGGCGGCCTCGTCGCGGTCGAGCCTGACGGGCGCCGGTACCTGCTCGTGCCCGGCAAGGCGCGGGTCGGCATGCGGTGGCGCGTCGAGCTGCCCGCGCTCGCGGGCGCCACCGATCTCGATCTCTGCCACCCCGGGTCGGCCGCGCAGGCGCGACACGGCGCGGGAGTCTGGACGTTCGAGGTCCTCTCACGGCAGGAGGTCTCTGGCCCGGCGGGCCCCACCGTCGCGTGGCGCATCGGCGCGCTCGGGCCCCAGGTGCCGCACGTCGACAAGAACGGCACCGTCGACGACGGCAGCTGCGACACGCTCTGGTGGCGAGACACCACGTCGGCGAAGGCGAGCGAGGTGCCGCGCCGGGGGCAGGTGTTGCTGTTCTACGAGGGCGTCGGCCCGTTCAGCTTCGCCACCCTCGACGAGGGTGGTGGCGCCGCCCCGGCCACCGCAACCCGGCCGGCCGAGGCGTTCGCGACGGACGCGGGCGCCGCGCCGACGCTGCCACCACGCCTGCCTGTGCCCAGCGGCGTGACGGCCCTGGCTGGCCGCGCCGCGGAGCCGCTCCCGGTCATCACGTTGACCGATCTTGGCGCGCCACCGGCGACCTCGGCCCCCGCCCTCTTCCGCCCCCGGACGGCGCGCCTCACCTGGAGCTCGTCGGAGGTCGCCGCCGGCCATGGCGCTGAGCTGATGCTTTCGGGCGTCACCCTGGGCTTCGCCGGCGAGCTCGACCCCAACGGAAACCTGCAGGGCGACCCGGTGCCGGTGCGGGTGCCGCTCTGCTTCGCGTTCGATCCCACCGCGCCGAAGCACCTGCCGGTCGACCGCCTCGCCCTGCCGTGCCCCGATCGACACCCGCCCGGCTCGCTCAGCTCGGAGTACTTCAAGGCGCAGCCCTACGTCAGGCCTGACGGCACCTGGTGGTCGCGGGTCGACATCGAGCGCCTGGCGTGGCGAAGCGGGAGCTCGGCGAACTACCTCGTCGGCGCGCACACCCAGGCGCCCTTCGTGCGTAACGGCGTGCTGCACACGCTCAACTGCCACGGCGATCTGCCGACGGATCCGTGCGAGCTGCTCGCCTTCCCGACCGACCCGCCGCCGTGGCTGTGGAAGGCCACCGAGACGGGCGTCATCCAGGGGCTCGTCGTCTGGGCCCACGTGGAGCCCCACGAGGTGCCGCGCCGCGGCGAAGGGAGCGGCACCGAGGCCGCGGTGCCCCCCCGGGCGAGCCTGCGCTATGCGATCGCCCACGACACCGGCTTCATCCATGCCTCGGTGGCGACCCTGCCGGCGAACTGGCGCATCTCGGACTTCGAGCCCGGGGTCGCCCGAGACAGCGCGCACCGGGCGCTCATCGTCCGCTGGTTCTCGCTCGACGGTCGCCTGCTCGACTACCGAGCGATCCCCGTGTGGCAGCCCGGCCTCACGCACGTCGATGGGCGGTACCGGCTGGTCGACGCGCGCCCACTCGGCGAGCTGCTCGAGTACGAGCTCACACCGCGGGGCGTCCGGGTGCTGAAGCGGGGGCGGCTGGGGCTGGGCGATGGCGAACGTGCCGAGCACGCGCTGGCGCTCGCCGATGATCGCTTCCTCGTGGTGACGAGCCGGCCCCGGGGGAACGGACAGCAGATCGGGCTGAAGCTCGCGGCGACCTTGCGGTGGGCGACTCAGAATGCCTCTGCCTACGGCGGCATTCCAGCAGTGCCTGACAGCCTCACGCGCGACCTGCGCTTCTCGGTGACCGCTCCGGTGACGGGGCCCGCGACGGTCGACGTCGTCTCGGCCGGGCATGGGCTCGCGGCCTGGGTGACGGGCCGGACGCTGACGCTCTGCGACGCGCCGGGTGCAGAGCCGCCGCTGCTGGTCGATCGCCTCCGCGTCGGCGAGCTCGACGTCGACGTCTCGATGCGCGCGCGTGACGCCCACGGGTGCCATCAGGTGGCCGTGCCCGAGCCGCTGCTCGAGGCGGTGCTGGGGGCCGAGGCGAGCGGGCTGCTGCCGATCGCGTACACGGTGCGCAGCGTAGGCACCTTCCGGCGCTCGGTTGCCGTCGCGCGCACGGCGGCGGCGCCACCGCCGGCGATGATCCCGACGTTGCCGAAGCCCGACGACCGGGCGCCGCGTTCGACCCGTCCGCCCGCGAGCAACCTCGTCTGCACCGGGAGCGTCGCGGGTCCTCCGGAGCGGCCGGGGCCCCTCATTCCGTTCTCGCTGACCACCTGCAGCTACCCCCTCTGGGGGGGCTCGTCGCTCGGAAACCCCGACGGCGGCGTCGACGCGTGCGACCCCTCGGCGGGGCCATGCCTCGACCTGCTCGCCTTCGACGGCCCGGCGTCGATCCCCGCAACGCACGAGTGGCTCGTCTCGGATCCCGAGCGGCCGTACCTCCCCGCCCGGCCCGACCTCTTCCCGGCGGGGCGCGTGTACTTGATTCCCAGGAGCCGGGCGGCTGGTCCCCTGATAGCGCGCGACTTCGAGACCGCCCGGCCCATCGGCGCTCAGGGGCGGCACTGGCAGGTGACGCCCGACGCGCAGTCGTGGCGGGTGCCGGACGGCGCGGGCGCGCGACCCGGCATCGACGGCACGTGGCCCGCGGAGCTGGGGACCCCAGTTGTCGAGGCGAGGCCCTTCGACGCGGCGGCGCTGCTGGCGGGAACGGGGCTGGCGACCCTGCCCTCGCCTGCGCAGACGTGGAGCGGCCCCGGGCGCCAGCTCTCGCTCTTCGGGCCACCGCTCTCGCAGTGGCTGCTGCTCACGGCTGAGCCCACGGCGCATGGCGCGGCGCCCCGCTGGCGGCACGGGCCGCTGCCCTCGCCCGACGCGCGCGCCCTGGGCACCGACGGGAACGTGGTGCTGTGGACGACGGGCGAGCTGACGGCACTCTCGGAAGGGGCGTGCCTGTCGCAGGCCGAGACGTGCAACGGGCTCGATGACGACTGCGACGGTGAGGTGGACGAGACGGGAGCTGACGGATGCCCCGACCCTGACGCGGTGAAGGCCTGCCGTGAGGGCGTCTGCTTCAGGACCGCCTGCGTCGCCGGGCGGGCTGCCTGCGGAGCGAGCCCGGGGCGCTGTGACACGTCCCTGGGCACCGAGGCCAATTGTCGCGCGTGCGGCGACGCCTGCCCCGCGACCAGCGGCAGCCGGTGCTCGCCGGCCGGGTGCACGTCAGCCGGGGCGACGAGGTTCGCCGTCACGTCGCTGTACCGGTACCTGCGGACGACGGACGGCTCGGTGTACCGCTCGCCGCAGGGCACCGACTGGGCGACGACGAAGACGCTGCTCGGCACGTTCGCCGACGTCGCGACCGGGCCGAGCCACGTCTGCACGCTCGACGCGGCGGGCCAGGTGGACTGCACGTGCGAGGGCTCGGGGTGGCAGAGCTGCCAGGGCGCGTTCGGCGCGAGCGCGGGGCCGGCGGGCGTCGATCGGGTGTGGGCAGGCCCGTCGAGCACCTGTGTGCGGGTCGCGGGCAGCGGCGCGGTGACGTGTTGGGGCGCGGCACTGTCCGACGGCGTGACCGCGGGCCCGCCGACGAGTGTTCCGGCGCTCACCGGCGCGGAGCAGGTGGTGTTCTCGCAGGCCGAGGGGAGCTGGCGCGGCTACGCGCTGGTCGGGGGCGCGGTGCTGCGCTTCGGGCGGACGAGCACCAGCCTCGAGGTGACACCGGTCGTGGGGCTGCCGACCGTCACCTCGCTGCGCGCGGCGACGGGCTACGTCCTCTTCAAGACGGCGATGGGGTGGTTCGGGTTGGGGCCGCTGCACCGGTACCCCATGCTGGCGGGCCCATCGACCGGGCCCTGGACGACGCCCACGCGCGCGATGGGGCTCGACGACGCCGACGGAGTGATCGCGGGTTTCGGGAACGCGCCCTGCGCGCTGAAGCCGGGGCAGATCCGCTGCGCGTTCGAGCCGGGCAACCCGCCGGACCGCACGCGGTACACCTTCGACGCGCCGGCGGTCGTCGACTCGAACGGCGGGGCCATCGACCTCGCGGTGACGTACCAGGCTGCGAGCGCGCTCCAGTCGACGATCTGTGTCGTGAGGGAGGACCAGGCAGCGAGTGTCGTGTGCCGGCCGTGAGGAAGAGCGCTCAACGACGGCTCCCCAGCTGGCCTCCTCTCGGGTCAGCAGCGCTCCGGTGACCGCGCCTGCCCCGGATGACCTCCCTCGCTCGCGGCCGCCGCCATCGCCTGCCCTCAGCCACCAGCACCCTCCCAATCCGCTCGCGAACTTCCGCATCGTCGCTGCACGCCCAGCGCAGCGGAGGGCCGGCTGGGCGGAAGAGCGCTCGCACATGCGGGGGTTCCGTTGCTCACACGGCCCCGGCCCTGTGCTCAAGTCCCCGCAATGCAGACGCCACGCCCCGTCGAAGCCGCCGTCGCCCGCGCCCTCCTCGATGGCTTCGAGACGCACTACGCGCTGATGCGACAGACCGGCCAGGCGGCGAAGGGCCTGTTCGAGGCCCAGGACTGGGCGACCCTGAGGCGGCTCACCTCGGAGCGCATCGGCTGGTACGACACCCGCGTCGCCGAGTCGGTCGCGCGCCTGACCCGCGAGTTCCCGGCCGACGTCTTCACCGACGCGCGCTGGGGGCAGGTGAAGCTCTCGTACATCGCGCTGCTGCTCGAGCACCGACAGCCCGAGCTCGCCGAGGTCTTCTTCAACTCCGTCACCACGCGCGTGCTGCACCGCAGCTACTTCCAGAACCGCTTCATGTTCGTCCGGCCGAGCGTCTCGACCGAGTACCTCGACCTCTGGGAGCCGTCGTACCGCTGCTACTACCCGGCGCGCACCGGGCTGCGCAGCACGCTCGCGACGCTGGTGAAGGACTTCGGGCTGACGAAGCCCTTCGCCGACCTCGAGCGGGACGTGAACTGCGTGGTGCGCGCGCTCCGAAGGGCGTTGCCCCGCCCGCTGCCCGTCGAGCCCAACTTCCAGCTGCAGGTGCTCGAGTCGCTGCTGTTCCGGGGCCAGGAGGCGTACATCGTCGGTCGCGCCATCAACGGCCTCACCATGCTGCCCTTCGTGGTGCCCATCGTGCACGACGGCGCGGGCCGGCTGACGCTCGACGCGGTGCTGCTCGACCCGCGGCAGCTCGCCGTCCTGTTCTCGTCCACCCGCGCGTACTTCCTCGCCGACATCGACGTGCCCTCGACGTGGGTCTACTTCCTGTGGCGCATGCTGCCGAGCAAGCCGCCGTGGGAACTCTACGCGATGCTCGGCTTCGGCAAGGCGTCGAAGGCGCTCTTCTATCGCGACTTCCTGCACCACCTGCGGCACTCCACCGACCTGATGACGCTCGCGGCGGGCACGGCGGGGCTGGTGATGGTGGTGTTCACGCTGCCGTCGTTCCCGTACGTCTTCAAGGTCATCCGCGACCGGCCGAAGCCACCGAAGGACGTCGAGCCCGCGACCGTGAAGGACCGCTACCGCCTGGTGAAGCGGGTCGATCGCGCCGGTCGCATGGCCGACACGCTCGAGTACGCGGACGTGGCCCTGCCGCGCGAGCGCTTCTCACCGGCGTTGCTCGAGGAGCTCAGGCGCGAGGTGCCGTCGCTGCTGGCCGAAGAGGGCGACTCGGTGGTGCTCAAGCACGTCTACATCGAGCGCCGCATGACGCCGCTCGACCTCTACCTGCGGCAGGTGAAGGGCGACGAGCTCGAGCGAGTGGTGGACGACTTCGGCCGGTGCCTCGAGGAGCTCGCGGCCGCGAACCTGTTCGCCGGAGACCTGCTCTACAAGAACTTCGGCGTCACCCGCCTCGGGCGCGTCGTCTTCTACGACTACGACGAGATCGACCTCGTCACGCTGATGAACTTCCGCGTGCTGCCGCAGGCCCGCGACGACGAGGACGACTTCCGGGGCGAGGCCTGGTTCCAGGTGGGCCCGAAGGACGTGTTCCCTGAGGAGTGGCGGCCCTTCCTCTGCGTCACCGACGAGGTGAAGGCGGTGCTCGAGGCACGCCACGCCCGGCTCTTCACCGCGGCGTTCTGGAACGGCCTCAAAGACACGCTCCAGTCGGGCCGGCCGGTGCGCGTGACGCCGTACCCCGAGTCGGTGCGCTTCGAGGTGGCGCGGCGGCAACGCGGGTGATCGTCAATGCCCCAGCAGCTCGCCCAGCTTGACCGACACGCCTGGCACCGAGGTGGACTTGAGGGCGTGCGACCAGGGAACCGACTGCACCCGGCTGTACCGGCCCTTGCGCGGGGAGCGATGCACCACCGTTCGTCGGGCCGTGAGGTCGATGACCCAATACTCGGGCACCTTGCAGCTCGCGTAGAGGAGCGCCTTCGGCCCCAGGTCGAGCTTCAGGCTGCTCTCAGCGACCTCGATGACGAGCCTCGCAGTGCGCGGGTGGTCATGCAGGTCGCGCTCCGCCGACGGGACGATCGCGAAGTCGGGTTCGGGCTCCGAGTCGTCACTCGCGCCCAGGGGCAACTGAACGAGCACGTCAAAGGCCGCGCCGGTCTGCATGACGAGCTGGCGGGTGAGGAGCCGAATCGCCATCGCGGGCGGCGAGCCCATCGCGTTCATCTCGACCACCGATCCGAAGAGGAGCTGCACGCGACGGCCCTCGAACGCGCCCAGCTCCGCGAGCTGGTGATAGCGCTCGCGGGAGATGCGCCACACGTGTTGGGGAGCGACCTCTGCCGTCGTCAGCATGCACGCATTGTCGTCACGCAGAGGAGGCGCGCGCAACAGCGGAGACGACACGGCCCCCGCGCTCGGGTGAGCACGGAGGCCGGACGACCCACGCGACGTGACGCTCAGCTCAGAACTGGTTCCAGAGGAACTGGTTCGTCACCTCGTGGTGGAACTGAATCTCGGGCACCTTGATCTGCGAGCCCAGCGCCTTCGGGCACCGGTCGGCCTGCATCTGCTTGAGCTCGGCGAACTTCGCCTGCACCGACTCTCCGAGCAGCTCGGTCATGAACTTCGAGCCCTTGAAGAGGCGAATGCCGTCGTAGATGTTGTCGGGCAGGAAGCGGGTGCGGCTGCGCTTCGACTCATCGGCGGTGGCCTCTGAGCCCGTGCCCTCGAGCGCCGTGCGCATGAGCGAGTAGAAGACCAGGTACGGGTTCGCGTCCGGCGCGACGCTGCGCACCTCGATGCGGGCGGACTTCTCGTTCCCCGTCGGGATGCGCACCATCGCGCCCCGGTTGTTCGCCGACGCCTTGATCTGGTTCGGCGCCTCGTAGTGCGGGTCGAGCCGGCGGTACGCGTTCACCGACGGGTTCAAGATGAGGCAGAGGTCGTCGGCGTTGGTGAGGATGCGGTCGATGGCGTCCCAGCCCGTCTTCGACAGGCCGTCCTGGCCCTTCGCGTCCCAGTACAGGTTCTTGCCGCCCTTCGAGAACGACATGTTCGTGTGCATGCCGTTGCCGTTCACGCCGGTGACGGGCTTGGGCAGGAACGACGCCGTCATGCCGAGGTTCGCGGCCACCTGGCGGCAGAGCAGCTTGTAGAGCTGCACCTGGTCGGCGGTGATGAGGGCCTCGGAGTACGAGAAGTTCATCTCGAACTGGCTGGGCGCCACCTCGGGGTGGTCCTTCTCGTTGCCGAAGCCCATCGCGCGCTGCACCTCAGCGGCGCTGTCGATGAAGGTGCGCAGCTTGTCGCCCGGCAGCGAGTGGTAGTAGCCGCCGGTGGACACGTACTCGAACGCGCGCGTCTCGTGGTAGCGGCGCTCGGCGTCCTTGCCCTGGAAGAGGAAGCCCTCGATCTCGGGCGCGACGTGGCAGACCATGCCCTCCTTCGCGAAGAGCTGCTCCCCGTACTGCTTGAGCCGCGTGCGGAGGTCGCTCGGGTAGGTGGACCCGTCGCGCGACAGCACCTCGCTGAACACCAGCACCTTGCCGGGACCGAAGACGTCGGCCGGCAGCCAGTAGAAGGACGACCAGTCGACGTTGAGCCGCAGGTCTGACTCGTGCTGCGCCGAGAAGCCGCGCACCGAGGAGCCGTCGAAGGTCAGGTTGTCCTGGCTCTTGAGCAGGTACTTCTTGTCGTAGTCCAGCATCTGCAGCCGGCCCTCGAGGTCGGTGAAGCACACCGTGACGGCCTTGATGCGGCGCTCGTCCGTCAGGTACTTCATGCGCGCCTCGCGCAGCTTGTCCGGCGCCTCACGGTTGAGCCGCGCCTGCTTCACCGACAGGTTCATCTCCTCGAGCTGCTCGTAGGGAATCTCGAGGAAGTCGCGCAGGGGAGGGGTGCTGGTCGTCATCGTCGTCTCCTTGGGAAGTGCCGTGGAACCGCGTGGGCTCCATGGCACAGACTCAAACCTGAGTCGACGCTGCTGAGAGCTCCATTCAGGCAGATTTAAGCTTAATGACGCTCCATCAAGGCTTCGTGTGTGATTCCACGCAGTTGGGACCGAGGGCCGGTTACACTGGCGAAGATGGGACACGACGGAGCCACCGCCACGGCGCTGAGCGACACCTCTGCTCGCGCGCAGGCGCGCTACGTCGAGCGGCTGAGGCAGACGCCGCCGCGAGCGCGCCTCGAGCGGGCGTTGCGCCTGTCGGAGCGGGTCCGGGCGGCGACCATGGCGGACGTCAAGCGGCAACACCCGGGCGCGAGTTCAGACGAGCTGGCGGTCGCCTTTCTGCGCCGGGTGTATGGCGACGCCATCGCCGATCGCTTCGCGGCGCGGCACCGATGAAGGTCGAAGACTCCACGCTCGCGGTGGTCCGCGCGCTCGAGCGCATGGGCGTACGCCACTACGTCACCGGCTCACTCGCGAGCTCGCTCCATGGGGACCCGCGCTCGACCAACGACGCCGACCTCGTGGCCGCGCTCCAGCCACATCACTACGCGGCGCTCGTGAAGGAGCTTGGTTCGCGCTTCTACGTCGACGAGGAGGAGTTCCTGCGCGCGGTGCAGAGCGAGCGCTCCTTCAACCTCGTCGATGAGGTCGAGCTCGCGAAGGTAGACGTCTTCTGTGTCGCTCCCGCGGGCTACCAGGCCGAGGCGCTCTCGCGGGTGGTGTCGCTCGAGCTCGAGCGCGACGACCCGTTCTCGTCGGTGAGCGTGGCCTCGGCCAACGACGTCATCTTGTCCAAGCTGCGATGGTACCGGCTTGGCGGTGAGACGTCGGACCGCCAGTGGAGCGACCTGTTGGGCGTCGCCCGGGCGCAGCAGGGACGGTTGGACCTCGAGTACCTGCGTCGCTGGAGCCGCGAGCAGGGCACCAGCGACCTGCTCGGTCGCCTTCTCGAGCAGGCAGGCCCGCGTTGATCAGCCGACGTTGAGCTGCAGCTTCGAGAACAGGTCGAACCCGCGCTGCGCCAGCTCGGCGGGCGTGCCCTCGAACTTCCACACCTCGGTCTCGTCGCGCAGCTCGTTCTGCGCCTTCACGCCGATGGTGAAGCCGGGCACCTTCACCTCTTCGTCGATGTTGAAGCCGGTCTTCCTATACGAGGACACCTGCAGGTCGAGGGTCGTCTTCTCGCCGAGCTGGGTGAGCGCGCCGCCGAGGTCGCCCTTGAGCGCCGTGCCGAGCGCGCCCACGATGTCCTTCGTCTTCGCCTCTGCCGACAGCTCGATCGACAGGCCGCCGTCGGCGCCCAGGTTGAGGCCCAGGCCCTCGGTCGCCACGCCGGCGCTCACGTCCACGTCGAGCGAGAGCTTCGTGGTGGCGTTCTCGATGGCGTTCGAGCCGACGCGCTTCATCGCGCCCACCGGGTCCTTCACGAGGTCGCCCACGCCGAAGCCCTCGGGCAGCGGCACGCGGGTCTCGGCCGAGATGGTCGCCGAGCCGTCGATGGAGCCGCCATTCAGCTTCCCGCCCAGCGAGGGGATGGCGACCGGCCCGCCGAGCGCGAGCGAGCCCTTCGCGTTCACGCTCTGGTCCAGCACGAGGGTGGGCGGCTTGCCCTTCTCGATCTCGATGGTGACGCCGTTGGTGACGGTGCCCGAGATGCCGCCGCCGAACCCGAGCCCGGCGGTCTCGCCCAGCTTCGCCTTCGCCTCTGCCGAGAGCTCGAGGCCCACGGTGGCCTTCTGGAAGTGGTCGCCGATGAACTTCACCTCGTCGGCCGCGGTCGCGCCGGTGAGCAGGGCTCCGGCCGGGCCGCCCACCGCCGCGGCGACGCCGATGCCGCCCACGGTCTCGGCGGCCTTCGTCACGTCGGACAGCGACGAGAAGTTCATCGTCACGCTCGCCTTGCCCGTCGCGTTCGCCTCGGCCTTCACGTCGGACAGCCCGGGGATGGAGAGGCCCGCGAAGACGCCGCCGGACAGCTCGCCCGAGAGCGTCATCTCGTAGCCGTCCTTCGTCTTCGTGATCTTCATCTCCACCTCGGCGCCGCCCTGCAGCACCGTGGCGCCGATCTTCCCGCCGACCGCCAGCGTGACCGAGTCGCCCTCGGAGTTCAGCTTCGCGAGCTGCCCGTCGATGTCGAGCGCATCGGCGGCGAGCTCTCGCGCGTGGTCGCCCACCCAGTTGAGCGCCTCACCAGCCAGCTTGAGGCCGTTCTTCGCGGCGTACTCGGCGGCCTCCATCACCTGGTCCTTCGTCCAGTCGGCGGCGTTGCCGGCGAGCTCGACGGTGCCCTTCGCGACGTCCACCGCCATCTCGGCCGTCTTGCCCACGACCTTCATCACGCCGTTGGCGGCGTCGCCGACGAAGCCCACCACCGCGCCGGTCGCGTCACCCACGGCGCCCAGCACGTCGCCCGCGAGCCCGACCGCGTCTTCGAAGCGGTCCTTCGCCCAGCCGAGCAGGCCTTCGTTGCGGTCGAAGAGCTCGTCCTTCGCCTCGTTCTTGCCGTAGGCCTCGAGGCGCGAGCCGAGCGCGGCCATGAGGTCAGGCTTTCCGCCCGCGTCCAGGTGCTCGTAGAAGCCGTCGTCCACGTGCATCAGCTCGTTCTCGTCGGGCAGCTTCTTCGCGATGGTGTCGGCGATGAGGAAGGTGCCGATGGGGCCCGACTTCGTCGCCACGTCGGAGAGCGCGCGCACCGTGTCCTTCACGGCCTGCTTGTCGTCGCCGCCGGTGAACGCATCGTCGCGCGCGTTCTTGTCGAGCACCGAGGCGATCTTGTCCATCGTCGGCTGCGAGGCGCGCACGAGCTCGTTCCTGACAGCCGGGTCGGTCTCGGCGGTGGTGAGCTCACGGAGCTTCTGCGCGGCGGCGTTGGCGGCCTGGGCCTCGGACCGTCCGGCGGCGCGGGCGTCGTCCCACGCCTGCTGCACCTGCTTCGCGCCCTCGGCGGCCTTCTCCTGCGGCGTCGGAGCGACCGGCGCGGCGGTGCTCGCCTGAGACGTGGACTGCGCGGCCTGCCGGCGCTCGATGGCGTCGGGCGAGCCCTGGAAGGTGTTGGCGGGGAGCGGCCCGCTCTTCGTCTGCACGGCGCGCAGCTCGTTGAGCGACATGGTGCGACCCGGCGCAGGGGGCGCGCTGGGGGACGGGGCCCCGAGGCCACCACCGGCGAGGCGCGAGCGCAGCGACTGCCCCACTCCCTGCGAGAGCTCGTCCTTGCCGAGCGACTGGCGCACGCCCGACGCGGTGGGCTTCTGCGCGGCCTTCTTCGAGAGCACCTCGGCGGCCTTCTTCGCCGCCTCCTGTGCCGCCTTCTTCGAGAGGGCCTCGGCGGCCTTGCGCGCAGCGGCCTCGGCGGCGCGGCGGCGAGCAGCCTCTTCAGCGCGCTTGCGTGCGGCCTCTTCAGCGGCGCGGCGGGCGGCTTCAGCGGCACGGCGGGCGGCATCGTTCACAGTGGTCATGGGGCTCCCCGGGAGAAGGACAGTCGGTTGTCGCTCGGCAGCGTCGAGCCGGATTCCGCTCGAACGTCATCTCGCATGACAAGAATCCGGGAAAAGCCCCGTCGAAGACAGCTCGCGATGCAGCACTGTCTCACCGCGGTGACGGTGGATCAGCGTCGTTGTCCGACACCGACGGAGATCAGCGCCTGTCTGGCCCTCAGTTCTGCAGCGCGCCAGCGTTGATCCACGAGCGGATGGTGACCAGCTCGTTCGGCGGCACCCCGGACGGCACGCCGGGAGGCATCCGGTTTCCACACGCCACCGGGATTCCACCCAGGAGCTTCCGCCACAGCAGCGAGCCGTTGAGGTTGAACGCCTGGATTCGCCGCGTGGCGATGGTGCAGCTCGCGCCCCTGTTGTGAAGCGCGAGCATCGCAGTGTGCGTGGCGCTCGCGTTGAATCGGTTGATGACGAAGCCGCTGACGTGGGTCGCGTTCCCGTGACACGTCGAGTTCGCGCAGCCCGTGGTCAACGCCGTGCTGCCGATGACGCTGTCGTTGAGCAGGTTCGAGAAGCGCGGCGCGCGCACGTTCACGGGCTGGTTGAAGACCACCGGCGGGTTGGTGCCGTCCGACACCTCGACGCGCAAGGTCCACTCGGGGAAGGGCATCATCATGTCCGAGTTCTGCGTGACATCGCTCGAGTAGAACCTGGGGTTCGCGGTCGTCTCGTCGGTGAGGACGCCGCCGTCGGGCCCTGAGACGACGCTCCAGGTGAAGGTCAACGGCTGGTTCTCGGGATCAAAGGCGTCGGCAGTGAGTTGAACGAGCTGGCCCGCGAAGATGGGTGGAGTGAGCGCGGTCGTCTGGCCGGGCTTCGTCAAAAGGATGCCGAGGATCTGCGGCGGCTGATTGGCCGAGCCGCCCGCACTGCCACCCGCGCTTCCACCGGCGCTGCCACCCGCAGTCCCGCCTGCGCTTCCACCCGCAGTTCCACCTGCGCTGCCACCCGAAGCCCCGCCTGCGCTGCCACCCGCGGTCCCGCCTGCGCTGCCACCCGCGGCCCCGCCTGCGCTGCCACCCGCGGTCCCGCCCGCGTCGCCCCCCGCGCTCCCTCCGGCTGTGTTGCCGCCAGCGCTCCCTCCCGACGCCATTCCTCCAGCGTCTCCACCGGCCGTTCCACCAGCGACCGCGCCACCCGCGCTTCCGCCACCCACTGCGCCACCAGCGGAGCCCCCTGCGCTCCCGCCTCCGCTGCCAGCATCGGCGCCCCCGACCTGCCCACAGCCCCACAGGGAGAGCACGACCGCTCCGATCAGATACGAGGTCCGCGTCATGGCCGGTCACCACAGCACACGATCCGGACGCGATGAAGAAGATGAGGCCTGCGGCACCTCGATGCACCACCGCCGCAGATGGAGAATGCATTGATTTCAGGTGGTCCCGAGGTCGAGATGTAAATCGACGCGACATAGCTCTCGAGCATCGGGAACCCACACGCTCCGACAACAGGCCATGCGCATCGCCACTGCCTCCAACCGCCCCGTCGTTCGCTCCACCCTGACCGCCGCCCGCGCGACCGCTCACATCGCCCGGCCGACGTCGTCTTTCTCGCCGCTGCGGCGCTCGCTGGTCGCCCTCGACGGCGGCTCGGCGCGTCCCGCGGGTTCGACGGTGCCTTCGAAGCCCGCCGGTCCGACCATCGTGAACCAGAAGCTGTACGACTACCTCAACGCGAACCCGAAGGTCCGCACCGTGCAGGACCTGGTGAACGCGACGTGGAAGAAGGGCACCTTCAACTCGACGTGCAAGGACCTCGGCCTCGACCCGAACTACCTGCTCAAGTACCGCTCGGCGTCGCTGATGAGCATGGCAGTGCGCCCGCCGCCCTCGAACGGCAAGGCGCCCACGACGGTCGAGGAGGCCAACCGCTCGTTCATCACGCAGTACCAGAACGACACGTACAACCGCGAGAGCCCGAACTCGTGGTCGAACAACTGCGGCCCCACCAGCCTCGCCATGGTGATGAAGGTGAACGGCAAGATGCCCGAGGGCCTGACCGCCGAGCAGCAGATCGACCACGCCCGCGCGCTCATGTACCCGAAGCTCGCGCAGACCGACGGCCGGGACGTGAAGCTGCCCAATGGCCAGACGGTGCGGGTCCTCGACATCGACAAGATGCTCTCGGGCATCGACGGCGCCACCACCGGCCTCAAGGGCGCCGGCTTCGAGAACGCGACGAAGCAGAAGGGCTGGGCGGCGTTCGACGAGGCGCTCGACGCCGGCAAGTCGCTGATGGTCGAGGGCAACATCGGCGGCACGTACAAGGCCGCGTTCAAGGACGAGGCGAAGGCCACGGGCGGCAGCTACCAGGGCGGCGGCAACGGCCACTTCATCGCGGTGCTGGGGAAGACGGCCGAGGGCAAGTACCTGGTGGCCGACCCCATGTTCTCGGGCGGAGCGGTCGAGATGACCCGCGACGAGCTCAGCGCGTTCTTCGCGAAGCAGGGGAACGAGCCCAGCTTCGCCACGCCTTGACCGAACGTCGTCGCGCTGGCGCCGTTGAGCCGAGACTGCCGGGCCGATGAAACCCTTCGCCCTCGCGCACGCCGTGCTGTCGATGACGGCGGTGGTGCTGCTGTTCGCGGCGCCCTGGCACGAGGTGGCCGACCTCGACTTCCCCTGCCTCGCGCCAGACTGCCGCCGCGGCTCGGCACCCGGCTCGGCCACGTGCTTCGGCACCACCCACTTCTCGGAGCTCGAGGCGGGGCTCGTCATCGGCGCCTTCACCCTCGGCGCGGCGGCCGTCGTGGTCGCGCTGCGGCGAAGGGTCGGACTCGGCGCCGTGCTGCTCCCCATCGCCGGCGCTGCGCTGGCGGGCCTCGCGGGCTTCTACACCCTCGTCAGGGGCAGTCTGGCGCACCTCTTCTCGCGCCAGACCACGCGCTTCGGAGAGAGCGCCTTCGCCGTCACCGCGTTCGTGCTCGTCGTGCTCTCGCTCGGGCTGGCCATCGGCTTCGGCGTCGTCACCCGGCGGCAGCGGCGCGCCTGATGGTTCGAGGACCCGCTGGCGGTCGCGTGCGAGCAGGGGAGGATTCCGTTCGGCCCACGTGCTAACGAGGGGCCGTGTCGTCCACCGTCCTCACCGGTCTGCTCGGCGTCGCGCTCGGCATGAGGCATGCGGTGGAGCCCGACCACCTCGCAGCCGTCTCCACCCTCGCGACGGAACAGCACACGCCCCGCGCCGGCTTGTGGATAGGCGCGCTCTGGGGCCTGGGGCACTCGCTCTCGCTGTTGCTCGTGGGCGGCTCGCTGGCGTTGCTCGGAGCGCAGATGCCCGAGCGCGTGGCCGTCGGCTTCGAGCTCGCGGTCGCCTGCATGATCGTCGCCCTGGGCGTGCGTGCGCTGCGGCGCTCGTGGCTCGAGGGACGTTCGGGCACCACCGCGGTGCACCGGCACGGCGTCGTCGAACACGCTCACCCTGCGCCCGGCGCGCACGTGCACCTCCGCTCGTGGACCTTCGCGACCCGGCCGCTCCTCGTCGGCGTCATGCACGGGCTCGCTGGCAGCGGGGCGCTCACCGCGCTGGTGGTGGCCGAGCTCCCGACGGTGAGCGCGCGGCTGGGCTACATCGTGGTGTTCGGCTTCGGCTCCGTGGTCGGCATGGCGCTGCTGACGGGCCTCGCTGGACTTCCCCTCATGCGCCTCGCCCGCTCGCCGCGGGTGGCGGTGGGGCTGCTCTCGATGGCCGGAGTGCTCTCGGTGAGCGTCGGGCTCTGGTGGGGCGTGGCTTCGGTTCGGCAGTTGCTGGCGCTGGAGTGACGGCGTGCTCGTGCCCCTGCGGCGGCCCTCGGCCTGGCGTGACGCGGCGCCGTGGCTCGTCCTCTCGCTCGTCGTGTGGGCGGTGGGCCTGGTCGTGCAGCGGCAGCGCGCACCGGAGCCCATCGTCGAGCTGGCCGGCTGGCAGCGCAGCTTCCGGGAGCTGCCGTTCCTCGAACAGCGCACGTTCCGTCACCTGCGTGAGGCCACCTTCGAGGTCGAGCATGCGCGCGTCGAGACAGGCCGGTGGCCGGAGCCGGCGGCGCTTGCCGAGGCGGGCGTCGAGCCGTTTCGAGGCGACGAGCTCTCGCCGGCGCGGTCCTGGGTGAAGCGCCAGCACGGCGTCTACACCTCGTACGTGGGCCTGCCCGGGCCGGGAGCGCGCGCCCAGCGTTGGCTCGTGCTCTTCATCGAGCCCACGACGAACGAGCCCGCGCCTCTGGAGGACGAGGAACACCACACCCGCGCTGACGGCGTGCCCCTGCACGTCACCGTGTGGTCGCAGCCCGACGACGCCGAGCCGGTCCCTGACGAAGTGCTCGCCTTCCCAGCCGCATCAGGCTGGGTTCAGCGGGTCGGTCGATGACGAGTGCTGTGCGGGTGGCCGCGATCGACGATGATGGCTACGAAGCACACGGGAGGTCGCATGGGCTGGAGCACCTGGGCGAAATGGACCGGCAGCATCGAGCAGACCTTCCACGACGCGCAGCAGTCGGCTGCCGGTGACGAGAGCCTCGCCGACGCCAAGCGCCGCGCGACGAAGTCCGGAGCCCCCGGCATCCTCACCGTCGAGACGCTCGCCGACCACCGCATGCTGGGGCGCATCTGGGTGCTGGGAGCCGACGAGCTGCACACGCACTTCGGCTCGAAGGCGCCACCGAAGCGCGCCATCGAGGCGGGGCAAGCGGCCTTCGTCGAGGCGCTCGAAGACGGGCAGGCCGTCGCGGTGACGGCCTGGGCGAGAGGACAACCCACGGCGGTGTTGTTCGCAGGTCAACCGGTGAAGCGTCGCTGAATCAAGCTGGGGGAACGTCATGAAGCGCGACCAACTGGTCTCCGAGCTCGACGCGTACTTCCGCGTGCGGGACGTGCGCGGCGACGAGTGGATGGCGCTGTTCGACGTCGTCTACGAGGGGCCGTACTGGAAAGACTACGTCGAGCCCGAGTGGATGAAGTCGTTCAACGGGTTGATGGTTCGTGGCGCGAGCGAGGTGACGCGGGTCGCGACCTGCGTGTTCCCCAGCGACGCCATCTTGCGTCGCGTGCCGGCGGGCACCTTCGTCTTCGCCGAGCACCCGGTGGACGACGCGCCGGGCGACGTGTTCGCGCCCTGGGCGAGGGCCACCTACGAGCGCATGCGCACCGACGGCGTGAGCGTGTACACGGCCCACGCGCCGCTCGACCATCACCCCGAGGTGTCGCCGTCGGTGCTGCTCGGCCGCGCGCTCGGGCTGCATGAACCGCAGGTCTTCTCGAAGATGGCAGAGGGCCTGCCGGGCGGTGCGGCGGTCATCGGGGCGAGCGACGGCACGGTCGCCGACGTGATGAACCGCCTGCAGCAGGCGGTGGGGGCCGAGGTGCCGGTGGCGCTGGGGCTGGGTCAGACCATCGACGAGGCGCGCGCGCGTCGGGCCGGGAAGGTCGCCATCGTCGCGGGCGGTGGGGCGTCGGTCGAAGCGCTCGAGGCTGCGCTCGCTCTCGGCTGCACGACCTACGTGACGGGCAATGCGCTCTCACCGTGCAGCATCCCGTACGTCCGGCAGATTCACGAGGCCTTCCGAGCGCGGGCCCGCGCCGCTGGGGTGTCTGTCATCGACGGCACCCACTACGGCACCGAGAAGCCCGCCCAGCTCGCGATGGTGGACTGGTTCAAGCAGCGCGGCCTCGAGGCCCGCTTCGAGCCAGGCGTGCCCGAGCGCAGCTGAGGTGATCCTGCCGGGTCCCTCGTCCGCGGCTCACTGGCTCCCGGCGCTCCAGACGGCCTGGGCGCGCAGCTCGGCGATGCGGGTGCTGCCGCGCTCGAGCACGCCCGTCCTGGCGTCGGCCAGCCGCCACGCGATCGCCTGCACGTGCAGCGGCTGGGACTCGAGGAAGACACACCGCACCTCGCCCTCCTCGAAGCCGCACTGCCGCTGGAGCGACGCGAGCAGCTGCTCCTGGTGCAGGTGGCCCTCGCCGAAGTTCCAGCCCAGGGCGAGCCCGGCGACCAGCTCTCCGTCCAGCCACTCGTAGTCCTGCAGCCGGGTCACGAGCTTCGGCACGAGCCGCGGCAGGCAGCGCCCGTGCAGGTGCATCAGCCGGAACGCCATCACCTTGCCGACCATGCCGACCGCCGTGCGCCGGTCGTAGAAGTGCCCGAGCTGGTCGTAGATCCACGCGCTCGACTTCGTCAGCCGCTCGAGCTTCGCCACCGCGTCCTTGCGGATGAGCCACACGGAGTTGGCCCAGTTGCCCGCGTAGTAGCGCATCGAGAGCAGGAACGAGACGAGGTCCGGGCGCAGGTTGCCGAGGATCGGCAGCACGAGCGTGAACGTCACCACGAAGGCCGTCACCCACGCGGGCCCGAGCGAGAGCAGCGACACCTCGGGGTGCGCCCAGAACAACGCGAAGCCCCCGTACACCACGACCACGTTCCACTCGAGCGGCACGCCCATCGGCACGTTGCTGGTGATGTAGACGTGCAGCAGCAGCATGAGCGCGATGCCCACGACCGGAGGCACTCCGAGTGGCGTGAGCAGGAAGGCGATGGGCACCGCGAGCTCGAGCACCGTGCCCCCGTGCCCCATCGCCGTCGCGAGCCTCGAGGGACGAAGGTCGTCAGGGTAGCTGCGGTACATCAGCTTGCGGAGGAAGGGCGCGCGGGTGAGCGGGCCGTTGCTCGTCATCACCGCCACCACCGTCGGGAAGTGGTGGTTGAGCTTCGAGACGCCCGCGAAGAACCAGAGCGCGAGCTGCACCGCCTTCGCGCCGGCGAGCCACTCGGCGGCGAAGGTGAAGCACACGACGGTGACCCAGAAGTGCTCGGCCCGCGCCGCGAGGAAGACGGTCTTGTCGAGCACGCCCAGCACCGGCACCAGCAGGGCGATGGGCAGGAAGTGCTCGAAGCCCGGCGTCGGCGCGACGAGCGCGCGCACCAGCGAGGCCAGCAACCCCGCGTAGAGCAGCGCGTCCATGACGGTGCGGCGGTCTCCGCCCACGAGCGGCACTCCCGGGAAGAACGGCAGCTTCGTCGTCCCGGGGCGCAGGAAGTGAAGGGCGCCGCCGACCGGGGGAAAGTACCGGCCGGTGAGCGGCCCCGAGCCACAGCCCAGGCCCACCACCTCGAAGAGCAGGTTGAAGACGATGGCCTTCTGGAACGCGATGGGGTGCAGCCACCACTCACCGATGGACGAGAGGCCGCCGAGGCCCGGGGTGAAGCCGCAGAAGAAGACCCAGGCGCCGACGTACGCGGCGATCTTGAGCGCGTACGCGACGTAGACGGCCAGCGGCGCGCCGTACCCCTGCAGCGCCCACGCCTGACACACCTGCTTCGCGCGCGGCTCGAACGGCTGTTCGACCCACTCGAGCGGGTCATACGGGGGTGGGGTGGGGTCGAGCAGGCCCATGAGCGGTCGGCACCAGAGCACACCTGGCGCGGCCTCGTCGTCATGGCCGGACCGGTCCAGTTGGATACAATCGCGGAGTGCCGATGCTCCGAGCCGTGCCCGGTCTTCTCATGGTGCTGAGCTGTGCGACGACACCCGTGGAGCCGTCCGCGCGAGCCACCGTCGTGCATCGGGGCGAAGAGCCGCCGGAAGACGCCGGTGTGCTGAAGCCGGCTGGCATGGCGCCCGAGGAGGTCTTCGCGACCTCCAGCGCCTCACGGCTCGACCCCGCGCAGTGGGCTCGCCAGTTCCGCCGACCAGCCGATTGCGAGCTCGCCGCGCGCGAGCAACGCTCGTTTGCGTACTTCTCCGCCTGCGTCGAGGTCGGCGCGTACCATGACCTCACCCTCGCGCTCACCCACTGGGCCCGCGAGCTCGGGGACCCGAAGGACGACTGGCGGGTCCTCTCGCGGCTCCTCGCGAACCGGGGCGGGCAGCTCGCCACCGACCTGCCGCAGCTCCAGGAGAAGCGGATTCCGCTCTTCGCGCTCGCGACGTCCGCGTCGGAACCCGAGGTGTACAAGAACAAGCACGTCGCTTTCATCGGCCGCATCGACAAGGTGACGAAGGTGCGGAGAGGCTTCGAGCTGCTGGTGGTCGAGCAGGTGCGGGGGTCGCAAGACGTCTTCATCAGGTCAACCACGCCCCGGTGGGGCGAGCACACCGAGCGTCGCGTGGCCACGACGACCGCCGAAGGCCTCGACGTCTACGTGCGCAGCCCGACCGTCGATCCGTTCGTCACGCCCGGCAAGGACCTGCTCATCATCGGGGTCTTCGAGCGCCTCCGGCCAGCAGAGGACGGCGCGCCTCCGGCGCCAGTGCTGTCGCTGTTGAAGGTGCTGCCGCTGCAGTGAGCGGTGGCACCCTGCGGAAGCGTCGCTCGAGCCGAACACTCGCGGCGACGCGTCCTGTGGCGATCCCGGTCCTGTTCGCCAACCCCTGACACCCTCCAGAGCCAGGCAGCACGGTCGATCAAGGAGGCGCCACGCTCGTGCACAGCCGGAGCTCACTGCTCAGCCCGCAAGTCCCAGCGCCAACGCCAGCGCTGTCACCAGCGCTGGCACACCGAGGCTCACGGGCCAGAGCCAGGGTGCCTGGCGGCGTCGGCGAACGCGCCTCGTCGCCACCACCAGCAGCACGGCGCTGATCAACGCCACCCCTGCCCCGACGAGGAGGAGCAGCGCGGCCAGGCCAGCCGCGCCCTGCCCATCACGACCTCCGAAGCTGTGCGGCTTCAGGAAGGCGCCGACGAACAGCGCGCTGGTGGCGAGGCTCGCCGTGGTCGTCGCCAGGCTGACCGCCCACCCCACCCACCACCATGCGGTCGGTTGGGCCTTCACGAGCGTCACCAGAGCGCCGGCTTCGCCACCATCGCGTAGATGATGAAGACCGATACGCCGAACGCCGGTACCCCGAGCGCCAGCCAGACCCGGTTGAGCGCGTGGAAGCGCGGTGGCAGCGGCGTCCCCTCCGTCAGCGCCTGCTTCGTCAGCTTGCGCAGCTCGAGCTGAATCCACGCGGCCGGCAGCCACAGCACCATCGCCGCGAGATACCCGCCGATGGAGGCGAGCACCCACGGCGTCGTCCACGGCAGCCCGTAGATGAAGACCAGGTACACGCCGGTCGCAGGAGAGATGAAGCCCGCCGGCACGGTGAAGATCCAGTCTGCGAGCACCACCTGCTGCTGCGCCCAGTGCACCACGCGCAGGTCCCCGCTCTGGTCGCCCCGGAACTTCCAGAACGCGCTCATCAACCCCGCGCCGAAGAAGATGGTCGCCGACAGCACGTGCAACGCCTTGACGAGGAGGATCAGCGGCGGCATCGGTGGAGCACCATGAGCGTGCCGAAGAGAATGGGGAAGTTCTTCGTCATCGGACCGAACGGGTGCACCCACAGCGTCGGGTCCTGCCAGCTCACCAGCAGGGGCAACACGACGAGCGCGCCCGCCTGCGCGACGAGCACGGCCTGCAGCAGCCAGCCTCGCAACGTCACCGCCAGCACTCCCGAGACGGCCTGGGCGACGCCGAGCAACGTGAGGAAGAGCGACGGAGAGAACGGGACGAGGCCGCTCCCCTCGACGACGGCGAGCTCCAGCGGCTGCTGGAAGAGCACCTTGGGCACGATGCCCTCGGTGAGCCAGATGAGGGCCATGCCGCCCCGCAAGAGCCACGTCACGCGGCTCGTCCAGCCTTCACGCCCGAGGAGCCACGTCGCCGCCACCAGCGCGAGGAACGGGTAGTTCTTCGACAGCACCCCGTACGGGTGCGCGAGCAGCGTCGGCTCGAGCGCGGCCAGGATGACGGTGAAGACGACGACCGGCCCGGCCTGGGCGACGAAGAGCCAGGTCCTCGGCGGCAGGGCCACCACCAGCACGGCCAGCACGAGCTCGGCGGCGCACGTCGCCCACATCAGCCAGTCCGGAAGGCCGAGCCGGGCGAGGAAGGCGTGCCCGACGCTGCGGTAGAACGGGTGCAGCACGCCGAGCGCGGTGGTGAACCAGATGCTCGCCGCGCCCAGCTTCAGCCACCGCAGCTCTGCGTCGGTCGCCGACGCCCCCGTCGTCACCCGCGCACCGTAACAGCGCGGGACGGCTGTGCGCGCAACCGCGTGCTCAATGGCAGCGGTCCACCACGGTGCTGGTCGTCACGCTGGTGCAGGCGTTGTACGGCCGGGTGGGGAAGACGCAAGGAGTCTGGAGCAGGCTGCGCCCACAGGTTCGAAGCGTGCCTGAGGCGCCGCAACCCGGGAACCCCGCCGTCCAGCCCGTGCCGGTACAACTTCCGATGGTACATGACGCCTGACAGCCATTGATGTCGTACTCGTGCTCGATGCCCGCCGAGCAGTCGTAGTTGAAGCCAAGCGCCGAGCATGCCCCGCTGATGGGGCTGCTGAAGAAGGAAGTCTGGTTGGGCCTGATGGTGCTGCTGCTGTCGCAGCAATCACCTGGCTGGGCGACGTAGCGGGCGGGCGAGGTCGGCAGCACCCCGCAGAACCTCGTCGCCGCGCCAGCGCCGTAGCCGTCGTTGTCTGCGTCGAGGTAGCCGGTGAGGCAGCCATTCGCGCTGACGCACTGGTTCGACGACGTGCAGGTCTGCCCATCGGCGAGCTTGGGAGTGCACAACGTGCCGTTGCAGTAGTGCGTCGCCAGACAGTTCGTGTCGCTGGCGCACGAGGTGAGGCACGCGGTCGAGGTGGTGTTGCACTGGAAGCCATTGCAGCTCACCGCGCTGAACATCTGGCAGGTGTTGGAGCCACCCACGCACCGCGGGCCCGGAATCAGCACGCCGTTGGTGCAGTTGGGAGAGCCGCACGGCGTCATCGCCGGTTGGAAGAGGTCGGTCGGACAGGTCGCCGCCGAGCCGGTGCAGTTCTCGGCGACATCGCAGACGCCGGCCGAGGTCCGGCAGACGGTCGTGTTCGGAGCAAACGAGTTCGTCGGGCAGTTGGCCGAGGTCCCGCTGCATGCCTCAGCCACGTCACAGACGCCTGCGCTCATCCGACACACCGTGGACGTGCCTGCCAGGACGTTCGCTGGACACGCAGCGCTGCTGCCCGTGCAGTTCTCGGCTGGGTCGCAGACGCCGGCGCTCGCGCGACACTCGAGCGTGTTGGGCGAGAGCGCGTCGGGCGGGCAGGTGGCGCTCGTCCCGCTGCAGAATTCAGCCGGATCGCACGCACCCGCCGAGGCGCGGCAGCGCTCCATCGTCGAGCGGAACGTGCAGGCGCCTGCCGCGGAACAGACCTCGCAGGCCGCGTTGCAGGCGGAGTTGCAGCAGACGCCCTGGCCCATCGCGTTGGGCGCACAGAACCCCGACAGGCATTCTCCACCCGCTGCGCAGGTCTGCCCCAGCGCCTTGCGTGGTTGGCACCCTGCCGCGCCAGCGCAGTACTGGCCTCCGGGGCAGTTCATCATGTCGGCTGGACACGTTGCGCCTCCCAGGCAGGTCTCCTGCTGATCACAGGCGCCTGAGGCCGCGCGGCAGACCAGGCCCATGGACCCCGGGACGAACGCGTCGGCAGGACAGGCGGCGCCGTTCCCCGGGCAGCGTTCCTCGACATCGCAGATGGAGACGGCGGCGCGACACACCGTCGAAGCCGGCGCGAAGCCATCCATCGGGCACGACGCGGACAGGCCGGTGCAGGCCTCGGCGACGTCGCAGCCGCCGGGCCCAACGGGGCGGCACTCCGTTCCCGCGCCACGGAAGCCATCAGCGGGGCAGGTCGTCGCCACGCCATCGCACTGCTCTGCGACATCACAGTCTCCCGCCACCGCGCGACACTCAGTCCCGGCCGTGGCGATGCCATTGACGGGGCAATCGACGCCACCGTTGCAGGTCTCGGCGACGTCGCAGGGGCCCATCGCGGTGCGGCACACGGTGCCCATCTGTTGCCTCGCGTCGGCGGGGCACGCGGGCGAAGAGCCTGTGCACAGCTCCGCGATGTCACAGTCGCCCGACTGGATTCGGCACGAGGTGGTGTTCGTGGCGAAGGCGTCTGCCGGGCAGTCTGCGCTGGTTCCACTGCACGTCTCGCCGACGTCGCAATCGCCCGAGGCCGGCCGACACACGATGCCCATCGCCCTGAAGGCATCCGCCGGGCAGTCATTCGACGCGCCATCGCACTCCTCCGCCAGGTCACAGCCTCCCGTCGTCGCGGGCCGGCACGTGGTGCCCGGCGCCTTCCGCTCATTCACTGGACACTGGCCGGCCGTGCAGACCTCAGCGAGGTCGCACGTGCCCGCAGCGACGCGACACGTCTGTCCGTTGCACGCCGAATCCGCGCAGTCGGTGTCTCCGTCGTCGTCATTGTCGATGCCGTCGCTGCAGGTCGTGCCAGGACCCTCGGGCTCGATGCCGCCATCCGCTGACCCACCGCCTGTCGCGCCACCACCCGTCGCGCCACCACCCGTCGCGCCACCACCCGTCGCGCCGCCACCTGTCGCGCCACCACCCGTCGCGCCGCCACCCGTCGCGCCACCACCCGTCGCGCCTCCACCCGTCATCCCACCACCCGTCATCCCACCACCCGTCGCGCCGCCACCCGTCGCGCCGCCTCCGGATGCGCCCCCGCGCCGACAGACGCCTGCCTCGCACGTCATGTCGCGCGGACAGTCTTCTTTCGTGGTGCAACGGCCGCCCTCGGGAATCACCGGGAAGCAGCTGCCCGCCGTCATCATCACGAGACACGCCAGCCTGAGCCTGGAGTCCATCAACGACCCTCCACGAAGAAGAGAACCACTGCCGTCACTGCTGCGGCAGCCGCGACGCCGTAGGCGACGTTTGCCCCGGTTGCGAGGCCCTGCGCTCCGTCGGCCTGCTGACGCGGCGTCACCCCCATCGGCGGGTCATTCACGCGCGCGGCCGCCCCCTGCGCGGCGACGCCCATTCCGATGCCCGCTCCCGCGGCCGCCACCGCCGTGCCGCCCGCCACCCACGTCCACAGCCGGCTCTTCTTCGGCGCAGGGACCGTCTGCTGC
The DNA here is from genome assembly GCA_016793095.1 of Myxococcaceae bacterium. Lineage (GTDB taxonomy): Bacteria > Myxococcota > Myxococcia > Myxococcales > Myxococcaceae > Xiheimicrobium. The sequence continues at coordinate 26,343 of JAEUJQ010000041.1, read as the reverse complement.
ACGTCCGTCGCGCCGGTCCCCGTCACGTCCTTCGAGGGGGTCAACGTCGCCACCTTCGGCTCGTCTCTCTTCGTGGCGTCGACGAGCGGAGGAGGTGGAGGTGGAGCCTCCACCGGCTTCCCCGCCTCGCGCAGGTTGATGGTCATCTCGGTCGCCCGCGCCGTCTGCATCACGAAGGACCGCTCGGTCGTCTCGTACCCCTCAGCCTTCACCACCAGCTTGTGGTTGCCCGCGGTGAGCTCGACTGACGCGGGTGAGTTCCCCAGCACCTTGCCGTCCACCTCGATGACGGCGGTCGGCGGGTCGGCGAACACGAGCAACTGCTGCAGGCCGATCTCCTTCAGCCGTCGCTCGAGGTTGGCGATGGCGTTGCTCACCGTGTCCTTGTCCTTCGCGTCGGGCGACATGCGCAGGTAGTCGCGGTACGCGCGCAGGGCCTTCGGCACGTCGCCGAGCTGCTCGTGGCACCGGCCGATGTTGTAGAAGAGCACCGGGCTCGGTTGAATCGCGTACGCCTCTTCGAACCTGGCGATGGCGTCTGCGTACCGCGCTTCTTTGTAGAAGCGTTGACCGGCCACGAAGGCCTCCTTCGCCTTCACGGTCGGGTCGACAGGCTTCGGCGAAGCGGGCGCGGCCACCACGAGGGCCACCACCAGCGCGTGGGTGAACACCATGAACGTCTCCCGCCCCCATCAGGGCCCAGATATCGCGCGCAGCAGGCAATCATCAGCTCCTGCAGCGCACGACTGTGGCTACCAGCGGACGGTAGCAGCAGGCACGGAAGCCGCCCAGCGACACGACGACGTCTACTCGCCCGAATCAGAGCCGCTCACCGCGCGCGCCCGTCATGACCGGGTCCACCGCCGCTCGACACCCACCCGCCGGCGGCTGGTCGATAGCCAGGCAGCGCCCAGACGTCGAGCTGCTGCGCGCCCGAGCTGCCGTCGCGCCTCGTCAGCATCGCGTAGCGCCCGTTTGCCAGCACCGGCCCACCACCGAGCTGCCGCAGCCGCTCCAGCTCGAGGGGACAGCGCATCAGCAGCTCCGCCTCGGCGTCGTACTCGTGCAACACGGGGCCCGGCAGCGTCCACGTCGTGAAGAGCGCGGCGTCGCGGTGCGTGAGCCAGAGGGGCGAGAAGGTGAACGGCCGGGCGAGGGGCGCCTCACGTCGCTGGAGCGAGAGCGGCTCCACCGACGCGAGCCGGTAGTCGTACTCTGAGAAAGAACGGCACGGCGGCGCGGCGCAGGCCTGTACGATGGTGAAGAGCCGGTGGTCGCTCCACACGGGAGAGGAGAAGAAGCCTCCGTCGAGCTGGCCCTGCCTCACCAGGGCGCCGCCCGTCGTGTCCACCAGCTCGAGCAGCTCGCGTCGCGTCAGCAGCACCTGGTCCCGGTGGGTGGCCTGCAGCTGCCGCACGAAGGGCATGTTGATGGGCACCACGCGCTGCCACTGGAGGGCGCCGCCGCGGTCGAACGCGCTCACGGCTTCGCGCAGCCCTCCGCCCTGCACCGAGTGGGCGACGTACGTGTCCCCACGGCGGCTCTGCACCAGGGAGAACCCCTGCCCGGGCAGCACCTGCACGCCCCGGACAAGCCCCGTGCGGAGCTCGAGGATGACGACCGCGCTCCCGGCCGAGCTCCCGACGAAGGACTCGGCCGCCAGCGTGAGCCGATCGACCCCGTCCCAGGCGAGCGAGTTGATGCGCACGTACGACGCGTTGGCGGGGAACGCGCCGATGGTGCGCAGGTCCACCGTCCAGCGGTGGGCGCCGGTGCTGAGCTCGAACGCGGACACGAAGCTGCGCTCGACCCACGAGACCAGCGCCTCGCCAGCCACCGTGAGGGAGTCGGTGAGCGCGCCCTGCCCGGTGTTCGTCTGCCGCGGGAACGGCGTGCGCCACCGCACCTGGCCGCCAGGCGAGAACGAGACCGCCTGGCACTGCGCGAGGAAGGTGCCAGTGCCAAACCCGCCGACGGGTACGCATTCGACCGTGTACAGATTGCCGGGAGGGTCGGCGACGAGCCCCACCAGTCCCGTGGCGCTGGAGGAGGGCGCGTAGCTCCACTCGCGAGGGATGACGGACGCGTCGGGCTGGTCGCACTGCTGCGCGACGCACCGACCGCGGGGCTGGCACACGGTCTCGACTCCGCATGGCGCGCCCTCGGGCACCTGCCGCACCACGCACGCACCTCCGATGCAGACGTTCGCTTCGGCGCAGCTCGCGGGTCCACACGGGGTGCCGTCAGGCGCGGGCGCATCGACGCACCCCGCGTCCGCGCTGCAGAGCGGACTCGAGCACGGCCCCGCGGGCGCACAGCGGACCGGCGTGTGCTGACAGCCCTCGACGATGTGACAGACGTCCACCGTGCAGGCGTCGCCGTCGTCGCAGCTGCGCGGAGTCCCCACGCAGCCGCCCGCCTGGCAGACCCCGGACTCGAGACAGGAGCTCGCGCAGGCTGTGCCATCGGCGAGCGGGGTCTGCAGGCACGCTCCGCTCTCGGGGTCGAGGCGCGCGGTGCGGCACAACGAGGGCTCGCAGGGCGGCGGCTCGACGCCACGGCCGCTCACTGGAACGCGCGTCGTGGCGCCCCGGTGCGTGACCGTCACCTCGCCCACGAAGTCGCCCACCAGCGTCGGAGCGAAGCGCACCTCGAGCGCGTGCTCCTCGGCTCCCGGGATGAACGACGGTGCGTTCGGCAACGAGAACGGCGCTGCGACCGCCAAGGACACCTCGAGGGGTGCGCGGCCAGTGTTGGTGAGCGACAGCGTCAGGCGTTGGTCCGCGCCGCGCCAGACGTCGCCGAACTCGAGCCGCTCGGGCATGACGCGCACCCTGCCCCCGCCCTCGACGATGTCGGGACCGCCGCAGCGGCACGCCTCGAGGCAGAGCGCGAGGGCCAGGAGGTGAACGGCCCCCACGCCCGCTCCTCGCGTCCGTCGCGACCTCACGCGCGCTCCCCGGGGCTCCCGCTTGCGTCCTGGTGGTGCCCGCTCACGTCCTGGTGCTGCTCGCTCACGTCGTGGTGGAGCCAGTCCTGGTGGCTCCAGCTCTCGTCCTGGTGGCGCCCGCGCACGTCCTGGTGGCGCCCGCGCACGTCCTGGTGGCTCCGGCTCACGTCCTCGCAGGTGCCTGCCGCAGCCTGGCGCTTCACGAGAACCGCCACCTCAGCCCTGTTCGAGCAGCGACGGGAGGTAGTCCGCCGGGGCGGCGTAGCCGAGCAGGTGCAGCACCGTCGCGGCCACGTTGCCCAGCCCCGCCTGCGGCAGCGCCTCGGAGAACCGCAGCCCCTTCGCCGCCGGCGCGTACAGGTGACACGGCACCGGGTTCAGCGTGTGGCTCGTCTTCGCTCTCGGCTTGCCGGCCGCGTCCACCTGCGGCTTGCCCGTCTTCTTGTCGCGCTCGTACATCTCGTCCGCGTTGCCGTGGTCTGCCAGCACCAGCAGCGCGCCCTGCAGCGCCTCGATGACGGGCACCAGCCGGCCGAGCTGCAGGTCGACGGCCTCGACCGCGACGATGGTGGACTCACGCACGCCAGTGTGGCCCACCATGTCGCCGTTCGCCCAGTTGAGCCTCGCGTGCCGGTGCCGCCCCGTCTTCAGCTCGGTGAGGAGGCGGTCGGTGATCTCGGCCGCCTTCATCCACGGGCGCTCCTCGAAGGGCAGCGTGTCGCTGGGCACCTCGACCCACGTCTCGCCCTCGAGCGCGCCGCTGCGGTTGCCGTTCCAGAAGTAGGTGACGTGGCCGAACTTCTGCGTCTCGCTGATGGCGAGCTGGGTGACGCCGGCGGCGGAGAGGTGCGCCGACAGGGTGCGGTCGATCTCGGGCGGCGCGACGAGGAAGCGCGAGGGCAGCTTGAGGTCTCCGTCGTACTGCATCATGCCCGCGTAGAAGACGTCGGGCCTCGGGCCGCGGTCGAACTTCGTGAAGGCCGTGTCCTCGAAGGCGCGCGTCAGCTCGATGGCGCGGTCCCCGCGGAAGTTGAAGAAGATGACGGCGGCGCCCTCACGAATCGGCCCGACCGGCTGGCCGCCCTCGGTGATGACGAAGCCCGGCAGGTTCTGGTCGATGACGCCCGGCGTGGCGGCGCGCAGGCCCTCGACCGCCGCCTCGAGTGACGGGAAGCCCTGACCCTCGCCGCGCACGTGCAGCTTCCAGCCGCGCTCCACCATCGCCCAGTCGGCCTCGTAGCGGTCCATCGTCACCTTCATGCGGCCGCCGCCCGAGGCGACCCGGGCATCGCAGCCGGCGCGCCGCAGCTCGTCCAGCACCGCCTCCAGGCGCTCGACGTAGGTGAGCGCGCTCGTCTCAGGCACGTCGCGACCGTCGAGCAGCGGGTGCACGCGCAGCGCCTTCACGCCGTCCTTCGCGGCGCGCCGCAGCAGCGCGAACAGGTGCTGCTCGTGCGAGTGCACGTTGCCGTCGGACAGCAGCCCGATGAAGTGCAACGGTTGGCCCGACTGCTTCACCTTCGCGACCGCCGCGAGCCAGGCCTCGCCCGCGAACAGCCGGCCGCTCTCGATGGCGGCGTTCACCAGCTTCGCGCCCTGGTCGAAGACGCGACCCGCGCCCAGCGCGTTGTGGCCCACCTCGCTGTTGCCCATGTCGTCGTCCGACGGCAGGCCGACCGCGGTGCCGTGCGCACGCAGCGTGCGGTACGGCGCGTTCGCCTTCAGCCAGTCCATGACGGGCGTGCGGGCCAGGTGCACGGCGTCGCCTTCGTCGTGGGCGCCCACGCCGACGCCGTCCATGACTGCGACGACGACGGGCCCCTTCACGCCCGGAAAGGCCGGGTGCCGCTCGAGCTTCAAGGAGGAGGACATGCGGGTGGTGTAGCGCAGAACGAACGGCGCGGCTCGCGGCGCGGGCGTCGCGTCCACCCGGGTCGGGCCTGAGGTAGAAGAGCGCCCGGCACGGGAGGCCCCGGGCGTGCACCCCGACTTTCAACTGACGAAGTGGTACCTCGACGCCGTCAGCGCCACTGGCGAGGCGTTCATCGTCTACTGGGCCGAGCTGCGGTGGTGGCGGCTCTCTGGGCACTACGCCGCGGTGGTCTCGCTCGAGAACGGAGCGCCTCACGAGCGCGCGTCGCTGCTCCCCGGGCCCGCGCCGAGGCTCGACTCCGACTCGGTCAGCTTCGGCTGTCCCGGCCTCGAGCTGGAGGGGCGCTGGAGTGGGCCCTTCGCCGCGGCCGGTCCCCAGACGCTCCTCGAGCGCGGTGGCCGCACGCTCGTCTGGGAGTGCCTGCAGCCCCTCGCCGAGGTCGAGCTGCGCCTCGGGGAACGCACCGTCCGCGCCCTGGGCTACACCGAGCGCGTCACGCTCTCGCTCCCTCCGTGGGAGCTCCCCATCGACGAGCTCCGTTGGGGCCGGGCGCACGCGGGCGGCCGCTCGGTCGTCTGGGTCGACTGGACCGGCGAGCCCGCGTTCCACCTCGTGCTCGTCGACGGCGTTCCGCGCGCTGGCGGACGAGCGTCGGATGAAGAGGTTCGCGCTGAGGGAGCGCGGCTCTCGTTCAGCACGCCGCGCTCGCTGAGGACGGGCCCGGTCGCCGGCTCCTCCCTCGGGCGCGTGCCGGGGCTCGCCACCGTCCTCTCTTCCGCCGGCCTGCTCATCGACGAGCACAAGTGGGTGGCCAGGGCCTCGCTCGAACTCGACAGCAGCACGGAGGAAGGCGTCGCCCTCTACGAGGTCGTCCGATGGCGTTGAGCCGCGCCGCGCTCGGCCCCGTCCTCTATGGGGCGCTCTTCGTCGCGGTGATTCCGGCGGCGATGGTGGCGTGGAGCCTCGGCGCCGCGGCGAACGTCCACCTCCCGGTCCCCGCCACGCCGCGGGCAGGTTGGGCGCTCGTCGGGTTCGGCCTCGTCGCGTGGGCTGCTGGCACCCTCGCGCTCCGCACCCGCGGCGGGGGCTTGCCGATGAACGCGTACCCGCCGCCCCGCCTGGTGACGTCAGGCGTCTTCGCGCTCGTCGGGCACCCGCTCTACCTCGGAGCGACCTGCGTGGCGGCTGGCCTCTCCATCGCGCTCGGCTCCGCAGCGGGGGTGTGGCTGGTGACGCCGACGCTCGGGCTCAGCACCGCCGCGCTCTGGTGGGGCTACGAGCGGCAGGACCTCCGCGCCCGGCTCGGCCCTCCGCCGCGCGCGCCTGCCTTCGGCGTCCCCTTCGCCACCGACGAGCGACCGACGGGGCTCGAGCGCCTCGGGGCGCTGAGCGTGGCGCTGCTCGCGGCGGGGGTCGCTGCCACCGCGCTGTTTGCGAGCGGGCTGGGAGCCGAAGCCCTCTGGCGGCTCCCCGTGGGCCCGGCGGTCACCGGCGTAGCCATCGCCGTCGCTGGCCTCGCTGCGGTGCTCACCCGCACGGCGCGCGCGCTGCGAGAGCTCGCGCTCAGCGGCCTCCTCGGGGTCCTCGTCGTCACCGTGGCGTTCCTGGTCCTCCCGGCGGGCCCGTCTGGGGGGACGCTCCCCGTCGCTCCCGGGAGTGCGCTCACCGCGCTCGTGCTCTTCGTCGCGGCCTTCAGCCTCGCCCAGCGCGTCGGCGGCGCCGCCTGGCATGGGGCGCTCGCCGGCGTCGGAGCGGTGGTGGTGCTGGCCATGGGCGAGTGGGCGCTCGTCTCTGCGCTGGGTCCCCCCGCCGCGCTGCTCCACCTCACGAGCCCGGCGCGCACCATCGCGGACACGGGAGGACCGGCGCTGCTCGGCCTCGTCGCCGCCGGCGTGGGTGCCGGACGTGGCCCGCTCTACCGGCTCATGCTCCGCGCGTGCGAGTGGTTCGCGAACTGCTGGCGCGAGCACGACTTCGGCGCGGTGCGGGTGCTGCACATCGGCTGGCTCGCAGCGCTGCCCTCGGCCTTCGCCGCGGGGTTCGCGGTGACGCTGCTCGGACCCGGCTCGGGCTGGCTCATGGGCTGCGCGAGCCTCGCCATTCTCGTCGGCGCGGCGCTGTGGGCGCAGACCATCGAGGGCTCGCCGGCGCTCTCGCGACCCTACGGCTTCTTTGGCGGGCTGCTGGGCGCGGTGGGCTTCGCCGTCGTGGCGCGGTGGTTGGGCTTCGACACCTCAGCGTGGGTCCTGCTGGCGGTGTGGGGCGTGGTGGCGCCGTGGACCCAGGGCGCGTCCCGGCTGCGCTGCTTCGCGAACGGCTGCTGTCACGGCGCGCCGAGCGGCGCTGTGCCCGGCGTCGTCTACCGTCACCCGCGCACTCGCGTGGTGCGGCTGGCTCACCTCGAGGGCGTGCCGGTGCACCCGACCCAGCTCTACTCGATGTTCGCCAACGCCCTCACTGGCGCGGTGACGTTGCGCTTGTGGGCCGAGAGCGCGCCGTGCGCCGTGGTGGCGGGCGTCTACCTGGTGCTGATGGGGCTCGGGCGCTTCGTCGAGGAGGCGTGGCGAGGCGAGCCGCAGACGCCGACGTACGCCGGGCTGCGGCTGTACCAGTGGGTCGGCGTGGGCTGCCTCGTCGCAGGCGCGGCGCTGACGTGCGTTCCGGGCACGCCGCCGACGGTGCGCGCGGCTCCCAGCCTCGAGGCGCTGTGGACGGCGCTCGCGGTGGGCGCGGTGGTGTGGTTCGCGACGTCGGTGGACTTCCCGCGCTCCTCGAGGCGCTTCGCCCGCCTCGCCTGACGGCCGTGGAGCCAGTAGAAGAGCGCCTTCGACTCTCACCGGAGCCCCATGTCCACCGCCCTCGCGCCCCTCAACACGCCTGAGCTGTACGTCCGCCAGAAGCGCGAGCTCGCCGAGTTCTTCGGCTTCGAGACGCGCAACAAGTACGCCATCAGCACGCCCGACCGGAACGAGGTCTTCTACGCCGCCGAGCAGCGCTCGGGCCTGCTGGGCATGCTGGCGCTCTACTTGCTCGGGCACTGGCGCAGCTTCGACATCGCCTTCTTCGACGCCACCCGGCAGGAGGCCTTCCGCGCGCACCACCCCTTCCGCTTCTTCTTCCAGCGGCTCGAGGTGTCGTCGGGCGGGCGCGTCATCGGCGCGCTGCAGCAGCGCTTCGCCTTCTTCACCAAGCGCTTCGACGTGCTCGACGCGAACGGCAACGTCGTCCTCGAGATGAAGTCGGGCCTCCTCAAGCTGTGGACGTTCCCGTTCTTCCGCGGTGAGCAGCAGGTGGCCGTCATCGAGAAGAAGTGGAGCGGCGCCCTCACCGAGATGTTCACCGACAAGGACAACTTCCGCGTCGCCTTTCAGGACCCGTCGCTGTCGATGGACCAGCGCATGCTCGTGCTCGCGGCGGCTGTCTTCGTCGACCTGCAGTACTTCGAGCGCAAAGCGCAGGGCTGAAAGCCCACGGGCGCAGCCCACATACGCTCGCGACCGCAGAGACGCCGTGTCAGAGAGCGCTCCGGGTGCGTCAGTACGCGCTGCGAACCCAGGCCTGGACGTCGCCGGATGGCTGGACCGCGCAGACGATGAGGTCGTTCGGCGTCGGGCCTGTGTCGCACGGCCTCGTCCTCCCTGCGAAGAGGACATCGTTGCCGGCGGTCTCGCACCGGAGCGCCGTCGCCGCCAACACCCATGCGGGCGCCGATGCGGAGCGCCCGAAGCCGCGAATGGCCTCGACCGCCGTCGGCCAGGGCATTCGCCGGTAGCCAGACGCCCCTTTCGACCACTCCCGCTCCGGCCGGAAGGTCCCCTCGAGCGTGAGGCCTTCCCGCTGACCGAACCCCACCTGTGAGGGGTAGCCCTTCCACGAGATGACGCGAGCGTTCGCCGGCAGGCCGCACAGGTCCCGTAGCCGCCGTTGGTCGGACTGATCCTGAGACACACACCCAGCCAGCATCACCACCACGAGCATCCGTCGCATGGCGACAGCGTGTCCTTCGCCGGCTGGAAGGAGCGCGGCTCGTGGCTGGCTGGTCGAACCGTCGGAGTCGGCGGTCGTTCTGGACGGGTGGAGTGACTTGAAGGTTGCCGTGCGCGCGCCGGGCTGGCACGCACGCACCATGTTGGACGTGCTGCACCACCAGCCGCTGCTCCTCCTGTTCGCCGTCACAGCCGTCGGCTGGCTGCTGGGCCGCGTCGAGGTGGGCGGCTTCTCGCTCGGCCCGGCGGCGGTCCTCTTCGCCGGCCTCGCCGTCTCGGCGCTCGACCCACGCCTCACGGTGCCCGAGGAGCTCGGGCTCTTCGGCCTCTGTCTCTTCGTCTACTCGGTCGGTGTCTCGAGCGGCCCGGCCTTCGTCGAGGCGCTCAAGGGCCGCGGGCTCAAGGCGAGCGTCCTCACCATCTGCGCGGTCTCCTTCGCGGCCGCCGTCAGCGTCGTGGGCGCGCGGGTGCTCGAGATCCCCGCGGCGGTCGGGGTTGGGTTGTTCGCCGGCGGCCTGACGAACACGCCGGCCCTGGCGGCGGCGGTGGACGTGCTGCGCGCCTCGTCGGGCGACGCGAGCGCGCCGGTCGTCGGCTACTCGGTGGCGTACCCTCTCGGAGTGCTGGTGCCGTTGCTGGTGTTGTGGCGGCGCGCCCGCAAGGAGCCAGCTCCGCCCGTGAAGGAGCTCGAGCTCGTGAGCCGCACCATCCGCTTCACGGCCCCAGCGGCCCGCGCCGACGAGCTTCGAGGGCGCGTGAAGGCCATCGGCTTCGGGCGCTACCGGCGGGGCGACGTCGAGGCGGTGGTCGACGACGCCACGGTGCTCAGGCCCGGCGACCTCGTCACCATGGTGGGCCGGCCGAAGGCCATGGCCGAGGCCACCGCGCTGCTGGGGGAGCGCTCGGAGGAGGACATCGCCGACGATCGCGCCCAGCTCGACTTCCGCCGCATCTTCGTCTCGAAGCCAGACGTCATCGGCAAGCCGCTCAAGGAGCTGTCGTTGCCCCAGCGCTTCGGCGCCCTGGTGACGCGGGTCCGGCGCGGCGACGTCGACCTGCTCACCGACAAGGACACCACGCTCGAGCTTGGCGACCGCGTACGGGTGCTGGCGCCGCGCGCCCGCCTCGACGAGGTCTCGCGCTTCTTCGGGGACTCGTACCGCGCGCTCGCCGAGATTGACGTGCTGAGCTTCGGGCTGGGCATCACGCTCGGCCTCGCGTTGGGGCTGGTGCCGATCCCGACGCCGCTCGGGCCGCTCAAGCTGGGGCTGGCCGGTGGGCCGCTGCTCGTCGGGCTCGTGCTCGGTCGCCTCGGCCGTACCGGGCCCCTCGTGTGGGAGCTGCCGTTCCCCGCCTCGGTGACGCTCCGTCAGCTCGGCATCGTCCTCTTCCTCGCGGTCGTCGGCACCCGCTCGGGCGGCAGCCTCGCGAAGACGGTGACGGAGGGGAGCCCCTTGCCGCTGATGGCCCTCGGCGCGCTGGTGACGCTCTCGTCGGCGGGCCCGGCGCTGCTGCTCGCGCGCCGCTGGCTCAAGCTGCCGACGGGCGAGGCCTTCGGCGCGGTGGCGGGCATTCACACGCAGCCGGCGGTGCTGGCCTGGGCGAGCGCGCGAGTCGCGTCAGACGCTCCGTCGAAGGGCTACGCGACGGTGTTCCCCATCGCGACGGTGGTGAAGATCCTGCTCGCGCAGGTGCTGGTGCGCTTCTTCTAGGCGACGCAGCCCGCGCCGCATGCGGGCGGAGTCTCGCTGGACTTCAACGGCTCAGCAGTGCGCGAGCAAGCGCGCCTTCATCCAGGTTCGGGAGGCGGTCGACCAGGGAAAAGTCACTGGGCGGGAGCCACGTTCGAAGGTACTCCTTGTCGAGGGCATTTGCGCTCGTCAGCGCGCGCAGGTCCGCGGCGTCCTGGAGCAGCCGGCGCTTGTCGGTGAGCAACTTGATCAGCTTGTGAATGACGAGGTCTTCGGGAGTGACCACCCGTAGCCGGACGCCAGCAACGTCGACACCCACGGCCCGGCGCAGGACTTCGCGGTCGAACTCGCTCTTGGTGACGAAGAGGTCCACGTCCCAACTGCCGACGCGGAACCGGACGAGGTCGGGCATCTCGGCCCCGCCGGACCGGATCCCGTCATGCTGCGCAAGCAGTCGGTCCACCGAGCTCGAGGGCAACACGCCACAGAGGTCGATGTCCCGCGTCTCCCTTGGATTCGTCCAGACTCCCAGCGCATACCGCCAGTGACCGCGTAATCCGAGACGCCGAAGCGCTGGAGAATGCCCGCCAACCTTGCGAGGGCTTCGGCCGGACCTTCAACGCTGGTGTTGTTCATCCGGCCGAGAACTCCTCACCATCGAGAGCGCGATCAGCAGACGGTCACGCAGCGGGAGGGTACGAAAGCGTTGCTCGCTCTCGGTTCGCAGCGAGGCTTTGGCCTCGGCGGCATTGCCCCACGTGAGCGTCACCTCGACGTCCTCGACTCTGATGTCCATTCGCTTCACGAACTGAATCGTACTCTCGAACGTTCGCGCGCGGCCAGCCGCCGCAGCCGTTCGCGCCTCAGCACACCAGAACGGCGTGCACGCCAGCGGCCTCGACCCGCGACGCGAGTGACGCCAGTCTGGACGGTGCCGCCGGCTCGACCGTCGCGCAGCGGGCCCCGAGGCCGAGCCGCCGGTACTTGTCGAGGTAGGTGCGCTGGTAGGGCAGCAGGTGGAGCGCGTGGGCGCCCAGCCCCCGCACGAACGCGGCCGTGCCTTCGAGCCCGTCGTCGGTGAACCCGGGTACGACGGGCACGCGGAACTCGACCTGCTTCGCGTGCGCGGCGACGAAGGCCGCGTTGGCCAGCACGTCGTCGTTGCGGCGGCCGGTGAGGCGCTCGTGCGTGAGCGCGTCGGGGTGCTTGAGGTCGAACTGCACGAGGTCCGCGAGGCCGACGATGGCGAGCAGCGCGTCCCGCGGCACGGCGCCCGACGTCTGCACGCAGGTGTGGAGCCCTTCAGCGCGCGCGCGCGTCAGCACCTCTTTGACGAACGCCGGCTGCAGCAGCGGCTCGCCACCAGACACGGTGAGGCCCCCGCCCGTCGCCTCGAAGAAGTCGCGGTCGGCGAGCACCTCGTCGAGCACCTCCTCGGCCTCCACCCACCTCGCGGTGTCCCCGGCGAAGGCTTCGGGGTTGTGACACCACGCGCAGCGCAAGGGGCAGCCCGCGAGGAAGACGGTGGTGCGCAGGCCCGGCCCGTCGTTCACGCAGCACCGCTGGAGGTCGAAGACGCGGCCTCTCATGGTGAGAGCTCGGCGCGCGCGATGAGGTCGTCCTGAATGCTGCGCCCGAGCCGCGTGAAGTACGCCGAGTAGCCTGACACCCGCACGATGAGGTCGGGGAAGTCCTGCGGGCGCTCCTGGGCCGCGCGCAGCGTGGCGGCGTCGGCGGCGTTGAACTGCACGTGGAAGCCGCCCTTCTTGAAGTACCCGCGCACGAGGCCGGCGACCGCATCGACGCCCGCGTCGGAGCCGAGCAGCCCGATGGGCAGCCGCATGTTGAGCGAGTTGCCGTAGCCGATGCGCGTCTGGTCGATGCGCGCGAGCGAGTTGAACGCCGCCGTCGGCCCCTTCGTCTCGGCGCCGTTGCTCGGCGACATGCTGTTCGACAACGGCGCGCCCGCGAGTCGGCCGTCGGGCGTCGCCGGCTCGAGCGCCCCTTCGTACACGTTCATACCGTAGGAGATGAGGCTCGCCTTGAAGTGGCCGCCGGTCACCGTGGGCTGCGCGCGCACCAGGTCACAGAACCGCGCCACCACGTCGGCGGCGAGCGCGTCCACGCGCGCGTCGTCACGGCCGAAGCGAGGCCCGGCCCGGAGCAGCTCACGCAGCGCGTCGTGGCTGCGGAAGTTCGTGCGCAGGCCTTCCAGCAGCTCGCCCATCGACACCGCGCGCCGCTCGAAGACGAGCTCCCGAATCGTCGCCAGCGAGTCCACCGCCGTCGCCAGGCCGCCGCCGCCGACGGCCCCGAAGTTGAAGTGGGCGCCGCCGCGCGTCATGTCGCGCGCGCTCTCGAGGCAGCCGTCGATGGTGCAGCTGATGAGCGGGTTGTGGAAGCGCTCGGCCCAGATGGCGTCGCGCAGCCTCGTCGCCTCGGTCACCTGCGCCACCATCACCTCGAGCTGCCGGGAGAACGCCGCGAACAGCTCGTCGAAGGAGCGGAACGCGCGCGGGTCGCCGGTGTCGGGGCCGTCCTGGTTGCCGAAGAAGGTGGTGCGCCCGCGGTTGAAGACGAGGTCGAGCGCGGTGGGGAAGTACACCTTGGTGCCGCCGGTCGCGCCGAAGGTGTCGCCGTTGCCGCTCGGCTCGACGCAGCCCACGAGGCAGTAGTCGCGCGCCGCCTCGAGCGGGTAGCCGTCGTTCATCAGCGTCGCGATGGCGGTCTCGTCGCAGAGGAACGCGGGCGAGTTGGTGCGCCGGTGCAGCTCGACGACGCGGCGCACCCACGCGGCCGGGCTCTTCGCCGAGACGCGGAAGCTCGCGGTGGTGGCGAGGCTCGTGTTCTCGATGGCCTCGGTGAAGAGCCACGAGAGCTCGTTGGTGGCGTCACGCCCGTCGCGGCCGACGCCGCCGAGGGTGATGTTCTCGACGTCGGACCCGAGGTGGTTCAGCTCGACGCCGCCGAGGTTGGGCCAGATGACGACGTTGTCGTTGAGCTTGATGACGAGCTCTTCGAGGAGCCGTCGCGCGTCGTCCCGGGTGAGCGCGCCCCGCGCGACGTCGGCCTCGTAGAAGGGGAAGAGCAGCTGGTCCACGCGGCCGGGCGTGATGCCGCTGCCAGCCCCGTAGCTGATGATGGCGGCGTTCTGGACGAACCACACCGCCTGCACGGCCTCGGCGAACGAGCGAGGGGGCAGCCATGGCACCCGTTCGCACCGCTTCGCGATGTCGAGCAGCTCGAGCCTCCGCTCGTTGTCCACCGCGCCTTCGGCCTGCGCGCGCGCCAGGGCGGCGAAGCGCTGTGAGAAGTCACGCATCGCCTCGCAGGTGACGACGACGGCCTCGAGGAAGCCGCGCTCGTCGTCCGTCGTCGCGCGGCCGAGGCGCTCGCGGGCCTCGTCGCGGATGCCGGAGAAGCCGTAGGCCAGCACGTTCTTATGGCCCGGCACGATGTGGGCCTGGGTGTCGGTGCACCGGCCGCGCCCCTTCACGTTGTCCTTCGCCCCGGCGCGAATCGCGCGTAGCAGCCTGGGCAGCCTCCGGTGCAGCGGCTGTTCGGCGCCTGCGCGCGGCGTCAGCACCCGACCCAGCGTGCGTGGCCCGAACGCGCGCAGCTTGCGCACGAGCTCGAGCGGAGAGGCGTTCGGTGGACTCGTGAGGCCCTGCGCCTCGAGCGCCGCCACCTTCGCGTCGCGCACCGTGCGGCCCTCCCACCAGGGGATGAGGTCGTCGAGCAGCTCGCGCCGGTCCTCTGGCGTGATGCGGTAGCCGAAGGCCTCGAGGTCTTCGAGCAGGTACTTGAAGACGAAGGTGAAGTCGCCGCGCTCGATGGCGATGGGCGGCGCGATGGGCTTCGACGAGCGGTTGCCCACCAGCAGCTCCTCGGGCTCGAGGCGCACCGTCATCTTCGCCAGCACGTTCGCGAGGGCCTTCGCCGCGCGCAGCGACGGGTGCAGGCCCCCGGTCTGCCGCCACACCTCCGTCGCGTACCGCGCGCGCTCGATGCACAGCCAGTGCTCGGCGCCGAGCAGCCGCTGCTTGAGGACGGCGTTCTTCGGGTGGAGCCCGCCCGGCGAAGGAGCAGGACCTGCGCTGAGGGGACTGGAGACGGCGCGTTCGAGCTGCATGACTCACTTCCTCCCTTCGACTTCGTCGATGAGCAGGCCGACGACGCGGCGCACGTGGCGCTTGCGGGCCTCGAGGGCGGCCGGAGAGAACGGGTCCTTCCCGGTGAGGCGGCGCACCACCTCACCCCAGGTGAACCAGGTGACGACGATGCCGTAGACGGTGGTGAGCAGGTTCACCGCGTCGAGGTCGCGCGGCGCCTTCGTCAGCGCCTCGCTCATCCACGCGACGCCGAGCTGGAACATCGGCAGGGTGCGCTCGACGACGCGCTCGATGTGCCGGCCGCTCGCGACCTCGCGCTGCACGATGCGGGCGAAGGTGGAGTGCGCCGCGAGGAAGTCGGCGTAGGTGTCGAGCACGTCTTCGACCTTCGCGCGCAGCGTCTTGTGCGGCCGCGCGAACGCCCCCTGCATCGTCGCGCCGAGCTGCTCGTAGTAGCGCTCGAGCAGCGCCTCGAGCAGGTCGTCCTTGGTGCCGAAGTGGTAGTGGATGAGCGCCTTGTTGACGCCCGAGCGCTCGGCGATGTCGCGCGTCGTCGTCGCGTCGAAGCCCAGCTCGCCGAACAGCCCGTCCGCCGCCTCGAGGATCCGCTGTCTCGTCTCCGTCGCGTCCATGTCGCCTCTTGGTCGGACGGTTTAACCGAATGGTCAAATCGAGTCAACCGCCCAGCCGACGCCGCGGTCCGGTTCAGGGGTGCGCCGCTCGGGAGGCAGCCGCGTCGCGCATCGCGTCGGGGGCCGCGATGATGAGCCGCCTTCGCTGGCCTGCCCGGCTGAAGACGACGGTGACGGGCTCGTCGTCGATGCGCTCGACGACGTCGCCAGCTCGAAGCCCTGCCTGTGCGAGCAGCGACCGAGGACCGAGGTCGTTCACGGCGAAGGCGCCGCGGCCCCGAGCGAGCTGAGGCGCGGCGGCGTGAAGCTCAGCCGCCGGAAGGAGGACGAGGTCGAGGTGCTCGCCACCACGCCGCACCTCGACGTCGAGGCGGCGCGCGCACCGCAGCGAAGAGGAGACGACCAGCGCGTTCTCGGGGCTGGTGAGGTCGAGACCATTGACCCGCCCGATGACGTCGCCGTTCTCGAGGCCCACGGCGCTCCAGAGCGAGCCGCGCCGAATCGAGAAGAGCTTGAAGCCAATCGGTTTGCCCCGGTCGAACGCCGGCACGATTCGGGCCTGCGCCGCCAGCGCGCCTGCAGGCTCGAGCTCGACGACCGGTTGGCATCGGCGCTCGGCCCACGCCGACGGCGAGGCCGCGACCTCGCGCCCGTGAGGCCGGATGAGGAGCACCCTCCCACGCTCGATCCGCTCGACGGTCGCCCGGAACCGCCTGACGACGAAGGCGTCCGCTTCTACCTGCAGCTCTCCGGAGCCCTCGATGACCTCTCCCTCGTGAACGGTGAAGGACCGGCCCGACGAAGGGTCGCGCAGCACCGCAGCCCGCGCCGCAGGGTCATCGTCGAGCAGCACGCCGACGAGCTGCAGTCGCGATGGCTCCAGCGCCGGGCAGGTGAGGACTCCGAGCGTCACCGCGAAGAACAGCATGCGCCGAGCGACAGCACGCGCGATGCCAGCCCGTCGAGCCGGCGTCTCGCGCACTTAAGCGGTCCGGCTCGTCAGCTTGTCAGCGCGCCGACGAAGGGCTGTGACATCGAGGCAGCGCGACGAGAGGGGCGCCGCTCGCCCATCAGGACTTCGGGTGCGCGACGAAGAAGGCCATCACCAGCTCACCCCAGACGAAGGCGTTCGGCGGCTGGCAGCTGAAGAACATCGTCTGCGTCAACGGCGCCCCGGCGCGAAGGTCGGCGCCTCCGGGAATGCAGTGGCCGCGAATCGGCACCAGCACGGAAGGCGTCGGAGCCTGCCAGCTGTGCACGAGGTACTCGTAGGAGAGGCCGTTCGGGCCCGTGTACCGCGTGTGGGTGAAGTCGGCGCTGCTGCCGATGACGGTGGGGCTCCCGAGCTGCCAGGCCGCGAGCGCCGCGTCGCGTTGCTGCTCGCCCTTGGCGATGGGCACCAGCCCGTCCAGCGTCCCGTGCATCTGGAGGACCGGAATCGGACGCGAGGGCCGCTCGGCTGCCGTGAAGGGGCAGTCGAGCCGAAACGGCGGCGTGTTGCTCGAGAGCGTCTGCGCGTCGGCGGCGGCGATGGGGGCGACGGAGGCGAGCTCGTCTGCAGAGCGGCAGGTGAAGCGCCACGTCATCGCGCCGCCCTGGGAGAAGCCCGTCATGTGCACGCGCCTCGGGTCGATGACGAACGCGCGCCGCAGCTCGTTCATCGCGGCCCACACCTTCGGGTCGTCAGTGGCCGGCGTCCACGAGGGGCCCAGCACGCCGCGAGGCGCCGTCGGCTGGGCGATGACGTAGCCGAGGGGCGCGCCGACGGCCCGCAGCTTCGTGCTCTTGTCGAGCGAGTCGGCGCTCATGGTGAGGCCGTGCACGTCGACGACGAGGCCGCAGCCGCCCAGCGCGCAGCGCGGCGTCACCTCGACGTCCCAGCGAATGCCGTCGCAGGTGAACTCGTGGCTCCCCGCGGCGACCGACGTCACGCAGCCCGAGGGCGCCGGTCGCGCGCCGCCATCCATCATCCCCGCGTCCTGGGAAACGCCGCTGTCCACGGGCGCGCCGCCGTCGACGTCTGGAGTTCCAGCATCGTGAGTCCCCGCGTCAGCGCCCAGGCCCGCGTCACCATCGCCTCCCGCGTCGATGAAAGCGCCGCCTCCCGCGTCGGTGCCGGTGTCGGCCGGCGGGGTGGGGACCTCACAGCCGACGAGGAGCGCGACGAGCAGGAAGGCGTGACGCATGCGCCGCGTCTCTGCCACGATCTCCTCCGAGCCCGGCTGTATGCACCTGCAGACGCCCCGGGGTATGTGGCCCGTCATGGCAGACGCCGACTCGCGCTCAGGGCAGACGTACTTCACCGGTCCCATCCTCGACTGGTGCGACCGAACGCACGCGCCGCACGACGAGGCGCTCCAGCACGCCTTCGACGCGCCGGCCCGCGCCGGGCTGCCCCCGATTCAGGTGGCGCCGTCCGAAGGGAAGCTGCTCGGGGTGCTCCTTCGCCTCGTCGGAGCGCGCCGCGTCGTCGAGGTGGGCACGCTCGCCGGGTACTCGGCCATTCACCTCGCCCGCGCGCTGCCGGCCGACGGGAAGCTGTGGACCATCGAGTCCGACCCGCGCCACGCCGCCGTCGCGAAGGACAACCTCGCGCGCGCCGGGCTGGACGACCAGGTCGAGGTCTGCCTCGGGCGCGGCGCCGACGTGCTGCCCTCGCTCGAGCGCCACGGGCCCTTCTGCGCCGTCTTCATCGACGCCGACAAGGAGAGCTACGACGTCTACGGGCGGTGGGCAGCGAAGCACCTGCGCCAGGGCGGCCTGCTGCTCGGCGACAACTCGTTCCTCTTCGCCTCGCTGCTGGACGAGTCGCCCCGCGCGCAGGTGATGCGGCGCTTCCACGAGGAGGCACGGCAGCACTTCGACACCGTCAACATCCCTACGCCCGATGGCCTGCTCGTCGGGGTCAGGCGCTGACGCAGCTCAGCGCGCCACTGGCTCGAGGCTCAAGAGTTGGTCGTTCACCACGTAGGCCCGGTACGTCGCGCCGTGCGTCACCAACTCCCACGTCTGACGCAGCACCCAGAAGCGCCGGTCGCCGAAGTGCAGGTGAAAGGCGCCCGGGTTCCCGCCCCGGCCCTGCACGCCCTTCTTCACGACCGGCCCGGACAGCACCTCGACGCGACCGGCCTCGAACGCCGCCACCCGCCGCTTTCGCGCGCGCACCGAGCTCACCGCGATGGCGAGGAAGAAGAGCGTCACCAGCACTGTCGCGCCGAGGATGCCGACGAGGGCGTTGCGGTCGAGGCGCGCGAGCGGCTTGCGCGCGTCGTCGTAGTAGAGGAACGCGCCGACCGAGCCGCCGACGGCGCTCAGCACCGTGAAGACGATGGCCGTGATGGGCCCGCCGCGGCCCTTCGACCGCGAAACCTGCTCGGCGTGAATCCTCCCCTGACGGTTCGCCTCGAGGTGCTCGAGCGTGAAGCCGTGCGCCTGCCCCAGCTGTGTCAGGTACTGCTCGAGCTCGTTCATGTGGCCCCCCGGGCGACGGCGAGTGCGACGTCGATGGGACCGCTCAGCGCGGCATGGTCGGTGACGAGGTCGCCGAACGACACCATCACCTGGCTCCCGTCGCAGGCGATGCGGAGCTCCCACTGCCGGCACCGCAGCAGCGCCTCGCGGACCGGCGGCGTCAGCAGCGCCTTCGCGCGGTCCTTCGACTCCGAGAGTACGAACCGCAGGTTGTCGAACTTCGCGTCGCCCGTGGTGACGAGGTGAAAGGCTGCCTTCGGCCGGTTGCGCGACACCTCGAGCAGCGTGCCGCCGGGCGTCGCGCCCTTCGCCGTCACCACGGTGCTGGTCCGCCGCCGGTTGCCGAGCTGCTCGCGCATCGAGAGGACCTCGAGCGTGGGGCCGCGAAGCGACAACACCTCCGTCGAGTTCCCCAACGCGCTCCCTTCGTGCTTCTTCTCGAAGGAGAGGCCGTACTTCGCCGCGGTGTCGGGCCAGATGGCGTCGAGCTTCCGGAAGAAGCGGACGAGCCCATAGATGCCGGCGCCGACGACGCCTGCTCCAGCCGCGAGGCCGGCCCACTGCATCATCTCGTACTCTGACACGCGTCCCTCCCGGAGGCCGGCAGCATATGCCGGTCGGAAGACACACCGTCGCGCGGCTGCTATGGGCACGTCGAATGTCGGAGCGGCGGCGCGTCGTCATCGCGGGCGGAACGGGGAGCCTCGGGCGCGAGCTGCAGCGCCGGCTGGCCGACCGCTGTGACGTCACCGTCATCGGCACCCGCGAGCCTGGCGGGCCGGGCGTCTGGCAGGCCGACCTCCTGTCCATCGCCGCGGCCGAGGTCGCGCTGGCCGGGGCCCACGTCGTCGTGCACCTCGCTCGGGTTTCGCGGCCACGGGCGCGGCTCCTCCAGGGCGTGCCGGAAGACGTCGACCTGCTGCTCGCCGACTCGGTGGCGCGCGCGGCGAGGCTGACGAAGCCCCAGCGCCTCGTCGGCTTCTTCTGTGACGAGGGGGACCCGCGTGAGGCGACGCTGCGCGCGAGCGGAGTGCCCGTCTCCGTCCTCTCCGGCGGTGGCGACGAGCCGGTCGCGCAGCTCGAGCAGCTGGTGCTCGCGAGCGACGTCGAGACGCGCCGGCTGCCCCGTTGGAAGGGCGGCGACGTGGCCGCGGCGGCGTGGAGCGGTCCCTCCACGGTGCTCTCGGTGCAGCGCCTCACCCCGAAGGTGGGGTGGACGGCAGCGCAGACGGCCCGCGCCTATTTCGAGTGGCTCGCCACCGACGTGCCCGGCGTCTCCACCGTGGTGGGCCACGAGGCGTACGAGGTCAAGGCGGGCGGGGTGAGCGTGCTGCGGCTGCGCCGCGTGCCTGGGCGCAGCGCCGACGACGTCGAGGTGCTCGAGGTGCGCGACGGCTCGCTGGTCGCCGAGGGCTCGGTGGGCGAGTTCGAGTTCCGGCTGCTGTCGGAGCCGAAGGTGTTGATGACGACGCTGCGCGGCTTCGTGCCGGCCTTGCCGTGGCTCGTGTACCGGGCGTCGCAGGCCCCGATGCACGCCCGGCAGATGCGCCGCTTCGGGGCGTGGCTCGCTCAGCAGTAGCAGCCGTACGGGCCCGAGCCGCAGTTGACGCAGCGGTGGTCGCTGACGCGCTGGCAGGAGCCGCAGCTGAACGTCTCGCAGACGTGGTTGCTACAGCGGCGAATCGAGGAGCAGTCGTCGTCGGTCGTGCACTCGTAGACGCACGCCCGGCTCTCGCAGATCTTCGGCGACGGGCAGTCGCTGTTCTTCGTGCAGCCCGCCGTCCCACCGCCGCTCGCGCCGCCACCCGTTGCGCCCCCCGCCGCCCCGCCGCCTGCGCCGCTCGGGAGCGCAGGTACGTTGCGGACGCAGCGCACGCCGTTCACGTTCGTCCTGTGCATCGTGACGGGTCCGCCGTTGGTCGCCTGGAAGTTCACCCCCCAGGCTTGCGGCTTGCCGTCAGCTGACAGCGTGGAGCTCTCCGTCGCCGACCAGTACCAGGTGCACTGTCCTCCGAGCTTCGCGTCCGCGCGGCAGCCGGCGCCGCCCCAGGCTCCGCCCGTGCCCGGGGCTCCGAGGAGCAACGACTCGAGCTGTTCTCGCGTCGGCAGTTGCCAGTCGCTCTTGCCAGCGAAGTCGAGCCCATCGCAGCGAGTGAGAGCGTTTGCCCAGGTCAGGAGCTGCGCTGGCGGTGTCTGTTCCCAGGACCAGGTCGTCGTGCAGTCCAGCACCGTGCCATCGCCGGGCTCGACGAGCCGCGTGGCAGCGCCCTCACACAGTGACTTCACCTTCGCGTTCTCGCAATCGACGTCGGCCGCACAGCTCGAGTTGCAGACGCCGTCTGCGTCGCAGTTGCCGGCGTTGGCTGGTCCGCAGTCGCTGGCCGCGAAGCCCAGCACCACTCCAAGACCTGCAGCATGAAGGAGCTTCATACGGCACCCCTGGGGGATGAAACAGCATCGGCCGTGCCGCGCCCCGCTCCGTCACATCGCGAGGTTCTCGGGTGCCTCAGCGCAGCACTTGCGCGGACGTCAGAGGATCTTCCGTGGGGGCACCACGACGTTCGCCACCAGCAGGCCCATCACGAGCGCGCCGGCCAGGGTGAACATGTCGACCGCCTGACTCGCGCCCTGCGTGTAGTCACCTCGCAGCAGCGCGTCGAAGCTCTTGAAGCCGAAGGAGCCGGGCACCAGCAGCAACAGCCCGGGCAGCAGGAAGAGCTGCGCCGGCTTCCGGGTGCTGCGCGCGAAGGCGTTGGCCGAAGCCGCGAGTACGACCGCCGAGACGAAGGCCGCGGGCGTTGGCGTCCATGAGCGGAGCACCAGCTGCGCGAGCCACACCACGCTGCCCGACGCCACCGCGATGCCCAGCCGCGGTCGTGGCAGCCCGAGCGAGACGCCGAAGCTGAGCGACGCCACCACGATGGCCATGGCCTGCCACCACCAGGCCGCGGGCGCGAGGAGGCCCGCCGGCTCGGGCCGCACTCCGGTCCACTGCTCGAAGGACAGCACCAGGCCGATGCCGAACACCAGCGAGAGCAGCGTGACCGCCGCGTCCACCAGGCGCGCGGTGCCCGAGACGAGGTTCTTGAAGGTGATCTCCGCCAGGCCCGTCGTCAGCACCATGCCCGGCAGCAGCGGAATCACCACCGCGAGCACCAGCACGTCTCGCGAGTGACCCGGCCAGAAGAGCGTCGCGAACCAGGCCGTGACGGCGGCGACGGCGCCCCCCAGGAAGTTCTCGAGGAAGCGCAGGCCCGGCTCGCGCTGCGTGCGCAGCAGAATCGCCCGCAGGAGCACGCCACCGACGCCCGCGATGAAGAAGTCGCTGACGCTGCCACCGAAGAGGATAGCGGCCCCTGCGCTCGAGCCCGCGCCCGCCAGCAGTCGCACCGCAGTCGGCCACCGCGGCACGGCGGAGAGCCGTCGCAGCTCGAGGCGCGCGTCGCTCACCGAGAGCGTGCGGTCGATGACGCGGTTGAGCAGCTCGTCCAGCACCGCGAGGCGCTCGAGGTCGATGCCCCACTCCGTCACGCGCACCATCGACACCGCGGGGGCTTCACCGGTCGGCGTGCGCACGCCGACGAAGAGCCCCGTCGGCACCGCGAACACGTCGGCGTTGAAGCCCTCGTGCCGGGCGACCGTGACGAGCAGCTCCTCGAGCCGGTAGGTGGGGCAGCCGGCCTCCAGCAGCTCGCTGCCCAGCTCGACGAGATAGTCGAGCATGAGGTGGGTCGAGAGGGGCGCGCCGGCGTTCGTCACCAGCGCTCCATAGCCCGGTCGCCGGCGATGAGTCGCTCGCGAGGTGAGCGTGTGGCAGCAGAGGCGCCGCGGCCTCGCTGCGCCCGGGGCGCTCGACTACCATCACGTCGTGCGAACGCTCCTCCTCGCCCTCGCGCTGCTCGCCGTCACCTCGTTTGCAGACGTCGCACCGCCCATGCCCGCTCGACCCCTGACGCCAGAACCGCAACGCCGCTTCGCTGATGGCCCGCGGCTCGACTCAGCCGGGCTCCATGCGTGGCTCAAGTCCATGGTGAACGACGCTGGCCAACCGCGCCGCGTGCGGTTGCCCGTGCTGGTGAAGAGCCGCTCACCCGTTGGCGTCGAGCGCACGGCCTTCGTGAGCTCGGAGAAGGGGCTCGCCCTCGAGCTCGATGACTCCGCGATGGGCGTGGGCCTCGCCGATCACTACCGCCGTGTCTGCAAGGGCGCGCCGTCGTGCGTGCTCCTGCTCGACGGGGTGCTGCAGGGCGAGCGCGGCTTCCGCATTCTGTGGATTCAGCCCGTGAGGGGTGAGGCGCCGACGCTGGCGCAGGTCGAGGTCACGGGCTGACGATGCGGCTCGTGGTGGTCGGCCTCCTGTCCTGCTGGGCCTGCGCGCCGCCGCCCGCGAGCCGCAACCTGGGTGACCCACGCGGTCCATCGCGAGCGCAGGACCAGGGACAGGAGGCGCCGCTCGGCCTCGCCTCCGACGTGCCAGAGGCGGGCCCGGGCGCGTTCTCGCTGCTCGCCGCGAACGTGGGCAACATCGACCTGTTCCGCTGCGACACCGCCGTCTTCAAGCTGTGCGCGAAGGACCAGGAGGACCGCATCGCCGCGGCCATCGCCCGCGCGAAGCCCGACGTCGTGCTGCTGAGCGAGGTCATCACGCCCGCGCAGTGCGACGCGCTGGGGCCCTCCGTCGAGCCCTGGCACGTCTGTCACCCGGCGAACCGCGCGCAGGAGCCCGATCAGGTGCGCCGGCTGCTCGGGTCTGCGTACACCATCGCGTGTGAGCCGCGGCGCGGGTACGAGTGCGTCGCCGTGCGCACCGGCTTCGCGACGCTCGACGGCTGTGAGCAGGGCGAGCTCTGTCGAGGCCAGCTTCGGTCTGCCATGCCCGTCGCGGGCTGTGACGAGGGCTTCACCATCGCTGGCGTGACGGCCACCATCGACGGCGAGGCGGTGGACCTCGTCGTCGCCCACCCGCCCTCGGGCTTGATGCCGGCGAACATCGCGTGCCGGCGTGACTTCCTGCCCGCGGCCCTCTCGCCGATGGGTGAAGGCGCCTCGCTGCGCCGCGCGCCGCTCGCCGTCATCGGCGGAGACTTCAACCTCGACCCGTTCCGTCGCCCGATGGACGCTGACGTCCAGCTCTGGCGCGAGCGCGTTCGCTTCTCGGTGACGGCGACGGGTGGAGCGCTGCTGCAGCACTCGGGGTTGCCCGAGCACGACCCGCCCTGGTGGAGCGCGCCGCTGACCCGCTCCACCTGGGACCACGTCTTGTCCGAGGGGTTCGCCGGGCGCTGCGCGACGCTGGGCGCGCAGAGGAACTACCCAGCGCTCGACGAGCAGAAGGGGTCGGACCTCGAGCGACTCGACCACCTCGCTCAGTACTGCGTGCTCTCGCGCGCGCGGTGACCACCTCAGGCGGCGAAGAAGGCCCGAATCTGGTCACGCTTGGCGAGCGCGTCGGCACGGCCCAGCTCGATGAGCGTCTTCGCCCACGCGCCGTCGAAGAGCAGGTACGAGGCGAGGTCGGCTTCCCAGGTGGACTCGACGTCGGCGGCCCTCGAGAGCAGCCATTCGTAGAAGCGCCCGAGGTTCCACGTGCCGGCGTGGCGGCGCAGGTGTTCTCCCGCGAGCACGCCGATGTTCTGAGTCGGCTCGAAGATGAGCGTCGGCAGCTTCCGGTACGTCATGCCGCGCTCCTTCTCGAGCACCGCGTCCACGCGCACGCGCTCCTCAGGGGTGAGCGTGTCGTCGATGACCTCCATCACCCGGTTGAAGCGCTCGAGCACCTGCAGGTCGTACGTGACGGGGTCGAGCAGCAGCGCGTTGAAGACCTTGCCGAGCAGGAAGACGATGTTCGGGTACTCGTCGTTCGAGGCGCCGAGCGCGTCGATGTCGGGCGGCGTCACCGGGTCGTGGCGCAGCGTGATGATGACGAGCTTGTCGGCGCCCGCGCGAATGGCAGGCGCGATGGGCGTGTTGAAGCGCAGGCCGCCGTCCGCGAAGAAGGAGCGGCCGATGCGGCGCGCGGGGAACAGGGCGGGGATGGCGGCGGACGCCAGCACGTGCTCGACGTCGATGCGGGTGTGCCGCGCGACGCGTCGCGGGTGGCGCATCGGCTTGAACTCGGCGCCAGGGGCGAGCTCGGTGAACAACGTCGTCGCGCCGGAGCCGACGTGGAGGGCGGCGACGATGAACGCCCTCAACCGCCGCTCGTTCACGTTGTCGTGCAGTTGAGCCCAGTCGATGCCGGCGGCGACGAGGTCTTCGAGTGCGCGGGGGTTGAGCACCGAGCGACCGAACGTCTCCTGGGGTCCGTCCTCGTCACGCCGCCTGGCCCTCGTGCGTAAGAAGCGCAGGGGGCTCGACCAGCCGACCAGCCCGCGCAGGTCCACCCGCAGGTGTTGCTCGAGCCTCAGCGACGACCAGAGGGTGACGAGGGAGTCCACGCGGTGGTCGGGGACGTGCGCGTTCGCGGCGAGCCACGCGCCGTTGATGGCGCCCACCGACGTGCCAGCGATGACCTGGTAGCGCGCGGAGGGGTGCGTCGCGCCGAGCGCTTCGTTCACGCCCTGCAGCACCCCCACCTCGTAGGCGCCGCGCGCGCCACCACCCGAGAGCACCAGCCCGACGTTCTTCATGACGCCAGTGTGGCTGCACCGCGTGCTGGTGCCAGAAACCGGCGCGGTCAGCTCGGCCAGCGCCGGGAGATGCTCCGCGCCAGGAGCGGTGTCATTGGCAGACGCGGATGGACCCGGAGATGGTGCGGCAGATGAGGGGAGCACAGCAGCTCCCGAGACCGCACGACGAGCCCTGCTTGCCGCAGCAGATGCGGGTGTTCGGGCTGGTGGTGGTGATGGCGCAGTCGCTGTTCGTCGCGCAGCACTCGGTCGCCGTGGAGCAGCCGGCGCCCGTCATCGTGCAGGCCATCCCACCCGCGGCGCCCCCGCCCGAGGTGCCTCCGCCCGCGGTGCCCCCGCCCGCAGCGCCTCCGCCCGCTGTGCCTCCGCCCACCATGCCTCCGCCCGCTGTGCCTCCGCCCGCCGTGCCTCCGCCCGCTGTGCCTCCGCCCGCCGTGCCTCCGCCCGCCGTGCCTCCGCCCGCCGTGCCTCCGCCACCCGATGACGAGCCGATCACCGAGCACACCCGACCCTGACAGGACAGGCCCGAGCCGCACGCGCGGCAGCTCAACCCCGCGCTCCCGCACGCAAGGTCCGACTGGCCGGTCTGGCAGAGACCTGTCGGGTCGCAGCAGCCGTCGCACGTGCGCGGGCCACAGGGCATCGGAGAGCCGCAGGAGACGAGGACGACGAGGAGGCCCGGAAGGAAGGCGAGTGCTCGCATGGCGTGTGTGTATCGCCCGGGCGTCTCCCGGTGGGACACTTCTTTCGTCACGAGAAAGAAGGCCCGCAGTCACGAGACGCAGGTCTGACTGTGGTGTGACCTGTCGCACTCGAGCGGCGCGTCACCCTCTGGCAGCCCTGGTCATCAAAAGCACCCGGCCCGGCGAGTCACGAGGACTGGCCGGGCCGAAGCACTTCTCTGGTCTGCGTCAGCTGCCGACGTCGCTCACTTCCGCTGTGGACCCACCGGAGACTTCAGCGGTGCGTCACGACGTCGGTGGCCTGGCAGAGTGCTCA